>NZ_JANUCB010000001.1:618765-1607759 GCF_024809425.1 Pseudomonas sp. JAI111 | reverse complement strand
TGGGAATGCAGCCAGGGACGCTCCGCGTTCCGATGGGGCGAGTGGATCAAGATCAAGAGCTGCAGGCGAGCTACCGCTCGGCCTGTTGAGTGGTGAGGAGCGAAGCGTGTACGCCGATCTATTGTGGGAGCTGGCCTGCCGGGCCGCCGCATCGCAGCGATGGCGGCCTGACAGCCGACCAGCCTCCTGCTGCTACCTCACTGATCGTTCCCTACGCTCCGCGTGGGAATGCAGCCAGGGACGCTCCGCGTTCCGATGGGGCGAGTGGATCAAGATCAAGAGCTGCAGGCGAGCTACCGCTCGGCCTGTTGAGTGGTGGGGAGCGAAGCGGGTACGCCGATCTATTGTGGGAGCTGGCCTGTCGGGCCGCCGCATCGCAGCGATGGCGGCCTGCCAGCCGACCAGTCTCTTGCTGCTACCTCACTCATCGTTCCCTACGCTCCGCGTGGGAATGCAGCCAGGTGCGCTCCGCGTTCCGATGGGGCGAGTGGATCAAGATCAAGAGCTGCAGGCGAGCGACCGCTCGGCCTGTTGAGTGGTGAGGAGCGAAGCGTATATGCCGATCTATTGTGGGAGCTGGCCTGCCAGCGATGGCGGTGTGTCAGCCAGTATCAATGCTGAATGTCGGACCGCCATCGCGAGCAGGCTCGCTCCCACAGGGGATCAGCTGTGTGGCGTAGATTTTGGTACGGCCACGTTATCCAGCATCCGATTCACCGCCAGCTCGGCCAGCATCACTATCTGCTGAATCGCCATTGCCGTGTGTCGCTGCGGGCCTTCCAGATACCCCGCAAAATCACTGGCCATGACACTGGCCTGAGCCAACGACTCGCAGGTGTGGGCCAGCAGGTCTTCGTCTTTGATATCCGGCGCAATCAGGAACATGGTGCTGGGTTTGCGGTTGGTCGGTGATTTGAGGGCGGCGGGTTTGAGGTAGTGATCCAGCGCGCGTTCGGCTGCGTCGTTGAATTTTTTGGAGTCGGCGGATTCGTAGGGGGAAACGTCGTCGGCTTCCGGGGGATTTGGAGTTTCTTTAATCATTGGCAAAGATCCTTGGAGTCGAGGAGCTGCCACTTTTCGTTTTCCAGACGAGGAGGTGGCAGCTGTACGCGGACTGGAAAAACCGAGAAAGGATCAAACCCGGCAGACCCGAAGGTCTCCCACGCACAGCCGCCATAACTCAAATTGCGGAGCTGAAAAAGCGCCGCATTATGTCATGTGCCGTGATCCTTATTCGGGTTTTCCAGACCCGATCGCTGAAAAGCCAGCGACCCACAAAGCCTACCGATTTCCCGTCTGACCCAACAACCGACAGAACCTGTCAGAAACATCCGCCAAAATCACCGCGTCTGTAGGACCGGATGTTTAAATGCTTGACGTATTTTCAAGTTACTTATCAAGCTTGGCACCCTCGAAGCTGTATTTCACATGCGCCAGACCTTTGATATCCAACATCTGACCCACAACTTGGCGCTCCTCAAGTTTATCTTTAAATGTGAAATTAAAGCTGGCGTTGAGAGTGCCTTCGGCTAGATTGAATTTTATGTCAATGTGCCCTGCGTCCAGCCTCGAGTAATAGGGGCGAAACCAAGTGCGTCCACCCTCATCGATCCAGCGTAGAGAGAAAGAGGGTGGTTCAATTGGGCTGTTTTCATAAAATTCATGCCGCTTATTTTCAATGTTAGCCGGGAATAGAAAAGTGATAACCATCCAGTTTTTTTCGTCAGTTTGATGGAGGGTATAAAGATAAACATCGGTTTCATTGGTAAGAAAGTAAGTTGCCTTTCCATCATACGTGCCAAATTTTTGAATCTCTGCTTTCAATGCTCCCGAGACGGCGTTGAAAGTTTTATTTTGCTCAATCAAGTAATTTGTCATTCCGCTTTCCCTTTCATAACGACAATAAGTTGAATTACGTCATAGAGTCTCCCGAACCCAATGAGCGCCGTCTACTGTCAGAAATTACAGGTATTACGAGCGTTGACTAATTTTTGCGATATTGATCGGGCAATCGGCATTCCTTTGCCGTAAGCCAATGAGGCATGGCGGCTAATTCGCCAGCCGAGCCCCACTCAAGGTCCCACTCAATTCATACGCCGACAGTTCCGCTTGATGCGCCGCCAGGATTTCCGGCAACGAACCCCGCAGATACTCGACCCAGGTTTTGATCTTCGCATCCAGGTACTGCCGCGATGGGTAGATCGCGTACAGATTCAGTTCCTGCGAGCGGTAGTTCGGCATCACGCGCACCAGTGTGCCGTTGCGCAGGCCTTCAATCGCCGCATACACCGGCAACACGCCAACCCCCATGCCGCTGGTGATGGCCGTTTTCATGGCGTCGGCCGAGTTCACCAGAAACGGTGAGCTGTTAATCGTGACCATCTCCTGGCCTTCAGGTCCGTCGAAGGTCCATTTCTCCAGCGGGATTACCGGGCTCACCAGGCGCAGGCACATGTGATTGAGCAAGTCGCTGGGCTTTTGTGCGCAGCCGTTGGCTTTCACGTACGCCGGTGAGGCGCAGACGATGCTGTAGGTGATGCCCAGGCGCTGGGACACGAAACCCGAGTCGGGCAGTTCGCTGGCGAGCACGATGGACACGTCGTAGCCTTCGTCGAGCAGGTCCGGCACGCGGTTGGCCATGGTCAGGTCGAAGGTCACGTCGGGATGGGTTTTGCGGTAGCGGGCGATGGCGTCGATCACGAAGTGCTGGCCGATGCCGGTCATGGTGTGCACTTTGAGCTGCCCGGCCGGGCGGGCGTGGGCGTCGCTGGCTTCGGCTTCGGCTTCTTCGACGTAGGCCAGGATCTGCTCGCAGCGCAACAGGTAGCGCTTGCCGGCCTCGGTCAGCGCGATGCGGCGGGTGGTGCGGTTGAGCAGGCGGGTTTGCAGATGGGCTTCCAGATTGGAGACCGCGCGCGAAACGTTGGCTGTGGTGGTGTCCAGTTGCACGGCCGCGGCGGTGAAGCTGCCGGCCTCGGCCACGTAACTGAAGGCGCGCATGTTTTGCAAAGTGTCCATGGGGTGCTCTCGGGTGCGATGGCAAATTGTGACACGAAGTTACTGGGGCGGTGACCCCGACCAACGGATTATCGCGTTAACGGTAACAAAGATTCACAGGATTCCCAGCTTATCGCCAACAAAGCCCACCCCTAGAATTGCGCCACTCAGGAACAACTCCCCACCTCAGGAAATCGCAGCAGTGCCGCGTCGCATCAGCAGAGCGCTTCAGACGCTCAGTGTTTTGGCTTTAACCCTGACCATCAGCGGCTGCATCGGAACCGGAGGTATTGCCCCACAGGGCAAGGCACTGGAGGCCAATTCACTGGCCACCGACGAAGCTATCCAGAGCGCCGCGCAGGACGCTCACTGGCCCACTGCCCGATGGTGGCAGGCCTATGGCGACTCGCAACTCAACCGCTGGATCGACCTCGCCGTGCAAGGCAGCCCGAGCATGGCCATGGCCGCCGCTCGTGTGCGTCAGGCCAAGGCCATGGCGGGTGTCGCCGAGTCTGCCGAATCATTGCAGATCAATGGCGACTCGACGCTCAAGCGCCACCACTGGCCCACCGATCAGTTCTACGGGCCGGGCGAGTTGGCCGACACCACGACCTGGGACAACAACGCCGCGCTGGGCTTCAGCTATGCCCTTGACCTCTGGGGGCGCGAAAGCAACACCACCGAGCGCGCTGTGGACATGGCGCACATGAGCGCCGCCGAAGCGCGCCTGGCCCAGCTCGAACTGCAGAACAACATCGTGCGCGCCTACATCGAACTCTCGTTGCATTACGCACAACGGGACATCGTCGAGGCCACCCTGAAGCAGCAAGAGCAAATCCTCGACCTGGCGCAGAAACGCCTGAACGGCGGCATCGGCACCCATTTCGAGGTCAGTCAGGCGCAGGCGCCGCTGCCGGAAACCCACCGTCAGATTGACGCCCTGGACGAAGAAATCGCCCTGAGCCGCAATCAACTCGCTGCGTTGGCGGGCAAGGGGCCGGGGGAGGGCGCGCAGTTGCAACGCCCGACGCTGTCGTTGGCCGCGCCGCTGAAACTGCCGTCGTCATTGCCTGCGCAATTGCTCGGTCAACGCCCGGACGTGGTCGCCAGTCGCTGGCAAGTGGCGGCTCAGGCGCGTGGAATTGACGTCGCTCACGCCGGTTTTTATCCCAACGTCGATCTGGTCGGCAGCCTTGGCTACATGGCCACCGGTGGCGGGGCGCTGGAGTTTTTGACCGGCAAGAAACTCAGCTACAGCGTCGGCCCGGCGATCTCGTTGCCGATTTTTGATGGCGGCCGCTTGCGTTCGGAACTGGGTGAAGCCTCGGCCGGGTTTGACATCGCCGTCGCCAAGTACAACCAGACCCTGGTCAATGCGCTGAAAAACATCTCGGACCAGTTGATCCGTCGCGAATCCATGGACAAACAGCAAGCCTTCGCCGCCGAGTCGGTGGCGATGGCGCAGAAGACCTACGACATCGCGATGATCGCCTATCAACGCGGGCTCACCGATTACCTCAACGTGCTCAACGCTCAGACCTTGTTGTTCAAGCAGCAGCAAGTCCAGCAGCAGGTGCAGGCCGCGCGGCTGAGCGCACACGCTGAACTGGTGACGGCGCTCGGCGGTGGACTCGGTGCGGGCTACGATGTGCCCAAAGACAGCCAGACCCAGGCACCGAAAACCCCGATGCTTCTCAAGTGAACACAAAACCTGTGGGAGCCAGCTTGCTGGCGATGGCTGTGTGTCAGGTGACATCAGCATTGACTGACACACCGCCATCGCCAGCAGGCTGGCTCCCACATGTTCTCTACCTGACTGAATTACAGTGAGCAGGATTTCATGACTCCCTTGCCCGCACCTTTGCGCTGGCTGTACTCCCTTGAATGGCGCCGGGGTTTGTTCGACTGGGCACGCAGCGACGGCGTGACCTGGGTATACATTTTCAAGGTGTTGTTCGCCGCATTCCTGACGCTGTGGCTGGCCATGCGCCTGGAATTGCCGCAGCCGCGCACGGCGATGATCACCGTGTTCATCGTCATGCAGCCCCAAAGCGGTCAGGTGTTCGCCAAGAGTTTCTATCGCTTCCTTGGCACCCTGATCGGGTCGGCGGTGATGGTTGCGCTGATTGCCCTGTTTGCGCAGAACACTGAACTGTTCCTCGGCTCGCTGGCGATCTGGGTCGGCATCTGCACGGCCGGCGCCGCGCGGTATCGCAACTTTCGCGCCTATGGTTTTGTGCTGGCCGGGTACACCGCCGCAATGGTCGGTCTGCCGGCATTGGCGCACCCGGATGGCGCGTTCATGGCGGCGGTCTGGCGGGTGCTGGAAATCTCTCTGGGGATTCTCTGCGCCACCGTGGTCAGCGCCGCGATCCTGCCGCAAACTGCCAGCGCGGCGATGCGCAACGCCTTGTATCAACGCTTCGGCGTGTTCGCCTTGTTCGTCACCGACGGCTTGCGCGGTCGCAGCAAACCGGAGGCTTTTGAGGCGAGCAACGTGCGCTTTATCGCCGAGGCCGTCGGGCTTGAAGGGCTGCGCAGCGTCACCGTGTTCGAGGACCCGCACATGCGTCGGCGCAACGGCCGGCTCAGTCGCTTGAACAGCGAATTCATGGGCATCACCACGCGGTTCAACGCCTTGCATCAGTTGCTCGAACGCTTGCGCAGCAGTGACGCGGATCATGTGGTCGCGGCGATCAAACCGGGACTGCAGGACCTGGCCGAGTTGCTCGATGGCTTTAGCGGTCGCGCCTTGACCAGCCCCGACGCCGCACGCCTGACGAACGCCTTGGCAAGCTACAAGGAAAACCTGCCGGCCCGGGTTCGCCGCCTGCGGGCGACGTTTCAGGAGAGCAAGCCGAGCGACGCCGAGCAACTCGATTTCCACACTGCATACGAACTGTTGTATCGCTTCGTCGATGAGTTGCACAGTTATGCACAGACCCACGCCTCGCTGGCCGATCACAGCCATGCGCGGGAGCAATGGGACGAGCCGTTCACTCCGAAAACCAACTGGATGGCCTCGGCCGCGGCGGGCATTCGCGCGGCGTTCATTCTGGTGGTGCTGGGCAGCTATTGGGTGGCGACGGCGTGGCCGAGCGGGGCGACCATGACGCTGATCGCCGCGGCCACCGTGGGCCTGTCTGCGGCCACGCCGAACCCCAAGCGCATGGCGTTTCAAATGGCGTGCGGAACATTTCTCGGGGCGCTGATCGGCTTCTTCGAGATGTTTTTCATCTTCCCGTTGATCGATGGTTTTCCACTGCTGTGCGTGATGCTCGCGCCGGTGATCGTGCTCGGGGCGTTCCTCACTTCACGGCCGCAATACGTTGGTGTCGGTCTCGGTTTGCTGATTTTCTTCAGCACCGGTTCGGTACCGGACAATCTCACGGTCTACAACCCTTACGCGTTCATCAACGACTACATCGCCATGGTGATGGGCATGCTGGTGTGCGCGGCGGCCGGGGCGATCATTCTGCCGCCCAACAGCCGCTGGTTGTGGCGGCGCCTGGAGCAGGACCTGCGCGGGCAAGTGGTGTACGCCATCAGCGGCAAACTCAAGGGTTTGGCGTCGGGTTTTGAAAGTGGTACGCGGGACTTGTTGCACCAGGCCTACGGTTTCGCGGCGGGACAGCCGCAGGTGCAACGAAATTTGCTGCGCTGGATGTTCGTGGTGCTGGAGGTCGGTCACGCGATCATCGAGTTGCGCAAGGAGCAGGCGATCCTGCCGGTGCACCCGGCCTATGCCGAATCCCAGCCGTGGCGTCAGGCGATCCGCGTGATGGGACGCTCGCTGGTGCGGCTGTTTCTGCAACCGAGCCAGAGCAATCTGGAGCGTGGATTGATCGCGGTCGACCATGCGATCAACCGCGTGCAAGCCACCGATGAGCCGTTCGCCCCGCACTTCGACACCTCGGCCTTGCGTCGGGTGAAGAGCTATCTGCACTTCATCCGCACCTCGCTGCTCGACCCGCAATCACCGCTCGCCGGCTACCTGAAGACCAGCGCCGTCGCCAAGCTCCAAGGACTTGAACATGCCTCGTGAAATCGCCTTCCACGGCGTGTACATGCCGACCATGACGTTGATGTTTTTCATCGCCGCGGCGCTGGCCTGGGCGCTGGACCGGTTCCTGTCCGGGTTCGACCTGTACCGCTTCTTCTGGCACCCGGCGCTGTTGCGCCTGAGTTTGTTTACCTGTCTGTTCGGCGCCCTGGCGCTGACTGTCTATCACTGACTTTCTATCATTGAAGAAGGCCCTGATGAAAAAGCTTTTCAGCCTGCTCGCTACTCTGCTGGTACTGGCCCTCGCGCTATGGATCGGCCGGACCCTGTGGGTGCATTACATGAACACGCCGTGGACCCGCGACGGTCGGGTGCGCGCCGACATCATCAACGTCGCCGCCGATGTCACCGGTGAAGTCGTGGACGTGCCGGTGCGCGACAACCAACAGGTGAAGAAGGGTGATTTGCTGATGCAGATCGACCCCGAGCATTACCGCATCGCAGTCAAACAAGCGCAGGCGCTGGTGGCCTCACGCAAGTCGACGTGGGAGATGCGCAAGGTCAACGCCCATCGCCGCGCCGACATGGACGCCTTGGTGATTTCCAAGGAAAACCGCGACGACGCCAGCAACATCGCCGACTCGGCGCTGGCCGATTACCAGCAAGCCCAGGCACAACTTGAAGCGGCCGAACTGAACCTCAAACGCACCGAAGTCCGCGCAGCGGTGGACGGTTACGTCACCAACCTGAACGTGCATCGCGGCGATTACGCGCGCATCGGCGAAGCGAAAATGGCCGTGGTCGATATGAACTCGTTCTGGGTGTATGGCTTCTTCGAAGAAACCAAACTGCCGCATGTGCGGGTGGGCGACAAGGCCGACATGCAGTTGATGAGCGGCGAAGTGTTGAAGGGGCATGTGGAGAGCATTTCGCGCGGCATCTATGACCGCGATAACCCGGAAAGTCGCGAGCTGATTGCCGACGTGAACCCGACGTTCAACTGGGTGCGCCTGGCGCAGCGAGTGCCGGTGCGGATTCACATTGATGAAGTGCCGGAAGGGGTGCTGTTGGCGGCGGGGATCACGTGCACGGTGGTGGTTAACTAGACGTTGGACCGAGTCGCGTCCATCGCGAGCAAGCTCGCTCCCACAGGGGATTTGTGGTGTTTGCAGAATATGCGGCGGGCTCGATCAATGTGGGAGCGAGCCTGCTCGCGATGGGCGCGACGCGGTGTTACCCCTTGCAAAACGTCTCATGCAAATGCCGCCAAAGCACTTTGCCGTCGGCCTGCTTCTCGAACACCACCGTCGAGCGTCGATCAGAATGCAGGCCGGTTGCATCGGTCTGCTGCTCGCGATAACTCACCACCGCGCCACCGTCATAAAGCGCAATGCCGCGCAGTTCGCCGAGCTCAATCCTGAACCCGAGTTTCCTGCCGCCCGCCAGCATGAACAACTCGCTCAACGCCTCGAAATCCAGCACCCGGCCCAACGGCGAGATCATGGAAAATTGCGGTGAAAAACGCGCCAGCAGTTGTTCAAGCACAGACTCGTCCAGTTCCAGGGCCAACCATTTTTCGATAGCTATGTGGGCCTGGATGACTTCGTCAAAGTATTCGCTGTAGTCGGTCATGTTTTTTCCAGTCAGTTTGCTGCGTCTGGTTTGACGTCTTCGCGGGCCAGCCCTCCCACAGAGAGCGCCGCGAAACCTGTGGGAGCGGGCTTGCCCGCGATAGCGTCGACCCGATTTAAAGTTGCCCCTTCAACCCAAACCGCTTCATCAATCCCGCCTGCAACAACCCTTTGGGCAACAACCCGGCCAACAGCGGCAACGCCCGGCTGCCATTGCCCAGGCGAATCAGGCGCGGCGGGTTGCTTTGTTGCACGGCCTTGAGCAGACCCTCGGCAAATTCCCTGGCCGGTGTCGGTTTGTCCTGAGAGGCCTTGGCGCGTGCGCGAATGCCTTCACGCAGTGGAAACCACGGCGATTGTTCGGTGATCAATTGTTCCGCTTCATGGCCGGCATTCTTGGCGAAACTGGATTCGATGGCGCCCGGCTGGACCTCCATCACGCGAACCCCGAACGGCGCCAGTTCCATGCGCAACGCATCGCTCAATGCATGCACCGCCGCTTTCGAGGCGCAATACGCGCCGGCGAACGGGGTGACCAACACCCCAGAAACGCTGCCAATGTTCACCACCAGGCCTTTGGCGCGGCGCAGCACCGGGAACATCGCACGGGTTACGCCGACAATGGCAAAGACGTTGGTTTCGAACTGCCGCTGCATCGCCGGCACACCGCCGTCGAGCAAGGGGCCCATGGCGCCGTAACCGGCGTTGTTGATCAGCACGTCAAGGCCGCCACGTTGCTGATTGATCTGCTCGCTCAGCTGTTCAAGCGCGGCGGCGTCGTTGACGTCCAGTTGCACGGCCGTGAAACCCGCGGCGACCAGCGCCGCGACGTCATCAGCCTTGCGCGCACTGGCCCAGACTTCATATCCGGCACTCTTGAACACATCGGCCAGGGCGCGGCCAATGCCGCTGGAACAACCGGTAATCAACGCAACAGGCATGGCGCGGTCCTTGTGCAATAGAAAAAAGGGAAGATTAGTCTGAGAAACTACCTTGCAGATGTTCGGCGCGAAACTCCAGGGTTTGCGGGCGATAACCGGGACGCAGTGGCGGCAATGGCAAACAGTCTTCCCAATTGGCGCCAGCCTGCAGTTCGCCAGGGCCGCGATAGCGTGGGGCGGCGTATTGATTGTCGGCCAGGTTGACCGTATCGCCCGGCGCGTACGCGGCGATGCGCCAGCGCAACTCGGTGAGCGGCACGTCGTTGCCGTTGTTCATTTTCAGTTGCAAGGGGCGGTCGGCCGGGCATTGCTCGGGGGAGTAGGTAATGCGCAGTTCAAGACGCGCCAGTTGCTTGACCTCGCGGTTGTCCATCCAGATCACCCACGTAGCCACCAGGCCCAGGCCAATGGCGGCCGCCACAGAGACCGGCAACGCTTTGGCAGGATAGCGCAGCAACAGGATCAGCCAGGTAATGACCAGCAAGACGCCGATGAACATGTTTTAACGCTCCTTGAACTCATGACCACCATCCTACCGAAGGGCCGCGGGAATGGACATTCGCGGTTCAAGGGCATGTACCGCTGGTCGCTACTGTAATTTCTGACAGTAGCCAGGCCATCACCGCGACGATTAGATGGCCATTGGCAAAAAAGGACATTCAGGGCATGCCGGCCACGACGATGGGAATGCACTACAACACACCCAAAGTGTTTGTCTTCGATCCGCGAGGATTGCCCGTCTGTTCGGTTGAATATTGGCGTGAGGTTGAAGGCATCGCCGCTCAGGCGCGATTTAATCGCACGCTCCACGATGCCGCGGGTTTCCCGATAAGGCATTGGGATCCGCGCCTGTGGGCGTTGCACAAGGACGACCCCGCGGTCCCCGCCAATCTCACGACGGTGCATTCGCTGCTTGGCCATCCGGTGAGCACGAATAGTGTCGATGCCGGCTCCACAGTCAGTCTGTTTGGCCTGGCCGATCAGATGCTGTTCAGCTGGGACAGTCGCGGGATACGACGCGAGGTTGAATATGACGACCTGCTTCGGCCCGTGGCGGTGTTCGAACACCTGGCGACCGAACCACGACGTTGTGCTGAACGCATGGAGTATGGTCGTGCCGAACCGGGGGCCCAGGATCATAACCAATGCGGGGAATTGATTCGCCAGGATAGCCCGGGCGGGAGCGTGCTGTTTGAGTCGTTCGCGATCGCTGGCCAGTGCACAAGGCAGGCTCAACACTTCACTTTAGCGGCCGTTGCCCCTGATTGGCCCGAGCCGATTGCCGAGCGTCAGGCGTTACTGGAACCAGATGAGGGCGCAATCTCGACGTGGCGTTACGGGCCGCACGGTAATGTGCTGGAAATGGTCGATGCCCGGCAGAACACTCAGAGGTTTGACTTCACCCGTGATGGTCGGTTGCGCCAGAGCGAACTCAAACTGGCCGGCAAGCTCACGTGGCAAACGCTGGTCCGGGAGATCGAGTACAACGCCGACGGACAAGTCACGCGAGAAGTGGCGGGCAACGACGTACAAACAACACTTACGTATTGCGCCGAGAGTGGTCACTTGATGACGCGGCGGGCGCACAGCGAGCGTACCGGTGAGTTGCAACATCTGCTCTATGACTATGACTGCATGGGCAATGTGCTGAGTATCGAAGACAAGGCGTTGCCGGTGCGTTATTTCAACAATCAACGCATCGAACCCGTCAGTCGATACTGGTATGACAGTTTGTATCAATTGATCGCGGCGATTGGCTGGGAGGCGGGCGCCGCCAATCAAGGGCCGGCCTCAGTCGACCGTAACGATCCTGCAGCGCTCGGTAACTACCGCCAAACCTTCAGCCATGACGAAAGCGGCAATTTGCTGAAGTTGACGCATGTGGGGGCCCAAAGTCCTGGGCGCGAACTTAAGGCTGCCCGGTACAGCAATCGTTGCTTGCCATACCGTAACGGGGTGCCGCCGACCGAAAATGAAATCGCCGCGGCATTCGATGCCAAGGGCAACTTGCTGGAGCTGGATCAGGGGCGGTTGTTGACGTGGGACCTGCGCAATCAATTGCAGTCGGTCAGCCCGGTGGAACGTAACTCCGGACGCAATGACTGTGAATGTTATTTCTACGATACCGGCGGCCAGCGAGTGCGCAAGATTCGTTCATTGCAGACCAATGCCCGAACCGTGAAAGCCGAAGTGCGTTACCTGCCGGAGCTGGAACTGCGCACTGACAGTGGTACTGGAGAAGTGCTGCACGTCATCACCGCGCAGGCCGGACTCAATACGGTTCGGGTATTGCACTGGGAAACCGACCCACCGTCCGGGGGCAATGATCAATACCGGTACAACCTGGTCGATCACCTGAAGTCCTGCACCCTGGAACTGGCCGACGACGCACGCATCATCAGCCAGGAAGTGTTCTATCCCTTCGGTGAAACGGCATGGTTTGCCCGTTCGGACGTAATCGGCGTCGACTATAAAACCATCCGCTATTCAGGTAAGGAGCGGGACGCGACGGGGCTTTATTACTATGGGGATCGCTACTACATCCCGTGGTTACAGCGATGGATCAACCCCGATCCCGCAGGGTGGGAGGCGGATGGCTTCAATCTTTTCCGAATGGTGCGCAATAGCCCGCTGGTTTTTTTTGACGAGCAGGGGAGGGAGTCGACATCCGAGTCGGCAGAACGCACTGCGATCGAGATTTTTGAATCGTACAAGGCCAATT
This sequence comes from Pseudomonas sp. JAI111, assembly GCF_024809425.1. Taxonomy (NCBI): domain Bacteria; kingdom Pseudomonadati; phylum Pseudomonadota; class Gammaproteobacteria; order Pseudomonadales; family Pseudomonadaceae; genus Pseudomonas; species Pseudomonas sp. JAI111. The sequence continues at coordinate 1,595,465 of NZ_JANUCB010000001.1, read as the reverse complement.
ACAGCGATACGGACAGAGTGGCTCCCTACACAATGATGAACGAAATAACCGAGGGCAAACTGAACTTCAAAACAACACAGGCAACACCCGCGGTGCTTGAAAAGACCAAAAAACTGCGGTTTACCTTGCGCCACTATTCGTCCAATCCAATGAGTCCGGGGGATGCACCGTCCCATATGGCTATCAAGTCAAATTTTTCCCTGGTCAACAGTAATGTGATGACGTTGGGCGGAAAAGGTGGCAATACCAGTGAGAAGGATTGGACCAAGGCTGGCAACATGGGTTTTACGTTCTTCCTGTTGGCTATAAACGACGAGGTGAACGAGCGCAGGTTTCTCGACAAAAAGACACATTATGCCGAATACGATATTGAGGATGACGCGGCGATGGAGGCAGCCTTTGGCAAAGATTTCGATAACGTAGAGTTTTTTGCTTCGCCCGATGTACTTGACCCAAAACACTCTTCGGATCTAGGGGCGGTGCCCATGGTTAAAGGCCGATTGAAAGAGTTGAAGGCGCTGTTGTTGGGTAATTCGGGAATCAAACCGGTGCAGGCGGGAATAATGAACTCACGAACAATGCTGGACACTATCGACGAAAAGTTCCACGGATCGCTTGAAATCAAAGTACCAGGTTCAGTAAAGGTCAATAATTGGCATAGAAAACCAGTGGCTGGGCTTCGCAAGGTTGCATAACCGTGGACAAAAAAAAGCCCCCGACCAACCCGCTGCGGATGGGGATTCGCAGCGGACTGGACGGGGGCTTTTAATTTGCCTGGTGTTTACTGCGCGATGGTTTTCACCGACACGCCGCGTTCGACCGGGGTGGAACGACCGTAGATATCTTCAAAGCGCTCGATATCGTCTTCACCCAGATAGCTGCCCGATTGCACTTCGATGATCTCGAGTGGAATCTTGCCCGGGTTGCGCAGACGGTGAACCGAAGCGATCGGGATGTAGGTCGACTGGTTCTCGCAGAGCAGGAACACGTTGTCGTCGCAGGTCACTTCAGCGGTGCCGCTGACCACGATCCAGTGTTCGGCGCGGTGGTGGTGCATTTGCAGCGACAGGCATGCGCCCGGTTTCACCGAGATGTGCTTGACCTGGAAGCGGCCGCCCATGTCCACCGAATCGTAGGAGCCCCACGGACGATAGACTTCGCAGTGGTTCTGGGTTTCGCTACGGCCCTGAGCGTTGAGGGTGTTGACCATTTGTTTCACGCCTTGGACCGAGTCCTTGTGGGCGATCATCATGGCGTCCTTGGTTTCGACGACGACGATGTTGTCCAGGCCGATCACCGACACCAGTTTGCCGTTGCCGTGGATCATGCAGTTTTTGCTGTCCTGGATGACCACGTCGCCTTTGGTGACGTTGCCGTTAGCATCTTTTTCATTCACTTCCCACAGCGACGCCCAGCAACCGACATCGCTCCAGCCGGCGGTCAGCGGCACGACGCAGGCGCGCTGGGTTTTTTCCATCACCGAGTAGTCGATGGAATTGTCCGGGCAGCAGGCGAAGGTAGCTTCGTCGATGGTGATGGTGTCGGCATCCTGTTCGCTGCGCTCAAGGGTCAGCAGGCAGGTGTCGTAGATGTCCGGATCGTGCTTTTTCAGTTCTTCCAGGAAGCGGCTGGCGCGGAACAGGAACATGCCGCTGTTCCAGAAGTAGCCGCCGGACTGGACGAATTCAGTGGCGCGTTTGACGTCTGGTTTTTCGACGAAGTGCGAGACACGGCTGACGCCTTCCGGCAGCAGCGAATCATTGGTCGACTTGATGTAGCCGTAACCGGTTTCCGGTTTGGTGGCCGGTACGCCGAACAGCACCATTTCGCCGTTTTCGGCAGCGACAGTGGCCAGGGCCAGGGCGCGTTGCAGGGCTTTCTGGTCTTCCAGCACGTGGTCGGCCGGCAGCACCAGCATCAACTCGTCACGGCCTTCATTGATCAGCATCATCGCGGTCAGGGCCACGGCCGGCGCAGTGTTGCGACCGAACGGTTCCATCAGGATGCGCTGGGTTTCCAGCTTGCGGTTGGCCAGTTGCTCGTTGACGATGAAGCGGTGGTCCTTGTTGCAGACCACGATCGGGGTGTCCATGCCTTCGAATACCAGGCGTTCCAGGGTTTGCTGGAACAGCGTGTGCTCGCCGGTCAGGGCCAGGAATTGCTTGGGGAACTGTTTACGGGAAAGCGGCCAAAGACGTGAGCCACTACCACCGGACAAGATCACTGGAATCATGTTGTTACTCCTTGAAAATCGTATGGGTCAGAGCTACTGCGTTCTGTCGTTTCACTCTTGTTCTTATTCCGTGTCCGAATTGACTCCTCGGTCCTTGTGGGAGCTGGCTTGCCTGCGATGGCATCGCCTCGGTGTATCTGTTGAACCGAGGTGTCTGCATCGCGGGCAAGCCCGGCTCCTACAGGGGGAGCGTCAAGTCAGAAAATTAATCAGCGCGTCGAGACCGGGCGTTTTACCCAGACTGGCGACAGGCTGCTGCCGCTGCCGGTGACGTACAGCACGGCGGCTTCACCGCGTTCCAGGGCAACCGGCTTCACGTCGCCGACTTTGGTCGCGCCGTCATACAGCGCCAGGCTGACTTTCACCGGGTTGATTTCACGCTCGCCACGGCTCTTGGCCGCAACGGAGGGAACCACTTCGGTCTTGCCGTCGGCAGTTTTCAGGGTCAGGGCCTTGTCGCTCAGGTTCTGCACGCGAACCAGGGATTTCTGCTTGTTCTTGAACGGCGGTTCTTCGATCAGTTGTGGCGCGCCGCTGGCGTTGTTGACCAGGGTGTAATAGTGATCGCCGGCCAGTTTCACCGGCAGGGTCTGGCTGCCGACCTTGGCGCTGTAGTCGCCGCCCGGCATGAAGCTGAAGTCGCTGCTGGACAGCGGCGCAACATCGCTCAGGTTGGTGGTGCCGACGGTGGCGCTGACTTCAGCATTACCGGCGTTATAGACACGTACGAAGCTCGAACCTTTCGGTGCAGTCGGGCCGTAGAGTGCGGCGTCACCAGCGAAGGCGGACATCGACAACACGCTCATGCCAGCAACAAGTGCGAAGGTCTTGGCGAGACGGCGAGGAGTAGTAGTGAAAGTCATGGTAGTACCTCTCTCTTTCAGTTTTGCGCCCGGTCGGGCGTCTCGGATTTAGTGTTTGCAGCTACGTTTTGTTGGCGAACGCCAGCTTCTTTGAGCTCTGCGACCCACTGCGGGTCGGCGTCACCAATTTCGTTGTTCACAGGCAGATAACGTTCAGGAAACTCCCAGATCAGCACCTGAGGCGGGCTGTTCTTGAAAGCGTCGCTTTTCAGATAGCTGAGCATCGGCAGAATCGGGCCGTGGCCGTCTTCGGCGTAATTGACCACGTCGCTGTGCAGCGCTTGTTTCAGCGCACCGACGAAGTTCCAGTTAGGGTTGGCGCTGTAGCTGGTGCCGATCAGGGCCACCGGCACGTCGGTGTTGGCAAACAACGCGTCGTCGCCGGCAGGCTGAGCATCAACCGCAACGGTGTTGCGCTTTTGCAGCGGTTCTTGCGCCGGCATCATGTTTTCGAACAACGGGTCCAGTGGCAGGAACAAGCGCAGGTCGCCCTTGTGTGTCACGTTCTCCGCAGGTGTCGTCACGAAGTCTTGCGGCTCACCGCTGAGCGGGGCTTTTTCGGTAATCGTTTTGGCCAGCGCCTCGGCGGCGATTTGCGCGCCTTGCGGGGTCCAGTGGGTGTCGGTGCGCAGGAACACTTGCTGACCGTCCAGCTTGGCCTTGAGCATCGGGCCATAGAGGTCGGGCGCCAGGATCTTGTCGGCTGCCACGCGAGCGTGGAAGTCTTCATAGAGGTTGGCGTGAATGCTCGAAGGCTTCACTTCACCCAGGTGTTCCGGGTACAGGCGAGTCTTGGCTGGCACAATCGCCATCACCAGTTTCACGCCCTTGGCTTTCAGTTCCTGGCGCACGCCTTCTACGAGTGCGTAGTTGCCTTGCAGGTTCAACTCTTCGTTGACGATCGGGTTGAATTCTTCATCGCTGTACAACCACTGATCGCGGCCGAGCACAACACCCGGACGACCTTCGTTGAACAGTTTGAAATCCAGTGCGGCCCAGAGGTTGGTGCCAAGACGCTTGATCGGGAATTCGGCGTCGTAGTGAGTCTCGACGGCTTTGGTCCAGCGACCGTTGAGCACTGTGGTTTCGGCCGACGTATTGAAGCCGAAGAAGCTGCGCGTGGACCACACGCCCAGCACCAGCAGAATCAGCAGGAACAGGGCGATGTAGAGGATGCGTAATGAGCGGGTCATGGTCAGATCCCTCAGAACTGGAAGTAAAGGAACGGCGAGAAGCTTTGCGCCGAGAGTTTGAAAATCGAAGCGATGAACAGCACCAGTACCAGCGTGCGCATCACGTAGCGTGACCAGTCCGCGGTCCAGTAGGCCGGTTGCACAGTCGCTTCAACACCGACGGTGTAGCCAGGCTCGTGGATGCTCGCCGGGTTCTCGCCCGGTGCCGCTTTGATCATTCCAGGTGTCGCGGTGGCCGGGCCATCGGCCTCGACGTTCACAACAGGTTTGGTCTTCTCTGGCGGCCGATTGGTGTAGAAATCACGGATGCCGAAGAACGCCAGGGTCACGTACGCCACCACCAGGGTTGCGACTTGCAGGCCGGTGAGGCTGGCCTGGTTGAGTTCCGACAGCGACCATTCGCCGAAGCTGAACATTGCGCCGTACATGCGACCGGCAACGTGCAGGTTTTCCGAGCGGAAGATCACCCAGCCCATCACCACGAGCAGGAACGTCAGCGCCCAGCGGATCGGGTTGATGCTGCGCGGCGAAGTGTTCAGGCCAAGGGCCTTCTCGATCGCCAGCCACATGCCGTGCCACGCACCCCAGACGATGTAGGTGATGTTCGCGCCGTGCCACAGACCACCGAGCAGCATGGTCAGGAACAGGTTGCGATAGGTCATCAGCGTGCCTTTGCGATTGCCGCCCAGCGTGATGTACAGGTAGTCACGCAACCAGGTGGACAGGCTGATGTGCCAGCGACGCCAGAACTCGGTGATCGACTGGCTGATGTACGGCTGCTTGAAGTTTTCCATGAAGCGGAAACCCATCATCAAGCCCAGGCCGATGGCCATGTCGCTGTAACCGGAGAAGTCGAAATACAGCTGCGCGGTGTAAGCCAGCGCGCCGAGCCAGGCATCGCCAGTGGTCGGGTGTTGCAACGCGAAGCAATGGTCAGCCACCACCGCGAGGGTGTCGGCGATGAAGACCTTCTTGATGAAACCCTGCATGAACCGCGTGCAGCCCTCGGAGAACTTGTCGAGGGTGTGGGTGCGGTTGTTGAACTGGTCGGCGAGGTCGCGAAAACGCAAGACCGGGCCGGCGATCAGGTGCGGGAAGATCGCCACGAAGGCAGCAAAGTCGATCAGGTTGCGAGTGGCCGGGGTATCGCCACGGTAAACGTCGATGATGTAGCTGATGGACTCGAAGATGTAGAACGAGATCCCGATCGGCAACAGCACGTGGGTCAGGATGAACGGCGACAGACCGACCGAAGTCATCATCGCGTTGATGCTGTCGACGCCAAAGTTGGCGTACTTGAAGTAGCCCAGGATGCACAAGTCGACTGCCACGCCGAGCAGCAGCCAGCGTTGGGCCGGTTTGGTCCGAACGCCCGCGGCACCGACTTTGAGGCCGATCCAGTAGTTCCACAGCGTGACGGCGGCGAACAGCGCAAGGAAGTCCACGCGCCACCAGGCATAGAACACATAGCTGGCGATCAGCAGCAGCAGGTTGCGATAGCGTATTCCGCTCAGATAGTACAAGCCGAGAAAGATCGGCAAGAACAAAAACAGGAATACGTTGGATGAAAATACCATCCCGGTCTCTCCGTGTTTAACCAACAGTCAAGGGCCGCAGCCCCCCCAAACCCCCCACCGAAATCCGGGGGATACATGATCGTTCCCACGCTCTGCGTGGGAATGCCTCACTGGACGCTCTGCGTCCGCTTCGGCATGTGACGCGGAGCGTCACGGGCGGCATTCCCACGCAGAGCGTGGGAATGATCACCGGCGGTTCAACTGCCCTTGTTGCCTTTTTCGTTGGCCGGGTCGAAGACCTTGGTCAGGTCACCGCCGAGGCGGAAGGTCTTGAACGGCTGCATCTTGTGCTTCTGTTCCAGCACATCGGCCGGGCAGGTGTAGAGCGTGCAGAACGGTTCGAGCCAGGCAAATTTCGAGTCGATCTTGAGATCGGTCATGTCCTGTTCCTTGCCGTTCTTCTTCTCGAAGATCTCCGGGTCTTTAACCCCGGCCAGCACTTGATCACCCAAGCGTTTCAATGCGCCGTTGTTTTCCTGACGCAAGTCCACACCGTTGACCTGGGCGAAACTGGCGATCATCGCCAGCGGCGGCAAGGCGTAGTTGTGGTAGGCGAGGGCGCGTTGCTGGCGCTTGAGTTCGTTGGGCAGGAAACCCTGGGCGTCGACTTGATTGGCGCCGACCTTGTATTCCTTCACAGCCCAGTCGAACAGGTCGCGGCGGTTGGTGGCGACCGAAGTTGCCATCACCGACCAGGCAGCCCAGTACGAGTGATTGTTGGTTTGTTCCAGCGGCAGGTTGTCCCAGTCGCTGACCACTTGATCAGCCATTTTGCTGAACCAGGCCTCAATCAACTGCGACTCTTGCTGATGAGTCTCCAACGGATGCGAGTCGGAGAACTTCAGGCGAATGTACGCAGACGCCATGCTACCCAACGCCCACTTGCGCATGGATTTGCCGGTGTGGTTGAAGTCCTTGGACATCAACGCGTCGGCCTTGGCCCAGGACGTCAACCAGTTCAGGGTGCATTCGAGCTGTTCCGGACGACCGTCACGCATGAACTGCATCACGCGCTTGCTGGTGCCGCGCTCCAGTTTGGTGATGTCGGCGGTGCTGTCGCGGAAGGCTTTTTCCGAGACCTCGTTCAGGGTCGAACGGGCCTTGTCGGAGCCTTCGTACTTGCTGCGAAATTGCAGCGAGCCGGTGTACGGCGTCGGCATGGCATCACAGCCGTCGCTCTTGTCGCCGGTTTTGACTTTTTCAATCGGCGCGAAGTAACCCTGTGGCGGACGCAGCGGCGCGGCGGCCTGAGTGGCGCCGGCAAACATCGCCAGCGTCAGCAGGGACGGCGCGAGTAATTTTTTCAAAGTTCGGGTTTGCATATGGACCTCATTGCCCAACCTGAGCGGTACGCTGCCCAGTGCCAGGGAACACGTTGCGTTTGCAGATTTTCGTTTCGACTTTCTGTGGCGCGGTACCTGCTTCAGGACCCTGGACTTCGATGGCCAGCAGATTCTGCGAGGCCCAGTCATCGTCCGTGCGCAACTCAAAGGCGAAACGCCCGTCGGTGTCGGAGGTTTCCGGTTTTTCGATCTTGATGTCCTCGTGGCGACCGTTCATGTACCAGAGGGTGGCTTGCAGCTTTTTCACCGATGTATCGGCGAAACGGATATCGACCTGGTGACCACTGTTTTGCAGGTTCAGGTTCGTGCTGTTCACCAACAATTCGTTCTTGCCTGGTTTCAATGTGGTGCTGGCGGTCATCTGTGCATCCTTTCCTTCGCAACCGTTGTCCAGCAGCGACATCATCTGGCGGTAGATGGTTTCCTGGTCGAGGCGATAGAGCGGCGAGAATTCCCAGATCAGAATCTTCGGTGGCTTGGTCTGAAACTCTTCGCTGCCCAGGTACTGCAGCATCGAACCTTCCAGGCCACCGCCGGGGAACGCCACGTTGAGGATGTCGGCGCCGATGGCCTCTTCAAGGAAACCGGCGAAGTTGTAGTTCTTGCCACTGTGGCTGGTGCCGACCAGGGTGATCTCCGGATTGCCGGAGTCTCCGAACAGGTCGCCATCCGCTGCTTCACCCTTTGGCTCGGTGGTGAATTGATCCATGTACTGGACCGCGTAGCTAGTGCCACAGAGTTGACCGGCCATGTTGTGTAACGTTCCGGTCTTGCCCATGCGACCCGACCTGTGGCTCTCGAATTCGCGTTTTGGAATGCCCGCAAATTCAGGCATTTGCTTGATTTTCTCGCCGACGATTTTTGCCGTGCGTTGAGCGCCATACGGCGTCCAGTGCTGGTCGCCGCGGAAGTAGAAGTCGTGGGCAGGCAGGGTGTCAGGCAGCGACTCGTTGGTCAGCGGCGACAGATCCGGCACCACGTAACCCATGGCGGCGAAACGCCCCAGCATGGTCTTGTAGTTTTTCAGCGCCTTGTCGAAATCGTATTTGGCTTTTTCTTCCGGGTTCAGTTTATTGCGGTTCACCAAGCCACGAGTGGGTTGATAAACAACAACGAGCTCCACGCCTTTGCTCTTGAACGCATCGTGCAGTTCTTTCATGCGTTTGTAGCCAGCGGGGGAGGTGTCGAATTCGGTGCGCAAGTCTTCTTGCGTACGGAACAACCAATCGCCCTGCGCCTGCACCAGCGTGGTGAAGTTCTGCTGGTAACGCGTGGTGTAGTTCTTCGCGTCGTGAGCTTCAGGGCAAAGGTTGCAGCACGGTTCGGCGCTGAATTTCGGTGCCTGGGCGTCGTCGGCGCGAACACCGCCGCTGGCCGCGAGAATGCCGGCAGTCAGGGCCGACAGGCTGAGTAATTTGATCAAGTGTGGGTGCATAAAATTATCCTCAGTCCCGCATTTCAGTCTGGCGTTCGACAGGGTCGATCAGCACGGCTTTCTGCTGGCGCACCAGCAGGTCGAGAATTTCATCCTGACGCTCGCCGAGAATCCCGCTGAAGCTGATGCCGCTGGTTTTGGTCGGTGCGAGCATGGACACGCGATACAACTCGACGCTCAGCGGCGAGTCGATGGACAGCGGGCCACTGCCGTTACCGGCCAGTTCGCCGCCGACCACGATCAGCGACACCTGGGCGTCGAACGGATCGAGCTTGATGTTGCGGTCGGTGTCGCTCAGGTCTTTGATGTGGCCGTAGACGCCGGTCAGGCCGTTGGCCATCGACAGGTTTTCGTAGAGGCGGATATTCACGCTGTTACGAACCCGGATGCCGTGGCGACGGTTGCTGATCACCTTGTTGCCGTACAGCAGATTGTCGGCACTCTCGTAGAGGGTGATGCCGTCTGTGTGGTTCTTGTAGATCTCGTTGTAGGCGATCAGGTTGTTGACGCTGTTACGGTCGATCACCAGGCCGGAGAGATGGTTGTCGTAGCTGCGGTTGTTGAAGATGAAGCTGTCGTTGACCTCACGGGAAATGATGATCCCGTGCTTCTTCTTCGTGCCGTACACCGTGTTGTCGGCAATGATCAGGCCGTGGGAACGGTCATGCGGGTCAATGCCGTAGACGATGTTGTCCTTGTAGGTGTTGCCCTTGACCACGAAGTCGCGGGTTTCGTAGCAGTAGAAGCCGTACCACATGTCCGAGAACTCGGAACCGACGATCCAGCCAGTCGGCTCGGGACGCTTGAGCACCTTGGCCATGTTCGGCGTGTACTGGGAAATACTCACGCCGTAGGACTTACTGTTGGCGTAACCGAAACTGGCGATCTTGCTGTTGGCGATGTAGGTCTCGGTGCCGCCCCAGGACAGCAGGAACGGACGGAATTCCTTGGGCGAATTGAACGTCGCCGGACCATTGTCCTTCTCGCGCCAGCCAGTGATTTTGGTGTCGCGCACAAACAGCTGGCCGTCGTTGACCAGGAACGAACCGGACTCTTGCGACAGGCGCAATTCCTGGGTCTGTTTGTCGATTTCGAGGATGCCGTGACGGCCAACCACGATCGGCAATTTCGCCAGGAACACGCCCGGTGACGTTTCGCTGAAGTACTGTTTAGGCAGCTTCTTCGTCAGGTCCTTGAGGTTCATGTAGCCGTCGTCGATAAAGATCGCCTGCGGGATGCCGTGCTGACGCACCACCCACTCGGCCATCTTGTTGTCGCCACCGATGAAGTCCTTCAGGGTGTCTTCCTGCATCATCCGGCGCACGCTGATCTTGCCGGCCTTGGTGCGCACGATTTTTTTGGCGATCGCTTCGGCGGTGTAGCCGGAAGTGTCCGGCAGTGTCGGTTTGGCCAGCTCCAGCGGCGCGGTTGGCGCGCTGCTGACGGTGTAGTTCCTGGCCTGTTGCAGACCTTTGGCCGTTGTGGCCGGTTTCACCACCGGTTCAACGGTGGCGAAGGCTGCGGCGCTGGCCAGCAGCATTGCGCCGGCCAGTAGCGTTAGCGAACCTCGCTTTGCACTGTTCATGTCGGGCACTCCCTTCGCGGTTTGCATCAGAAGCGCCAGATCACGTCGATGAATGCGCGGTGCATGTAGGAATCGACTTCTTTGCCATAGGCATCGCCCGGCTTGAACACGCCGCCACGGAAGCGCACGAGGGCCGACGGCTCATCGATCGACTGGCTCAACGCGGCAGGCAGCAGGCCTTGCTTGAAGTACTTGGTGACGACCAGGTCCATCTCCTGACCGAGGTCTTTTTCGCCATCGTTCAGCGGCAGGGACGTGGTGGAAAGAATCGCGCCGGTAGGGTCGGTGTTGTCCTCGACCGCATTGATGCCGTTGCTGCCAACCGGCTTGTTGCCGTCGACGCGCCAGAATTTGTGGTAGATCAAGCTGGCGTCGTATTCGTCGTTGAGCATCCACGAACCAAACAGGGTTGCGGTCTGCATGTTCTGCATCTCGCCACGGAAGGCTTCGCCGAAACGGTGAACCCGTGAGCGGGTACCGGTGTAGTTCGAGCGGTTGCTTTCCAGGCCGTTCTGTTCGTACTCGGCGCTGGCGCGGGCATAGGCGGCACCGACTTGCCATTGCGGATCGAGGCGCAGACGCACGCCGACATCCGTGGCCCAGCCATTGAGGTCTTGACCGCGTTTGGCTTCGGTCGGAGGCGTGCCGTTGGCGTTCAGCGGATTGACCGTATCGGTATCGCCGCTCATGCCGGTGATGCTGCCCCAGTAATTGACAGTGTTGGTGTTGCGCCAGTTGTAGGCGTCACTGTCAGCGGTGAGGCCGAGCCAGCTGATATCACCGTTCTGTTTCTTGTCCAGCGAATCGGTGGGGACGCCCGGCTGCGGGTAGTCGAGCTTGCCGTCATCGTGAGTGTGATGACCGCGAATGCCGACCCAGTTACCCGGTGTCCACTGATACTCCGCATCGGCGTAGACGTGCAGGCGATCCTTGTCTTTGGGGGCCAGTTCCGTGAGGTCGGTGCGGTACTCGCTGAAGCGTTCGGCGACACCGGCGTTGGCGCGCAACAGGGTGGTGTCGAAGGTCCAGTTCAGCGCTTCGATGTTAGTGTCGCGCCATTGGCCGTCGGCGTTGTGCAGGCGTTGACGACCGAACTTGAGGATCTCGCCGGGATACGGCGTGAGGCCGCTGTAGCCGACCCAGAACTCACGCATCGCCAGGTAGTTTTTCTTGGTCTTGCGATCATCGCTGGTGGTCGGCGTGGTGCCGTCGCTGGCGGTCCCTTGCAAGGTGTCCGTCTCGATGATGTCGGTGGCGGTCACGGCCTGGCCCATGGCGTAGGCGCTCCACGCGCCGCTCTCGCCATAGATCCATGGACGCAGGTCGAGGCCGACGCCGTTGACGTCGCCGCCGCTTTGGGTGCCGAGGTCGCTGTCGGCTTCGGACTGGCCGGTAACTTTCACGTCGAGGCCGTAGTTTTTGGTCTCAGTGATCGCGGCCAGTGTCGGGCAAGACCAGATCAGCGCGAATGTGAGGCCGATGCCGGCCTTCATGAATGGATTCAACTTCATAGGGATTCCTCGCCGTCTTCTTCTTGCAGGGCATGCATTTCCAGCGTGTTCGGACTCAAGGAACCACGAACGGCCTGTTCTTGTTTCAACAGGCGTTGGGCCTCGGCGAGCTGGGCAGGCGGCAGTTGGGCTTCAAGTGTTGTTGCAAGCTCGGTGGCTTGCGGGGTGTCCTGAGCCTTGGCCAATTGGCTGAAGACATAGGCGTTAAGCGGGTTAGGCTTGGTGCCTCGGCCTTGGGAGAACAATTGGGCAATGGCGAAATCGGCACTGTTCTGGCCGTTACGCGCAGCCTTGAGCAGGTGGTCCAGCGCTTTTTGCGAATACACCTTGCCCAGGTAACCACGACGGTAGATCTGGCCGAGGTAGTAATCGGCGGCCACTTCTTTGCCGACGGCTTTCTGGAAATGTTCTTCGGCGACTTTGGCGTCGGCCGGGACCCATTTGCCTTCGTAATACAACTTGCCGAGCAGCAATTCGGCACGCGGCTGGTCGGCCGCGCGGCCGTTGTTCAGGTATTTCATCATCGTGTCGACGTCGCCCAGTTCAGGGAAGTCGTAAAGCAATTGCGCGAGACTGACCCAGGAAGCGGGGTAGCCCGGAGCGATGCCTTCGAGCAGCGACTGAGCGGTTTTCTCGTCGGTCTTGCCCAGGGTTGCATCGCCGAGCACGCGAGCGACGCTGTCGACGCGCTGGGCGGAAACGGTGCCACGGGCGTGAGCCGCTTGCATCTGCTTGATCAGCTCTGCTTGCTTCTCTGGCTTGGCTTGTTTCTGGTAAACGGTGGCCAGTTCGACGTAGCAGATGTCAGTGGTGTTCAACGCGGCTTTGCAGATGGTTTCGACTTCGTCCAGATGCTGGTCGTAAGTGCCTTGGGTGCGATAGAGCAGCACTTGAGCCAGACCCGCTTCCGGCTTGCCTTCGGCGCGCCATTGGCTGATCTGTTTTTGTGCGTTGACGTTCGGGAAACTGTGTGGGTATTGCAGGTACAGCATGGCCAGCGGAATCAACGTATTGCCTTCGCCATTGGCCGCGGCTTTTTTCAACAGGCCTTCGGCTTCGTGCTGTTCGGCTTCGGTGGAACCGGGTTTGGCCACCAGCAGACGGCCGAGGCGAGCCTGGGCGCGCGGCGAGACATCGGCCGCGGCGCGATAAGTCGCCTCGGCCTGCTTGATCTGCGCCGGGTCATGGCTGTCGACCTGGATATCGGCGAGGCCAACCTGTGCTTCGCTATAGCCCAGGTCTGCCAGTTGCTTGTAGTTCTGCTGCGCCAGCGCGGTGTCGCCGCGCTTGAGGGCTTCATTGGCCAGACGCTGGTCGGGCAGGCCGGCGCAACCGGCCAAGGCAATTGCCATGGCCAGTGTCAGCGGGACCGGCAGGATTCTGAGTGGGCTAGTCACGGGCATGTCCTCTACTTAAAGACCGGAAGCCATGGCTTTGTCGATCAACCAGTTCAGGTTCGGGCCACGATCGCTGTTCACTTCAACCGGGCGACCGGCAAATTTGCTGTCCAGTGGCTCGTCAGGCTGAATCAGGACGCGAATGTCGGACGACAGGTCGGCGCTTTTCAGGCTGGTGCTGCTGACGATCTTGCCGGTGCGGGATTTGTTCTCGCCGGCAATCTGGAAGCGCACCGAGCTGCCTGGCAGCACGTCGGCGAACTGGCGATAGGAGAAGCGGGCTTCTACGTTGGCTTCGCTGTTGCGCGGCACCAGTTGGAAGATCACGTCGCCTTTGCTGGCGTACTGACCGTTGGCGACCATCTGTTGCGCCACGGTGCAATCGCACGGCGAGGTCAGGGTGCCGGTCATTTGCTTGCCGAACAGCTCTTCAACCTTGGCCGGTTGCAGCTGGTCTTCGTCAAGATGGCCCTTGAGTACGTCGAGCATGCTGGTGCTGAAGGTCGCCAGTGGCGCGCCTTTGGCGGCGACGCCGTCCGCTTTGATCAGGCTTTGCACGGTGCCGTCACGCGGCATGGTGATGTTCATGCCCTGCACGCTGACAAGGCCTGCCTGTGCGTGGCTGACGAAGTACATGCCGTACACCGACTTGAAGATGAAACCGAACGCCGCCAGACCGACGAGGAAAATCGCCAGGCTGAAGGTCACTGCACGCAGACGACCGAACGCGGTCATGCCATGGCCGCCGTCCTTCATCTTGCGCGCCTTGGTGAAGTTGTCGCGCTGCAGGGTCGCCAGCACTTCACCCATGCTGACGATGTCGCCGGCCAGGTGCGAGGTGATCAGGTGACGCAGGGTGGAGATGTCTTGCGGTTCAAGGTTCTGGAACTGGCAACCGACACGACCGGTAGGGCGGTCGAGGGAGCGCACTTGCAGCTCCACGTCCATGGCCAGGCCGAGGTTATCGATGACAAATTGCAGGCGTGCCTTGTACACGTCGCCGATTTTCAGCGGCAGTTGACCGGCGTTGAAGGACAGGCCACCCGCGGAGAGGTCGAGCACTCGAGCTTCCATCGGCGTCCGATCGGGACCGAAGAAGCGCAGCTTGGCCGGAATTTTCACTCGGGCGTGTTGGCGCTGGGCTTCTGACTCATGCACTACGTTGGCGTTGACGGCGGTATTCATATGGGCGATTTCCTAGTTAATTCAGGCGAGTTCGGTCAGACCATCATCAGCAGCACGGCAACAAAAATGCTGCCGGCGGAGAAGGTCATGGTCCGAGACGACCAAGTGTTGAACCAACCTTGAAAGCTGGCGAGATCACGGGTCAGGGAAGTGGGCTGGCGACTCCAGGACTGTCGGTCGAGGCGGAAGAACACGTAGATCTTCACCATCGCGCCGACGATCTGGTTGTAATAGAGAATGACCGGGTAGGCCGGGCCGATCCGGTGACCGGACAATGACAGCAGCACGGTCAGGATCAGGCGAGTAATGCCGATCCATAGCAGGTAAACGAGGATGAACGCGGTGCCGTACTTGAAGCTGGCAATGATCGCCACCGTCAGGCCCAGCAATGAAGTCCACATCGAAACGCGCTGATCGAACAGCACTACCGAGGTGAACAAACCGAGGCGTTTAACCCCCAGGCCCAGGGCACGGGCGTTCTGGCGCAAGTTGTTGCCGTACCAGCGGAACATCAGTTTGCGGCTGGCCTTGATGAAGCTTTTTTCCGGCGGGTGTTCCACGGTGTGGATCGCGGCGTCGGGCACGTAGAACGTGTCGTAACCCAGACGCATCAGGCTGAACCAGCTCGACTTGTCGTCACCGGTCAGGAACTTGAAGCGACCCAGGCGCCAATGTTGCAGCGAGTCGCTTTCCACGTCGGCGATGAAGTCCGGGTTGGTAACGACCGTCGCGCGAAACACAGACATCCGGCCGGTCATGGTCAGTACGCGCTTGGACAAGGCCATCGAGCACATGTTGATGTGGCGCTGGGCAAATCGCAGTTTGTGCCATTCAGCCATGACGTAGCCGCCGCGCACTTCGCAGAACTCGTTGGTGGTCAGGCCGCCGACGTTGCCAAACAGCTGGAACCACGGCACGGTCTTGAGTACGACGCCCGGGGCGAGCACGGTGTCGCCATCGATCACGGCCACTACAGCGCGGTCGTCCGGCAAGTGGCGGGAGATGGCGCGGAAACCGTAGGCCAGGCCATCGCGTTTGCCGGTGCCGGGAATGCGCACGAAATCGAGCTTGACCCGATCCGGTGGATTCATCCGGGCCCAAAGGCTTTTCACCAACAGCTCATCGGACATTTCAACGATGGAGCAAACCATGGTGGCGGGCAGACCGCAGTCAATCGCTTCGCGGATCACCGAGCTGTACACCTGCGCCGTGGTCAGCGCGTCGATGCGAAAACTGGTCACCATCAAATAGACATGAGACGGGTTTGCCGCTGCGCCCAGCTTGCGCACTTTGCGCCGCAGGTGCGGGTAAACCACGTACAGAAACAGCATCCCGCGCAGAAAGTGCGTGGCACCCATCGAGTAACGCCAGATCCCGATGAAGCCGATCAGGAAGATAAAGTCCTTCGACTCGGAGTCGAACGTGGACGTAGGCAACACCATGGCGATGCCCATCAGTAAACTTAGGTAAAACAGCCAACCGGCGGCCTGAAGTAGGCCGTGCTTTAGCCTGTGCATAATCTGCATCCGTCTCTATCTCGGGCGAGCCTGTGGGGTGGCCCGATGGGGTTAAGGCAGGCGAAAAAGCCGGGAGGGTTTGCAGTCTCGTCGAGCGCCGCAAACCCTCCCGATGCCGCTTGTTACCAGCAGATGCCTTCAGTCCGGCCACTCACGCTGGTGGCTTTGGACATGAAACCGACCAGGTCGACCACTTGCTTGCCGGCTGGAGCTTCCTGCGCCAGGGCGCGGAATTTCTCGTCACGGTTACCAAGGATGATCACGTCGGAGTTGGCGATGACGTCGTCGAAGTCCGAGTTGAGCAAGGACGAGACGTGAGGGATCTTCGACTCGATGTAATCTTTGTTCGCGCCGTGGACACGGGCGTATTCGACGTTGCTGTCGTAGATGCTCAGGTCGTAACCCTTGCCGATCAGCATTTCCGCCAGATCGACCAGCGGGCTTTCGCGCAGGTCATCGGTGCCGGCCTTGAAGCTCAAGCCGAGCAGGGCGACTTTGCGTTTGTCGTGGCTGGAAACGATGTCGAAGGCGTTCTGCACCTGGGACTCGTTACTGCGCATCAGCGAGTTGAGCAGCGGCGATTCCACGTCCAGGGCACCGGCGCGGTAGGTCAGGGCACGCACATCTTTCGGCAGGCACGAGCCGCCGAACGCGAAGCCTGGGCGCATGTAGTACTGCGACAGGTTCAGTGTTTTGTCCTGGCAGACCACTTCCATCACTTCGCGACCGTCGACGCCACACGCCTTGGCGATGTTGCCGATCTCGTTGGCGAAGGTCACCTTGGTGGCGTGCCACACGTTGCAGGTGTACTTGATCATCTCGGCGACAGCGATGTCCTTGCGGATGATCGGTGCGTCGAGCTCTTCGTACAGCGATTGCAGAACGTCGCCCGACGCTTTGTCGAACTCGCCGATAACGGTCATTGGCGGCAGGTCGTAGTCGGCGATCGCGGTGCTTTCACGCAGGAACTCAGGGTTCACGGCAACGCCGAAATCAACACCGGCTTTCTTGCCGGAGCAGTCTTCGAGGATCGGGATGACAACGTTTGCGACAGTGCCCGGCAGAACGGTGCTGCGAACCACGATGGTGTGGCGGGTGGTCTTGTCACGCAGGACAAAACCGATCTCGCGGCACACGGCTTCGATGTAGTTCAGTTCCAGGTCGCCGTTCTTCTTGCTCGGCGTACCGACGCAGATCATCGACAGGTCGGTGTCACGAATCGCTTCGGCGAAGTTGGTCGTGCCACGCAGTTTGCCTGTCGCGATACCCTTCTGCAGAAGTTCGCCCAGACCCGGTTCAACGATTGGCGATTTGCCAGCGTTGATCATATCGATTTTGTCTTTGGCAACATCGACGCCAATGACGTCATGGCCCCGTGCAGACAGGCAACCGGCACAGACTGCGCCGACGTAACCCAAACCAAATATGCTGATGCGCATCGCAATTACCTCAGTGTTTTATCAAGCCATTACATGGCCGGAGTTAATGGTGTTCAGCGGTCATAGTGCACGCGCAAGTGCGGCTTATAGGCGCCACAATGCCGCGTGCAGGCATACAAAGTTCCGAGTGTCTAAATAAGAGCACTCAAAATGTGCGCAACTAGGCCTTATTATTCTGATGTGCCCTGTTATGCAGCAGTCTTCCAGTCAGAAGACAATATGCAAAGGTCTTGCGCGCTCAATGCCAGGCTGTGAGGCCCGTAGATCAAGCGTTTGAGTGCTCAGGCGAGCACGTTTATAGGGGCTCACCTTGGCCTTGAAAGGGGATAGTCATAGGCGTATCTCCTGTCCTTAAATAGGTTGCTCAAATCAGAGATCAGCCTGCAGAAGTTAATGTGACAACTTTGCTAGGTAGATATCTTCTCTGTGTAAGTTATCTCGTACACGCATTGAGATAATCTGTACCGGTGGTATGAGCTACGCATTTGGACATAGTTCCTGTCCGCCCATCGCGATTTCTGAAATTTCTTGAAATATTGAAGAAGATGGCACTGCTTTCACACTGATAGCACTGTCGGTTTGGCCCTTTATATATTGGCTATTTCCCGGATTAGTAGTTTTGTGCCACCACTGAAAAAAATTTTCAGTGCCACTACTGAAAAAAATCATGGAAGTCGAGTGAAACAAAAGTTAGAAATAGAAGTGTTGTTTTTTTGGCGTCAAGGGGTCGACGAATAGGCGGGAGATTGTTAGACGATCAAGCATCGGTGTGCGACTGTTTTGTAAGTCGCACACCGATCAAGTTGCTTACTCGGAAGTGTGGTTGCGCAGGAATACCAGATTGTCCGGTTTAGACTGTTCGGCGCTGTACCGATAACCTTCAATATCAAACTCTTTCAGGTCTGCCGGATCGTTGATCCGCTCTTCTATAACGAAACGGCTCATCATGCCGCGCGCCTTCTTCGCATAGAAGCTGATGATCTTGTATTGGCCGTTCTTCCAGTCCTTGAACTCGGTATTGACGATGCGCGCGTTCAGGGCGCTGCGCTTGACCGCCGAGAAGTACTCGTTGGAGGCCAGGTTGAGCAGCACGTTATCGCCCTGATCGACCAAGGCTTCGTTCAGCCATTCGCTGATCCGCGTGCCCCAGAACGCATACAAGTCCTTGCCACGGGCATTCGCCAGTTTGGTGCCCATTTCCAGGCGGTAAGGTTGCATCAGGTCCAGCGGGCGCAGCAGGCCGTAGAGGCCGGACAGCATGCGCAAATGCTGTTGCGCGTAATCGAAATCGGCTTCGCTGAAGGTTTGGGCGTTCAACCCGGTGTAAACATCACCCTTGAAGGCCAGCAATGCCTGTTTGGCGTTGTCCGGGGTGAAGGCCGGGGTCCAACTGCCGAAACGCGCTGCGTTGAGCCCACCGATCTTGTCGGAGACGTGCATCAACTCGCTGATCTGTGCGGGCGTCAGGTCGCGCAGTTGCAGAATCAGCTCCTGGGAGTGATCGAGGTATTGCGGCTGGGTGAAACGCTGGGTGGCCGGCGGTGTTTCGTAATCGAGGGTCTTGGCGGGGGAAATCACCATCAGCATGAAGTCGTCTCCTTTAATCGTGGGGGCGATTCTAGGGGGTTGGGCCGGTTGACTCCAGCTATCACGTCCATAGGTGATCGGTGGCCATCGACGAACCTTGTGGGAGCGAGCTTGCTCGCGATGACGGCGGCACCCTCAATATCGATGTCGCCTGATACGCCGCAATCGCGAGCAAGCTCGCTCCCACAGGTGTTCGGTGCTGCTGCGGGAATGTGGGCCGGATCAGCTATAGTGCGGCGCGGGTTTTGTTATGGAGACATCCCATTGCGTATCGTTTTTCTATTCTCGGCCTGGCTGTTGAGTTTCGGCGCCATGGCCGCACCGGGCGACGTGGCGACACTTGATCGCAGTACCTGGCCTGAACAGCTCAATAACCCGACGCTGTTCGATGTCGCTTCGCGGGCTGAGATCCTCATGTTTGCGCGCGTACTGCTGGCCAGCGAATCGATGGATGAGCCCGCCCTGGCCCAGCGCCTGGGGTTGCGCAAGATCAACCTCGAATCGGTCAATAACCTGCGCGAGCGCCTGTGGCAGCGCCTGCTCGCCAACTACAACTTCGCCCAGCGCAGCTGCGATCAGGATGCCTCGTTCTGTTTCCTGGTCGAAGACATGGACACCCTGCGCCAGCAAGCGGCGAAATTTCAGGTCAGCGATGACAGCTATTACATCAAGTGGTCCGAGCCGAGCCGGTTGTTCCATGCCCAGTACCTTGACGAACAGTTGCGCAAGGCCGCGCTGTTCCCACAGGTCAGCAGCGAAGTCGATCGTTTTGGCGACTATGAGCGCAACGGCGACGAGATGCATGACCGCCTGTTTTTGCTGACGTTCGACAGTGCAGCCAATGCCACCCCGGACAATACCGACTGGGTCGCGCAATACCTGCGCAAGGCGAACATGAGCGGCACGTTCTTCGTGCTGGGCAAGGATATTCAGGCGCGTCTGGCCGAGCGCTCGGTGGCCAGTCTGCAAGCGACGTACTCCACGCAGTGCATCGGTGTGCAAGGTTGGGAGTTTCGCTCCCACAGCCATTGGCAGGACTGGCAGGATTCCGTGCGTCGCAGCGTCGAACTGGTTAAAAGCAAGCTGCCGGAAAACTATGTGCCGCTGTTCCGCCCACCCGACGGACAGCGACGCTCTGACGCGGAAAGCTTCTTCAAGGCTCAGGGCTTGCAGGTGGCCCTATGGGACATCGATGCCCAGGACGGCGCTGGCAAGCTCAAGGGCAGCGCGAGCGCGCAACGCGTGTTGACGCTGATGCTGTTGTGGCGACACGGCGTGATTAATTTCAATGTGAAGCAGGATGCGGTGAAAACGGCGATGCCCTGGCTCATCACGCAAACGGCGCAAAGCGGGATCGGTTGGGAGGACTGTCAGGACGCCTTTCGCTGAACGCGAAAAAGCCCGTAATCATTGAGGGTGACGGTTGGGAGGGGGAATTTTGCAGAGGATTTCGGTGCAGGCGGACTTCCGACTTTAACGGGGTGATGGCCATCCGCCTAGTGCTATTGGTCACTCTGAAAAATAAACTTCAAAAAAACGTCAAAGTACTTTTTTCTGTCATGGGTTTTGGAGTATTACGAAGACAGACCGCCGAAACCTGCAGACAGGTGGCGTCTTCCAAGACCCCCATTTGTGTGCAGTTCACTTGAGTCCTCGCAGGTGAATTCGGCAGTCACTTCGAGGCGCAGCACTGTCAAGGTATTGCGTCGAATGGCTCCCACAAAGGTGACCGAGTATGGATGATCACGGACGTAGTTCTTCCTCCAACCAGCCAATCCTTTATGTACTCGATACCAACGTATTGATTCACGATCCAAACGCCCTGCTTAACTTCGAAGAACACCACGTTGCCATCCCGATGACCGTGCTTGAAGAGCTGGACAAGCTCAAGAGCGGGCATCACAGCGTGGCTGCGGAATGCCGTCAGGCGATTCGCCTGATCGACAAGACGCTGGGCGATGCCAGCCCTGAAGACGTCGAACTGGGTGTGCCGATCCAGCGTGGAAAAAGTGGGCCCAAGGGTTTGCTGTCAATTCTGATGAGCAAGCGTGCCGAGCCAAACATCATTCTTCCGGAACACCTGAACGACAACATCATCATCAACCAGTTGATTGACCTGCACGCGCGCGAACCCAAGCTGCCCGTGGTGCTGGTCACCAAAGACATCAACATGCGCCTCAAGGCCCGGGCGTGCGGGATCGCGGCCGAGGATTACAGCACCGACCAATTGGTCGATGACGTATCGCTGCTGCCCAATGGTTACCACACCATGGACGGCTCGTTCTGGGATCGCGTGAAGAATGTTGAAACCCGTCAGGACCACGGTCGCACCTGGCATCAGGTGCAACTGATCGACAACCTGCCGGCCGTGCATGTCAATGAATTCATCATCGACGAACAGGGGTTTGTCGGCTGGATCAAGGAGATCGAGGAAGACCGCCTGCTGATTCTCGACCTGCATCAGGAACCCCTGTTGCACCAGGAAGCCTGGGGTCTGAAACCGCGTGACATCTATCAAAGCCTGGCGCTGTATGCCTTGCTGGATCCGGATATCCACCTGGTCAACCTGACCGGCGCAGCAGGTTCCGGTAAAACCATCCTGGCCCTGGCGGCGGCGATTGAGCAGACCATGGTCAGCAAGCGCTACCGGCGGATCATCGCGACCCGTAGCGTGCAGGGCCTGGACCAGGAGATCGGTTTCCTGCCCGGCACCGAAGCGGAAAAAATGGAGCCTTGGCTCGGCGCCATCACCGATAACCTCGAAGCCTTGCACATGGATGATGAAAACACCCATGGCAGCGTCGATTACATCCTCAGCAAAGTGCCGTTGCAGTTCAAATCCCTCAACTACATTCGAGGTCGCAGCTTCCAGCAAAGCCTGATTTTGATCGATGAATGCCAGAACCTGACGCCGCACCAGATGAAAACCATCATCACCCGTGCTGGCGCCGGCTCTAAAGTGGTGTGCCTGGGCAACCTGGCGCAAATCGACACCCCTTACTTGTCCGCGACCAGTTCCGGGCTGACGTACCTGACCGAACGCTTCAAAGACTTCCCCAACGGTGTCCACATCACCCTGCAAGGGGTGCCTCGTTCGATTCTGGCCGAATACGCAGAGTCACACCTCTGAGCTGCAAGCTTTAAGCTGTAAGCCGCAAGTTTCAAGCGAACCAAGTGAACCTCACTTAGCGCTTGAAGCCTGCGGCTTTTGGCTGCTTAAATGCTTCATTCCATACCCGCAGCTAACGCGCTTTTAACTTGCCGCTTGTTGCTTGCCGCTTGCTGCTGCCTCAAGGAGGCCTAGTGCTGACTCATCTCGATTCCCAAGGTCGCGCCAACATGGTCGACGTCACTGAAAAAGCCGTGACGTTCCGTGAAGCTACGGCCCAAGCGCTGGTGCGCATGTTGCCCGCAACCCTGCAAATGATCGTCAGCGGCGGTCATCCCAAGGGCGATGTGTTCGCCGTGGCGCGCATCGCCGGCATCCAGGCCGCGAAGAAAACCAGCGATCTGATTCCCTTGTGCCATCCCCTGATGCTGACCGGCGTCAAAGTCGAGCTCAGTGCCGAAGGCGACGACACTGTGCGCATCGTCGCGCGCTGCAAGTTGTCCGGGCAGACCGGCGTCGAGATGGAAGCGCTGACCGCTGCCAGCATCGCCGCGCTGACGATCTACGACATGTGCAAGGCCGTCGACCGGGGCATGACCATCGAGAGCGTGCGGCTGCTGGAAAAACTCGGCGGCAAGAGCGGCCATTTTCAGGCGGATCAGCCATGAACCTCACCGTGAAGTTTTTTGCCCGTTACCGCGAAGCGCTCGGCGTGGATTCGTTGAACGTTGAAGGCGATTTCGCCACGGTCGACGATGTGCGCGCATTGCTGGCCCAGCGTGACGGTGCCGATGTGCTGAGCGAGCAGAACCTGATGTGCGCCCGTAACGAGGACCTCTGCCAGCTCGATGAACCGGTGGCTGACGGTGATGAAGTGGCGTTCTTTCCGACCGTGACCGGGGGCTGATCATGGCAATTCGCGTGCAGTCCACGGCATTCGATCCGGGTGCTGAAGTCAATGCGATGCACGCCGCCAATGTCGGCGTCGGCGCGGTGGTGAGTTTTGTCGGTTACGTGCGCGACTTCAATGACGGGCTCGACGTGGCCGGGATGTTCCTTGAGCACTACCCGGGCATGACCGAAAAGGCCCTCGCCAAGATTGCCCTTGAGGCCGAGCAGCGTTGGCCGTTGCTCAAGCTTGAAGTGCTGCACCGGATCGGCGCCCTGGAGCCGGGCGAGCCGATCGTCTTCGTCGGTGCCGCCAGCGCCCACCGCCAGGCCGCGTTCGATGCCTGCGCCTTTGTCATGGACTACCTGAAAACCCGTGCGCCATTCTGGAAGAAAGAAAACACCCGTGAGGGGCCGAGATGGGTGGAAGGGCGTGACAGCGATCATGCGGCTGCGGATCGTTGGAAGCATTAGACCTTCAGTGTTCTCAAGTACGTCATCGCGAGCAGGCTCGCTCCCACAGTTGATCTTCAGGAGCACAAATGTTGTGTCCGACGAAGATCCCTTGTGGGAGTGAGCCTGCTCGCGATGAAGCCATCCGCATCACCGAATAACGTCCTGACTCCCCACCCGACCATCGGCCAGGCCCAACCCTGTTCAGCCGATTGACGATCAATACATAAAAGTCCAGTATGGAATTATAAGTACAAAAAAGGCGTTTCCCGTTTCTGCTCTTTCTTCTGTCTTGCCAAACCAACAACAACCCGCGAGAGAACGAACATGAAGAAATTCCCCCTCATCACCGGTCTGGCGCTGAGTCTGTTGGCGTGCAGCTCTGTGTTCGCCGCTGACAAAACCCTGCGCATCGGCATCGAAGCCGCCTATCCGCCATTCGCATCCAAAACCGACAAAGGCGAGATCGTGGGTTTCGACTATGACATCGGTAACGCGCTGTGCGCGCAGATGAAGGTCAAATGCGTGTGGGTCGAAGGCGAGTTCGACGGCCTGATTCCTTCGCTGAAAGTGAAGAAAATCGACATGGCGCTGTCGTCCATGACCATCAACGAAGACCGCAAGAAGTCGGTGGATTTCACCCACAAGTACTACTTCACTTCATCGCGCCTGGTGATGAAGGACGGCGCGGTTGTCGATGACCAATACGCCAGCCTCAAAGGCAAGACTGTAGGCGTTCAGCGCGCAACCACCACCGACCGTTACGCGACCGAGGTTTTCGAACCGAAGGGCATCAACGTCAAGCGCTACGGTAACAACGAAGAAATCTACATGGACCTGGCAGCGGGTCGTCTCGACGCCATTTTTGCCGACACCATTCCATTGAGCGACTTTCTGTCGATGCCGCGTGGCAAGGGCTATGCCTTTGTCGGCCCGGAGCTCAAGGATCCGAAGTATGTGGGCGAGGGCGCCGGGATTGCGGTGCGCAAGGGCAATACCGAGTTGGTCAGTGAGCTGAACACTGCCATCGATGGCATCCGCGCGAGTGGTGAATACCAGAAGATTTCCGAGAAGTACTTCAAGTCCGATATCTACGGCGACTGATCGATAGCTATCGCGAGCAAGCTCGCTCCCACAATGGACCGGTGTAGCAGGACTAATGTGGGAGCGAGCTTGCTCGCGATGGGGCCCGATCAGCGAACAAAAATCTCAGCCCTTCAATTCCTTCAAATGCTTGTAAACAGTCGCCCGCCCCATGTTCAGCACATTGGCCACATAGTTCGATGCGCTTTTCCCCTTGAAGGCCCCTTCGGCGTGCAGTGCCAGCACCAGTTCGCGTTTGTGGTCGCGTGTCAGCAGGTTCAGGCTCAGCTGACGTTCGCGCAGCCAGGCGTGCAGGAACGTATTGATCCGCTCTTGCCAGTCATCGCGAAACAGTGAGTCTGGTTGCGGGATCAGCTTGCTTGGCGACAGGAACAAATCCAGCGCCGCCTTCGCGTTTTCGAACAGCGAAATATTCAGATTGATGCACAGCACCGCCAGCGGATGACCTTCGCTGTCGCGTAGCACGCTGCTCAGACTGCGAATCTTCTGACCATCCCAATTGAGCTTCTCGTACGGTCCGATGTTTCGTTCGCTGATGTCGTCGCTGAGCATGTCTTCCAGCGCGGCGTCATCGCCGACTTCCCGCTTGGACAGGTTGTTGGCGATATAGTCGATCTTTTGCGTGCGCAGGTCGTGCAGCACCACCTCGGCATGGGGAAAGAACAAGGTGGCGATGGCGTCGGCGATCGCGCGGTAGTTGTCCAGGGCCGGGTCTTTTTCAGGTGCGTTCATAAGGGTGGAGCTCCAGGCAGCGTCAGCGCCCTATAAAAAGGGCGCTGGAAGTGTGCCGTAATCATGTCGACACGTCACCTGAGGACGAAATCAGCCCAGGCGAGCGGGGGATAGCATCTGGGCATTCAGGCCGAAACGAGCGAGCTGCTCGGGCAAGGCTTCGCCGCGTACCAGCGCCGCGCTGGCCTGGCCCATGGCCGGTGAGGTCTGGATGCCGTAACCGCCTTGGGCCGCGACCCAGAACAGCCCCGGTACTTGCGGATCGAAGCCACTGATCAAATCGCCATCGCTGACGAAGCTGCGCAGGCCGGCCCAGGTGCGGGTCGGGCGGCGGATGGTCAATGTGGTGGCTTCTTCGATCTGATAGATGCCCATGGCGATGTCCAGCTCTTCAGGCTGCACGTCGTGGGGTTCGACCGGGTCGGCATTGGCCGGCGAGCCGAGGAACATCCCGGCGTCGGGTTTCATGTAGAAGGATTCATCGAGGCTGACCAGCATCGGCCAATGGTGGATGTCCACGCCCTCGGGACCGGCGAAGATGAACGCCGCGCGCCGTTTCGGTTGCAGGCCCAACGGTTTGGCGCCGGCCAGTTCACCAATCTTGTCGGCCCACGCACCTGCGGCATTGATGATAATCGGCGCGCTGAAGGTCGCGCCGTTGGTTTGAACCTGCCACAGACCTGCGGCATCACGGCTCAGACCCAGCACTTCGCTGTCGGTGTGGACTTCGCCTTTGTTGCGACGGATGCCGCGCAGATAACCCTGGTGCAGGGCGTCGGTGTCGATGTCGCTGGCGGTCGGGTCGTAAATGGCACCGTGGACTTTTTCCCGGCTCAGGATCGGCAGGCGCGCGCAGGCTTCGTCGGCGTTGAGCAGTTGCATCTCCGGCACCGTGGCTTTGGCACTCAGATATTGGTTGTTCAGTTCGGCCGGATCGCCGGTGAAGTCCACGGTCATTTCGCCGCGCGGGGTCAGCAGCGGGTGTTCGCAGAAGCCGCTCGGCGGGGCGTCGAAAAACTCGCGACTGGCCTGGGTCAGCGCCCGCACCTGCGGCGTGCCATAGGCTGCGGTATACAGCGCGGCGGAGCGTCCGGTGGAGTGATAGGCCGGATGGGATTCGCGTTCGAGCACAATCACACGGGCGTGCTGCGACAACCAGAAACCGGTGGAAGCACCGGCAATCCCGCCGCCGATGATGATGAAGTCTGCCTGGCTCATGAACGTCTCCTGTGGGGCGTAAATGCCGAAATATTGGAGATCCCTTGTGGGAGCGAGCTTGCTCGCGATGGCGGAGATTCAGTCAACATCATTGCTGAATGGCAGGCCGCTATCGCGAGCAAGCTCGCTCCCACAGGGGTTAGGGGTGTTAGTACTGTAGGCGGTAAACGGCATTCGCCAGCGCGATGTCTTCCAGGCCCAGGCCGATGGAGCGGAAGAACACGTGGCGATCGTAGTCAGGTCGTTGCACTTTTTCACTGAGCAGATCGGGCAAGTCGCCGATGATCGAGCGTTTGTCCCAGCCATGCTGTTCGCCGGCGATCAGCATTTCACCCGCCGAGCCCGGGGTGGTCAGGCGATAGTCGCAGAACACATGCATGTCATTGAGGCTCTGCGGCGGCACTTCATGGGCGCGCGGCGCATTGGTGCTGATGGACGTGATCAGCGCCGGTTTGCTCAGGCTTGCCGGGTCGATCACCGGACCTGCGGACGAGGTGCAGAGCATGATCACATCGGCGTCATGAATGGCGGTTTCACGACTGTCGACAAGCGTGAGGCGTGGATCGAGGTTTTTGAGCTGTGCCAGTGCCTCGGAATCCAGCTCGCTCAAGCCTGGCGAATAGAGGCTGATGCTCTGCCATTCGCGCAGATCCTTGACGTAATGCAGATGTGCCTGAGCCACTTTACCGCTGCCGATAATCGCCAGGCGCTGTGCTTGCAGTGGGGCGAGGGCATCGACGGCGACGGCAGTCGTCGCGGCTGTGCGAGCGGTGGTCAGCTCGCCGGCATCGCACAGTAGCAGCGGTTGACCGGTCTGCATCGACATCAACAAGGTCCATGCAGTCACCAGCGGGCCCTGCTCGCGGACGATGTAAGGCGAAGTCTTGACCCCGTAGACGCCGTCTTCGGCCAACACGCCCAGGTAGTTGATGAAATCACCGGCACCCTGGGGAAACTCCACCAGTTGCTGCGCTGGTTGCACGGCTTGCCCGGCGGCCAGGTCGCGAAACAGTTTGCGCAGGATCTTCGGCACGTCCACCTGCGCCAACAGCTCGCGGGCCTGGGATTGGTTGATCACGTAGGGCGTACTGGACATGGTCGGCTCCGGGCTAAAGTAAACTAATTTGTCCATTATGGACTTTTAGTTGTCTTGAGCAACATCGAGGCGAAAAAAAAGCGCAGTCCGTTTCCGGCTGCGCCTCTTTCGGTAAAGGCCCGTGTTATGGGCGCTTACGCTCAACCGCCCGCAGTAGATGCGTCGGCGGCGTTTCACAGCTGATTTTGCGGCCCAGCAACGCCTCGATGGACGGTAGCTGGTAGGAGTCATCTTCACCGGCAAAGCTGATGGACACGCCATCAGCACCTGCGCGACCGGTACGACCGATACGGTGCACGTAATCGTCCGGGACTTCCGGCAGCGTGAAGTTGATCACGTGGCTGATGCCATCGATATGGATGCCGCGACCGGCGACATCGGTGGCGACCAGGACGCGGATCTTGCCTTCGCGGAAACCTTCCAGGGTCTTGATGCGCTTGTGCTGCGGCACATCGCCAGACAGTTGCGCGGCGTTGACGCCGTCACGTACCAGGCGTTCTTCGATGCGCCGCACTTCATCCTTGCGGTTGGCGAAGACCATCACCCGCTCCCAACCGTTGTCGTTGACCAGGTTGTAGAGGAGTTTGTATTTGTCGGCGCCGGCCACGGCGTAGATATGTTGCTCGACGTTTTCGCTGGCCACGTTCTGCGACTCGATCTCGACGATCGACGGATCGGTGGTCCATTGCTTGGCCAGGTTCATCACGTCTTCGGTGAACGTCGCGGAGAACAGCAGCGTCTGACGCTCGTTCTTCGGTGGCGTCTGGCGAATGATCTGACGCACTTGCGGGATGAAACCCATGTCGAGCATCCGGTCCGCTTCGTCCAGCACCATTACTTCGACCATGTCCAGATGCACGTCGCCGCGCTGGTTGAAGTCGAGCAGACGGCCCGGTGTGGCCACGAGGATGTCGCAATGGCGGGCTTCAAGGTGCTTTAGCTGCTTGTCGAAGTCCATGCCACCAACAAACGTCATGACGTTGAGGCCGGTGTACTTGGTCAGGTCGGCGGCGTCCTTGGCAATCTGCACCACCAGTTCCCGGGTGGGCGCGATGATCAACGCGCGGGGCTCACCCATGTAGCGTTCTTTGGGTGGCGGGGTTTCCAGCAGCTGGGTGATGATCGAGATCAGGAACGCAGCGGTTTTGCCGGTGCCGGTCTGGGCGCGACCGATGGCGTCTTTGCCCGCGAGGGTGAAGCCAAGCACCTGCGCCTGGATCGGCGTGCAGTACGGGAAGCCCAGGTCCTGGATGGCGTGCATCAGTTCCGGGGCGAGTTTGAAATCGTGGAAGCGGGTTTTGCCTTCCAGGGGTTCGACGGCGAAGTCTTCGAGTTTCCACGGGATAACCGGCGCCTTTGGCTTGGGTTCGCGACGTGGTTTCGCAGGTTTCTGGGCTTCGCTGCCCGGCTGTTCAGAGGCAATGGCCGGGGCGGATGGGGTGGCCGGTGTGGTCATCGGCTCGTTTTTCGGTGCCGCTACGGTTGCGGTCCGGCCAGGCTGAATACCGTCGGTGCGGTGGCTGGGGATGTGAGACGGAGCGCTGGAGACTGGCGCGAGCTGCTCAGCCTCGCTCTTACCGAACATTTTCTTGAGTGCTTTGAGCACGGTCATCTCATCAATTGGTTAAGGAATGTACGCCGGCCAGTGTAATGCAAGAATCGGGCGCGGCGTAGTGGGATGATCAATGGGCGCTTTTAACGTCAAGGGTTAACGCAAGCGCTCGGCAAGCCAGACGCCGATGTCGCGAATTTCTTCGGGTAACACTTCGTGACCCATTGGGTATTCCTGCCATGTCACGGTGACACCATGCTGCTTTAAATACTCGTAGGCGGTGCGACCCATGGAGTTTTGCACCACGTCATCGTACTGGCCGTGCAAGGACAGCACGGGAATGCGCTGCTGGCTCGCTGAAAGCTCCAGTTCATCGCTGAAGGTCGGCGCATACGTCGAGAGCGCCAGTACGCCGCCCAACGGTCCCTGCCATTTCAGGAAGGCTGCGTGAAATGCCACGGCACCGCCCTGGGAGAAACCGGCGAGAAAGATCCGCGAAGCGTCTATTCCGCTGGCCTTCTGCTCTTCAATCAAATCGATGACCCGTTGCGCAGACTCCTCCAGCTGCTCGCGACTGATCGCGCGTGCCGGGCTCATGGCCAATATGTCGTACCAGCTGGGCATTTCGTAGCCACCATTAATGGTGACCGCGCGGGTCGGTGCCTGAGGCAGAACAAAACGGGTGCTCAGCAAGTTTTCCTGCAGCGCTTCGGCCACCGGCAGGAAGTCGTAGCGGTCGGCGCCCAGGCCGTGCAGCCAGATTACGCAGGCGTCTGCGGGCTTGACGGGTTGAAGAATCAAGGGCTCGGTCATGGCTGCTCCAATAGTGTGCATGCGCTCTCATTGAGTGCGAGATGTGAGTGCGCGTTGGGTTGATCAGTTACGAAGATGTCGCAAGGCTACAAGTTTTGCTATTGACCTGTCGCTGAATCGCTTAAGCGAGCGGTCTGGTACGGGCTTTGCTATGGGAAGCCTGTACTAAAAATCCCACGCCTGTCGGTAACACTATCAGGCCATTGTTAGTGGTGGGATAGCAAAAAATCCGGTGATGGATGTTCGCCAGTGGCCGCTACGGGCTTCGCGAACGTGAAAGGGCTACCGCCCGTTCGGCCGATTGGTGAGAAGTGAGTGGTCCATTATGTGGATTTTCTCCTACTAGACTCATAGCGCAGGTCCTACGTCGGTTGACCCCAAAAAAAACCAACACGGGTCAATTACGCCTCATAAGGGTGCGACTGGACTCAAGCTCCGACACAACAAGAGCAAAACTGGAGGTTTGAATGAAGATGTTGAAATCCACCCTGGCTATCGTGACTGCTGCTGCAGTGCTTGGTGTCAGTGGGTTCGCTCAGGCGGGTGCAACCCTGGATGCAGTGCAGAAAAAAGGCTTCGTACAGTGCGGTGTCAGTGATGGTCTGCCGGGCTTCTCCGTTCCAGACGCTACCGGCAAGATTCTGGGGATCGACGCAGACTTCTGCCGCGCTGTGGCCGCTGCCGTTTTCGGCGACGCGACCAAGGTCAAGTTCAGTCAGTTGAACGCCAAGGAGCGCTTCACCGCGCTGCAGTCTGGCGAAATCGACATCCTGTCGCGCAACACCACCATGACCAGCTCCCGTGATGCGGGTATGGGCCTGAAGTTTCCAGGCTTCATCACTTACTATGACGGCATCGGCTTCCTGGTAAACAACAAACTGGGCGTCAAAAGTGCCAAGGAACTGGACGGTGCAACCATCTGCATCCAGGCCGGTACCACCACTGAGCTGAACGTTTCCGACTACTTCCGCGGTAACGGTCTGAAGTACACCCCGATCACCTTCGACACCTCCGACGAAAGCGCCAAGTCGCTGGAGTCCGGTCGTTGCGACGTACTGACCTCCGACAAATCCCAACTGTTCGCCCAGCGCAGCAAGCTGGCGTCGCCGAAAGACTACGTCGTTCTGCCGGAAACCATTTCCAAGGAACCACTGGGCCCGGTCGTACGTAATGGCGACGACGAGTGGCTGGCCATCGTGCGCTGGACTGGCTACGCCATGCTCAACGCTGAAGAAGCCGGCATCACTTCGAAGAACGTTGAAGCCGAAGCCAAAGCCACTAAAAACCCTGACGTTGCTCGTCTGCTGGGCACTGACGGCGAATACGGCAAAGACCTGAAAGTGAAGAAAGACTGGGTCGTGCAAATCGTCAAGCAAGTCGGTAACTACGGCGAAGTGTTCGACAGAAACCTGGGCAAGAGCACTCCGCTGGAAATCGACCGCGGGCTGAACGCTCTGTGGAACAACGGCGGCATTCAATACGCACCACCAGTGCGCTGATGGTTCTATCACCCGGTGGGCCAACCACCGGGTGATGTTCTGTTCCATTACATCCGGGGCACTTCATGCAAAATTCAATCGGCGCACCAAAGCAGAGGCTCAGCCTCAGCGATCCCAAAGTGCGTGCGTGGCTGTTTCAGATCATCACCGTTGTGGCGGTGGTCTCGATGGGCTGGTATCTGTTCGACAACACGCAGACCAACCTTCAACACCGGGGCATTACCTCCGGTTTCAGCTTTCTGGAGCGCAGTGCCGGTTTCGGCATCGCTCAACACCTGATCGACTACACCGAATCGGACACCTATGCCCGAGTGTTTGTCATCGGCCTGCTCAACACGCTGCTGGTGACCTTTATCGGCGTGATCCTGGCGACGATCCTCGGGTTCATCGTTGGCGTTTCACGGTTGTCGAAGAACTGGATCATCAACAAGCTGGCGACGGTCTATGTGGAAGTCTTCCGCAATATTCCGCCGCTGCTGCAAATCCTGTTCTGGTACTTCGCGGTGTTCCTGACCATGCCGGGGCCGCGCAACAGCCACAACTTCGGTGACACCTTCTTCGTCAGCAGCCGTGGCCTGAACATGCCCGCAGCGCTGGTGGCGGATGGTTTCTGGCCGTTTGTAGCCAGCGTCGTCGTGGCCATTGTCGCCATCGTGCTGATGAGCCGCTGGGCCACCAAGCGCTTCGAAGCAACCGGCGTACCGTTCCATAAATTCTGGGTCGGTCTGGCGCTGTTCCTGGCGATCCCGACGCTGTGCGCGCTGATCTTCGGCGCGCCACTGCACTGGGAAATGCCCAAGCTGCAAGGCTTCAACTTTGTCGGTGGCTGGGTGTTGATCCCGGAACTGCTGGCGCTGACCCTGGCCCTGACGGTGTACACCGCGGCGTTCATCGCCGAGATCGTGCGCTCGGGCATCAAGTCGGTCAGCCACGGCCAGACCGAAGCGGCGCACTCGCTGGGTTTGCGCAACGGCCCGACCCTGCGCAAGGTGATCATCCCGCAAGCCCTGCGCGTGATCATACCGCCGCTGACCAGCCAATACCTGAACCTGGCGAAGAACTCTTCGCTGGCGGCCGGTATCGGTTACCCGGAGATGGTGTCGTTGTTTGCCGGCACGGTGCTGAACCAGACCGGGCAGGCGATCGAAGTCATTGCCATCACCATGAGCGTGTACCTGGCGATCAGTATCAGCATTTCCCTGCTGATGAACTGGTACAACAAGCGCATTGCGCTGATCGAGCGGTAAGGAAAAGCGCATGAGTACTCATACTTTCAAGCCTGATATGCCGCCACCGAGCAAAGTCTTCGGGCCGGTGGCGTGGATGCGCGCGAACATGTTCTCCAGCTGGCTCAACACGCTGCTGACCCTGTTCGCGTTCTATCTGATTTACCTGGTGGTTCCGCCGATCCTGCATTGGGCGATCCTGGATGCCAACTGGGTCGGCACCACTCGCGCCGACTGCACGAAGGAGGGCGCCTGCTGGGTGTTCATCGAGCAGCGCTTCGGCCAGTTCATGTACGGCTATTACCCGCCGGAACTGCGCTGGCGCGTGGACCTGACCGTGTGGCTGGCGGTCATCGGCATCGCACCCCTGTTCATCTCGCGTTTTCACCGTAAAGCGGTGTACGGGCTGAGCTTCCTGGTGCTGTACCCGATCATTGCCTACTTCCTGTTGCATGGCGGCATCTTTGGTTTGACCAACGTCGCGACCAGCCAATGGGGCGGCTTGATGCTGACCCTGGTGATCGCCACCGTCGGTATTGCCGGTGCTTTGCCACTGGGGATCGTCCTGGCCCTGGGCCGTCGTTCGAACATGCCGGCGATTCGAGTGGTCTGCGTGACCTTTATCGAGTTCTGGCGCGGCGTACCGTTGATCACGGTGCTGTTCATGTCCTCGGTGATGCTGCCGCTGTTCCTGCCCGAAGGCATGAACTTCGACAAACTGCTGCGGGCCCTGATCGGCGTGATCCTGTTCCAGTCGGCTTACGTCGCCGAAGTGGTGCGTGGTGGTCTGCAAGCGATCCCCAAAGGTCAGTACGAAGCGGCTGCCGCGATGGGCCTGGGTTACTGGCGCAGCATGGGCCTGGTGATTTTGCCGCAAGCCCTGAAGCTGGTGATCCCGGGCATCGTCAACACCTTCATTGCGCTGTTCAAGGACACAAGCCTGGTGATCATCATCGGCCTGTTCGACCTGCTCAACAGCGTCAAACAAGCCGCCGCCGACCCGAAATGGTTGGGCATGGCCACTGAAGGCTATGTGTTCGCGGCCCTGGTGTTCTGGATTTTCTGTTTTGGTATGTCCCGCTATTCCATGCATTTGGAACGCAAGCTGGACACTGGCCACAAGCGTTAGGAGTTTTGTCATGAGTGAAGCGATCAAAAAGCCTGTGAGCCCTGAAGGCATTATCCAGATGCAGGGCGTGAACAAGTGGTACGGCCAGTTCCACGTGTTGAAAGACATCAACCTGAACGTCAAGCAGGGCGAACGTATCGTGCTGTGCGGCCCTTCGGGTTCGGGCAAGTCCACGACCATTCGTTGCCTCAACCGCCTGGAAGAACACCAGCAAGGCCGCATCGTGGTCGATGGTGTGGAGCTGACCAACGACCTCAAGCAGATCGAAGCGATCCGCCGTGAAGTCGGCATGGTGTTCCAGCATTTCAACCTGTTTCCGCACCTGACCATCCTGCAGAACTGCACGCTGGCGCCGATGTGGGTGCGCAAGATGCCCAAGCGTCAGGCCGAAGAAATCGCCATGCATTACCTGGAGCGCGTACGCATTCCGGAGCAGGCGCATAAATTCCCGGGGCAACTGTCCGGTGGTCAGCAACAGCGTGTGGCGATTGCCCGTGCGCTGTGCATGAAGCCGAAAATCATGCTGTTCGATGAACCGACTTCGGCACTCGACCCCGAGATGGTGAAAGAGGTGCTCGACACCATGATCGGCCTGGCCGAAGACGGCATGACCATGCTCTGCGTGACCCACGAAATGGGCTTTGCCCGCACCGTGGCTAACCGCGTGATCTTCATGGACAAGGGCGAAATCGTTGAACAGGCTGCGCCGAACGACTTCTTCGACAATCCGCAGAATGAGCGGACCAAGTTGTTCTTGAGCCAGATTTTGCATTGATACCTGATTGATTGGTTAAACGAACCCGGCCTCGTGCCGGGTTTTTTATGGGTTGTTGGGGGCATATCCGTTGCTGCGGTAACGGCGGCTATTGGTTCCGCCCTGACGGCGGGTCACTTGGAAAAGCCCCAAGTAACCAAGGGCTCTTGCCCCTGACGTTCGGTGCCTCGCTAGGGCTCGGCATACCCTTGCTCCGGTCCTGCTCCGTGGGCCCGCCGCCATCGGCCATCCATGGCCGGGGGCGGCTAACCCGGCATCCATGCCGGGTTGCCCACTGCGCAGAACCTGCGCTCGGCCTCACGAGGGGGCGTGCACCGCCAAAGCAAAGCGAGGCGGCCTACGGGCCGACCTGATTCTTCAACGCTTGCGCGTCCTGATCCTGACCCTGATCGTTCCCACGCTCCGCGTGGGAATGCATCCCGTGACGCTCCGCGTCACCTTGCGCAAGACTCAAGTCTGGTGTCGACAGCGGAACGCAGAGCGTCCCCGGCGGCATTCCCACGCGGAGCGTGGGAACGATCAAAACAGCAAGATCAACGGCATCGCGAGCAGGCTCACTCCCACATAAAGCAAATCGGCGTACCGCTGTTGCTCCTCACCACTCATCAGGTCGAGCGTTAGCTCGCCTTCCGCTTTTGATCTTGATCTTGATCTGCTCCGTCGGAAGGCCGAACGCAGGTTCTGCGTAGTGGGCAACCCGGCATGGATGCCGGGTTAGCCGCCCCCGGCCATGGATGGCCGATGGCGGCGGGCCCACGGAGCAGGACCGGAGTGAGGGAATGCCGAGCCTAGGCGAGGCACCGTACGTCAGGGGCGCAAGCGCTTGGTTACTTGGCGCTCTTCCAAGTAACCCGCCGTCAGGGCGGAACCAATAGCCGCCGTTACCCCAAAAACGGATATGTCCCCAACCCCAACCCCAACAGCATCACACCCCAATTCCGCTTTTTGACCACAGTCGGTTGCCGTCCCAAACGAAGCTGACTAACATGTCAAAAAATTCATCCTATGATTGGATGAAAGGGCGAATTCCATGTCAGACATTTCACCATTAGTTAAGCGATCCCTGGTCGATCAAGCGCTCGACCTACTGCGCCGACGCATCAATGAAGGCATTTGGCAGGTCGGCCAACGCTTGCCCACCGAGCCTGAGCTATCCGCCGAATTGGGCATCAGCCGCAACACCGTGCGTGAAGCCATGCGCGTGTTGGCATTTTCCGGTTTGATCGAAATCCGCCAGGGCGACGGCAGCTACCTGCGGGCAGTGGTCGATCCACTCGATACCCTGAAAGCCTTGTCCCGTTGCTCCCATGAACAGGCCCGTGAAACTCGGCACATCCTCGAAGTCGAAGCCATCGGGCTCGCAGCGCTACGCAGAACCGACGAAGACCTGGTGGCGTTGCGTGAAGCATTGGGCGTCAGTGGCAGCCACTACCACGGCGATCTCGACAGCTACATCGCCTGCGACCTGGTGTTTCACCGCCTCCTGGTGGACGCCGCGCACAACCCGGCCCTCAGCGAGCTGTATCGATATTTCTCCAGCATCATCGGCGCGCAATTGCGCCAGACACTGAACATCACGCCTCGACGCCAAGAGGTGTTCGACCTTCATATCGAACTGCTTGATGCCGTCGAACAACGCGACCCGGAAAGGGCCAAAGCCCTGTCGAGGCAGTTGATCAATGAACCCTGAAACCGAGAATCCCATGTCCAGCCGCAACAGCAACATCACAGCGCCCAAGCGCACAGCGGAGCTTGAAGAGCTGCTGATCGACGCCGAGGCCGATGACGAAGCGGTCCAGCAAAGTCACCCGATCCTGCGTCGCCCGTGGCTGTTGCTGCTGGGGTTGATCCTGGTGGCGTTGAACCTGCGTCCGGCGCTGTCGAGCATGGCGCCGATGCTCAGCGAGGTCTCGAAGACCCTCGGTCTATCGGCGGCCCAGGCCGGTTTGCTGACGACGTTGCCCGTGCTGTGTCTGGGCTTGTTTGCTCCGCTGGCACCCGTGCTCGCGCGGCGTTTTGGCGCCGAACGAGTGGTGTTGGGGATTCTGTTGATGCTGGCCGGCGGGATCATCCTGCGCAGTTCGTTCGGTGAAATCGGCCTGTTTGCCGGCAGTGTCTTAGCGGGCGCCAGCATCGGTGTCATTGGCGTTTTGTTGCCGGGCATCGTCAAGCGCGATTTCCCGAAACAGGCCGGGACCATGACCGGTGTCTACACCATGGCGCTGTGCCTGGGCGCTGCAATGGCGGCAGGCGCGACGGTGCCGTTGAGTGAGCATTTCGACAAGAGCTGGGCCTTGGGTCTCGGATTCTGGGTGGTGCCCGCGTTGGTCGCGGCGATTTTCTGGCTGCCGCAAGTGGGTCAAAAACACGGTTCACACAACGTTGCGTATCGGGTCCGCGGGCTGTTGCGTGATCCGTTGGCCTGGCAAGTGACGCTTTACATGGGCCTGCAATCGTCACTGGCCTACATTGTGTTCGGCTGGTTGCCGTCGATCCTGATTGGTCGCGGCCTGACTCCGACGCAGGCGGGCCTGGTGTTGTCGGGTTCGGTCATCATCCAGCTGGCCAGTTCACTGGCGGCGCCTTGGCTGGCGACACGCGGAAAAGATCAACGGCTGGCGATTGTGGTGGTCATGCTGCTGACGCTCGGTGGTCTGTTCGGTTGTCTCTACGCACCGATCGAAGGCCTGTGGGGCTGGGCGATTCTGCTCGGCCTGGGGCAGGGCGGTACGTTCAGCCTGGCGCTGACCCTGATTGTGCTGCGCTCACGGGATTCTCACGTCGCGGCCAACCTGTCGAGCATGGCTCAGGGCTTCGGCTACACCTTGGCATCGATGGGCCCATTCGCGGTCGGTATCGTGTATGACTGGACTGGCGGCTGGACGGCGTTGGGCTGGATCTTCGGCGTCATCGGCCTCGGCGCAATCGTCGCCGGCCTCGGTGCCGGGCGCTCGTTGTACGTTCAGGTCGAAAGCGAAAGAGTCTGACCTGCGTGCACTGTCGGTATTCGGCCCACGAATGCCGATAGTGTTCTGTGCATTTGTTGATTATCGTGCAGGCAATCCCGCAATCGTTCGGAGCTTGCCCATGAGTGATGCCCACAGCGCACTGATCACCCGTTTCTACCAAGCCTTCCAGCGACTGGATGCCGAGGGCATGAGCGCCTGCTATACCGATGACGTGGTGTTCAGTGATCCGGCGTTCGGCGAGCTTCGCGGTCGTGATGCCGGTGACATGTGGCGCATGCTCACCACCCGGGCGAAAGATTTTTCGCTGACCTTTGATAACGTGCGCGCCGATGAACGCACCGGCGGCGCGCATTGGGTGGCGACGTACCTGTTCAGCCAGACCGGCAACATCGTGGTCAACGACATTCAGGCACGCTTCGTTTTTCGCGACGGCAAGATCTGCGAACACCACGACAGCTTCGATATGTGGGCCTGGTCCCGGCAAGCGCTTGGGTTCAAGGGGTTGCTGCTGGGCTGGACGCCTGCGGTGAGAAACGCCGTTCGCGCTCAGGCCTTGAAGGGGCTGAAGGCATTCCAGGCCAGTCGCTGATAAGATCGCGGCTTGTTTCCTTTCAAGCCTTGATCGTCACGTGAACACCCTCAGCGAAATTCCTGTCGATGCCGATGCGCCGGTGAACAAACCCTGGTTCGTCTACCTCGTTCGCGCCGCCAATGGTTCGCTCTACTGCGGGATCAGCGATGATCCCGTGCGTCGATTCGCGACCCATCAACGTGGCAAAGGGGCACGATTCTTCCTCTCCAGCCCTGCCGTGGCCCTGGTTTACACCGAGGTCTGCCGCGACAAAAGCGAAGCGCTGCGTCAGGAGCGCTTGATCAAAAAGCTCAAGAAAAGCGCCAAGGAATGCCTGGTCGCGAGCGCTGCCACGGGCTTATCAACCTGACTGATAAGTTCCCATCAGGCAGATCTGTAGGCTGCCTGCCGGTTGCGCGCTAAGCTGCGGATTCCCTATCCGTGCGGCGGAGCCGAGCATGTCCGAGCTGATTCTTCACAATTACCCGACGTCCCCTTTTGCTGAAAAGGCGCGCTTGTTACTGGGCTTCAAAGGCCTGTCCTGGCGGTCGGTAAAGATCTCGCCGGTGATGCCGAAACCTGATCTGACCGCACTGACCGGTGGCTACCGCAAGACGCCGGTGCTGCAGGTTGGCGCGGATATTTATTGCGACACTTCGCTGATCGCCCGTCGACTGGAGCAGGAGAAGGCCTTGCCGGCTTTCTTCCCCGAAGGTCAGGAAATGATTGCCGCGAGCTTCGCTGCCTGGGCCGATTCGGTGATCTTCCAGCACGCAGTCAGCCTGGTGTTTCAGCCGGAATCGGTCGCCGTGCGCTTCGCCCATTTACCGCCGGAGGCAATCAAGGCGTTCATTGCCGATCGCGCCGGACTGTTCAGCGGCGGTAGTGCTACGCGGTTGTCCGCCGAGCAAGCCAGACACCAATGGCCAACCCTCATGGGTCGTCTGGAGCAGCAACTTCAGCGCGAGGAAGGCGACTTCCTGTTTGGCGAGCCGTCGATTGCTGACTTTGCCCTCGCTCATCCATTGTGGTTCCTCAAAGCCACGCACGTGACAGCACCCTTGGTTGATGCGTATCCAGCGGTGTCGGCGTGGTTCGGGCGGGTGATGGGGTTCGGGCATGGCGCGTTCAGCGAGATGACTTCCGAGGAAGCATTGGCCGTGGCGCGCGATGCCACGCCAGCTGCGTTGCCGGATGAGCAATTTGATGAGCCGAATGGTTTTGAGGTGGGGCAACACGTAGTGATCGCCGCAACCGATTACGGCGTTGACCCGGTGGCGGGAGAGCTGTTGTTTGCGGGCCGCGAGGAATTGATTGTGCGCCGTGAAGACGAGCGCTGCGGCGTGGTGCATGTGCACTTTCCGCGTTTTGGCTTCCGCATCGAAAAACACTGACGAACCAATGTGGGAGCGGGCTTGCTCGCGAAGAGGCCATTACATTCAACATTGATGTTGATTGATAGACCGCTTTCGCGAGCAAGCCCGCTCCCACAGGGTTTTGTGTTTATTTCAGTGCGGCGAGAATTTCGTCCGGGTCATAGCCGCGAATCAACGTGCCATTCACATCGATCAGCGGAATCCCGCGCCCGCCCAGCGCTTCATAGGCCTTGCGTGCCTCGGCGTCCTTCTCGATGTCGAATTCCTTGTACGGAATGCCTTTCTGGTCAAGAAAACGCCGGGTCAGTTTGCAGTAGCCACACCAGTCGGTGGCGTAGAGCACGATGTTGGCCTTGGCCTGGGTCTGCTCGGACACCACCTGCGAAGGATGGAACACCCGCTCGATCTTGCCCCAGTTCTGATAGACCACGACCACCAGCAGGATCAGCAGGAACTTCTTCAGCACGCCGCCCAACATCAGTTGCGTCGCTTGAGCTGGTCGGTCAACTGCGTCGGCAAGCCTTTGATGATCAGCGTGCCGGCTTCTTCGTCGTATTCGATCTTCGAGCCCAGCAGGTGCGCTTCGAAGCTGATAGACAAGCCTTCAGCGCGCCCGGTGAAGCGACGGAACTGGTTCAGGGTGCGCTTATCCGCCGGGATCTCCGGGGACAGGCCGTAATCCTTGTTGCGGATGTGATCGTAGAAGGCCTTCGGACGTTCTTCATCGATCAATTCCGAGAGCTCTTCCAGGCCCATGGGCTCGCCGAGCTTGGCCTGGCTGCTGGCGTAATCGACCAGGGTCTTGGTCTTTTCGCGAGCCGACTCTTCGGGCAAATCTTCGCTTTCGACGAAATCGCTGAATGCCTTGAGCAGTGTGCGGGTTTCACCGGGGCCGTCGACCCCTTCCTGGCACCCGATAAAGTCCCGGAAATACTCTGAAACCTTTTTCCCGTTCTTGCCTTTGATAAACGAAATGTACTGCTTGGACTGCTTGTTGTTCTGCCACTCGGACACGTTGATCCGTGCCGCCAGGTGCAACTGGCCCAGGTCGAGGTGCCGGGACGGCGTCACGTCCAGCTGATCGGTCACTGCAACGCCTTCACTGTGGTGCAGCAGGGCGATCGCCAGATAGTCGGTCATGCCCTGTTGGTAGTGCGCAAACAGCACGTGGCCGCCCACAGAGAGGTTCGACTCTTCCATCAGCTTTTGCAGATGCTCGACCGCCACCCGACTGAAGGCGGTGAAATCCTTGCCGCCCTCGAAGTATTCCTTCAGCCAGCCGCTGAACGGGTGCGCGCCGGATTCGGCGTGGAAGAAACCCCAGGCCTTGCCTTGTTTGGCGTTATAGCTTTCGTTGAGGTCGGCAAGCATGTTCTCGATGGCGCTCGACTCGGCCAGCTCCGAATCGCGAGCATGGAGAACTGCAGGTGTGCCGTCGGGTTTTTTGTCGATCAGGTGGACGATGCAATGACGGATCGGCATGGGCTTCTCGGCTGATTGAAGAGAGGAGGGCGTGCTCCCCAAAAAGTGCCAAGTGTACCGCAACCACTGGTTTTGGCGCGGCGCGAAGGGCAATTCCCGGGTGTCCAGCGGCGCTTATGCAGTTTTTTACTGTTTTAGAGCAATAAAGCTGACCAAATGGGTAGCTAGAGGCGGATATTTCCCCGTCTCTGTGCTAGTTTTGCCCCGTCTTACGCGAAGTCACTGCGTTAAGCGTGCATTCAGCATTTGTCAGGTCGAACCAAACCCTGATTTCGGTATCTATAACCCCGATCCCGTGGTTATTGGCCGAGGGTGCCAGATCCAGAAGATCGGGCTCGATGGCTGACACTGCACTCTGCAATCCATATGAATTTGATAGGGAAGGAACACTACATGGCTCTTACTAAAGACCAACTGATCGCCGACATCGCTGAAGCTATCGACGCGCCAAAAACCACCGCGCGTAACGCTCTGGACCAACTGGGCCAAATCGTTGCCGATCAGCTGGAAAACGGCGGCGAAATCACTTTGCCAGGTATCGGCAAACTGAAAGTGACTGAGCGTCCTGCCCGTACCGGCCGTAACCCTTCGACTGGCGCTGCCATCGAAATCGCTGCCAAAAAAGTTATCAAGCTGGTTGTGGCCAAAGGCCTGACCGACGCTGTTAACAAGTAAGACTTGTTAAAAAAAACCGTGCTCCGGAGCAATCCGGGCACGGTTTTTTTGTGTCTGAAATTCGGCGATTGGCCCGAAACACGTAAACCAATGTGGGAGCGAGCAAGCCCGCTCCCACGGTTGATCTGCTGCGGTCAGTTACTCAGCTTTTTTTAACCCAGCGCTCACGCCACACTTGCTGTTCGGACTTGGTCTGGAACGTCCACGCGACAAAGCGGCTTTGCTTCTGGCCCTGGGACATTTCCACAACCTGGCTTTCCAGCACGCCGGCCTTCTTCAGCGCAGTCTGGATGGCTGGCAGGTTTGAGGCCTTCGACACCAGGGTGCTGAACCACAGCACTTTGTGCTGGAAGTGCGCGCTTTCGGCGATCAACTGCGTAACAAAGCGTGCTTCGCCACCCTCACACCACAGTTCTGCCGATTGGCCACCAAAATTCAGCACCGGCAGTTTGCGTTTCGGGTCGGCGCGGCCCAGCGCGCGCCATTTACGCTCGCTGCCTTTGGTCGCTTCGTCCATCGAGGCGTGGAACGGCGGGTTGCACATGGTCAAGTCAAAGCGTTCGCCGGGTTCAAGCAGGCCCAGCAAAATGTGCTTGGGATTACTTTGCTGGCGCAACTGGATGGCTTTGTTCAAACCGTTGGATTGCACGATGGCTTTGGCGGCGGCGACGGCAGTCGGGTCGATCTCCGAGCCGAGGAAGTGCCAGCGGTAGTCGCTGTAGCCGATCAGCGGATAGACGCAGTTGGCGCCCATGCCGATGTCCAGAACCTTGACCGGCGCGCCGCGCGGGATTTCGCCATCGTTGACGCTGGCCAGCAAGTCGGCCAGAAAGTGCACATAGTCGGCACGGCCCGGGACCGGTGGGCACAGGTAATCGGCGGGGATGTCCCAATGGGCGATGCCATAAAACGACTTGAGCAACGCCCGGTTGAACACACGCACCGCGTCGGGGCTGGCGAAGTCGATGCTTTCCTTGCCGTACGGGTTGATGATCACGAACTTCGCCAGTTCCGGCGTGGTTTTGATCAGCGCCGGGAAGTCGTAGCGACCCTGGTGGCGATTGCGCGGGTGCAGGCTGGCCTTTTCACGCGGTTCCACGGCTTTGGCCGGGGTGGCGGTGACAGGCTTCTTGCGCGCAGGTTTTGGTGTGCGGGGGGCGTTCATGGGCGTGGTCGATTCGGGTATGGCTAAAAGTGGCGGGTATTGTCCCACATCGGCTCAGTATTGATGACAAAAGTGCGGGCAGCGCCGATCAAGTGTGGCGCGCACAAAAAAGGGAGGCCACTTGGCCTCCCTTTTTTTATCGCGATGTGCCGTTACAAACTGGCAATCCGCGCATGCTGCTCGGCCAACTTGCCCAAGGCCTGTTCGGCTTCAGCCAGTTTGGCGCGTTCCTTGTCGATGACTTCGGCCGGGGCCTTGTCAACGAACGCGGCGTTGGACAGCTTGCCGCCCACGCGTTGCACTTCGCCTTGCAAACGCAGGATTTCCTTGTCCAGGCGTGCCAGTTCGGCGTCTTTGTCGATCAGGCCGGCCATCGGCACCAGCACTTCCATCTCGCCAACCAGTGCGGTGGCGGACAGCGGTGCTTCTTCGCCGGCAGCCAGTACAGTGATCGACTCGAGCTTGGCCAGTTTCTTCAGCAGGGCATCGTTCTCGGTGAGGCGACGCTGATCTTCGGCACTGACGTTTCTCAGGAACAGGGTCAGGGGCTTGCCCGGGCCGATGTTCATTTCGCCACGAATGTTACGTGTGCCGAGCATCAGGCCCTTGAGCCATTCGATGTCGTCTTCGGCCGCCGGGTCGATGCGCGCTTCATTGGCCACAGGCCAAGGTTGCAGCATGATCGTCTTGCCTTCGATACCAGCCAGCGGCGCGAGGCGCTGCCAGATTTCTTCGGTGATGAATGGCATGAACGGGTGCGCAAGGCGCAACGCGACTTCCAGCACCCGAACCAGCGTGCGACGAGTGCCACGCTGACGCTCTACCGGGGCGTTTTCGTCCCACAGCACAGGCTTGGAGAGCTCCAGGTACCAGTCGCAATACTGGTTCCAGATGAACTCGTACAAGGCTTGCGCCGCCAGGTCGAAGCGGAACTGGTCGAGCTGGCGGGTCACTTCGGCTTCGGTGCGTTGCAGCTGCGAAATGATCCAGCGATCCGCCAGGGACAGCTCGTACGCCTCGCCGTTCTGGCCGCAGTCTTCGCCCTTGTCCAGAACATAACGCGCGGCGTTCCAGATCTTGTTGCAGAAGTTGCGATAGCCTTCGACGCGGCCCA
Source organism: Pseudomonas sp. JAI111 (assembly GCF_024809425.1). Lineage (NCBI taxonomy): Bacteria > Pseudomonadati > Pseudomonadota > Gammaproteobacteria > Pseudomonadales > Pseudomonadaceae > Pseudomonas > Pseudomonas sp. JAI111. Next base: position 1,551,654 of record NZ_JANUCB010000001.1, on the reverse strand, counting down.
TGTCGAACTTGATGTCGCGACCGGTGGAGGCCAGCGAGCAGAAGGTGAAACGCAGGGCGTCGGTGCCATAGCTAGCGATGCCGTCGGCGAACTCGTCGCGGGTCTGCTTCTCGATCTTCTTCGCCAGTTTCGGCTGCATCAGGCCGGAGGTGCGTTTCTGCACCAGCTCTTCCAGCTCGATGCCGTCGATGATGTCCAGCGGATCCAGGACGTTGCCCTTGGACTTGGACATTTTCTGGCCTTGGCCATCACGCACCAGACCGTGAACATAAACGGTCTTGAACGGAACCTGAGGCGTGCCGTCTTCGTTTTTCACCAAATGCATGGTGAGCATGATCATCCGGGCGACCCAGAAGAAGATGATGTCGAAGCCGGTGACCAGCACGTCGGTGGAGTGGAATTTCTTCAGGAATTCAGTCTGCTCCGGCCAGCCAAGCGTGGAGAACGTCCACAGCCCCGAACTGAACCAGGTGTCGAGAACGTCGTTGTCCTGTTGCAGCGCGACGTCCGGGCCAAGGTTGTTCTTGGCGCGTACTTCGGCTTCGTCGCGACCGACGTAGACTTTGCCCGACTCGTCGTACCAGGCCGGGATCCGGTGGCCCCACCACAGCTGACGGCTGATGCACCAGTCCTGGATGTCGCGCATCCACGAGAAGTACATGTTTTCGTACTGCTTTGGCACGAACTGGATGCGACCATCTTCAACGGCCGCAATCGCAGGCTCGGCCAATGGCTTGGTCGACACGTACCACTGGTCGGTCAGCCAAGGCTCGATGATGGTGCCGGAGCGGTCGCCTTTCGGGACTTTCAGGGCGTGATCGTCGACGCTGACCAGCAGGCCGGCGGCGTCGAACGCCGCAACGATCTGCTTGCGGGCTTCGAAGCGGTCCAGGCCGGCGAATTCGGCCGGCAGCTTGCCATCGATGCTTTCGTTCAGCTTGCCGTCGAGGTTGAACACCTGGGCGGCCGGCAGGACATGGGCGTTCTTGTCGAAGATGTTCAGCAGCGGCAGGTTATGGCGCTTGCCGACTTCGTAGTCGTTGAAATCGTGGGCCGGGGTGATTTTCACGCAGCCGGTGCCGAACTCGGGATCGCAGTAATCGTCGGCGATGATCGGGATGCGGCGGCCGACCAGCGGCAGCTCGACAAACTTGCCGATCAGGGCTTTGTAGCGTTCATCGTTCGGGTTCACGGCAACGGCGGCGTCGCCGAGCATGGTTTCCGGGCGAGTGGTCGCGACGATCAGGTAATCCTTGCCTTCAGCGGTCTTGGCGCCGTCGGCCAGCGGGTATTTCAGGTTCCACAGGAAACCTTTCTCGTCGTGGTTTTCCACTTCGAGGTCGGAAATTGCCGTGTGCAACTTGGTGTCCCAGTTGACCAGGCGCTTGCCGCGGTAGATCAGGCCATCTTCGTGCAAACGAACGAAGGCTTCTTTTACGGCTTCCGAGAGGCCATCGTCCATGGTGAAGCGCTCACGGCTCCAGTCCACGGATGAGCCGAGGCGACGGATCTGACGGCTGATATTGCCGCCGGACTGATCCTTCCATTCCCAGACCTTCTCAAGGAATTTCTCGCGACCCAGGTCGTGACGATTCTGGCCCTGGGCTTCAAGTTGACGCTCCACGAGCATCTGCGTGGCGATACCGGCGTGGTCGGTGCCCGGCTGCCACAGGGTGTTGCGACCCTGCATACGACGGAAACGGATCAGGGCGTCCATGATCGCGTTGTTGAAGCCGTGACCCATGTGCAGGCTGCCGGTGACGTTCGGCGGCGGGATCATGATGGTGTAGGACTCGCCCGCGCCTTGCGGGGCGAAGTAGTTCTCAGACTCCCAGGTGTTGTACCAGGAAGTTTCAATGGCGTGCGGCTGGTAGGTCTTATCCATGCGCGGCGGGACCCTATTGGCATTTATTCAGGAAAAGCCGGGAAGTATAGCCTCGGGGGCAGCGGCAAGCTACCAGCCACAAGCTGCAAGAAGGGTGTGGCTGGCTTGGCTTTTGCTTTGCTTGCGGCTTAAAGCTTGCCGCTTGTAGCTGCGGCGAGCAGCCGTTCCATCCGCGCATCAAGCCGACGCTTGATCTCGGTTTCGATGTGCGGGGCGAAGTCGTCGATCACGTCTTGCATGATCAATAGCGCAGCGGCACGCAGTTCGCTGTCCAGGTGCAGCAATGCGTCAGGGCCTTTGCTGGCAGCCGTCGGCGGTGCTGCGGCCGGGGCCGGCGGTGGTGTCGGTGCGACCGGCTGCGGCGCAGGGCCGGCAGGCTCGAACAACATGGGAATCTGTTCCTGGTCGCCGTCGATGACCGTGTCGGTCAGCAGCGGTGGTTGCAGGTTGTCGTCGCCAAGCAGTTGGCGGATCGACTCAAGGTCGTCCAACAGGTGCGTGGACTTTTGTTGCGGTTTCGGAGTGTCCATCGGAATGCTCAGAGTCGCTGTAAACGGTGATCTTGCAGAGGATAGCCCTGTTCACGGTAGAAACGGAAACTCTCCCGCGCAGCTGCTCGAATCGTCGGATCTTCCACCACCACTTCCGCCACACGGGCGAATTTGTTGGCAAAGGCCGGCACTTTCAGGTCAAGGTTGACCAGCAGGTCCTGATGCGGACCGCAGTCATCGCCCAGGCCCAGGACAATCGAGCTATCCGGTTCGCTTTCGGCGGGGCCGTGGGGCACAAAGCTTTCGCCCTTGAAGGCCCACAACCGTGCATCGAGGTCATCACGCTGGGCGGCATCGCTGCAATGCAGGTAGATGCGGTGGCCCATGCGCCAGGCCTTTTCGGTGAGCTTGCAGGCGAAATCCAGCCGCGCCGACGGGTCGGCGCTGGGCAGGATATAAAAGTCGACTTTGGTCATTGCGGTTCCTGAGCCTCAGGCGGCGTCACCGGAAAGTGACGCCGCCCAGGGTCATCGGTTTCAGGCTTTGGCGCGGTCCAGCAGGTATTGGGTCAGCAGGGGAACCGGACGGCCAGTGGCGCCCTTGTCCTTGCCGCCGCTGGTCCATGCGGTGCCGGCGATGTCCAGGTGTGCCCAGTTCAGGTTCTTGGTGAAACGTGACAGGAAGCAGGCTGCGGTGATGGTGCCGGCTTTCGGGCCGCCAATGTTGGCGATGTCGGCGAACGGGCTGTCCAGCTGTTCTTGATACTCATCGAACAGCGGCAATTGCCAGGCGCGGTCGTCGGCAGTCTTGCCGGCGCTCAGCAGTTGGCCGATCAGTTCGTCGTTGTTGCCCAGCAGGCCGGACGTGTGAGCGCCCAGCGCAACGACGCAAGCGCCGGTCAGGGTCGCGATGTCGATCACGGCTTGCGGCTTGAAGCGCTCGGAGTAGGTCAGGGCATCGCACAGCACCAGGCGGCCTTCGGCGTCGGTGTTGAGGATCTCCACGGTCTGGCCGCTCATGGTGGTGACGATGTCGCCCGGGCGCGAAGCGTTGCCGCTCGGCATGTTCTCGGCGCACGCCAGGATGCAGACCAGGTTGATCGGCAGTTTCAGTTCGAGCACGGCACGCAGGGTGCCGAACACGCTGGCTGCGCCGCCCATGTCGTACTTCATCTCATCCATGCCGGCGCCCGGTTTCAGGCTGATGCCGCCAGTGTCAAAGGTGATGCCCTTGCCGACCAGTGCGTATGGCTGCTCGGATTTCTTGCCGCCGTTGTATTGCATGACGATCAAGCGCGGTGGCTGGGCGCTGCCCTGGCCGACGGCGTAGAACGAGCCCATGCCCAGGTCCTTGATCTTCTTCTCATCGAGGACTTCGACTTTCAGGCCTTTGAACTCCTTGCCCAGGCCCTTGGCCTGTTCGCCGAGGAACGTCGGGTGGCAGATGTTCGGTGGCAGGTTGCCAAGGTTGCGGGTGAAGGCCATGCCGTTGGCGATGGCGGTAGCGTGTGCCACGGCGCGTTCGACTTCAGCCTGTGCTGCCTTGATGGTCACCAAGGTGATTTTCTTCAGGGCGCGCGGCTCGGCTTTCTGGCTCTTGAACTGATCGAAGGTGTATTCGCCGTCCACCAGGGTTTCGGCCAGCAGGCGGGTCTTGCCGTAGCTGTCGCGGCCTTTGACCACGATTTCGTCCAGGGCCAGCACCGCATCGCTGCCGCCCAGGCCTTTGAGGGTATTAAGGAGGCCTGCGACGATTTTACGGAACGGGCGGTCGCCCAGTTCTTCGTCCTTGCCCACGCCCACCAGCAAAACGCGCTCGGCTTTCAGGTTGGGCAGGCTGTGCAGCAACAGGCTCTGGCCAACTTTGCCAGCCAGATCTCCGCGCTTGAGTACAGCGCTGATGGCGCCGCCGCTCAGGTCGTCGAGTTGTTTTGCAGCGGCGCCGAGCTTGCGGTCTTCGCCGACGGCGACCACCAGAGTGGCGGTCTTCAACGTTTCTGGGCTAACGCTTTTTACAACCAGTTCCATGTCCGGGTCCCTGAATTAATGGTCAACGTGCGCGGGCAAAATGGCGGCGCACAGACGCTTGCTTATAAATAGAAAGACGCAGGTCACGGCCCGCGACAAAGGCCGCAGTTTGAACCTCGCTCCCTGCGCCTGACAACCCTCGGCCGTACGATCTTCAACGCATTAACCGCCTGCTTGAGCGTGCGCAGTGACAGGCGCACCCAATCACAGGATAATGCGCCAACTTTTTCGGCGGCCCAGCCTTGCGGGCTGTCTGATACGTTTGCTTGTTTGGCCGCCTTAGCCTGACAACCCTGGAGTGTCTGGTTTGATTGTCTTCCGTTATCTGTCCCGCGAAGTCCTGTTGACCTTGAGCGCCGTCAGCGCCGTGCTGTTGGTCATCATCATGAGCGGTCGCTTCATCAAATACCTTGCCCAGGCGGCTTCTGGCCTCCTGGATCCGGGCTCGCTGTTCCTGATCATGGGTTTTCGCCTGCCTGGCTTTCTGCAGCTGATCCTGCCGCTGGGCCTTTTTCTCGGGATCCTGCTGGCCTACGGTCGCCTGTACCTCGAAAGCGAAATGACCGTGTTGGCGGCCACCGGCATGAGCCAGCAGCGTCTGTTGGTCATGACCCTGTTTCCGGCAACGCTGGTGGCGCTGGTCGTGGCCTGGCTGAGTCTGAGCCTGGCGCCACAAGGTGCCAATCAGTTCCAGTTGCTGTTGAACAAGCAGGACGCGCTGACCGAGTTCGATACCCTGGAGCCCGGGCGATTCCAGGCTCTGCGCGACGGCACCCGGGTGACCTACACCGAGCAGCTGTCGGATGACCGCATCAATCTGGGTGGGGTATTCATTTCGCAAAAGAACGCCAGTTCCGATGAGAAGGATCGCGGGATTACCGTGCTGGTGGCCGAAAAAGGCCGCCAGGAAATCCGCCCTGACGGCAACCGCTACCTGATTCTCGACAACGGCTATCGCTACGACGGTAACCCGGGGCAGGCTGACTATCGGGCCATCAAGTACGACGAGTACGGCGTCTTGCTGCCCAAGCCGGACGTCAGCGACGAAGTCACTGACCGTGACGCCATGACCACCAGTTCCCTGATCGGCAGCGACGACCTGCGCCTTCGTGCCGAACTGCAGTGGCGTCTGTCCCTGCCGCTACTGGTATTCATCGTGAGCCTGATGGCGGTCCCGCTGTCGCGGGTCAACCCGCGTCAGGGCCGTTTCCTCAAGCTGCTGCCGGCGATTCTTCTTTATATGGCTTACCTGAGTATCCTGATTGCCGCTCGCGGTGCCCTCGACAAGGGCAAGACCCCGGCTGCGCTGGGGTTGTGGTGGGTTCACGGGCTTTTCCTGATCATTGGCCTGGGTCTGCTCTACTGGGAGCCGCTGCGCTTGAAGATGGCAAGTCGCCGCAGCGCGCTGGAGGTGGCCCGTGGTTAAGCTCGATCGCTACATCGGTAGCAGCGTATTCGTAGCCATCCTCGCGGTACTGGGGATCATTCTCGGGCTGGCGACGCTGTTTGCCTTCATCGATGAGATGAGTGAGGTCAGCGACACTTACACCTTGATGGACGTGCTCAGCTACGTCTTGCTGACGGCACCTCGGCGTCTTTACGACATGCTGCCGATGGCGGCGCTGATCGGCTGTCTGATCGGCCTTGGCAGCCTGGCCAGCCACAGTGAGCTGACCATCATGCGCGCCGCCGGTGTGTCGACCGGCCGGATCGTCTGGGCAGTCATGAAGCCGATGCTGGTCTTGATGGTGGTGGGTGTGCTGATCGGCGAATACATCGCGCCGGCTACTGAAGTGACCGCGCAGGCCAATCGCTCGTTGGCCCAGGGCAGTGGTGATGCGCAAAGCGCCAAGCATGGCCTGTGGCACCGCCAGGGGGAGGAGTTCATTCACGTCAACTCCGTACAGCCCAATGGCCTGCTGTATGGCGTGACCCGTTATCGTTTCGACGATCAACGCCACATGCTGTCTTCAAGCTTCGCCAAGCGTGCAGAGTTCGACAAGGATCACTGGCAGCTTACCGATGTCACCACCACGCTGTTCCATGACAAGAGCACCGAAGTGGTCACAGTGCCAGTAGAGCGCTGGGAAATTGCTCTGAGCCCGCAATTGTTGAGCACGGTGGTGATGGTGCCCGAAGCGCTGTCGATTTCCGGGTTGTGGGGTTATATCCATTACCTGGCTGACCAGGGGTTGAGCAACGGTCGTTACTGGCTGGCGTTTTGGGTCAAGGTGTTGCAGCCATTGGTGACCGCCGCGCTGGTACTGATGGCTATTTCCTTTATCTTTGGTCCGCTGCGTTCGGTGACCCTCGGTCAGCGAGTCTTCACGGGCGTGCTGGTGGGCTTTAGCTTCCGCATCGCTCAGGACTTGCTGGGGCCTTCAAGCCTGGTGTTCGGTTTCTCACCGCTGCTCGCGGTGCTGGTCCCTACGGGTATCTGTGCCCTGGCCGGTATCTTTTTGTTGCGTCGGGCTGGCTGATCCGGGGTTTTTCCTGATCCTGCAGGCAAGAAAAACGCCTCGGTCGCAAGACCGGGGCGTTTTTGTAAGCGCCGTCTGACCTGCGAACGTGACGCTTGCGCCGAGGATCAGGTACAATTCCCGGCTATTTTTCGGCGGGCTATGCCTGCAGCCTTTTTGAGTGTTGATCCGTGAGTGATTTGAGTCATATCCGCAATTTCTCCATCATCGCCCACATTGACCATGGCAAGTCGACGCTGGCCGATCGCTTCATCCAGATGTGCGGCGGCCTTGCCGAGCGCGAAATGGAAGCCCAGGTACTGGACTCCATGGACCTGGAACGTGAACGCGGGATCACCATCAAGGCCCATAGCGTCACCCTTTATTACACCGCCCGTGATGGCATCAAATACCAGCTGAACTTCATTGACACCCCCGGCCACGTTGACTTTACCTACGAAGTCAGCCGGTCGCTGGCGGCGTGTGAAGGTGCGTTGCTGGTAGTTGACGCCGGCCAGGGTGTTGAAGCTCAGTCCGTTGCCAATTGCTACACGGCCATCGAGCAGGGCCTTGAAGTCATGCCGGTGCTGAACAAGATCGACCTGCCTCAGGCCGATCCGGACCGCGTAAAAGAAGAAATCGAAAAAATCATCGGCATCGACGCCACCGACGCGGTCGAGTGCAGTGCCAAGACCGGCCTGGGCGTCGACGAAGTGCTCGAGCGCCTGGTTCACACCATTCCTGCGCCGACCGGCAACTACGAAGATCCGCTCCAAGCGTTGATCATCGACTCCTGGTTCGACAACTACCTGGGCGTTGTTTCCCTGGTTCGCGTGCGTCACGGTCGGGTGAAGAAGGGCGACAAGATCCTGGTGAAGTCCACCGGTAAGATCCACCTGGTGGACAGCGTCGGTGTCTTCAACCCGAAACACACTGCCACCGTTGACCTGAAAGCCGGCGAAGTGGGCTTCATCATCGCCGGCATCAAGGACATTCACGGTGCGCCGGTCGGTGACACCCTGACCTTGAGCTCGACGCCTGATGTAGACGTGCTGCCAGGCTTCAAACGCATTCAGCCGCAGGTTTACGCCGGTCTGTTTCCGGTCAGTTCCGACGACTTCGAAGATTTCCGTGAAGCCCTGCAAAAGCTCACGCTCAACGACTCGTCCCTGCAGTACACCCCGGAAAGCTCCGACGCCCTGGGCTTCGGCTTCCGTTGCGGGTTCCTCGGCATGCTGCACATGGAAATCATCCAGGAGCGCCTTGAGCGCGAGTACGACCTGGACCTGATCACCACGGCGCCGACGGTAATTTTCGAGCTGTTGCTGAAAACCGGTGAAACGATTTACGTCGATAACCCGTCGAAGCTCCCGGACGTGTCTTCGATCGAAGACATGCGTGAACCGATCGTGCGGGCCAATATTCTTGTGCCGCAAGAGCACCTGGGCAACGTCATTACCCTGTGCATCGAGAAGCGTGGCGTGCAGCACGACATGCTATTCCTCGGCTCCCAGGTCCAGGTGACCTACGATATTCCGATGAACGAAGTGGTCCTGGACTTCTTCGACCGTCTGAAATCCACCAGTCGCGGCTATGCTTCGCTGGACTACCATTTTGATCGTTACCAATCGGCTAGTCTGGTGAAACTGGATGTGCTGATCAACGGTGACAAGGTCGACGCCCTGGCGCTGATCGTGCACCGTGACAATGCGCACTACAAAGGTCGCCAGTTGACCGAGAAGATGAAAGAACTGATTCCGCGCCAGATGTTCGACGTCGCGATCCAGGCCGCCATTGGCGGGCAGATCATTGCGCGAACCTCTGTCAAGGCACTCAGAAAGAACGTATTGGCCAAATGCTACGGCGGCGACGTCAGCCGCAAGCGCAAGCTGTTGGAAAAGCAAAAGGCCGGTAAGAAACGCATGAAGCAAGTCGGCAACGTGGAAATTCCACAAGAAGCCTTCCTTGCAGTGCTCAGGTTGGATAGTTAGGTCCTATGTCACTAAATTTCCCGCTGTTGCTGGTCATCGCCGTGTTCGTCTGCGGCCTGTTGGCGTTGCTCGATCTGCTTTTCCTGGCGCCGCGTCGGCGTGCCGCCATTGCCTCCTATCAGGGCAGCGTCAGCCAGCCTGATGGGGTGGTCGTCGAGAAACTGAACAAAGAGCCGCTGCTGGTCGAATACGGCAAGTCGTTCTTTCCGGTGCTGTTCATCGTGCTGGTGCTGCGTTCGTTCCTGGTGGAACCGTTCCAGATTCCGTCCGGCTCGATGAAACCGACCCTGGACGTCGGCGACTTCATTTTGGTGAGCAAGTTTTCGTACGGTATCCGCCTGCCGGTGATCGACACGAAAGTCATCGAAGTGGGTAATCCGCAGCGTGGCGATGTGATGGTGTTCCGCTATCCGAGCGATCCGAACGTCAACTACATCAAGCGTGTAGTCGGCCTGCCGGGTGACCAGATTCGCTACACCGCCGACAAGCATCTGTTCGTCAACGGTGAATCGATCGCCGAGCAACTGGTCGGCTCCGAGCCGGGCACGCTGGGCAGTGCCGAGCTCTACAAGGAAAAACTCGGCGCCGCCGAGCACCTGATCCGCAAGGAAATGAGCCGCTATCGCGCGACGCCGGACCATACCTGGACCGTGCCTGCCGGGCACTACTTCATGATGGGCGACAACCGCGACAACTCAAACGACAGTCGCTATTGGGATGATCCGAGCATTCCCAAGGATCTGCTGGGCATGGTTCCCGACAAGAATATCGTCGGCAAGGCCTTCGCAGTCTGGATGAGCTGGCCGGAACCCAAACTCAGTCACCTGCCGAATTTCTCGCGGGTTGGCCTGATCAAGTAATCACAACGGCGCTGTTGAACACAGCGCCGAATGCATTTCTGGAGTCGGCACAATCGGCGGCAGAAGCATGAAAACAATGATATTCAGGACGTTATTTTTGAACACAGCGTTAATTGTCCCAAGCCTGCGCCGTCTTTCAGCCAAGGCAGTGGAATCCAGCCACGAACTCAGCGTGGGTAAACCGTGAGCGTTTCTTTAAGCCGTCTAGAGCGTCAGCTCGGCTACACCTTCAAGGATCAGGAACTGATGGTCCTGGCCCTGACCCACCGCAGTTTTGCCGGGCGCAACAACGAACGCCTGGAATTCCTCGGTGATGCCATCCTCAACTTCGTTGCCGGCGAGGCGCTGTTCGATCGCTTCCCGCTGGCCCGCGAAGGCCAGTTGTCGCGTTTGCGCGCCCGCCTGGTGAAAGGTGAGACGCTGGCTGTACTGGCCCGCGGTTTCGACCTCGGCGACTACCTGCGCCTGGGCTCGGGTGAGTTGAAAAGCGGCGGTTTCCGTCGCGAGTCAATTCTGGCTGATGCCCTGGAAGCCTTGATTGGTGCGATCTACCTGGACGCCGGCATGGACATGGCGCGCGAGCGCGTTCTCGCCTGGCTGGCCGGTGAGTTCGAAGGCCTGACGCTGGTCGACACCAACAAAGATCCAAAGACCCGCCTGCAGGAATTCCTGCAATCGCGTGGTTGTGAGCTGCCGCGTTACGAAGTGGTAGATATCCAGGGTGAGCCGCATTGCCGGACGTTCTTCGTCGAATGTGAAATCACCTTACTGAATGAAAAAAGCCGAGGTCAGGGTGTGAGTCGTCGTATTGCCGAACAGGTAGCGGCCGCTGCAGCACTGATTGCCCTGGGCGTGGAGAATGGCCATGACTGATTCAACCGCAACACGCTGTGGCTATGTTGCCATCGTCGGCCGTCCGAACGTGGGCAAGTCCACGCTGCTGAACCACATTCTGGGTCAGAAGCTGGCGATCACCTCGCGCAAGCCGCAAACCACCCGCCACAACATGCTGGGCATCAAGACCGAAGGCGCCGTGCAGGCGATCTACGTCGACACCCCGGGCATGCACAAGGGCGGCGAAAAGGCCCTGAACCGCTACATGAACAAGACCGCTTCGGCGGCGTTGAAAGACGTCGACGTGGTGATCTTCGTGGTTGATCGCACCAAGTGGACCGATGAAGACCAGATGGTCCTCGAACGCGTCCAGTACGTGACCGGCCCGCTGATCGTGGCGCTGAACAAGACCGACCGTATCGAAGACAAAGCCGAGCTGATGCCGCACCTGACGTGGTTGCAGGAACAGCTGCCGAACGCGCAGATCATGCCGATTTCGGCCCAGCACGGGCATAACCTGGAGACCCTGGAACGCGTGATTGCCGGTTACTTGCCGGAAAACGATCACTTCTTCCCGGAAGACCAGATCACCGACCGCAGCAGCCGCTTCCTCGCCGCTGAACTGGTGCGCGAGAAAATCATGCGCCAGATGGGCGCCGAGCTGCCGTACCAGATCACCGTGGAAATCGAAGAGTTCAAGCAGCAGGGCAAAACCCTGCACATCCATGCGCTGATCCTCGTCGAACGTGACGGCCAGAAGAAAATCATCATTGGCGACAAGGGCGAGCGCATCAAGCGCATCGGCACCGAGGCGCGCAAGGACATGGAGCTGCTGTTCGACTCCAAGATCATGCTCAACCTTTGGGTCAAAGTGAAAGGCGGCTGGTCCGACGACGAGCGAGCCCTGCGTTCGCTGGGTTACGGCGACCTGTAACACCCGGTTCGAGATACACCGGAAAACCTGTGGGAGCGGGCTTGCCCGCGAAGAGGATGTAACATTCAGCATTAATGTTGACTGTCACACCGTATTCGCGAGCAAGCCCGCTCCCACATTGGTTTCAGGGTGTTTGTAAAACTGTGCTCTGTCATTGAGAACTCTATGTCCCAGCCCCTCGGCCAACCCGCCTACGTCCTCCACTCCCGCGCCTACCGCGAAACCAGTGCACTGGTGGACTTCCTCACGCCGCAAGGTCGGCTGCGGGCGGTGTTGCGTAGCGCGCGGGGCAAGGCTGGAACGTTGGCACGGCCGTTCGTGCCGCTGGAAGTCGAATTCCGCGGTCGTGGTGAGTTGAAGAATGTCGGGCGCATGGAAAGTGCCGGTGTTTCCACCTGGCTCAATGGCGAGGCGCTATTCAGCGGTCTCTACCTTAATGAGCTGTTGATTCGCCTGTTGCCCTCCGAAGACCCGCATCCCGCGGTGTTCGATCACTACGCCGCGACGCTGCTGGCCCTGGCCGAAGGACGTCCGCTGGAGCCGTTGCTGCGCTCCTTCGAATGGCGCCTGCTGGATGACCTCGGTTATGGCTTTGCGCTGAACACCGACATCCACGGCGAGCCCATCGCCCCGGACGGCCTCTACCGTCTGCAAGTGGACGCCGGCCTGGAGCAGGTCTACTTGCTCCAGCCCGGTCTGTTCAACGGCACCGAGCTGTTGGCCATGGCCGACGCCGACTGGTCGGCACCGGGTGCGTTATCCGCTGCCAAGCGCCTGATGCGTCAGGCCCTTGCCGTGCATCTGGGCGGTCGACCGCTGGTTTCCAGAGAGTTGTTTCGAAAGCCGTAAATTCTCCCTGTATGCTGTGCACCGAACTTTCCCCTCTTCAGGAGCGCTTCCGTGACCACCAGCAATCGCATTCTTCTTGGCGTGAACATTGATCACGTTGCCACCCTGCGTCAGGCCCGGGGCACTCGCTATCCGGACCCGGTCAAGGCCGCACTGGACGCGGAAGAGGCGGGCGCTGACGGCATCACCGTGCATTTGCGTGAAGATCGTCGACACATCCAGGAGCGCGACGTGTTACTGCTCAAGGACGTGCTGCAAACCCGCATGAATTTCGAAATGGGCGTCACCGAGGAAATGATGGCGTTCGCCGAGCGTATTCGCCCGGCGCACATTTGCCTGGTCCCGGAAACCCGTCAGGAACTGACCACCGAAGGTGGTCTGGACGTCGCCGGGCAGGAAGCGCGGATCAAGGCGGCGGTGGATCGGTTGGCGAAGATCGGTTGTGAAGTGTCGCTGTTCATCGACGCGGACGAGCGGCAGATCGAAGCGTCACGTCGTGTCGGCGCGCCTGCCATCGAATTGCACACCGGCCGTTACGCCGATGCCGAGACACCCACCGAAGTGGCTGAAGAGCTCAAGCGGGTCGCTGACGGTGTGGCCTTTGGTTTGGCCCAGGGTTTGATCGTCAACGCCGGTCACGGCCTGCACTATCACAACGTTGAAGCGGTGGCCGCGATCAAGGGCATCAACGAATTGAACATCGGCCATGCGCTGGTGGCTCATGCGCTGTTTGTCGGGTTCAAGTCGGCAGTGTCGGAAATGAAAGCAATGATCCTGGCCGCCGCCGCAAAAGCCTAAGCCAAACACAAAACCAAATGTGGGAGCGGGCTTGCTTGCGAAGGCGGTGTGTCAATCGACATCAATGTTGACTGATGCACCGCCTTCGCGAGCAAGCCCGCTCCCACAGTTTTGATTGGTGGTGATGGTTAAAGCGGTGGGTTTTCCACATTTGGCTTGGTCTTGTCGACTCCAGGTACGTGCAGGTTGCCCTCGGCCACCTGATTGCCTTCAAGCTGCGGTTGCGTGACCCACGTCAGGATGTCGTAGTAGCGACGGATGTTCGCCACGAAGTGCACCGGTTCGCCGCCCCGGGCGTAGCCGTAACGCGTCTTGCTGTACCACTTTTTCTCAGACAGGCGCGGCAGGATCTTCTTCACGTCCAGCCACTTGTCCGGATTCAGTCCTTCCTTGGCCGCCAGTTTGCGCGCGTCATCCAGGTGACCGCTGCCGACGTTGTAGGCCGCTAGCGCGAACCAGGTGCGATCCGGTTCCTGGATCGAATCATCCAGCTGATCCTTCATGTAACTCAGGTATTTTGCGCCGCCCATGATGCTTTGTTTGGGGTCGAGGCGATTGGACACGCCCATGGCTTGCGCCGTGTTCTGGGTCAGCATCATCAGTCCGCGCACGCCGGTCTTGGACGTGACCGCTGATTGCCATAAGGATTCCTGATAACCGATTGCCGCCAGCAGACGCCAGTCGACTTTTTCTTTCTTGGCGTATGCCTTGAAGTGCTGCTCGTATTTGGGCAACCGCTGCTGCAAGTGCTGGGCGAAAGTGGTAGCGCCCATGTAGCCGAGGACGTCGACGTGGCCGTAGTAACGATCCTTGAGGCGTTGCAGGGTGCCGTTTTCCTTTACCTTGTCGAGGTAGGCGTTGATTTCGTTGAGCAGGCTGTTGTCATCGCCGACGGCTACGGCCCAGCTCTGATTGCTGGCGTCACCGAGGTCGAAGGCCACGCGCACATTGGGGAAGTAGACCTGGTTCATCGCCACTTCGTTGGAGTCGACCAGGGTCAGGTCGATCTGACCTTCGTCCACCATGCGCAGCAGGTCGACGACTTCAACCGCGTCGGACTCTTCGTATTCAATGCCGGGGAATTTCTTTTTCAGCCCCGCCAGTTGCTCGGCGTGGGTGCTGCCCTTGAGCACCATGATCTTCTTGCCGACCAGGTCGCCCGCATCGGTCGGCCTCGATTGGCCGTTGCGGTAGATGACCTGTGGGGTGACTTCCAGATAAGGGTGGGAAAACCGCACCTGCTTTTTGCGTTCTTCGCTGCTGACCAGGCCGGCAGCAGCGAGCACCGGGCCGTTGGGCTTGCCCACCTGGCTGAACAGGTCGTCGAGGTTGTCGGCGGTCTCGATCTTGAGTTTCACCCCCAGATCGTCGGCGAAGCGCTTCACCAGCTCGTATTCGAAGCCGGTTTCACCGTTGCGATCCTGAAAGTAGGTGGCGGGGCTGTTTCGGGTAATGACCCGCAGCACGCCATCCTCCTTTACGCGCTCCAGCGTGTTGGGTTTATCAACACAGCCACTGAGCATCAGGAAGAGTCCGGTTGCGATCAGCCATTTGGCGTACCGCGGACGCAAAGCCGTTGGGGAAAACATTTGCGCAGTATACGCAAAGGACCACGAGCGCCATATCTCGACAGCGAAGGGCTTGTCTGATAGGGGGTGAAAAACCTGCTTGGAGCCCACAGGAATGGGCTTGAAGCGATTTTTGTGACAGCAAAAATATCCGTTGCCAGCCCCCGGATTCAGCGCTGAATACCCGGCCCGACGTTCGGGTGCAGCCGTGCGTACCGTTTCGGGTGATGTCGCGGGCGGTTTAGGCTAGAATGCACGGCCTCAAAGCACACCCCTTCCCGAGGCTGTCCCGAAGATGTTGATCCTGCGCGGCGCTCCTGCCCTTTCTGCCTTTCGCCACAGCAAACTCCTTGAGCAACTGAGCCAGAAGGTCCCGGCTGTCAGCGGCTTGTATGCTGAATTCGCTCACTTCGCCGAAGTTACCGGCGTCCTGACCGGCGACGAACAGCAGGTGCTCGCGCGCCTTCTGAAGTACGGCCCAAGTGTTCCGGTACAAGAGCCAACCGGTCGTCTGTTCCTGGTGTTGCCGCGTTTCGGCACCATTTCGCCGTGGTCCAGCAAGGCCAGCGACATCGCTCGCAATTGCGGCCTGACCAAGATCCAGCGCCTGGAGCGCGGCATCGCGTTCTACGTTGCCGGTCAGTTCAGCGACGCCCAGGCGCAGCTGATCTCGGATGCGCTGCATGACCGCATGACCCAGATCGTCCTTGGCAACCTCGAGCAGGCCGCTGGCCTCTTCAGCCACGCCACGCCGAAGCCGCTGACCGCGATCGACGTGCTCGGTGGCGGCCGCGCCGCGCTGGAAAAAGCCAACACCGAGCTGGGCCTGGCCCTGGCCGAAGACGAGATCGATTACCTGGTCAACGCCTTCATTGGCTTGAAGCGCAATCCGCATGACATCGAACTGATGATGTTCGCCCAGGCAAACTCCGAGCACTGCCGCCACAAGATCTTCAACGCCAGTTGGGATATCGACGGTCAGAGCCAGGAAAAAAGCCTGTTCGGCATGATCAAGAACACCTACGTGATGCACAGCGAAGGCGTTCTGTCGGCCTACAAGGACAACGCTTCGGTGATCGTCGGTAACGTCGCCGGCCGTTTCTTCCCGGACCCTGAAACCCGCCAGTACGGCGCGGTGCAGGAACCGGTGCACATCCTGATGAAAGTCGAAACCCACAACCACCCGACCGCGATTGCCCCGTTCCCGGGCGCATCCACCGGTTCCGGTGGCGAGATCCGTGACGAAGGCGCGACCGGTCGCGGTGCCAAGCCGAAGGCTGGCCTGACCGGTTTCACCGTGTCCAACCTGCAGATTCCGGGCTTCGAGCAGCCGTGGGAAGTGCCGTACGGCAAGCCTGAGCGCATCGTTACCGCGCTGGACATCATGATCGAAGGCCCACTGGGTGGCGCCGCGTTCAACAATGAATTTGGTCGTCCGGCGCTGACCGGTTACTTCCGTACCTTCGAACAGTCGATCACCACCCCGCGTGGCGACGAGGTTCGCGGTTACCACAAGCCGATCATGCTGGCTGGCGGCATGGGTAACATCCGTGCCGAACACGTGCAGAAAGGCGAGATCACCGTCGGCTCCAAGCTGATCGTCCTCGGCGGCCCGGCGATGCTGATCGGTCTGGGCGGCGGCGCGGCTTCCTCCATGGCCACCGGCACCAGTTCGGCAGACCTGGACTTCGCTTCGGTTCAGCGTGAAAACCCTGAGATGGAACGCCGTTGCCAGGAAGTCATCGACCGTTGCTGGCAACTGGGTGACAAGAACCCGATCAGCTTCATCCACGACGTCGGCGCGGGCGGTCTGTCCAACGCCTTCCCGGAACTGGTCAACGACGGTAACCGCGGCGGTCGCTTCGAACTGCGCAACATTCCAAACGACGAGCCGGGCATGGCCCCGCACGAAATCTGGAGTAACGAATCCCAGGAACGCTATGTTCTGGCGGTCGGCCCGGCTGACTTCGAGCGCTTCCAGGCCATCTGCGAACGTGAGCGTTGCCCGTTTGCCGTGGTCGGCGAAGCCACTGCCGAGCCGCAACTGACGGTCACCGACAGCCACTTCGGCAACAGCCCGGTGGACATGCCGCTCGAAGTGCTGCTAGGCAAAGCCCCGCGCATGCACCGTTCGGCCGTTCGCGAAAACGAACTGGGCGACGATTTCGATCCATCGACTCTGGACATTGCAAACTGCGTCGAGCGCGTTCTGCATCACCCGGCCGTCGCGAGCAAAAGCTTCCTGATCACCATCGGCGACCGCACCATCACCGGCCTCGTGGCCCGTGACCAAATGGTCGGCCCGTGGCAGGTTCCGGTGGCCGACGTTGCCGTCACCGCCACCAGCTTCGACGTCTACACCGGTGAAGCCATGGCGATGGGCGAGCGTACTCCGCTGGCACTGCTGGACGCTCCGGCGTCGGGCCGCATGGCCATCGGCGAAACCCTGACCAACATTGCCGCCTCGCGCATCAACAAGATCTCCGACATCAAACTGTCGGCGAACTGGATGTCCGCAGCCGGTCACCCGGGTGAAGACGCGCGTCTGTACGACACCGTGAAAGCGGTCGGCATGGAACTGTGCCCGGACTTGGGCATCACCATTCCGGTGGGCAAGGACTCGATGTCCATGGCCACGCGCTGGAACGACGAAGGCGTCGACAAGACCGTGACCTCGCCGATGTCCCTGATCGTGACCGGTTTCGCGCCAGTGGCTGACATCCGTCAGACCCTGACCCCGGAACTGCGCATGGACAAGGGCACCACCGACCTGATCCTGATCGATCTGGGCTGTGGCCAGAACCGCATGGGCGCCTCGATCCTTGCTCAGGTTCACGGCAAGCTCGGCTCGCAAGCGCCGGACGTCGATGATGCCGAAGACCTCAAGGCGTTCTTCGCCGTGATCCAGGGCCTCAACGCCGACGGTCACCTGCTGGCGTACCACGACCGTTCCGACGGTGGTCTGCTGACCACAACCGTGGAAATGGCCTTCGCCGGCCATTGCGGCCTGAGCCTGAACCTCGACGGTCTGGCAGAAACTTCCGCCGATATCGCCGCGATCCTGTTCAACGAAGAGCTGGGCGCCGTGATCCAGGTTCGTCAGGACGCGACCCCGGACATCCTCGCGCAGTTCAGCGCTGCCGGTTTGGGCGAGTGCGTGTCGGTGATCGGTCAGCCAATCAACAATGGCCAGATCAACATCACCTTCAACGGCGAAACCGTGTTTGAAGGTCAGCGTCGTCTGCTGCAACGTCAGTGGGCTGAAACCAGCTACCAGATCCAGCGTCTGCGTGACAACGCCGACTGCGCCGAACAAGAGTTCGACGTGTTGCTGGAAGAAGACAATCCGGGCCTGAGCGTCAAACTCAGCTTCGATGTCAACCAGGACGTCGCTGCGCCTTACATCAAGAAAGGCATCCGTCCACAGGTTGCCGTGCTGCGTGAGCAGGGCGTCAACGGTCAGGTGGAAATGGCGGCTGCGTTCGACCGTGCCGGTTTCAACGCAATCGACGTGCACATGAGTGACATTCTGGCCGGCCGTGTCGACCTGAACGAGTTCAAGGGTCTGGTCGCTTGCGGTGGTTTCTCCTACGGTGACGTACTCGGCGCCGGTGAGGGCTGGGCCAAGTCGGCGCTGTTCAACAGCCGTGCTCGCGATGCGTTCCAGGGTTTCTTCGAACGTAACGACAGCTTCACCCTCGGCGTGTGCAACGGTTGCCAGATGATGTCCAACCTGCACGAGCTGATCCCGGGCAGCGAGTTCTGGCCGCACTTCGTGCGCAACCGTTCCGAGCAGTTCGAAGCGCGCGTGGCGATGGTTCAGGTTCAGGAGTCGAATTCGATCTTCCTGCAGGGCATGGCCGGTTCGCGTATGCCGATCGCTATCGCTCACGGTGAAGGTCATGCCGAGTTCGCCAGTGAAGAAGCGTTGCTGGAAGCTGATCTGTCGGGTTGTGTGGCGATGCGTTTTGTCGACAACCACGGCAAGGTCACCGAAAAGTATCCGGCCAACCCGAACGGTTCGCCGCGCGGGATCACCGGTTTGACCAGTCGCGACGGTCGCGTGACGATCATGATGCCGCACCCGGAGCGTGTGTTCCGCGCGGTGCAGAACTCGTGGCGTTCGGAAGACTGGAACGAGGACGCACCTTGGATGCGTATGTTCCGTAATGCTCGCGTCTGGGTGAACTAAGCGCTGTGTACAAGCTCGGTTTTTTTGTTCCGGCCAGTCATGTGGAGCAGGTCAAGAGTGCTGTATTCGCTGCGGGTGCTGGGCGGATCGGGGCTTATGATCATTGTGCGTGGCAGGTGCTTGGGCTTGGTCAGTTTCGCCCTTTGGACGGCAGTCAGCCGTTCATTGGTGAGGCGGGGCAGGTCGAGCAGGTTGAGGAATGGAAGGTTGAGCTTGTGGTGGCGGATGAGTTGATTCGTTCTGTGGTGATGGCTCTGAAGCAGAGCCATCCCTATGAGACGCCGGCTTACGAGGTGTGGCGGTTGGAGGATTTTTGATCTGCCTGCTGCTGAAAAGAGAAACCCGCTGAATTTGGATTCAGCGGGTTTTTTGTTGCCTCCAGTTTAGTTGAGTGCAGACACTGAAGTTGCTCTTGGCGGCAAATCGAGGGTTGTAACTTCTTGCTCCGCAGTCGCAGTCGCAGTGCAGATGAAAAATCCAGGTAAACCTAGGATGGTCAGTAGTGTTGCTGGATCTTCAAACGGGATAGCCTTTTACCTTTGGTCAGATAATGATCTGTACCTGTTAGTTCTGACAGTTGTCGTAAACGGCCGGGTACGGTTTGATGAGTTTCCATAACTCAGCGTTAAAGGACTATTGCTATGACTGTCGAAAACTCAGTTGAAGTGCGTGATTCGCAAGGGAATGAGGTTGTTGAAGGCAGCGAAATCAAGCCGGGATTTGTCTATTTCGAAATTGATACGAAACCCGGCAGCAAAGTGGAAGTGCTGGTTAACGGTGACGTAAAGGTTAGCCATGTGGGTGGAGGCGCCACGCTGGGTCTTCCATTCAAAACAGGGCGGTATATTACTGTGATTAAATTCCAACATCAGGATGAGGAGAAAAAACTCACTTTCACCGTTGCCTAGTGATCGGTAAGGCCCGAACATCGTTGCACCGCCGCTCCCACATTTAACCGGGTCTTTCATGGAATTCAGGCATACCACCGATCTAGTGTGGGAGCGGGCTGCTCGCGAAGGCGGACGATCAGGCATCGACAATTCAGACCTTGGCACTCACTTCACTGCGATTGACCAGCACTTCCAGCGCTTCACTCAAACTCTGTGCCTTTTCACCAATCAATAAATGCCAAACCCCTCCGTCGAGCTGGCTGACGCCCTGGCACCCCAGAGCCTTCAAATCACATTCCGACAATGCCTTGCCATCCGCCAGTTGCAGCCGGATCCGGGTCATGGCGATGCAATCCATTTGTAATACGTTTTCGCCGCCACCCAATGCCTTCAGCCATTTCTGCGTTTCTGAATGCGTCACTGCTTCTGGTTCTGGTGCGTCGATAACAGCAGGAGGGGAGGAGACGAGTGCGCGTCCCAACGCAGGCATTGCCAGTCGAATTTCATCGGCGATGCTGTCCGCCATCGGCCCGACCACTACTTGCAGACTTCCGCCCTTGCCTGGACGCACAACCGCCATCGCCCCCAGGGCTTTCAGTTCCGCATCGTTTGCCTTGTTGCGATCCACCATGTCCAGTCGCAACCGTGTCGTGCATGCCCCTACGGTTATCAGGTTTTGCGCGCCGCCCAGCGCCTTGATGTAAGCCCCGGCGCGTTCGTTTTCGGCGATCACGACTTTGTCACCTGTGGGCACTTCTTCGCGTCCCGGTGTCTTGAGGTTGAAGCGGCGGATGCAGAAATCGAACACCGCGTAGTAGATCACCGCATACGCCAGCCCGACTGGCACGACCAACCAGCCGTTGGTGGATTTGCCCCAGCCGAGAATCATGTCGATGAAGCCGCCGGAAAAGGTGAAGCCCAAATGGATGTTCAGCGCGTTGGTGATTGCCATCGACAATCCCGTCAACAGCGCATGCACCAGATACAGCAGCGGTGCGAGGAACATGAAGGCGAATTCGATGGGTTCGGTGACACCGGTCAAAAAGGAGGTCAACGCCATCGACAGGAAGATCCCGCCCATGACCTTGCGCCGTTCCGGCAGGGCGTTGCGGTACATCGCCAGGCAGGCGGCCGGGAGGCCGAAGATCATCATCGGGAACATCCCGGTCATGAACTGGCCGCCCTTCGGGTCGCCGGCGAAGTAGCGCGAGAGGTCGCCGGTGACGATGGCGCCTGTGGTCGGGTCGGTGAAGTTGCCGAAGACGAACCACGCCATGTTGTTGAGGATGTGGTGCAGGCCGGTGACGATCAGCAGGCGGTTGAACACGCCGAAGACGAAGGCGCCAAAACTGCCACTCTCCATCATCAACGTACCGAAGTCGTTGATCCCGTGTTGGATCGGCGGCCAGATGAAACCGAACACCACGCCCAGGCCGACGGCAGCGAACCCGGTGACGATCGGCACGAAGCGCCGGCCGCCAAAGAAGGCCAGGTACTCCGGCAACTTGATGTCCTTGAAGCGGTTGTACAGCGCGCCGGCCATCAAGCCGCTGACGATCCCGGCGAGCATGCCCATGTTGATGCTTGCATCCAGCACCTTGAGAGTTGAGATCATTACCAGGTAACCAATCACGCCCGCGAGGCCTGCGGTGCCGTTGTTGTCCTTGGCGAAGCCGACTGCGATGCCGATGGCGAAGATCATCGCCAGGTTGGCAAAGATGACCTGGCCGGCGTCGTGGATGATCGCGATGTTCAGCAGGTCAGTGTCGCCCAGGCGCAGCAGTAACCCTGCAATCGGCAGGATCGCGATGGGTAGCATCAGTGCGCGGCCGAGGCGTTGCAGGCCTTCGATGAAGTATTGGTACATGGCGGTTCTCCCTGCGTTCTTTTTGTTTTAGATCTGTTGTAGTTGTTCAGCTCAGAGGCCAATGCTGGTAACAGGCGTGACGCACCGCGCCGGCGCTGCTCAGCTTGAGCAGGTCGTGGCTGATACGCCGGCATTGCTCGGCGTCGAGGTGGCGCACGCGGTCTTTGATTTCGCCGATCTGCACCGGGCTCACCGACAGTTCGCTGACGCCCAGGCCGATCAGTACCGGCGTGGCCAGCGGATCCGAGGCCAGCGCGCCGCAGACGCCGACCCAACGGTCATGCACCGCCGCGCCGGCACAGGTCTGGGCAATCAGCCGCAACAGGGCCGGGTGCATCGCATCGACGCGGGAGGCGAGGCCGGCGTGGTCGCGGTCCATGGCCAGGGTGTACTGGGATAAATCGTTGGTGCCGATGGACAGGAAGTCCGCATGTTCTGCCAGTTGTTCGGCGAGCAATGCGGCGGCCGGGACTTCAATCATCACGCCCAGCTCCGGGCGATCACTGATGCCGAGTTCAATACACAGGGCATCGAGACGCTGACGGATGTGCAGCAGTTCATCGACCTCAGTGACCATCGGCAGGAGGATTCGGCAACGAGACAGCGGGCGGGAGTGCAGCAGTGCGCGCAGTTGCTGGTCGAGAATTTCCGGACGCAACTGAGCCAGGCGAATACCGCGCAAACCAAGCACCGGGTTGGCCTCGACCGGCAATGGCAGGTAATCGAGTTGCTTGTCGCCGCCGACGTCGATGGTGCGGATGATCACCGACTTGTCGCCCATGGCGTCGAGGACAGCTTGATAGGCGAGGCGTTGTTCCTGTTCATCCGGCGCGGTGTGGCGGTCGACAAAGAGAAATTCGGTGCGCAGCAGGCCCACGCCATCGGCGCCATTGGCCAGCGCATCGGCGGCTTCGGCGCTGGAGGCGACATTGGCGGCGACTTCGATGTGCACGCCGTCGCGCGTCAGTGCCGGGGTGTGCGCTTGAGACTGCTGGAGCGCGCGGCGTTGCTGATGCTCGAGTTGCGCTTGGTGCACTTCGGTCAGGCGTTCGGTGGTTGGCATCAGTTCGAGTCGCCCGCCATCGGCATCCAGCACCACTGCTTGGCTTTGTTCCTGATCCAGCAGCGCCGACCCCAGCGCAACCAGACACGGCAGGCCTTTGCCCCGCGCAAGAATCGCCACGTGAGACGTCGCGCCACCCTCGGCCATGCACAACCCGGCGACGCCTTGCTGGCTCAGTTGCAGCAAGTCCGACGGCGTCAGCTCATGGGCGGCGACGATGGCGCCGGCCGGTACATCGTAGTGCCAGGTTTCGCCGAGCAAGGCGCGCAACACGCGTTGCTTGAGGTCGCGCAGATCGTTGGCGCGTTCGGCCAGTAACGGGCTGCCGAGTCGCTGGAGAATCTCGCATTGAGTGTCGATCGATTGGCTCCAGGCGTGGGTCGCCGCTGTGCCCTGTTCGATGGAAGCTTGCGCCGTGTCCAGCAGCGCCGGGTCTTCGAGCAAGGCAAGGTGCGCGGCGAAGATCGCTTCTTCGTCCGCGTTCCTGTGCTTTTTGGCTTGGGAGAGGGTGTGGTCGATTTCACTGCGCACCACGCTCAGCGCGGCATCTAGCGCCTGCAGTTGTTGCGCCGGATCGTGGTGCCCGGCATCCACCGGCAGGCTGATGGCGCTCAAGCGAAACAACGGCCCGGCCACCAGACCGGGTGCTGCACAAACACCGTGCAGCACGCCCGCTTCGGCCGTTCGATGGTGGCGGGTCATAAGGGCTGGCGCGGCTGCGTGCTTGTCCTCGGCCAGCGCTGTGGATAAGGCGATCAGCAATGCTTGCAGCGCCGCTTCGGCATCCGGGCCCTGGCAACTGACCTGAACGTCGTCCTGCTCGCCGATGGCCAGGCCCATTAGCCCGATCAGGCTGTTACAGGTCGCCGACTTGCCAGCGAAATGCAGCTGCGATGTGCTTTTGAAGCCTTGAGCGGTCTGGCGAATCAGCGCTGCTGGTCGAGCGTGCAGGCCACCACGGTGGGCGACGCGAACGTGGCCGACATGTTCTTCCCCTAAAAGCTCCACTTCGGCCTGCGCCCCCGAGCCCTGGCGACGAATGATGTGCAGCAACGGCTCGCCGACCTTTACCGACTTCAGCGTAATGGGCCGCGCCTGAAAGTCCTGGCTGTTGGTCAGGATCATCAGGCTGACCAGGCTTTTACACTGCTGCGCGACCTTGTCCAGGTCGTAGCGCAACAGCGGCTGACCATTGCTGACGCGCGCGCCTTCCTTGACCAGCATCGAGAAGCCTTCACCCTGCAATTCGACTGTATCCAGGCCAAGGTGCAACAGTAATTCGGCGCCGTTATCGGCGCGCAAAGTGACGGCGTGGCCGGTGCGAGCGACGTGCACCACCACCCCCGCGCACGGTGCATGGAGCGTGTCGTTGAGCGGGTCGATGGCGATCCCGTCGCCCATGGCGCCGCTGGCGAACACCGGGTCCGGAACTTTGGCGAGCGTCAGCACCGGGCCGCTGAGCGGGGCGCTGAGGGTCAGCTCTTTATTATTGTTGTGCATGGCTCGGTCTCATCAGAAAAACTACGGTTCGGATCAACTCGCCCCTGTAGGAGCTGTCGAGTGAAACGAGGCTGCGATCTTTGGATCTTGTTTTTTAAAATCTAAAATCAAAAGATCGCAGCCTCGTTTCACTCGACAGCTCCTACAGGGTTGCTCGTTCGGCCTTCGAGTTAGTGCGTGCGCGTCACTTTGCTCAAATGACGCGGCTGGTCCGGGTCCAGGCCGCGGGCCACCGCTAAACCGGCGGCCATGACGTAGAAACTCTGGATCGCCAGAATCGGATCAAGGGCCGGGTGTTCTGCGCGGGTCAGGGTGAGGTCGCGTTCGGCAATGTCATCCGGTGCGGCGAGCAGAACCCGGGCGCCGCGCTGGCGCATGTCGGCGGCGAGGCTCAGCAAACCAGCCTGCTCGGCACCGCGTGGGGCGAAGATCAGCAACGGGTAGTTTTCATCGATCAATGCCATCGGCCCGTGACGGACCTCGGCGCTGCTGAAGGCTTCGGCCTGAATCGCCGAGGTTTCCTTGAACTTCAGTGCTGCCTCCTGGGCGATGGCGAAACCGGCGCCGCGACCGATGACCATCAAGCGTTGGCAATCGCGCAGGGCGTCGATGGCCAGGCTCCAGTCCTGTTTCGCCGCCTCGCGCAAACCTTCGGGCAGGGCATTGCCGGCCTCCAGCAACTCCATGTCGTCTTTCCAATGAGCGATCAACCGGGCACTGGCGCTGAGGGTTGCGATAAAACTCTTGGTGGCGGCGACGCTGCTTTCGGTGCCGGCCAGCAGGGGCAAGCTGAATTCACAGGCAGCTTCCAGCGGTGAACTCTCGGCGTTGACCATCGAGATGCTCAGGGCGCCACGCTTGCGCAGCAAACGCAGGCTGTTCACCAGATCGGGGCTTTGCCCGGATTGCGAAAAGGCGAAGGCCACCTGGCCGCTGACCTTCAACGGCGCTTGCAGCATGGTTACCACCGACATCGGCAACGACGCCACCGGAAATCCCAATTGCTGCATGGTCAGGTAGGCGAAGTAACTGGCGGCATGATCGGAGCTCCCGCGAGCGACCGTCATCACCACTTGCGGTGGCTGGCGACGCAGGCGTGCGGCGATCTCGATCATCTGCGGGTCGAGTTGTTCCAGTTGGGCTTGCACGGCCTCGAACGAGGACAGCGCCTCTTCAAGCATTTTTGAAGTCAATGTCTTCTCCTTCGACCATGACGGCGGTCAGTGTGAGTGAGCGATCCAGCCGCACGCTGTCGGCCCAGCTGCCTGGCGCAAGGCGGCCACGTTCCTGGAGGCCGAGGTAGTCGGCGGGGAATTGCGAAAGACGTTGCGAGGCTTCGGCGACCGACAACCCGACTTTCACCAGATTGCGCAGCGCCTGATCCATGGTCAGGGTACTGCCGGCCAGCGTGCCATCGGGCAAGCGCACGCCACCCAGGCACTTGGTGACCGTGTGGCTGCCGAGCTTGTATTCACCGTCCGGCATGCCGGCGGCGGCGGTGGAGTCGGTGACGCAATACAGGCAGGGAATGGCGCGCAGGGCGACGCGGATGGCGCCGGGATGCACGTGCAGCAAGTCCGGGATCAGTTCGGCGTACTTGGCGTGAGCCAGTGCGGCGCCGACGATGCCCGGCTCGCGGTGGTGCAACGGACTCATGGCGTTGTAGAGGTGGGTGAAACTGCTGGCGCCGGCCGCCAGCGCGGCAACGCCTTCCTCATAACTGCCGAGGGTGTGGCCGATTTGCATGCGGATACCGCGCGCACTGAGGTCGCGGATCAAGGCGTCGTGGCCGGCGATTTCCGGGGCAATGGTGATCACCCGGATCGGTGCCAGGGCCAAATATTCTTCGACTTCGGCCATCAGCGCGGTGTGGGCGAAATTCGGTTGGGCGCCGAGTTTTCCGGGGTTGATGTAGGGACCTTCCAGGTGCACGCCGAGCACGCGGGCGCAGCCTTTCGGGCGTTGCTCGGAAAACTCGCCGATGGCCTTGAGCACGCTGGAAATCTCTTCGCTCGGCGCGGTCATGGTGGTGGCCAGCAGCGCGGTGGTGCCGAAACGTACGTGGGTTTTGCTGATGGTTTCGAAGGCGCTGGCGCCTTCCATGATGTCTTTGCCGCCACCGCCGTGAACGTGCAGGTCGATGAAGCCGGGCAGCAGGTAGGGCAAGTCGTTGTCGGCCGGATCGCACGGCACGCCTTCAATGGACACGACCTTGCCATGTTCGTGAATCAGCCGGCCGCGAACCCAGCCGTGGGCGGTGAGGATGTTGTCTTCGGACATGATCGGTTCTCGTTGCTCGATGAGCGGCAAAGCCTTTTAGTGGCGCAGCCTTTTATCTACGAAGCTCTTTATCTGCGAAGCTCTGCGACAAAGTCGTAGTAGTCGTTGCGGCAATAGGTGTCGGTGACTTCAATTGGCGTGTTGTCTTCCAGGTAGCCGACCCGGGTCATCAGCAGCATGGCGGTGCCGGGGGCGATGCCGACCAGGGCGGCGAATTCGTCCGAGGCGTTGATCGCCTGGATGTGTTGCAGGGCGCGGACGATCGGCTTGCCGATGCCGTCGAGGTATTCATAAAGGGAGTCGCCCACCGCTTGTGGTTTGGGAATGATCGAGGCGGGCAGGGTGCTCATCTCGATCGCCATGACGGTGTCGTCGGCTTTGCGCAGGCGTTTGAGCCGCGCGACCTTGTCGTTCGGTGAAAGACCGAGGCGGATCAGTTCTTCGTGGGTCGGCGGGGTGATTTCGCGCTCCAGCCATTGCGAGCCGGGGACGAAGCCCTTGAGGCGCAGCATCTCGCTGAACCCGGAAAGGCGCGACAGCGGTTGTTCGAGGCGTGGCGTGATGAACGTGCCGGAGCCTTGGTTGCGGCGGATCAGGCCTTGCTCGAACAGCACTTCCAGCGCCTTGCGCGCGGTGACGCGCGAAATGCCCAGCACTTCGCTGAGATTGCGCTCTGACGGCATGGCCTGTTCGGCTTTCCACTGGCCGGCATGAATCGCCGTTTCCAGATTGCGCGCCAGTTGCAAGTACAGCGGCGTTGGCTGTGTGTCGTCGGGACGTAAGGCCTGGAGGTCATTCATGTTGGGGTGTCCGATGCGGATATTGGAGTGTTGTTTCCCGCGAATGGCCGAAAAATTAATACCACTTGAATACCATGTCAATGCCAGTATTTTGCTGCAGGTGCAGCAAAGCATGGCCTGCCGGACAAGCTGGAGGCGGTGAGGTTTTAAGTGGTATTAGCGGTGGGGATTTTGAATGCAAAGATCGCAGCCTGCGGCAGCGCCTGGAGGGGGAATTGGTATCTCCCCGTCAGGCGCTGATGCGGCTGCGATCTTTTGAATTTATTTTTCGAGGGGCGACGGAAGGTCGTCGTTACGGGCGAATCTCGATCATCGTGCCATCGGGCACCAGGCCCCAGACTTCGCGCATGTCCATGTTGCGCATGGCGATGCAGCCGTCGGTCCAGTCCAGCGTGTGGAACAGGTCTTCGGGGGTGTCTTCGGTGTCTGGTGTGCCATGGATCATGATCATGCTCCCCGGCGCGACGCCTTCACGCCGGGCGCGGGCAGAGTCGCTGATGTTCGGGTAGGAAATGTGCATCGCCAGATTGAATTTGTCGCTGACCTTGCGCCAGTCCAGCCAATAGAAGCCTTCAGGCGTGCGTTTGTCGCCTTCCATCAGCTTCGGCCCCCTGGGGCTTTTGCCCAGGGAGATGCGATAGGTCTTGATCGGCTTGCCGTCGTTGATCAGCTGCAATTGATGGGCGGATTTCAAAACCAGAACTTTCTCGATGACTCTGCCGTTCAGGGTCTCCGCTACGGAAGCCTGTGACAGGGCAACGAAAGTCAAACAAAACACGGCAAGCAACCAGCGCATTGAAACGATATCCCTGAAAGGTGTCGCGACTATTTAGTTAGTTATAGGTGATTTTGGAGCCAGGAGCTTTAGGTGTTGGCAGGCTGAGCAAGCGGCGGGATCGATTCGGACCGCACAGGGTAGACCTCGGTCCGCCGGTCAGCGAAGAAGCATTCTAGGGTACGGCCCACCGTGCGGAAAGCCAGCTCGGACCACGGGATGTCGGCTTCGTCGAAAAGCTGCACCTCCAGGCTCTCGGGACCCGCGGAAAAATCCAGGTCCACCAGTTCGGCGCGAAAGAATACATGCACCTGACTGATGTGCGGTACATCGATCAACGTATAGATGCTCAGGTTGCGCACCCGGGCGCAGGCCTCTTCGGCCGTTTCGCGAATAGCCGCCTGCTCGATGGTTTCACCGTTCTCCATGAACCCGGCGGGCAGGGTCCAGTAACCGAGCCGAGGCTCGATGGCGCGTCGGCACAGCAACACTTTCGAGCCCCAGGTCGCCACGCAGCCGGCGACGATGTTGGGGTTTTGATAGTGAATCGTCTGACAGTTGTCGCAGACAAAACGCAGGCGCGAATCGCCTTCGGGAATGCGCTGGGTGACCGGGTTGCCGCACTGACTGCAAAATTTCATGCTTGGGTTCCTGAATGCTGCGCCTATCTTGGCGTGCGTCGGTGTCTGTCGGCAAGTTGTCGTTTAGCGACATGCAGCGGTTATGGGGTTGGGCGACAGGTTCGATTGGTGCATGATGCAAGGTAGCTAACAAGTCGAGAAGTCTCATGCTGGACGAGCTACTGCATCGAGTAAGCAACCACATCCCACGCACACTGGAAACCGACAAGCGTTTCCCCGAGGCCGCGGTATTGGTGCCCATCACTCGCAGTGACGAACCGGAACTGGTTCTGACCCTGCGCGCCAGCGGGCTCTCGACCCATGGCGGTGAAGTGGCCTTTCCCGGTGGTCGTCGCGATCCCGAAGATCCCGACCTGATTTTCACCGCGCTGCGCGAAGCCGAAGAAGAAATCGGTCTACCGCCAGGGCTGGTCGAAGTCATTGGCCCGTTAAGCCCGTTGATTTCCCTGCATGGCATCAAGGTCACACCGTATGTCGGCGTCATTCCGGACTTTGTCGAATACCTGGCCAACGATGCCGAAATCGCAGCGGTGTTCAGTGTGCCTCTGGAGTTCTTCCGCGAAGATCCCCGGGAACACACTCACCGCATCGATTACCAGGGGCGCAGTTGGTACGTGCCGAGTTATCGTTACGGCGAGTACAAGATCTGGGGCCTGACCGCGATCATGATCGTGGAGTTGATCAACCTGCTTTATGACGCTGACATCAGCCTGCACCACCCACCCAAAAGTTTTATCAATAGTTGAAGCCATCGTTCGTATGGCGAGAAACGCGGCTGCCTGAGCCTTGAGGAAAACAAGATGAAATACCGCCTGGGCGATGCCCGCGTCGAAACCCATCCGCAGAGTTGGGTTGCGCCCAATGCCGTGCTGGTGGGCAAGGTCAAACTGGAAGAGGGTGCCAACGTCTGGTTCAACGCCGTGCTGCGTGGCGACAACGAGCTGATCCTGATCGGCAAGAACAGCAACGTCCAGGACGGCACAGTGATGCACACCGACATGGGCTACCCGCTGACCATCGGTACCGGCGTGACCATCGGCCACAACGCCATGCTTCACGGCTGCACCGTGGGCGATTACAGCCTGATCGGCATCAACGCGGTGATTCTCAACGGCGCGAAGATCGGCAAGAACTGCATCATCGGCGCCAACTCGCTGATCGGAGAGGGCAAGGAAATTCCGGACGGCTCGCTGGTCATGGGCTCGCCGGGCAAGGTGGTTCGAGAACTGACCGAGCCGCAGAAAAAGATGCTGGAGGCCAGTGCCGCGCACTATGTGCACAACTCGCAGCGTTATGCCCGCGATCTGGTCGAGCAGGACGAATGAGTGCCAGTGAACGACCGGTCCTGTCGCCCTGCGTGAACATTTGCGCGCTGGACGAGGATGATATTTGCACCGGGTGCCAGCGCACGGTGGAGGAAATCACCCGTTGGAGTCGGATGGATAATGAAGAGCGCCGCAAGGTGCTGGGGTTGTGTCATGAGCGGGCAAAATCCAGCGGCCTTCTCTGGATGCTGGGCAAAACGCCTGATCTGTAGGAGCTGTGGAGGAGCTGTCGAGTGCAACGAGGCTGCGATCTTTTGACTTGGTTTCTTAAAAGACAAGATCAAAAGATCGCAGCCTCGTTGCACTCCTCAGCTCCTACGCTACTCTGTGCGCCAAATTGACAGGTATCCCACGTCCCCATGTTCTTCCTGATCGCCTACATCAGCAGCGTTGTGCTGATCAACTTCGCCTTTTCCACCGCCCCGCACCTGGACATCATCTGGTCCGCGTGGGGCGGGTTGGTGTTTGTCTTGCGCGATATGGTGCAAACACGCTTCGGCCACGGCGCGATTGCCGCAATGCTCGCTGCATTGGTCCTGTCCTACGTCACGTCCGATCCGTCCATTGCGTTGGCCAGCGCCACGGCGTTCGCGGTGTCCGAGTGCATTGACTGGCTGGTATTCAGCGTCACCAAGCGGCCCTTGCACGATCGCCTGTGGATAAGTTCGGCCCTGAGCATTCCCCTCGACACCTTCATCTTCTTCGGCATGATCGACGCGTTTACGCCAGGCGTGATCCTCACCGCCATGGGCTCGAAGTTCGTCGGTGTCACCGCCGTGTGGCTGATCATGGCCTGGCGCCTGCGCAAACAGGCCGTCGTCAGCTGAAGCCAAACCCTGCGGTTCATGTAAAATGCCGCGCTTTGGGGACGCGCGCACGTTGCTGCATCCCTCGATGATCCGCTTCTTGAGGACCTGAGATGACCCGTATCGGAACTCCATTGTCGCCAACCGCGACCCGCGTATTGCTGTGTGGCTGTGGTGAGTTGGGCAAGGAAGTGGTGATCGAGCTGCAACGCCTGGGCGTTGAAGTGATTGCCGTGGATCGCTACGCCAATGCGCCGGCCATGCAGGTCGCGCATCGCAGCCACGTAATCAACATGCTCGACGGCGCCGCCCTGCGTGCGGTGATCGAAGCCGAGAAGCCGCACTTCATCGTGCCGGAAATCGAAGCCATCGCCACCGCAACCCTCGTGGAACTGGAAGCCGAAGGCTTCACCGTGATCCCGACCGCGCGTGCCGCACAGCTGACCATGAACCGCGAAGGCATCCGTCGCCTGGCCGCTGAAGAGCTGGACCTGCCGACCTCGCCTTATCACTTCGCCGACACCTTCGAGGATTACAGCAAGGCCGTCGAGGACCTGGGCTTCCCGTGCGTGGTCAAGCCGGTGATGAGTTCGTCGGGTAAAGGCCAGAGCCTGCTGCGCAGCGCCGATGACGTGAAAACCGCTTGGGATTACGCGCAGGAAGGCGGTCGTGCCGGTAAAGGCCGCGTGATCATCGAAGGCTTCATCGATTTTGATTACGAAATTACCTTGCTGACCGTGCGTCACATTGGCGGCACGACGTTCTGTGCGCCAGTCGGCCATCGTCAGGAGAAGGGCGACTATCAGGAATCCTGGCAGCCACAAGCCATGAGCCCGATTGCCCTGGCAGAATCCGAGCGCGTTGCCAAAGCGGTCACCGAAGCCCTGGGCGGTCGCGGTCTGTTTGGTGTCGAGCTGTTCATCAAAGGTGATCAGGTGTGGTTCAGCGAAGTGTCGCCGCGTCCGCATGACACCGGTCTGGTGACGTTGATTTCTCAGGATCTGTCGCAGTTCGCGCTGCACGCACGGGCAATTCTCGGCCTGCCGATTCCATTGGTCCGTCAGTTCGGGCCTTCGGCTTCGGCGGTGATTCTGGTGGAGGGGCAATCGACCCAGACAGCTTTTGCCAATCTGGGGGCTGCATTGAGCGAGCCAGATACGGCGTTGCGTCTGTTCGGCAAGCCTGAAGTGAATGGTCAGCGCCGGATGGGCGTGGCGTTGGCGCGGGATGAGTCGATTGAGGCCGCTCGTGCCAAAGCGACCCGTGCTGCTCAGGCTGTTGTAGTCGAGCTGTAAACCGAGGCGCGCCTATCGCCAGCAGGCTAGCTCCCACAGGGTTATTGATTGGTCACAGATTTTGTGTACACCCAATTTCCATGTGGGAGCCAGCCTGCTGGCGATGCTTCTGCTTCAGGCCACCCGATTCAGGTCGTTATTTCGCGTTTCCTTCAGGCACAGCACAGCAATCAAGCTCAGCACCGCCGCCCCCGACACATACCCGCCGACATAACTCAAACCGCCCATTGCCACCAGTTTCTGTGCGAAGAACGGCGCCGCCGAGGCCCCGACGATGCCGCCCAGGTTGTAGGCTGCCGATGCGCCGGTATAGCGAACGTGGGTCGGAAACAGCTCCGGCAGCAACGCGCCCATTGGCGCGAACGTCACGCCCATCAGAAACAGCTCAATGCACAGGAACAGCGCAACGCCCCAGGTCGACCCCTGAGTCAGCAGCGGTTCCATCAGAAATCCGGACAGAATCGCCAGCACGCCGCCGATGATCAGCACCGGCTTGCGCCCGTAACGATCACTGGCCCAGGCCGATAACGGTGTGGCCGCCGCCATGAACAGGACGGCGAAGCACAGCAGGGCAAGGAAGGTTTCGCGCGTGTAACCAAGCGTCGACACGCCATAACTCAACGAAAACACCGTCGAAATGTAAAACAGCGCGTAGCACACCACCATCGAACCGGCACCCAACATCATCGGCGCCCAGTACTGGCTGAACAGCTCGATCAGCGGGATCTTCACTCGTTCCTGACGGGCCATGGCGTTGGCGAACACCGGGGTCTCGTGGAGTTTGAGGCGTACGTACAAACCCACCATCACCAACACGGCGCTGAGCAGGAACGGAATCCGCCAGCCCCACGAGCGGAACTGCTCGTCATTCAAGGTCATGGCCAATGTCAGGAACAGGCCGTTGGCGGCTAGAAAACCGATGGAAGGGCCGAGCTGCGGAAACATGCCGAACCAGGCACGTTTGCCCTTGGGCGCGTTCTCCGTCGCCAGCAACGCTGCGCCACCCCATTCGCCACCGAGCCCCAGGCCTTGGCCAAAACGCAGTACGCACAACAGAACCGGCGCCCAGGCCCCAATGCTGTCGTAACCCGGCAATACGCCGATTAACGTGGTGCACACGCCCATTAACAGGAGGGAGGCAACCAGTGTCGATTTGCGCCCGATACGGTCGCCGAAGTGACCGAACAGGGCCGAACCCAGCGGTCGGGCCAGAAAAGCGATGCCAAAGGTGAGGAACGCCGAGAGCATCTGCGCGGTGCCGGAAGTCTGCGGAAAGAACACCGGACCGATCACCAGCGCGGCGGCTGTGGCGTAGACGTAGAAGTCGTAGAACTCGATGGCAGTGCCGATAAAACTCGCCGTCGCTACGCGGGTGGCGGAGTTGGTCGGTTGCGCAGGTGTGGTGTCGCTGAAAGCGGTGCTGGTCGTCATGCAATGATCCCTGACAGTCATGCTCCAGTGGAGCGAATTATTATGGTCGAACACCCAGGGATGTGGGTTTGGAGCGGTGTGCGGGTAGCACGGGGGTAGGGCGAGGCTTGGGTAAGCGGCTCGATTATAGGAAGGCGGCTAACGATTCAACAAGGGGCTTGGGGTGCAAGGGCGCTCCCACAGGTTCTGGGCCTTGAACAACGGGATTGCGTCAGACCTGAGGGAGTGCCGGAACCGAACTGGTATGCCAGATCAGCACGCGCGTGACGCGGTTGTCCTCGGTCTCAAGAATCTCGAGGCGATAGCGCCCGATTTTCAGGCACACCGCGCTGTCGGGAATGGTCTCCAGCGCTTCGGTGACCAAACCGTTGAGGGTTTTCGGGCCGTCGCTGGGCAGGTGCCAGCCCAGGGTCTTGTTCAGTTCGCGAATCGACGCCGCGCCTTCGATCACCAGTCGCCCGTCAGGCTGCGGATGGATGTGCGGGTTGTCCAGGCTGTGCTGGCTCTCGAACTCACCGACGATTTCTTCAAGGATGTCTTCAAGCGTCACGATGCCCAGCACTTCGCCGTATTCGTCGACCACCATGCCCAAGCGCCGCTGCTGCTTGTGGAAATTCAGGAGTTGCAATTGCAACGGCGTGCTTTCAGGCACGAAGTACGGTTCGTGACTGGCGGCCAGCAGCGCCTCGAATGTCAGGCTGCCGTCGGGTAGCAAGTGCCGGATCTGTCGGGTGTTCAGCACCGCTTCGACCTGGTTGATGTCGCTGTGGAACACCGGAAGACGTGTGCGCTTGTTGTTGCGCAGCTGTTCGATGATTTCTTCAATCGGGTCGTCGAGGTTGATCCCGTCGACGTCACTGCGCGGCACCAGGATGTCGTTGACCGTGATGTTGTCGAGCGCGTGGATGCCCGCGAGCGGGTGTGGGCGGCAGACGGGCTGCTCGTGGTTGTCGTGCCGTTCGTTCGGCGACTCGTCTTCGCTCTGCTGCACGACTTTGGGTTTGCGGGCAAACGGCCGCATCAACAACTGGGCGATGGCATTGAGCAGCCAGGCGGCCGGATAGATGATTTTCAACGGCGCGCCGAGCAACGTGTTGCCCAAGGCGAGGATGGCGTCCGGATAGCGCACGGCCAGGCTGCGGGGCAGGTAGTCGGCGAACACCAGAAGCACGGCGCCGGCGACCGCGCAGGCAATCCAGGGGCCGTTTTGCGCCCAGGTGAAGATCGCCAGCAATGTACTGATGACCATGACCAGCGCACGGCACAGCGTATTGCACAAAATCAGGCTATTGATCGGGAAGCTCAGCTTCGCCACCGGTTTGTCGCTCGAACGCGAGGCGGTGCGCTGGGCCAGCAGGTGTTGTTGTGCCGTTTCGATGGCGGTAAACAACCCAGACCACAAAATCAGCAGGGCCAATACCGCGAGCATCGGCCCTATGGGCAAGTCGTCCATTATTGCCGCCCGTCAGATGTGCAAAATGTATTCACGGACCAGTTTGCTGCCGAAATACGCCAGCATCAGCAGGCAGAAACCGGCGAGGGTCCAGCGAATGGCCTTGTGTCCGCGCCAGCCGAGACGGTTACGGCCCCACAGTAGAACACTGAAGACGATCCAGGCCAGGCAGGCCAGCAAGGTCTTGTGCACCAGATGCTGGGCGAACAGGTTCTCGACGAACAGCCAGCCTGAAATCAGCGACAGCGACAGCAGGGTCCAGCCAGCCCAGAGGAAACCGAACAGCAGGCTTTCCATGGTTTGCAGCGGCGGGAAGTTCTTGATCAGGCCGGACGGATGCTTATGTTTGAGCTGGTGATCTTGCACCAGCAACAGCAACGCCTGGAAGACGGCGATGGTGAACATGCCGTAAGCGAGGATCGACAAGAGGATATGCGCAAGAATGCCGGGCTCTTCGTCGATGATCTGCACCGTGCCCGCAGGGGCGAACTGTGCCAGCAGTGCCGTGGCGGCACCGAGCGGGAACAGCAATACAAGCAGGTTTTCCACCGGGATTCGCGAGCAGGCCAGCAGGGTCAAGGCGATGACCGCCGCGGCAATCAGGCTGGCGGCACTGAAAAAGTCCAGGCCCAGGCCAATTGGCGTCAACAGGTGGGTAAACAGGCTGGCGCTGTGAGCCAGCACGGCCAGAACGCCGAGCGTGACCAGCAGACGCTTGTTCGCCTTGGCGCCAGTGGCCAGGCGAGTGCCTTGATAGAGGGTCGCAGCGGCATATAAGCAGGCGGCGGCGAGGGTAGTGAGCAAACTGGGTGACAAGGGGAGCATAAATCCTGTTAGGCAAGCCCGAAAGGCGCTGAGTTTGGCATAGAACCCCCGCAGCACGAAAGTGCGAGGTGTCCGCCAGACGCAGTCTTCGCTATAATCCGCGACCTGCCCACGCCGCAGGCTCGCCGAGCACATGTTTATTCCGGTCTGGGCCGCCATTATCCCGGTCTACACAGGGCCTGAAAGGATCGCGCAATGTTTGAAAACTTAACCGACCGTCTCTCGCAGACGCTGCGCCATGTCACCGGCAAAGCCAAGCTGACCGAGGACAACATTAAAGACACCCTGCGTGAAGTGCGCATGGCGTTGCTCGAGGCCGATGTCGCCTTGCCGGTGGTCAAAGACTTCGTCAGTTCGGTCAAGGACCGTGCCGTCGGCACCGAGGTGTCGCGCAGCCTGACGCCGGGCCAGGCCTTCGTGAAGATCGTCCAGGCCGAACTCGAAAGCCTGATGGGTGCGGCCAACGAAGATTTGAACCTGAGCGCCGTTCCGCCTGCCGTCGTGCTGATGGCCGGTCTGCAGGGCGCGGGTAAAACCACCACCGCCGGCAAACTCGCGCGCTTTCTTAAAGAGCGCAAGAAGAAGTCGGTCATGGTCGTGTCGGCGGACGTTTACCGTCCAGCGGCGATCAAGCAGCTGGAAATGCTCGCGGGTGAAGTCGGTGTTACCTTCTTCCCGTCCGACCTGAGCCAGAAGCCGGTCGACATCGCTCAAGCAGCTATAAAAGAAGCAAAGCTTAAGTTTATTGATGTGGTCATCGTCGATACCGCCGGTCGACTGCACATCGACGAAGAGATGATGGGCGAAATCAAGGCGCTGCACGCCGCGATCAACCCGGTCGAAACGCTGTTCGTGGTCGACGCCATGACCGGCCAGGACGCCGCCAACACGGCCAAGGCCTTTGGCGATGCGCTGCCACTGACCGGTGTGATTCTGACCAAGGTCGACGGCGACGCCCGTGGTGGTGCCGCATTGTCGGTTCGTGCCATTACCGGCAAGCCGATCAAGTTCATCGGTATGGGCGAGAAGAGCGAAGCGCTCGAGCCGTTCCACCCTGAGCGTATTGCTTCGCGCATCCTCGGCATGGGTGACGTGCTCAGCCTGATCGAACAGGCCGAAGCGACCCTCGACAAGGACAAGGCCGACAAACTGGCCAAGAAGCTGAAGAAGGGCAAGGGCTTCGACCTCGAAGACTTCCGCGATCAGCTGCAACAGATGAAGAACATGGGCGGCCTTGGCGGCCTCATGGACAAACTGCCGAACATCGGCGGTGTGAACCTGGCGCAAATGGGCAACGCCCAGGGCGCGGCAGAGAAACAATTCAAACAGATGGAAGCCATCATCAACTCCATGACCCCGGCCGAGCGCCGCGACCCTGAGCTGATCAGCGGTTCGCGCAAGCGCCGGATCGCCATGGGCTCGGGCACTCAGGTGCAGGACATCGGTCGCTTGATCAAGCAGCACAAGCAGATGCAGAAGATGATGAAGAAATTCTCCGCCAAAGGCGGGATGGCCAAAATGATGCGCGGCATGGGCGGTATGTTGCCCGGCGGCGGCATGCCGAAAATGTAAAAAATTCGCGCAAGGGCTTGCTCTTGCGCACCCCACACGGAAGTGGGATCTCCAGCAAACCCGCACTTGGCGGGAGCTGACTGGCCGTTTTCAACGACGGCTCTATAGCAAATCTGGATGGCGTCCGATAGGCCGCCGGAAAAAGTCATTTGCAAAAGTCCGGATATTCCTTAGAATATGCGGCCTTTCGGGCACCTATGCCCGCTGTGCCTTTAGATTTGCAGCACCGACTACAGGAACGATGTTCACATGCTAACAATCCGTCTTGCCCTTGGCGGCTCCAAAAAGCGCCCGTTTTACCACTTGACCGTAACCGACAGCCGCAACCCGCGCGACGGTTCGCACAAGGAACAGGTTGGTTTCTTCAACCCTGTTGCTCGTGGTCAAGAAGTCCGTCTGTCCGTGAACCAAGAGCGCGTAGCCTACTGGCTGAGCGTTGGTGCACAGCCTTCTGAGCGCGTTGCTCAGTTGTTGAAGGACGCTTCTAAGGCTGCGGCCTGAGCAATATGAACGCGACGCCAGCTGTTGCTGATGATTTGATCGTTATCGGCAAGATTTATTCTGTTCATGGCGTTCGCGGCGAAGTGAAGGTTTATTCCTTTACTGATCCGACTGAAAACCTGTTGCAGTACAAAACCTGGACGCTCAAGCGCGAAGGCAATGTCAAACAGGTCGAGCTGGTCAGCGGACGTGGGAACGACAAGTTCCTGGTCGCAAAGCTCAAGGGTCTTGATGATCGTGAAGAAGCTCGTCTTCTGGCCGGTTATGAGATCTGCGTGCCGCGCAACCTGTTCCCTGAATTGACCGACGGCGAGTACTACTGGTACCAGCTGGAAGGTCTGAAGGTAATTGATCAACTCGGGCAATTGCTCGGGAAAATCGACCACCTTCTGGAAACCGGCGCCAATGATGTAATGGTGGTCAAGCCTTGCGCTGGCAGCCTGGATGATCGCGAACGCCTGTTGCCCTATACGGAGCAATGCGTGTTGGCCGTCGACCTTGCCGCAGGCGAGATGAAGGTGGATTGGGACGCGGACTTCTAAGCGTGGCTAACTTGCGCGTAGAAGTGATCAGTTTGTTTCCCGAGATGTTCTCCGCCATCAGCGAGTACGGCATCACCAGTCGTGCGGTGAAACAGGGGCTCTTGCAGCTCACCTGTTGGAATCCGCGAGACTACACGACGGATCGACATCACACTGTGGACGATCGCCCATTTGGCGGTGGCCCGGGCATGGTGATGAAGATCAAGCCCCTGGAAGACGCTCTGGTTCAGGCCAAGGCAGCAGCCGGGGAGGCGGCGAAGGTGATTTACCTGTCCCCCCAAGGCCGTCAACTGAATCAGTCGGCGGTACGCGAGTTGGCGAATCTGGATGCATTGATCCTGATTGCCGGTCGTTATGAAGGCATTGACGAGCGTTTTATTGAAGCTCATGTCGATGAAGAGTGGTCGATTGGCGACTATGTACTGTCTGGCGGCGAGCTGCCGGCGATGGTCCTGATCGATGCGGTTACACGACTGCTGCCTGGAGCTTTAGGGCATGCGGACTCCGCCGAGGAAGATTCCTTTACGGATGGTTTGCTGGATTGCCCGCACTACACCCGACCGGAGGTGTATGCGGATCAGCGTGTTCCCGACGTATTGCTAAGTGGCAATCACGCGCATATCCGGCGTTGGCGTTTACAGCAGTCCCTTGGTAGGACCTTTGAACGACGCGCCGATCTTCTGGAAAGCCGCTCGCTTTCTGGAGAAGAGAAGAAGCTGCTCGAGGAATACATCCGCGAGCGGGACGATAGTTAACAACGTATCGATGGTAGATCCGACGATTTACCTTAGGAGCACAGCATGACTAACAAAATCATCCTTGCACTCGAAGCAGAGCAGATGACCAAAGAGATCCCTACCTTTGCCCCGGGCGACACTATTGTCGTTCAGGTGAAAGTGAAGGAAGGCGACCGTTCGCGTCTGCAAGCGTTCGAAGGTGTTGTTATCGCCAAGCGTAACCGCGGCGTAAACAGTGCTTTCACCGTTCGTAAAATCTCCAACGGTGTTGGCGTAGAGCGTACTTTCCAGACCTACAGCCCGCAAATCGACAGCATGGCCGTTAAACGTCGCGGTGACGTACGTAAAGCCAAGCTGTACTACCTGCGTGACCTGTCCGGTAAAGCAGCTCGCATCAAGGAAAAACTGGCTTAAGTCCAGCTTCCGATGCAGAAAAAAGCAGCCTACGGGCTGCTTTTTTGTTGGCTGCGATTTATGCGCGCAATGGTTCCGCAGCTGGGCGGGCTATGAAAGACTGTCCCATCGTTACTTGTCTTGCCTGAGCCTTTATGCCCGCCATCGATCACCCTCTGATAGACCAATTCCTTGATGCTCTCTGGCTGGAAAAAGGTCTTTCCGACAATACCCGCGATGCCTATCGCAGCGACCTGGCCTTGTTCAATGGCTGGTTGCAGGAAAAAGGCCTGGAGCTGATCAACGCCGGGCGCGAACTGATCCTCGATCACCTGGCCTGGCGCCTGGAGCAAAACTACAAACCCCGATCCACCGCGCGATTTCTTTCCGGCGTGCGTGGCTTTTATCGCTATCTGCTGCGGGAAAAGCTGATCGCCGTCGACCCGACGTTGCGTGTCGACATGCCGCAACTCGGTAGGCCGTTGCCCAAATCGTTGTCGGAAGCGGATGTGGAAGCGCTGTTGAAGGCGCCGGACTTGAGCGAAGCCATCGGCCAGCGTGATCGCGCCATGCTTGAGGTGCTTTACGCCTGTGGCTTGCGCGTGACCGAGCTGATCAGCCTGACGCTGGAACAGGTCAACCTGCGCCAGGGCGTATTGCGAGTGATGGGCAAGGGCAGCAAGGAACGACTGGTGCCGATGGGCGAGGAGGCGATTGTCTGGGTCGAGCGTTACATGCGCGATGCCCGTGGTGAGCTGCTCGGTGGGCGGCCCAGTGATGTGCTGTTCCCCAGCTTGCGTGGTGAGCAGATGACCCGCCAGACCTTCTGGCATCGCATCAAGCACCAGGCCAAGGTCGCCGGGATCGGCAAGTCGCTGTCGCCGCATACCCTGCGTCACGCTTTCGCCACGCACTTGCTCAACCACGGCGCCGACCTGCGCGTGGTGCAAATGCTGCTCGGCCACAGCGATCTGTCGACCACCCAGATCTACACTCACGTTGCCCGCGCACGCCTGCAAGACCTGCACGCCAAGCACCACCCGCGCGGCTGAATGTCATCCCTGTGGGAGCGGGCTTGCCCGCGAAGGCGATGTAACAGTCAACATCTTCTTCGAATGTTACGGCCTCTTCGCGGGCAAGCCCGCTCCCACAAGGGTCTAAGTCTCCCTCTATGTCTTGCGTCAGGCGCATTCGGCCACGCGGGCCTTATGTGGTAGGCTTTGCCGGTTTGCACGATGGGCGATTATGACCCGGTGTTTCGGCACGGGCGTTCTGATCGTCCCATTTGTCCGCCTTCAGGAGTTCTCATGCGTCTGACCCATATTTTCGCCGCCGCAGCCATTGCGTTGGTCAGTACCTTTGCCGTCGCCGATGACGCGGCCGACAAAGCCATCCGTAAGAGCCTGGAAAACCTCCAGCTCGATGTGCCTGTCGAAACCATCACCGCCAGTCCGCTGCCAGGCCTGTATGAAGTCAAACTCAAAGGCAGTCGTGTGCTTTACGCCAGCGCCGACGGCCAATATGTGGTTCAGGGCTATATGTTCCAGCTCAAGGACGGCAAGCCGGTCAACCTGACCGAGAAGACCGAACGCCTGGGCGTCTCGAAACTGATCAATGAGATTCCGGTCGCTGAAACCGTGGTCTACCCGGCCATCGGCGAAACCAAATCGCACATCACCGTGTTCACCGACACCACGTGCCCGTATTGCCACAAACTGCACGCCGAAGTGCCCGAGCTGAACAAGCGCGGCATCGAAGTGCGTTACGTCGCGTTCCCGCGCCAGGGCCTGGGCTCGCCGGGTGACGAACAGCTGCAAGCGGTCTGGTGCTCGAAAGACAAGAAAGCCGCCATGGACAAAATGGTCGATGGCAAGGAAATCAAGGCCGCCAAGTGCGATAACCCGGTTTCCAAGCAGTTTGCCCTCGGTCAGTCGATTGGCGTGAACGGCACACCGGCCATCGTTTTGGCTGACGGTCAGGTCATTCCGGGCTACCAGCCTGCGCCACAAGTCGCCAAACTGGCGCTGGGCGCGAAGTAAATTCGCATCGTCATGGCCAGCCCTTGACGATCATGGCCCGGCAGCAACATTTACCGGGTCATTAATAGAGAGTCGCGAACGTGCGGCTGTTTTCACGGCCGGCCTTGAGTCGGCCGTTTTATGGGGAGTTCACAGTGAAACCGGTCAAAGTAGGCATCTGTGGGTTAGGGACCGTCGGTGGCGGTACCTTCAACGTACTTCAGCGTAACGCCGAGGAAATTGCTCGTCGTGCCGGGCGTGGGATCGAAGTGGCACAAATTGCCATGCGCACGCCAAAGCCTCAGTTCCAAACGACCGGTATTGCGATTACCAACGATGTCTTCGAAGTGGCCACGAACCCTGAGATCGACATCGTCATAGAGCTGATGGGCGGCTACACCGTTGCCCGCGAGCTGGTACTCAAGGCCATCGAGAATGGCAAGCATGTGGTCACCGCGAACAAGGCACTGATCGCCGTTCACGGTAATGAAATTTTCGCCAAGGCTCGCGAGAAAGGCGTGATCGTGGCGTTCGAAGCGGCTGTTGCTGGCGGCATTCCGGTGATCAAGGCGATCCGTGAAGGCCTGTCCGCCAACCGTATCAACTGGGTCGCCGGGATCATCAACGGCACCGGCAACTTCATCCTCACCGAGATGCGCGAGAAGGGTCGCACCTTCGAAGACGTACTCGCCGAGGCGCAGGCCCTGGGTTACGCCGAAGCCGATCCGACTTTCGACGTTGAAGGCATCGATGCAGCCCACAAGCTGACGATCCTGGCGTCCATCGCCTTTGGCATCCCGCTGCAGTTCGACAAGGCTTACACCGAAGGCATCACCAAGCTGACCACCGCTGACGTGAACTACGCCGAAGCGCTGGGCTATCGCATCAAGCACCTCGGTGTCGCTCGCAGCACGGCAGCGGGCATCGAACTGCGCGTACACCCGACGCTGATCCCGGCTGATCGCCTGATCGCCAACGTCAACGGCGTGATGAACGCGGTGATGGTCAACGGTGACGCCGCCGGTTCGACGCTGTTCTACGGCGCTGGCGCTGGCATGGAGCCAACAGCTTCGTCGGTGATCGCCGACCTGGTGGACGTGGTTCGCGCCATGACCTCCGACCCGGAAAACCGCGTGCCGCACCTGGCCTTCCAGCCGGATTCGCTGTCCGCGCACCCGATTCTGCCGATCGAAGCCTGCGAAAGCTCGTACTACCTGCGCATCCAGGCCAAGGACCATCCGGGCGTATTGGCCCAAGTGGCGAGCATCCTGTCGGAGCGCGGCATCAACATCGAATCGATCATGCAGAAAGAAGTCGAAGAGCATGACGGATTGGTGCCGATGATCCTGCTGACGCACCGTGTGCTGGAACAGCGCATGAACGATGCGATCGCCGCTCTGGAAGCCCTGACGGGTGTGGTCGGTCCGGTTGTACGGATCCGCGTCGAACACCTGAATTAACAGCAGCTGCAAGCTTCAGGCTTCAAGCTGCAAGTGAGAGCAAAGCGCTGTTCACTTGTAGCTTTTAGCTTGCGGCTTGAAGCCAAAACCGAAGGTTTGCTCTTATGCGCTATATCAGTACCCGCGGCCAGGCACCGGCCCTGAATTTCGAAGACGTCCTGCTGGCCGGTCTGGCCACCGACGGCGGCCTGTACGTGCCGGAAAACCTGCCACGCTTCACCCAGGAAGAAATCGCTTCCTGGGCCGGCCTGCCGTATCACGAGCTGGCCTTCCGGGTGATGCGCCCGTTCGTGACCGGCAGCATTCCCGATGCCGATTTCAAAAAGATTCTTGAAGAAACCTACGGCGTGTTCTCGCACAACGCCATCGCACCGCTGCGTCAGCTGAACAGCAATGAATGGGTGCTGGAGCTGTTCCACGGCCCGACCCTGGCGTTCAAGGACTTCGCCCTGCAAC
Source organism: Pseudomonas sp. JAI111 (assembly GCF_024809425.1). NCBI lineage: Bacteria > Pseudomonadati > Pseudomonadota > Gammaproteobacteria > Pseudomonadales > Pseudomonadaceae > Pseudomonas > Pseudomonas sp. JAI111. The sequence continues at coordinate 1,508,136 of NZ_JANUCB010000001.1, read as the reverse complement.
TGCTCGGTCGCTTGCTCGACTACGTGCTGGCTAAACGCGGCGAGCGCGTAGTGATCGTTGGCGCTACCTCCGGCGATACCGGTTCGGCCGCCATCGAAGGCTGCAAGCACTGCGAAAACGTCGACATTTTCATCCTGCACCCGCACAACCGCGTGTCCGAAGTGCAGCGTCGCCAGATGACCACCATCTTCGGCGAGAACATCCACAACATCGCCATCGAAGGCAACTTCGATGACTGCCAGGAAATGGTCAAGAACAGCTTCGCCGACCAGAGCTTCCTCAAAGGCACGCGTCTGGTGGCGGTGAACTCGATCAACTGGGCGCGGATCATGGCCCAGATCGTTTACTACTTCCACGCAGCCCTGCAGTTGGGCGGCCCGGCGCGCTCAGTGTCGTTCTCGGTGCCGACCGGCAACTTCGGCGACATCTTCGCCGGTTACCTGGCGCGCAACATGGGCCTGCCGATCAACCAGTTGATCGTCGCGACCAACCGCAACGACATCCTGCACCGCTTCATGAGCGGCAACCAGTACGTCAAGGAAACCCTGCACGCCACGCTGTCGCCGTCGATGGACATCATGGTGTCGTCAAACTTCGAACGCCTGCTGTTCGACCTGCACGGTCGCAACGGCGCAGCCATTGCCGGCCTGATGGACACCTTCAAGCAGGGTGGCGGTTTCAGCGTCGAACAGGAACGCTGGACTGAAGCTCGCAAGTTGTTCGACTCGCTGGCCGTGGACGACGCGCAAACCTGCGAAACCATCGCCGAAGTCTACGAGCAAACCGGTGAGCTGCTGGATCCGCACACCGCCATCGGCGTGAAAGCAGCGCGCGAATGCCGCCGCAGCCTGGATATTCCGATGGTGATCCTGGGCACCGCCCATCCGGTCAAATTCCCGGATGCAGTGGAGAAAGCCGGTGTAGGAAAAGCGCTTGAGCTACCTGCACATCTTTCTGATTTGTTTGAGCGAGATGAGCGTTGCACCGTGTTGCCGAATGATCTGAAAGCCGTGCAGGCCTTTGTCAGTCAGCATGGCAACCGCGGCAAGCCTCTGTAACCGGCAAACGCTGTCACATTTTGAAGCCCGTCTCCTGACGGGCTTTCTCATTTCTGCATGCCACACTTGTCGGGTTTTCGCCCCAGGAAGGACGGGCGATCTGATCGCGAAGGAAGTGGCAATGCTGTTTTTCAGAGGGTTCAAACCAGCCGCGTGCTGGATGTTTTTGATCGCTGTCCTGGGCGTTGCTCATGGGGCGGCGGCAGCGCAACTGACGACTGCCGAGCCCAAGGGCGCGAGAGTCGGTGCATCCATCGAGCTGGATGCCGATGAATTGGCATGGCTCGCCGAGCACCCGCGAGTCGTTGTCGCATCGGTGCAGTATCCGTTGTATCTGTTCAAGGATGAGCACGGTCGATGGAGTGGTCTGAACAACGATTTGCTCAATCACATCACGGCCATGACCGGCTTGCAGTTTGTACACGAAGAGTCGTTTTCCACCGATCAATTGCTCGGGCGTCTGGAGAGTGGCGAAGCCGACATGAGTACCACGCTTGCAATGAATGACGATCGCAAGACGTTTCTGGATTTCAGCCATGCCTTCGGTGGCGCCGGGTGGGTATTTGTCGGGCGGGCTGATGCGCCTGTCGTGCGTTCCCTGGATCAGTTGGCGGAAAAAGTGCTGGTGTTACCCACTCGTCACGCACTCGAAAGCACTATTCGCCGCGACTACCCGACGATCGAATTGCGCGCGGTCAAAACCTACGCCGAAGCCAGGGCGCTGGTTGAAAGCGGTGACGCCTACGCCACCATCGAAAATGAAATCGGTGCGCAGCTCTATCCCTTGGGGCAACTGAAGGTCGGGCGTGCGGTGGAGGGTAAGTGGGAGGCTGATCACCTTGCGGTACGCCATGGTCAGCCGCTGTTGTTGAGCATTCTCAACAAGGCGCTTGAGGCTTTTCCTGCGGCAGAACTGCGTGCCATTCGCCTGAAATGGCTTAGAGGGGTAGCCCCTGTCGAGCCGACCTCTCGCTGGCCGCAGATATCTCAATGGTTCTGTTGGGGCATGTTCGTCATCAGCCTGTTCGGCCTGCTGTCCTTGCTCTGGAATCGCCGACTCGCGGCGTTGATCAAGCAGCGTGCCGACGCGGAAAAAAGCCTCGGTGATCAACTGTCTTTCCAGCATGCATTGATGGACGCCATGCCCGATCCAATGTTCGTGCGTGATCTGGAAGGGCGTTTGATCATGTGCAACAAGAGTTACGAGGAGGGGCTCGGTACCCGTTTCGATCAGATTCAGGGAAGGCAGCTGATTGAACTCGATGTGTTGCCCAAGGCAACCGCAGCGCTGCTGCACGCCGAGTTCATGGCTCAGCTTGAGACGCGAAAGCCGCGCTTCAGTGAACGTCAATTGATGTTCAACAACGGGGTCCGGGATATTTACCAATGGACGGTGCCGTTCTATGGTGCCGACGGCCAATTGCGCGGGTTGCTCGGGGGATGGACCGATATCGGTCGGCGCACAACATCAATGTGACGCGCTGTTTTTGCTCTGTCATCTTTGGCGTGCATGCTCTTTCGACCAGAGACGCTGTTGCGCCTGGAGCTGGAATTCAGAACTTTCTTCTCGGGCCAGTGGTCACTTATTGTAGACAGGCCCCAGGCACTTTGTTTTCGGACTATTGAGTGGTGATCGAGATGGAAAGTATCAGTCTATTGCTTGGTGAGGCGCTGAGCCCGTATCAGGTCACGCTGACTCCCTCGGGCGCGCATGGCGAATGCCTGGTGACGCTGAAGAGTACGACCGGCGCGATCATGGTCGAACGGCTGTTCAACCAGGCCCAGCTGGCCGATAAACGCCAGCTGACCGATGTGGTCGATGGTTTGCACCGCGATCTGCTGATTGCCGAAGGGCGACTGGAGCCCTGTGTGATTGCGGCGTTGCGCAATGCGGCTCAGGACAAGATCCTGGCCAGCCGCAATTGAATTGCGTTTTTGTGGGAACCTTCCTGCGCCCACGTCAGTCAGAGCATGTAACAGCAGGATCAAGCATTGTGCTCCGGTGCTTGTCGCTTGCTGCCACTGGTCTTTATGTAGGCCACGTTTAACCCCGAGTCGTCTCCCCACTTCTCGGGGTTTCTTTTGCCTGCGATTTGTCACTGCCCGGCTTGATGCTCGAAAAACGCCTTGGTTTCTTCCAGGTAATCCTTACGCCTTGGCGGATCGAGCCAGTCGGCATACAACCGGTCCAGTCCCTCGTGAGGCAAGGTGCGCAACAGCTGATTTATTTCGCTGATAGCCTGTCGGCCCTGGGGTGTACTGGAGCAACCGATGTGCCCGGACAGGTACTTGCCCGTACCCTTGATCGGATAAAACGCCAGCTCGTCATCGGCGATGTTCGCTTGTTGGGCCAGGTAGCGGATTTCTGGCCAGTAACCCAGCACCACCTGCAATCGGCCCAGACGCTGCATCTGCAACAGACTGCTCAGGGCATCGTTGCCGTAGTGAGGCATCAGGGCACCGTCCGGTGCCTGTTTGAGCAATGTGTCGAGCACCTCACCGTAACTGCGCTCGGCCACCACGCCGACTTTCTTTTGCCCATTGATCAGCAGCGCCGCCAGATCGACTTCTCCGTCGATCAAGAACGGCTCAAGCACCGATCGATCTTCCATGCGCACGACAAGCCCGTTGCTCACGGCACGGAAGGCCGGAATCGAGAACGTAATCCACTGTTCCCGCTCCTTGGTCCAGACCAGGGAGGGGTCGCAGGTAAACGATTCTTCGTGGAGCATTTGCATGGCCCGGGCGCGATTGACCCGCATCAGCGTGTGCTCGTATTGCGGCAAGCCGGCGATCAACAGCGGCAACATGTGATCGATAATCCCCTGACCTTTTTTTGGTCCTTCAAGGATCATCGTTGGCGGCAAATCGCGCAGCAACCAAATCAGCGTCTCTTTAGGCTGTGCCCAGACCGGAGATGCCAACCCGGCCGATAGCCCGACAGCCGCCACTGCGCACCAGTGGCGGGTGTTGTGACTGGCTGATGAGAGCAGGCGCCTCAGCTTAGATGGCCCCGTCTTCACGCAGCTTTGCGATCTGTTCCTTGTCATAACCAAGATCGTTCAGTACCTGCGCATTGTGTTCGCCCAACTGCGGCCCGACCCATTCCGATGTGCCGGGTGTCTCTGAGAGTTTCGGCACGATTCCCGGCATCTTGAAGTCTTTGCCATCCGGCAGCTTGGCCTGGAGGAACATTTCCCGGGCCAGGTATTGTGGATCGCTGAACATGTCTTCGGCGCTGAAGATCCGGCTGGCCGGCACATCGGCCTGATTCAACTGGGCAAGTACCGTGTCCAGCGGCAGCGAATTGACCCAGCGATCGATCACGCCATAAATCTCGTCACGACGACTGTCGCGCCCGTCATTGCTGGCCAGCACCGGGTCATTGGCCAGGTCTTCACGACCGATGATCAGCATGAAACGCTTGAAGATTGCATCGCCATTGGCGCCGATCTGCACATGTTTGCCGTCGGCGCTGGTGTGGATCGAGGAGGGCGTGATGCCCGGCATGATGTTGCCGGTGCGTTCACGGATAAAGCCGAAGACGTCAAACTCCGGGACCATGCTTTCCATCATGGCGAAGATCGCTTCATACAACGCAACGTCGACCACTTGGCCCTCGCCACCGTTAACCTCGCGATGACGCAGCGCCATCAGCGCGCCAATGACGCCCCACAGCGCGGCAATCGAGTCGCCGATGGAAATCCCGGTGCGCACCGGTGGCCGGTCTTCGAAACCGGTGATGTAGCGCAGACCGCCCATGGATTCGCCGACGGCGCCAAAACCCGGCTGGTCTTTCATCGGCCCGGTCTGGCCGAAGCCCGAGAGCCGCACCATCACCAGTTTCGGGTTCAGCGCGTGCAAGACTTCCCAGCCCAGGCCGAGTTTTTCCAAGACGCCAGGGCGAAAATTCTCGATGAGGATGTCCGCTTCGCTCAGCAGCTTTTTCAGAATCGCCAGACCGTCCGGGTGTTTCAGGTTCAGCGTCAGCGACTTCTTGTTGCGTGCCTGGACAAACCACCACAACGAGGTGCCTTCATACAGCTTGCGCCATTTGCGCAACGGATCACCGCCGTCGGGAGACTCGATCTTGATCACCTCGGCGCCAAACTCACCGCAGATGCGCGAGGCAAAAGGCCCGGCGATCAAGGTGCCCAATTCGATGACTTTAAGACCTGAAAGCGGTTTGGCGGTGAACGGCATGCTGGAACCTGTAGGACAAACGGTAAAGGGATATAGCCTTTTAACATAGCCCAACGTCAGACAAGCATGGTTGATCGCCTTCAATTCGTTGATTGCCTACCGCATCGGTTAGACTTGCCGCCTTTCCTCGTATCAAGAAGCCCGTTCATGGCCCAGCCGTCCACGACCTACAAGTTTGAACTGAACCTCACCGACCTCGACCGCAGCGTCTACGAGTCTGTGAAGCAGACCATTGCCCGTCACCCGTCGGAAACCGAAGAGCGCATGACCGTGCGGCTGCTGGCCTACGCCTTCTGGTACAACGAGCAGCTGTCGTTCGGTCGCGGTCTGTCGGACGTGGATGAACCAGCCCTGTGGGAAAAAAGCCTGGATGACCGTGTCCTGCACTGGATCGAAGTCGGTCAGCCAGACGCTGATCGCCTGACCTGGTGCTCGCGCCGCACCGAGCGCACAAGTCTGTTGGCCTACGGCAGCTTGCGTGTCTGGGAAACCAAAGTGATCCCGGCGATCAAGAACCTGAAAAACGTGCACATCGCCGCCGTGCCGCAAGACGTGCTGGAAACCCTGGCTAAAGACATGCCGCGCGTTATCAAGTGGGACGTGATGATCAGCGAAGGGACTATTTTCGTCACCGACGACCGTGGTCAGCACGAAGTCCAATTGCAATGGCTGAGCGGCGAACGCGGCTGATTATTCGTCGCTGGACCGCTTTGTCCGGTTTTATCCTACGTATTCAAGAGAAGCACCTGTCACCCCATGCGCATCGAACCTCGCCTGTTGCCCGACACCCTGCCATTCCTCGGTGATCTGCCGCCGCTGCTGACCCGCTTGTACGCGGCGCGTGGCGTGCAGTCGGAGGCTGAACTGGACAAAAGCCTGGCGCGGCTGATCCCGTTCCAGCAGCTCAAAGGCATCGATGCAGCGGTGGATTTGCTGGTCGTGGCGCTGGAACAGCGTCAGCGAATTCTGATCGTCGGCGACTTTGACGCCGATGGCGCCACCGCCAGTACCGTAGGCGTGTTGGGGTTGCGCCTGCTGGGTGCGGCGCATGTCGATTACCTGGTGCCAAACCGGTTCGAATACGGCTACGGCCTGACCCCGGAAATCGTCGAAGTCGCGTTGACGCGCACGCCACAGTTGCTCATCACCGTGGACAACGGCATTTCCAGTGTTGAAGGCGTCGCTGCGGCGAAAAAGGCCGGGCTCAAAGTCTTGGTCACCGACCACCACTTACCGGGCGATGAGCTGCCGCTGGCCGATGCCATCGTCAATCCCAACCAGCCGGGTTGCGGGTTTCCAAGCAAGGCGCTGGCCGGCGTCGGGGTGATTTTCTATGTGTTGATGGCGCTGCGCGCGCGTTTGCGCAGCCTCGGCTGGTACGAAAGCAAGCCGCAGCCGAACATCGGCGAATTGCTGGACCTGGTGGCGCTCGGTAGCGTGGCCGACGTGGTGCCGCTGGATGCCAACAACCGGATTCTGGTGCACCAGGGCCTGGAGCGCATTCGTGCCGGGCGCGCACGGCCGGGGATCAAGGCGATCCTCGAAGTCGCCAAGCGTGAGCCTGCGCGGATCACCTCGACTGATCTGGGCTTCATTGTCGGCCCGCGCCTGAATGCGGCGGGGCGCCTGGATGACATGAGCCTTGGCATCGAATGCCTGCTCACCGACGACGCAGGATTGGCCCGGGAAATGGCCGTGCAGCTCGACGGCATGAACCAGGACCGCAAATCCATCGAGCAGGGCATGCAGCGTGAAGCGCTGGCTCAGCTCAAGGACCTGCCGGTCGAGTCGATGCCGTTTGGCTTGTGCCTGTTCGATCCAGAGTGGCACCAAGGTGTCATCGGAATCCTCGCCTCGCGTATGAAAGAACGCTATTTCCGTCCGACGATTGCCTTTGCCGATGCAGGCGATGGCTTGCTCAAGGGCTCGGGACGTTCGGTCCAGGGTTTCCATATTCGCGACGCCCTGAGCGTGGTGGCGGCGCAGCATCCGAACCTGATCAGCAAATACGGCGGCCACGCGATGGCGGCCGGCTTGACGCTGCCGGAAGCAAATTTTCCGTTGTTCGCCGAGGCCTTCGACGCCGAAGTGCGCAGGCAATTGCGCGAAGAAGACCTGACCGGACGGCTGCTGTCGGACGGGGTGTTGGCGGTCGAAGAATTCCACCTCGAACTGGCCCGCGCCTTGCGCCATGCCGGGCCTTGGGGGCAGCACTTTCCGGAACCGTTGTTTCATGGCGTGTTCCAGTTGGTCGAGCAGCGCGTGGTCGGCGAGCGGCACCTCAAAGTGGTGCTGAAAAGCGAATGCGGCTCGGTGAAACTGGATGGCATTGCGTTCGGTATCGACCGTGATATCTGGCCGAATCCCACCATCAAGTGGGTAGAGCTGGCGTACAAACTCGACCTCAACGAGTTTCGCGGGAACGAGACGGTGCAATTGATGATTGCCCATATCGAACCTCGTTGAGCTCGTCGCGGGCAAACCCTGTGGAAGCGGGGTTGCCCGCGATAACGATCTACCTGACGCCAAATATCCCCGGAACCCTCCCTCATCCCGCGATGTCGACTAGGCTCTAAGCACTGCTTGATAATCCTTGTGACGTCTTGTCGAATTTTTTGCCCGCGGGGGCGGGTGCTCTACCTTTTTCCTGTCACTCGTCGACTTTTCAAACAGAACCCTGGAGCCTGCCCACTGATTCGAGAGGTGCCCCATGAGTCTGCTGCTTGAACCCTATACCCTTCGTCAATTGACCCTGCTCAACCGCATCGCGGTATCGCCAATGTGCCAGTACTCCTGCGTCGATGGACTGGCCAATGACTGGCACCTGGTCCACCTCGGCAGCCGCGCTGTCGGCGGTGCCGGGCTGGTGTTCACCGAAGCCACGGCGGTCACGGCCGACGGGCGCATCACCGCCGAAGACCTCGGTCTTTGGAACGATGATCAAATCGAACCGTTGCAACGCATCACCCGCTTCATCACCGCTCAAGGCGCGGTGGCCGGTATTCAATTGGCACACGCCGGACGCAAGGCCAGTACCCATCGGCCGTGGCTCGGCAAGCATGGCAGCGTCAAACCCGACGACGGTGGCTGGGTCCCGGTCGGTCCTTCACCGATTGCTTTCGACCCGCAGCACACACCGCCCAAGCAACTCGATGAGGGCCAGATTGCTGAGGTCATCCAGGCCTTTGTCGCCTCGGCCAAGCGAGCGTTGACCGCCGGTTTCAAAGTTGTCGAAATCCACGCTGCCCACGGTTACCTGTTGCATCAGTTTCTTTCGCCGCTGAGCAATCAGCGCCGCGACCAGTATGGCGGCTCGTTCGAGAACCGGATCCGGCTGGTGCTGCAAGTTACCGAAGCAGTGCGTGCGGTGTGGCCTGAAGAACTGCCGTTGTTCGTGCGGGTGTCGGCCACCGACTGGGTGGAAGACGGCTGGAACCCGGATGAAACCGTCGAGCTGGCGCGTCGTCTCAAGGATCTGGGCGTGGACTTGATCGATGTGTCGTCCGGTGGCACAGCGGCCAATGCCGAGATTCCTACAGGACCTGGTTATCAGACCCGCTTCGCCGAACGGGTGCGCAAGGAGTCAGGCATTGCCACCGGCACGGTAGGAATGATTACCGAGCCTGCGCAGGCCGAGCACATTCTGCGCACCTGCCAAGCCGACATCATCTTCCTCGCGCGTGAGCTGCTGCGCGACCCGTACTGGCCGCTGCATGCCGATGATGACCTGGGTGGCCGCAAGGCCACCTGGCCGGCGCAGTATCAGCGGGCGACGCATCGCGATCAGCCGATTCATGAGTCTGATTTGCGTGACTGAGTGATGCTGTAGAAGCAAAAAGCCCCGATCGAGTTGATCGGGGCTTTTTTTTTTGCGAAAGGGATATTCAGCGCTTGGGCTGGCCTCATCGCGAGCAGGCTCGCTCCCACACTGGATTTTCATAAGACACAGATTTTGTATCCAACGAAGATCACCTGTGGGAACGGGCTTGCTCGCGATAGGGCCGGCCCAGACACCGACTGACGATCAGCTGTACTTACGCTTATCCGGTGCCGGCGGGAAATACTGGTACAACCAGGTCTCACTCAACGTGCGGTCATTGGTGCGGATGAACAACCGCAGTTCCACTGGCGCCACGCTGTCATTGGTCGGGTACCAGTCGAAAGTGATCCGGTAACCCTTGATGTCATCGAGCAGCAGCACATTGAAGTCCTTGACCTCGCCGTTGGAGCACGTCACCACCGGCTCGATCCCCGCGCCTTCCGGCAAGCGGTCCAGACCGCCGCCTGTGAAGTCCACAGCAAACCGGCGCGCCCAGACCTCTGGGTAATGCTCGCCCGGCGCCCAGCCCTCGATGAAGCCGCCCATGCCCGAACGAGTCGCATTGACCCGCGCCAGCGGTGTGCCGACCGGCGGCAACGCGCTCCAGTAGAGCTTGTAGCCGTAGTTCAGGGAGTCACCGGCTGCGACCGGTTTTTTCGGGGTCCAGAACGCGACGATGTTGTCCAGGGTTTCGCCGGTTGTAGGAATTTCCAACAGATCGATAGAGCCTTCGCCCCACGCCGTCGTAGGTTCTACCCACAGGCTCGGGCGCTTGCTGTACCAGTCGACGGTGTCCTGATAGCTGGCGAACTCGTGATCGGTCTGCACCAGGCCGAAACCTTTCGGGTCGGTGTCGGCGAAGGCGTTGAATTGCAGGGTCGCCGGGTTGTTCAGTGGACGGCAGATCCACTCGCCGTTGCCACGCCACATCGCCAGGCGATCCGAATCGTGGATCTGCGGGTGAATGGTGTCGCACATGCGGCGCTCGTGGGTGCCGCAGCTGAACATACTGGTCATCGGTGCGATGCCCAATTGTTCGATGGCGGTCCGCGCATTGATGTGCGCGTCGATGCCCATGACCACCTGGCCGGCCTGGCAGTCAATGTCAAAACGGTACGCGCCGGTGGCACTCGGCGAATCCAGCAGGGCGTAGACCACAAAGCGGGTGCTGTCCTTGTCCGGCGTCTCGAACCAGAACTTGGTGAAGTCCGGGAATTCCTCACGCTTCTTGGCGTAGGTATCAACCGCCAGTCCGCGGGCCGACAAACCGTACTGGCCCGTGGCATCTACCGCACGGAAATAGCTGGCGCCGAGGAAGGACAGCACATCGTGGCGGTCCAGTTCCGGTGCCTTGAACAACTTGAACCCGGAAAACCCCAGATCGCCCGTGAGCTGCTTGGTGTCGACCGTGGTTTTTTCGTAGTTGAACAGGGAAGGGCGGAAATGCACTTCACGGGCCTGCCGCGTCTTTGGATCGACGCTGTACATGCGCACCGGTTGCTTGAAACCCATGCCGACGTGGAAAAACTGCACGTCCAGCTGACCGTTCAAGTCTTTCCACAACGAGTGGTTGCCGTCGTAGCGGATCGCATTGAAATTCTGCGGCGTCATGGTCGCCAGTGTCGGCGGCAGAACTTGCTTGGTGTCCTGATAGCGGTTGCCGGCGAGTTGCTTGGCCTGGATCTTCAGCGCCTCGAAATCGAACGCCTGGGCGTCGCCATCAGCGGTGCCATTGCTTGCCCAGGCACGCGCGGCCATCAGGCCAGAGGCCGATAAACCGGTGTAAGCCGCAATGGCCATGGACGCTTTGAGCAAATTCCTGCGATGCATAAGTACAACCTGTCGTGAACAATCCCGCGCCGTTCCTGGCACGTGCTGGATCAAAAATATCGGTTCGGACATGCCTTCGGCCAAACGCAACGGACTCTACACAGATAACAAATAGCTTAAACGGTTCGGTTACCGAGAAAAAATGATTGGTAGCACTTTGGACACACGGCAATGAAACAAGAGATGTCGGTGAAGTTTTCCCACAGTACTTTCTGATTCATAGGGCATTTCTGCTTTTTTTGACTAATTACTCTAAAAACCGCTTTTCAGCGCCGCGAATGTTCCTATTCTGTGTTCATGACCGGTTTCTGCCCTTCAGGCCGGCGACAAACAAAAAGGAGAGGGCGATGCGGTTTTTGAAGTTTTCTCGGGCTTATAGAAGGACATCGTCCATGACGAAAGTACAAGGCATCACCCAATTGCTGGGAATCTTTCCTTGCCTGGCGACCGAACGGCGAAGGCGCCGGCTCAGTACGGACGAAATGAAATTGTTGGAAAGGTATCGCGAGTTATCGGAGAGCGACCGGATTGCGATGCGGTATCTGGTGGATGCGATGCGGACTGTTTCGCGGTTTTGACTGTCGATGGTTACCGTGAAAGCCATTTGGCTTTTACGGTGGCCAGACTGATCAGTTTTCCTGCGTCGGCATCGGAGATACCTTCGTGGATTGTTTGGCGGCGAGCAGTGACGTTTTTTTGCTCGATGGTTTGTTGCAGATAGTTTTCTGTAAAGACTCCATCGCTTGGAATCATTTGGACGACGCTTTGGCTGAGGATGTGTAGCTTGCTCATGGCTGCGGATTACTCTTTCAGGAGATTGAGAAGGTGTACTCAAACCAAAGGGGGCGGACGGTGAGGTCCGCCCCCTTTTCATTTTTTCACTGCGTTCACATAAAGGTGCCCACGATCGTGAACGGTCGCTGTGCCTGCATCAGATCAGGCATGTCCCGCCACTTGATCCAGGCCTGATGCTGCCAATGCAGCAGCGGCACCGAGATCCCGGCCCACTGCAATGAACTCAGGCTTGGAATGTTATCCACAGACGTCGCTTTCGACTCGCGCAGCGTGGGTATGACTTCATTGCTCAGCCACTGACGCAGATTTCGGTTTTCCGGGACGAAATGATGGACTAGCAAGGCATACATTCCCGATTCGCTGACCATCAGTGATTCGACGGTTTTGCCATTCTTGAGTAGCCAGACGTAACGGCGTTGATCGGGGTCGAGTTTCAGGGTGAGGCGTTGGTCCAGCGGACGGCCCATCAAGCGACCGAGATCCTGGACGCAGAACCAGGCTTGGTTGTCTTGCATGAAAGCGTGTAGGAAGCGGTTGTGGCGGGTGAAGACTGATGGGATGAAATGAGGATGGGTATCAGACGGATTTAGCGTGTGCTTGAGCATTTTTCGACTCCATGTTGAAAAGGGAGCCGCCACTAATCCTTCGACAGATTATGGGTGGCGGACCGTGCGGCGTTCGAAGTCGGAACATTCTCGATCAACACGGAAAAGCCGAGAGGCCCGCGCCACACGGCCCACCATAAAGTGAAGCTGAAAGGCAAAAATTGCCCCAGTTCTTATGGGGGCGCGGATGCGCCATGTTGATGATTTACCGGCTTCGACCCCGGGTCGCTGATTTGGCAGCGACGAGGTAAAGCCTATCGTTCAGGCGCTCGCGGCGCCAAGTCTACTCTGGCGCCGCGTGTTGTAGGAATTGGAGCCTTTATCGGAAGGCTCGATCTGTAGGAATTTCCTGTTTTTGCTTGAAGTGCAGTGAAGCAGCGTTGCAGCCTTGGTTTTTCCTATAGTTTTTTCCGTATTCAGGAACGAACTGCAGGTTTGCTACATGTTGATTGAGTTTTCAGTTTCCAATTATCGCTCCTTCCGTGACAGGCAAACCCTGTCAATGGCTGCTACACCGCGCTTGAGCAAAAAGCGCAACATTTTCAAGTCGGTGGCAAATGGAGAGAAGCTGCCGGATTTGCTGAAGGTGGCTGCGATATATGGGCCGAATGCATCGGGTAAATCTTCGCTGATCAGGGCGATGGGCGTCATGGGGACGCTGCTTGCCTCACCGCCAACGTCAAATGATGAACCGCTACCTGTCTCACCGTTTCGGTTTGATCCGCAACTTCATGACGAGCCGAGCTGTTTCGAATACAACTTTATTCAAGGCTCACTTCGATATCGGTTTGTGTTGCGCATGACGGCACAACGAATACTTGAGGAGCACCTCGTTTCATACCCGAAAGGGAAGGAAACACTGTTGTATCGGCGTTTTTTGAGTAAGGAAGGCGAGGAGTATGTATTTGGCTCAAACCTTGAGGGAGGCAAAGAGGTTCACAATGCCTGGCGGCGTTTAACCAGCCCCAAGATGTTGTTCATTGCGCAAGCCATCGCGAACAGCAGCGAAGAGCTGACGCAACTGCGACAGCCATTTGCCTGGTTTCAGTCCGGTCTTCTCGTTATTGAGCAGAACAATTTGATGGGGTTGTCGGCGGCATCGATCAGGTTTCTTCAAATGGCATCCGACTACACGAGCGACTTGAGAGACTTTCTGAAGGCCGTTGATATTCCAGTCTCGCAAATTCAGCTCAATACGGATGCGGACGTTTTACCGGTCAGTAAAAAACTGACGCTTAAAGAGTTCTTTGCCGCAGCGCAAAAAGACAAGATAACCCTGACGCATACGAGTCATTTGGGGCGAGCGGAGTTTGATTTTTCAGAGGAGTCCGGGGGTACGAAAAACCTGATTGGATTTTGGTTGCCCTGGTTCATGATCAATCACACCGACGGTAGCGGAATACTGTCTGTCGATGAATTGGACAGTAGTCTTCACCCAACCATAGTTGCCGATTTGATTGAAAAACATTTGGACAGCGGGCTGAACACTCAGCTGATTTTTACGACTCACGATACGCATCTAATGAACGCTCGAACACTGCGGCGCGATCAGTTCTGGATCACTGAACGTGATACCAACGGCGCAACGTGCCTTTTCTCCGTTCACGACTTTGAAGGGCGCGAGGGCGAGGATGTTGAAAGGCGCTACTTCGAAGGCCGTTATCGTGGTTTGCCGCTGATCAAGAGGAGGTGATCATGGGGCGCTCGGTACGGTTATTTGATCGAAAAAAATCCCGATTCAAGCAGCAACCCAAGGTGCTCGTTCTCTGTGAGGACAGCAAGTCAGGAAAGCGATACCTGGAGGATGCGGCATTTCACTTTCGAGCGAATGCTCAGGTTGAAGTTGCCCATTGTGGCGTGACTCATCCAAGCGGAATTGTTGAAAGAGCCATTGCACGGCAAAAGGCTTTCGACAAAGTTTTTTGCGCCTTGGACCGCGATACTCACTTTTGCTTCAATCGGGCGATCGACTTGGCGAAGCCGCATCCCAAGATAAAAGTGATAGCGTCTTTTCCCTGTTTCGAATTTTGGTTACTGCTGCACTTTGGCTATAACAGGAAACCGTTCGCTGCTGTGGGTGGGAAGTCACCGGGTGAACTCGTGGCCAAGAGTCTTAGGTCTCAGCTTCTGATGGAAGGGTATGAGAAGGGTGAAAATGTCAGTCATTTTGATCTTTTAAAGGGAGTGCCTTTCAATACAGCAAGAACACTTTCCCCTCGAGTGCTTACCGATGCCGCTAACAGTGGCGAGCCCAATCCCAGTACTGAAATTCATCTGCTGATGAATGAGTTCGAAGCCCTTTCAGTACCTCAGTCGATTTAACGTCCTCACATTTCGCCCCGGTGCTGCAACCAACACCAGGGCGAAACTCAATTAGCGACTAACCTTCCAAGCATCCCCCGCAGGCGCCTTCCCGTGATCATACGGTTTGGCAATCCACATGTAGATCAACCCCAACCCGATAACGATCGCGGTACTCAACACCATCGCGTAGTTGATGTACCACGCCGCATCCGGCGTGCGTGGCCAGGCCATGTTGATGATGGCGCCGACGCCGTAGATCAGCGCTCCGATGTTGACCACCCAGCCCCAGGCGCCGAGGGTGAATTTGCCGCTGGGTTTCCAGCCTTTCAGGCGCGCATACAGCGCCGCGAGAACGATCATCTGGAAGGCCAGGTAGATGCCGATGGCTGCGAAGCTGACGATGGTTGCCACGGCATCTTGCAGGAAGAAGCCCAGGATGATGATCAGCGCCGGCAGGACGCCGGAGACGAACAGTGCCGCCACCGGAACCTGGGTTGTAGGCGAAATCTTCTTGAGCAGTGAACTGCCGATGACCATTTCGTCGCGAGCGTAGGAGTAGAGCAGACGACTCGCCGCCGCTTGCAGGCTGATAACGCAGGAGATGAACGAAATCATCACTACGCCCATCACCACTTTCGAACCGACCGGGCCGAACGCGTTGTTAAGGATGGTGGTGACCGGGTCCTTGTCGGTGCCGTTGATCACGGCTTGCATGTCCGGTACGGCGAGGATCAGCGCCAGGCAGGCGAACATCGCCGCGATGCCGCCGATGTAGATGGTCATGCGCATGGCCACTGGAATCTGCTTGCTCGGATTCGGGGTTTCTTCGGCGACATCGCCGCAGGCCTCGAAGCCGTAGTACAGGAACATCCCCGCCAGCGAGGCGGTGAGGAAGGCTGGCAGATACGAGCCATCAACGCTGATATCGAAGGTGTTGAACAGCACGCTGATTGACTGGTGACGCTCGAAGATCAGCAGGTACACGCCAACGATCACCGCGCCGACCAGCTCGCAGATGAAGCCGAACATGGCGATCCGCGCGAGTACTTTGGTGCCGCTGAGGTTGACCAGGGTGGCGAACAACGTCAGGAACAGCGCGATGACGATGTTGGTGTTGTTGCTTGGCTCAAAGCCCATCATCGCGGCCAGGTAAGGACCGGCACCGACGGCAACGGCGGCAATGGTCACGCACAATGCGATGGAGTAGATCCAGCCGACCATCCACGCCCAGCGTTTGCCCACTAAACGGCGAGCCCATGGGTAGACGCCACCGGAAATCGGGAATTGCGAAACCACTTCACCGAAGATCAGGCACACCAGCAACTGGCCGCAACCGACCAGCAAATAGGCCCAGAACATCGGTGGCCCACCGGCGGCCAGGCACAGGCCGAAGAGGGTATACACCCCGACGACCGGGGAGAGGTAAGTGAAGCCCAGGGCGAAGTTTTCCCACAGGCTCATGCTGCGATTGAAGTTGGAGGTGTAACCCAGTTTGCGTAGCTGCTCGGCATCGCTGTCGGCGACGGCTGCAGAGAGTTCGGGTAGTGCACTCATGGTGTGTAAGCTCCGGAAAATCGGCAGATTTCGGATGTCCGAAACCGTGGCGGGGCCGTGAGGCGCTGCCCGGATCGGTGGTTATTGTTTTGGTTTTCTGGCTTTGAAACCTGGTGGTGCGTGGTGCCGGTTTCTACCTTGAAACCGAAGTGACACCTTCGCGAGCAAGCCCGCTCCCACATGGAATGCATTTCAAATGTGGGAGCGGGCTTGCTCCGGGCGGCGTTCCGACGAAGCTTTAGTGTTTGAACATCACATGCCGAACGACGGTGTAGTCCTCCAGCCCGTACATCGACATGTCCTTCCCGTAACCGGACAGTTTCTGACCGCCATGGGGCATTTCACTGACCAGCATGAAGTGCGTATTCACCCAGGTGCAGCCGTACTGCAAGCGTGCCGAAAGGCGATGTGCGCGGCCGACATCCGAGGTCCAGACCGACGACGCCAAGCCGTAGTCCGAATCGTTGGCCCAACCCAATACCTGCGCTTCATCGGTGAATTTGGTCACCGAAACCACGGGTCCGAATACTTCGCGGCGTACGATCTCGTCGTCCTGCTGCGCGTCGGCCAACACCGTTGGTTCGAAGAAAAAACCATTGCCGTCGACAGCCTTGCCGCCAGTGATCAAGCGGATGTGCGGCTGAGCCACGGCGCGCTCGACGAAGCCGGCCACGCGGTCGCGATGTTGCGCAGTGATCAGCGGACCCAATTCGGTCGACGGATCATCCTGCAAACCGTACTTGATGCTGCTGACGGCCTCGCCAAGCTTCTCGACGAACTTGTCGTAGATGCCTTTCTGCGCGTAGATGCGGCAGGCGGCGGTGCAGTCCTGGCCGGCGTTGTAGAAGCCGAAGGTGCGAATGCCTTCCACGGCGGCGTCGATGTCGGCGTCGTCGAAGATGATCACCGGAGCCTTGCCGCCCAGTTCCATGTGCATGCGTTTGACGCTGTCGGCGGTGCTGGAAATGATGTTCGAACCCGTGGCAATCGAACCGGTGAGCGAGACCATGCGCACCTTCGGATGGGTGACCAGTGGGCTACCGACGGTAGGACCACGACCAAACACCAGGTTAAGCACGCCGGCCGGGAAAATTTCCGACGCCAGTTCGGCCAGGCGCAACGCGGTCAGCGGGGTTTGTTCCGACGGCTTGAGCACCACGGTATTACCGGCGGCCAAGGCTGGGGCGATTTTCCACGCGACCATCATCAGCGGGTAGTTCCACGGCGCAATCGAGGCGATCACGCCGACCGGGTCGCGGCGGATCATCGAGGTGTGGCCCGGCAGGTATTCGCCGCCTGCCGAACCGCTCATGCAGCGACTGGCCCCGGCGAAGAAACGGAACACGTCGGCGATCGCCGGGATCTCGTCATTGAGCGCTGCGCTGTAAGGCTTGCCGCAGTTGTCCGATTCCAGTTTGGCCAGCTCTTCACCGTGGGCTTCGATGGCGTCGGCGAGTTTGAGCAGCAGCAGCGAGCGCTCTTTCGGGGTGGTTTGCGACCAACTTTCGAAGGCGCTGTCGGCGGCGCGCACGGCGGCATCGACCTGGGCTTCGCTGGCTTCGTTGACTTCCACCAACACACGGCCCAGCGCCGGGTTGAATACGGGTTGGGCGGGGCCGTCGCCGTCGATCAGTTGGCCGTTGATCAAGAGTTTGGTTTGCATTGTCTTGTCCTCTTCAAAACTATTGTTGTTCTTCTGTGGAAACCAGGCCCTGTGGGAGCGGGCTTGCCCGCGATAGCGGTTTTACAGTCGACACATGTGTCGAATGTCAGTCAGTCATCGCGGGCAAGCCCGCTCCCACAGGGATAATTGTTGTCTGTGAGTTGTTTACTTCCCGCCACTGCCCGCCACGCTTTCACCGCCACGGGTCAGGTAATAGGCGCCGAGAATCGGCAGCATGGTCACCATCATCACCAGCATCGCGACGACGTTGGTCACCGGCACGTCCCTTGGGCGGCTGAGCTGGTTGAGCAGCCACAGCGGCAGGGTGCGTTCATGGCCGGCAGTGAAGGTAGTGACGATGATTTCGTCGAACGACAGCGCAAACGCGAGCATGCCCCCGGCCAGCAGCGCCGAGCCGAGGTTCGGCAGGACGATGTAGCGAAAGGTCTGCCAGCCATCGGCACCGAGGTCCATCGATGCTTCGATCAGGCTGTGGGACGTGCGGCGCAAGCGGGCGATGACGTTGTTGTAGACGATCACCACGCAGAAGGTCGCGTGACCAACGATGATGGTGAACATCCCGGGCTCGATGCCCAGTGTCTTGAAGGTCGCCAGCAACGCGATCCCGGTGATGATCCCGGGCAACGCAATCGGCAGGATCAGCATCAGCGAAATGCCTTGCTTGCCGAAGAAATCACGTCGGTACAACGCCGCTGACGCCAGCGTGCCGAGGACCAGCGCAATCATGGTGGCGACGGCCGCAATCTGCAGTGACAACTTGATCGCTTCCAGTACGTCCGGCCGCGCGAACGCCACGCCGATCCACTTCAGGGTGAAACCCTTGGGCGGAAAGCTGAAGGCCGCGTCTTCGGTGTTGAAGGCGTACATGAAGATGATCAGGATCGGAAAGTGCAGAAACACCAACCCGCCCCATGCTGCGATCCGCAAGCCCAGTGAAGCTTGATCTCCCTGCTTTTCAGGCTTTTGTTTTTTCACATCAGAGCGCATCGAAGGCCCCCAGTCGTTTGACGATGGTCAGGTAGATGGCGATCAACACGATCGGCACCAACGTGAAGGCCGCGGCCATCGGCATGTTGCCGATCGCGCCTTGCTGGGCATACACCATGCTGCCGACGAAGTAGCCCGGCGGGCCCACCAGTTGCGGCACGATGAAGTCGCCCAGGGTCAAGGAAAAGGTAAAGATGGAACCGGCGGCAATGCCCGGAATCGACAACGGCAGAATCACCTGCATGAAGGTCTGGCGCGGTTTCGCGCCTAGGTCGGCCGAGGCTTGCAGCAGCGACGGCGGCAAGCGTTCCAGCGACGCCTGGATTGGCAGGATCATGAACGGCAGCCAGATGTAGACGAACACCATGAAGCGGCCCAGGTGCGAGGTCGACAAGGTGCTGCCGCCCACGCCCGGAATACCCAGCACGAACTGCAACACCGGCTCCAGGCCGAGGTGTTGAACGAACCACTGCGCCACGCCACCCTTGGCCAGCAGCAAGGTCCAGGCGTACGCCTTGACGATGTAACTGGCCCACATCGGCATCATGACCGCGATGTAGAAAAACGCTTTGGTTTTGCCCGTGGTGTAACGCGCCATGTAATAGGCGATCGGGAACGCGACGATGGCGCTGGCGATGGAAACGACAATGGCCATGCTCAAGGTGCGCAGAATGATGTCGAAGTTTGACGGCTGGAACAGTGCGGTGAAATTCGCCAGGGTCAGTTCTGGCGAGACCGTCATGGTGAAGTCATCGAAGGTATAGAAACCCTGCCACAGCAGCACCAAAAGCGAACCGAGGTAGATCGCGCCGAACCATAGCAGCGGCGGCACCAGCAGCAGCGACAGGTAAAAGTTCGGCCGGCGATACAGCAGGTTGGAAAACCTGCGCAACGGCGAGCCGCTGGCCGGGGTTTGAGGGATAGCCACGCTGGTCATCTCACACCCCGCCGACAACGGTGTCGTGCAGTGGGATCATCGCTTCGCGCGCCCAGCGAGCATTGATGCGCTGCCCGGTCTGGTGCTGGGCGCTGACGTCCAGCCACTGCACGTTGGCCTGACTGATATTGAGGGTCTGGCCGTTTTCCAGCTTCAGTTCATAGCGCGTGGCGCTGCCTTGGTACTGAATGTCATGCAGCACGCCGCTGACTTCAATCTCATGACTGGCCAGCGGACCTTCGGCGAAACGCACGTGTTCCGGGCGAATCGAAAACGGCTGTGGATTGCCGCTCAGTTGCTTCGCCAGATCACCGCGAATCACGTTGGAGGTGCCGACGAATTCAGCGACGAAGGTGGTCGCCGGTTTCATGTACAGGTTGCGCGGTGTGTCGACCTGTTCAATGCGGCCCTTGTTGAACACGGCCACGCGGTCTGACATCGACAGCGCTTCGGTCTGGTCGTGGGTGACGAAGATAAAGGTGATGCCCAGTTGGCGTTGCAGCTTTTTCAGTTCGCTCTGCATTTGTTCGCGCAGCTTCAAATCGAGCGCGCCCAATGGCTCGTCGAGCAGCAGCACTCGGGGGCGATTGACCAGGGCGCGGGCCAGTGCCACACGCTGGCGCTGACCGCCGGACAGTTGCACCGGTTTGCGCTCGCCGTAGCCGCCGAGGGCAACCATGTCGAGGGCTTCTTCGGCGCGTTTCTGGCGTTCGGCTTTGCCAACGCCTTTGACTTTCAAACCGTAGGCGACGTTGTCGAGCACGTTCATGTGCGGGAACAGGGCGTAATCCTGAAACACCGTGTTGACGTCACGCTCATACGGCGGC
The DNA here is from genome assembly GCF_024809425.1 of Pseudomonas sp. JAI111. NCBI lineage: Bacteria > Pseudomonadati > Pseudomonadota > Gammaproteobacteria > Pseudomonadales > Pseudomonadaceae > Pseudomonas > Pseudomonas sp. JAI111. The sequence goes on along the minus strand of NZ_JANUCB010000001.1, from coordinate 1,487,532 downwards.
AATCCAGCGGCCTCTTCGCCGTGGATTCGGATGGAGCCTGCGCTCGGTTGTTCAAACCCGGCGATCAGGCGCAAGCAGGTTGTTTTACCGGACCCGGAAGGGCCCAGCATGGAAAAAAACTCGCCGTCCTGGATGTCGATGGAAACCCGGTCTACGGCTTTCACTTCGCCGAATAGACGGGAAACGTTGGTGAACTGGACTGCAAGTGTCATGTTGCGGAACTCCGAAAATCTGAATCTTTAAAAGCATCGCGAGCAGTCTCGCTCCCACATTGGAATGCGTTTACATCTGGGAGTGAGCCTGCTCGCGATGAGGGCTTAGCGGCCGCCCATGATCGCGATGTAGTCTTGGGTCCAGCGGCTGTATGGCACGAACTTGCCGCCTTCGGCCTGTGGGGTTTTCCAGAAGGCGATCTTCTCGAACTGGTCGAAACCGTTGGTTTTGCAGCCTTCGGCACCGAGCAATTCGCTGCCGGTGCATGCCGCCGGTACCGCAGGCAATGAGCCGAACCACGCCGCCACGTCACCCTGGACTTTCGGGGTCAACGACCAGTCCATCCACTTGTAAGCGCAATTCGGGTGCTTGGCCTCGGCGTGCAACATCGTGGTGTCCGCCCAACCGGTGGCGCCTTCTTTTGGAATGGTCGAAGCAATCGGCTGCTTCTCGTTCATCAGGCCATTGACCTGATACGGCCAGGCACCGGAGGCAACCACGCCTTCGTTTTTGAAGTCGCTCATCTGCACGGTGGTGTCATGCCAGTAGCGGTGGATCAGCGGCTGCTGGGCGCGCAGCAGATCGAGCACCGCTTTGTACTGCGCTTCCGTCAGTTCATACGGGTTCTGGATACCCAATTCCGGCTTGGCGGTTTTCAGGTACAGCGCGGCGTCGGCGATGTAGATCGGGCCGTCATAGGCCTGCACGCGTCCCTTGTTCGGCTTGCCATCCGGCAGGTTCTGCGCGTTGAACACCACGCCCCAGCTGGTGGGCGCGGTCTTGAACACGTTGGTGTTGTACATCAACACGTTCGGGCCCCACTGGTAAGGGGTGCCATAGGTCTGCTTATTAACCACGTACCAAGGCGCATCTTTCAGACGCGGATCGATGTTTTTCCAGTTCGGAATCAACGCCGTATTGATCGGCTGCACACGCTTGCCGACGATCAACCGCAACGAGGCGTCCCCCGAGGCGGTCACCAGGTCGTAACCACCCTTGGCCATCAGGCTGACCATCTCATCGGAAGTCGCCGCGGTTTTCACATTGACCTTGCAGCCGGTTTCTTTCTCGAAACCGGTCACCCAGTCGTAAGCCTTGTCGCTTTCGCCACGTTCGATGTAGCCGGGCCATGCCACGATATCCAGCTGACCTTCGCCGGCACCGACCGCTTTCAGCGGTTCGGCGGCCTGCAGACTGGCGCTGGCCAGCAGCGCGGTGGTGATTGCACTGAACAGTGCGGTCTTGTGCACGAACATGGGATTTCCCTCTTCTTTAATTATGGTCGGGGCAGTTGTGAACGTGGTGAAGCATGCCGTTAGCGGCTTGTTATTAGCGTAGTCAGAGATGCTGTCCGTGGCGCGCCATGATGTGCCGCACCACGCTGTAGTCCTGGAGCGAATCGCTGGATAAGTCTTTGCCGTAGCCCGAACGTTTCAGGCCGCCGTGGGGCATTTCGCTGACCAGCATGAAATGGCTGTTGATCCAGGTGCAGCCGTACTGCAAGCGAGCCGCGACCTGCATCGCCTTGTCCAGGTTCTGGGTCCAGATGGAGGAGGCGAGGCCGTATTCGGAGTCGTTGGCCCAGTCCACTGCTTGTTCGAGTTCGTCGAAACGGGTCACGGTGACCACCGGCCCGAACACTTCGCGCTGGACGATTTCATCGCTCTGCTTGCAACCGGCCAGCAAGGTGGGCTGATAAAAGAACCCGGCACCGGAATGCACCGCCGCGCCGGTCACCCGTTCAATGTGTGGCTGGCCTAGGGCGCGTTCGACAAAACTGGCCACACGGTCGCGCTGGCGGGTGCTGATCAGCGGGCCGATCTCATTGTCGGCATCGCGTTTGCCGGCAAAGCGCAGGCTGCTGACCGCCGCGCCGAGTTCGGCCACCAGGCGGTCGTGAATCCCGGCTTGTGCATAAATCCGGCACGCGGCAGTGCAATCCTGGCCGGCGTTGTAATAGCCGTAAGTGCGCACGCCTTCGACCACTGCCTGAATGTCCGCATCGTTGCAGACGATCACCGGCGCTTTGCCGCCGAGCTCAAGGTGGGTGCGTTTAAGGGTTTTCGCAGCGGCCTGGAGGATTTTCTGCCCGGTAACGATATCGCCGGTCAAGGAGACCATGCGCACTTTGGGATGACTGACCAAATGGCTGCCGACGCCTTCACCGCCGCCGCAGACAATGTTGATCACCCCGCGCGGCAGGATTTCGGCCAGCGCGGGCGCCAGGGCCAGAATCGACAGTGGCGTGTGTTCCGAAGGTTTGAACACCAGCGTGTTGCCAGCGGCGAGGGCCGGGGCGATTTTCCACGCGGCCATCATGATCGGGTAGTTCCATGGCGCAATCGATGCGACCACACCAATCGGATCGCGACGGACCATGCTGGTGTAGCCCGGCAGATACTCGCCACTGAGCTGGCCGGTCTGGCAGCGTACGGCTCCGGCGAAGAAGCGGAACACGTCGACCGTCGCGCTCAAATCATCCTGACGGGCCAGGTGCAACGGCTTGCCACAGTTCAGGGATTCGAGGCGGGCAAGGAGGTCGGCTTGTTTTTCGATGGCGTTGGCGATGTCCAGCAACAGGTTCGAACGTTGTTGCGGCGTGGTCCGCGACCAACCGGCGAAGGCGCGGTGAGCGGCGTGAATCGCGGCTTCGACTTGCTCGGTGCTGGCTTCGGCAATGTGCGTCAGCACTTCACCGGTGGCCGGGTTGAGGATCGGCTCGACAAAACCCTGGCCTGCGACCAATTCGCCATCGATCAACAACGCGGTGAACAACGGGGTCTGCGCGCCAGCCATTTTTCGGGTTCTCTTTTCTTGTGTGGCCATGCTGCTCCCTGTGACTGGGGCGCGGCCGTCTTATAGATGTATCAAGACTAGTGCGCGGGCCCGAGGTCGACAAATTCTAAATACTGAAGGTGGCGTTCGATTAAATAGATGGCTTACGCCCGCCGTGAGGCTGCTCGCGAGCGACCGTCAGGAACGGGTCCACCAACGCCGGTCGCGCGGTGCCGCGACGCCAGGCCAGACCGACGTCGAGGGTCTGGCTCAGGTCGGCAATCGGCCGCGCTTCGATGATGTCGCCCTCCAGCGACCAAGGGCGGTAGGTCATGTCGGGCTGGATCGACACACCCAGACCGGCTGCCACCAGACTTCGCACGGCCTCCGTCGAGGCGGTTCTCAGGGTGATGCGTGGCTGCAGCGAGGCGGCGGACCACATGCGTTGGGCATTGCGGTCCATTTCATCGACGTTCAGCTGAATCAGCGGCTCGCGGGCCACATCGGCGAGATTGATGCTGTCGTGTTCCAGCAATGGATGCTGGGCCGGCAGCCATAGCCGATGAGGTGAGTGGGTGAGCACTTCAGTCTGCAAAGCGTGGCGGTCTTCGAGGTTGGAGAGGATCAACACACCAACATCGATCTCACCGCTGACCAGCAAATGCTCGATGTATGGCCGCTCGTCTTCCATCACGCGGATCTCGACGTTGGGGTAGGCGCGCTGGAAGCGGGTGAGCAGATCGGCGAGGTAATAACCTGCCACCAGGCTGGTTACGCCGATGATCAATTGGCCGGCGACCTGATCGGTGCTCTGTTGCAGGCTGCGTTTGGCGTTGTCCACGGTGGCCAGAATCAGGTGTGCCTGGCGCAGGAACTGATGGCCCTGGTGGGTCAGGCTCATGCCTTTGGCGTGTCGGTTGAACAGGCTGACGCCGATCTCCTCTTCCAGTTGCTGGATCGCCAGGGTCAAGGTCGACTGGGAAATGAATGCGGTTTGCGCAGCGGCAGAGATCGAGCCGGTCTCGGCCACAGCGATGAAATGGCGGATTTGACGCAGGGTCATCATGGGCAATACCCGGTGGGCGGTTTTTATAGATTTAATCGAGTGTATATCTTTTTAATCGATAGCCAGTTTTGACAAGGCAACATCCAGAAGCACTCTCGCCGGGAGAGGCGGGGCACTTTCGATCTAGGCTGGTGGCCTCAAGTGTCCGGTTAACCCGTTTCGTGGAGGCGGCAAAAATGAATACGCGTGGATTGCTCGATCAGCTCCTCAAGTCCGGCCAGGACCTGTTGCAGAACAAGGCCGGCGGCGCACAGAACAAGGTGTCCAGCGGTGGCCTGGGCGGATTGCTCGGTGGCAACGGTGGTTCGGGCGGCCTCGGCAGCTTGCTCTCGGGCGCGGGCGGTGGGGCGCTGGCGGCCGGCGCCATGGGGCTTCTGCTGGGTAACAAGAAGGTCCGCAAAGTTGGCGGCAAAGTCGCCATTTACGGCGGCCTCGCGGCCTTGGGCGTGATTGCCTACAAGGCGTATGGCAACTGGCAGGCCCAGCAGGGCACAGCCCCTCAAACCGAACCGCAAACGCTTGATCGGTTGCCGGCGGCACAAGTCGAACTGCACAGTCAGGCAATTCTCAAAGCGTTAGTGGCCGCCGCCAAAGCCGATGGCCATGTCGATGACCGCGAACGTGCGTTGATCGAAGGCGAATTCACCAAACTCGACAGCGATCAGCAATTACAGCAGTGGCTGCATGCCGAACTCGGCAAGCCACTCGACCCGGCCGAAGTCGCCCGCGCTGCCAGCACGCCGGAAATGGCCGCCGAAATGTACATCGCCAGTGTGATGCTGGTGGATGAAGAGAGCTTCATGGAGAAGTCCTACCTCGATGAGCTGGCGCGGCAGCTGAAGCTGGAGCCGGGGTTGAAGGTTGAACTGGAGAAGCAGGTACGTCAGGCGTTGACTTGAACCCTGTGGGTGCAACGGCTGGCACAGGGGTACTGAACGGGGTTTCGTCAGATTGAACAGTGGCATGACACCTGTCTTATAAACGCAACACCCTCGGCTATACTGCGCAGCATTTGAATTGTTCCGAGGACTGACTGTGAAGAACTGGACGTTGCGCCAACGCATCTTGGCGAGCTTTGCGGTAATCATCGCCATCATGCTGTTGATGGTCGTCGTCTCGTATTCCCGGTTGCTGAAGATCGAGACCAGCGAAGCCAGTGTTCGTGAGGACGCGCTGCCCGGGGTGTATTACAGCGCCATGATTCGTGGTGCCTGGGTCGACAGTTTCATCCAGACCCAGGAAATGCTTGGTTTCAGGGAAGGGCAGGGCATCAGCACTCAAGATGCCGCAGACTTCAAAACCTTTGAGGCGCGTCTGCACGAGCAGATGAGTAACTATCGCGGCACCATCACCACGGATGAAGACAAGGTCGAGTACGCCGAATTTGAAAAGCTCTATGACAATTACAACAAGGTCCTGGCCGCGGTGCTCGACTTGCGCAAGCGTAATCAGGACGCTGACGCCATTAAGATGTTCAACGAGCAATTGACCCCGGCCTGGACCGCAGGTCGCATGAAACTCAATGACATCATTCGGGAAAACAAAGTGGTGGCCGACCAGGACATCGCCAACATCGATGCCGCCGTCGTCACCGCGAAAGTCATCATGGGCATTTCCCTGTTGGTCGCGGTTCTGGCGGCGGGCTTCTGCGGGTTGTTGTTGATGCGCGCAATCATGGCGCCGATGAACCGGATCGTGGAGATCCTTGAAATCATGCGCACCGGCGACCTCAGTGGCCGCCTCAACCTGGAACGCAAAGACGAATTCGGTGCGGTGGAAACCGGCTTCAACGACATGATGACCGAGCTCACCTCGCTCGTGTCCCAGGCCCAGCGCTCGTCGGTGCAAGTCACCACCTCGGTGACGGAAATCGCCGCCACCTCCAAACAACAGCAAGCCACCGCCACGGAAACCGCCGCCACCACCACTGAAATCGGTGCGACGTCCCGTGAAATCGCGGCCACTTCCCGTGACCTGGTGCGCACCATGACCGAAGTCTCCACCGCCGCCGATCAGGCCTCGGTGGCGGCCGGTTCCGGGCAGCAAGGGCTGGCGCGTATGGAAGAGACCATGCACGCGGTGATGGGGGCGGCGGATCTGGTCAACGCCAAACTGGCGATCCTCAATGAGAAGGCCGGCAACATCAATCAGGTGGTCGTGACCATCGTCAAGGTCGCTGACCAGACCAATCTGCTGTCCCTGAACGCCGCCATCGAAGCCGAGAAGGCCGGCGAATACGGGCGCGGGTTTGCCGTGGTCGCCACTGAAGTACGGCGACTGGCGGACCAGACCGCCGTCGCCACGTACGACATCGAACAGATGGTGCGTGAGATTCAATCGGCGGTGTCGGCCGGGGTCATGGGCATGGACAAGTTCTCCGAGGAAGTGCGGCGCGGCATGTCCGAAGTGCAGCAGGTCGGCGAGCAGCTGTCGCAGATCATCCATCAGGTCCAGGCGCTGGCGCCGCGGGTGTTGATGGTCAACGAAGGCATGCAGGCGCAGGCCACCGGCGCGGAACAGATCAACCATGCGCTGGTGCAGTTGGGCGATGCCAGCAGCCAGACCGTCGAGTCCCTGCGTCAGGCCAGTTTCGCGATCGATGAGTTGAGCCAGGTCGCCATTGGGCTGCGTGGCGGCGTTTCGCGATTCAAAGTCTGATGAGCGAACTGGCGCTCAAGCGTGGCGCGGTGATGCCCGCGAAGCAGGTGTTGTTCCTGGTGTTTCGCATCGCCAGCGAGCGTTTTGCCTTGCAGGCGATCGAGGTGGCTGAAGTGTTGCCGCGCCTGCCATTGAAACCGATTGCCAAAGCGCCCGCCTGGGTCGCAGGGGTCTTTGCCTATCGCGGCGCAGTGGTGCCAGTGATCGACCTCAGTGCGCTGACGTTCGGCCAACCGGCGCAGCCCCGTACCAGCACGCGTTTGGTGCTGGTGCACTATCGGCCGGACGATGTGACGCCTTCGACCTTGCTCGGGCTGATCCTGGAGCAGGCGACCGATACCTTGCGCTGCAACCCGGCGGACTTTAAGCCCTACGGCCTGGACAATCGCCAGGCACCTTATCTGGGGCCGGTGCGTGAAGACGCGCAGGGTTTGATGCAGTGGGTGCGGGTGGCCGATTTGCTTGATGAACAGGTGCGCGCGCTATTGTTTCCCTCGCCACCGATGGACCTGGCGTTGCTTGAGGGGCGGCCATGAGCAGCGACCAGCGCTTTTTCGACTTCCTCAAAGAACGAATTGGCCTGGACGTGACGTCGGTGGGCCCGGCGATCATCGAGCGCGCGGTGCGCCAGCGCTGCACCGCGTCCCAGGCGCTGACGGCCGACGATTACTGGCACACGCTGCAAGGTTCGCAAGACGAGCAGCAGGCGTTGATCGAGGCCGTGATCGTCCCCGAGACCTGGTTTTTCCGTTACCCGGAATCCTTCGCCACCTTGGCGAAACTCGCGATCAAGCGGTTGGCCGAGATCAATCACATGCGCGCGCTGCGGATTCTCAGCCTGCCGTGTTCCACCGGCGAAGAACCGTATTCGATCGCCATGGCCTTGCTCGATGCCGGGCTAAAGCCGCATCAGTTCAAAGTCGAAGGCATGGACGTCAGTCCGCTGTCGGTGGAAAAAGCCAAGCGCGCGCTGTACGGTAAAAATTCATTTCGTGGTCATGACCTCGCGTTTCGCGAGCGGCATTTCACCGTGGAAAGCGACGGTTATCGCCTCAGCGAGCGAGTGCTGGAACAGGTGCGTCTGCAAGTCGGCAACCTGCTCGATCCGGCGTTGCTGACCAGCGAGCCGCCTTATGATTTTGTGTTTTGCCGAAACCTGCTGATCTATTTCGACCAGCCGACCCAGCAGCAAGTCTTTGAAGTCCTCAAGCGCCTGACCCATGTCGACGGCGTGCTGTTTATCGGACCGGCCGAAGGCAGTTTGCTGGGGCGTTTTGGCATGCGCTCGATTGGCATTGCGCAGTCGTTTGCCTTCAGTCGCCAAAACACGCCGGTGCGGGAGTCGCTGCCTGTTTTCGTTCCGACGCCATTGCCGGTGCGCCAACCCGTACGCAGCGTGACACCCGCGCCGGTGCGCAATCGTCCGTTCACCACCCTCACACCGCCGACCGTCACCCCGAAAGCCTCGGACGCTGCCGCGTTGCTGGCGAACATCGCCGCCCTGGCCAACGAAGGTAAAAGTGCCGAAGCACGTGATGCCTGTGAACGCTATCTGGATCAACATGAACCCGTGGCCCAGGTGTTTTACTGGCTGGGGCTGCTCAGCGATGTCGCCGGTAATGTCCTGCAGGCCCAAGGGTTTTATCGCAAAGCGTTGTACCTCGAACCGCAACATCCCGACGCGTTGATGCACCTGGCTGCCTTGCTGCAGTCATTGGGCGACACGGCGGGTGCCCGACGATTGCAGGACCGCGCCGCCAGAAACGGACGCGCCGACAGTGAGCGTAAACGATGAGCGCCTCCGACACCTTGAGCCTCACCCATGAAGATGCCCAGGCCATCGACGACTGCTGGAACCGCATCGGTATCCACGGTGACAAGTCCTGCCCGCTGCTGATCGAACACATTCACTGCCGTAATTGTGCGGTGTATTCCGCCGCGGCCACCCGCTTGCTGGATCGCTACGCCTTGCAGCAGGACGACCGCGAGCAGGTCCGGGCAGTGGTCGAAACCGACGTGAAAACCCGCTCGCTGTTGATGTTTCGTCTCGGCGAAGAATGGCTGGGCCTGACCACGCGCACGCTGGTGGAAGTCGCGCCGCTGCAAGCGATTCACTCCTTGCCGCACCAGCGCTCCCGAGCGTTGCTCGGCGTGGCGAACGTGCGCGGCGCGTTGGTCGCGTGCTTGTCGCTGGTGGAGTTGCTGGGGCTCGACGGCACCGGCATCGTCAACGTGGCGTCCGGCACGCGGGTGATGCCGAGGATGCTGATCATTGCCGCTCACGGCGGGCCCGTTGTGGTGCCGGTGGATGAAGTGGACGGGATTCACGCCATCGACGAGCGCATCCTTGATGCCGCGTCGGAGTCCGGCACCCAGGCCAGCGGCAAATACACGCGAGGCGTGTTGCCATTCAAGGGGCGCAGCCTGCGATGGCTGGATGAAGAACAGCTGTTGTCCGCCGTGACCCGGAGCCTCGCATGACCCCCGAGCAAATGCGTGATTCCTCTTTGCTGGAATTGTTCAGCCTCGAAGCTGAGGCCCAGACCCAGGTGTTGAGCGCGGGCCTGCTGGCGCTTGAACGCGATCCGACCCAGGCCGCTCACCTGGAATCGTGCATGCGCGCCGCCCACTCGCTCAAAGGCGCGGCACGGATTGTCGGCGTCGATGCCGGGGTCAGCGTCTCCCATGTGATGGAGGATTGTCTGGTCAGTGCGCAGGAAGGGCGCCTGTACCTGCGTCCCGAGCACATTGACGCCTTGCTGCAAGGCACCGATTTACTAATGCGGATTGCGACGCCGGCCCAGGCGCCCACCCCGGCGGAAATCGACGTGTACGTGACGCTGATGGCGGCATTGCTGGATCCGCTGGCGCTGGCTGCGCCCATGAGCACGCCAATCGCACCGTTCATGGCCGCGCCTGAGCCGCAAGCGGCCGCCGTCGAGGTGTTCGTTCCGGTCGTCGAGCCTGCATCGGTTGCCCCCGTCGATCCGCCGCGCAAGAACAGACGTACCACTGACAATGGCGAGCGCGTGCTGCGGGTCACCGCGGAACGGTTGAACAGCCTGCTCGACCTGTCGAGCAAATCCCTGGTCGAAACCCAGCGTCTCAAGCCGCACCTGGCCACGATGCAGCGCCTCAAACGCCTGCAGAACAACGGCCTGCGCGCCCTGGAAAGCCTGAATGTCCACCTCAAGGAGCATTCCTTGAGCCTCCAGGCCCAGGAAGCCTTGGATGATGCCCGTCGACTGCTGGCCGAGTCCCAGCAACTGCTGGTGGAAAAAAACGCCGAGCTGGATGAATTCGCCTGGCAGGCCAGTCAGCGTGCGCAGGTGCTGTACGACACCGCGCTGGCCTGTCGCATGCGGCCATTCGCTGACGTATTGGGCGGACAAGCGCGCATGGTCCGCGACCTCGGTCGCAGTCTTGGCAAGCAGGTACGACTGGAGATCGAGGGCGAGAAAACCCAGGTCGACCGTGATGTGCTGGAAAAACTTGAAGCGCCGCTGACGCATCTGCTGCGCAACGCCGTCGACCACGGCATCGAATCTCCCGAGCAACGCTTGCTGGCCGGTAAGCCGCCAGAAGGTTTGATTCGTCTGCGCGCCTCCCATCAAGCCGGTCTGTTGGTGCTGGAATTGAGCGACGACGGTCACGGCGTCGATCTGGAGAAGGTCCGGCGCAGCATCATCGAGCGTCAGCTATCTCCCGCTGAAACTGCCGCGCAATTGAGCGAGGAAGAGCTGCTGACGTTCCTCTTCCTGCCGGGTTTCAGCCTGCGCGACACGGTCACCGAAGTGTCCGGGCGCGGCGTTGGCCTGGACGCGGTTCAGCACATGGTCCGTCAGTTGCGCGGCGCAGTGGTCCTAGAACAGACCGCGGGCGAGGGCAGCCGTTTTCACCTTGAAGTGCCGTTGACGTTGTCGGTGGTGCGCAGTCTGGTGGTGGAGGTCGGCGACGAGGCCTACGCATTTCCGCTGGCGCACATCGAACGCATGTGCGACCTGGAGCCTTCGGACATTGTTCAGATCGAGGGGCGCCAGCATTTTTGGCATGACGGTCGGCACGTTGGGCTGGTCGCGGCCAGTCAACTGCTGCAGCGCCCGGCGAACCAAAACAGTCAGCAGACCGTCAAAGTGGTGGTGATTCGCGAGCGCGATGCGATTTACGGTGTGGCGGTCGAACGGTTCATTGGCGAGCGGACATTGGTTGTACTGCCGCTGGATGAGCGTCTGGGCAAGGTTCAGGATATTTCCGCCGGCGCCTTGCTGGATGACGGGTCGGTGGTGCTGATCGTCGATGTCGAGGACATGTTGCGTTCGGTGGACAAACTGCTCAACACCGGGCGTCTGGAGCGTATTGCCCGCCACGGCAGTCAAGCTGTCGAAGCGGCACGCAAACGGATCCTGGTGGTCGACGATTCGCTGACCGTTCGCGAATTGCAGCGCAAGCTGTTGCTCAATCGTGGATACGACGTGGCCGTTGCGGTCGACGGTATGGATGGCTGGAACGCCTTGCGTTCGGAGGATTTCGATCTGCTGATCACCGACATTGACATGCCACGCATGGACGGCATCGAACTGGTGTCTTTGTTGCGCCGGGATAACCGTCTGCAATCTCTGCCGGTGATGGTGGTGTCCTATAAGGACCGAGAAGAAGACCGGCGTCGTGGTCTGGACGCCGGAGCTGACTATTATCTAGCCAAAGCCAGTTTTCATGATGACGCCCTGCTTGATGCGGTGGTTGAGCTCATCGGAGGAGCGCGGGCATGAAAATAGCCATCGTCAACGACATGCCCATGGCCGTAGAGGCCCTGCGCCGGGCCTTGGCGTTTGAACCGGCGCACGAGGTGGTGTGGGTCGCCAGCAACGGGGCGGAAGCGGTGCAGCGTTGCGCCGAGAATACCCCCGACCTGATTCTGATGGACCTGATCATGCCGGTCATGGACGGCGTCGAGGCCACACGGCAAATCATGGCGCAGACCCCGTGCGCCATCGTCATCGTCACGGTCGACCGCCAGCAGAACGTGCACCGGGTGTTCGAGGCCATGGGCCATGGCGCGCTGGACGTGGTCGACACCCCGGCCCTCGGCGCCGGCAATGCGCAAGAGGCGGCGGCGCCGTTGTTGCGCAAGATCATGAACATTGGCTGGCTGATTGGTGACAAGGGCAATCGGGAGCGATCGGCTCCTAGCCCGTTGCGCAGTTCCGCCTCCCGCCAGCGCCTGATTGCCATCGGCTCGTCCGCTGGCGGGCCGGCGGCGCTGGAAGTGTTGCTCAAGGGCTTGCCGCGCGATTTTCCGGCGGCGATTGTCCTGGTCCAACACGTCGACCAGGTTTTTGCCGCCGGCATGGCCGAGTGGCTCGCCCGTTCCAGCGGCCTGAACGTCCGCCTGGCCCAGGAAGGTGAGCCGCCGCAGGCCGGCACCGTACTGCTGGCCGGCACCAACCACCATATCCGCTTGTTGAAAAACGGCACGCTGGCCTACACCGCCGAGCCGGTCAACGAGATCTATCGCCCCTCGATCGATGTGTTTTTCGAGAGTGTGGCCAATTACTGGAACGGTGACGCCGTAGGCGTTTTGCTCACCGGAATGGGGCGCGACGGCGCACAAGGGCTTAAACTCATGCGCCAACAGGGTTACCTGACAATCGCTCAGGACCAGAACAGCAGTGCGGTGTACGGGATGCCGAAGGCGGCAGCGGCCATCGAGGCGGCGATGGAAATTCGCCCACTGGAAAAGATAGCGCCCCGATTGCTGGAGGTTTTCTCGAAATGACGGCTTTTCACAGCAATCCTGGCCCAAGTAGTAATCAGGTGACTGCACATGACTGACTTACAGCTCGACGACTTCAAAACCGACGAAAACGCCGCCATGGTGCTGTTGGTAGACGACCAGGCGATGATCGGTGAGGCGGTGCGCCGAGGGTTGTCGAGCGAGGACAATATCGACTTCCACTTCTGCGCCGACCCGCATCAAGCCATCTCGCAGGCGGTCCGCATCAAGCCGACGGTGATTCTGCAGGACCTGGTAATGCCCGGCCTCGACGGCCTGAGCCTGGTGCGCGAATACCGCAATCACCCGGCGACCAAGGACATTCCGATCATTGTCCTGTCGACCAAGGAAGACCCGCTGATCAAAAGCGCGGCGTTTGCCGCCGGGGCCAATGATTACCTGGTCAAGCTGCCGGACAACATCGAGCTGGTGGCGCGTATCCGCTACCACTCGCGTTCCTACATGATGCTGTTGCAGCGCGACGCGGCTTACCGCGCCCTGCGGGTCAGCCAGCAGCAGTTGCTCGACACCAATCTGGTGTTGCAGCGGTTGATGAACTCCGACGGCTTGACTGGACTGTCGAACCGCCGGCACTTCGATGAATACCTGGAACTGGAATGGCGCCGTTCGTTGCGCGACCAGACGCAACTGTCGTTACTGATGATCGACGTTGACTATTTCAAATCCTACAACGATAGCTTTGGCCACCTGGAAGGCGACGAAGCCTTGCGCAAAGTCGCCACGGCGATCCGCGATGCCAGTGCGCGACCTTCGGACCTGCCGGCGCGTTATGGGGGTGAAGAGTTCGCCCTGGTGCTGCCCAATACCACGCCGGGCGGTGCACGACTGGTGGCGGAAAAACTGCGCCTGACCGTGGCCGGGCTGAAGATTCCACACATTGCCCCCACCGAAGGCTCAAGCCTGACTATCAGCATCGGCCTGTCGACCATGATCCCGCAGCCGGGCAGCGATTGCCGGCAACTGATTTCGGCGGCGGACAAGGGGCTGTATCGGGCCAAGAACAATGGGCGTAATCAGGTGGGGATCGAATAAGGATCGACTTGGTTCGAATTGTGGGAGCGGTACAAACCATTCGCCCCTAAAGCCGCCAGGCGGGCTGCTGTTACAGCCTGATTACGTTATACTCGCCGGCTTTCAAAAGTTCGCCAACGAGTGCTGCCCGCCATGGAAATCAACCCGATCCTTAACAGTATCAAGGACCTGTCCGAGCGCTCCGAAACTATTCGGGGGTATCTTTGACTACGATCAAAAGCATGAGCGTCTGACTGAAGTCAATCGCGAGCTTGAAGATCCGTCTGTCTGGAACAACCCGTCGTACGCTCAGGAACTGGGTCGCGAGCGATCGCTGCTGGCCCAGATCGTCGAAACCCTCGACGAAATGCATTCAGGCCTGGCCGACGCCAAAGACCTGCTGCTGATGTCCGCCGAAGAAGAAGACCAGGCCGCCGTCGATGACGTCGCTGCCGAAGTCGAGCGCCTGCGCGAGTCGCTGGAAAAACTCGAATTCCGTCGCATGTTCAGCGGTGAAATGGACGCCAACAACGCCTACCTGGACATCCAGGCCGGCTCCGGCGGCACCGAGGCCCAGGACTGGGCCAACATCCTGCTGCGCATGTACCTGCGCTGGGCCGACAAACGCGGTTTCGACGCCACCATCATGGAGCTGTCGGCCGGTGAAGTCGCCGGGATCAAGGGCGCCACGGTGCACATCAAGGGCGAATACGCCTTTGGCTGGTTGCGCACCGAGATCGGCGTGCACCGTCTGGTGCGCAAGAGCCCGTTCGACTCCGGCAACCGCCGCCACACCTCGTTCTCGGCTGTGTTCGTGTCGCCGGAAATCGATGACAACATCGAAATCGACATCAACCCGTCGGACCTGCGCATCGACACCTACCGCTCCTCCGGTGCCGGTGGTCAGCACGTAAACACCACCGACTCGGCCGTACGGATTACCCACGTACCGACCAACACCGTGGTCAGCTGCCAGAACGAACGCTCCCAGCACGCCAACAAAGACACCGCGATGAAAATGTTGCGGGCGCGCTTGTACGAGCAGGAAGTGCAGAAACGCAATGCCGCCTCCCAGGCCCTGGAAGACACCAAGTCGGACATCGGCTGGGGTCACCAGATTCGCTCTTACGTGCTCGATGCGTCGCGAATCAAGGATTTGCGCACTAACATCGAACGCAGTGACTGCGACAAGGTGCTCGACGGCGATATCGACGAATACCTGGTGGCGAGCCTCAAACAAGGGCTGTAAACCGTCAGTCAAGACCCTAAGTCCCCCACCATCGGTGGGGGCAACGAACCTGTGATGGAATTTTTAAAGACATGAGCGACCTAGAACTCGACCCGCAAGCCCTGCAACAGGAAGAAAACTCCCTGATCGCCCTGCGCAAGGAAAAGCTTGCTGCCGAGCGCGCCAAGGGCAATGCCTTCCCCAACGACTTCCGCCGCGACAACTACTGCCAAGACTTGCAGAAACAGTACGCGGACAAGACCAAGGAAGAGCTGGCAGAGGCTGCGATCCCGGTCAAGGTTGCCGGTCGCATCATGCTCAACCGTGGCTCGTTCATGGTGATCCAGGACATGACCGGTCGCATCCAGGTCTACGTCAACCGTAAAACCCTGTCCGAAGAAACCCTGGCCGCGGTAAAAACCTGGGACATGGGCGACATCATTGCAGCCGTTGGCACCCTGGCCCGTTCCGGCAAGGGCGACCTGTACGTTGAAATGACCGAGGTGCGCCTGCTGACCAAGTCGCTGCGCCCGCTGCCGGACAAGCACCACGGCCTGACCGACACCGAACAACGCTACCGTCAGCGCTACGTTGACCTGATCGTCAACGAAGACGTGCGCCAGACGTTCCGCGTGCGTTCGCAAGTGATTGCGCACATCCGCAGCTTCCTGATGAAGCGCGACTTCCTCGAAGTCGAAACGCCGATGCTGCAAACCATTCCTGGCGGCGCTGCGGCCAAGCCATTCGAAACTCACCACAACGCGCTGGACATGGAAATGTTCCTGCGGATCGCGCCTGAGCTTTACCTCAAGCGTCTGGTTGTCGGCGGCTTCGAGAAAGTATTCGAGATCAACCGCAACTTCCGTAACGAAGGTGTCTCGACGCGTCACAACCCTGAATTCACCATGTTGGAGTTCTACCAGGCTTACGCCGACTACGAAGACAACATGGACCTGACCGAAGAACTGTTCCGCGAGTTGGCGCAGCTGGTTCTGGGCAGCACCGACGTGCCTTACGGCGACAAGGTGTTCCATTTCGGCGAACCGTTCGTGCGTCTGTCGGTGTTCGACTCGATCCTCAAGTACAACCCCGAGCTGACCGCTGACGACCTGACCGACATCGAGAAGGCTCGCGCCATCGCCAAGAAGGCCGGCGCCAAGGTGCTGGGCTTCGAAGGTCTGGGCAAGTTGCAGGTGATGATTTTCGAAGAGCTGGTCGAGCACAAGCTGGAACAGCCGCACTTCATTACCCAGTACCCGTTCGAAGTTTCGCCGCTGGCCCGTCGTAACGACGAAAACCCAAGCGTCACCGACCGTTTCGAGCTGTTCATCGGCGGCCGTGAAATCGCCAACGCCTATTCCGAGTTGAACGACGCGGAAGACCAGGCCGAGCGCTTCATGGCGCAGGTGGCGGACAAGGACGCGGGCGACGACGAAGCCATGCACTACGACGCCGACTTCGTTCGCGCGCTGGAGTACGGCATGCCGCCAACGGCGGGTGAAGGCATCGGCATCGATCGCCTGGTGATGTTGTTGACCAACTCACCGTCGATCCGCGACGTGATCCTGTTCCCGCACATGCGGCCGCAAGCGTAAACGTTTCATTTAAAAAGCCGCCTAAAACAGGCGGCTTTTTATTGCCTGTCTGGTACAAACGTATCAAATGGTTACTTTTGAAATAAGTGAGGAATACCTGTCGTGAACCGTGCAATGGCTCAAGAGGGTGCAGCGGATGTCGCCACTGCAGTCGCTGAAAGTGTTCAGTACCAAGGCCGCAAGGCCAGCCGACAGGGCAGCGAGCAGCGTCGACAGGAGATTCTCGATGCGGCAATGCGCATTGTCGTGCGCGATGGCGTGCGGGCTGTGCGTCACCGCGCAGTGGCGGCCGAGGCCAATGTGCCGTTGTCGGCCACCACTTACTACTTCAAGGATATCGATGACTTGCTCACCGATACCTTCGCGCAATACGTGGAACGCAGCGCCGCGTTCATGGCCAAGCTGTGGGTGAACAATGAAGGCCTGCTGCGTGAGATGGTGGTCAGCGGCGACGGCAGCCCCGAGTCCCGCTCGCAATTGGCGGACGACATCGCACGGTTGATGGCGGACTATGTTCACCGGCAACTGATCAACCGACGCGAACACTTGATGGCCGAACAGGCCTTCCGCCAGGAAGCGCTGCTGAACCCGCGCCTGGCGCTGTTGGTGCGCTCGCATCAGCAAATTCTGTTGCAGGGAACGTGTCAGCTTTTCGAAGTATTGGGATCCCGTGAGCCACAACAGGATGCCAAAGTGTTGACGGCCATTATCGGACGGATGGAATATCAGGGCCTGCTCAACGACGCCGAGCCTGTGGCCGAAGCCGAAATGCTCGGTATCCTCACCCGGTACATGCACTTGGTATTGGCATCGGTGTAGGCAACTGATCGTTCCCACGCTCTGCGTGGGAATGCATCCCGTGACGCTCCGCGTCACGTCCAAAGCGGACGCAGAGCGTCCATGGCGGCATTCCCACGCAGAGCGTGGGAACGATCGCAGGGCGATGTGTGTTCATAGGGAGTGTTGAATGAAAGCCTGGCGCGTCGTAGTGATCGCCTTGTCGTTCCTGCTGCTCAGTGGCTGTCTGGTGACCTTCAAGGAGCCTGCGCCCACGAGCGAACCCGCGCCCAAAGGTCTGCTCGGCAAATGGACCAGCACCAACGCCTGGGGCGAGCCGATGAATCTGGAATTGACGCGCCTGGGCGACAATCGCTATCAGGCGGTGAGCTATTTCAAGGCCAAACCCAGTGAGCGCGAAGCCTATCCCTTCACCGTGACTCGCCATGGCAGCCGCTGGTACCTGTCGGCGAAGGTCCCGGCGCAGTTCGGCGGTCATTTCACGATTGCGGGTTTCGAGCTCAACGATAAGCACGAACTGGTGGTCTATAACCTCGACCTCGAGCAGATCAACCAGGCCCTCGGACAAAAAGTCCTGAGTGGCGAAGGCTTCCAGACCGACGACGGCGACGGCGTATTGATCGACAACAGCATGGACCAGGTCTTTGCTTACCTCGATGATCCGGCCAATTCCGATGTGTTCGTCGAGGCCGTGCGCTATCAGCGCCTGGCCAAAGCTAAAGTTAAATAAAACCAGCACGTAACGGTTTTTCTACAGGAGTTTCGGGTGGACGATTACCAGCAGACGATACGCATTTTGTCCGATCGCATTGTGCTGGCGCAGACACCGATTCGTGTCCTCGATGCGGTGAAGTGGGATGACAGCATCCGCAAGGGTTTCCTCAAGGCCAAGGGCAAGGAAATGCCGGCCGTGGATCGCGACTATTACCTCAACCGGCCGCTGACGTTCGATTCCAGCAAAGTGAAACTGGAATTCCAGAACATCGAACGCGACATCACCCGCCAGCTCGGCCAGTTCAACCCGGTCGGCCAGATCATGCGTCGCATGTGCAAGGAATACCGGATGGTGGTGCGCATGCTCGAAGCGCGCGGCACCGAGGATTTCGGCCTGATCTCACAAGAGTTGTACGGCGCTGCGTCCGACGCGTTCCACGCCGGTGACCCGACGCTGTCCGACCTTGGCCTGATGCTCTCCGACTACCTGAACAACATTGATGGCCGTGGAGACCTGAAGGACGAGCCGAAAATCCTCACCGCCAAGGACGCCGTGCAATTACTGCAAACCCGGTTGAGCAAGGTGTTTGGCGAGGCCGAGGAAACCATTCGGGTGTTCGAGTCCGATGGCATTGTTGCCGACGCGGCGGCCGGCGCCGACTACATCAAGATCCGCACCGACGCGATGTTCAACGAGCGTGACGTGCGCGCCCTGGAGGTTCACGAAGGGCTGGTGCATGTCGGCACGACGCTCAACGGACTGAACCAGCCGATCTGCACGTTCCTGTCCAAGGGCCCGCCGTCGTCGACGGTGACCCAGGAAGGCCTAGCGATCCTGATGGAAATCATCACCTTCGCTTCCTACCCGAGCCGCCTGCGCAAACTGACCAACCGCACCCGCGCCATTCACATGGTGGAGGAGGGCGCGGACTTCCTGCAGGTCTTCGAATTCTTCCGCGAGCAAGGCTTCGAAATGCCCGAAAGCTACGGCAACGCCAGCCGGGTTTTCCGTGGTTCGGTGCCCAATGGGCTGCCATTTACCAAAGACTTGTCCTACCTCAAGGGCTTTATCATGGTTTACAACTACATTCAGTTGGCCGTGCGTAAAGGCAAGCTTGAGCAGATACCGTTGCTGTTTTGCGGCAAGACTACGCTGGAAGACATGCGCACCTTGCGTCAGTTGGTGGATGAAGGGCTGGTAGTGCCGCCCAAATACTTGCCTGAGCAGTTTCGCGATATGAACGCGCTGTCGGCCTGGATGTGCTTCTCCAACTTCCTCAACCACCTGAGCCTGGACCGGATCGAAGCGGATTACTCGAACATCCTGTAACGATCACGCGGTCAATGTGGGAGCGGGCTTGCTCGCGAAAGCGGTTTAACATTCAACATTTCAGTTGTCTGACACACTGCATTCGCGAGCAAGCCCGCTCCCACATTTGGTCCGTATTCCAACCACACTTCGCGAGGTTTCAACGGATGAGAATCCTCGGCATTGTCTGCCTTATTCTGACCTTGAGCGGTTGCAGCTCCTTGCTGTTCTACCCCGAACCCGGCCAGCTGTTCACTCCGGAAAAAGCCAAGCTCGACTACCGCGAAGTGACCCTGACCACGGCTGATGGCCTCAAGCTGAACGCCTGGTGGCTGCCGGCGAAAAAAGGTGTCGAGGTCAAGGGCACCGTGCTGCATCTGCACGGCAACGGCGGCAATCTGCCGATGCACCTCGGCGGGAGTTGGTGGTTGCCCAAACAAGGCTATCAAGTGCTGCTGGTGGACTATCGCGGCTACGGTTTGTCCGAAGGGAAGCCGAGCTTGCCGGCGATCTATCAGGACATCGATGCTGCGTTCAAATGGCTCGATCAGGCGCCGGAGGTCAAAGGCAAGCCGGTGATCCTGCTCGGCCAGAGCCTCGGTGGTTCGATGGCGGTGCACTATCTGGTCCAGCATCCCGAACGTCAGAAACAACTCAAGGCGCTGGTCCTGGACGGCGTTCCCGCCAGTTATCGCGATATCGGCCAGTTCGCCCTGAGCCACTCCTGGCTGACCTGGGCTTTCCAGGTGCCGTTATCCTGGCTGGTGCCGGACGGCGACAGCGCGATCAACTCGGCGGCGCAGCTCAACGGCGTGCCAAAACTGATCTACCACAGCATCGACGATCCAATCGTGCCCCTTTCAAACGGCATCCGTCTGTATCAAGCTGCGCCGCCGCCGCGAGTGCTGCAGCTGACCCGTGGCGGTCATGTGCAGACGTTCGCCGACCCGGTCTGGCGCAAAGTCATGCTGCGCTATCTTGACGACCCGCAGCATTTCAACGGCCTGCGCCGCCTGGGTGAAGTTCCCAATTACCCGGCCACCCCGAATTCAGAAGATGAACCACCAGAGAGTCCGCAATGAGTGAAGAACGTAACGCCATCCCGCTGATCATCACCGGCATCTGCAGCATCCTCGGCACCGTCGGGGCCTTGTGGTTCTACGGTTATTTGCACTTCGCCAAACCCGAAGACGCGTTGCTGCTCAGCGATTTCACCATGCTCAAGACCGTGCCCGGCGAAGACTACAAGGTCTCCCTGGAACCGGCGGCGCAAATGGCCCAGTGCATCGATGGCGTGCTGGTGATGTTTGATACCGAACAGAAAGGCCTGACCGGCGTACTGGTCAACAATCAGAAAAAAGCCGTGCGCTGCATGGGCCAGGAAAAGCCGCAGCAACTTGAGCAGTAACCAGTCTGACTGCAACAGCGATCAATGTGGGAGCGGGCTTGCTCGCGAAAGCGGTGGGTCAGTCGACATCATCATTGACTGACACACCGCTTTCGCGAGCAAGCCGCTCCCACAGGATTTGGTGATCACCAGACATAAAAAGCCCCGCCTGATCGACTCAGGCGGGGCTTTTGTGTTTCAGCGGGTGACGCTTAGTTCGAGCTGACTGCCGAACGCGGGATCACTGGCTGGTTGTCGTTGGAAATGGTCACTTCCACCCGACGGTTCATCGCACGACCTGAGGTGCTGGTGTTTTCAGCAACCGGGTATTCCTTGCCATAACCCTGGGCAACGATGCGCGCTGGATCAACGCCCATTTTCACCAGGGCCATGCGCACCGAACCGGCACGACGTTCGGACAGCGACTGGTTGTGGTCAGCGGTGCCGGTGCTGTCGGTGTAACCCTCGACGATCACTTTGCGATCAGGGTTTTCCGAGAGGAACTGCGCCAGTTTGTTGATGTTCACCAGACCGCTGGATTTCAGGTCAGCACGGTCGGTGGCAAACAGCACGTCACCGAAGGTCACCACGGTGCCGCGATCGGTTTGCTTAGCGTTCAGGCTGTCCTGCAACTGCTTGATCTGCGCATCGCGGGCATCCAGGCGAGCCTGGGCACGTTGGGCCGATGCGTTTTTCAGGTTGGCTTCAGCGGTGCGCAGGGCGATGGTCTGCTTGGCCACTTCAACACGCTGATTGGTCAGGTAAGCCAGTTGGTCAACCTTGGCCTGGTCTTGCTTGTCCTGATAAGCCTTGTCGGCCTTATCCAGGTAATCGCTGGCGTCTTTGGTTTCCAGCGCCGCAACCTTGCTCGCTTGCGGATTGGCCTGCAGGCCGCTGTAGTTGGTGCGGGCCTGTTCCAGGTTCGGGTTAGGCGGGGTGGAGCAGGCAGCCAGTGCAACGCTTGCGGCCAGGAGTGCGGGGATCATCAGTTGCTTACGCATAATCATTCGTCCTTTTCTATCGATAAGAGCTTCAGTCTTTGGTCCGGATGCGCGCTTATTGCACAGTGCGCTGGCTTTCCTGACGCAGTTCCTGAACGCCTTTCTGAGAGTCCTTCACAGCTTGATCGGCTTTGACCGCCTGGGCTTTGCGTTCGGCTACACGAGCGTCCCACTCAGCCTGTTCGGCCAGAATTCTGGCTTCGTCATACTTTTTGTCGTGCATGGCGATTTCGGACTGTTTGAGCTTGTCTTGCGCGGATTTCATTTCCACAGCAGCGAACTCGGTGCCGCCGGCGCTGACCGCGCTATTCACGGCCGATTGCGTCACGGCGAATTGCTCGGTCGGTGGATTGCCGGCGCAGCCAGCCAGAACGAAGCTGGTGCCGATTGCCAGGGCAGCCAGTTTCAGACTGCGCAAATGATTGAACGAGGACTTGGCAGTGCTGATCTTCATGGTCTTCAACTCCATTGGTAAAACTCCTGAAAAACTGAAAAATCCATGCTGGGCAAGGAGCCGTAACCGTCAATTTCCGGGGTGTTTTGAAACGGCCGTCCCAGGCGTGGTTAATGGGTGTGACCCGAGTGGTTTTTTTAAAGTTCAGAAAAGATGGCCAATCGCCGAAAAAAACTTTGACCGATCGGACAAGGCTCTAGGTCGGGAACTTTGGCGAGATGCAGAGGTATCCCCGACCCTTTGCAAGCCTGGGAATACTCAATTTCTGGAGGGGATGACAACTCATGTGGGAGCAAATGTGCTCCCACATGTTCGGCGCAAAACTCAGTGTTTCTGCTTCTCGCTACCGGCCGATAAATCGTGCAGGTGCCGACGTGACAACGCGAGGAAACGCGGGGTCGGACCAATGTCTTCGTACAGCGGATCACCCTCTTCGTCAGTAGCCACCACGGTCGAGCCTTTCACATAGGGAAAGCTCTTTTCCAACTCTTCAAGCGCGGCGCCGATCAGCTCGCCAAGCAGTTCTTCGGGTTGGCGTTTGGGGTACATCTCGATAATGGCCGCCAGCCGTGCGGCGGCCTCCACATCCAGATGAATTCTGTAACCGGTATCGGTCAGTCGACCCTTGGCGTTTTCTTCCCAATGCTGAGCCAATTCACGGATTTTCATAAAAACCTCATTGCGCTCCTGCTCGTGGCAGGCTGTGTCAGTGTCCGGCAAAGGCCGGCCGAAGCCGTTGTGCGGCTTACACTTGAGACTAGCTTCTGCGCCCAAGGTTTAAAGTCCCTTCGTCGATTGCTTGTAAGAACCGCTTTAGAGCGGCACTCTTTAGGCTCTAGGCCGCCCGGAATTTTTGCTGGAGAACTGCTGATGACCGATATTGATGCACGCTTGCGCGAGGACGTTCACCTGCTGGGTGAGCTGTTGGGCAACACCATTCGTGACCAGTACGGGGACGGCTTTCTCGACAAGATCGAGCAGATTCGCAAAGGCGCCAAAGCTGACCGTCGCGGCTCGATGGATGCTGAACTGAGCGCCAGTCTCAACCAGTTGAGCGAAGCAGAGTTGCTGCCTGTAGCCCGAGCGTTCAACCAGTTTCTCAACCTCGCCAATATCGCCGAGCAATACCAGCTGATTCATCGCCGCGAAGAGTCGCAACCCGCACCGTTCGAAGCGCGCGTGTTGCCGGAATTGCTCGCGCGTCTGCGCGCCGAAGGCCACAGCGCCGAATCCCTGGCCCGTCAGTTGGGACGGCTGGAAATCGAACTGGTCCTCACCGCGCACCCGACCGAAGTGGCGCGGCGCACGCTGATCCAGAAATACGACGCCATCGCCGCGCAACTGGCAGCCCAAGACCACCGTGACCTGACCACCGCCGAGCGCGAGCAGATCAAGACGAAGTTGCAGCGCCTGATCGCCGAGGCCTGGCACACCGAAGAAATTCGCCGCACCCGGCCGACGCCCGTGGACGAGGCCAAATGGGGTTTCGCGGTGATCGAGCATTCGCTGTGGCAGGCGATCCCCAACTATTTGCGCAAGGCCGATAAAGCCCTGCATGACGCCACCGGCCTGCATCTGCCGCTGGAAGGCGCACCGATTCGCTTTGCTTCCTGGATGGGTGGCGACCGCGACGGCAACCCGAATGTGACGGCCGCCGTGACCCGTGAAGTCTTGCTGCTGGCACGCTGGATGGCGGCCGATTTGTACGTGCGCGATGTCGATCATCTTGCTGCAGAGTTGTCGATGCAGCAGGCCAGCGATGCGTTGAAAGCCAAGGCCGGGGACAGTGCCGAACCTTACCGTGCGGTACTCAAACAATTGCGCGAACGTCTGCGCGCGACGCGCAACTGGGCTCACGCCTCCTTGACCGCGACGACGCCTGCTCCCGCCGATGTATTGCAAAACAACCGCGACCTGCTCGATCCGCTGGAGCTTTGCTACCACTCGCTGCATGAGTGCGGCATGGGTGTGATTGCTGACGGTCCCTTGCTCGATTGCTTGCGCCGGGCGGTGACGTTCGGGTTGTTCCTGGTGCGCCTGGATGTGCGTCAGGACTCGTCGCGGCACGCCGCCGCCATGACGGAAATCACCGATTACCTGGGGCTTGGTCGTTACGAAGACTGGAGCGAGGAAGAGCGCATCACCTTCCTGATGAATGAGTTGAATAACCGTCGGCCGCTGCTGCCGGCGTACTTCAAACCGTCGGCCGACACCGCAGAAGTACTCGCGACCTGTCGGGAAATCGCTGCCGCACCGGCCGCTTCCCTCGGCTCTTATGTGATCTCCATGGCCGGCGCCGCTTCCGATGTACTGGCTGTGCAACTGCTGCTCAAAGAGTCCGGCGTGTTGCGGCCGATGCGTGTAGTGCCGCTGTTCGAAACCCTCGCCGACCTGGACAACGCCGGGCCGGTGATCGAAAAGCTGTTGCTGCTGCCGGGCTATCGCTCGCGCCTGCAAGGGCCGCAGGAAGTGATGATCGGCTATTCCGATTCGGCCAAGGACGCCGGCACTACCGCCGCAGCCTGGGCGCAATATCGGGCACAGGAACGTCTGGTCAATATCTGCCGCGAGCAGCAAGTGGAGCTGCTGCTGTTCCACGGTCGCGGTGGCACCGTGGGTCGCGGCGGCGGCCCGGCACACGCGGCGATCCTGTCGCAACCACCGGGTTCGGTGGCGGGGCGTTTCCGCACCACCGAACAGGGGGAAATGATTCGTTTCAAATTCGGCCTGCCGGACATCGCCGAGCAAAACCTCAATCTGTACCTGGCGGCGGTGCTGGAAGCGACGTTGTTGCCGCCGCCACCCCCGGAACCGGCCTGGCGCCATCTGATGGACGAACTGGCTGCGGACGGGGTCAAGGCCTACCGCGCCGTGGTGCGGGAAAATCCCCAGTTCGTCGAGTACTTCCGCCAGTCCACCCCGGAGCAGGAGTTGGGCCGTTTGCCGCTGGGCAGCCGCCCGGCCAAGCGCCGCGCGGGCGGTATCGAAAGCCTGCGCGCCATTCCGTGGATCTTCGGCTGGACGCAGACGCGCCTGATGTTGCCGGCCTGGCTGGGCTGGGAAGCGGCGCTGAGCAAGGCGCTGGAGCGCGGCGAGGGCGAATTGCTGGGGCAGATGCGCGAACAATGGCCGTTCTTTCGCACGCGCATCGATATGTTGGAAATGGTCCTGGCCAAAGCCGATGCCGACATCGCCCGATCCTACGATGAGCGTCTGGTCGAGCCGGATTTGCTCCCGTTGGGTGCGCATTTACGCGACCTATTGTCGCAGGCATGCGCTGTTGTCCTTGGGTTGACCGGTCAGTCTCAGCTACTGGCACATAGCCCAGACACCCTGGAATTCATCCGCTTGCGCAACACCTACCTCGACCCGCTTCATCTATTGCAGGCCGAACTGTTGGCGCGCTCGCGGCAACAGGACGTGGCCCAGGGCAGCCCGGTAGAACAGGCGCTGCTGGTGTCTGTGGCGGGGATTGCCGCCGGTTTGCGAAATACCGGCTAAGGTTTTCGTCGTGGGGCGAGGTCCTCGGCGCGAGCGTCGAGGGCCTGTGGGCGAGGGGCAAAAACGTGCGGCCAGGCGACAGTTAGTGATGGGGTTGCGACTTGGGGCACCCCGTCCCAGGGTCTCGTTGGGCGGGGGTTTCTCCGACTTTCGGCGGCTTGTGTGGTCCGGGCCTGCTGTGTATCTTGATCAGCCTCTGGCCGTTTGGGCGGCCACGACCCTATTTTTGAGATTGGCCCCACGAGGCGAATCTGACGTTATCCATATAAAAAATTGAGGAGCACATCGATGCGCGTCATTCTGCTGGGAGCTCCCGGGGCCGGTAAAGGTACTCAGGCTAAGTTCATCACCGAGAAATTCGGCATTCCGCAAATCTCCACTGGCGACATGCTGCGTGCAGCGGTCAAGGCCGGCACCGAGCTGGGCCTGATCGCCAAGAGCGTCATGGACAGCGGTGGTCTGGTTTCCGATGACCTGATCATCAATCTGGTCAAGGAACGGATTAGCCAGGCCGATTGCGCCAACGGTTTCCTGTTCGACGGTTTCCCGCGCACCATTCCCCAGGCTGAAGCCCTGGTGAAAGCCGGCGTCGAGCTGGACCACGTGTTGGAAATCGACGTTAAAGACGAAGACATCGTTCAGCGTATCGCTGGCCGTCGTGTTCACGAGGCCAGCGGTCGCGTGTACCACATCGTCTACAACCCGCCGAAAATTGCCGGTAAAGACGACATCACCGGTGACGAGCTGGTGCAGCGCAAAGACGACACCGAAGAAACCGTGCGTCATCGTCTGTCGGTCTACCACGCCCAGACCGAGCCTCTGGTGAAGTTTTACCAGGAGCTGTCCGCCGCTCAAGGCAAACCGAAGTACAGCCACGTCGAAGGCGTTGGCTCGGTAGAAGCGATCACCGGCAAGGTGCTTGAAGCACTGAGCTGAAAAGTCTGAATCGCTTCATCTTCTACGGCCCGCTTGCGGGCCGTAGTTGTTTATACTGGCGCACTTTTTCTGACCTCTCTTACGGATACATCGATGAGCACCTTGCTGGCCCTGGACACCGCGACTGAAGCTTGCTCCGTTGCCTTGCTGCATGAAGGCAAAGTCACGAGCCATTACGAGGTGATCCCGCGCCTGCATGCGCAGAAGCTGTTGCCGATGATCCAGCAATTGCTGGCCGATGCCGGGACCACGCTGCAAGCGGTCGATGCCATTGCATTCGGTCGCGGGCCAGGCGCGTTCACCGGCGTGCGGATCGCCATTGGCGTGGTGCAAGGCCTGGCGTTTGCGCTGGATCGCCCGGTGCTGCCGGTGTCCAACCTGGCGGTGCTGGCACAGCGGGCGTACCGCGAACACGGCGTGAGCCAGGTCGTGGCCGCCATCGATGCGCGGATGGATGAGGTGTATTGGGGTTGCTACCGCGAAACGGCCGGGGAGATGCGGCTGGTCGGCAAGGAAGCGGTATTGGCGCCGGAAGCAGCGGCATTGCCTGCCGACGCTAGTGGCGATTGGTTTGGCGCGGGCACTGGTTGGGGTTATGCCGAGCGCATTGCCGTCAACCTTACCGGGCAGGACGCGGGCATGCTGCCTCACGCCGAAGACCTGCTGACGCTGGCGCGGTTTGCCTGGGAACGCGGTGAAGCGATTGTGGCGGATCAGGCGCAGCCGGTTTATCTGCGCGATAAAGTGGCGACGCCCAAGGCGCGTTGATCCCTGAGATCCGTGTGGGAGCGGGCTTGCTCGCGAAGGCGGTGGGTCAGCCAATATCAATGTTGGCTGACCCACCGCCTTCGCGAGCAAGCCCGCTCCCACAGGTCAGTGTTCTGCCCACAATCAGCGTTTCAATTCAGCCAATCGTCGATTTTCTCTCCGGCGTTTAAACCTTTTTGTCTTTATGTGTTCTAGTTATCACTCGGCGGTTTGCGAAGTGGGTCATGCGCCACTAAACTGCCATCACTGATACCGGACATGTACTCATGCGTATAGACGGCCTTTCCTCCCAGTCGTACCCCATCAAGCGCAAACCCCGCAAAGGGCCAGTGGCGGATGACGACAACGTCGATATCGACGGCGAGCTGGAGATTCCGTCCGAAGAGCAACTGGCCGCCCGTGCTGCCAAAGCTTCCGCGCAACGCCTGAGCAATCTCCCGGCTCGTCAACAAGACATGATCTACCATCGCGCCATGAGCAAAAGCGTCGCCACGGCACTCGCCAGCTACCTGAGCACTGCCGGGTTCGTCGATTGGGATTCAGGTGTGCTGGGCCTCGACCTTTACATCTGATGCTGCTGCCTTACTACCTCGGCTGCCCGTCCTGGAGTGAAAACGCCTGGCGCGACTCTCTTTATCCGCCCGACGCCAAACCCGCCGAGTTTCTGAATCTTTATTCCCAAGTATTTAACGCCGTAGAGGGCAACACGACCTTCTACGCGAGCCCGGCTGCCAGCACCGTGCAGCGTTGGGCCGAGATTCTGCCCGAACACTTTCGCTTCACCGCCAAGTTCCCCGGCGACATCAGCCACGGCGGTGACCTGCGCGAACAACTGACCGCCACCGAAACCTTCCTGCAATTGCTCAGCCCGTTGGGCGAGCGGGTTTCGCCGCTGTGGCTGCAATTATCGAAAAGCTTCACGCCGCACCGATTGCCCGAACTCGCCGCCTTCATCGATGCCGTGGAGCGACCGTTGGCCGTGGAAGTGCGCCACAGCGAATTTTTCGCCAAAGGTGACAGCGAGCGAATGCTCAACCGCCTGTTGCGCGACCGTGGCGTCGAGCGAATTTGCCTTGATCCGCGCGCGTTGTTCAGTTGCACCTCAACCGATCCCTCGGTGCTGCACGCGCAATCGAAAAAGCCCAACGTGCCGCCGCGCCCGGCAGCGTTCACCCAATTCCCGCAGGTGCGCTTCATCGGCCATCCGCAGCTTGAAGCCAACGATCCGTTTCTGGTGCCGTGGGTCGAGAAAATCGCCCTGTGGATCGAAGAGGGCCGTACGCCCTACATCTTCCTGCACACCGCCGATAACCTGCTGGCGGCCAGGCTGGCGCAACGTTTCCACGCACAACTGATGCTGCGTTTGCCTGGCTTGGCGCCGCTGCCTGAGCTATACAGAGAACCCGCCGCCGAGCAACTTGGCCTGCTCTGAGGCGGATTCGTTCCCCTTTTCAGGAGCCTGCCAATGGATGCGCAAACCCTTCGAGCCCAGGCGTTCAAAGCACTGCACGAACGCGAGGGCGCTTTTGTCATTCCCAACCCGTGGGACGCCGGCTCGGCGAAAATGCTCGCCAGCCTGGGTTTCGAGGCGCTGGCGACCACCAGTGCCGGTTATGCCTTTTCCAATGCACGGCCCGATGGCGGATTGTCGCTGGAGGACACCTTGGCTAACGTTCGGGCGATTGTTGCGGCGACGGATCTGCCAGTAGCCGTGGACCTGGAAAACGGCTTCGCGGACGACCCGGCCGAATGCGCACAGAGCATTTTGCGGGCAGCCGAGGCCGGTGCCGTCGGTGGCTCGATCGAAGACGCCACGGGCCGCGAAGAGGCGCCGATCTACTGCTTCGAACATGCCGTGGCGCGTATCGAAGCGGCTGTCGCTGCGGCGCGCAGCTTGCCTTTCCCGTTCATGCTGACCGCTCGCGCGGAGAACTTCCTGCACGGCAATCCTGACCTCACCGACACCATTCGCCGCTTACAGGCCTTCGCCGAGGCCGGCGCCGACGTGTTGTACGCGCCGGGTTTGCGCAGTGCTGAGGATGTGTTGGCGGTGGTTCGCGCCGTGGCACCGAAACCGGTCAACGTGTTGATGTCCGGCGGGCTCAAGCTGACAGTCGAGCAGTTGCGCGAGATGGGCGTAAAACGCATCAGCGTCGGCTCGGCGCTGGCGTTGGCTGCCTATGGCGAGTTTTTCCGCGCAGCTGAAGAGATCAAGACGTCGGGTACGTTCGGGTTCACGTCGAGGTCCATGCCGTATGCGAAGGCCAATCAATTGTTCAAAGGCTGACGGTGCGGTTTCGGTGGTGACCTGCTCAGCGTGGTGTTGAGCCTAGACTGCAACGCCGCCCATCGCCTAACGGCTTGTCATTGAAAGTCAGGCGGCGATGCGCAGGTTCTGCAGCACGATCGGGCGAGCCCAGCCTATATCGAAATCGAAGTTTTTTTGTTGCTCGACCAGTTCTTCGGGCGAGAACGGCGGGAATGGCTTGTCCAGCAGGTCCATCTCGAATTCGGCGATTGGCAAGTGCAGCGGACGCGGTTGTGGCGCCGGGCCGGCTTCCGGGGCTTGCTGGCTGGCGGTGAGCACGATCGGACGAACCCAGCTGCTTTCGAAGTCTTGCTGTTTTTGCTGGGCGACGATTTCTTGTGGTGGGAACGGTGGGAAAGGCTTGTCGGCCAAGTCCATTTCGAACTCGGCAATCGGCAGGAACAGCGGCTCGGGTGGCTTGACCTCGGTTTCTTTCACATCGCATTCGCGCTGGCTGACGATGTGCGCCAGCAGTTCGCTGCCGACGGTCGGCTCGACCGGGCTCTCGAGGTCAACCGGTGGGAAGGTGCCACACGCTGGCACCACATCACTCGACTGATCGGCCAGGGCCTGGGCAAAAAAATCCTGCCACAGGTGACTGACGCCGCTCAGTGCTTGAGAGTTTCGCAGACCATAATCGCCATGACGCGAAATGTAGCCTACGGATGTGGATTGAATGCCTGACATTTTTCTCGGTCGACGCTCAGCTCTGGCAAAATGCTCGTTAGTTTTGTTATCGGCCGTTTTTGCCGATCATTAATTTTTTGAGCGTGTTTTCCCATGATTGAGCAACCTGCGGCCTGCCGCATCCATGTCGAGGCCTCGGCCCCGGCATTTCAGCCACAAGCCGAGCAATGGGCCGAACGCCTGGGCTTGCCTTTGCAAGTGGATGACGGCGAGTTCGTCTTGCAGGTGGGCGAGCAGGGATTGCAGCTGCAACAGCTCGGGCCGGACGCGCCGGGGCCGGTGCGGGTGGACTTCGTCGAAGGTGGCGCCGCGCATCGGCGGTTGTTCGGCGGGGGCACCGGGCAGATGATCGCCAAGGCGGTGGGCATCGCCCAAGGCGTGCGTCCACGGGTGCTGGATGCCACGGCGGGGCTGGGCAAGGATGCGTTTGTGCTGGCGAGCCTGGGCTGCGAGATGAGCCTGATCGAGCGCCAGCCGCTGATTGGTGCGTTGCTCGAAGACGGTCTGGCCCGTGGCGCGGAAGATTTCGACGTGGCACCGATCGTGGCGCGGATGAAGTTGCTCAAGGGCAATTCGATCGAGGTGATGCGCAATTGGGAAGGGGAGCCGCCCCAGGTGATCTACCTCGACCCGATGTTTCCGCACCGTGAGAAAACGGCGTTGGTGAAGAAGGAAATGCGCCTGTTCCGGCCATTGGTGGGCGATGACCCGGATGCGCCGGCACTGCTGGAAGCTGCGTTGGCACTGGCCAGCCATCGGGTGGTGGTCAAGCGTCCGCGCAAGGCGCCGTGCATTGAAGGGCCGAAACCGAGCCATGCGCTGGATGGCAAATCGAGCCGGTATGACATTTACCCGAAGAAAGCGCTCAAGCCCTGATTCAACACTGATCGTTCCCACGCTCTGCGTGGGAATGCCTCAACGGACGCTCCGCGTTCTGCTGTTGAAGGGACGCGGAGCGTCCCGGGCTGCATTCCCACGCAGAGCGTGGGAACGATCATCGCTAGGGTCGATAAGCCCGCATAAACAACCCCACCACTTCCCGCACATGTTCCTCGGCCGCATCCCCGGTCAACCGATCGCCGCAGCCATACAACAAGCGAAAATTCGCCGCGCCCTTGAGCAGGCAGAAAAAGTGTTCTGCCGCATTGCGCGGTTTATCGATGCGTAATGCGCCGCTCTGATCAACCTTGCTCAGTAACCGCTCCATGCCATGCAGCATGCGCTGCGGCCCGGCTTCGAAAAAGATCAGCGAGAGTTTCGGGTCCTGGCTGCCCAGGGCCATCATCAGCCGATGCAGGTTCACCGATTCATCGCTGTTGATCAGCTGATGAAAACCGCGCGCGATATTCAACAGCACCGTTTCCACGGCGATGCCATCCGGCAATTCGAAAAACAGCGTCGGCAGCTGCTCTTCGCACTTGGCCATCACGGCGGCTGAGAACAACGTCTCCTTATCGTTGAAATGGCTGTAGACCGTCAGTTTGGACACGCCGGCCTCAGCCGCCACGGCGTCCATGCTGGTATTGGCGTACCCCTTGCTCAGAAACAGAGTTTTCGCCGCGTCGAGGATGGCCTGGCGTTTGGCCAGATCCTTGGGGCGGCCCGGACCATTGGGTGCTGAAAGATTGTTCGACATTCTTCGCTTTAATACTGGACTGGTGAGTTTGCTATTAATAACATACTGGCAAGTATAATTATTCCAAGCACCATTAGCGAAAGGTCCTTCACCATGTTCCGCTATGCCTTGCCCCTCGCGTTGCCAGTCGCTCTGGCGTTTTTATTGTCTGCGTGTGGCCATGAAGAGGCGCCTCAAGTCACCATCCGCCCGGCCATGGTGGTGCAGCCGGAGCCTTCGGCCCAGGCAATGGAAAGTTATCCGGGTGAAGTGCGGGCTCGTTACGAGCCGGACCTGGCGTTTCGCATTGGCGGCAAAGTCAGCCGACGACTGGTCGAAGAGGGGCAGCGGGTCAAGGCCGACCAGCCGTTGGCGGAACTCGATCCACAGGACGTACGCCTGCAGCTGGAAGCCACCCGTGCCCAGGTCGCCGCCGCCGAGGCCAATCTGAATATGGTGCGTGCCGAGCGTGATCGCTACAAAACGCTGATGGACCGCCAGATGGTCAGTCGCTCGCAGTACGACAATGCCGAAAACCTTTACCGATCCGGTGAAGCGCGTCTCAAACAAATCAAAGCCGAATTCAACGTGTCGACCAATCAGGCCAGTTACGCGGTGTTGCGTGCGCCTCAGGATGGCGTGGTTGCCAAGCGCGCGGTGGAAGTCGGGCAAGTGGTGGCCGCCGGGCAAACCGTGTTTACCCTCGCTACCGATGGCGAGCGGGACGTGTTGATCAGCCTGCCGGAGCAGAGCTTTGGACGCTTCAAGGTCGGCCAGCCGGTATCGGTTGAGCTCTGGACCCAGCCTGATCAGCGTTTCGCCGGGCGCATCCGTGAATTGTCGCCAGCGGCCGACCCGAAATCGCGCACTTTCGCCGCGCGCATTGCCTTTACCGCCGGCAAGGTTCCGGCCGAACTTGGCCAGAGTGCCCGGGTGTATATCCAGGCCGCCGAGGCGGTGTCGCTGTCGGTCCCGCTGTCAGCCGTCACCGCAGAAAACGGTGCGACCTACGTCTGGGTGCTCGGCGCCAACAATACCCTGAAAAAAGCCCCGGTCCGGGTTGGCGCATTCGGTGAGAAAACCGTGCCGGTCCTCGAAGGCCTGAACGCCAGCGATTGGGTGGTGGCCGCCGGTGTCCATGTGCTTCATGACGGGCAGCAGGTGCGCCCTGTGGATCGCTCCAACCGCGTGGTCAAACTGGCGGACAAGGAGTAATCCCCGATGGGTTTCAATCTTTCCGAATGGGCGCTGCGTAATCGCCAGATCGTACTGTTCCTGATGATCCTGCTGGCGGTCGTTGGCGCACTTTCCTACACCAAGCTCGGCCAAAGCGAAGACCCGCCGTTCACCTTCAAAGCCATGGTCATTCGGACCAACTGGCCGGGCGCCACCGCGCAGGAGGTCTCGCGCCAGGTCACCGAGCGCATTGAAAAGAAGCTGATGGAAACCGGTGAGTACGAACGCATCGTCTCGTTCTCCCGTCCGGGTGAATCCCAGGTCACTTTCGTTGCTCGTGACTCCATGCACTCGGTGGAAATACCGGACCTCTGGTATCAGGTTCGCAAGAAGATCAGCGATATTCGCCAGACCCTGCCGCCCGGTATTCAAGGGCCGTTTTTCAACGATGAGTTCGGCACCACCTTCGGCAATATCTACGCGCTGACCGGCGACGGCTTTGATTACGCGGTGCTCAAGGATTACGCCGACCGCATCCAGATCCAGCTGCAACGGGTCAAGGATGTCGGCAAGGTCGACCTGCTCGGTTTGCAGGACGAGAAGATCTGGATCGAGCTTTCCAACGTCAAGCTCGCGACCCTCGGATTGCCATTGGCTGCGGTACAGCAAGCGCTCGAAGAGCAGAATGCGGTGTCCACGGCCGGGTTCTTTGAAACCACCAGCGAGCGATTGCAGCTACGGGTGTCGGGGAATTTTCAGACAGTCGACCAGATCAAGAATTTCCCGATCCGCGTAGGAGATCGCACCTTCCGCATTTCCGATGTCGCTGACGTGCGTCGCGGGTTCAACGATCCGCCAGCACCGCGCATGCGTTTCATGGCGGAGAACGCCATTGGTCTGGCCGTGGCGATGAAGGATGGCGGCGATATTCTGGTGCTGGGCAAGGCGCTGGAAATCGAGTTCGACCGTATCCAGAAAAACCTCCCGGCCGGCATGCAGCTACGCAAGGTGTCCGATCAGCCCGCCGCGGTGAAAACCGGGGTTGGCGAGTTCGTTCAGGTGCTGGTGGAAGCCTTGGCGATTGTGTTGCTGGTGAGCTTTTTCTCGCTCGGTGTGCGCACCGGCATGGTGGTGGCGCTGGCGATTCCGCTGGTGTTGGCGATGACCTTCGCGTGCATGTATTACCTGGGGATCGGCCTGCACAAGATTTCCCTCGGCGCGTTGGTGCTGGCGCTGGGCTTGCTGGTAGACGATGCGATCATCGCTGTGGAAATGATGGCGATCAAAATGGAGCAGGGCTTCGACCGCATCAAGGCGGCCAGTTATGCCTGGACCAGCACCGCGTTCCCGATGCTCACCGGCACGCTGATCACCGCTGCCGGTTTCTTACCGATTGCCACCGCGCAATCGGGCACCGGCGAATACACCCGATCGATCTTTCAGGTGGTGACCATTGCGCTGTTGGCCTCGTGGATTGCCGCGGTGGTTTTTGTACCGTACCTGGGGGAAAAACTCCTGCCGGACCTGGCGAAGATTCATGCCGCCAAACATGGCACCGATCAACCCGATCCGTACGGCACGCCGTTCTATCAGCGTGTCAGGCGCCTGGTGGAGTGGTGCGTACGGCGGCGCAAAACAGTGATCGTCTTGACCGTGGTGATGTTTGTCGCATCGGTGGTGCTGTTCCGTTTTGTGCCGCAACAGTTTTTCCCTGCCTCGGGCCGACTGGAATTGATGGTCGACCTGAAACTGGCGGAAGGCGCGTCACTGAGCAACACCGCCGACGAGGTTAAACGCCTTGAAGGTTTGTTGAAGGATCACGCCGGCATCGATAACTACGTGGCCTACGTCGGCACCGGATCGCCACGCTTTTACCTGCCGCTGGATCAGCAACTGCCAGCGGCGAGCTTTGCCCAGTTTGTGGTCCTGGCCAAGACCATCGAGGAGCGCGAAACCCTGCGCACCTGGCTGATCGAAACCCTCAACGAACAATTCCCGGCCCTGCGTTCACGGGTCACGCGTCTTGAAAACGGTCCGCCGGTTGGCTATCCGGTGCAGTTCCGGGTGACCGGCGAACACATCGAGGAAGTCCGGGCATTGGCTCGTAAAGTCGCGGCCAAGGTCCGTGAGAATCCGCACGTGGCCAACGTCCATCTGGACTGGGAAGAGCCGAGCAAAGTCGTTTATCTGAACGTCGATCAGGACCGCGCCCGGGCGCTGGGCGTGAGCACGGCGAACCTGTCGAAGTTCCTGCAAAGCTCCCTTACCGGTTCCAGCGTCAGTCAGTATCGCGAAGACAACGAATTGATCGAGATTCTGTTGCGCGGCACCGTGCATGAACGCACCGAGCTGTCCTTGCTGCCAAGCCTGGCGGTGCCGACCGACAACGGCCGCAGCGTGGCGCTGTCGCAGATTGCGACCCTTGAGTACGGTTTCGAGGAAGGCATCATCTGGCACCGAAATCGCCTGCCGAACGTGACCGTTCGCGCCGACATCTATGGCAAGGAACAACCGGCGACCCTGGTGCAACAAATCCTGCCGACCCTCGATCCGGTGCGTGCTGAATTGCCTGATGGCTACTTGCTGGAAGTCGGCGGCACCGTGGAAGATTCGGCCCGCGGGCAGAACTCGGTGAAGGCCGGCGTGCCGTTGTTCATCGTGGTGGTGCTGACCTTGCTGATGCTGCAATTGCGCAGTTTCTCACGCACGGTGATGGTGTTTCTGACCGCGCCGCTGGGCTTGATCGGCGTGACGCTGTTCCTGATGGTGTTTCGTCAGCCGTTCGGTTTCGTGGCGATGCTTGGGACCATCGCGTTGTCCGGCATGATCATGCGCAACTCGGTGATTCTGGTCGACCAGATCGAGCAGGACATCGCGGCCGGGCTCAAGCCGTGGCAGGCAATCATCGAAGCCACCGTGCGGCGCTTCCGGCCCATTGTGCTGACGGCACTCGCGGCGGTGCTGGCAATGATCCCGCTGTCGCGCAGTGTGTTCTTCGGGCCGATGGCGGTGGCGATCATGGGCGGGTTGATCGTGGCGACAGCGCTGACGTTGCTGTTTTTGCCGGCGTTGTATGCGGCCTGGTTCAGGGTCAAGAAAGAGCCGGTCTGATTTCCTACGATAATCTCGGACCTCTCTGATATTGAGTCAGCGAGGTCCGAGTGCTGTACTCAAGACTCGGTTTTATGAGTGTTTGAGACATCAATGATGAAAAAGCCACCCGTGCTGACTGGGAGGTCGGACCGGGTATTCGACCTGTTGGCACAAACACCCCATAGAGAGCGCCTCTCTGACTACCTCGCCTTGCTCAAACCGCTGGATGATCAGGGACGGTATCTGCCATTCGACGAGTTACGCTATCGCTGGGCGCCAGGAATGAATTCGGGTCTGTGCTGGGCGCTGGTGAAGAAGGCCCGGACCGCACAATATTCAAGCCTTCTTCCACTTGGCGAGCCGGTACAGTGGGGCAACTTTGTGCTGACGCCCTTGGCGCAAAAAACCATTTCGGCCGTCGACCGACAAGCCACCACGGCTTCGCTGGAGTACATGACCAGCCAGATTGGTGAGCATGCGCATTTCAGTTATCTGCTCAACGACCTGATCGAAGACGAAGCCATCAGCAGCAGTCAGCTGGAAGGCGCGGCAACCACCACCCGGGTGGCCAAGGACATGCTTAAGCGCAAACGTCTGCCGCGCACTCCGGATGAGCGAATGGTCGTGGGCAACTACAAAATGATGAACTTCGCTTGGGAAAAGCGCTATGAGCCGTTAAGTGCTGAACTGATGACGGCAATGCACCGGGTCGGTGTCGAGGGTATCGACGATGCGCAGTACTCGCCGGGGGCGTTCAGAAACAATGACGATGTGGTCGTGCAGGACGGTGAAGGCAACACCGTTCATACGCCGCCACCTGCGGCTGGGCTGGAGGCGCGATTACAAGTGCTGGCGAACTGGCTCAACCAGTCGCACGACGATCCCGAACGCGAGGGTTACGTCCATCCTTTGATCAAAGGCATCGCACTGCATTTCGCTCTGGGTTATGAGCATCCTTTTCGTGATGGCAACGGCCGAGTCGCGCGAGCGCTGTTCTACTGGTTCATGTTCAAGAATGATTTTTCGGCGTTTCGCTACATAGCGATCAGCATTTTGCTCAGGAATGCGCCGGTGAAGTATGGCCGGTCTTATCTTAATACCGAGGCTGATGATTTAGACCTGACGTATTTCATCGACTTTCAGTGTTCAGTGATTCTGCGCGCTGTCAGTGGTTTTACTGAGGCCTATCGGAAAAGTCTGGCGTATACGGAGCTTTTTGATCGCTGGCTGACCGAATCCGGATTTTTCGATCGATTGACCGAAAAGCAGCGCGCTATTTACCACGTAGCCAAGAGCGGGATGGCGAAGGAGTTTACGGCCTTCAACGTGAAGGAAAATCTGGACTGCTCGTATGGCGCCGCGTCAGCCACGTTAAACGGACTGGTTGAGTTGAACGTGTTTGAGAAAAGGAAGATGGGGCGTGAATGGGTATTCTTTCTACGGGTTGCGTCGACGACCTGATTTCTGTGGGAACAGGCTCGTTCCCACAGAAATCAGGTTTGAAGATTACAGCGTACCAAACACTTTCTTCGCCAAACTCGTCGCCGCAGCAGCCGGGTTCTCTCGGATGGTTTGTTCCTGTTTGCCGATCATCTTGAACAAACCATTCAGCGCCTGCTCGGTAACGTAGCCCTCGATATTGGCGTTCTTGGTATCCAGCACGCCCATGGTCGCTGCCTGGCCGGCAAACGTGTTGTATTGCTTGGCCAGGCCAACCTGGTCGGTGGCTTGCTTCACGATCGGCAGGAATTTCAGGCGGATCTGTTCGCGGCTGGTCTTGCTCAGGTACTGAGTTGCTGAGTCGTTGCCACCACTGAGAATGCCTTTGGCGTCCTCGACGCTCATTTTCTTGACCGCGTCCACCAGGATCGGCTGCGCCTGGGTCACAGCGGTTTCAGCTGCTTTGTTCATGCTGGTTTCCAGCTCAGTGACCTGATCGCCCATGCCGAATTGCTTCATTTTGCTGGCGACTTTGCCCAGTTTGCCCGGCAGTTCGATTTTCACGTCCGGGTTGTTGCTGAATCCGCCCGGCTTACCAAGTTGTTTGACGGCCAATTGCGCGCCTTGGGTCAGGGCATCCTTGAGGCCGCCGGTGGCGTCTTTTTGCGACAGGTCAGTGAGCGACAGCGCCAGGGCGCTGGCGGAAATCATCAAGCCTGCGCAGAGGCCGGTAAAGCGAAGGGTAGGGCGGAGCATGGCAGCTTCCTTGTACGAAAGAGGAAATTAGCGGACGGCGTCGATGCGAATTATCAGTGGTCACGGGTCGCTGTCGTCAAGCAGTACGGCATGAAGGGTTTTAATACTACGGCACGAGGATAGACTTCGATCGTATTGAGATAGTGGTTTTCAATGCCGGTCAGGGTATAGCGTTTTCCGGGGATGACAGTGTCCGGATCGTATTCCAGATAAAACGCCTCAGCCATCTGTTCGCTGATGTGTATTCGGGTCAGTTGCGCATTCGTGTCGTCGTGCTCATGCGCCACAATCGTCACCGCTTGTTCAGGCTTAACTTCCTGTGGCGTTTGCGCCTGAATGTAGAGGCGTCCGACAGGACTCAGATGCACGGTTTGTCGGTGCGGCGCAGCATGGACGATCACGAAGTAGTCCAGGTCAATCAGCAGTGGAATACCGTTGTGAGTCATGTTTACTGTAATGAGGTATTTAACGCTGATATCGGAATACTTATGTGCAAAAGAAAAATTCCAGCGTCCACTGCGCAAGGCGGGAATGCTTGATGTTGCCACACGGATGGGGAGCTTGGTGTTTGCGGTATAGATGCTTATCCGGGTTTCGCCTTCGCCACCTTCAGGGGGGAAATAGTCATCGGGCAAACTAAACGTCAGCGTGACATATTGATCGGTATTTTGGGCAGTGTTCATCGCGATGTCCTTATCGTGATTGTTTAAGTGGGGCTGTATTAGTTCATATCTGCACAACTAAAAGAACAAGGGTGTTCTTTTAGTTGTTGTCTGGAAGTGACAGGCAGATTAACTAAGCCTGATCCGCCGCATCTTCACTGCGGTGCAACGCCACTTGACGGATCGACAGCCGGATCTCCGCTGGCAGCACCCGTTTGGCCGCGCCTTCTGCCAGTTCACCGAGCAGTTCGTGATAGCTCAACTTGCCGGCCTCGTCACGCTTGAGCACGTCGAGGTCCAGCATCGTTTGAATGAAGTGTCTGAACAGGCTCTTGTCGAAGAACTCCGGGGCGTTCAAGCCATGCAGGATCGACAGGCGCTGGGCCATGACGGTGCACAGGTCTTCCAGTTCTTCGGCGCTGATACTGTTCTGACCGCTGTTGAGCAACAGCGAAACCGTCATGTAGAAACGCTGCAAGGTCTGGGCGATGCTTTTCGACAGTAAGGTCAGCAACACGAAATGTCGCGAGCTTGGCGCAGGACGCAGGTAGACGTCTTTCTCGAAACGCAGCAGGCCTTGTTCGACGAACGCTTCAAGCCATTGATCGATTACGCCATCCAGTTCGTCCAGCGACCAACGAATGAACAGTTCCGATTGCAGGTACGGATACAGCGCGCGGGCGTAGCGCAGGATTTGCTCGCGGCTCATGCGCGACGCGCTCTGGAAGAAACTCGCCAGTAGCGACGGCAGGGCGAAGATGTGCAGCACGTTGTTGCGGTAGTACGTCATGAGGACGGCGTTCTGCTCGCCCAGGTACAGGATTTTGCCCAGGGCATCACTCTGTTCCGACAGCAGGTCCATGTCCTTCACATGCTCGATCAGCGCGCGACCGTCACCTTCCGGCAACGTGGTGTGCGGCGAATAAGGGACTTTGCGCAATAGCGCCAGATACAGGTCGAGCACCCGCGCCATGGCGCGATCATCCAGCGCCAGGCGGCTGGTGGACAGCAAGGCCAGCGCCACGAGGTTGACCGGGTTGATCGCCGCCGCTTCGTTAAGGTGCTGCGCGACTTTCTCGCCGAGGCGGTTGGTGGTTTCGTTGAGCCACGCCGGTTTGAACTGCGGACCCAGTTCCTGTTGGCGCCAGTCTGGCTGTTCGCTGTCGAGGAATTCCGCCAGTTTGATCGGCTCACCGAAGTTCACCGCCACTTGGCCGAAGCGCTGCTTGAGGGCGCCGATGACTTTGAAGATGTCGAAGATCGATTCTTTCTTCTTGGTCGCCCCGCGCAGTTCGCCGAGGTAAGTCCGGCCTTCAAGCACTCGTTCGTAGCCGATGTACACCGGAATGAACACGATCGGCACGCGCGACGAACGCAGGAAGCTGCGCAGGGTGATCGCCAGCATCCCTGTTTTTGGTTGCAGCATGCGCCCGGTCCGCGAGCGGCCGCCCTCGACGAAATATTCGACCGGGAAACCTTTGGTGAACAAAGTGTGCAGGTATTCGTTGAACACCGAGGTGTACAGCGGATTGCCCTTGAATGTGCGGCGCATGAAGAACGCACCGCCACGGCGCAGCAGGCTGCCGATCACCGGCATGTTGAGGTTGATCCCGGCGGCGACATGCGGTGGGGTCAGGCCGTTGCGGAACAGCAGGTACGAGAGCAGCAAGTAGTCAATGTGGCTGCGGTGACACGGCACGTAGATCACTTCGTGACCTTGGGCGACGTTCTGCACGCCTTCGATGTGGTTGACCTTGATGCCGTCGTAGATTTTGTTCCAGAACCAGCTCAGCACCACTTCCAGGAAGCGGATCGCGGTGTAGGTGTAGTCCGAGGCGATTTCGTTGCCGTAGCGCAAGGCCTGGGCCTTGGCTTTGTCCAGGGAGATGTTTTCGCGCTCGGCTTCTTCGAGGATTGCCTGTTTGACCAGCGGTTGGTTGAGCAGGCCTTTGACCAGGTTGCGACGGTGGGAAATGTCCGGCCCGATCACTGCGGCTTTGAGGTTGCGGAAGTGGACCCGCAGGATCCGCTGGGCCATGCGCACTGTGCGCTCGTGGCCTTTGTTGTGATCGATCAGCTCACGCAGATTAATCGGCGCTGAGAACTGCACGCGGGTCTTGCGCCCCAGGACGATGATGCTCAGCAACCGGCGCAGGCGCCCGGTCACCGCCCAACTGTCGGCGAACAGCAGCTTCCACGGGCTGGATTCGCTGTCCGGCGATTGGCCCCAAAACACGCTGACCGGAATGATCTGTGCGTCCTCGGCAGCGTTCTGGCTCAGGGCACTGACCAGTCGGGTCAAGGTCGGAGGCGCGCCGCGTTTGTCCTGACGGCCGAGCCAGTCGGGTTCCGGTGTCAGGTAAAAGAATGCGGCGGGCTCCACCAGGTTCCCCACCGAGACCGGCAGTACCGGGCGAGGCAGGCCCGCTTTGGTGCATTCGGTGTCGACCACGGCCAGGTCAGTCAGCGAAGGGTTTTGCAGGACGTAAAACACCGGACGGCTGCGGTCGAGGTTGAGGGTGAACGACGACTGATTGATCGTCTCCGAGCGAACCCAGAGGTACAGCAGTCGGCGCAGGGTGCCAAACACAAGACGGCGGAACGGGGAGCGGGTCATACGGCTTCTGCTTGAGTGAGTAAAACCGAGCAATTGCTCGGGCGGCCGATAGTGTGCCGTATTCGCTTAAAATCGGCAAAAAAGCGCCTAAGTAAACTTGAGTTGAGAGTTTCGGCGGCTGTCATATACTCGCCCGTTCAAAATAAAAACAAGGGGGTACTGACATGGCAACGCGCGAAACCGGCAATGTGAAGTGGTTCAACGACGCCAAGGGCTACG
This sequence comes from Pseudomonas sp. JAI111, assembly GCF_024809425.1. Lineage (NCBI taxonomy): Bacteria > Pseudomonadati > Pseudomonadota > Gammaproteobacteria > Pseudomonadales > Pseudomonadaceae > Pseudomonas > Pseudomonas sp. JAI111. The sequence continues at coordinate 1,445,751 of NZ_JANUCB010000001.1, read as the reverse complement.
GCTTTATTCAACGCGAGGACGGTGTGGACGTGTTCGTGCATTACCGCGCGATCCGCGGTGAGGGGCATCGTTCGTTGGCTGAAGGCCAGCAGGTTGAATATGCGGTGGTGACCGGCGAGAAGGGGTTGCAGGCTGAGGATGTGGTGGGGCTGTAACCTATTAAGGATCGTTCCCACGCTCTGCGTGGGAATGCAGCCCGGGACGCTCCGCGTCCGAGAAGCGGACGCAGAGCGTCCGTTGAGGCATTCCCACGCAGAGCGTGGGAACGATCAGTGTCTCAGGTGGTTTTCCAGGTGATTTCTTCTTCGCCGTCGGCGCTGATACGCATCCAGCGGTCCGCCGTTTCTTCACCTTCTTCCTCGATCCACGTCCCCGGCGCGCAGCGCACTTCAACGTTCAATGCGGCAAAGGCTGCGCGGGCACAGGCGATGTCGTCGTCCCACGGCGTTTGATCGCTGTCCAGGAACAGGCTGTTCCATTTGCCCACGGCTTTCGGCAGCCAGGTCACCGGCACGTTGCCGGCCTTGCACTTGTAAGTCTGACCTTTCTGGACCCAGTCGGTGCACGGGCCCAACGCTTGGCCGAGCCAGGCGGCAATGGCCTTGTAGTCGACGTCGGCGTCTTTAAGGTAAATCTCGATATCGGGTTGGCGCATGGATGTCCTCACTGCGGTCTTGAAAAATCCATTCGCGGATTTAGCCGGCCTCGAGCGTTTGCTCGACACCAAAAATTATTGAAGTACGAAATAATCGTAGCGCATCGAAACAGTGACCTCGAACGGCTCGGCCTGTTCGATCACCGCCGCCCGGCGTTCGGCACTGGCGCGCCAGCCGTGAGGCGTCATAGCCAAAAGGTTCGCCCGGTCCTGACCCTTTTCCAGCGTCAGTTTGAACGCCAGGGTTTCGCTGTGTTGCAGCGTCATGCCTTCGGGCACCAAGGCCAGGTGCTTGTCGTCGGTGTACTCGCGGACTTCGTCGTAAAGCCGCTCGCGCAACTCCATCAGATGACCGCTGGTAGGCCCGACTTTCATCAAGCCGCCCCCCGGGCTTAGCAAGCGCTTGGCTTCTTCCCAGTCCAACGGGCTGAAGACGCTGGCCAGGAACTGGCAACTGCCGGACGCCAATGGCACCCGCGCCATGCTGGCGATCAACCAGGTCAGCTGCGGATTGCGCTTGCAGGCACGTTTGACTGCTTCCCGGGAGATGTCCAGCGCGTAACCGTCAGCGTTGGGCAAGGCCTCGGCAATTTGCGCGGTGTAGTAACCCTCGCCACAACCGATGTCGAGCCAGCGCTGCGGCGCGTACTGCGCCGCCAATTCCGCCAGACGCTTGGCCACCGGCGCGTAATGGCCGGCATTCAAGAAGTCGCGGCGCGCTTCGACCATCGCCAGGTTATCCCCAGGGTCGCGGCTGTTTTTGTGCTGCACTGGCAACAGGTTCAGGTAACCCTGGCGCGCACGGTCGAAACGATGCCCGGCGGGGCAGGCCACGCCGTTGTCCACCGCGTTCAGCGGTTCGCTGCAGATCGGGCAGGCGAGCATCAGGCGAGCAACTTGATCAGGGTCTGGTAATAGATTTCGGTCAGCACATCGAGGTCGGCGGCCAGTACACGTTCGTTGACCTGGTGAATCGTCGCGTTGACCGGGCCCAGCTCAACCACCTGTGTGCCCATGGTCGCGATGAAGCGACCGTCGGAGGTGCCACCGCTGGTGGACGCCTTGGTTTCGCGACCGGTGACGTCCTTGATGCTCGAGGCCACGGCATCGAGCAGCGCGCCCGGCTCGGTCAGGAACGGCAGGCCGGACAGCGCCCAGTCGATGTGCCAGTCCAGGCCATGCTTGTCGAGGATGTCGGCCACGCGCTTTTGCAGGCCTTCAACGGTGGATTCGGTGGAGAAGCGGAAGTTGAACACTGCCACCAGATCGCCCGGGATGACGTTGGTCGCGCCGGTGCCGGAATTGACATTGGAGATCTGGAAGCTGGTCGGCGGGAAGAAATCGTTGCCGTGATCCCAGTGCTCGGCAGCCAGTTCGGCCAGCGCCGGCGCCGCGAGGTGGATCGGGTTCTTGGCGAGGTGTGGGTACGCCACGTGACCTTGCACACCGCGTACGGTCAGCTTGGCGCCGAGGGAACCACGACGACCGTTCTTGACCACATCGCCCACCAGCGTGGTGCTCGACGGTTCGCCGACGATGCACCAGTCCAGACGTTCCTTGCGCGCCGCGAGGCGTTCGACCACAGCCTTGGTGCCGTGGTGCGCCGGGCCTTCTTCGTCGCTGGTGATCAGGAACGCGACCTTGCCCTTGTGGTCCGGGTAGTCGGCGACAAAGCGCTCGGCGGCCACGGTCATCGAGGCCAGGCTGCCTTTCATGTCCGCGGCGCCACGGCCGCAAAGCATGCCGTGTTCATCGATCAGCGCGTTGAACGGGTCGATCTGCCAGGCGGTCACCGGACCGGTCGGCACCACATCGGTGTGACCCGCGAAGCACAGCACCGGGCCGTCGTGTTTGCCGTGAGTCGCCCAGAAGTTATCCACATCTTCGATGCGCATCGGTTCCAGCTTGAAACCGGCATCGCCCAGGCGCTGCATCATCTGCTTCTGGCAATCGGCGTCGACCGGGGTCACGGACGGACGGCGGATCAGGTCGATGGCGAGTTGAAGGGTCGGCGAAAGGTCGGCGTGGGCCGTCATGGAAAACTCCGGAGATCATGAATGTGGGCGCGGACTAAATGTGGGAGCCAGCCAGCTGGCGATGGCGGTGTGGCAGTCAACATAAACTGTGATTGTTACATTGCCATCGCCAGCAGGCTGGCTCCCACAGGGATGGAGATCACGCCAAGCCCTGCAAAATGGCGGTTATCTTAAAGCAAAACGGCGGCCATTGGCCGCCGTTTAGTGCATCTGCAAAGATTTAGACCGCTGGCGCCGTCTCTGTTTCGACTGCCGGTTTGGGCAGCGAAGACAGGAACGCCATGATCAGCGCCGCCAGGTACGGCAGCGATTGCACCAGCAACATGGTCACCCAGAAACGCATGTCGTTGCTCGGCAACCCGTTCACCAGGAAGATCCCCAGCGCCGCGCCCCACAACAGCAGCATGATGAACACCTCTTCACGCGCTTCCGAAATCGCCACCCAGAAACCGTGGTTGTCGGCATTTTTTGGTGTGCGGAAGAACGGAATGCTGCTGGTGAAGAAGCCGTACAGCACCGCTTTGGCGATGGTGTGCGACAACGCCAGCCCGGCCAGTGCCGCGCAGAATGCATCCTTGAGGTTGACCCCGACCGCGCGACGGTAGAGGAAGATGATCTTGCCGACCTTGAACACGAACAGCGCCAATGGCGGGATCGCGAAAATCAGCAACGGCGGATCGACCCGCTGCGGCACGATGATCATCGCCGCCGACCACAACAACGCGCCGACAGTGAAGAAGATGTTCATGCCGTCCGCGACCCACGGCAACCAGCCCGCGAGGAAGTGGTAACGCTGGCCACGGGTCAGCTCGGTGCCCTTGCCGCGCAGCAAGCTGGCGGTGTGACGCTTGATGATCTGAATCGCACCATAGGCCCAGCGGAAACGCTGTTTCTTGAAGTCGATAAAGGTATCGGGCATCAGGCCTTTGCCGTAGCTGGTGTGGTAATACGCCGCCGACAGACCTTTCTCGAACACGCGCAGACCCAACTCGGCATCTTCACAGATGCACCAGTCGGCCCAGCCGAGCTCTTCGAGCACCGAGCGCCGGGTCATGGTCATGGTGCCGTGCTGGATGATCGCGTCACGGTCGTTGCGGGTGACCATGCCAATGTGGAAGAAGCCTTTGTATTCCGCGTAGCAGAGCTTCTTGAAGGTGCTTTCGTTCTGGTCGCGATAATCCTGTGGCGACTGCACCACGGCGATTTTCGGGTCGGCGAAGTGCGGCACCATGTGCTTGAGCCAGTTCGGGTCGACGCAGTAGTCCGAGTCGATTACCGCGATGACTTCGGCATCCTTGGCAGTGTGCGGAATCAGGTAATTGAGCGCGCCGCCCTTGAAACCGGCCAGCGGTGCAACGTGGAAGAACTTGAAGCGCGGGCCGAGGGTTTCGCAGTAATCGCGAACAGGTTCCCAGACCGCCGGGTCCTTGGTGTTGTTGTCGATGATCAGGACTTCGAAGTCCGGATAGTCGAGATTGGCCAGGGCGTTGAGGGTCTGTTTGACCATCTCCGGCGGCTCGTTGTAGCACGGCACGTGAATCGAGACTTTCGGTCGGTAGTTCGACTCGCCGACCACCGGCAGGAATTCGCGCCGACGCTTGTGAGTCCAGACCGCTTCGGCCAGTTCATGCGCCTCGGTCAGCAGCACGATAAAGACCCCGAGTGCGCCCAGGGCGAGCAGGAAACCCACCGTCAGGCTGAACCAGGTGCTGTATTGCTGGCTGTAGTCGTAACCGATCCACACCAATACCGAACCGCAAAGGAACGCGATAAAGGTCAGGAAGGTGCGACCGCGTTGACGCAGGGCCGAGCCGTCGATCATCAGCAGCGTCAGGGACAGCAAGGCCAACACCGCCGAACCGATGGCCAGCACGCGCCATTGCGGGATCGCGACCACCGGGCCTTCGAAGTTGAATTTCTGCTGGCGGGCCGCGTTGAACACGCCCCAATAAGCGCCCACAGAACCTTCGTCGCTGGCTTTCCACGGCTGGTCAAACGCTTCGATCACGAAGTAGTTGAAGCCCTGGCGATTGAGTTTGTTAACCAATGTGCGCAGGTAGATCGCCTGATCCGCCGGGCTTGCATCGGTGCCGCCACGCATGCGGCCGTTGCTCGGCCAGCCAACCTCCGAGAGCAGCAGCGGTTTTTTAGGGAACATTTTTTTCAGGTCGCGGGCGCGGTCGAGGACGAATTGGCCGGCCTTGTCCACCGGGATAAATTCCCAGTAGGGCAGTACGTGGGCGGCGATCAGGTCGACGTGCTTGGCCAGTTCCGGGTGTTCTTCCCAGACGTGCCACTGCTCGGACGTGGTTACCGGCACCTTCACGGCTGCGCGGACGCGATCGAGGATCACGCTCAGGTCCTTGGCGGTGATTTCCTTACGGAAGATCGCCTCGTTACCGACTACCACGCGAACCACGCTGCGAGACGAGTTGGCAATTTCGATCGCGCGGGTGATCTCGCGTTCGTTGCGCTCCTGGTCCGGACTGATCCAGATCCCCAGTGTTACCCGCAAACCGAACTCTTCGGCCAGTTTGGGAATGTCTTGCAGGGTGCCGTCGACCGAGTACGTACGGATGTTGTCCGTCAGCTTACTCATGATCTCCAGGTCACGACGCATTTCATCGTCGGTCGGGTATTGGTCTTTCTGTGGGTACTGGCCTTGTTGGAACGGCGAGTACGAAAAACCGGAGATCTGTTCGGGCCAGTTGGGGGCGGTGACCGGGCGGTTGATCAGCGCCCAGAAGCCAGTAAACAAGGCTGCGATGGCGAGCACCACGACCAGGTTGAGTCCAAATTTACGCGATGACATAGCTATTTCAGGTTCCAAAGGCAGTGGAACGAAGGAACGGTCGGCTGTTGGCCAAGGGGCGCGCATCCTACACCGTGCTTTCACTTACCGTACAGCAGGCAGGGAAAAGCCTGACGTTGGGCAACCGGCTTTCACATAAGTTCTTACACTTGTCGCTTGTAGCTTAGAACTTGTGGCTGCGTAGCCCTATAATGCGCGCCGGTTTTTGGGGTAATGGTCATGAGTACAGAAGATCCGCGGTTTGCCGGCATCGCCCGCTTGTATGGCATCGAAGGCCTTGAGCGCCTGCGCGCCGCCCATGTGGCGATTGTCGGCGTCGGTGGCGTCGGTTCCTGGGCGGCGGAAGCGGTTGCGCGGTGTGGCGTTGGCGAAATTTCGCTGTTTGACCTGGATGACGTCTGCGTCAGCAACGCCAACCGTCAGTTGCATGCGCTGGACAGCACCGTCGGCAAGCCCAAGGTCGAGGTGATGGCCGAACGTTTGCGCGGGATCAACCCGGACTGCACGGTGCACGCGGTGGCCGATTTCGTCACCCGCGACACCATGGCCGAGTACATCACGCCGAACATCGATTGCGTGATCGACTGCATCGACAGTGTGAATGCCAAGGCTGCGCTCATCGCCTGGTGCAAGCGCCGCAAGATTCAGATTATTACCACCGGTGGCGCGGGCGGTCAGATCGACCCGACGCTGATCCAGGTCTGCGACCTGAACCGCACGTTCAACGATCCGCTGGCCTCGAAAGTGCGTTCGACGTTGCGCCGCGATTACAACTTCTCCCGCACCGTGACGCGCCATTACAGCGTGCCGTGCGTGTTTTCCACCGAACAACTGCGCTACCCGAAACCTGACGGCAGCATCTGTTTGCAGAAGAGTTTTGTCGGAGACGGCGTGAAGCTCGACTGCGCGGGCGGGTTTGGCGCGGTAATGATGGTCACGGCGACGTTTGGCATGGTCGCGGCGACCAAGGCTGTGGATAAGATTGTGGCGGGTGTGCGGCGCCCTTCGGATCGCGTGAAACCGGCTTGATCGATCGTTCCCACGCTCCGCGTGGGAATGCAGCCCGGGACGCTCCGCGTCCCTTCAACAGCCGAACGCGGAGCGTCCGTTGAGGCATTCCCACGCGGACGGTTCGACGCCTCGACGTGGGAACGATCATCGGTCACGTGGCGAGTTCTCGCATCCGCTGTAACACGGCATTGAGGCCATTACTGCGCGAAGGCGACAGTTGCCGCGAAAGCCCCAGCTGATTGAACCAGTCCGGCAAATCCACTTCTCGCAGCTCAGCCGCCGACAAGCCGTTGACCCGCGCCAGCAGCAACGCCACCAACCCGCGAATCAACCGCGCATCGCTGCTCGCCGCGAACTGCCAGTGATCATCCTCCAGCGAGCCCACCAGCCACACCTGGCTTTCACAGCCGTGCACACGGTTGGCGTCGACTTTATCCACAGCGCTCAACGCCGGCAGGCGCTCGCCCCATTGCATCAGCAATCGTGCGCGTTGCTCCCAGCTGGCGGCACTCTGAAAGGTTTTCAGCGCTGTAACGGCCTCGGCGGGTAGGCTCATCGCAGCAACTCCAGGGCCTGATCCAGCGCCTCGAAGAAGCGTTCCAGGTCTTCGGAGTCGTTGTACAGCGCCAACGACACCCGGATCGCTCCGGCCAGTTCAAAGCTTTTCAGCAGCGGCATGGCACAGTGATGACCGGCACGAACGGCGATCCCCTGTTCGGTGAGCAAATGCGCCAGATCAGAGTTATGCACACCCTCGACGACAAAACTGGCCAGTGCCAGCTGCGGTTTGCCGAGCAGTCGAATGCCTTTACGGGCTTTAAGACCTTTCAATAAATAGTCATGCAGCGCCGCCTCATGGGCGCACACCGCGTCCTGATCGAGCCCCGCCAGATAATCCAGCGTCGCTCCCAGGCCAATCACACTGGCAATCGGCGGCGTACCGGCCTCGAAACCCAGCGGGGCAGGGCGAAAGCGTGCGCTTTGGTAATCCGCATCCATCACCATTTCGCCGCCGAACTGCCAGTGACGCAGTTGTTTCAGCGCTTCATTGCGCCCGAACAACACGCCTAAACCGTCAGGGCCATACAGCTTGTGGCTGGAAAACACATAGAAGTCGCAACCCAGCGCCTGCACGTCATGGCGGCCATGAACCACGCCTTGAGCGCCATCGACCACGGTCAAGGCGTCATGCGCCTTGGCTATCGCCAGCAACGCCGGCAACGGTTGCCAGGCGCCGAGCACGTTGGACAGCTGACTGACTGCGAGCAAGCGGGTACGTGGATTGATCAAGTGCGTGGCGGCATCGAGGTCAATCAAACCGTCGTCGTCCAGAGGCAGAATCACCAGTTTCAAATCGCGACGGTGCGCCAGTTGCTGCCACGGCAGCAGGTTGGCGTGATGCTCCAGGGCGCTGATGACAATTTCATCGCCTGGATTGAATAAGTGCTCGAGGCCATAAGCCAGGAGGTTCAGCGCGGAAGTCGCGCCGTGGGTGAAGATGATTTGCCCGCAGTCGCCGGCATTCAGCCAGTGGGCGACCTTGTTGCGGCTGGCCTCGAACGCCTGGGTGGCGTGGGCGCCGGGCAAATGTTGCGCCCGATGCACGTTGGCCGCGCCATTGGCGTAGTAATGCGCCAGGGCATCCAGCAGGGCTTGAGGTTTTTGCGTGGTGGCGGCGTTGTCCAGATACGTCTGGTCTTGCCGTTGCAGAGCGGCGATGGCCGGGAAATCGGCGCGCCAGGGAGAGCGAATCAACATGCTATCGGGCCCTGTTAAACATGGGCGGATGTACGCCAAACCCTGTGGGAGCGAGCCGGGTCGCTCCCACAGTGGGTCATTCGACGCTTAGTTGTGAGCGTGCAGCGCTTCGTTCAGTTCGATCGCCGATTTGTGGGTTTTGCATTCCACTGCGCCGGTTTCCGAGTTGCGGCGGAACAGCAGGTCAGGTTGACCGGCCAGTTCACGGGCCTTCACGACCTTGACCAGCTGATTTTTTTCGTCCAGCAGCGCCACTTTGGTGCCAGCGGTCACGTACAGGCCCGACTCAACGGTATTGCGGTCGCCCAACGGGATACCGATACCGGCGTTGGCGCCGATCAGGCAGCCTTCGCCGACCTTGATCACGATGTTGCCGCCGCCCGACAGGGTGCCCATGGTCGAGCAACCGCCGCCCAGGTCCGAACCCTTGCCAACGAACACGCCAGCCGACACACGGCCTTCGATCATGCCCGGGCCTTCAGTGCCGGCGTTGAAGTTGACGAAACCTTCGTGCATCACGGTGGTGCCTTCACCCACGTAAGCGCCCAGACGAATACGCGCCGCGTCAGCGATACGCACGCCGGCCGGTACCACGTAGTCGGTCATTTTCGGGAACTTGTCTACCGAGAACACTTCCAGCAGCTCGCCGCGCAGGCGGGCTTCCAGTTGATGCTCGGCCAGTTCGGCCAAATCGATCGCGCCCTGGCTGGTCCAGGCCACGTTCGGCAGCAGCGGGAACACACCGGCCAGGTTCAGGCCGTGTGGCTTGACCAGACGATGGGACAGCAGGTGCAGCTTGAGGTAAGCCTCAGGCGTGGAGGTCAGTTGCGCGTCTTCGGCCAGGATCGTGGCGACCAGCGGCTTGTGGCTTTCGGCCAGGCGGGTCAGCAGCGCGGCTTGTGCAGCGTCGACGCTCTTCAGCGCTTCAGCCAGTTGCGAAGCCTGGGCTGTGCTGAATGCGATGGCCTGATTGCCTTCGGTGTAACCCAGGACCGGCGCGATAGCAGCAACCAGTTCAGCCGATGGATTGAGCAGCGGCTGCGCGTAAAACACTTCCAGCCATGCGCCTTGACGGTTTTGAGTGCCGACACCAAAGGCCAGGCTGAACGGAGTAGTGGACATGTTGATACCTCTAACAAAATGGAACGGGCTGCTTACTTGAGCGCGGCCGCGTAGATATCTGGCTTGAAGCCAATCAGGGTTCGGTCACCGAGATCAAGCACCGGGCGCTTGATCATCGAGGGTTGTGCGAGCATCAGTTCGATGGCCTTGCGCTGGTCGAGATCGGCTTTGCGTTCGTCGTCGAGCTTGCGAAAGGTCGTGCCTGCACGGTTCAACACCACTTGCCAACCGTGCTCGTCGCACCATTGGGTCAGGTGTTCACGGTCGATTCCGACCGTCTTGTAATCATGAAAGTCATAGCTGACAGCGTGTTCATCGAGCCAGGTGCGCGCCTTTTTCATGGTGTCGCAGGCTTTGATGCCGAAAAGGTGCAACGTTTTGCTTGAAACGGTCAAGGAATTGCCCCCCTTGCAGGTGCTGGAAATTAAAGGTGACGGATTATGCCATGACCCTTGAGTTAAAACCCAAAACCCTGTGGGCAGGAGCCTGCTCCCACAGGGATGTCATGTGGATCATGAGAACGTGCGACATTAGTGCAACGGTCAGCCCGCAGTCTAAGCGGCTAATATGGCACTTCGATGCTGTCGATTGCCTGGGAACCCACGCTTTATGCAAACCGCCTACACCGTCCTGATCCTGTTGATGCTGGTTAGCGTTTCACGCCTGATCGGACGGGTAATCCCGCTGCCATTGCCACTGGTACAGATTGGCGCGGGTGCGTTGCTGGCCTGGCCGACGCTGGGTTTGCATGTGGCCCTGGATCCCGAGTTGTTCCTCTTCCTGTTTCTGCCGCCGTTGTTGTTTTCCGATGGCTGGCGGATGCCCAAGCGTGAACTTTGGCGCCTGCGCGGGCCGATCCTGACACTGGCGGTGGGGTTGGTGTTGTTCACCGTGGTCGGTGCAGGCTATTTCATTCACTGGTTGTTACCCAGCATTCCATTGCCGGTGGCGTTTGCCTTGGCGGCGGTGCTGTCGCCCACGGATGCCGTGGCCGTCTCGGCCATCTCCCGGGATCGTCTGCCCACGCCGTTGATGCACATGCTGCAGGGCGAGGCGTTGATGAACGATGCCTCGGGCCTTGTGACGTTCAAATTTGCGTTGGCGGCAGCGGTGACAGGCGTGTTCTCGCTGACCAACGCCGGCGTGATCTTCGTGTTGGTGGCGGTCGGCGGCCTGGCCGTTGGCGTCGCATTGAGCTGGCTGGTGGGACGATTGCGTACATGGATGATCGCTCGCGGCTGGGATGATCCGGCGACTCATGTGGTGTTCATGTTGTTGCTGCCGTTCGCCGCTTATGTGGTGGCGGAACGTCTCGGTGCATCCGGCATTTTGTCCGCCGTGGCGGCGGGGATGATGCAGAGCTGGCTCGATCTGCTGCCGCGCCAGACCAGCACCCGATTGCTCAATCGCAGTGTCTGGTCGCTGCTGGAGTTTGCCTTCAACGGTTTGATCTTCCTGCTGCTGGGCTTGCAGCTACCGGACATCATCAAGGCCGTGGCCAGCCATGAAACGTCATTGTGGCCGACGCTGCTTTACCGTTGCCTGGACGTGGTCGCCATCTTTCTGGTGCTGCTGGTGTTGCGCTTCGTCTGGGTGCAGAGCATCTGGCGCCTGTCCGTTCTGCTGCGACGCTGGCGCGGAAGGGGCGAGATGACACAAGTGCCGACCGCGCGTTCCTGCTGGTTGCTGACGGTCGGTGGGGTACGCGGAGCCGTGACGCTGGCGGGCATACTGTCGGTACCGTTGCTGCTGGAAGGCAATGCGTTTCCCGAGCGCGATCTGCTGATCTTCATCGCCGCCGGCGTGATTCTGCTGTCGTTGATCTCCGCGTGCATCGCCTTGCCTCTGTTGCTGCGCGGCATCGAGAAAAGTCCCGACGACAAGCGCCGTAACGAAGTGCGTGACGCCTGGCGCAAGACTGCCGAAGCGGCGATCCATGCGCTGGAAATCGAGGAAGCCAAGCCTGTGGATGCGGCAGAGGCGGCGCTGGCGGCGGAACTGAAAGCGCGGATCATGTCCGAGTATCGGCATCAGCTGGAAGTGTTCAACGATTCGGCGGAAGCCCAGGCGCTGGCGTTTCAGATGGACTTGCTGGAGCGACGATTGCGCTTGAAGGCGCTGCGGGCGCAGCGCCTTGAACTGTACAGCTTGAGCCGTCATCACCAGATTGGTGATGACGTATTGCGCGAAGTGCTGGGGGAGCTGGATCTAAGCGAAGCGAACCTGGGCCAGGTGAAATAACAGCGCTGGCGCAGGGTTAAATCACTTGTGACGCTGGATGAAAGCGCGAATCCGCTCGGCCGCTTCCACACATTCCGCCAGCGGCGCAACCAATGCCATGCGTACGCGCCCGGCGCCCGGATTGAAGCCATCAACTTCGCGAGACAGGTAAGAACCCGGCACCACGGTCACGTGTTCCTCTACAAACAGATCACGGCAGAAGGCTTCATCGTCGCCTTCTACGTTCGGCCACAGGTAGAAGCCGCCATCCGGGCGCTGCACGTCCATCAACGGGGCAAGGATTTCCAGCACCGCATCGTATTTCTCGCGATACAGCGCGCGGTTGGCGCGTACATGCACTTCGTCGTTCCACGCGGCAACGCTGGCCAACTGGGTCTGAACCGGCATGGCGCAGCCATGGTAGGTGCGATAGAGCAGGAAGCCCTTGAGGATCTCGGCATCACCGGCCACGAAGCCCGACCGCAGGCCCGGCAGGTTCGAGCGCTTGGAGAGGCTATGAAACACCACGCAACGCTTGAAATCCTTGCGGCCCAGCTCGACGCAGGCGCTGAGCAAGCCGGCTGGCGGCGTTTGCTCGTCGAAGTACAGTTCGCTGTAGCACTCGTCCGCTGCGATAACGAAATCGTATTCGTCGGCCAGGGCGATCAGCTTCTTCAAGGTGTCGACCGGAATCAGTGCGCCGGTCGGATTGCCCGGGGAGCACAGGAACAGGATCTGGCAGCGTTTCCAGATGTCTGGCGATACGGCATCGAAATCCGGGTTGAAACCGTTTTCGTCCAGGCACGGCAGGTAGTGCGGCTTGGCCCCGGCGAGGAACGCCGCGCCTTCATAAATCTGATAGAACGGATTCGGGCTGACCACAAGGGCGTCGTCGCCACGGTTGACCACGGTCTGGGTGAAGGCGAACAGCGCTTCACGGGTGCCATTGACCGGCAGCACGTTGCGCGCCGGGTCGAGCCAGCCGCTCGGAACGCTGAAACGGCGCTCGCACCAGGCAGCAATGGCTTCTCGCAGAGCGGGAATTCCAAGAGTGGTCGGGTACACGGCCATCTGATCCAGATTGCTGGCCAGGGCTTCGGCGACAAAGCTTGGCGAACGGTGCTTCGGCTCGCCAATGGACAGCGCGATGGCGCGCTTGTCCGGGTTTGGCGTGACGCTGCCGAGCAGGGCGCGGAGCTTTTCGAACGGGTAGGGCTGCAACTGGTTCAAAGCGTTGTTCATGCGGGGCCTCGTTCAATGTGGGAGCGAGCTTTGTGTGGGCGTCGGGCTTGCCCGCGATTCAGGCGCCTCGGTGTGTCAGATGCACCGAGGTGATGCTATCGCAGGCAAGCCAGCTCCCACAGGGGCGCGTTCCCACAGGGGGAAATTTGTTAATTCAGATACTGAGTCGTGACAGCTTGATCTCGGGTTCGTTACTGACGGTCAGCTGTTCGACGATTGCATCCTGCAAACGGGTGCACAGCAGCGGGTCGGACAACGGCTGGTTGTTCGCGTCGGTAATAAAGAACACGTCTTCCACGCGCTCGCCAAGGGTCGCAATCTTGGCGTTTTGCAGCGACAGATCGAACTCAAGGAAGATCGTGCCAATGCGCGCCAACAAGCCCGGGCGGTCCGGCGCACTGAGTTCCAGCACGGTCACCGGACGCTGGGCGTCATTGTGGATGGTCACCTGTGGCGCGAACGCGAAATGCTTGAGCTGGCGCGGTACGCGGCGCTGGATGATCGTCGGGTAATCGTCGGGGTTGCGCAGGGCTTCAGTCAGGCCTTCACGGATCTGTTTGACCCGCGCCGGGTTGTCGCCGATCGAGTCGCCGTCGGTGTCGAGCACGATGTAGGTGTCGAGGGTGAACTGGCTGCTGGACGTGATGACCCGGGCGTCGTGAATGTTCAGGTTGAGCTGGTCCATCGCGGCCACGGTCACGGCGAAGAAGTCGTGTTGATCGGGGGCATAAATGAAGATCTGCGTGCCGCCCTCGAATTCGCGCTGGGTGGTTTCCTTGATCAGCACCAACGGCCCGCCACCGGCGGGTTGCTGGAGGATCGCATCGGTGTGCCAGGCCACGTCGCCGGCGGTATGACGCAGGAAGTAGTCATCGCCCAGTTGCGACCACAGCTGTTCGACATCGTCCGGGTCGGTCCCGCCACGTACCAGGATGTCCAGGGCCGCGCTCTGGGTCTGGCGGATCTGCATTTCCCGATCCACCGGGTTTTCCAGGCCACGGCGCAAGGCACGCTTGGTTTCGGTGTAGAGCTGGCGCAACAGGCTGGCGCGCCAGGAATTCCACAAGGTCGGGTTGGTGGCATTGATGTCGGCGACAGTCAGTACGTACAGGTAATCAAGACGGGTTTCGTCGCCAACAATCTGGGCGAAGTCGTGGATGACCTGCGGGTCGGACAAGTCCTTGCGCTGGGCGGTGGTCGACATCACCAGGTGGTTCTGCACCAGCCAGACGATCAGGCGGCTGTCCCACACTGGCAGCTGGTGGCGTTGGCAAAAGGCTTCGGCATCCACCGCGCCGATTTCCGAGTGATCGCCATGCCGGCCTTTGCCGATGTCGTGGTAAAGACCAGCAAGGTAAATCAGCTCGGGCTTGGGCAGTTTGCCCATGAGCTTGCTGGCCAGCGGGAATTTTTCCGACACCTGCGTGTACTGCAATTTACGCAGGTGCTTGATCAGATTCAGGGTGTGAGCGTCGACCGTATAGATGTGGAACAGGTCGTGTTGCATCTGCCCGACAATGAAGCCGAACTCCGGCAGGTAACGGCCGAGGATGCCGTAACGGTTCATTCGGCGCAGGTTGCGGTGGATGCCGATTTTGCACTTGAACAGCTCGATGAACAGGCTGGTATTGCGAATATCGTTGCGAAAATCGTCGTCGATCAGGTAGCGATGCTCGCGCAGCAGACGAATGGTGTCAGCGCGCACACCTTTGATTTCCGGCTGCTGGGCCATCAGCACGAAAATCTCGAGCATGGCGAACGGCGTGCGGCGGAATACGTTTTCGTTGCGTGCCTCGATGTAACCGTCGTGCAGCTGGAATCGCGAGTTGATCGGCTGCGGTGGCGTCTGATCTTCCGGGGCAAGAATGACTTCTTCGAAGTGCTGGATGATCAGGTCGCTGAGCTGGGCAATGCTCATGACCACCCGGTAATACTGCTGCATGAAGTTTTCGATGGCGTGCTTGGCGTCATCGCCCTCGAACCCCAACAGCCCGGCGATCGAGCGCTGGTGGTCGAACAGCAAGCGGTCTTCCGAGCGGCCTGCGAGCATGTGCAGCGCGTAGCGAACCTTCCACAAGAACTCCTGGGACGAGGCCAGCAGGGCGTTTTCGCTCTCCACCAGGAAGCCTTCGCCCGCCAGGGCTCGCAGGTTCAGAGTGCCGTACTCGCGACGGGCCACCCACAGAATCGTCTGGATATCGCGCAGGCCGCCGGGCGAGCCTTTGACGTTGGGTTCCAGGTTGTATTCGGTGTCGTTGTATTTGTGGTGACGAGCCTTTTGCTCGGCGCGTTTTGCCAGGAAAAAGTCCTTGCTCGGCCACATGTGCGCCGTGCTGGTGACGTCGAGCATGCGCTGGCGCAAACGCTCGGGACCGCAGATGGTGCGGCTTTCCATCAGGTTGGTGACGACGGTCAGGTCGGCGCGGGCCTCAACGGCGCATTCGTCCACGGAGCGCACGCTCTGACCGACTTCCAGGCCGATGTCCCACAACAGCGTCAGGAAACGCTCGATGGAATCACGGAAGATTTCGTGATCGGCGCTGTCGAGCAGGATCAGCAGGTCGATGTCGGAATAAGGGTGCAACTCGCCGCGACCGTAGCCGCCGACCGCGACCAGCGCGATGTCGGCGTCTTCGCTCCAGTTGAACTGCTCCCAGGCCTTTTGCAGGATGTTGTCGATGAACCAGGCGCGATCCTCGATCAACCGGCGAATGTCGCGGCCGCTGCGAAAGCGCCCGTCGAGCACCTCGCGGGCCTGACGGATCGCCTTCTTGAAGGCCGCGATCGGGCTTGCCTTCAGGGCCAGTTCAGCCTGGAACTGGCCGCGGTCGAAGAGTTCGGGATCCACCTGCGGCATCGATTGGCATTCCTGTCTATAAAGCTGAGAGCTGCGCGGTTCGGATCAGGCCGAAACGCGCGGGATGGTGTCGTCGGCGCGCAGGGTGAAGATCTCGTAACCGGTTTCGGTCACCAGCAGGGTGTGTTCCCACTGCGCGGAGAGCTTGCGGTCCTTGGTGATCGCGGTCCAGCCGTCGCCCAGTACCTTGGTGTCCGCCTTGCCCTGGTTGATCATCGGCTCGATGGTGAAGGTCATGCCCGCCTTGAGCTCCATGCCGGTACCGGCGCGGCCGTAGTGCAGGATCTGCGGCTCTTCGTGGAAAACTTTGCCGATGCCGTGGCCGCAGAACTCGCGAACCACCGAGAAACCGTTCTTTTCAGCGTGTTTCTGGATGACTTCGCCGATGTCGCCCAGGCGGCAGCCAGGCTTGACCAGTTCGATCGCCTTGTACATGCATTCCTGGGTGACCTGCGACAGGCGCTCGGCCCAGACCGGCACGTTGCCGACGTGGAACATGCGGCTGGTGTCACCGTGGTAGCCGTCTTTGATAACGGTGACATCGATGTTCAGCGTGTCGCCATCCTTGAGCGGCTTGTCGTTGGGGATGCCGTGGCAGACCACGTGGTTGATCGAGGTGCAGATCGACTTGGGGAAGCCTTTGTAATTGAGCGGGGCAGGGATGGCTTTCTGCTCGTTGACGATGTAGTCGTGGCAGATGCGGTCCAGTTCATCAGTGGTGATGCCCGGCTTGACGTATTCGGCAATCATTTCCAGCACATCGGCGGCCAGTTTGCCGGCGACACGCATCTTTGCGATGTCCTCGGGAGTTTTGAGGGTGACGGTCATACAGGCTCTCTCTGCGCTCGATGGCGCTCGTTAAAACGAAATGGGCAATGCGCGATCGATCTTCGCGACCCTTAAAAACGCAATTCTAACAGACGATCAGTGCAAATCTGAGCCTCTGTACGTCGCTTCTCTCTATAGTTTGGTGCAATCTTGAGCGATTCCAAGGGCGCGCATGAAGCTGCGCGTCACGAATTGAGAATCCGGGTTCCGTTTTTTGCTGCCCTGTGATATAAAATGCGCCGCTTTCCGGGGATACCCCGAAAGGCTTAAATCCACACACGTGTCGACACGATGACCTGGGTGCCTTCAGCTGATGCTGCTGGTTGGTCATTGGGATACGTGGAGGCCAAACCCGACTTATTAAGGAACTATCATGTCCCAAGTCAACATGCGCGATATGCTGAAGGCCGGTGTGCACTTCGGTCACCAGACCCGTTACTGGAACCCGAAAATGGGTAAGTACATTTTCGGCGCTCGTAACAAGATTCACATCATCAACCTTGAAAAAACCCTGCCAATGTTCAACGAAGCTCTGACTTTCGTAGAACGCCTGGCCCAGGGCAAAAACAAGATTCTGTTCGTCGGCACCAAGCGTTCCGCTGGCAAGATCGTTGCTGAAGAAGCAGCACGTTGCGGTTCGCCGTACGTCGATCACCGCTGGTTGGGCGGCATGCTGACCAACTTCAAAACCATCCGTGCTTCCATCAAGCGTCTGCGTGACCTTGAAGTGCAAGCCGAAGACGGTACTTTCGCCAAGCTGACCAAGAAAGAAGCGCTGATGCGCACTCGCGATCTTGAGAAGCTCGATCGTTCCCTGGGTGGTATCAAGGACATGGGCGGTCTGCCAGACGCACTGTTCGTTATCGACGTTGATCACGAGCGCATCGCGATCACCGAAGCCAACAAGCTGGGTATCCCGGTTATCGGCGTAGTCGATACCAACAGCAGCCCGGAAGGCGTTGACTACATCATCCCAGGCAACGATGACGCAATCCGCGCTATCCAGCTGTACATGGGTTCGATGGCTGACGCTGTTATCCGCGGTCGCAACCACGTTGCTGGCGGCACCGAGCAGTTCGCTGAAGAAGCTCCGGCAGCTGCAGCTGAGTAATTAGCGCCTAGGCGTTGACTCAGTAAGCAAAAAGGGGGCTTGGCCCCCTTTTTGCCACCTCGAAAACCGTTTGTCGGTAGCGCAGCTACAGCTTCTGTAACGTGCAGCGACTTACAAAGGTGTTTCGGGAAGAATTGATCGCCCGTTCGATCGGGTGGAATGGTTGAAAACCTATCCAAGAGGAATTTTGAAATGGCAGAGATTACTGCAGCGTTGGTCAAAGAACTGCGCGAGCGTACTGGCGAAGGCATGATGGACTGCAAAAAGGCCTTGACCAAGGCTGGCGGCGACATCGAGAAAGCCATTGATGACATGCGTGCTTCGGGCGCCATCAAGGCTGCCAAGAAAGCAGGCAACGTTGCTGCTGAAGGCGCTATCGCTCTGAAAGAAGACGGTAAGTCCGCTGTTCTGCTGGAAGTGAACTCGCAGACCGACTTCCTGGCTCTGCAGGATGACTTCAAGGCATTCGTTGCTGCCAGCGTTGAAAAAGCATTCGCTGACAAGCTGACTACCGTTGAGCCTCTGATCGAAGCTCAAGAAGCTGCTCGCCTGGTACTGGTCGGCAAGGTTGGCGAAAACGTCAACATCCGTCGCCTGGTTCGCGTTGAAGGTGATGTTGTTGGTGGTTACCTGCACGGCAACAAAATCGGTGTAGCGGTTGTTCTGAAAGGCGGCAACGTAGAGCTGGCCAAAGACATCGCCATGCACGTAGCGGCCAGCAACCCTGAGTTCCTGCTGCCTTCGGAAGTTTCGGCTGAAGCGATCGAGCGTGAAAAAGCTGTGTTCCTGCAGCTGAACGAAGAAAAAATCAAAGGCAAGCCAGAAAACATTGTTGAGAACATGGTCAAAGGCCGTATCAGCAAGTTCCTGGCCGAAGCAAGCCTGGTTGAGCAGGCGTTCGTCAAGAACCCTGAAATCAAGGTTGGCGAACTGGCCAAGAAAGCCGGTGCAGAAATCGTTTCTTTCACCTACTTCAAAGTAGGCGAAGGCATCGAGAAGCCGGTCGACAACTTCGCTGAAGAAGTTGCTGCCCAGCTGGCTGCCGCCAAGCAATAAGACAGTTTTCAACTGTCGCCCTGAAGAGGCTGCCCGCTTACGCGCGCAGCCTCTTTTCAGATGGGGCACCAATTTTTAATTGGTTTCCGTTTGGAACTGGCTTACAAAGCCATGTTCCGATGGCGCTGAAGCAGCGCCAAGCTAGAGTGAACGCCAGCTGTAAACAGCTCGCAAAGAATTTTTAAAATACGCCGCAGGAGAGATTCGCAATGGCTCAGCAGGGCAGTGGTTATCAGGCTCGCTATAAACGCATTCTACTCAAGCTTAGCGGCGAGGCCCTGATGGGGTCCGAAGAGTTCGGGATCGATCCCAAGGTGCTGGATCGCATGGCACTTGAAGTCGGCCAACTGGTCGGTATCGGTGTTCAGGTCGGCCTGGTGATTGGCGGCGGCAACCTGTTTCGCGGTGCAGCGCTGAGCGCGGCCGGCATGGATCGGGTGACTGGCGACCACATGGGCATGCTGGCCACTGTGATGAACGCCTTGGCCATGCGCGACGCGCTGGAACGTGCCAATATCTCGGCTATCGTGATGTCGGCCATTTCCATGGTGGGTGTGACCGATCACTATGATCGCCGCAAAGCGATGCGTCACCTGAACGCCAAGGAAGTTGTTATTTTCGCGGCCGGTACCGGCAACCCGTTCTTCACTACGGATTCGGCAGCCTGCCTGCGTGCAATCGAAATCGACGCCGACGTTGTGCTCAAGGCGACCAAGGTCGATGGCGTTTACACTGCAGATCCATTCAAAGACCCGCATGCCGAGAAGTTCGATCATCTGACTTACGATGAAGTGCTGGATCGCAAGCTGGGCGTGATGGATCTGACGGCCATTTGCCTGTGCCGAGACCACAAGATGCCGTTGCGCGTCTTTAACATGAACAAGCCCGGCGCCCTGCTGAACATCGTGCATGGCGGCGCTGAAGGGGCCCTGATCGAGGAAGGCCAACAATGATCAATGAAATCAAGAAAGACGCTCAAGAGCGTATGAAGAAATCCGTCGAATCGCTGCTGCACAACTTCGGCCGCATTCGTACCGGCCAGGCGCACCCAAGCATTCTTGAAGGCGTGATGGTGCCATATTACGGTTCCGACACCCCGATCAAGCAAGTGGCGAACATCACCGTCAAGGACGCCCGTACCCTGCAAGTCGTTGCCTTTGAGCGCAACATGCTGGGCGCCGTCGACAAGGCCATCGGTAGCGCTGGTCTGAACCTCAACCCGACCAACCTGGGCGAGTTGTTGCTGATCTCCATGCCGGCCCTGACTGAAGAAACCCGCAAGGGCTTCACCAAGCAGGCGCGTGATGTTGCAGAAGATGCCCGTGTTGCTGTGCGCAACATCCGTCGCGATGCAAACAGCTCGTTGAAGGATCTGGTCAAGGAAAAGGAAATCAGCGAAGACGAAGAGCGTCGTGCAGCTGGCGAGATCGACGATTTGACCAAGAAGTATGTGGCTGAAATCGATGCGAATCTGGCGCAGAAAGAAAAAGACCTGATGGCCGTATAAGGGTCTCGTTTTCATGGAAAAGACTAAGCAGACTGCACCGTCCGCGGTGCCGCGCCATGTCGCGATCATCATGGATGGGAACAATCGCTGGGCGAAAAAACGCTTTATGCCTGGTGTTGCCGGTCATAAAGCGGGCGTGGATGCCGTTCGTGCGGTGATTGAGGTGTGCGCCGAGGCCAAGGTCGAGGTGTTGACGCTGTTCGCGTTCTCCAGCGAGAACTGGCAGCGCCCCGCCGATGAAGTCAGTGCCTTGATGGATCTGTTCTTCAAGGCGTTGCGTCGCGAGGCCAAGCGCCTCAACGACAACAACATCAGTCTGCGCATCATCGGTGATCGCTCGCGTTTCCATCCAGAGCTTCAGGCTGCCATGCGTGAAGCTGAAGCGATGACCGCCGGAACCAACCGCTTTGTCTTGCAGATCGCCGCCAACTACGGCGGTCAGTGGGATATTGCGCAAGCTGCGCAGCGTCTGGCGCGCGAGGTTCAGGCCGGACATCTGCGTCCGGAGGACATCACTCCCGAGTTGTTGCAGACCTGTCTGGCCACCGGCGACTTGCCGTTGCCGGACTTGTGCATCCGTACCGGGGGCGAGCACCGCATCAGTAACTTCCTGCTGTGGCAACTGGCCTACGCCGAGTTGTATTTCTCCGACCTGTTCTGGCCGGACTTCAAACACGAAGCCATGCGTAACGCACTGGCCGATTACGCTTCTCGTCAGCGCCGCTTCGGTAAAACGAGCGAGCAGATCGAGGCTGGGGCCCGCGTTTAATGCTTAAACAACGAATCATCACCGCGCTGATCCTGCTGCCGATCGCTTTGTGCGGGTTTTTCCTGCTCGAAGGCACAGGCTTTGCGCTGTTCATCGGGCTGGTCGTGACCCTCGGCGCGTGGGAGTGGGCTCGCCTGGCAGGCTTCACCGCCCAGCCGATGCGCATCGCCTACGCGGTCGTGGTCGCATTCATCCTGTTTATCATGCACATCCTGCCGGGGCTCGCGCCCTGGGTCCTGGGCGCTTCGGTGCTTTGGTGGGGTGTTGCGACGTATCTGGTGCTGACTTACCCGCATTCCAGCGAGCATTGGGCCAGTGCCGCCTGCAAACTGGTGATCGGTTTGTTGATCCTGTTGCCGGCCTGGCAAGGTCTGGTCCAGATCAAGCAGGAGCCTTTGGGTAACTGGTTGATCATGGCGGTGATGGTGCTCGTCTGGGGGGCTGATATCGGCGCGTATTTCTCCGGTCGGGCCTTCGGCAAGCGCAAGCTGGCGCCGCAGGTCAGTCCCGGCAAGAGCTGGGAAGGTGTGTACGGTGGCTTGCTGCTGAGTCTGGTGTTGGCAGCGATCGTTGGCATAGCGCGGGATTGGAGTTTCGTACAGATACTGCTGGGTCTTTTGGGTGCGGCGGTAATTGTGTTCATCTCGGTGGTGGGCGACCTCACCGAGAGCATGTTCAAGCGTCAGTCGGGGATCAAGGACAGCAGTAATCTGCTGCCAGGGCACGGCGGCGTGCTGGATCGAATCGACAGCCTGACGGCCGCGATCCCGGTATTCGCCGTGCTGTTGTGGATGGCCGCACCGTGAGCCGCCCACAGCAGATTACCGTTCTGGGGGCCACGGGCTCGATTGGTCTGAGCACGCTTGATGTGATCGCTCGCCATCCGGAGCGCTATCAGGTTTTCGCCTTGAGCGGGTTCTCCCGCCTGAGTGAGTTGCTGGCCTTGTGCGTGCGTCATACGCCGCGATTTGCCGTCGTGCCGCAAGCGGATGCTGCCCGAATCCTGCAGGACGACTTGCGCGCTGCCGGTCTTTCGACCCGCGTGCTGGTGGGGGAGGAAGGCCTGTGTCAGGTCGCTGCCGATCCCGAGGTCGATGCGGTCATGGCGGCCATCGTCGGTGCGGCGGGCTTGCGTCCGACCCTGGCGGCGGTCGAGGCTGGCAAGAAGATCTTGCTGGCCAACAAAGAAGCGCTGGTGATGTCCGGTGCTCTGTTCATGCAGGCCGTGCGCAAAAGCGGTTCGGTGCTGCTGCCGATCGACAGTGAACACAACGCGATTTTCCAGTGCATGCCGCAGGATTTCGCCCGTGGGCTTGGCGCAGTCGGTGTGCGTCGGATTCTGCTGACAGCCTCTGGCGGTCCGTTCCGACAGACGCCGTTGGCCGAACTGGCGCATGTTTCCCCTGAGCAAGCGTGCGCTCACCCGAACTGGTCCATGGGGCGCAAGATTTCGGTCGATTCGGCCAGCATGATGAACAAAGGGCTCGAACTGATCGAAGCCTGCTGGTTGTTTGATGCCAGGCCATCCCAGGTCGAGGTCGTCATTCACCCTCAAAGCGTGATTCATTCTCTGGTCGACTATATCGATGGTTCGGTGCTGGCGCAGTTGGGCAACCCTGACATGCGCACACCGATTGCCAATGCCCTGGCCTGGCCTGAGCGGATCGATTCGGGTGTAGCGCCGCTGGATCTGTTCGCCATCGCTCGCCTGGACTTCCAGGCCCCCGATGAAGTGCGTTTCCCTTGCCTGCGCCTTGCGCGTCAGGCGGCCGAGGCTGGCAACAGCGCTCCGGCGATGCTTAATGCAGCCAATGAAGTGGCTGTGGCGGCGTTTCTCGACGGACGGGTTCGCTATCCGGAAATCGCGAGTATCATCGAAGAAGTGTTAAACCTCGAACCTGTTGTGGCGGTGAATGATCTCGAGGCAGTGTTCACGGCGGACGCGAAAGCGCGAGAGCTCGCCGGGCAATGGTTGAGTCGTCACGGGCGATAAGTGCTGAAATACGTTGCCCCATGCAGCACTGGATAGGATTGCGGAGAAAGTAGATGAGCGCGCTCTATATGATTGTCGGCACCCTGGTAGCCTTGGGCGTGCTGGTCACCTTCCACGAGTTCGGCCATTTCTGGGTCGCGCGTCGCTGTGGGGTCAAAGTGCTGCGTTTCTCCGTGGGTTTTGGCCTTCCACTGCTGCGCTGGCACGACAAGAAAGGCACCGAGTTCGTGGTGGCTGCCATTCCTCTGGGCGGCTACGTCAAGATGCTCGACGAGCGCGAAGGCGAAGTGCCGGCTGATCAGCTCGATCAAGCCTTCAATCGCAAATCCGTCCGGCAGCGCATTGCCATCGTGGCGGCTGGCCCGATTGCCAACTTTCTGTTGGCAATGGTGTTTTTCTGGGTGCTGGCCATGCTCGGCAGCCAGCAGGTGCGTCCGGTCATTGGCGCGGTCGAGTCGGGTAGCATTGCCGCGCAGGCCGGTTTGAGCGCGGGTCAGGAAATCATTGCCATCGACGGCGAGCCGACTTCCGGCTGGGCTGCGGTGAATCTGCAACTGGTTCGGCGCCTGGGCGAAAGCGGCTCTCTTCAATTGTTGGTGCGCGAGCAGGGCTCCACAGCGGATTCGCCTCGTGAGCTGATGCTGAACAAATGGCTCAAGGGCGCAGACGAGCCGGATCCCATCCGCTCGTTGGGTATTCGTCCTTGGCGTCCGGCGTTGCCGCCGGTGTTGGCCGAGCTGGATCCGAAAGGACCGGCGCAGGCAGCGGGCCTGAAAACCGGTGATCGGCTGCTGAGCCTTGATGGCAAGGCCCTCGATGACTGGCAGCAAGTGGTGGATACGGTGCGTATGCATCCTGATACCAAAATCATGCTGCGCGTCGACCGTGATGGTGCTCAAATCGACGTCCCAGTGACTCTGGCCGCTCGCGGCGAGAGCAAGGCACCCACCGGTTATATGGGCGCCGGGGTCAAAGCAGTCGATTGGCCACCAGAGATGATCCGCGAAGTCAGTTTCGGTCCTGTGGCCGCGATTGGGGAGGGCGCTCGGCGTACCTGGACCATGAGCGTACTGACCCTCGATTCACTCAAGAAAATGTTGTTCGGTGAGCTCTCGGTAAAAAACTTGAGTGGACCGATAACCATTGCTAAAGTGGCGGGCGCTTCTGCCCAGTCGGGCGTCGCTGATTTCCTGAATTTCCTTGCTTATCTGAGTATTAGCCTGGGGGTTCTGAATTTGTTGCCTATTCCTGTACTGGATGGGGGGCATTTGTTGTTTTATCTGATCGAGTGGACGCGTGGTCGTCCCTTGTCGGATCGGGTGCAGGGTTGGGGGATACAGATCGGTATCAGTTTAGTGGTCGGGGTGATGTTGCTTGCTCTGGTCAATGATTTGGGCCGTCTGTAACACTTCGCTGAATTGCGAATCTGCCGCATTTTGCGGCAGTTTGTTTATTGCCAGTTGGAATAAGAAAGGACTTCATGAAACGTCTGCTGCTAACTGCGGTTCTCACCGTATTGATGATCGCCGAAGTTCACGCCGAGTCCTTCACTATCTCTGATATTCGCGTCAATGGCCTCCAGCGGGTCTCCGCGGGTAGCGTCTTTGGTGCTTTGCCGTTAAACGTCGGTGAACAGGCGGATGATCGTCGCCTGGTGGAATCCACTCGTGCGCTGTTCAAAACCGGGTTCTTTCAAGATATCCAGCTGGGCCGTGAAGGCAACGTCCTGGTCATCACTGTAGTCGAGCGTCCATCGGTCGCCAGTATCGAGATCGAGGGTAACAAGGCGATCTCCACTGAAGACCTGATGAAGGGCCTCAAACAATCCGGTCTGGCCGAAGGCGAGATCTTCCAGCGAGCCACCCTCGAAGGTGTTCGTAACGAGCTGCAGCGCCAATATGTCGCCCAGGGGCGCTACTCGGCTACCGTCGACACCGAAGTGGTGCCGCAGCCGCGTAACCGCGTTGCCCTGAAGGTCAATATCAACGAAGGCACCGTTGCTGCTATCCAGCACATCAACGTGGTGGGTAACACGGTCTTCCCTGATGAGGACCTGATCGACCTGTTCGAACTCAAGACCACCAACTGGTTGTCGTTCTTCAAGAACGACGACAAGTACGCTCGTGAAAAACTCTCCGGTGACCTGGAGCGTCTGCGCTCCTACTATCTGGACCGTGGCTATATCAACATGGATATCGCTTCGACCCAGGTGTCCATCACCCCGGACAAGAAACACGTCTACATCACTGTCAACGTCAACGAAGGCGAGAAATACACCGTTCGTGACGTCAAGCTGAGCGGCGACCTGAAAGTCCCTGAAGACCAGGTCAAGTCGCTGTTGCTGGTTCAGAAAGGCCAGGTGTTCTCGCGCAAGCTGATGACCACCACGTCCGAACTGATCACCCGTCGCCTGGGTAACGAGGGCTACACCTTCGCCAACGTCAGCGGCGTGCCTCAGCCTCACGATGAAGACCACACAGTTGACATCACTTTCGCTGTCGATCCGGGCAAGCGTGCTTACGTCAACCGTATCAACTTCCGTGGCAACACCAAGTCCGAAGACGAAGTGCTGCGCCGCGAAATGCGTCAGATGGAAGGCGGCTGGGCTTCGACCTACCTGATCGACCAATCCAAGACCCGTCTTGAACGCCTGGGCTTCTTCAAGGAAGTCAACGTCGAAACCCCAGCGGTACCGGGCGTCGATGACCAGGTTGACGTGAACTACAGCGTTGAAGAACAAGCTTCCGGTTCGATCACTGCCAGCGTCGGCTTTGCCCAGAGCGCCGGTCTGATCCTCGGCGGTTCGATCACCCAGAACAACTTCCTGGGTACGGGTAACAAGGTCAGTATCGGCTTGACCCGCAGCCAATACCAAAGCCGTTATAACTTCGGTTATGTCGACCCGTACTGGACTGCCGATGGCGTCAGCCTGGGTTACAACGCGTTCTATCGCACCACCGACTACAAAGACCTTGATGTCAACGTAGCGAGCTACGCCGTAGACAGCCTGGGTGCAGGTGTCAGCGTTGGTTACCCGATCAGCGAGACGTCGCGTCTGACGTTTGGTTTGTCTGCACAACAAGACAAGATCAAGACCGGTCTCTACACCGTCGACGAAATCTTCGACTTCGTTAACCAGCAAGGTGATCAGTACCTCAACTTCAAGGCATCGGCCGGTTGGTCTGAATCCACCTTGAACAAAGGTGTACTGGCAACTCGTGGTCACTCCCAGAGCTTGACCGCGGAAGCCACGACGCCGGGCAGCGATTTGTCGTTCTTCAAACTCGATTACCGCGGTCAGTTGTTCCAGCCACTGTCTGAAAACTACACCATGCGCCTCCATACCGAGCTGGGTTATGGCGATGGTTATGGTGATACCGACGGCTTGCCATTCTATGAAAACTACTATGCTGGTGGTTTCAACTCGGTTCGTGGTTTCAAGGACAGTACCCTTGGGCCTCGTAGTACGCCGAGCCGGGGCGTGAACCCGGGCACCGCAGTCGACCCGGACCAGAAGCCACTGCCGTTTGGTGGTAACGTTCTGATTCAAGGTGGGGTAGAAGTTCTGTTCCCGATGCCGTTCGTGAAAGATCAGCGTTCCTTGCGCACTTCGGTATTCTGGGACGTAGGTAACGTGTTCGATTCGACTTGCAAGCAGAGCACTAACGCCGATGGCTCGAAGTCCAACACTCAGTGTAATGACGTCAGCTTGAGCAATATGGCCAGTTCGGTGGGTGTCGGTGTGACATGGGTTACCGCCCTTGGTCCGTTGAGCTTCGCCTTGGCGATGCCAGTCAAGAAGCCGGACAGCAATGCCGAGACTCAAGTGTTCCAATTCTCCCTCGGCCAGACGTTCTAAGCGTCTGACCCAAGATAACGACAATGGATTTTGTAGGAGTGCATCGTGCGTAAGTTGACTCAGTTGGTTCTCTTGGCAACCGTATTGGTAGCAGGTCCGGCTTTTGCCGACATGAAAATCGCCGTTCTGAACTATCAGATGGCGCTGCTGGAATCCGATGCTGCCAAGAAGTACGCAGTGGATGCCGAGAAGAAGTTTGGTCCGCAATTGACCAAGCTCAAGACGTTGGAAAGCAGTGCCAAGGGCATTCAGGATCGTCTGATGGCCGGTGGCGACAAGATGCAGCAAGGCGAGCGTGAACGCCTTGAACTCGAGTTCAAGCAAAAGGCCCGTGACTTCCAGTTCCAGTCCAAGGAACTGAACGAAGCCAAAGCCGTTGCCGACCGTGAAATGCTGAAGCAGCTCAAGCCGAAACTGGACAGTGCTGTGGAAGAAGTCATCAAGAAAGGTGCTTTTGACCTGGTCTTCGAGCGTGGCGCAGTGATTGATGTCAAACCTCAGTACGACATCACTCGCCAGGTTATCGAGCGCATGAATCAGCTGAAGTAATCCATGACAGCGACTATAAAGCTCGGCCAGTTGGCCGAGTTCCTTGGCGCCACGCTACGTGGCGACCCGGAGAAAGAAATTACTGGGCTAGCCACTTTGCAAGAGGCTGGCCCAGCTCAGTTGAGCTTTCTCGCAAATCCCCAATACCGTAAATACCTGGTGGACTGCCGGGCCGCAGCCCTGTTGCTGAAGGCCGCTGACGCAGAAGGTTTTGTCGGTGATGCCCTGGTGGTGCCTGATCCGTATCTGGCCTACGCGCGAATTTCCCATCTGTTCGATCCCAAGCCCAAGGCGCCTGCCGGTATTCACCCGACAGCCGTCGTGGCCACGGACGCAGTGGTTGATCCGGCGGCGAGCATCGGTGCTTTTGCCGTAATCGAAAGCCAGGCGCGTATCGCTGCGGGTGTGACCATCGGAGCGCATTGCTTCATTGGTGCCCGTTGCGAAATTGGCGAAGGCGGCTGGCTGGCTC
The DNA here is from genome assembly GCF_024809425.1 of Pseudomonas sp. JAI111. Lineage (NCBI taxonomy): Bacteria > Pseudomonadati > Pseudomonadota > Gammaproteobacteria > Pseudomonadales > Pseudomonadaceae > Pseudomonas > Pseudomonas sp. JAI111. Next base: position 1,417,894 of record NZ_JANUCB010000001.1, on the reverse strand, counting down.
CGCGGGTCACGCTGTACCACGACGTTCGTATCGGCAAACGGGTCGTGATTCAGTCCGGTGCCGTGCTCGGTGGCGAAGGCTTCGGCTTTGCCAACGAAAAAGGTGTCTGGCAGAAAATCGCTCAGATTGGCGGCGTTCTGGTCGGTGATGACGTGGAGATTGGCGTGAATACCGCTATCGACCGCGGCGCACTGGCCGATACCGTTCTGGGTAATGGCGTGAAGCTCGACAACCAGATTCAGATCGCTCACAACGTGCAGGTCGGTGATCACACTGCAATGGCGGCGTGCGTCGGGATTTCCGGCAGCACCAAAATCGGCAAGCACTGCATGCTTGCCGGTGGTGTCGGGCTGGTGGGGCATATCGAAATTTGCGACAACGTTTTTATCACCGGGATGACCATGGTGACCCACTCGATTACCGAAAAGGGTTCCTACTCTTCCGGTACGGCGATGCAACCAGCGGCCGAATGGCGCAAAAGCGCGGCCCGTATCCGTCAGCTCGACGACATCGCGCGACGTTTGCGACAGCTGGAAAAGCGTGTGGGGGAAGTGACCCCTGACGGTAATGCTTCATCAGATGGCTGATACCATTTCCATATCAAGTGTGCACAGCCGCTAGACTGCCTCCTTGATTTGCTAGAGGGGCGCGCGTCAGTCGCGCGCTTCCAATCTTTACATAGGCTTCCCCCCGAAATGATGGACATCAACGAGATTCGCGAATACCTGCCCCACCGTTACCCGTTCCTGCTGGTGGACCGAGTCGTGGAACTGGATGTGGAAGGCAAGCGCATTCGCGCCTACAAGAATGTCAGCATCAACGAACCGTTCTTCAATGGTCACTTTCCTGCGCATCCAATCATGCCGGGCGTGTTGATCATCGAAGCGATGGCTCAGGCTGCCGGTATCCTTGGCTTCAAAATGCTCGACGTGAAGCCCGCCGACGGTACGCTTTACTACTTCGTCGGTTCCGACAAGCTGCGTTTTCGCCAGCCCGTCACCCCAGGCGATCAGTTGATCCTCGAAGCCCGCTTCATCAGCTGCAAGCGTCAGATCTGGAAGTTCGAGTGCCAGGCTTCGGTCGATGGCAAGCCAGTCTGCTCCGCTGAAATCATCTGCGCGGAACGCAAACTATGAGTTTGATTGACCCTCGCGCAATCATCGATCCGACGGCCATTCTGGCCGACGACGTTGAGGTCGGCCCTTGGTCGATCGTCGGCGCAGGTGTGGAAATCGGCGAGGGTACGGTGATCGGGCCGCATGTAATTCTCAAGGGCCCGACCCGAATCGGTAAGCACAACCGCATCTACCAGTTTTCTTCGGTAGGTGAGGACACGCCCGATTTGAAATACAAAGGTGAAGAAACCCGCCTGGTCATCGGTGACCACAACGTCATCCGTGAAGGCGTGACGATTCACCGCGGAACCATTCAAGACCGCTCGGAAACGACACTGGGTGATCACAACCTGATCATGGCCTATGCCCATATCGGTCACGACAGCGTTATCGGCAATCACTGCATCCTGGTCAACAACACCGCGTTGGCAGGTCATGTGCACGTCGAAGACTGGGCGATCCTGTCCGGTTTTACCCTGGTTCACCAGTATTGCCACATTGGCGCCCACAGCTTTTCCGGCATGGGCACCGCCATCGGCAAGGACGTTCCCGCCTATGTCACGGTGTTTGGCAACCCCGCCGAAGCCCGCAGCATGAACTTTGAAGGCATGCGCCGTCGTGGTTTCAGCGAAGACGCGATCCATGCCCTGCGTCGTGCCTATAAGGTGGTTTACCGCCAGGGCCTGACGGTCGAGCAGGCGCTCGCCGAGCTGGCCGAGCCTTCGGATCAATTCCCGGAAGTCGCGGTGTTCCGTGATTCCATCCAGTCTTCGACCCGCGGCATCACTCGTTAATCATGGCCAATCTGCGTATTGCACTGGTGGCGGGTGAGGCTTCCGGTGACATTCTGGGCGCCGGTCTCATGCGCGCGCTCAAAGCTCGGCATCCGGCCGTGGAATTCATCGGTGTCGGTGGTCCGCTGATGCAGGCCGAAGGCCTGGTCTCGTATTTCCCGATGGAACGGCTTTCGGTCATGGGGCTGGTGGAAGTGCTCGGCCGGCTTCGCGAATTGCTCAAGCGTCGCAAGCAGCTGATCGCCGACCTGATCGCCGAGAAACCGGACGTGTTCATCGGTATCGATGCCCCGGATTTCAACCTCAATATCGAACTCAAGCTGCGTCAGGCCGGGATCAAGACCGTGCATTACGTCAGCCCGTCGGTCTGGGCCTGGCGGCAGAAGCGGGTGCTGAAGATTCGCGAAGGTTGCGACCTGATGCTGACGCTGTTCCCGTTCGAAGCCAAATTCTACGAAGAGAAGGGCGTACCGGTGCGATTTGTCGGGCATTCGCTCGCCGACGCCATCCCGCTGCAAGCCGATCGCGCCGCCGCACGGGCAGAACTCGGTCTGCCGGACGGGCCGCTGGTCGCGTTGATGCCGGGCAGCCGTGGCGGTGAGGTTGGCCGTCTCGGTGCGTTGTTCCTCGATACCGCCCAGCGCCTGCGTGCGATGCGTCCCGGCGTTCGGTTCGTCATGCCGTGCGCCAGTCCTGAGCGCCGCGCGCAGCTGGAAGCGTTGCTGGTTGGCCGCGATTTGCCGTTGACCTTGCTTGACGGCAAATCCCATCTGGCCCTGGCTGCGTGCGATGCGGTGTTGATCGCTTCCGGAACCGCGACCCTTGAAGCGTTGTTGTACAAGCGGCCGATGGTGGTTGCCTATCGTCTGGCGCCGCTGACGTTCTGGATTCTCAAACGCATGGTGAAAAGCCCTTATGTTTCCCTGCCGAACTTGCTGGCCCAGCGTCTGTTGGTGCCCGAGTTGTTGCAGGACGATGCGACGGTCGAAGCGTTGGCCCAGACCCTTTCGCCATTGATCGACGGCGGTGAAGAGCAGACGCGCGGCTTCGACGAAATTCACCGGACCTTGCGTCTGGATGCCTCCAACCAGGCTGCGGATGCAGTGCTGAAATTGATTGGCCAAGTACAATGAGTAAGACAAGCATGCAGATGGGGCTGGATTTCAACTTGGTCGCTGAAGTGGAAGATTTGGTTGCCGGTGTCGACGAAGTCGGTCGCGGTCCGCTCTGCGGTGCTGTGGTCACGGCTGCGGTGATTCTTGATCCGAATCGGCCGATTCTCGGCTTGAACGATTCGAAGAAGCTCACCGAAGCCCGTCGCGAAAAGCTCTACGACGAGATCTGCGAAAAAGCCCTGAGCTGGTGCATCGCCCGGGCCGAAGTCGAAGAAATTGACCAGTTGAATATCCTCCACGCCACCATGCTGGCCATGCAGCGCGCCATCGAAGGCCTGCACATTCAGCCGAAGCTGGCGATGATTGATGGCAACCGTTGCCCGAAACTGTCCATGCGCGCTGAAGCGGTGGTGCAGGGCGACGGCAAGGTGCCGGCCATCGCGGCGGCATCAATTCTGGCCAAGGTCAGCCGCGACCGTGAAATGGCGGCGTTCGAACTGATTTACCCGGGTTACGGGATCGGCGGCCACAAAGGCTACCCGACGCCCGTTCATCTGGAAGCGCTGGCCCGATTGGGGCCGACGCCGATTCACCGTCGCTCGTTCGCCCCGGTACGCCTGGCTTACGAAGCCCGTGAAAACCTGATCGAGAGTTAGTCGCAAGGCTGATGTTTTTGCCAAGGCCCGGTACAATCCGGGCCTTGTTGTTTTCACGTTACTGGACAGGATCACTATGCCGGCTTCATTCGTTCACCTACGCCTGCACACTGAATACTCCCTGGTCGACGGTCTGGTGCGGATCAAACCGCTGGTCAAGACCCTGGTCGGCATGAACATGCCTGCCGTGGCCGTTACCGACCAGAACAACATGTGTTCCCTGGTCAAATTCTACAAAGCAGCCATGGGCGCCGGCATCAAGCCGATTTGCGGCGCCGACCTGTGGCTGTCGAACAAGGATCCGGACAATGCCCTGAGCCGAATCAGCCTGTTGGCGATGAACGCTGTCGGCTACCGCAATCTCACCGAACTGATCTCCCGTGGTTTCATCGATGGCCAGCGCAATGGCTCGGTCATCATTGAGCGCGAGTGGGTGGCTGAAGCCAGTGAAGGCTTGATCATGCTGTCGGCGGCAAAAGAAGGCGAGATCGGTCTGGCCATGCTCAGCGGCAACCCCGCTGAAGCAGAAAAACTGGCGCGCGAATGGATGGAGGTGTTCCCGGATCGTTTCTACCTGGAGATCCAGCGCACCAATCGCCCCAACGATGAAGAACAGTTGCACGGCGCCGTGGCCCTGGCCGCGAAGATTGGTGCGCCGCTGGTGGCGACCAACGATGTGCGCTTCATCAAGCAGGAAGACTTTGCCGCTCACGAAACCCGCGTATGCATCGGTGAGGGCCGCGCCCTCGACGATCCGCGGCGTTCGAAGAACTACAGCGATCAGCAATACCTCAAAAGCGCCGAAGAAATGGCGGAGTTGTTCAGCGACATTCCCGAGGCGCTGGAAAACACCGTCGAGATCGCCAAGCGCTGCAACATTGAAGTGAAGCTGGGCACTCACTTCCTGCCCAACTTCCCGATCCCTGATGGCATGACCATCGACGAGTATTTCCGCAAGGTTTCGTTCGATGGTCTGGAAGAGCGCCTCAGTGTTCTGCTGCCCAAAGACACCACCGAAGACTACGAAGCCAAGCGCCAGGTCTACGTTGACCGGCTGAATTTCGAACTGGATATCATCATCCAGATGGGCTTCCCCGGTTACTTCCTGATCGTGATGGACTTCATCCAGTGGGCCAAGAGCAACGGCGTGCCGGTGGGTCCTGGCCGGGGGTCGGGTGCCGGCTCGCTGGTGGCCTATGTGCAGAAGATTACCGACCTCGACCCGCTTGAATATGACCTGCTCTTCGAACGTTTCCTTAACCCGGAACGGGTATCCATGCCCGACTTCGACGTCGACTTCTGCATGGACGGGCGTGACCGGGTGATCGATTACGTGGCCGAAAAATACGGTCGCAACGCGGTAAGCCAGATCATCACCTTCGGTTCCATGGCCGCCAAGGCTGTGGTCCGTGACGTGGCGCGGGTACAGGGCAAGTCCTACGGGCTGGCGGATCGTCTGTCGAAGATGATTCCGTTCGAAGTCGGCATGACCCTGGAAAAAGCCTACGAGCAGGAAGAGATCCTGCGTGACTTCATCAAGGTCGATGAAGAAGCCGCCGAAATCTGGGAAATGGCGCGCAAGCTGGAAGGCGTGGTGCGTAACGTCGGTAAACACGCTGGTGGCGTGGTTATCGCGCCGACCAAGCTGACGGACTTCTCGCCGATTTATTGCGATGAGGCCGGTGACGGCCTGGTGACCCAGTTCGACAAGGACGACGTTGAGGCTGCCGGTCTGGTGAAGTTCGACTTCCTGGGTCTGCGGACCCTGACGGTCATCGACTGGGCACTCAAAACCATCAACCGCGATCGCGCCAAGGTGGATGAGCCGCCACTGGACATCGCGTTCATCCCGCTGGATGACAAACCGACTTATCAACTGCTGCAAAAAGCTGAAACCACTGCGGTGTTCCAGCTCGAGTCGCGCGGCATGAAAGAGCTGATCAAAAAGCTCAAGCCCGACTGCCTGGAAGACTTGATCGCACTGGTGGCCCTGTTCCGTCCGGGCCCGTTGCAATCGGGCATGGTGGACGACTTCATCAACCGTAAGCACGGTCGCGCCGAACTTGCGTACCCGCACTCGGACTACCAGTACGAAGGCCTCAAGCCGGTTCTGGCACCGACTTACGGCATCATCCTGTATCAGGAACAGGTGATGCAGATTGCCCAGGTCATGGCCGGCTACACCCTCGGCGGCGCGGACATGCTGCGTCGAGCCATGGGTAAGAAAAAACCGGAAGAAATGGCCAAGCAGCGCGGCGGTTTCATTGAAGGTTGCAAGACCAACAATATCGACGCCGACCTTGCCGGTAACATTTTCGACCTGGTAGAGAAATTCGCCGGTTACGGCTTCAACAAATCCCACTCCGCCGCTTACGGCCTGGTGTCGTACCAGACGGCATGGCTGAAAACGCACTATCCGGCGCCATTCATGGCCGCGGTGCTTTCTGCGGATATGCACAACACCGACAAGGTCGTGACCTTGATCGAAGAAATTCGCACCATGAAGCTGCGTCTCGACGCGCCGGATGTGAATACCTCGGAGTTCAAGTTCACGGTGAACGACGAAGGCCGCATCATTTACGGCCTCGGCGCGATCAAGGGTGTGGGTGAAGGGCCGGTCGAGGCGATCACTGAGGCGCGTCAGGACGGGCCGTTCAAGGATCTGTTCGATTTCTGCGCCCGTGTCGACCTCAAGCGGATCAACAAGCGCACCCTGGACGGTTTGATCCGCAGCGGTGCACTGGATCGTCTGGGCCCGTGCTTCCACGACGAACCCAAAGCCTATCAAGCCAGCATCGACCAGAACCGCGCGATCCTGCTGAACGCGATGGAAGGGGCGATCAAGGCTGCCGAACAAACCGCTCGCACCCACGACAGCGGCCATGCCGACCTGTTCGGCGGACTGTTTGTCGAGGAAGACGCCGACGTCTACGCCAGTCACCGCAAGGCCAAGGAGTTGACGCTCAAGGAACGCCTGAAAGGGGAGAAAGACACCCTGGGCCTATACCTGACCGGTCACCCGATCGACGAATACGAGGGCGAAATCCGCCGCTTCGCCCGTCAGCGCATCATTGACCTGAAGCCGGCTCGCGATACGCAGACTGTCGCGGGGATGATCATCGCCCTGCGGGTGATGAAGAACAAAAAGGGCGACAAGATGGGCTTCATCACCCTTGATGACCGCTCCGGACGAATTGAAGCTTCGCTGTTCGCCGACGCGTTCCATTCGGCACAATCGCTGTTGCAGACCGATGCGATGGTGGTGGTCGAGGGCGAGGTCAGCAACGACGACTTTTCCGGCGGCTTGCGCCTGCGGGTCAAGCGGGTGATGAGCATGGAAGATGCGCGCACCAATCTTGCTGAAAGCCTGCGCCTGAAGCTGCAGACCAAGGATTTGAAGGGCGATCAGCTACGCTGGCTGGGTGAGCTGTTCAAGCGTCACCGCGGTGCGTGCCCGATCACCATGGAGTACACGAGCCCCGAAGCGAAGGCCTTGCTGCAGTTCGGCGAGACCTGGCGAATCGATCCGGCGGATGCGTTGATTCAAGCCCTGCGTGACCAGTTCGGGCGAGACAACGTCTTCCTCCAATACCGTTGACGGTCAGGTGCCGCTCTCCCGAAAAGGAGCCGCTCTGATCTCGACCCAATTTTTAATCTCGACCTGAACGCGCCTGTCCCTTAAGGTAGGGCGCGAATAGACAACCGGCCGGCCCAAGCTCACTTGGACGTCGACCCAAGACGGACGCCTATGAACCCGAATTTTCTAGATTTCGAACAGCCGATCGCCGACCTGCAAGCCAAGATCGAAGAGTTGCGCTTGGTCGGTAACGACAATTCGCTGAATATCGGCGATGAGATCTCCCGCCTGCAGGACAAAAGCAGCACGCTGACCGAAGACATTTTCGGCAAGCTGACCAGCTGGCAGATCGCACGTCTGGCGCGTCACCCGAAACGTCCATATACCCTGGACTACATCGAACACATCTTCACCGAGTTCGACGAATTGCACGGCGACCGTCACTTCTCCGACGACGCTGCAATCGTGGGCGGCATTGCCCGTCTGGACGATCAGCCGGTGATGATCATCGGTCACCAGAAAGGCCGTGAAGTGCGCGAGAAGGTTCGCCGCAACTTCGGCATGCCGCGTCCGGAAGGCTACCGCAAGGCGTGCCGCCTGATGGAAATGGCTGAACGCTTCAAAATGCCGATTCTGACCTTCATCGACACCCCGGGTGCCTATCCGGGTATTGACGCTGAAGAACGCAACCAGAGCGAAGCGATTGCCTGGAACCTGCGCGTCATGGCTCGCCTGAAAACCCCAATCATCGCCACCGTTATCGGTGAGGGTGGTTCTGGTGGCGCTCTGGCGATCGGCGTTTGCGATCAGTTGAACATGCTGCAGTATTCGACCTACGCGGTGATCTCGCCGGAAGGTTGCGCCTCCATTCTGTGGAAAACCGCGGAGAAGGCGCCGGATGCAGCGGAAGCGATGGGCATCACCGCCGAGCGCCTGAAAGGCCTGGGTATCGTGGACAAAGTGATCGGTGAACCTCTGGGTGGCGCGCACCGCGACCCGGCCGCCGCCGCTGCATCGATCCGTGCCGAACTGAGCTCGCAACTGGCGATGCTGAAGAAGTTCGACAACGAGGCGCTGCTGGCCCGTCGTTACGAGCGTCTGATGAGCTACGGTCTCTGATCTGACCTTGGCTTCAATGTGGGAGCGGGCTTGCTCGCGAAAGCGGTATAACAGGCAACTGAAATGTTGAATGTTTAATCGCTTTCGCGAGCAAGCCCGCTCCCACATTTGTTTTGTGCAAAGTGATCGATATGAGTCAGCCCATGATTGATCTTCCTGCCAGAGTTCTGATGAATCTTGCTGTGTGGCGCACCGCTCCGGCCTGGCACATCGCCTTCTCCGGCGGCCTCGACTCCACCGTCCTGCTGCACCTGCTCGCCCATCTCGCAAAATCTCAATCCCTGCCGGCGCTGAGCGCCCTCCATGTTCATCACGGCCTTCAGGCTGCGGCTGATGCGTGGCCGCAACATTGCCAATCCGTCTGTGATGCCCTGGGGGTGCCGTTACAGGTGGTTCATGTTCAGGTGCAACACGGCGCCAGTCTCGAGCGTGCCGCGCGGGATGCGCGATATGGCGCGTTCCTGGGGGCTACTCAAGCCAATGAGGTGATGCTGACCGCTCAGCATCGTGACGATCAGGCGGAAACCCTGTTGTTCCGGTTGTTACGCGGGGCAGGGGTGAGAGGTTTGTCGGGGATGCCTCGCGAGCGCGTGCTGGGCCGCGGGCACCTTGTTCGTCCATTGCTGGATGTGGCGCGCGCCGAGCTTGAGGCTTACGCGACCGAGCATCGACTGAGCTGGATCGAGGACCCTTCGAATCAGGATCGGCATTTCTCGCGCAATTACCTGCGGCATCAGGTGTTTCCGGTGCTGACCGAGCGCTGGCCGCAAGCGGTGACGACGATGGCGCGCAGCGCTGCGCACTTGAGCGAAGCACAGGGCTTGCTCGATGAGCTGGCAAATATCGACCTGGCCAGCGCCAGCACTGTCAGCGATTTCGATTGGCTGGGTTTACCGTCTCTGGAGCTGGCGCCGCTTGCTGCACTTTCCGCGGCGCGCCAACGCAATGCCCTGAGTCACTGGCTCGCCGCGCTCACGCAGATGCCGGATAGCGACCATTGGTCGGGTTGGGAAAATTTGCGCGATGCGACCGGCGATGCGTGTCCGATCTGGCGGCTGGGGCAGGGTGAGCTGCATCGGTCCGGCGGGCGGATCTGGTGGCTGTCGGGCTGCTGGCTTGGCCATCTGTCCTCTGCGGTCGAGTGGACTGATCCTTCAGCCGCACTGGATTTGCCGAATAACGGCACGGTGATGTTCACCGGTCTGAGCCCCGATGGCCCGCTGCAAATCCGCTATCGTAAAGGAGGTGAGGTCATGCACCTGCCCGAACGTGGGCACCGGGATCTCAAGCGTTTGCTCAACGAACGAGGTGTTCCGGCCTTCGTCCGTGGCAGATTGCCGCTGGTCTTTCGCGCCGGGCAATTGCTGGCGGTGGCCGGCGTGCCGGGCTTGAATGGCAGCGTGCAAGACGGCTGGGATTTGCATTGGCAGCCACCGCACGAAGATCAAGGTTTGAGCTGAAAGGGGCTTTCCGGTAGACTACGCTCCCTTCTTGATACAACTTCTGTGGATTCGCCTGAATTGCAGGAGTTGCCGATTACCAAGCAGTCTTTGCTGGGCGATTCCAAAAAATGTGTAGCGAGCAACGAACCGGTGTTTCATCTGCCGGTCTGTCCCAACGCGGCGGTTTTTTTGAAAGGTGCACTGTGATTAATGCAGGTGATCGGGGGCTTCGGCCTTCCTTCGCTTTCCCCGGCGGCTCGGACCGCTTTAACGCAGACTTCTAGGGTTTTTCATGACGCGCTACATATTCGTCACGGGCGGTGTTGTTTCTTCATTGGGGAAAGGCATTGCCTCGGCTTCATTGGCGGCCATCCTGGAGGCGCGGGGACTTAAGGTCACCATGCTGAAGCTGGACCCGTACATCAACGTTGACCCGGGCACCATGAGCCCGTTCCAGCACGGTGAAGTGTTCGTCACCCACGACGGCGCCGAGACCGACCTGGACCTGGGCCACTACGAGCGGTTCATCCGCACGACCATGACCCAGAACAACAACTTCACCACTGGCCGTGTCTACGAACACGTCCTGCGCAAAGAGCGCCGTGGTGATTACCTGGGCGCCACCATTCAGGTGATCCCGCACATTACCGATGAAATCAAGCGCCGGATCATCAAGGGCGCCGGCGATGCCGACGTGGCCATGGTCGAAATCGGTGGCACCGTGGGTGACATCGAGTCGCAACCGTTCCTTGAAGCCATCCGCCAATTGCGTTTCGAAGTCGGCGCCAAGCGCGCGATGCTGATGCACCTGACGCTGGTGCCGTACATCGCCACTGCCGGCGAAACCAAGACCAAGCCGACCCAGCATTCGGTCAAGGAACTGCGTTCCATCGGCCTGCAGCCAGACGTGCTGGTGTGCCGTTCCGATCACCCGATCGACATCTCGTCGCGTCGCAAGATCGCGCAATTCACCAACGTTGAAGAACGTGCGGTGATCGCGCTGGAAGACGCCGACACCATCTACAAGATCCCGGGCATCCTGCATTCCCAGGGCCTGGATGATTTCGTCGTCGAGCGTTTCGGCCTGCAATGCGGCAGCGCCGATCTGTCCGAGTGGGAAGCTGTGGTTGACGCCAAGCTGAACCCGGAACACGAAGTCACCATCGCGATGGTCGGCAAGTACATGGAGCTGCTGGACGCTTACAAATCGCTGATCGAAGCGATGAGTCACGCCGGTATCAGCAACCGTACCAAGGTCAACCTGCGCTACATCGATTCCGAAGACATCGAAAACCAGGGCACCGCGCTGCTCGAAGGTGTTGACGCGATCCTCGTACCGGGCGGCTTCGGTCTGCGTGGCGTTGAAGGCAAGATCACTGCCGTTCAATACGCTCGCGAAAACAAGGTTCCGTACCTGGGCATCTGCCTGGGCATGCAAGTGGCCGTGATCGAGTTCGCTCGTAACGTGCTGGGCTGGAAAGACGCGAACTCCACCGAGTTCGATCGTGCCAGCGGTCACCCGGTCGTGGGTCTGATCACCGAGTGGGAAGATGCCACCGGCGCCGTCGAGACCCGTACCGAATCGTCCGACCTGGGCGGCACCATGCGCCTCGGCGCACAGGATTGCCTGCTTGAGCAGGGCTCTCTGGTGCACGATTGCTACGCCAAGGACGTGATCGTCGAACGTCACCGTCACCGCTACGAAGTAAACAACAACCTGCTGCCGCAGATCATGGCTGCCGGTCTGAAAATCTCCGGTCGTTCCGGCGATGGTGCGTTGGTTGAAGTGGTTGAAGCACCGGATCATCCATGGTTCGTCGCTTGCCAGTTCCACCCTGAGTTCACTTCGACACCTCGTGACGGTCACCCGTTGTTCAGCGGTTTCGTTAAAGCAGCTTTGGTTCAACACCAGAAGAAGGCGTAAATACGATGGCGCAGAAGATCATCCGTGTAGGCGATATCGAGATTGCCAACGACAAGCCAATGGTGCTGTTCGGTGGCATGAACGTGCTGGAAAGCCGCGACATGGCGATGCAGGTCTGCGAAGAGTACGTAAAGGTTACCGAGAAACTCGGTATCCCTTATGTGTTCAAGGCCAGCTTCGACAAGGCCAACCGTTCCTCCGTGACTTCTTACCGTGGCCCCGGCCTGGAAGAGGGCATGCGGATCTTCCAGGACATCAAGCAAGCCTTCGGCGTGCCGATCATCACCGACGTCCACGAGCCTTACCAGGCCGCGGTCGTCGCTGAAGTCTGCGACATCATCCAGCTGCCGGCCTTCCTGTCGCGCCAGACCGACCTTGTGGTCGCGATGGCCAAGACTGGCGCGGTGATCAACATCAAGAAAGCCCAGTTCCTCGCGCCTCAGGAAATGAAACACATCCTGAACAAGTGCGTGGAAGCGGGTAACGATCAGTTGATCCTCTGCGAACGCGGTTCGAGCTTCGGCTACAACAACCTGGTCGTCGACATGCTTGGCTTCGGTATCATGAAGCAGTTCGAATACCCGGTATTCTTCGACGTGACCCACGCGCTGCAAATGCCTGGCGGTCGCTCCGATTCCGCTGGCGGCCGTCGCGCCCAGGTCCTCGATCTGGCCAAGGCTGGCATGAGCCAGTCCCTGGCCGGTCTGTTCCTCGAAGCGCACCCGGACCCGGACAACGCCAAATGCGACGGCCCATGCGCCTTGCGTCTGGACAAACTGGAGCCATTCCTGGCCCAGCTCAAAGCTCTGGACGAACTGGTGAAGAGTTTTCCGACGGTAGAGACCGCGTAAACCTCATTTCTCCGGTAAAGTACCGCACGATTTGTTGCTCAGGCCCTCGGGCCTGAGCCTTATCGTCCGCAAGTCTGCCCGCTGCACATCACTTGCCGACGGTAAAAGATTTCCTCTAGCTGCGTCGTTTTCGTCAACTTTGGAGTGTTTACAACAATGGCAAAAATCGTCGACATCAAAGGTCGTGAAGTTCTCGACTCCCGTGGCAATCCCACCGTGGAAGCGGACGTGCTTCTCGATAACGGCATCATCGGTAGCGCTTGCGCGCCGTCCGGTGCTTCCACTGGCTCGCGTGAAGCGCTCGAGCTGCGTGATGGCGACAAGAGCCGTTACCTGGGCAAAGGCGTGCTCAAAGCCGTCGCCAACATCAACGGTCCGATCCGCGACCTGTTGAAAGGTACAGACCCAAGCGACCAGAAAGCGCTGGATCACGCGATGATCAAGCTCGACGGTACTGAAAACAAAGGCTCCCTGGGCGCCAACGCGATCCTCGCCGTTTCCCTGGCCGCGGCCAAGGCAGCAGCACAGGACCAGGACCTGCCGCTGTACGCGCACATCGCCAACCTGAACGGCACCCCGGGTGTCTACTCGATGCCGGTTCCGATGATGAACATCATCAACGGTGGCGAGCACGCCGATAACAACGTCGACATCCAGGAATTCATGGTTCAGCCGGTTGGCGCCAAGTCTTTCTCGGAAGGTCTGCGCATGGGCACCGAGATTTTCCATCACCTCAAAGCTGTGCTGAAGGCCCGTGGCCTGAGCACTGCAGTTGGCGACGAAGGCGGTTTCGCACCGAACCTGGCCTCCAACGAAGACGCTTTGAAAGTGATTTCGGAAGCGGTGGCCAACGCTGGTTACAAGCTGGGCACCGACGTGACCCTGGCGCTGGACTGCGCGGCGAGCGAGTTCTACGAAGACGGTAAATACAATCTGTCCGGCGAAGGTCAGGTGTTCACCGCTGAAGGTTTCGCCGACTACCTCAAAGGCCTGACCGAGCGTTACCCGATCATCTCCATCGAAGATGGCCTGGACGAGTCCGATTGGGCTGGCTGGAAAATCCTCACCGACAAGATCGGCGAGAAAACCCAGCTGGTGGGCGACGACCTGTTCGTGACCAACACCAAGATCCTGAAAGAAGGCATCGATAAAAAGATCGCCAACTCGATCCTGATCAAGTTCAACCAGATCGGCACCCTGACCGAAACCCTGGAAGCCATCCAGATGGCCAAGGCTGCTGGTTACACTGCCGTCATCTCGCACCGCTCCGGCGAAACCGAAGATTCGACCATTGCCGACCTGGCCGTGGGCACCTCGGCTGGCCAGATCAAGACCGGCTCCCTGTGCCGTTCCGACCGCGTTTCCAAGTACAACCAACTGCTGCGTATCGAAGAGCAGTTGCAGGGTAAAGCCAAGTACAACGGCCGCAGCGAGTTCCGCGGTTAATTGCTACATGGTAAAAAGACAAAGGATTGTGTCGGAAATATCGCGACAGCGATGGATTTGCCACTAATCTGATGCCTTAAGAGCACAAGCCTGGTTCTTCCAGGCTTCGTGCTATCAGATGCTTCAAAGTTTTGGCATGGCTGTCTTTTTTCACTGGATACCCGATATTCGATGCGCAGTCCCAATTGGTTGTTCCTCGTCTTGCTCCTGCTGCTGGCTGGCCTGCAATACCGCCTGTGGGTGGGTAATGGCAGTCTGGCGCAAGTGGCCGAGCTGACTCAGCAGATCGCGGATCAACACGCTGAGAACGAAGGCTTGCTGGAGCGCAATCGGGTCATGGACGCCGAAGTCAGTGAGTTGAAAAAAGGCATGGAGACCGTTGAAGAGCGGGCCCGTCATGAGTTGGGCATGGTCAAGGACGGCGAAACCCTTTACCAGTTGGCCCAATGAACAACTCGTTACCGGCCTTCTGGGCCGTGATTCCTGCCGCGGGCGTTGGTGCCCGTATGGCCGCGGACCGTCCCAAGCAATACTTGCAACTGGGCGGGCGCACTATTCTCGAACACAGCCTTGGCTGTTTCCTTGATCATCCTTGCCTCAAGGGCTTGGTGGTCAGTCTTGCTGCAGATGATCCTTACTGGCCGAACCTGGCGTGTGCCTCCGATTCGCGCATTCAGCGTGTCGACGGTGGCGACGAGCGTTCCGGGTCGGTACTCAATGCGTTGCTGCATTTGAACGCCTTGGGCGCTGACGATGACGATTGGGTGCTGGTGCACGATGCGGCGCGGCCGAATCTTTCGCGTGATGATCTGGATAAATTGCTGCATGAGTTGGCGGACGATCCTGTTGGCGGACTGCTGGCAGTGCCTGCCCGCGATACGCTCAAGCGGGTCGACAGGCACGGTCGTGTCGTCGAAACCGTAGATCGCAGCGTGATCTGGCAGGCCTATACACCGCAGATGTTTCGCCTTGGCGCGCTGCATCGGGCGCTTGCTGACAGTCTGGTGGCCGACGCCGTCATCACTGACGAAGCATCGGCGATGGAGTGGGCAGGTCTTGCGCCACGCCTGATTGAAGGCCGGTCCGATAACCTTAAAGTCACGCGCCCTGAAGATCTGGAATGGCTTCGTCAGCGTTGGGTTAACCGCCGCTAAAAGATCGCAGCCTCGTTTCACTCGACAGCTCCAACATTGCCCGCGTTCACCGCAATAGCTTGTAGGAGCTGTCGAGTGAAACGAGGCTGCGATCTTTTGATCTTCAACCAAGGTACTCCGGCCTCAACGCCAACCCCTCTTTCAAATAGTCCACCAATTTGCGCACCTTGGGCGACAGATGCCGCTGCTGTGGATAAAGCGCCCAAACGGCCGTGTTCGGCGGTTGATGGGCTTCCAGCAACGAAATCAGCTCACCGTTTTTCAAGTGCTCCAGCACGTAGTAGTCGGGCAGCTGGCATAAACCGACACCTTGCAGCGCCGCGTCCAGCACCGCTTGCCCACTGTTGCAGCGCCAGTTTCCCTGGACCCGCTGGGAAAATTCCCGCCCGTTCTGTTCCAGTTGCCACATGTCCGAACTGCCGATGAGGCAGTTGTGGCGACTCAGCTCCGACAAACTGTGTGGGCGACCATACCGTTCGATGTAGGACGGAGATGCACACAGATACATGCGCCGTGGTGCCAGGCGTGTGGCGACCAACCTTGAATCCTGCAAGCGACCGAGACGGATCGCCAGATCCAGGCCTTCATGCACCAGGTCCAGCGGGCGGTTACTCAGTTCAATGTCTATACTGAGTTGCGGATAGAGCCCCATGTACCGCGTAACCAGCGGCACAATGAAGCGTTCGCCATAGGCCACGGCGCAGGTCATGCGCAACATGCCTTTGGGCTCGCTGGTCAGGTCGCCCACCGCACGCAAGGCTTCTTCGCGGCCATCCTGCAAACGCTGGCAATGTTGCAGAAAGGTTTGCCCGGCTTCGGTCAGCGTGACCCGGCGGGTGCTGCGGTACAGCAGCCGCGTCTGAAGTCGCTCTTCGAGGCGTACGATTTGTCTACTGATATGTGAGGACGAGACCCCGAGTCGTTCTGCGGCGGCGGTGAATTGGCTGCATTCGGCGACGGCGACGAACTCGTCTATCCCTTCCCAGCGGTTCTCGGACATCGATGATTATCCCTGTACAGCAATAATGTTTTGCTTTTGTCCGGATTATTCACCGTCAAGCGGTGTATTACACTCCCTGTCTCGTTTTTATTCACTGGAGAATCCACATGATCAAGTCGCGCGCTGCCGTAGCCTTCGAGGCCAAGAAACCCCTTGAGATCGTTGAAGTCGATGTCGCCATGCCCAAGGCCGGTGAAGTGTTGTTGCGAGTGGTGGCCTCCGGTGTCTGTCATACCGATGCCTACACGCTGTCGGGCGCAGACCCGGAAGGTATCTTTCCGTCGATCCTCGGTCACGAAGGCGGTGCAGTGGTCGAGGCGATCGGCGAAGGCGTGACCTCTGTCGCCGTCGGCGACCATGTGATCCCGCTGTACACCCCGGAATGCCGTCAATGCAAATTCTGCCTGTCGGGCAAAACCAACCTGTGCCAGGCGATTCGCGTGACGCAAGGCAAAGGCCTGATGCCGGATGGCACCACGCGTTTTTCCTACAAGGGCCAACCGATTTTCCACTACATGGGCACCTCGACCTTTTCCGAGTACACCGTGTTGCCGGAAATCTCCGTCGCCAAAATTCCAAAAGAAGCGCCACTGGAAAAAGTCTGCCTGCTGGGCTGCGGTGTCACCACCGGCATCGGTGCAGTCCTCAATACCGCCAAGGTAAAACCAGGTGATACCGTGGCCATTTTCGGCCTCGGCGGCATTGGTTTGTCAGCCATCATCGGTGCGGCCAAGGCCAAGGCCGGTCGCATCATCGCCATCGACATCAACCCGGCCAAATTCGAAATCGCCAAGCAGCTGGGTGCAACCGACTGCGTGAACCCGAAAGATTTTGATCGTCCAATCCAGGAAGTCATCGTCGACATGACTGACGGCGGCGTCGACTTTTCCTTCGAGTGCATCGGCAACGTCCAGTTGATGCGTGCCGCGCTTGAGTGCTGCCACAAGGGCTGGGGCGAGTCGGTGATCATCGGCGTCGCCGGTGCCGGCCAGGAAATTTCGACCCGTCCGTTCCAGTTGGTCACCGGTCGCGTCTGGCGCGGTTCGGCGTTCGGTGGCGTACGTGGCCGCACCGAGTTGCCAAGCTACGTCGAAATGGCCGAAACCGGCGAGATCCCGCTGGATACCTTCATCACCCACACCATGGGCCTGGAAGATATCAACAAGGCTTTCGACTTGATGCATGAAGGCAAAAGCATCCGCAGCGTCATCCATTTCTGAGGTCGCTCATGAGCCTGGAAAATATCTCCTGTCAGAAAAGCTTCGGCGGCTGGCACAAACGCTATAAGCACCGCTCCGATGTGCTCGGCTGCGACATGGTGTTCGCCGTGTACCTGCCGCCGCAAGCGGAGCAGGGCGGCAAGC
The DNA here is from genome assembly GCF_024809425.1 of Pseudomonas sp. JAI111. NCBI lineage: Bacteria > Pseudomonadati > Pseudomonadota > Gammaproteobacteria > Pseudomonadales > Pseudomonadaceae > Pseudomonas > Pseudomonas sp. JAI111. The sequence goes on along the minus strand of NZ_JANUCB010000001.1, from coordinate 1,400,337 downwards.
TGCCAGTGCTGTATTGGTTGTCCGGCCTGACCTGCACCGATGAAAACTTCATGCAAAAGGCCGGCGCCATGCGCATGGCCGCCGAGCTGGGGCTGATCATTGTCGCACCGGACACCAGCCCTCGCGGTCCTGATGTGCCGGGTGATCCGGAGGGTGCCTGGGACTTCGGCCTCGGTGCCGGGTTTTACCTAAATGCCACGCAGGAACCGTGGTCGCGGCACTATCGGATGCATGACTATGTCGTGCAGGAATTGCCGGCATTGGTCGAAGCTCATTTCCCTGCTTCGGACAAACGCGGCATCAGCGGCCACTCAATGGGTGGCCATGGGGCGCTGGTCTGCGCCTTGCGCAACCCGGGGCGCTATCAGTCGGTATCGGCGTTCTCGCCGATCAACAATCCGATGGATTGCCCGTGGGGCCAGAAGGCCTTTTCTCGGTACCTGGGCGAAGACCGTTCGAAATGGCGCGAATGGGATGCCTGCGCATTGATCGCCGAGGCCGATGAGAAGTTGCCGCTGCTGGTCGACCAAGGTGATCGTGATGATTTTCTCGCTACCCAGCTCAAGCCTGAGGCGTTGCAACAGGCGGCCAAACTGGCCGGTCATCCGCTGACGTTGCGCCTGCAACCGGGCTACGATCACAGCTATTTCTTCATTGCCAGCTTCATTGACGACCACTTGCAGCATCATGGGCGTGCGCTAAGCGCCTAATGTCTGACAAAGCAGGTAGAATCACGCCCTGACAAAAATCGGGGCGTTTTTTTATGCGTATTGGCCACGGCTATGATGTGCATCGTTTCGCTGAAGGCGATTTCATTACTCTGGGTGGTGTGCGTATTGCACACGGCTTCGGGCTGCTCGCTCACTCCGACGGTGACGTCCTGCTGCACGCCTTGAGCGATGCCTTGCTTGGCGCGGCTGCGCTGGGTGATATCGGCAAGCACTTCCCGGACACCGACCCGACGTACAAGGGCGCCGACAGCCGGGTGCTGTTGCGTCACGTCGTCGCACTGATCCATGCCAAGGGCTGGAAGGTCGGCAATGTCGATAACACCATTGTTGCCCAGGCGCCGAAAATGGCCCCGCATATCGAATCGATGCGCGCGTTGATTGCCGCCGATCTTCAAGTTGAGTTGGATCAAGTGAACGTGAAAGCTACCACCACCGAAAAGCTCGGCTTTGTCGGTCGCGAAGAAGGCATCGCCGTGCATTCCGTTGCCTTGTTGCTGCGCGCATGAACGAGGTGCAATTGCTCGGCCCACGGGCTTACGGTGATGCCCTCGGCACCGCGGTATTGAAAGCCACGGCAGAAGATTTCCAGGTCGATGAGGTGCTCAACATCCCCCTCAGCGGCGATGGCGAACACCTGTGGATCTGGGTGGAAAAACGTGGCCTGAATACCGAAGAAGCGGCACGACGGATTGCCAAGGCCGCGGGTGTGCCATTGCGCACCGTCAGCTACGCGGGCTTGAAGGATCGTCAGGCGCTGACTCGCCAGTGGTTCAGCGTTCAGCTACCGGGCAAGGCCGATCCTGATCTGTCGGCGGCGGAAAACGACACACTGAAAATCCTCAAGACCGGTCGACACAAGCGCAAGTTGCAACGCGGTGCTCACTCGGCCAACGGCTTCACCTTGCGCCTGACGCAATTCGCGGGTGATAAAGACGCGATCGACGCGCGGCTGCAACTGATCGCCAAACAAGGCGTTCCCAATTATTTCGGCACCCAGCGTTTTGGCTTTGATGGCGGTAACGTCGTCGATGCCCGCGCCTGGGCTGCTCGTAAGGCCTTGCCGGAGCAGCGCAATGTGCGTTCGCGCCTGTTGTCCACCGCGCGCAGTTTTCTGTTCAACCAAGTGTTGGCGGCGCGCGTGGCCGATGGCAGTTGGCAGCGTGCCCAGGTCGGCGATCTGTTGGCCTTCACCGACAGCCGCAGCTTTTTCCCGGCAGGTGAAGCTGAATGCAGCGATCCGCGCCTGGCGATTCTCGACCTGCACCCGACCGGTCCTCAATGGGGCGAAGGTGACTCGCCGGCGACCGGCGCTGTCCATGTACTGGAGCAGGCAATCGCCGAGCGCGAAGCGGATCTGCGCGATTGGTTGATTAACGCCGGAATGAGCCACGAACGTCGCATCCTGCGGCTGCCCATTGGTGGGTTGACGTGGCATTATCCCGAGCCTGACATTCTGCAACTGGAATTCGTCCTCCCGGCCGGATGCTTTGCCACCGTATTGGTGCGCGAGCTTGTTGATCTGGTGCCGGTGGGGCAGACGGACAGCCCATGCGTATTCTGATTTCTAACGACGATGGGGTAGCCGCACCCGGTCTCGCCGCGCTTTATGCTGCGTTGGCGAATTACACCGAATGCGTGGTTATCGCCCCGGACCAGGACAAAAGCGGCGCCAGCAGTTCGCTGACGCTCGACCGTCCATTGCACCCGCAAACCCTGTCCAACGGCTTTATCAGCCTGAACGGCACACCTACCGATTGCGTGCACCTGGGCCTTAACGGCTTGCTGGAGTCCGAGCCGGATATGGTGGTTTCCGGTATCAACCTGGGCGCCAACCTGGGGGACGACGTGTTGTATTCCGGCACCGTCGCGGCAGCCCTCGAGGGACGATTCCTTGAGCGCCCCTCGTTCGCCTTTTCGTTGGTCTCACGGCAAGTGGAGAACCTTCCCACAGCCGCTTACTTTGCGCGCAAACTGGTCGAAGCCCACGCTGACCTCGATCTGCCGCCGCGCACGGTATTGAACGTGAACATTCCCAATCTGCCGCTGGATCACATTCGAGGCATTCAGCTGACCCGCCTGGGGCACCGCGCCCGTGCTGCGGCGCCGATGAAGGTGGTCGATCCGCGTGGCAAATCCGGTTACTGGATCGCCGCAGCGGGCGACGCTGAAGACGGCGGCCCGGGGACTGATTTCCATGCGGTGATGCAAGGCTATGTATCCATCACGCCGTTGCAACTGGATCGCACCTTCAATGATGCCTTTAGAAGTATCGATGGCTGGCTGGAGGGGTTGCGCTAATGGCTCGTGAACAAGACGATATTTTGCGTCGCGGCATCGGGATGACCTCTCAACGCACTCGCGAACGCCTTATTCAGCGCCTGTATGAAGAGGGCGTTTCCAACGCCAAGGTGCTCGAAGTCATCCGCCGTACACCGCGTCATCTGTTCGTCGACGAGGCGCTGGCGCACCGCGCTTATGAAGACACTGCACTGCCGATCGGACACAACCAGACCATCTCCCAGCCTTATATGGTGGCGCGCATGAGCGAGCTGCTGCTTGAGGCGGGGCCGCTCGACAAGGTGATGGAAATCGGTACCGGCTCCGGCTACCAGACAGCGGTACTGTCGCAGTTGGTCGAGCGGGTGTTCTCCGTGGAGCGCATCAAGGTTTTGCAGGACCGGGCCAAGGAACGCCTGGTCGAGCTGAACCTGCGCAACGTGGTTTTTCGCTGGGGTGACGGTTGGGAAGGCTGGCCGGCGCTGGCGCCGTATAACGGCATTATCGTCACGGCGGTAGCCACTGATGTGCCACAGGCATTGCTCGATCAATTGGCGCCGGGCGGAAGACTGGTCATACCGGTCGGTTCGGGCGAGGTGCAGCAATTGATGCTGATCATTCGTGAAGAAAACGGCTTTTCCCGACGCGTTTTAGGGTCGGTGCGCTTCGTACCATTGCTCAATGGACCACTGGCCTGAGCATTTATTCAGGAGCGCTGAATTCTCTTCGATTGCCCGGGTCTTACAGCGGCATCGAAATATTAAACGGAATTCAACGGCAGGCAGCAAACGTGTGCGCGAAGCCATTTCGCTTCATTAAAGGTAAAGCCTGTCGGGCCCGTTATACTTGCGATATTTCGTGCCGGAACACGGCAATCCACATTTTCAGCCACCACAAAGGGAGCGGCGGGTGAGTCTCACAGTCATTGCGCAGCGTATGGGTACAAAGAGCTTTCAGCGCCTGGTGACTGGCCTCGTCTTGAGCACCTTGCTGGTCGGTTGCTCCAGTTCCAAAACGAGTGATGTTCGCGTGGTCGATCGCAACAATGCCGTGCCTCAGCGTCCGGCAGTGACCACGGGGCAGTACGTCGTTCGACCGAAAGACACGCTGTTCTCGATCGCTTTTCGCTACGGCTGGGACTACAAAGCCCTCGCCGCACGGAACAATATTCCTACGCCGTATACGATCCATCCAGGTCAGACAATTCGCTTTGATGGTCGTACCGGTTCAACCCCGACGCCGGTAGAGAGTGCAACCGATTCAACGCCTTCGTCGTCGTTGAAAACCACGGTAATCCGACGTCAGGCTAACGGCACAACGACCAGCACAGCGGTGGTTGCACCGTCCGTCGCCACCAAGCCAGCCCCCGCTCCGATGCCTCCTGCCGGCCCGGCCCCGACCGGCTGGGGATGGCCATCTAATGGCATTCTGATTGGAAAGTTCTCCTCAAACGGTAGTTTGAATAAAGGAATTGATATCGCCGGAGATTTGGGACAGCCTGTTTTAGCTGCGTCTGATGGGACGGTGGTATACGCCGGGAGTGGCTTAAGGGGCTACGGCGAATTAGTCATCATCAAACACAGCGACACCTACGTCAGTGCCTACGGACATAACCGCAGGCTGTTGGTTCGGGAGGGGCAGCAGGTCAAAGTCGGACAGACAATTGCCGAAATGGGGTCAACGGGTACAGACCGGGTGAAGCTGCATTTTGAGATTCGCCGACAAGGTAAACCTGTAGATCCGCTGCAGTTCCTGCCACGCCGTTGATTTGTTGCCAGCCTGTTCCGTCACGTAGAGGGGACAGGCTCCAGCGTTGCCAAGGATAAAGGCGCCGCTTGAGCTTGGGGTCGAACTCACCAAAGGACTATAACAATGGCTCTCAGTAAAGAAGTGCCGGAGTTTGACATCGACGATGAGGTTCTCCTTATGGAGACCGGCATCGGTACGGATTCGATGTCGAATGATGAAGGGGCTGCTCCACCTTCCGTTCGTGCCAAATCCAAACACTCCGCTTCGTTAAAGCAACACAAGTACATCGATTACACTCGGGCACTCGATGCCACGCAGCTGTACCTCAACGAAATCGGCTTTTCCCCATTGCTCTCTCCGGAAGAAGAAGTTCATTTTGCGCGCTTGTCGCAAAGTGGTGATCCGGCCGGGCGCAAGCGCATGATTGAAAGCAACCTGCGGCTGGTGGTGAAAATCGCCCGGCGCTACGTCAATCGTGGGCTTTCACTGCTGGACCTGATCGAAGAGGGCAACCTCGGTCTGATCCGCGCAGTGGAGAAGTTCGATCCCGAACGAGGCTTCCGCTTTTCGACCTACGCAACCTGGTGGATTCGTCAGACCATCGAGCGCGCGATCATGAATCAGACCCGGACCATCCGGTTGCCGATCCATGTGGTCAAAGAGCTTAACGTGTACCTGCGGGCCGCACGGGAGTTGACTCAAAAACTCGACCATGAACCCTCACCCGAAGAAATCGCCAACCTGCTGGAAAAACCAGTGGCAGAGGTCAAGCGCATGCTCGGCTTGAACGAGCGGGTTTCTTCGGTCGACGTCTCGCTGGGTCCGGATTCGGATAAAACCCTGCTGGACACCCTTACCGATGATCGTCCAACCGATCCATGTGAACTGCTGCAGGACGACGACCTGTCTCAGAGCATCGATCAATGGCTTTCGGAGCTTACCGACAAGCAACGCGAAGTGGTGGTACGTCGCTTCGGCTTGCGTGGCCACGAGAGCAGCACACTTGAAGATGTAGGCCTGGAGATTGGCCTGACCCGGGAGCGGGTCAGACAAATTCAGGTGGAAGGCCTCAAGCGTCTTCGTGAGATTCTTGAGAAGAACGGCTTGTCGAGCGAGTCGCTGTTTCAATAAGCAATTGGCTTATATGGTCATAAAAGGCCCCGACTGGCTCGGGGTTTTTTATTGCCTGGAAGATGAGCGTGATCGCCTCTGCTTTGTAGTATCGCGTTGTAAGTTTTCGCTTACTCTTTCGTAAGTGTTCACTATTTTTACAGGTTGGAAGTCGCCCATGTTCCTACGTGAGTAAATTTATCTAATTGATTTGTATAGATATTTTATTGTGTTAACAGCATGTGACAGTCGATTTTGGCGATCTGGGTCAATTGCGCTTGGCAGGGATTTCTCTAGTATCTGAATTGTGTCGACGGATCGACACGCCCTTCAAGGAAGGGGGGAATGGACATCGCAGGAAGCGATTCATCAGGACGATGAAAAGGAATACAGGGAATAGGGAAAAAATGTGGGCGGGTCAAACCGCCCCTTTTTTTGTCTGCAGAAAAGCAAAAAGGCCCACGAGGGGCCTTTTCCAGAACGCGCGGGAAAATCAGCGTTCGAGTTCTTTAATCTTGTCTTTCTTGCCATCCCACTCTTCAGCGTCTGGCAGCGGATCTTTCTTCTCGGTGATGTTGGGCCAGATTTCGGCCAACTCAACGTTCAGCTGAATGAATTGCTGCATATCTTCCGGGACTTCATCTTCAGAGAAGATGGCCACGGCAGGGCATTCTGGTTCGCACAGTGCGCAGTCGATGCACTCATCCGGGTGAATCACCAGGAAGTTCGGGCCTTCGTAAAAGCAGTCCACCGGACAGACTTCTACGCAGTCGGTGTACTTGCACTTGATGCAGTTGTCGGTGACGACGAAGGTCATTCTAATTTTCTCCTCAGGCGGCGGCAGCGGAGCCCCTTCACGTTGGGGTCGCCAGGTTTGGGAGCGATAATCTGCAGGCCAGGCTATTAGCCAGCAGCATCCCAAACCGCGCGAGATTCTAACAGCTTGCAGGCAAGTGCGTTAGACCCGTGTCTTTAGTGTATAGAGCATTTCTAGTGCGCGACGCGGCGTCATGTCGTCCAGATCAAGTTTAGCCAGTTCATCGAGCACCGGATGCGGCAGACTGGCGAACATATCGCTTTGCTGCGGCGCGGCCGGTTTGCCTTTGGCGGGCTTGGGCACTTCGTGGGGCAGTGCGGTGGCTTCCAGGCGGCCCAAATGCTCACGAGCGCGCACAATCACTTCACTTGGCACGCCTGCCAGCTGCGCAACCGCCAGGCCGTAGCTCTGGCTGGCAGGGCCGGGCAGAACGTGGTGCAGGAACACGATGCGCTCGTTGTGCTCGGTGGCATTGAGGTGAACGTTGGCCACCAGTGGTTGCGCCTCTGGTAGCACCGTCAGCTCGAAGTAGTGGGTGGCGAACAGTGTGTAAGCGCGCAGATGCGCCAGACGTTCCGCCGCGGCCCAGGCTAGCGAAAGGCCGTCGAAGGTGCTGGTGCCGCGACCGACTTCGTCCATCAGCACCAGGCTGCGTTCGGTGGCGTTGTGCAGAATGTTCGCGGTTTCGCTCATTTCGACCATGAAAGTCGACCGTCCACCGGCCAGGTCATCGCTGGAGCCGATCCGGGTAAAGATCCGGTCCACCAGGGACAATTCGCAACTGGCCGCCGGCACGAAACTGCCGATGTGCGCCAGCAACACGATCAACGCGGTCTGGCGCATGTAAGTGGATTTACCGCCCATGTTCGGACCGGTAATCACAAGCATGCGCGTGTTGTCGTCGAGGCTCAGGTCGTTGGCCACGAACGGCGTGGTCAGTACTTGCTCGACCACCGGGTGACGACCCTGGGTGATACGCATGCACGGCTCATCAACGAAGCGCGGGCAGTTCAGGTCCAGGTTCAGCGCGCGCTCAGCCAGGTTGCTCAGCACGTCCAGTTCAGCCAGTGCCGCGGCAGTGTCCTGCAACGGTGGCAGTTGGGCGATCAAGTCTTCGAGCAGCGCTTCGTACAGCATCTTCTCGCGGGCCAGCGCACGGCTTTTGGCTGACAATGCCTTGTCTTCGAACGCTTTGAGTTCCGGCGTAATGAAGCGCTCGGCACCTTTGAGCGTCTGGCGGCGAATGTAATCGGCCGGTGCCGACTCGGCCTGCTTGCTCGGCAGTTCGATGAAGTAGCCGTGAATGCGGTTGTACCCGACCTTCAAGTGCGACAGACCGGTGCGAGCTTTCTCGCGTGCCTCCAGATCAATCAGGAACTGCCCGGCGTTCTCGCTGAGCGATTGCAGATCGTCGAGTTCGCTGTCGTAACCGGTCTTCAACACGCCGCCATCACGGATGACCGCAGGTGGATTGTCGATGATGGCTTTTTCCAGCAGCGCCGCGAGTTCCGGGTAGGTGCTGGTGGTCTTCGCCAGTTGAATGATGTGCGGCGCTTCGAGCTCGGTCATCGCCGCTTGCAGCTCTGGCAGTGCGCCGAGTGCATCGCGCAGACGCGCCAGGTCCCGGGGACGGGCGTTACGCAAACCGATCCGCGCCAGAATCCGCTCGATGTCGCCGATTTCCTTGAGCTGCGGTTGCAGTTTTTCGAAACGGTAACCGTCGAGCAGGCACGTGATCGACGTCTGGCGCGCCAGCAATACAGTGAGATCGCGCAGCGGACGGTTCAGCCAGCGAGTCAGCAAACGACTGCCCATGGCCGTCTGGCAGCGATCGACCACCGATTGCAGCGTATTGTCGCGACCACCGGCCAGGTTGGTGTCCAGCTCCAGGTTGCGACGGCTCGCGCCGTCCAGCACCACGGTGTCATCCAGGCGTTCATGGCGCAGGCTACGAAGGTGGGGCAGGGCGGTGCGCTGGGTTTCCTTGGCGTAACTGAGCAAGCAACCGGCCGCGCCGATGGCCAGGGTCAGGTTCTCGCAGCCGAAACCTTTCAGGTCCTGGGTGGAGAACTGTTGGCAAAGACTTTTCAACGCCGAGTCGCGCTCGAAATCCCACGGCGCACGGCGACGAACCCCACGACGTTTTTCCGCCGGCAAATCTTTCGGCCAGTCATCCGGGATCATCAGCTCCACCGGATTGACCCGCTCCAGCTCTGCCAGCAGGTTTTCCCAGCCTTTGATCTCCAGCACCGTAAAGTTGCCGCTGGTGATATCGAGCACAGCCAGGCCGAACAGACGCTCGTCACCCAGTACCGCCGCGATCAGGTTATCCCGGCGCTCATCGAGCAGCGCTTCATCACTGACCGTACCCGGCGTGATGATCCGCACCACCTGACGATCTACCGGCCCTTTGCTGGTGGCCGGGTCGCCGACCTGCTCACAGATCACCACCGATTCGCCCAGCTTGACCAGTTTCGCCAGGTAACCTTCAGCCGCGTGGTAAGGAATCCCACACATAGGAATTGCCTGCCCCGCCGATTGCCCACGGGCCGTCAGGGTGATGTCCAGCAACTTGGCGGCCTTCTTCGCGTCTTCGTAGAAGATCTCGTAGAAGTCGCCCATGCGATAGAACATCAGCTGATCGGGGTGCTGGTTCTTCAGGCGCCAGTATTGCTGCATCATTGGCGTGTGGGAGGACAGGTCGGAGAGGGCTTTATTCATCGGGAATTCAGGAAAACTCGTTCAAAGGTGTAGGGCAAAGGAAGAGGCATCGGCCGGCTTTTGCGCAATGGGCGCAAGATTAACATGGGCAGTCCGCTCGACGCAGGCATGAACGCTTTGCCTGTCTTTTCGGTTGGCTATGCATGATTTATGCAAAACAGCATTTGTCTTCGTAAAAAAGATCAAGCACTATGCGCGTTATGCAAAAACGCAATGTTTCTACCGTCTTAAGAGCGCTGCTCGATCAGCACGGGATCTCCCCCACGGAGCTTCACCGTCGCACCGGCGTGCCTCAATCCACGCTCTCGCGGATCCTCAGCGGGAAGATCGTCGATCCTTCGGATAAACACATCTCGAAAATCGCCGAGTACTTCGCCGTGAGCACCGATCAGTTGCGCGGGCGCGCGGATGTCGCGACCACCGCCAATGCCGGGCGCGATCAATTGCATTCCGAACTCAAGGACATAAGTCTGTGGGACGACGATACGCCCGTCGATGACGACGAAGTGTCCGTCCCCTTTCTTCGCGAGGTTGAATTGGCTGCTGGATCAGGAAGATTCGTCATCGAAGAGAGCGAGCGCTCTAGCCTGCGCTTCGGCAAGCGCAGTCTGCGTCACAACGGTGTGCAGTTCGACCAGGCCAAATGCGTGACGGTGCGTGGCAACAGTATGCTGCCGGTGTTGCGCGATGGTGCCACTGTCGGGGTGAATGCCGGCAAGTGCGCGATTGGCGACATCGTCGACGGCGATCTTTATGCCATCAACCACAACGGCCAGTTGCGGGTTAAGCAGCTGTATCGCCTGCCGACCGGCATTCGCCTGCGCAGCTTCAATCGCGATGAACACCCGGACGAGGACTACACCTTCCAGGAAATCCAGGAAGAGCAAATCGTCATCCTCGGTCACGTCTTCTGGTGGGGCATGTACGCCCGTTAACCTCATCACTGTCAGATAAACCCGCCATCGAGCGGGTTTTTTTTCGCCTTCCGAAAGCAATCAGTGCCTTTGTTTGCAGGCTTGTCATGCATCAACGCAATTCAAATGCATAAATAAATGCATTTGTGCATTGACTGTATATGCATCCATGCATATTCTTTGTCTCAAGCCGCTCAACAAAGCAGCTCGAAACGAAGCTCTTTAGTTCCACCAAAAAGGCAGCGATGAACCGGCCTCAACGGTTCAGAGGGTTGGCAACTGACCCGGGTGTGCAGCGTAAAGCACCAGAAGCAGTTATCCGGCGGGCAGGGACCGCGGTCGGAAAAACAATTCGAATGGACTCGTACCGCGCCAGTAGCGCCGAAAGGTCAGCAGGACCGCATTACTGAAAAGCCCGGAGTAATACCGGGCTTTTTGGAATGCCTACCTGTCGCCGATTTCTCAATCGGCACCGGTTCAAACACAAACACAACACTCATCAATCACCCCAGGAGGCGTGACATGACAAACGAGCAACAAGCGTTGCTGGACATGCCGATCTGGCTTGTCATCGTCCTCGCCCTGGTGGGCGGGGTGTCCGGCGAAATGTGGCGCGCCGACAAGGACGGCGCCCGAGGCTGGGCGCTGCTGCGGCGCCTGGCCCTGCGTTCCGGGGCCTGCGTCATCTGCGGGGTCTCGGCAATCATGCTGCTGTACGCCGCCGGCGTGTCGATCTGGGCTGCCTGCGCGTTTGGTTGCCTGACGGCGATGGCCGGGGCGGACGTTGCGATTGGCCTTTATGAGCGCTGGGCGGCCAAGCGGATTGGTGTTTGCGAAGTGCCGCCGCGCGAATCTCGCCCTGATCAACAGTGAGGCGACATCTCGAACCCTCACATTCAACTCTGACAGGAGGCCATTAATGCCGGTCGTCATTGAAAAACCTTCACAGCTGTTTTCCGCCATTGCCGAGGCATTGCGCATCGCCGTTCCCGGTTTGAATGTCGGGAGCCCTCAAGATTTCGACAACACAGATAATCTCGCTTGGGTTTTGATTGCACTCCAGCACGATGCGCCGGGCAGTCGGGCCAATGACGGGCGCATTGCTCATGCGCTGACGGTTTCGCTGCAAGTCGTGTCGCCCGTTTCCGGCCTGGCAGCCTGCGATCTGGGCAGCGAATTGAAAAACCTGGTCACTGATAACCGCTGGAAACTGCCCGGCGATCAGTGCGATCTGCCGTTGAACATCGATGGCATTGCCTCGACGTTCATCAGCGGCGCCCGGGAATACAACACCTGGACCGTTTCATTTACCCAGACTTTGTACCTCGGGCCATTGCTGCAGGACGACCCCGTGGGCACGCCTAAATTTGCCCGTACCTGGGAGGTGTCGAACATCGACGATCCAGACCAATACCAGGCACTGGAGGGGTAATCCATGTTCGATGTCCTTATCAGTCAGCACCTGGGCCCGATCATCGAACGTCTGGCGCAGATGCAAACCGAGATTGAAGACCTGAATCGGCGTACCGACAGTCTCTGCCGGATTGGCGTGTGCGAGGAAGTCGATGCGGCCAGCAACACGTGCAAGGTTCGCCACGGTGAACTACTGAGCCCCGCTATCAGATTCTTTAACCCGAGCGCCGGCTCACAAAGCGAGTCACGCATTCCCTCCATCGGTGAACAGTGCGTGCTGCTGAACCATGGCGGCGGCGATAGCAGCGGTCAGTCCGTTGCACTGTTCGGTCTCAATGGTGGTCAGTTTCCGCCGGCCTCAACGCAGGCTTCGCTGACGCGACGCCGCTATCAGGACGGCACCGAAAGTGGCTACGACGACGCCAGTCATGCTCTGCACTGGCAAAACGGCCCGACAACCTTCACCGGCTCTCGCGAATCGCTCGAACTTAGCATCGGCCCAGCCCGGTTGGTCATGACGCCTAAGGCGATCCAACTGCAACTGGGCGCGAGCGGTTTACTGCTCGACGCATCCGGTGTGCACCTGAGCGGCCCCTTGGTGGATCACCAGGGTCGAGTCATTAGCACTGCCTAAAGAGTTTTCCATGATAGGAATCGATAGAAACACCGGCGCATCAGTCGATGACTGGCCGCAATTTGTGCAGCGCGCGACCCGAGCGCTGACCACGCCTTTGGGCACTCGTCAGAAGCGTCCTTTGTACGGCTCGTTGATCCCGAATCTCTTGGGCCAAAACCTCGGCGACGACGTGCTGATGCTTGCCCAGAGCCATGCGGCGCAAGCGTTTTACAACAAGCAGAACGGCATCGGCGATTTTCAACCGCAAGTCATTGTGGCCAGCCGGCAGGGGGCGGGATTGTTGCTGCGCTTCGCAGGCACCTGGAAAAACCGTCAACAAACCTTCGAGGTGGTGACATGAGTATGTTGATCCCCGGCCAGAATCAGTTGGCCGAGCCGGCCATCGTCACCGTCGAGGCGTTTGAGGACCTGCTCGCAGAGTTCAAGACCTTCGTCGTTGAATACGTCGGCGCCCGTTCTCCCGAGAGCGCGGCGAAGCTCAAGGACAGTCTGGAAAATGAAAGCGAATTGCTGACACTGGCCCTCGAGGCCTTTTGTGTGCGGCTGCAGACCCACGAGCGCAAATACAACGCCCGGATCAAGCAAATGCTGGCGTGGTGGGCCACCGGCAGCAACCTGGATGCACGCTTGGCGGACATGGGGCTTGAGCGTCAATTGCTGGACCCGGGCGATCCGGCGGCGTTCCCGCCCGTCCCCGCGGTTTTTGAAAGCGATGACGACGCCCGGTTGCGTTATTACCTGGCACCCCATGCCCCGGCGGCCGGTTCACGGATGCAGTATCGCCGGGAAGTTTTCACCCTGGGTGAACGGCCTGCGGTGAAGGTCGAAACGGCGGCGGCGGGCGTGGTGACGGTCACGTACACCTTCAACCCGGACGACTATGCCGCGCAGGTCAAGGATGGCAACGGGCGTCGCACCGCGCCTGGCGAAGTGATGGTCACTGTGTTGGCGCGTGAGGGCGATGGCACGCCGTCCGGCGATCTGCTCAACGGCGTTCGCCAGCATTTCGCCCGGCCTGATGTGCGGCCTGAAACAGACTTGGTGACCGTCCAGGGCGCGCAAATCAAGACCTACAAAATTCGTGTGGTGGCGAAAATCAACGCCGGTCCCGATTCCGGGCTGACCAAGGTCGCCGTGCAGCAACAGTTGCAGGCCTATGCCGATTCCTGTCATCGCCTCGAAGGGCGAGTCGATCCGAGCTGGATCGACTACACGCTGCACAACGCCGGTGCGGTTCAGTTGCAAATCCTTGAACCGCTGGCGCCAATTGTGACGACAGCTTTCCAGGCGCCCTTTTGCACGGGGGTCGAGGTCGAGGTGGATACGTTATGAGTGACGACACACCTGGGCCGAGTCTGCTCCCGGCCAACAGTTCACCGCTGGAGAGGGCGCTGGATCTCGGGTTCGGCAAACTACTTGAGCGCATAACGCCGCCGTTTCCAGCGTTGATGAACCCCGGCGAAACACCATCGGCGTTCTTGCCGTACCTCGGCGCGGATCGCGGTGTCAGCGAGTGGAGCTCCGAAGCACCCGAAGCGGAAAAGCGTTTAACGGTAGAGCTCGCCTGGGCAACCGCGCGGCAGGCAGGTACTCGCAAAGCACTGGAAAACGCCGCCAAAGGTTTGCAGCTGCAGCCCGACGTGCGTGCCTGGTACGAGCAATCGCCACCCGGTCAGCCTTACAGCTTTTCCGTCAGGGCTTTTACCGAACAGCCTTACAGCGAAGAAATCGATGCGCGTCTTGATCGACGCCTGGCGGACGCCAAAAGCGAACGCGACACTTTGAAAATCTCTGTCGGCCTGAGCGCCTTCGGTCAACACGTCATCGGTGCCACCACTGTGTGCGGCGAGCTGGCCACGATTTATCCGATTGTCATCGAAGGGCTGGAAGCCTCAGGTCAGGTCTTTATGGCGGCCGGGCTCTACGCCGTCGAAACCTCCACTATTTATCCTCAGGGGTCCTAAATGGCCGACTATTACACCCTGCTTACCAATGCGGGGATTGCCTACGAAACTGCCTGCAAGGCGGCGGGCACACCGATCAAGCTGTCGCAGATTTCCGTCGGTGACGGCGGTGGTGCAGTTTACAACCCGGCGGCAACCGACACTGCGCTCAAGCGCGAAGTCTGGCGCGGGCCACTCAATGCACTGTTCCAGGATGAGAAGAATCCGAGCTGGTTGCTGGCTGAAGTGACCATCCCACCGGATGTTGGCGGCTGGTATGTGCGCGAGGCCGGAATCTGGACGGATACCGGGATTCTGTATGCCATCGTCAAATACCCGGAATCGTTCAAACCGGTTTTGGCGACGTCGGGTTCGGGGAAAGAGTTTTACATTCGCTCGATTTTCGAGACCAGTAATGCGTCGTTGGTGACGTTGTTGATTGATGACACGGTGGTGAAGGCGACGCGTGCGTGGGTGACTTCCTATGTCGCTGACGAACTCGCGAAGCTGGACACAAAGCAGTCGGTTCGAGTCGCGACCTCTGCGAATATCGTTTTAAGCAGCGCCCAAACTATTGATGCTGTTGCTGTAGTTTCTGGCGATCGGGTGTTGGTCAAGAACCAGACCTTAGCGAAAGATAACGGCATCTATATTGCCTCGGACGGTGTGTGGGTTCGTGCCAAGGATGCCGATACTGGTGTGAAAGTAACTTCCGGGCTGATTGTTTCAGTCGAGCAGGGGAGTTCGCAGGCAGATACGCGGTGGCAACTAGTCACGGATGGTTTGATTGTGCTCGGGAAGACAAATCTGGAGTTTCAGAATGTCAGCAACGGATTTGCCCCTCTTGCATCGCCTGTATTCGTTGACCGGCCTACAGCTCCGACGCCGAATGTGTTTAGCAATGACACAACTTTGGCAACCACCGAATATGTACAGCGGGCATTAGGCAGCTACGCAGGGCAAACCAATTACGGTGGTGATAAGCAACTTACTGTTTCAGATGTTGGCAAGCTTACTATCTTCACAGTGCCCGCTACTGCGACGCTTCCTGATTGGACAACGGTCCCTCCTGGTGGGGTAGTCACCATCTTCAGTACTGACGGAGTTACTGTAAAAGCCAGGAGCGGTGAAACGCTTGGTACTCAAAACGGTACACAGGGGGTTCTTCCAATAGCGGCACAAACGATGGCTGTCTTTAGACGTTTACTGCTTGCCCCAGGCTGGAGCCTGGATACCGGGGATGCAGCACTCAAATATTCGCCACTGTTCAAATCGAGTCTCAAGGCTAGTGGGTATCAAGCAAATCCTAGTGGAATGCTAGACCAGTGGGGAATAGGTCAATCTGATGCCAGTGGGAATGTTTATGTCACATTTCCCATTTCATTTCCTGTCGGGTTCAGTTCAATAGTCTGTACCCATGAAGGCGGTGACATCGCTGTCGTCATTCTAGTCTCGGGAAGTCAGACGAAGCAGGGGTGCACTTTAAAAATAAGAAACCTAGCCAACCAGCCGGGTGCTGTCTGGGCCGTTCATTGGCGTGCAGTGGGGTATTAAATGAGTGATCAAGTGATTTTTTTCAGTCCGAGTACCTGTGGCGCTTATCAACCAGGTCTTAATGGCGAAGATATTCCGGATGATGTTTTAGAAGTTCCTTTGGAATATTGGCAGGGCATCCTTCATGGCTTATCGATCAGTCCCAAGAAGGTAGCTGCACGTCAATCTGATGGTTACCCGATTTTGGTCGATCCGCCACTGCTGTCTGCTGAAGAGCTGTCAGGCTACGAACGAATTTGGCGAGATGCCCAGTTGACGAGAACTGACTCACTGGTTGTGCGGCACCGTGACGAACAAGAGGAAGGCATCGGGACCACACTTTCTACGACGCAGTATGCGGAGCTGCAAACCTATCGCCGTACGCTTCGAAATTGGCCGGAAGCTGGAGGGTTTCCATTGAGCGAGCACCGTCCTGCGGTTCCGTCGTGGCTTTGCGAACAAATCCAATAAACGCCCCGCACCGTCGGGGCGTTTTCTTATCCGCTATTTACACCCAACAGCCCCTTCTTAAAACCAAGGGGCTTTTTCGTTTATGGAGAAACCCAAAATGGCAGAACGCCAAACCTACACCGTCCTCGTCCCGTTCCCTGTCGGGCGTGGTCACTGGTCGACCGCTGGCCAGGAACTCGACCTGCTCGATGTCGAAGCCAACGCGCTGCTAAGTGCCGGTCGCCTGGAGCTGAAATCCACATCCACTCAGGCCGAACCGGCCGCTGCCAAGAAGGCTGAATAACCATGGCTGAGGTTTTGAACTTCGAGCACAACGGCATTACCGTCAAAGCTTCCGAATCCCCCGAGGCCATGGGTGGTCTCGGTGACAACGTCATTGGCTTGATCGGCACCGCGCCGAAGGCCGATCCGCTGATTCCGCGTAACTCCCCGTTCCGCATTAACAGCTTCACCACCCAGGCGCTGCTCGATCCGACCGGCACTGAATCGGGCACCTTGTTCCACGCGGTGTTCCAGATTCTGAAAGTGGTCAAGGTGCCGGTCTACGTGGTCATCGTCGAAGAGGGCGCGGCCCCGGCTGACACCATCAACAACGTGATTGGCGGCATCGAGCCAGTGACCGGTCGCAAACTCGGCCTGGCCGCACTGAGCGGTGTGCCGGAAGACCTGACCATCATCGGCGCACCAGGCTTCACCGGCACCAAAGCCGTGGCCAGCGAGTTCGCCTCGTTCGGCAAGCGCATCAAGGCGCGGGTGGTGCTCGACGGCAAGGACGCCTCGGTCGCTGATCAAGTGACTTACAGCCAGGAACTGGGCGGTGCAGACCTCGGTTTCGACCGCTGCCTGGTCGTGCACAACATGCCGGCCGTTTACTCCAAGGCGGCGAAGAAAAACGTCTTCCTGTCGCCATCGAGCCTGGCCATTGCCGCGCTTGCCAAGGTCAAGCAGTGGGAGAGCCCGGGCAACCAGGTGACCTACGCCGAAGACGTGTCGCGAGTCGTGGAATACAACATTCTCGACACCTCCACCGAAGGCGATCTGCTCAACCGCTACGGCATCAGCTACTACGCCCGCACTGTCCTCGGTGGCTTCTCGCTGCTGGGTAACCGCTCCATCACCGGCAAGTTTATCAGCTACGTCGGCCTTGAAGACGCGATCAGCCGCAAGCTGGTGAAGGCCGGCCAGAAAGCCATGGCGAAGAACCTGACCAAGTCGTTCATGGATCAGGAGGTCAAGCGCATCAACGACTGGCTGCAAACCCTGGTCGCCGACGAAACCATCCCTGGCGGCAGCGTGTACCTGCACCCGGAATTGAACAGCGTTGAGAAGTACAAAAACGGCACCTGGTTCATCGTCATCGACTACGGCCGCTACGCGCCGAACGAACACATGGTTTATCAACTCAACGCCCGCGATGAAATCATCGAGCAGTTCCTGGAGGATGTTCTCTAATGTTTACCAACCGTGTAAGACAGGCCATCGCGGCCACCCTGCAAGGCCTGCCGTTGTCGGCGACCGTGGAAGAGTTCACCCCGCCGAAGATCGAGTTCGATATGGAACCAATGACCGGCGGACGCTTCATCGCCGAGGAAATGGCCAAGAGCGGCAAAGTGCTGGGCGCGACCCTCATTCTGCAAGGCGCCGGTCCGGAAATCATGCTTGCCCTGGGAGTGAAACTGGGCGACGACATTCTGCTGAATGTGCGTGAAGCGGGACAGGATCAGGACGGCAACACCTGGTTCACCTATCACACCGTCGGCGGCAAGTTGAAATCTCTTGGAGAAGCTGCGCTGAAAATGGGCGATAAACCCAAGACCACCCTCGAACTCTCCTGCCGCACCTACAACCGTCTCGAAAACGGCATCCCGGTGATCGACATCGACGTGCGTACCCAGAAGTTCATGCTCAACGGCGTGGATATTCTCGGTGATGCCCGCCGCGCAGTGCTGATCACATAACCCCTCGCACTACCTCAATACAACTCGGTTAAACGCAGTCCCTGTGGGAGCCGGCTCGTTCCCATAGGTTGCACACCCAAGGAATTCATTTCATGTCCTGGACACCTCCCGTTCATGCCCTGTTGTCGCCGATCACCGGCGACGATCAGTCGGCCATCGAACAGATTCAACTCAAGCCGTTGTACTACGCCGCACAGAAAGAGGCCCTGGCCCGTGCCGGCGACGATGAGGACGACCAGTTTTTCGAACTGGCCAAATTAGCCACCGGTCTTTCGGTCAAGGAACTCGACCAGCTCAAACGCCCGGACTACGTGAGCATCGCGCAGTACGTGCATGAGATGTCGACCCGTCCGGCGTCATATTTTTTACAGCCGGATATCGAAGCCGTAGCCGTGGACGATCCCGATCAAGTTCAACTGCTGCAACCGCTCAATGCAGCGGGACGCAGCCTGACTTCGCTCACCCTGGAAATGCCGGTCCTGCGCGCCACCAAGGCGATGAAAAAACTGAAAACGGCCAAGGAACGCGCCGAGTTCATCACCGCCCATTGCACCGGCTTGATGCTTCCCGACCTGGATCTGTTGACCGTGCCTGACTGGACACAGCTTCAGGTACGCATCGACGATTTTTTAAACAAACCGGCGGACTTCTTTCGGAGCGCGACATCGAAGTAATCCTCGATGTCGTGCCGCTCATTTACTCGATAAGTGAGGCGGAAATTCTGGAATGGGACGCCGGCAAGGCATTGCGCCGATACGACATAGCGATCACTCGCCTTGGCGTGAAAAAGGAGTAGAGCGGGATGGCCGAGAGCAAATATTCGCCGCCCGGTGCGGAAATAAATCGAATTGAGCTGCCGCAACTCGGCAGTGCATCACAAATGTCGGGGCTTGCTGGTAGCGCAGATCCTTTGTCAGGTCTGAACGTGGCACTCACCACAGCGAGCCTCGACATCCATCTGTTGGTAGACGCGCAGGAAAAGCTGCGCGAAACCTTGGCATCGTTGAACAGCACCCTTTCGTCGCAGCAGTCGCTGCTCAAAACGAACGCATCGGCCCCTGCGTCACCCAGCGAGGCGAAGTCGAAGCTCAAGGCCGAGGTCGACCAGCGAGCCCCGCCAGCCATGCTCAAGTCTGCGATGGCGACAGAGTTCGCGATGGTCGAGCTTAATCAGGTACTGAAACTGGACGATGCCCAGTTACAGAATTTGTCGAAAGCCACTCAAGATATGGCCACTGACAAGCAGGTCGCCCCGAGTGGGGCAACGGCGGTTCAACTGGCTCAGGTCGAATTGGCGGCGGCGAAGTCGGGGGGCGGGCGTGGGCTTGAGCCATCCCAAAAACAGGAGGCATTGCTGAACTTCACTCGCGATAGCGCGGTGATGGCGTCGGCATTCAACCTCGATATCAAGGCCGCCAGCGAGATGCTGCTGGGTTGGCGCTCTTCGATGAAGCTGGATCGGGTCCAAAGCCAGAATCTGGCAGATGCGACCAACCACCTCGGCAACAGTGGTTTGAATGTCAATGCAGCCGATATCGGCTCAGTCGTGCAACAGAGTGGTGAAGCTGGCATTGCTTCGGGCTTGTTGCCTGAACAAGTAGCGGCCCTCGCTGCAGCGTTCTTGAATAGCGGTGTGGACAAGGCCGGCGCCGGTGTGGCTTTGAAGAGCTTCACCACCGGGTTGGCCAAAGGGGACACGGCTTCACCGGAGCAACGTAAGGCCTGGGCGGAACTTAACCCAAAATTCAGTCCCGCAATGATAGCGGACGGCCTGCGCACTGACGCCCTCGGAACGATCAATCAGGTACTTGAAGCTCTGAGCAGCAAATCCCCAAAAGAACAGCAGTCGCTGACTAAAACACTGTTCGACGATAACACGGGGATTCTTGAGCTGTTGAAGAAGCCGGAAGATGCCCGGAATGCTCTTTTGCTGGTGTCCGAGAGAACCAAAGACGGGACACTGCCAACGTTCACAGGCTCCGTCGCGAAAACCGCCGAAGCGCTGGGAGAAACCTCTCAAGGGCGGTGGAACGCACTCGATGCGAGTAACAACCGGATGTTGGCGGCGGGAGGCAATGCTCTCGCACCGTTGACCGACGGCTTGATGGTATCGCTAGGCGCGTTGGCCGATGGCTTGAGTAGCGTTGCTGAAGCACAGCCTAAAACCACAGCAGGATTGCTGGTGCTAGCCGGGGTGCTCGCAGTGGCGCGCGGCGCTGAAATCAAGGTCGCGATGGCCTCCGCCATCACCGCCGCGGCGACCAGGCTTTTGGCTCTGGCCGGTGCGCGACCGATTCCCGAGGTGTCTGACGCAACGATTGACGTGAAGGAGCGAGCTCGCAAGGGCAAAAGGAAGAATCTGGGTGCCAGTCAAGAAAAAGGCGGCACCCCAGGTAAAAGCTCGAGCAAACCTGCGCCAAAACTGCCACGCATGTCGACAAGAAGTCGCTTGCTGAGCGCCGCTAAAATGGGTTCGGCGGTCACTAAACGGATCGCACCACTGAGGCTACTCAGCGCTGGCTACGATGTCGTCAAAGGCCTGGAGGAGGGAAACACCAAAGCTGTCGGCGGGGCCCTGGGCTCCGCAGGTGGCGGGCTAGCGGGGACGTATGCCGGTGCCGCTGCCGGTGCAATGATCGGCAGCGTCGTGCCCATTCTGGGCACGGCAGTCGGTGGAGTGATTGGTGGTTTGTTGGGCGGCATGGCAGGCAGTTGGGGAGGGGAATGGCTGGGCGAAAAACTTGCCGCACCTGCCGACCAACTCGCCGCACCGGACCAGGTCAGCAAAGACCTGACTAGTGCCCAAACGAGCAGTCAGCAGAACTCGATGACGGCGAACATTTACATCAATGGCCAGGATCAGGCCAGCGCCAGTCAGTTGGCGAATCTGGTTGTGCAACAGATCACGGGCCAATTCGGACTTATGACCATGCCCAACTCACTCGCCATGCGAAGTGACGCGGCCCTGACCGATGGAGGTAGCTGATGCGTCAGCAAATGGTGTTGGGCAATTTCATTTTCGGCCTGTCCAGAAACTTCGCGTACCACAACTTGATACGTAATTCGGACGGTGGCTGGAAGGTTATCGAAACTGCCAGCAGTAAGCCCCTATCCAGTCAGACCGGCGAAGGCCTGCAAAAACTGAAGATAACGGGCAAATCGATGTACGCGACGGCCATGGAACGGCTTGACGAATTGCGTGCTATGCAGGCGCTGCACGCCGCGGTGCCATTGGTTGACGGCACCGGCCAAAATTGGGGGCAATGGCTGATCGTCTTGGTGTCCGAAACCCAGTCGTACGTGATTGATGACGGCACCGCGATGGTGGTCGATTGGGTCATCGATTTGATGGAGTACGCCAATGCGTAATGTTCGAAGTATCGCCGGTGATTCGGTGAATCTGCTGCTCTACCGTGCGCTTGAGCGCTGTGACGATGCCGCCGAAGAGTCGCTTTGGCGCCTCAATCCGGGGCTCGCCGAATATGGTCCGGTATTGCCGGCGGGTGTGCGGGTGCTCTTGCCCGAGCTGGACTCAAAACCCATTGCACCCAAGCTGGCTTCGGCCTGGGATTAAGGAGGCTGCATGTCACTTGGTTTCACACCCTCGGTGGAGATTTACGGCGCGAATGCTGCGCTGCTCAACGAGCGCTTGATTTCATGGCAGCACATCGATGCGGCGGGGATAGAGTCCGATCAACTGACGCTGACCATTAATCTGGATGGACTCGAAGGATTGCCGAGCCTGGGCGGAAAAATCGGCTTGCGAGTGGGCTATGTGGAGTCGGGCCTGGTTGATAAAGGCGAATTCGTGATCACCCGGCGCACGCCGACGCTGTTTCCCTTGCGTATGACGCTGGTGGCCACGGCGGCACCGTTCAGTGCTGCGGATGAAACCGGCTTCAAGCAACGGCGATCCGTCAGCCATGGTCCGACCACCGTGGGGACGCTGTTTCGCCAGTTGACGTCCAGGCACGGATTTTCACCGCGCGTCGCCCCTGAACTGGCGCAGATCCAGATTGAACACATCGACCAGTCCAACGAGACGGACATGGGGTTTCTGACCCGGTTGGCCACTCTCCATGACGGTGTCGCCAAGCCGATCAACGATTTGTATGTGCTGGCGCGACGTGGTCAGGCGAAGTCGCTGTCGGGCAATGTCATGCCGGACATAAAGCTCTCCGTGACGACTGACAATCGTCCGGGCGAGGAGGCTTTTATCGCGGCAACTCTCGAAGAAACCGCTCGGGCGAAATACCAGGGCTGCAAAACCAGTTGGTGGGATGCAGCCGCCGGGAAAGTGCGTGTCGAGGAAAGCGGCATCGCGCCGTTCAAGACCCTTCGTCAACGCTATCAAAGTGCAAACGACGCCCGGGCCGCCGCTGAGGGCGAGGTGCGCCGGATGATGCGTGAAGCATTGAAGGTGAAGATCGACTGTCCCGGCAATCCAGGTTTGTCCGCCGAAGGTCTGGTGCTGCTGGACAGTACGTGGCCCGATTTCATGCGCGGTCGCTGGTCAATCGACAAGGTTACGGCCAGTGGCAGTCGTCAGAACAGCTATCGCTGTTCAATCGAGGCGACCTGCCTGGACGCTCGGTCCTTGGCGCACTGAGTGCTTTGTGCCAATGGCGGCTGAGTAACTTTCCATCCTTTCCATGGAGGTCACCATGACTGTTACGCAACAAATGCTGGAAACCATCATGCCCAACGCCCGCCCCCAAGCGGGCGTTTTCATTTGCGCACTCAACAACGCAATGGCTCGCTTCAATATCAACACCCCGAAACGCATTGCCGCTTTCCTCGCGCAAGTCGGCCATGAATCCGGGCAGTTGCAGTACGTGCGCGAGCTTGGCAGCGAGCAATATCTAAGCAAATACGACACCGGCGCGTTGGCCGCCCGTTTGGGCAATACGCCCGCACCCGACGGTGACGGTCAAAAGTACCGCGGCAGGGGCCTGATCCAGATTACCGGCCGCGACAATTATCGTGAATGCAGTCTCGGACTGTTCGGCGACGACCGTTTGCTGTTTCTGCCAGAACTCCTGGAAAAACCCCAATGGGCCGCCGAATCCGCCGCGTGGTTCTGGCAAAAAAATGGCCTCAACGAACTGGCCGACCGCGACCAGTTCAACAGCATCACTCGTCGCATCAACGGTGGGCTTAACGGCCTGCAGGATCGTCTGTTGTTGTGGGCGCGGGCGAGGGCGGTGCTATGCCAGTCTTCGGTCTGACGCCGGTTTCCTGCCGGGCAATTGGTCTTGTTGTGTTTCTGGCTGTGTTGGCCGCAAGCTCGGCGGCGCTGGCCTGGCACTTCCAGGATTGGCGGTATGGCCGGCAACTGGCGGAACAGGCTCGCGTGCACGCCGAGGCGTTGAATCGGCTGGCGCAGGCTGCGGCAATGCAGCAACAGGCCGAGCAGGACAAGCGTCTGGCGCTTGAACAGCGTCTTTCAAACAGTGAACAAACCCATTTTCGAGCGCTTAGCGATGCCCAACGTGATCAAGGTCGCTTGCGCGATCGTCTTGCCACTGCTGATGTGCGCTTGTCAGTCCTCCTCGATGCCGATGACGCCGTCTCAGGCTGTTCAATGCCAGCCACCTCCCGCGCCAGCGGCGTGGATCATGGCGGTGCGCGAGCCCGACTTGACCCGGCGCATGCTCAACGAATTATCGCCATCACCGACGCCGGTGACAGCGGATTGATTGCCCTGCAAGCGTGTCAGGCTTATATCAGAGCCGTCACTCGCTAACATTTTGATCAACCCTGCGCCTTGCAAGCGCGATCTGCTCGTGTACGGTAGTTCCCATTCCGCTCGATCAGGAGAAGCCCGTGAAAGAAATCACCCAGCTGGCCGCTGAGCTTGGCAGGCGCATGCAGGTTCTCAATGCCCACGTCACCACCGCCGAGTCCTGCACCGGCGGCGGCATCGCCGAGGCGATCACCCGTATCCCGGGGAGCTCGGCGTGGTTCGAGGCCGGCTATGTGACGTACTCCAATCGCCAGAAAACCCAGCAGTTGAATGTGCCGACCGAGTTGTTCAATACGGTCGGTGCGGTCAGTCGCGAGGTGGTAGAGGCGATGGTCCGCGGTGCACAGGACAAAAGCCAGGCGCATTTTGCCGTGGCGGTCAGCGGCGTGGCAGGGCCGGATGGCGGTTCTCCAAGTAAACCGGTGGGCACCGTGTGGCTGGCCTGGGGCGTTGGCGAGCGGGTCTTCAGCGAGGAGCAACACTTCGCCGGTAACCGCGATGAGGTCCGCCGACAAACGGTTAAGGCCGCGCTAGAGGGGCTGCTGCGCCATGCCGCGGGAGAAATCTCAAATCAGGGGTAGGCGATCCTGAAACGCTGTGGAATAATACTGGCTACTTATACAGGTGTTGGCCGTCAGGCCTTATTGATTACGTGAGGACTTTAATGGACGACAACAAGAAGAAAGCCTTGGCTGCGGCCCTGGGTCAGATCGAACGTCAATTCGGCAAGGGTGCCGTAATGCGTATGGGCGATCAGGACCGTCAGGCGATCCCGGCTATCTCCACTGGCTCTCTGGGTCTGGACATCGCGCTCGGCATTGGCGGTCTGCCAAAAGGTCGTATCGTTGAAATCTACGGTCCTGAATCCTCCGGTAAAACCACGCTGACGCTGTCGGTGATCGCCCAGGCTCAAAAAGCCGGCGCGACCTGCGCATTCGTCGACGCCGAACACGCACTCGATCCTGAATACGCCGGCAAACTGGGCGTCAACGTCGACGACCTGCTGGTCTCCCAACCGGACACCGGCGAGCAAGCCCTGGAAATCACCGACATGCTGGTGCGTTCCAACGCGGTTGACGTGATCATCGTCGACTCCGTGGCCGCGCTGGTTCCGAAGGCTGAAATCGAAGGCGAAATGGGCGACATGCACGTGGGCCTGCAAGCCCGTCTGATGTCCCAGGCGCTGCGTAAAATCACCGGTAACATCAAGAACGCCAACTGCCTGGTGATCTTCATCAACCAGATCCGTATGAAGATCGGCGTGATGTTCGGCAGCCCGGAAACCACCACCGGTGGTAACGCGCTGAAGTTCTACGCCTCGGTACGTCTGGACATCCGTCGTACTGGCGCGGTGAAAGAAGGTGATGAAGTCGTCGGTAGCGAAACCCGCGTCAAAGTCGTGAAGAACAAGGTAGCTTCGCCGTTCCGTCAGGCCGAGTTCCAGATTCTCTACGGCAAGGGCATCTACCTCAATGGCGAGATGATCGACCTGGGCGTGCTGCACGGTTTCGTTGAGAAGTCCGGCGCCTGGTATGCCTATGAAGGCACCAAGATCGGTCAGGGCAAGGCCAACTCGGCCAAGTTCCTGGCAGACAATCCGGAAATCGCCGCCAAGCTCGAGAAGCAACTGCGTGAAAAGTTGCTGACTCCTGCGCCGGACGTCAAAGCATCGCCAGTCAAAGAGACTGCTGATGACCTGGCTGACGCTGATATCTGATTGATCCGATGACCGCCGTACTCGATACACTCGTCGCGGTGCGGCGAACCGCAATGGACCTGCTCGCGCGACGCGAGCACGGTCGAGTCGAGCTGACGCGTAAGTTGCGTCAGCGCGGCGCTCTCCCTGAAATGATCGACACCGCACTCGATCGTTTGACGGAAGAGGGTTTGCTCTCCGAATCCCGTTACCTCGAAAGTTTCGTTTCCTACCGCGCCCGCTCCGGCTATGGCCCTTTGCGTATTCGTGAAGAACTCAGCCAACGCGGCCTGCAGCGTGCAGATATTGAACTCGCTTTGCGCGAAAGCGGTATCAGCTGGCAGGAGCAACTGGAAGATACCTGGCGGCGCAAATTTGCCGGGCATCTGCCGATAGACGCCCGGGAACGTGCCAAGCAAGGGCGTTTCCTCAGTTATCGGGGATACTCCATGGAAATGATCAGCCGCTTATTCAGTGGTCGAGGAATGGATGATTAATAAAAACGGCCCGCTATTTCGATAGCGGGCCGTTTTTTTTTTGCCTCACGTCACCTTGGACGGTTCGCGCGTGCGCTGTTGCGGCTGGGGTTTTGAATGGGCCCAGTTTTCCGGCAGGTTGATGTAATCCACCAGTGCCCGCAGGCGGCCATGATCCCGAGCGTTGAAGTTGAAGGCCAGTCGCGCCAGATGACTGAACTGCGGTTCGTCATGCTCCTCGCCGCTATAAGCGTGCTGATGGAAATGATCGCTCAGGCACAGGTCGGCAAAGGCTTCCTGCATGTGTTCGAGCGCCCGGTCGCTGAGCTTATGGTTCATGCGAATCACGAACTGATGCTTGAGCCAGCGGCTGGAGTGGAAGTTGCTGTAGAACTGGTTGATCTGCTCCACCGCTTCTTCGGCGCTGTAGACCAGGCTCACCAGCTTCATGTCGGTTGGCAGGATGTAGCGATTTTCCTCCAGTTGATGGTGAATGAAGTCCAGCGCGCCTTGCCAGAAGGTGCCGCCCGGCGAGTCCAGCAGTACCACAGGCACCAGCGGGCTTTTACCGGTCTGAATCAGCGTCAACACTTCGAGCGCTTCATCCAGGGTGCCAAAACCACCGGGGCACAGAACCAGCGCATCGGCCTCTTTGACGAAGAACAACTTGCGGGTAAAGAAAAAGTGGAATGGCAGCAGGTTGGCGGTGCCCTGGACAGTGGGATTGGCGTGCTGCTCGAAGGGCAGGGTGATATTGAATCCCAGACTGTGTTCAAGGCCCGCACCTTCGTGGGCGGCGGCCATGATGCCGCCTCCTGCACCGGTAATGACCATCAGGTCCGAGCGCGCGAGTGCCGCGCCGAGTTCCCGGGCCAAGGCATACAGTGGATGTTCGATCGGTGTACGGGCCGAGCCAAAAACGGTGACCTTGCGCCGTCCCCGAAACTGCTCGAGCACCCGAAAAGCATGTTCCAGTTCGCGCAGGGTTTGCAGGGTGATCTTGGCATTCCAGCGGTTGTGATCTTCCTGGGCCATGCGCAGCACGGTCAGGATCATGTCGCGGTAAATCGGGGTGTTGGGGCTGTTGGGTGAAACCAGGTTGAGTTGTTCTTCGACCTTGCTGATGAGGTCGTGGCCGCTTTCTTCAAAATGACGGCTCAGGAGGTCATTCGGTTGGTAAGGCATTCAACTTCTCCTTCCATACAGGCTTTGTTGTTCCCTTGGAGAAAGAAACATTCGCACAATTTAGACGCAGGTCGGGCAGCCCCTTTTCTGCCACAAAAGATGATCGTTAATACTCTGAATCTAGACCCTTGCAGAGATTCTCGCTGGCTTGATGATTGCGCCGCAAAGTCTTTCCTGGCAACCGCTTATTGACGATTTGCAAAGTGATTTCACCGTTCGTCTGAACGTAAGCCAAGCGTCTGGCGCTCTGATTTACTAAATTACAGGCGTGACACGACAGCTTTGCGTCAAAGGCACGACGCATCGGTTGATGCAGTTCAAGGAATTTTTCGCTCGAAGGGGCGAGGTGCAGGGAGGCTGGAAGCGATGGCCAGAGTCATTCTGGAGATCGATACGCAACTGTATCGATTGTTGAAGGCATCCGCCGAGACCAATCATTTGAGTCTCGAGGAAGAGTGCTGCCGGCGTCTGGAAGGGGCCGACCGGCGCTCACGTTATCTGCAAGCGCTGTTGGCAGAACTGCGCGCCGAGGATGAACAACGGCGCGCCAATTCCCGATGATTACTTCTTCTTGGCCGGGGTCGCTTTCGGGCAATCCGATTCCTGATAACTGGCGGAGCCGACGGCGCGGTTGGTCTTCACTTCAGTGAAGTCGTAACGCATGACTGCGCCCTTGGCCATCAGTTTGCGGTACGAGGGGTTGTTGCACACAGAGGCGCCAAGCTGGAAATACACCGCTTTTGGGTCTGCGCGCATCTTGTCGGCGTGGCTGCTTTGCACGCTCAAGTGATTGATCAGCGTCTTGCCTTCAACGGTGTAGCCCTGATCAAGAATGTCTTCGTTGATCGCCCGTGGAGTGCCAACACTGCTTTGTACGGCGACATTTTGCAGCTCTCTGTTGAGATTCTGCTCACTCAAGGATGCAGCCTGAGCGCTAAAGGACGACGCCAGCAAAATGGCAGCGGTGGGAACGATAAGGCGCAGCATGAAACTCTCCTGGTTCAGTGACTGGTGATTCGACCCGTCACATGACTGTGCGTTCAGTGGCGCAGAATTATAGGGGAGGAGGCCTGGGCGGTACAGGCTTGCACCGGCTGCTCTGATAAACTGCCGCGACTTTTTGCCCTTGCGAGTGTTTTTCGTGTCGATTTTCCATCCCCAGCGGTTTTGCCTGCGATGAACACTGTCACCCTGCGCTTTGCCGCAAACGCCGTCGCCCGCTTGCGCGACCAGCGAGAGGAGGAGGGCATCAAGCCGATCCAGGCTCGAGGCTGGAGGGCGCCGCGATGCCGTGATTGCCGCGTGATTGAAAGTCATTGCCTGTGTGCCTGGCGCCCGTTGGTCGAAGCCCGCTCGGGCGTGTGCCTGATCATGACCAACAAAGAAGTGTTCAAGCCAAGCAACACTGGTTGGCTGATTGCCGATGTGGTGCGCGATAACCATGCGTTCATCTGGTCGCGTACTGAAGTCGATCAGCAACTGTTGGCGCTGTTGTCCGATCCGCAATGGCAGCCGTATCTGGTCTTTCCGGGGGAATACGTTGAACCCGAACGCGTCACCAACAGCGTCGAGACCGATAGCACCAAGCGTCCGCTGTTCATTCTGCTGGACGCCACCTGGACCGAAGCCCGCAAGATTTTTCGCAAGAGCCCGTATTTTGATCGCTTGCCGATCTTGAGCCTGCTGCCCGAGAAGCTGTCACGCTATCGACTGCGCCGTTCCACCCGCAGCGAACATTTGTGCACCGCTGAAGTGGCTGCACTGTGTCTCGATCTGGCCGGTGATACCGAGGCCGCGTCAGCGCTGGACGCTTATTTCGACGTGTTCAGCCAGCATTATCTGGACGCGAAAAACCAGCTGGACATGAACCTCGCCACACCGGCCCACGCCGAGCTGATGCCGTTTATTCATAACGACGTCCCCGCCGTGTCCTGATTGTCGCCCATACTGCAAAGAACTGTACCGGTTATGCATCTTGACCACCCCGGTTTCGCTGGGCATGCTTGGCGCCGATTAGGGCGCGGCCATCGTTTGATACGCCGTATTTTTACGTGAATAGCCATGTGATTGGCGTTGAACGTGCCCTGTTGGTGCATCTGCGTGGCTGCACCTGGAGTTGTTTGAAAAACAGGATCATTTGAAAAATGGCCACATACGAAATCCTGATTGCCGATGACCACCCTCTTTTTCGTAGCGCGCTGCATCAAGCGTTGACCCTGGGCCTAGGCCCGGATGTCCGTCTGGTGGAAGTGGCGAGCATTGCCGAGCTGGAAACCCGTCTGGATGAAAAGGCCGATTGGGATCTGGTGCTGCTGGACCTCAACATGCCGGGGGCTTACGGTTTTTCCGGGCTGGTGCTGTTGCGCGGCCAGTACCCGCAGATTCCGGTGGTCATGGTCTCGGCCCAGGAAGAGGCCTCGATCATGGTGAAATCCCGCGAATTTGGCGCCAGTGGCTTCATTCCCAAGTCCAGTGACCTGAGCGTCATCCAGAAAGCCGTTCGCGCGGTGCTCGACGGCGATGTGTTCTGGCCGCCTCAAGCGTTCGAAGCGGTGAGTGTTTCCGCAGAAGCCAAGGCCGCCAGTGAAGGCCTCGCCAGCCTGACGCCCCAGCAATTCCGGGTGTTGACCATGGTCTGTGAGGGCTTGCTGAACAAGCAGATTGCTTACGAGCTGAGCGTTTCCGAAGCGACGATCAAGGCGCATGTCACGGCGATTTTTCGTAAGCTGAATGTGCGTACCCGCACCCAGGCCGCGCTGCTTCTGCAACAACTTGAGTCAATTTCGAGCCACTAAGTATTGGCTTATTCACGCTTTTTTGACTTTGGTTGATCTAGTTTCCCCACTCTTTTTTTGGTCAGTTGCCCACCCTATGTCACCTTTCAAAGGCCAAACCGGCCTAAAACGTATCCTTAACGCCTCCGGTTACTCGCTGGACGGTTTGCGCGCAGCCTTCACCGGCGAAGCGGCTTTTCGGCAACTGGTGCTGCTGAATGCCATCCTGATCCCGCTTTCGTTCTTTCTGAACGTCAGCCGTGTCGAACAGGCGTTGCTGATCGCGGTCTGCCTGTTGGCGTTGATTGTCGAATTGCTCAATTCGGCGGTGGAAGCGGCCATCGACCGCATTTCCCTTGAGTTGCACCCGCTGTCCAAGAACGCCAAGGACATGGGCAGCGCCGCTCAGCTCGTGGCGTTGAGCATGATCGCGCTGGTGTGGGCGGTGATTCTGCTTTAAGCGATAGTGGGCAGGACGATCTCGTCGCTGCGCTGAACCCCGGCGGTGAACGCGCGGCACAGGTCGAGAAACTCGCGCATCGCCGAGGTCTGATATTTCTGTTTGTGCCAGATGAAGTAGAACTGTCGCGCCAGGTCCAGATCCGGCGTTTCCACCGGCACCAGGCTGCCACGGCGGAAGGCATCGCGCAGTGCCAATCTCGAAATACAGCCAATCCCCAATCCCGACTCTACCGCGCGTTTGATCGCTTCGGTGTGTTCCAGCTCGAGTCGGATATTGAGTGTGCTGCGATGGTGACGCATCGCCTGGTCGAAGGTCAGCCGTGTGCCAGAGCCTTGCTCGCGCAGGATCCACGCCTCGTGGGTCAGCTCCTCCATGCTCGCCTTCCCGCGCTTGGCCAATGGATGCTGAGGCGCACAAAAAACCACCAGTTCGTCCTCGACCCAACTTTGCACTTCGATGTCCGGGTGGCTGCAGTCGCCTTCGATTAGACCCAGATCAATTTCGTAGTGAGCGACTTGTTGCACGATATTGGCTGTGTTTTGTACATGCAGCTTCACCTGGCTTTCGGGATGGCGTTGCATGAAGCTGCCGATCAGCAAGGTCGCCAGGTAATTGCCAATGGTCAGGGTCGCGCCGACCGCCAGGGAGCCGAAACCGGACTTGCCGTTGAGCAAGTCTTCGATTTCCTTGGCCTGGTCGAGCAGCGCCACGGCTTGTGGCAATAGCTGCTTGCCCAAGGCGTTAAGGCTCAGCCGTTTGCCGGCGCGGTCGAACAGCTGGCAGCTGGACTGGCGCTCTAGCTCGGTGATCGAGGTGCTCGCCGCCGATTGCGAGAGGTTGAGCAAGCCCGCGGCACGGGATACGCTTTCCTGCTGGGCGACAGCGACGAATACTTGAAGTTGACGGAGAGTAAATCGCATATCTATATAACCGATAACCCTTATCTTAATAATCCATTTAACAGATATTGTCGCTGCCATTAGAATGCGATGCAATTGCGCACATCATCGGCGCAGGCAAATCTCCAGGAGTCCCACGTACATGAGCAACATGAACCACGAGCGTGTCCTCAGTGTTCACCACTGGAACGACACTCTGTTCAGCTTCAAGTGCACCCGCGATCCGGGCCTGCGCTTCGAGAACGGTCAGTTCGTGATGATCGGCCTGCAGCAGCCCAACGGCCGGCCACTCATGCGCGCGTACTCGATTGCCAGCCCGAACTGGGAAGAGCATCTCGAGTTCTTCAGCATCAAGGTGCCTGATGGCCCGCTGACTTCCCAGTTGCAGCATCTGAAGGAAGGCGACGAGATCATCATCAGCAAGAAGCCTACCGGCACCCTGGTGCTGGATGACTTGAAGCCTGGCAAACATTTGTACCTGCTCAGCACCGGTACCGGTCTGGCGCCGTTCATGAGCGTCATCCAGGACCCGGAAACCTACGAGCGTTTCGAAAAAGTGATCCTGTGCCACGGCGTACGGTACGTCAATGAAGTCGCTTACCGCGAGTTCATCACCGAGCACCTGCCGCAGAACGAGTTCTTCGGCGAAGCGCTGCGTGACAAGTTGATCTACTACCCGACCGTGACCCGCGAGCCGTTCGAGAACGAAGGTCGCCTGACCGACCTGATGCGCAGCGGCAAGCTGTTCAGCGACATCGGTCTGCCACCGATCAACCCGCAGGACGACCGCGCCATGCTGTGCGGCAGCCCGAGCATGCTCGACGAGACCAGCGAAGTGCTGAACAGCTTCGGTTTGAAGGTTTCGCCACGGATGCGCGAGCCGGGTGACTACCTGATCGAGCGTGCGTTCGTCGAGAAGTAAGCACAACGCCTGACGGCTTTGCTTTCCCTGTGGGAGCGAGCCTGCTCGCGATAGCGGTGTCTCAGTCAGCATTACTGTCGACTGACACACCGCTATCGCGAGCAGGCTCGCTCCCACAGTGGTTTCTGGCATTCAGGTGTTTGCGGGAATGACTTCCAGGACGCGGATCACGCCGGCTTCGGGATAATGCCAGCGCACATCCAGATCCCAGAATTGCGCCCCGTATTCGCGCTCCGGCGCAGGAATCTGGTACGCCGGTCGCGGGTCTTGCGCCAGACATTGCTCGATCAGTGCCACCAACGGCTCTTCAAGGCGCTGAGCATGGCTATGAGCCTGTTGCAGCGCTGAGTCCGTCCACTGCACGGGAATCAACGATGGTGCGGCGCTGGCGATGCTATTGGACGCTGTGTCGATGATGTCCGCGTAAGGCACATACGGTTTGATGTCCAGAATCGGCGTGCCGTCGAGCAGGTCTATTCCCGATATCCACAGTCGATTGGCTTCAACCTTGTCCAGCTTCACCACGGATTGACCGATGCCATTGGGTCGGTGTGTCGCGCGGGTGGCAAACACGCCCATGGATTTGTTGCCGCCCAGACGAGGCGGGCGGACTTTCAGGCGGGGTTTTTCTTCAAGGGCTTGATGAAACAGGAACAACAGCCAGACATGGCTGACCTGCTCCAGGCCATGCACCGCATCACCCTGATCGAACGGCGCTACCAGCTCCAGAACGCCGCGAGCGGCCGGGGCCAGTTGCGGCTGGCGCGGTATGGCGAATTTCTCCTTGAAACAGGAGCGCACGAAGCCGATAGGGGAAACGCTGTAGGTCATGGTCTGGGGTCGAGACGGGTAAGAGGCGGGCATGATAACCCACGCATTGATCGTTCCCATGCTCCGCGTGGGAATGCCTCATTGGACGCTCTGCGTCCGCCTTGGGACGCGGAGCGTCCCGGGCTGCATTCCCACGCAGAGCGTGGGAACGATCATTGGGGGAGATCAGAGACTAAACCCACCATCCAACGGAATGATATTCCCGGTCATATACGCGCCCGCCGTACTCGCCAGGCTGATCGCCAGTGCCGCCATCTCTTCCTCCCGGCCCCAGCGCTTCATCGGTATCAGTGCCGTATCGTCCGCCAGCGCCTGCTCGTCATTGCCAATGTGCTGGGTCATCTTGCTCGGGAAACGCCCCGGGGCAATGACGTTGACGTTGATGTGCTGGCTCACCAGTTCCCGGGCCAGGATTCGCGACAGTTGATGCAGGGCCGCTTTACTCGGGCCGTAGGCATACGCCTCTTCACCAAAGGAAGAAATCCCGGCGACCGAGCCGATATTGATGATTCGTGCGGGGTTCGCTGGCGAACCGGCCTTTCGCAGCAGCGGCAAAAACTGCTGGATGCAGTTGAACACCGACGTCACGTTGAGCTGCATGACCTTCTCCCAGCCCTTGACCGGGTAACTTTCAAGCGGCGCGCCCCATGTGGTGCCGGCATTGTTCACCAGAATGTCCAGCTGACCGATCTGCTCACTCAGGTGCGCCGCCAATTGCTGGACGCCTTCCTCATGAGCCAGATTGGCCGCTACCGCATGACACACCCCGAAGGCGCTCAGCTCATCGGCGGTTTGCCGGCAGGCCTCGGCATCACGGGCACACACATAAACGCTGGCGCCGGCCTCGACATAGGCCTTGGCGATCATTTTGCCGATACCGCGGGTGCCGCCGGTCACCAGAGCGGTGCGGCCTTGCAGGGAAAAATACGGGTGCATGGCGAGTCCTGAGAGCTGAGGGTCATAACACCCTAGTCGTCAGCCGCCGGAAGCGGAGCCACTATTTTTGCGAGGAATGGGGGGCCATTCGGCCCAGCTGCAAGCTACAAGCTTGCAGCTTGCAGCTTGCAGCTTGCGGCTGCCTTTAGGCTCTCACTCGAAGAGTGAGCCCCTTGAGGAAGTTGCGCAGCAACTGGTCGCCGCACGCCCGGTAATTGCTGTGGCCGACCTTGCGGAACAGCGCGCTCAGCTCGGGCTTGGACACCGGAAACTCGGAAGCCTTGAGGATGGCGTGCATATCGTCTTCTTTGAGTTCGAAGGCCACGCGCAGCTTTTTCAGGATGATGTTGTTGGTCACCGGCACTTCAATCGGTTGCGGCGGACGGCTTTCGTCCTTGCCGCGCTTGAAGATCACCAGGCCGTCGAGGAAATGCGCCATGACTTCGTCCGGGCAACGTACGAAGCCTTCTTCGTCTTCCTCTTTCTTGTCCAGGTATGTCAGCAGGTCTGCCAGGGTGACGTCCATGCCGCCGAGCTTGATGATCTCGATGACTTTCTTGTCGCTGATGTCGAGCATGTAGCGCACGCTGCGCAGTACGTCGTTATGGATCATGGTGTGCAGTCCTGATATTCAGCAGTGGGCGCCGCATAAACAGCGGCGCCGAAATGTATGGCGGCGTGAAAAGTCTTAGAACTTCTCTTTACCGGACAGGTAGCGCCATTGCCCCAGCGGCACTTTGCCGATGGACACTCCGCCAATGCGGATGCGGCGGATGGCGACGACCTTCAGGCCGACGGCCTGGCAAAACAGGGCGATCACGCCCGGTTGTGGGTTCTTCATCGCAAAGCGCAGGCGATTTTCGTTCTGCCAGCTGGCCTTGACCGGCGGCAGTTCCTTGCCCTTGTAAGTCAGGCCGTGGTTCAGGCGGTTGAGGCCGTGAGCCACCATGTCGCCTTCAACCTCGACCACATACTCTTGCTCGATCTTGGCGGAATCGGCAGTGAGTTTGCGCAAGATCTTCCAGTCCTGAGTGAACACCAGCAGACCGCTGGCGTTGGCTTGCAGGTCGGTGCTGGCGGTCAGTCGCAGGAAGTGGCCCTTGAGCGGACGTTTGCTGAAGCGGTGTTCTTCGCTCAGGGTCTCGGCGCTGATGGTGGCCATCGCCGTTTCCGCGTCCATCCCGGCCGGCACGTTGAACAGGATAGTCACCGGCTCTGGCGCGGTGGCCTTGGCTTCCGGGTCGAGCTCGACTTTCTGGGTGTCGACCTTGAACTGCGGCTCGTCGATGACTTCGCCGTCCACGGTGACCCAGCCGCCCTCGATGAACAGCTCAGCCTCCCGACGGGAACAGCCGACGAGTTCGATGAGGCGTTTGGAGAGACGAATCGGGTCAGTCATGACAGGGCCGTAACAAAAAAGGGGTGGGCATTGTACCTGCGTGGCGCCGGTTAATCCCGGCTCCATTTGCCGCATGTGCTTTTAATGTTGTGTCAGCCATTGCGCGTCAATGGGTGCGCCTGGCGCAAGCGCATATGCAACAACGGATAGGGCTGGCCCATGCCATCGAGTTCCGAACGACCGATCACCTCAAAGCCTTGCTTGAAGTAAAACCCCAGCGCCTGCGGGTTCTGTTCGTTGACGTCCAGCTCATCGGCGTTCAAATGTTCCATGGCATAGCGCAGCAACTGCTTGCCCAAACCCTGGCCGCGATGGGCCGGGTCAATGAAGAGCATTTCGATCTTGCCCGCTGCGACCCCGGCAAATCCGGTGATGCGCTGGCGCGTGTCCCTGGTGCAGATCAGCATCACTGCGTCGAGGTAGCGGGTCAGCACCAGGTTCCTCAGCAGTTCGATGTAGCTGTTTGGCAGGAAGTCATGGGTCGCGCGCACCGAGGCTTCCCAGACGCGCGTGAGTTCTTCGTAGTCGCTCTGTTTCGGCGTGTGGATGACCGAGTGTTGGCGCATGGCCGGCTGCCCCTTTTACCGTTGATTGTGCGAGTCCTTTCTTCCACAAAACGATAGACGTAAAAAAGCCCCGCATCTCGTGAAAAGAGCGGGGCTCTGTGTGTTTTTTACGTTTAGATCTGTTCAGCCCACAGGTCGTATTCGTCGGCGTCGGTCACTTTGCACCAGACCTTGTCACCCGGCTTGAGGTTGCTGCCGTTGTCGATGAACACGTTGCCGTCGATTTCCGGGGCATCGAAGAAGCAGCGGCCGACCGCGCCTTGCTCGTCGACTTCATCGACCAGCACTTCGATCTCGCGGCCGATGCGCAGTTGCAGGCGCGCCGAGCTGATGGCTTGCTGGTGCGCCATGAAGCGGTCCCAACGGTCTTGCTTGACGTCGTCCGGCACGATGGCCGCGTCCAGCAGGTTGGCCGGGGCGCCTTCGACTGGCGAGTACTGGAAGCAGCCGACGCGGTCCAGCTGCGCTTCGGTCAGCCAGTCCAGCAGGTACTGGAAGTCTTCTTCGGTTTCGCCGGGGAAGCCGACGATGAAGGTCGAACGGATGATCAGGTCCGGGCAGATCTCGCGCCAGTTCTTGATGCGCGCCAGGGTCTTGTCTTCGAAGGCGGGGCGTTTCATCGCCTTCAGGACTTTCGGGCTGGCATGCTGGAACGGGATGTCCAGGTACGGCAGGATTTTACCGGCGGCCATCAGCGGGATCAGCTCGTCGACGTGCGGGTACGGGTAAACGTAGTGCAGGCGAACCCAGACGCCGAGTGTGCTCAGGGCTTCGCAGAGTTCGGTCATGCGGGTTTTCACCGGCGCGCCGTTCCAGAAACCGGTGCGGTATTTCACATCGACACCGTAGGCGCTGGTGTCTTGCGAGATCACCAACAGCTCTTTGACGCCAGCCTTGACCAAGCGCTGGGCTTCGTCGAGCACGTCACCGACCGGACGGCTGACCAGTTTGCCGCGCATCGAAGGAATGATGCAGAAGCTGCAGCTGTGGTTGCAGCCTTCGGAAATCTTCAGGTAGGCATAGTGGCGCGGGGTCAGTTTGATCCCTTGCGGCGGCACCAGGTCGATCAGCGGGTTGTGATCCTGGCGCGGCGGCACGGCGTCATGCACCGCGTTGACCACTTGCTCGTACTGCTGCGGACCGGTTACGGCCAGCACGCTTGGGTGTACCTTGCGAATATTGCCTTCTTCGACGCCCATGCAGCCGGTCACGATGACCTTGCCGTTTTCCTTGATGGCTTCGCCGATCACTTCCAGGGACTCAGCCTTGGCCGAGTCGATGAAACCGCAGGTGTTGACCACCACGACGTCGGCGTCCTCGTAGGTGGACACGACGTCATAGCCTTCCATGCGCAGCTGGGTAAGGATGCGCTCGGAGTCGACCAGTGCTTTGGGGCAACCCAGGGATACGAAGCCAACTTTTGGATTGGCCGGCGCGGGAGTGGTGGACATGTCTAACCTCGGTATTTGGGACGCCTCCAGCCGAAGACGGCAAGGCGACAGACGGGCGCTATGTTGCGCCTCTGGTCAAAAAGTGCGCAATTCTAGCGATGAGAGGCGCACTTGACCAGCTTTATGCAGGGAAATACGACGAGTGCTGCGCTATGCTTCGCGCCGTTACGCTTTACCGAATTTTTACAGTCAATAAATCGTCTGTAACCTTAAGTAAAACAGCGCATGCTGCACGGCAAAGCATAGTGCTTCTTATAAGAAGTCCGGGTCTGAGTAGTAGGAGTTTTGGATGGGGCAGGCAAGTAGTCAGGCTGCAAGCGCTGAGCATTCGGCGGCAAAGCCGATCGGCATGCTGGTCGCGGCGGTGGGTGTGGTTTACGGCGATATCGGCACAAGCCCGCTGTACACCCTCAAGGAAGTGTTCTCCGGCGGCTATGGCGTACCCGTCAACCATGACGGCGTGCTGGGCATCCTGGCGCTGATTTTCTGGTCACTGATCTGGGTTGTGTCGTTCAAGTACATGATGTTCGTGCTGCGTGCCGACAACCAGGGCGAAGGCGGGATCATGGCCTTGACCGCGCTGGCGCGGCGGGCGGCGTCGGGGTATCCGAGACTGCGCACCTTGCTGGTGGTCTGCGGACTGATCGGCGCGGCGCTGTTTTATGGCGACAGCATGATCACCCCGGCGATTTCCGTGCTCTCGGCCATTGAAGGCCTGGGCCTGGCGTTCGATGGCATCGACCATTGGGTGGTGCCGCTGTCGTTGATCGTGCTCGTAGCGCTGTTTTTGATCCAGAGTCACGGCACCGCGCGCATCGGCATTCTGTTCGGGCCGATCATGGTGACGTGGTTTGTGGTCCTGGGTGCCCTGGGTGTCCATGGCATCTTCCAGCACCCGGAAGTGTTACAAGCGATAAACCCGGTCTGGGGCGTGCGCTTCTTCTTCGACCACCCGGGCATGGGCGTGGCCATTCTTGGCGCAGTAGTACTGGCGCTGACCGGCGCCGAGGCCCTGTACGCCGACATGGGCCACTTCGGCCGCAAGCCGATTGCCCGTGCCTGGTTCATCCTGGTATTGCCGGCGCTGGTGCTGAACTACTTCGGCCAAGGCGCGTTGCTGCTGGGTGATCCGGAAGCCGCTCGCAACCCGTTCTACCTGTTGGCACCGAGTTGGGCGTTGATTCCGCTGGTCGGCCTGTCGACCCTGGCCACGGTGATTGCCTCCCAGGCGGTGATTTCCGGTGCGTTCTCCCTGACCCGTCAGGCGATCCAGCTCGGTTACATTCCTCGCATGCACATCCAGCACACTTCCAGTGCCGAACAGGGCCAGATCTACATTGGCGCGGTGAACTGGTCGCTGATGGTCGGGGTGATCCTGCTGGTGCTCGGCTTCGGATCCTCCGGCGCCCTGGCGTCGGCCTACGGCGTGGCGGTGACCGGTACGATGCTGATGACCACCGTGCTGGTGTCGGCGGTGATGTTGCTGCTGTGGAAGTGGCCGCCGCTCATCGCGGTGCCGCTGTCGATTGGTTTCCTGTTGGTCGACGGCCTGTACTTCGCCGCCAACGTGCCGAAAATCGTTCAGGGCGGGGCCTTCCCGGTGATCGCCGGTATTGCGCTGTTTGTGTTGATGACCACCTGGAAGCGCGGCAAGCAACTGCTGGTCGAGCGTCTCGACGAGGGCGGATTGCCGCTGCCGATCTTCATCAGCAGTATCGCCGTGCAACCGCCGCACCGCGTCCAGGGCACCGCCGTGTTCCTGACCGCCCGCCCGGACGCCGTACCCCACGCGTTGTTGCACAATCTGCTGCATAACCAGGTGCTGCACGAGCAAGTGGTGTTGCTGACGGTGGTGTACGAAGACATCCCGCGGGTGCCGGCATCACGGCGTTTCGAGGTCGATTCCTACGGCGAAGGCTTCTTCCGGGTGATACTGCACTTCGGTTTCGTCGACGAACCGGACGTGCCGCAAGCGCTGAAACTGTGCCACCTCGAGGACCTGGACTTCAGCCCGATGCGCACCACCTACTTCCTCAGCCGCGAAACGGTCATCGCCTCCAAACTCGAAGGCATGGCGCGCTGGCGCGAGGCGTTGTTCGCGTTCATGCTCAAGAACGCCAACGGCAACCTGCGCTTCTTCAATCTGCCGCTGAACCGGGTGATTGAGCTGGGTACACAGGTCGAGATGTAAGCGACATCAAAAAGCCCCCGTTGCCGTGAAGGTAGCGGGGGCTTTTTTGTGCTCGAGTGCAAACCTTGATAGCAGGGAGAACCAATGTGGGAGCGGGCTTGCTCGCGAATGCAACCTTTCAGGCGGCATCGATGTTGAATGTGAAACCGCTTTCGCGAGCAAGCCCGCTCCCACAGGGGATTTGCGGTGTTATTTACTTTCGGGCTGCTCTTCTTCTGATTCAGTCTTCGTCCGCGCCGGTCGCGGCGTCAGCACCTTCACCACGTCATCAATCACGGCCTTACCCATCGCCGTCAGGTAATGCGCAGCCCAGGCGTGGCGGTCGGTGTCTTTTGCATAGGCGGCGTCCTCGGTAAACGATTTGGCGAGGAACAGCAGGTCGGAGGCTTGTGACAAGGCATCAACGATGGGCACGCCGGCGCGGACGTTGAATAACGCCTGATCCGAGCAGTAGATGAGTGGGGTGTAGCCTATGGTTTTTAATTCCGAAATCGCGGAAACATCAATTTTAGTCATGTTGTAATTCCTTGGTTTGAGGAGCCGCCACGTTCGTTTCCAAGCGAATGGGTGGCAGCTGTACGCAGGTTGGAAAACCGGGAACCAAGGAACCGGCACGCCCAAAGGCGTCCCACGCACAGCCGCCGTAACTCAGGATCGCAGGCGTAAAAACCTCTGCATTCATGATAGGGCGCTGGTGCGCTTTTGATTCGACGGGTTTCCAAGCCCGATCGCTGAATGGTCAGCGACGTCCGGAGACTATCCCGTCGAAGAAACGCGCAACAAGGCGGCAAAGTGCCCAAACACGAGATTCGGAGTTTGCCTACAAGGTGTGCGGGCGTCATCCGATATTGCGACACCAGAAGTAAACGAAACTAAACACTTGCCGTGTGCGAGAAAAGAACAGGGCGATAGAATCCAGTTTTTTTGCTGCTTGCTGTATGTCGAATTCAACGCAATACTCTGCGTAGAACTGTGTGTTCAAATTTGCACGAGTAGGTAGAGAGGTGAGTATGACGGCATTGTTAGAGCGTGCTGACCAAGCAATATCGGTGACTGCGATGGTCAGGGGGTTTAGTGCGAGGCTTAAAGAAATCTCCAGCCGAGCCACCGAGCGGCTGGTCATTTTCAAAGACAACCAACCCGCAGCGGTCATCATCAATGTCGAGGCGTATCAGGAAATGCTCGATGAGCTTGAGGACCTTCGCGTTGAAGCTGCTGCGCGGGAGCGATTGATCGGTTTTGATCAGGCCAAGGCCGTCAGTCACGACGATATGCGGGCACGGTACGCCAGGAAAGACTAAAGGAGCTGTGGATGGTTTGGGGCGTTATCTATCATCCGGAGGTCCAGAAGGATCTGGATCTGCTGGGAGCCGTGGCGGCGAACCGCATTCTTGATGTTATCGAAGAGCGGATTATCAATGGTGAGCCGGACAAGAGCGGCAAGCCCCTAAGAGCCAGTCTTGCAGGCTGTAGACGTATTCGGACAGGCGACACGCGCATTGTTTATCGAGTCGATGGCAAGGCTATTCAAGTATTGATCGTTGCAGTCGGGGCTCGACGTGACGAAGAGGTATACGGCGCCGCAGAACGTCGCCTCTAAGTAGGAAGCCCCCGTTGCCGTGAAGGCAGCGGGGGCTTTTTTGTGCCCAATGATTTTGAATCCACTGACCATCCCCTGTGGGAGCGAGCTTGCTCGCGATAGCGGTCTGACAGTCGATATCAATGATGGCTGCTCGTCCGTCATCGCGAGCAAGCTCGCTCCCACAGAGGAGCGTCGGTATTACCTTGTTCTTTCAGGTAGTTCTTCTTCAGATTCGGCCTTTGTCTCGGCTGGCCGAGAGGTCAGGACCTACCGAACGTTCTTGACGGCTCAATATTTCCAATGAAAAAAGTGTCCACGTTTTATGGAATGTGGACACTTGGAGTTTCTAACTTGATGAAGAGTCAAGACATTTTGGTTTTGTTCAGCAGCCTGCATGCCAAAAAAAACGGTTTAGGGGAAATGGAATCTGAGTCGAATTCGGCATAACGTCCGGCTAGCTGGAAGCGCTTCATATTTGCTCATATGAAAAAGCCCCCGCAACCAAACGGCTGCGGGGGCTTTTTCGTGGCTTAATTCAGATCACTCCTGAGCCGTCGCTCCGTCCTTGGCCTGCCGCTTGACGATGATGTCCACCAACCGCTGTGCCAGCGCCGGGTAGTTCTCGTCGAAGTGATGGCCTCCAGGCAGTTTCATCGCTTCGCCCACGGCGGTCTTGTCGGTGCAGCCGCTTTCGTCGACTTCTTCTGCACCGTAGATGCACACCACTTTCTCTGGAGGCAGCTTGGCCATTTCCGGGCCGGTGGCGGCTTCTTTGCCGGCGTTGCCGAGCCAGCCTTCGACTTCGATCTCGAAGCTGCCGGTGCGGGCGAAGGCGAGCAGGATGATTGCGTCGACGCGCTGCTGTTCCGATTCGGCCAAGCGGTTGTAGATCGCCGGCAGGACGTCGGCGCCAAACGAATAACCGGTCAGGATGAAGCGCTTGGTGCCCCATTTCTGCCGGTAGTGCTGCATCAGTTCGGCGAGGTCCAGCGCGCTTTGCTCCGGGCTCTTGTGCTGCCAGTAGTAGCGCAGGGTGTCGATGCCGACGACCGGGTAGCCGATCTTGGCCATTTCGCCCGCGACGTCGCGGTCCAGGTCGCGCCAGCCGCCGTCACCGGAAAGGAACAGGGTGACGGTGTCCTTGGCTTGACCTGCCGGCACTTCGACCACTGGAATCTGCAAGCCGCCAGCGGCTTTGTCGCCGCCGACGAGAATTTTGCGCAGTTCGTTATTCAGCACTTGCGGCAAGTTGATGTCGTAGTCGCTGATGCTGGTTTCGGCATTCGGTTGGTCGCGCACGAAGCCGGCACTGGTGTCATCCGGGTTGTCGTTCCACGCCACCAGCCAATGGCCGTGTGCAGCACTTTTCGGCAGCAGGTGCGTGCAGCCCGGTTTCTCCAGGGCCAGGTCCACCGAAACGGCCTGGGCCTTGTCGTTCTTCTGTTCGGACAACCAGCGCCAGGCCAGCACGGCACCAGGACCGATACCACTGACCAGGGTCGCCGGGCCTTTGAGTTCTCTAAGGCCCGATTGCAATGCGCGACTTTGCAGCAAGCAGTCCTTGGGCAAAATGACCTGAACAATCTGTGCCGACGCGGTGCGGCTCAAGGTCAGCAATTGCTGGTCGCTGAGCTTTTGTTCGTCGTTGACCGCTACCAACACCTGGGCGCGTGGCGTTTTCCCGGGAATGACGCGCGTGATCGCGGCGCCATCGGCGGGTGTCAGCCGTTCGAGAGTCGGTTCCGGTGCCGGACGTTTGAGGTACCAGTAACCGCCACCCAGAATCAGGGCCAGCACTACCAGTGTGGCCAGTACGTACCGCAAGGAGCGTCGAATCATCAGCGTTTCACCAATCCAGTCAAGCCGCCCGCAATCAGGGC
Source organism: Pseudomonas sp. JAI111 (assembly GCF_024809425.1). Taxonomy (NCBI): domain Bacteria; kingdom Pseudomonadati; phylum Pseudomonadota; class Gammaproteobacteria; order Pseudomonadales; family Pseudomonadaceae; genus Pseudomonas; species Pseudomonas sp. JAI111. Next base: position 1,357,066 of record NZ_JANUCB010000001.1, on the reverse strand, counting down.
AGCAGTATCGGCCAAGGCAACCAGCGGATCGAGTCCGGCGGGCACGGCCATATAACGGGGTTCCCAGTCTGGCTGGAATTTGTCTTTGAAGCGGCGCAAGCCTTGGAAGTTGTAGAGCTGCTCACCACGGCGGAATACCATCGAACCCAGGCGCTGGGTCAGAGGTGCGCCACGCCGGGGTTGCAACCCCGACAGCGGCACCATGCCCAGGCTGAAACGCGCGTATCCATGATTTTTATAATGTTGAATCAAGCCGATCATCATGAATTCCATGGTCAGCTTGGGGGCGTCCGGGTGCGCGCGCATCAGGTCGAGGCTGGCCAATTCATGGCCGTACGTCTCGAGCAGGTTGGCGAACGCCACCGGGCGTCCTTCGAAACGAATCACTGCCACCCGGAAATGCTTCAGGTAGTCGTCGCTGAAGCGGCCGAGCGAGAAACCTTTCTCGCGCACGTTCTTGCCGGTCAGCCAGGCGTCGGAAATCACCTTGAGCTCGTCCATCGGCGCTTGGCCCGGCTCGAAGATCTCCAGCGACAGGCCATCACGGGTGCCCCGGTTCCAGGTGTAGCGCAGGTCTTTCATCTCTTTGCCCTTGGCCTCGAGATCAAAGCGCTTGAGATCGACCCGGGCTTCTTCGCCCAGTTTGATTGCGGTCAGGCCGATGTCCATGTAGTACGGCAGGTTCTCGGCGCGTACTTGATAGAACACGGGGCGCGCATGGTGGAGGTCGCACAGGTCGCGGAACTGCCAGATCATCTCCGCCCGTTGCTGGGTCGGGCCGATCGGGTCGTACAAGGCCACCAGGCTGCGCCCACGGCGGGCGTACATTAGAAACGCCTGATCGTTAGGGTGGAACAGCAACGCCTTGTCGCCGGTCAGGGCCAGGCCGCCGTCCGGTTGCGCGGAAGCCATGAGGATTTTTACCGCGCGGTCCAGTTCATCCGGTGTCGGCAGATGGATCACCGGACGCGCGGTGCGCAGCAGCCAGGTCAGGGACACCACGACCAGCAGCACCGCGGCACCGAGCAGCGAGCGCAAGCCGCGCGGGGCGTCGGCGTCGAGGGTGAACTGCCACCAGAGTTGATGACTGTACGGAACGTCCTGATAGGCAAACAGCAGCAACCAGATCGACGCACCGAGCACGCACAGGCTGGACACCAGGTACAGCGGCGAGAATGGCAGTTCGGTCAGACGGCTTGGGCGATAGAACGAGCGGCGAAAGACCCCGAGCAGGCTCGCGATGAGGGTCATCAGGCAAGCTTCTTCCCAGTCGAAGCCTTTGAGCAGGGAGAGCAGGGCGCCCACCAGCAATAGAACGGTGGTCAGCATCCATGCGGCCGACAGTCGGCGGCGCAAGCCTTGGGCCAGCAACAGGCAGAGAACACCGACCAGGCTGGCGCCGAAGTGCGAGGCGTCGACCAATCGGTGCGGAATCAGAAAGCCGATATGTTCCAGGCGGGTGTCGATTTCCGGGGTCACGCCGGAGAACAGCAACACCACGCCCGACAGGAACACCAGCACCGACAGGATCGGCGCGGCCAGGCCGGAGGCGGCGCGCAATGATTGGCGCGTCTGGAACAGGCGCTGACCTTCATTGATCAGCAGCATCAGGCAAGCCACCAACAGCGGCAGAATCACGTAGATCAAGCGATACAGCAGCAGTGCGGCCGCCAGTGGCGCCGCGCCGAGTTTGTCGGCGAAGGCTGCCAGCAGAATCGCTTCGAACACGCCGACCCCACCGGGTACATGACTGAGCACACCGGCGGCCAGGGCCAGCAGGTACACCAGCATGAAGGCGCCGAACGGTGGGGCTTCCGGCAGCAACAGATACAGCACGGTGGCGGCGGCAGCCACGTCCAGGGCGGTAATGACCAGTTGCAGGAACGTCAGGCGACGGCCGGGAAGGCGCAAGGTGCGCCGGCCGACCTTGACCAACAAGTTGTCCGGATAGGGTTGTTCCGGCAGTCGACGGCGGTATATGCCGATGGCCAACACCGAAAAGAGCAGCAGCACGGCAGCGGCAATTGTCCCCAGTAACAGTTCGGACAGACCCAGGGCGGTAGAAGCGGCAGGAAGGTTGCTCAGCGTCGCCAAGGCCGCCAGCGGTGGCAGGGCGCAACCCAGCGAGAGGCTGGCGAACAAGGTCATGTGAGCGACGTCAGATGCCCCCAGACCATGACGCGCATATAAACGGTAGCGCACCGAGCCACCCGAGAGCATGGACAGGCCGATGGCATTGCCGATGGCGAACGCGGTAAAGCCGCCGAGCGCCAGGATGCGCGGCGCCAATTTCACACCGGCGTAGCGACTGGCCGACCATTCATATCCCAGCAGAATAATGAAGCCGGCCACGGTCGCACCCAGTGCCCCCAGCAGTGCAGGCTTGGGAACTTCAAGGATCGAGTCGTGCAAAGCGTACAGGTCGAGCTCGCTCAGCAGATGACGACAGGCAATCAGCGCGATAGCGAACAACAGCAGAGTGACCGCCAGACCAATGGGCTGACGATATTTGCTGACCAGATCCAGCAAGCGCAAACGCTCGGCCTTGATCGGTTGTGTCGCTGTGACGGTGTCTTGTGGATCAGACGAGTTGGCGCGCATCAATCACCTCTTGGATTGTGCGCGACAGGATGGAGGTATCGAGCCAAGTTACCAATCCCTGTAGAAAAAAATAATCACAAATATTAACGCCTCTCACCGGGTAGCGGTGATGGCATGTCATCAGTGGTAGAGGGTTCTGTCTGCGATTCAGCATAGTCTGGTCTCAGAGCTTCGTTGATCCGGAACGCTTCACTACACAGTGACAGGTCATTGTTGCGAAAGGGCTTTTTCAATAGATACAAAAAAGGCCACTCTTTCGAGCAGCCTTTTTTGATGTTTGGTTGCGGGAGCCGGATTTGAACCGACGACCTTCGGGTTATGAGCCCGACGAGCTACCAGACTGCTCCATCCCGCGTCTGTGTGGCGGCATTCTACAGGCGAACGCGTGGGTGTCAACCGTTAATCCCCAGAAGGGTCAAATAAGCGTAAATGAGCGGCGAACGGTCGCTGGCGAGCCTTAAGTTTCGGAATCAGAACGATTTCCTGGTTTCACCCGCGAAAGGAGGTTCCGTTCATTTAAGCGCTCAATTCACAAAATAGACGCGCACAAAAAAGGCCACTCTTTCGAGTAGCCTTTCTTGATGTTTGGTTGCGGGAGCCGGATTTGAACCGACGACCTTCGGGTTATGAGCCCGACGAGCTACCAGACTGCTCCATCCCGCGTCTGTGTGTCGGCATTCTACAGAGGAACGCCGGGGTGTCAACCTCAATCTGGAAAAAACCTGTGCATGTTCAATCGCTTAGCGGTTGAAACGGCCAGTTGGATCAGCCCGCAAGGCAGGTATCACAAGGCTTTCAGCTCTATTGGGTGATGCTTTTCGATTGAGAAAATAAATTCATCGGCACTTTTCCTACGTGTGGAAAAGAACATTCAGACTACTGGTGCTATATACAGGTGCCAGTGAGATACTGCCGGTCTGACGCGGCAACACTCCATTTCTTCACATGAACACCGCTTTTATATGACGCAGCGAAAAATCATCCACGTCGATTGTGATTGCTTCTACGCCGCCATCGAGATGCGTGACGACCCGCGCCTGGCGGGTAAACCGTTGGCAGTGGGTGGTTCGGCGGACAGACGTGGGGTTATCGCCACCTGCAACTACGAAGCGCGGGCCTACGGCGTGCGTTCGGCGATGTCCTCCGGGCATGCCTTGAAGCTGTGCCCGGACCTGACCATCGTCAAGCCGCGCATGGAAGCTTATAGAGAAGCATCGAAGGAAATTCACACGATCTTTCGCGATTACACCGACCTGATCGAGCCGCTTTCCCTCGATGAGGCCTACCTTGACGTGTCGGACAGTGCACATTTCGGCGGCAGCGCCACACGCATTGCTCAGGACATTCGCCGTCGTGTCTCTAATCAACTGCATATCACCGTTTCGGCGGGCGTGGCGCCGAACAAGTTTCTCGCCAAAATCGCCAGTGACTGGAAGAAGCCCAATGGTTTGTTCGTCATTACGCCGGATCAGGTCGAGGACTTTGTCAGCGGTTTACCAGTCAGCAAGCTGCACGGCGTCGGCAAAGTGACTGCCGACAAGCTGGGCCGACTCGGCATTGTCGATTGTTCGCACCTTCGGGAATGGGACAAGTTGGCGCTGGTGCGTGAATTCGGCAGTTTCGGCGAACGACTCTGGAGCCTGGCCCGTGGGATCGATGACCGGCTGGTGCACAACGACAGTCGTCGACAGTCAATCAGTGTTGAAAACACCTACGACGTGGATCTCCCGGATCTGGTGAGTTGCCTGGACAAGCTGCCCGAGCTGCTGGAAACCCTGGCGGGTCGCATGGCGCGTATCGATAGCAGCTATCGGCCCGGCAAGCCGTTCGTCAAAGTAAAATTCCATGATTTTACCCAGACGACACTGGAGCAGGCCGGGGCAGGGCGGACCTTGGGAAGTTATCAGTTGCTGCTGACGCAGGCGTTCAATCGTGGCGGCAAACCGGTTCGATTGCTGGGCGTTGGGGTGAGGCTGGAGGATTTGCGGGGCGGGTTTGAGCAGATGGAGTTGTTTGAGCGGTAGTGGCAGGGTTTTGGTGCTGTTGTGAATGTCGGGCCGCTTTCGCGAGCAAGCCCGCTCCCACATTAGACCGCATTCATCTGAACAACTCGGTCAACTGTGGGAGCGGGCTTGCTCGCGAAGCTTTTTGCTTTTAATTCGGTCCCGGATCCGCCACCAGACGCCCGCCATCCTTGGTCAAAGACTTGAGGAATTCGGTCTGCAACTCGGGATCGTTGCGAGTCAGTTCGATCAGGCTTTGTTCCAGCTCGCTGGCTTCTTCTTCCAGACCCAGGTCCGACAGGCGTTTGACCCGGTGCACCCACTGACTCACTTCGTCGTCTTCCAGGTCGTCGTAAATCAACCCGTGGGCTTCGAGCAACTTGCCGCGCAAGCCGCTGCTGACCGCCAGTGACGAGTCGGTGTGCACATCGTCCTGACCGTCTTCGACACTGATCAGCAGTCGAGTCAGATGATTGATGTCATGTTCGGCGAAAGGAGTGTCCAGCAGGTTCAGGCGCAAAACACCGTTTTTATCGGTGGTCAGCTCGAACGTTTCCTTGCCGGCCTTGACCTGCACCGGGCGCTCGCTCCAGGGCAGGCTTGAGTATTCGGTGCGCTTGTCGCGCTGAACCTCGTCGATACCCGCCAGGTTCTGCTGCGCTCGACCATGGGATGGCATGTTCATGAACGGGTTGAGCCCGGCGATACCGTAGCTCAGCCAGTCTTTCGTCACGCTGTCCGGTAGATTGCCGAGGGCGAACACGTTGACCACGTTCGCGCCGACGCCTGCGACCACGGCCACCGCGCCCAGCGGAATCTCGTAAACCTCCCGCCAGGGTTGATAAGGCGTATAGCGATCGTAGTGACGGGTGACTTCGAATTCCGTGACTTCGAACGTCTTCTGCTCGTGGATTTTCACCCGACGTTGCGGCAATTCGAGCACCTTGGGCTCGCCGACATCGATCTGCAGGCTGTGATCGAGCAACTTGCGCTCGACACGTTCCTCGTGCTCGCTGCGTTGTGACATGTGATTGGCACAGCCACTGACCAGCAGGGTGCCGCACAGGGCGGCACCACCGAGGCCTAAGGTGTTTCGCTTGAACATGACTTCTCTATCTGGTGTCAGCGGCGGATGCGGGCCTGGAGGAACGACAGCACTTCAGCGACCGGCAGCGCTTGCGCTTCAGGTTCGGTGCGGCTCTTGTATTCCAGATTGCCTTCGGCGAGGCCGCGGTCACTGACCACGATCCGGTGAGGAATGCCGATCAGCTCCATGTCCGCGAACTTGATGCCCGGGCTGGTTTTCTTGTCGCGGTCGTCGAGCAGCACTTCGAAGCCTGCGCCGGTCAGCTGCGCATACAGCTTGTCGGTGGCTTCGCGAACCTGTTCGGTTTCGTAGCGCAGTGGCACCAGAGCAACCTGGAACGGGGCCAGGGTGTCGCTCCAGATGATCCCGTTGGCGTCGTTGTTCTGCTCGATGGCCGCAGCCACCACGCGGGAAACGCCAATGCCGTAGCAACCCATTTCCAGGGTGACCGGCTTGCCGTTCTCGCCCAGCACTTCGCACTTCATCGCCTTGCTGTACTTGTTGCCCAGCTGGAAGATGTGCCCGACTTCGATGCCGCGCTTGATTTCCAGGGTGCCCTTGCCATCCGGACTTGGATCGCCAGCGACGACGTTGCGCAGGTCGGCAACGGTCGGAACAGGCAGATCACGTTCCCAGTTCACGCCGAAGTAGTGCTTGTCGTCGATGTTGGCGCCGATGCCGAAGTCGCTCATCAGTTCGACGGAGCGGTCGATGATGATTGGCAGTGGCAGGTTCAACGGACCGAGGGAGCCGGCACCGGCGCCAATGGCGTCGCGCAGTTCGCTTTCGGAGGCCATGACCAGCGGGCTGGCAACGCCAGGCTGGTTGGCGGCCTTGATTTCGTTCAGTTCGTGGTCGCCACGGATGATCAGGGCAATCAGCTTGCCTTTCTCTTCAGCGTGAACAACCAGGGTCTTGATGGTCTTCTCGATCGGCAGGTTGAAGCCTTCGACCAGTTGCGCGATGGTCTTGGCGTTCGGGGTGTCGACCAGGCGCAGCTCTTCGGCTGGCGCAGGGCGAGACGTTTCACGCGGTACGGCTTCTGCCTTCTCGATGTTCGCGGCGTAGTCGGAACCGTTGCTGAAGACGATATCGTCTTCACCGGATTCGGCCAGTACGTGGAACTCGTGGGAGCCAGCGCCACCGATCGAGCCGTTGTCGGCTTCAACCGGACGGAACTTCAGGCCCAGGCGGGTGAAGACGTTGCAGTAAGCCTGGTGCATGCGGTCGTAAGTGACCTGCAGCGATGCCTGGTCGGCGTGGAACGAGTACGCATCCTTCATGATGAATTCGCGGCCGCGCATCAAGCCGAAACGTGGGCGGATTTCGTCGCGGAACTTGGTCTGGATCTGATACAGGTTGATTGGCAGCTGTTTGTAGCTGCTCAATTCATTGCGCATCAGATCGGTGATCACTTCTTCGTGGGTCGGGCCGGCGCAGAAATCGCGACCGTGGCGATCCTTGAAGCGCAGCAATTCAGGGCCGTACTCTTCCCAGCGACCGGATTCCTGCCACAGCTCAGCCGGTTGGGTGCTCGGCATCAACACTTCGAGAGAGCCGGCGGCGTTCATTTCTTCACGAACGATGGCTTCGACCTTGCGCATCACTCGCAAGCCCATCGGCAGCCAGGTGTAGAGGCCCGAGGCGAGTTTGCGGATCATGCCGGCGCGCAGCATCAGCTGATGGCTGACTACAACCGCGTCGGAAGGCGTTTCTTTCTGTGTGGCGAGCAAAAATTGACTGGTGCGCATGGTTGGCCGTTGTCGGTTGCTGATGACGAGAAATGACGGAGCATTGTACGGGCGAGATCCGCTGGCGTACAGGCGTGCGGTCGGCGGTGTGGCAGGAGGGCGGGTTTCTCCGCGCCCTCTGCGAAATGTCTTACGATTCTTCGGCGACCTGAGTCGGCACCGGTTCGGGTGTCGGTGTCGGACCTGCGCGGCGGCTCTCCTGGAACCAGTGCAGGGCGATCAGCAGCACCGTCGGCACGCCCAGCAGGGCCGTGATCATGAAGAAATTGTGATAGCCGAATTTCTCCACCATGACGCCTGAGTAACCGCCGATCAGGCGAGGCAGCAGCAACATGATCGAGCTGAGCAGGGCGTACTGAGTGGCGGAGAATTTGAGGTTGGTCAGGCTCGACAGGTAAGCGACGAAGGCTGAGGTCGCCAGGCCCGAACTGAAGTTGTCCAGGGAAATGGTGAAGATCAGCATGTTCAGATTCGCGCCCATGTCGGCGAGCATCAGGAACAGCAGGTTGGTCCCGGCCGACGTAATACCGCCGATGAGCAGGATCGGCAAGATACCGAAGCGCACGATCAGCAGGCCGCCCATGCCGGCGCCGAGTAGCGTCATGATCAGGCCAAAGACCTTACTGACGCTGGCTATCTGGTCCTTGGTGAAACCCTGGTCGATGTAGAACACGTTGGCCATCACGCCCATGACCGTATCGGACATCCGATAGGTGGCGATCAGCCCGAGCAGCAGGAACGCTTGCCAGCGGTAACGCAAAATGAAGTCGTTGACCGGGGTCAGCACCGGCGCCAGACCGCGCCGGCCCATGGCTGAAAGGCACATCATCGTCAGAGTGGTGTAGAGGATTGCCCGCAGGAATGCACGGTCTTCAAGCAGCAGGTCGAGCAGGCTGACGCCTTTGAACAGCACGCTGGCGAAGTCGGTGTTGTAGAGTTGGGTGAACATGGCCGGTACCGAGACCAGCAACACAATCAGCACGAACACCGACACCAGTTGATGCACAAAGCTGTAGCGCCCGGCCTGGAGTTGGGTGCGCAGAGGTACGGGTGGCTCACGCATGAACAGGCTGGTCAGCAAGGCCGGAACCATCAGGGCACCAAACAGCACGTAAGTGCCGGTCCAGGCCGAGTGCTTGTAGTTGAAGCCGGTGGAGCCGAAGCCTTCAGCGAAGAACAGTGCGCCGGCCGTGGCCAACAAGGCGGCAATCCGGTAGCCAGACATATAGCTGGCAGCGAGCGCGGCCTGGCGAGTGTCGTCGGCGATTTCCAGGCGATAGGCGTCAACCGCGATGTCTTGTGTCGCCGAGGCGAAGGCGACGACCACGGCGATAGCGATCAGCCAGGACAGGTGTTTTTGCGGGTCGCAGAAACCCATCCCGATCAGGCCGAGGATGACCAGCGTCTGGGACAGTACCAGCCAGGAGCGTCGTCGACCGAGTTTGCCGAGAAATGGCAGGCGCCATTGGTCCAGCAGCGGAGACCACACCCATTTGAAGGCATAGGCCAAGCCGATCAGGCTTGCATAGCCAATGGTTTCGCGGGCCACACCAGCCTCACGCAGCCAGACGGAAAGCGTCGAAAACACCAGCATGTAGGGCATGCCGGCGGCGAAACCAAGCAACAACAACACAAGCGTCGAGGGGCTGGCATAGGCGGCGAGCGCGGCGCGCCAGGTTTTACGGGGCATGGGTTGGAGTCTGCCTCAAGAGTTACGGAAACAAAGCGCGCACTCTAACCGCTGTGCTCTACCGGACGCCAGCCATGGCGCAGAATATCAACACGATTATTCAGGACACTGATGCCTTCAGAGCGCAATCGCGCCCGCTGTTCGTCCCCTGAAGGACTGCCAACGGGCAAGCTGATCCGACCGCCGGCACCGAGCACCCGGTGCCAGGGCAACTTCGTGTCGCCGGGCAATTGGCTCAGTGTGCGTCCAACCCATCGGGCGGCTCGACCCAATCCAGCCAGCTCGGCCAATTGACCATAGCTCACCACTTTGCCCTCCGGTACCTGTGCAAGAGTCAGGTAGAGCGCCGTGCGTCGGATTTGCGCCGCGCTTTCGGTTTCAGTGGTTGAGTCGGTCACGTCCATGGTTCCTGAAAAAGTTCGTATTACCGGCTGTAGAGTAAATCCTGGATCGCCTGTTGAGAAATGAACTCATGAGAAATAGTTGGGTCAGTCGTTGTTGGGGTCTTATTCCAACGGATAATGCCGACTTTTTTCGCAATCTTGAGCCTATCTCTGCTTATGGTGTCCAGAACTCTGTTGTGCCTTGCTGTCTTGAGTGCTTCCTCACCCTTGCTCGCCGATACCGTCTGGTTGAAGAACGGTGACAAGCTGAGCGGCAAGATCACGCTGTTCGACGGCGGCAAATTGCTGATCCAGACCGAGTACGCTGGCGCGGTGCCGATTGACTGGAAGCAGGTCAAAACCCTGGAAAGTGATCAGGAGTTGCTGGTCAAGCAAGATGCCTACACCGGCGAAAAAGCCAAGTCGTTGCATCCGGCGGAAGACGGCAAGGTGACGCTGGAAAATGGCGAGGCGCCGAAGACAGTCGAGCTGGCCAGCATCCAGCAGATCCTCAAGCCCAGGCCGGTGGTCGAAGACCTGGTGTGGAAGGGCAATATCGACGCGGCTCTGGATTACCAGCGGGCGGAAAAAGACACCGATGACTATGACATCGACTTCAAGACTACCGCGCGCCATGGCAGATGGCGTCACATCGCGGAAGGCGAGTACAACCGCGAATTCCAGGATGACGTGGTCACCACCGATAACTGGCGCGCCGAGTACTCACTCGACCGCTTCTTGACCGAGAAATGGTACTGGGAAGGTCGAGCGGTCTATAAGCGTGACCATGTCGAAGACCTCTCTCGTCAGCGCACGGTCGGTACCGGTCCGGGTTACCAGTTCTGGGATGACGAGTTGGGCGCGTTCTCCCTGGGTTCGCTGCTTAACCGCACGGACTATGAATTCTCCGACGGCAGCAAGGAGAACTTCTATTCCTTGGCGATGAAGTGGGACTACAACCGCTACCTGATCGGCAAGAAGGTGGAATTCTTCACCAATGGCGAAGTGAGTAAGCCGTTGTCGGGCGTCGCCGATTACGCGCTCGATGCCGAAATGGGCTTGCGCTACAAAGTCACCGAATGGGCATCGCTCAACCTCAAGGCTGAGCGAGACATCATCAGCGGCACCAGCGAGGCTGACCTGGACAAGACGCGCTACACCGCAGGGTTTGGCGTGGCCTGGTAAGACATAAAAAAATCGCAGCCGGTGGCTGCGATTTTTTTTGCCTGCAAAACAGTCAGGCACAAAAAAGCCCCGCTTTTGAGGGCGGGGCTTTTTACTAAAGCAAGTACAAGTTAGATAACTTGAACTTCTTCAGCTTGCATGCCTTTCTGACCGCGGGTAGCGATGAAAGAAACCTGTTGGCCTTCTTTCAGGCTTTTGAAGCCGTCGGATTGGATAGCTTTGAAGTGAACGAACAGGTCGTCACCGGATTGTGGAGTGATGAAGCCGAAGCCTTTTTCATCGTTGAACCACTTAACGGTACCGGTTTGGCGATTAGACATGGTGTAACTCCTTGAACAAAGATAACTGCGACTCAGGAAGAACCCTGGCCGAGACTGAGTGCAAAGAGCAGGAAAAATTCTTGTAGATGGTTGGATCGAAATTCAACATATCGTGTAGAGATTCTCAGTGACACAAGCAGCACAGTGGCGCCACCTTAACCCTTTTTCAGGGACGTGCCAATGCTTCTTGCGAAGGTTTCTATGTTTTCGTGACTGACGGTGCAGCTTATTACGGCCAAAGCTCAATATTCACGGGGGATCGGCGAGAATTGCGCCCTGGACTTTGAACCCGGAGCGCGCGCCCGGTAAGATGCCGGACAGAATTTTTCCACCTCGCTATTCAGGACACCCGCCATGAGCATCAAATCGGACAAGTGGATTCGCCGCATGGCGCAAGAGCACGGCATGATCGAGCCCTTCGTTGAGCGCCAGATGCGCGGCGAAGGCGCCGAGCGCGTCATTTCCTACGGTGTTTCGAGCTATGGCTACGACGTTCGCTGCGCCGACGAATTCAAGGTGTTCACCAACATCAACTCGGCGACCGTCGATCCGAAGAACTTCGACGAGAAGAGCTTCGTTGACGTTAAAAGCGATGTCTGCATCATTCCGCCGAACTCGTTCGCCCTGGCACGCACCGTGGAATTTTTCCGCATTCCGCGCAACGTACTGACCATCTGCCTGGGTAAAAGCACCTACGCGCGTTGCGGCATTATCGTCAACGTGACGCCGCTTGAACCCGAGTGGGAAGGCCATGTGACCCTGGAGTTCTCCAACACCACCACCTTGCCGGCGAAAATCTACGCCAATGAAGGCGTGGCGCAGATGCTGTTCTTCGAATCCGACGAAGAATGCGAAGTCTCCTACAAGGACCGTGGCGGCAAGTATCAGGGCCAGCTCGGCGTCACCCTCCCGCGCACTTGATTGATTCATCTGAGAGGTAGCGGGAATTCTTGAGCGAGTAGACACTCTATTGGGTGTACTGCCCGGTTCGCGCACAGCGAACAGGGCCTTCGCTCAGGAGTGCTTTATGAAGATCGATCCGCGAATAAGTGCCGAACTGGCAAGGCTTGAGCCCAATCAGGTTGGCGTTTTGGCCTGGTCGTTGTTGGCACATCCACCCATCAGCATGGCAGGGGGCATCCCCGGTCAGCCTGATCCAGATACCCCCAATGAACAACCGACGGAACCCGGCGAGCCGACTTTGCCGGATGAGCCGCCTCCCGCGCCTGTTGCCTGACCTGCGCTGAAAAATGAATGGCCAGTCAGCTGATGTCCTTGAAGACGTCAGCTGACTGGCCATATTTCGTTGTCGCCAATGACAAAAATCCTGCAGCGCTCGTCCTGCTCGACCTGATACCCGCCGGTAAACGCGCCAAAGGCCGGTAACAGGCTTATCTCCACGCCCAGCTTGAAGCAGGCCAGTCGCAAGGTCTGCCGACCTCTGCCATTGAGTCGATACACCGGATGGACGTGTCCGGCGAGCACGTGCCGATCAGGATGTGGCTCAGGTTCGTGCTGCAAGGCGAATGGCCCCATCAGCAACGGCTCCGGCACGACTCGAATGTTTAACGAGGCCGGCGGGTCCCCCGCACGTTTGTCGTGGTTGCCGCGAATCAGCGTCATCGGCAAATCCGGGTGACGCATTCGCCATTCGGCCAGGGCGCTTAAGGTGGCTGTTGCGTGAGAGCCGGGCCCGTGTAGAAAATCTCCGAGGAAAATCAGCTGACGGCAGGGCAGGGCTGTCAGCAACCCGTCCAGCACCGCGACATTGCTCGCGGTGGTGCCATGAGGCACTGGCTGGCCAAGGGTGCGATAGGCCGCCGCCTTGCCGAAATGCACATCGGCGATCAGCAGCGCTTGTTGTGCTGGCCAGTAGATGGCTTTTTCGGGCAGTAGCCACAGTTCTTCTCCAGCCAATCGCACGGGATAGGGCGTGTTCATCAGCGTTTCCCGGTTTCGGCGGTTTTCTCAAGGTCGCTGACCATGCGGCGGATGCGATCAGCGAGTTTTTCCGAACTCATGCTCTCCCGCATGCGTTCGACCAGCAGCGGAAACCCCAGCGGGGTAGGACGTTTGATCTGATGCAGGTCCGCTGTCAGGCGGTTGATGCGCTCCAGTGTCTGCTCCAGGCGATGAATATCCAGTTCTTCGCGCAGGACTTCTTCCCCTGCCTGCGCCAGCAGCAAATTGCCGGCGTCGTACTGCTTGAATACTTCGAAGAACAACCCACTCGACGCTTGAACCTGGCGCGTGCTTTTCGGCGCGCCGGGGTAGCCGGCGAAGACCAGCCCGGCGATCCGCGCGATTTCCCGAAACCGGCGACGCGCCAGCTCGCCGGCATTCAAACTGGCGAGCACGTCTCGCAACAGATTGCCGGGACTCAGTAATTCGGCGTTCAGAGCCCGCGACCAATCCAGGTGAGTGGCGCTGAGCAACTCCAGCCCATAGTCGTTTACCGCAATGGAAAACGTCACTGGCTGAAGTTGGCTGACGCGCCAGGCCAGCAGGCTCGCGAGGCCCAGATGCACTTGGCGCCCGGCAAAGGGGTAAAGGAACAGATGCCAGCCTTCGCGGGATTTCAGTGTTTCGGCCAGCAATTTTGTCGAGGTTGGCAGGCCGGACCAGCGTTGTTGCAGCTCGAGCAGGGGCTGCAACGCCTGCATTTCCGGACCGACGAACTCACCATTCGCGGCCGCACTGAAACGCTCGACCACCGCCTGTGCCAGCTCGTTGGAGAGGGGCATCCGGCCACCATTCCAGCGCGGCACCGCCGCTTTTTTCACGGTGCTGCGTTTGACATAAGCAGTCATGTTTTCCACCCGCACAAATTCCAACAGGCGCCCCGCAAACAGAAAACCGTCCCCCGGCTTGAGTCGCGCGATGAACCCTTCCTCGACACTGCCCAATTGTTTACCGCCACCACCCTTGCTCCAGAACTTCAGCTGGATGCTCGCGTCGCTGACGATCGTGCCGATGCTCATGCGATGGCGCCGCGCGAGTCGCGCATCCGGCACGCGCCACACCCCGTGTTCATCCGGTTCGACCCTGCGGTAATCCGGGTAAGCCGTCAGAGAAAGTCCGCCATGGCGTACGAAAGCCAGCGCCCAGGTCCAGTCCGCCTCGGTGAGATCGCGATATGCCCAGGCGCCGCGGACTTCTTCGTACAACTCATCGGGCAAAAAACCACCGCCCAGCGCCATGCTGACCAGATGCTGGACCAACACATCCAGCGGTTTATGCGGTGACTCACGGGGCTCGATGCGTTGCGCCGCCACGGCGTCTTGCGCAGCGGCCGCTTCGATCAGTTCCAGGCTGTGAGTGGGCACCAGGGTCACCCGTGAAACCCGTCCCGGCGCGTGACCTGAGCGACCTGCGCGTTGCATCAGCCGCGCCACGCCCTTGGCCGAGCCGATTTGCAGCACCCGTTCGACCGGCAGGAAGTCCACGCCCAAATCCAGGCTGGATGTGCAAACCACCGCTTTGAGCTGACCGTCTTTCAATGCCCGCTCGACCCAGTCGCGGGTTTCTCGCGACAGTGAGCTGTGATGCAAAGCGATCAAGCCGGCCCAATCGGGTCGTGCCTCCAGCAAGGCTTGATACCAGATCTCCGATTGCGCACGGGTATTGGTGAAGACCAGGCTGCTGGGGCTGGAATCGAGTTCCGCGACGACTTGCGGCAACATCTTCAAACCGATATGCCCGGCCCAGGGAAACCGTTCGATGGCAGGGGGTAACAAGGTGTCGACGAGCAATGCCTTAGCGTTCTGGCCCTGCACGCTTATGCCGCCACCTTGTGGGATCAAGACCTGTTCAGCGTGGGCCTGATTACCCAGCGTCGCAGAAACGCCCCACACGATCAGTTCCGGGGTCCACCGGCGCAGACGCGCCAGGGCCAGTTGCAGTTGCACGCCGCGTTTGTTGCCGAGCAATTCATGCCATTCGTCGACCACCACCATGCGCAGGGTCGCCAGCGCCGTGTGCGCATCGGAACGGGCGAGCATCAGGGTCAGGCTTTCGGGGGTGGTGATCAGGGTGGTGGGCAGACGTCGACTCTGGCGGGCGCGCTCGCTGCTGCTGGTGTCGCCGGTACGCAGGCCGACGCTCCATGGTATGTGCAAATCAAGCAGCGGCGCTTCCAGGGCTCGGGCCGTGTCGGCGGCCAGAGCGCGCATGGGCGTGATCCACAACACGGCCAGTGGTTGGGCGAGCGGTTTTCGTTTGCGTGGTGTTTCAACAGGCGCGACAGACGCGGCGAAGCGATTGAGCGCGGCAAACCAGAGCGCGTAGGTTTTACCCGCGCCAGTGCTGGCGTGCAGTAATCCGGACTCACCGCGTTTAACTGCCGTCCACACCTGTTTCTGAAAGGCGAATGGCTTCCAGCCGCGGGCGGTGAACCATTGTTTTGCGAAGTCGGGGGAGGTTCCCATGCCGGCGATGTGCGCTCTGAAAGTGTTCTTTCAGTGACCGCGCCGCCATGGCAAAGGTTTAATGACACTGAGTAATCCGAGCGAACCGGAGCCTACTGTAGGAGCTGTCGAGTGAAACGAGGCTGCGATCTTTTGATTTGCTTTGAAAAAACAAGATCAAAAGATCGCAGCCTCGTTTCTCTCGACAGCTCCTACGGGGTTTTGTGTCCTGCCGTGGGTTATTTGAGGTTGCCGCTCAGGAACTGCTTCAACCGTTCACTCTTCGGATTGCCCAGCACGTCTTCCGGCGCGCCTTCCTCTTCCACCAGGCCCTGGTGCAAGAACAACACCTGGCTCGAGACCTTGCGGGCGAAGCTCATTTCGTGGGTCACCATGATCATGGTCCGGCCTTCCTCGGCCAGGCCCTGGATCACTCGGAGCACTTCGCCGACCAGTTCCGGGTCGAGCGCCGACGTCGGTTCGTCGAACAGCATGACTTCCGGTTCCATCGCCAGCGCGCGGGCAATGGCGACCCGCTGCTGCTGACCGCCGGACAGGAATGCCGGGTACTGATCCGCCACACGGGAGGCCAGGCCGACCTTGTCGAGGTAGCGTCGAGCGCGGTCTTCGGCTTCCTCTTTGCTGCAACCCAACACCCGGCGCGGCGCCATGGTGATGTTTTCCAGCACGGTCATGTGGCTCCACAGGTTGAAATGCTGGAACACCATGGCCAGGCGCGTGCGGATCTTTTGCAGCTCATTGGCGTCGGCCACGTGCATGCCGTGGCGATCCTTGACCATGCGGATATTCTGGCCGTCCAGGGTCATCGCACCGTCGTTGGGTTGCTCCAGAAAGTTGATGCAACGCAGGAAGGTACTTTTGCCCGAGCCGCTGGCGCCGATCAGGCTGATGACGTCGCCCGTGTTGGCCTTGAGTGAAACGCCTTTGAGCACATGATGATCGCCATAGCTTTTATGCAGGCCTTCAATGGTCAGTTTGTACATGGGGCATGCATCCTCAAGGCGAAAGTAGGTAGCCGCTGCGATAGGCTTCGGTGCCCGCGACGTGCGCGATCACCATGCCGGCAGTGGCCATGCGTCGCAGCGAACGGGCGTACATCAGCCCGGCGGCGGTGCAATGAACGGGAGTGACGAGATCGCTGATCGGATCAATGATTTCGGCGATCTGCTGCCCGGCTTCGAGGTATTCCCCCGGTAGCGCGGTGAACACCAGCAGCCCGCCCACCGGCGTCGCCACAGGTTCAACGCCGGCCAGCGGCGTGGCAGGGTAGGGCAGTTCAGGCAGCGGCGCCGGTTCGCCGGCAATGGCCCCGAAGTGAATCAGGTAATCGATCAGCGCCTGGCAATCGAGACTGGCCAGCGGGTGATTGACGTCACCCTGGCCGCGCAATTCGACGGTGACCGAAAAGCTGCCCAGCGGAATGTCGAATTGCTCGCCGAAGCGTTCTTTCAACTGCCACCAGAGCAGGGTGAAGCATTCATCGAACGACTGACCGCCGGAATCGGTGGCCAGCAGGCTCGCTTCGGCACCGATGTAACGGGCCAGCGGCTCGACCTGCGGCCAGGCTTCGGGCGTAGTGTAGAGGTGCGCCACGGCTTCGAAATCGCAATGCAGGTCCAGCACCATGTCCGCATCACAGGCCAGCCGTTGCAGGGTCAGGCGCTGGGATTGCAGTTGGGTGCCGGCAGTCTGTGTCGCCAGCGCATTGCGCAGGCTGCTGCGGATCAGTTCGAGGTTGTGCTGCGGATCATCGCCAAGCTTGCCGTCGATCTCGTTGCCGACGGCCTCGCTCAAATCGACGAACCAGCGGTTGAAGTTCTGCCCGCTTTCGAGCTCGTAGCGGCCCAGCGGCACATCCATCAACACTTGTTCCAGGCCAGCCGGGTTGGCTACCGGCACCAGCACGATCTCACTGCGCAGGTGGCCGGCGGCTTCCAGTTCCGCCAGGCGTTGCTTGAGGTGCCAGGCCACCAGCATGCCGGGCAATTCATCGGCGTGCAGGGATGACTGGATGTAAATCTTGCCTTTGGCCGACGAGGGGCCGAAGTGGAAGCTGTGAATCTGTCGCGCGGTCCCCGGCAGCGGGGCCAGCAGGTCATGAATCTGGTGGCGCATGTTTGTCTCTTTATCCCTAAAGCGGGTCCTAGTGGGTAGGCCCGAGGAAGGCCAGCCAGCGGCGTTCGGCGAGGCGGAACAGGCCGACGAGCGCGAAGGTCACGGTCAGGTAGATCAGCGCGGCGATGCCGAACGACTGGAAGGTCAGGAAGGTCGCCGAGTTGGCGTCCCGCGCGACTTTCAGGATGTCCGGGATGGTCGCCGTGAACGCCACGGTGGTCGAGTGCAGCATCAGAATCACTTCGTTGCTGTAATAAGGCAGCGAACGACGCAGGGCTGAGGGCATGATCACGTAGGCATACAGCTTCCAGCCTGTCAGGCCATAAGCCTTGGCGGCCTCGACTTCACCGTGATTCATGCTGCGGATCGCCCCGGCGAAAATCTCCGTGGTGTAGGCGCAGGTGTTCAGGGCGAATGCCAGGATGGTGCAGTTCATCGCATCGCGAAAGAATGCATCGAGTACGGGTTGCGCGCGCACGGCGGCCAGGCTGTAGATCCCGGTGTAGCAGATCAGCAGCTGGATATACAGCGGCGTGCCACGGAACAGGTAGGTGTAGAACTGCACCGGCCAGCGGACGTAGAAGTGCGGCGAGACCCGGGCGATGGACAGCGGGATCGAGACCAGGAAACCGAAGAAGATCGAGGCGCTGAGCAACCACATGGTCATGGCCAGGCCGGTGATGTTGTTGCCGTCGCTATAAAGGAAGGGCTTCCAGTATTCCTGCAGGAGTTCGATCATCGTACGGCCTCCCGGGAACCGGCGGCGTAGCGGCGTTCGAGCCAGCGCAGGACGACGTTGGAAGCACTGGTGATCGCCAGGTAAATCAGCGCGGCAAGCACCAGGAAGTAGAACAGTTGATAGGTGCTTTTGCCGGCGTCCTGCGCGGCCTTGACCAGGTCGGCGAGGCCGATGATCGAGACCAGTGCGGTGGCCTTGAGCATCACCATCCAGTTGTTACCGATACCCGGCAATGCAAAGCGCATCATCTGCGGAAACACCACGATCCAGAAGCGCTGGCCACGTTTGAGGCCATACGCGGTGGCGGCTTCGACCTGACCCCGGGGCACTGCGAGGATCGCGCCGCGGAAGGTTTCGGTGAAATACGCGCCGTAAATGAAGCCCAGGGTGATGACCCCGGCGCTGAATGGGTTGATCTCGATGTATTCCCATTCCATGAAGTCGGTAAACGTCGTCAACCAGGTTTGCAGGCTGTAGAAAATCAGCAGCATCAGCACCAGGTCCGGCACACCGCGAATCAGCGTGGTGTAGACCTGCGCGGGTATGCGCGCCAGTTTGACTTTTGACAGCTTGGCACTAGCGCCGAGCAGGCCGAGCAGAACGGCCACCAGCAGCGACAATGCCGATAATTTGATGGTCATCCAGGTGCCTTCCATCAGCAACGGGCCAAAGCCCTTGAGGCTGAAGGCTGAGAGCCCCAGATTTTGTAGTAGGTTTTCGAACATAAATCAGCAACCTGATCGGATGAAAAAAGCGCCCATCACGAGATGGGCGCCGGGCATTATTTGCCGCTGTACAGATTCAGATCGCCAAAGTGTTTCTTTTGAATCTCGGCGTATTTGCCATCATCGTGTAACGCTTTGATACCTTTATCCAAAAGCGCTTTCAGCTCGGTGTTACCTTTCTTAATACCGACAGCCGTTTTGGCCGGCAGCAATTCGTTGTCGACCGGCTTGCTGACTTCGTAATTGGCACCTTGTGGCGACTTCAAAAAGCCCAGTTCGGCCTGCAGCATGTCCTGGATGCCGGCGTCGAGACGACCGGAAGTCAGGTCGGAATACACCTGGTCCTGGTTGGCGTAGGCCTGGGTTTTCACGCCCGCCTTGTCCAGAACGGCTTTGGCATAGGCTTCCTGGATGGTGCCTTGTTCGTAGCCGACGGTTTTGCCCTTGAGCGAAGCGACGTCTGAGGTTATGCCAGAACCTTTTTTGGACACATAAGCGGTAGGGCCGGAGAACAGCTCGCTGGAGAAGTCGATGACTTTTTCGCGGGCCGGGGTGACGGTCATCGAAGAGATCACACCGTCGAATTTATTGGCCTTGAGGCCCGGAATCATGCCGTCGAAATCGCTTTCGACCCATTTGCACTTGACCTTCAGCTCGGCGCAGATCGCGTTCCCCAGATCGATGTCAAAGCCCACCAGGCTTCCGTCGGCCGCTTTGGACTCGAACGGAGCATAAGAAGGGTCAACGCCAAAACGCAGTTCTTTGTATTCCTTTGCCATGGCGGAGCCAGCAGCCATGCACAACGCCAGTGCAGAAAGGGTCAGCAATGCTTTTTTCATTATTCAATCCCTAAGAACCAATATGAGCGCTTGTGGCGCAGAATTATTGTTACTGGAAAGCGTAAGACCAAGTGAAAGTAGCAATTTCCGAACCAGAGTCCCGAACAAGCGTTTTAAAAGGTGATTCAAGAAATGGCAACAGGAGATTTATGCACGAAATCGGGCGTAGTGAAATAGCTGCACCAAGTTAGTTCGGATTGGCACAAAACCTTGTAGGAGCGAGCTTGCTCGCGATAGCGGAATGTCAGGAGAATTTATACCAACTGATACACCCTAATCGCGAGCAGGCTCACTCCCACAGGGGATAGGGGTTAGCCCAACAGGTCTTGCAAAGTTGCGAGGTTGTCGGCCTCTTCGACGGACTTGTCCTGGCGCCAGCGCAGCATTCTTGGAAACCGCACGGCGATCCCGCTCTTGTGGCGTTTGGACAGGGCAATGCCCTCGAACCCCAGTTCAAACACCAGACTCGGCCTGACGCTGCTGACCGGCCCGAATTTTTCTACCGTGGTCTTGCGCACGATGCTGTCGACCTGGCGCATTTCCTCGTCGGTCAGCCCTGAATAGGCTTTGGCGAAGGGCACCAGCGTTCGTTCGCGGGCATCGGGCGGGCCGTCCCAGACCGCGAAGGTGTAATCGCTGTAGAGACTGGCCCGACGGCCATGGCCGCGCTGCGCGTAAATCAACACCGCATCGACACTGAAAGGGTCGACTTTCCATTTCCACCAAGTGCCCATGTCCTTGGTCCGGCCGACGCCATACAGCGCATCCCGGGCCTTGAGCATCATGCCTTCGACGCCGCGGCTGCGCGAAGACTCGCGTTGTCGGGCGAGGTCGAACCAGTTTTCACCGGTGAGCACCGGCGAGGCCAGCAATACCCGGTTGTTGCAGGTGGCGATGACTTGCTCCAGCTGAGTGCGGCGCTTGTACTGAGGTTGATTGCGCCAATCATCGCCAGCCCATTCCAGCAGGTCGTAGGCGAGGATGGCCACCGGCACTTCTTCCAGGATTTTCCTGTCGAGGGTTTTGCGGCCAATCCGCTGTTGTAGCAGGGCGAAAGGTTGCACCGCAGGCGAGGCGGGTGATTGTGGATCGAAGGCATCCTGTGTGCCGGATTGCGCGGGTTTCCAGACAACGATTTCACCGTCGATGACCGTGCCGTCCGGCAGGCCATGCACCAGGCTGTCGAGTTCGGGAAACCGCTCGGTGACCAGCTCTTCGCCCCGGGACCAGATCCACAGGCGCCCCTCGCGCTTGACCACTTGGGCGCGAATCCCGTCCCACTTCCATTCCACCTGCCAGTTGCTGGCCGGACCCAACAGGCCTTCGAATTGCTCGACCGGTTGCGACAAGGCATGCGCCAGGAAAAACGGATACGGCTGACCGCCCCGTTGGGCATGTTCGTCGCTGGATTCGGCCGCGATCAGCTTCAGGTAACTGGCAGCACTCGGACGGTTGGACAGATCGGTGTAACCGACCAGCCGCTGGGCCACGCGTTTGCTGTCGAGCCCGGCCATGGATGCCAAGGCGCGAGTGACCAGCAGCTTGGACACACCGACGCGAAAACTGCCGGTGATGAGCTTGATGCAGAGCATCAGGCTATGACGGTCCAACTGCGCCCATAGCGCAGGCAAGCGTTGAGCGAGAACTTCCGGCGATTCGCCGCGCAGGGGCAGCAGTTTGTCTTCGATCCATACCGCCAGCCCGTCAGTGGAGCTGTGCAAGGCTTCCGGCAGGACCAGCGAAATGGTTTCTGCCAGGTCGCCAACCGCCTGGTAACTTTCTTCGAACAACCAGGGCTGGAGACCTGAAAACTCCACCGCCAACTCTCGCAGCACCCGCACTGGCACCAATTGCCGAGGCCGTCCGCCGGACAGGAAATACACCGCCCATGCTGCATCCTGTGGCGCAGCCTGAGCGAAGTAGGATTGCATCGCGGCCAGTTTGGCGTTGCTTGAAGTGGTCGCGTCGAGTTCGGCATACAGCTCGGCGAAGTCTTTCATGGCTGCACCTCGGCGGTGTCGGGTTCGGTTAACGCAGCGTCTTCCTCATCATCGCCGTACTCGGTGCTGAAGCTTTGAGCATCCAGGCCCTGTTCGCGCAGATGACGCACCAGCACGCCGACCGAACCGTGGGTGACCATCACCCGTTCCGCTCCGGTCTGTTCGATGGCCCAGAGCAGGCCGGGCCAGTCGGCGTGGTCGGAGAGTACGAAGCCACGGTCAACACCGCGTCGCCGGCGCGTGCCGCGCAAACGCATCCAGCCGCTGGCGAAGCCGTCGCTGTAGTCGCCAAAACGCCGCATCCAGGTGCTGGCACCCGCCGATGGCGGGGCGATGACTAGCGCCTTGCGCATGATCGGGTCGCTTTTTTGGACGTCGCCGGCATAGATCGTGGGCGGTATATAAACGCCGCTTTCACGATAAACCCGGTTCAGCGGCTCGACCGCGCCGTGCACCAGAATGGGGCCGAGGCTGGCGTCGATGCCGTGCAAGATTCGCTGGGCCTTGCCGAAGGAATAGCACAACAGCACGCTGGTTCTGTCGGCCGCCGCATTGGCCTGCCACCACTGATTGATCTCGGAAAAAACCTGCGCCTGAGGCTGCCAGCGATAAATCGGCAGGCCGAACGTCGATTCGGTGATGAATGTGTGGCAACGCACCGGTTCGAACGGCGCACAAGTGCCATCCGGTTCGATCTTGTAATCCCCGGAAGCGACCCAGACTTCACCGCCGTATTCCAGGCGCACTTGTGCCGAACCGAGTACATGGCCCGCCGGATGAAAACTCAAGGTGACGCCGTGGTGCAGCAACCGCTGGCCATAGGGCAGGGTTTGCAGGTTGATGTCCTGTCCCAGTCGCGCACGCAATATCCCTTCGCCGGGTGCGGCCGCCAGGTAATGCTGATTGCCACCGCGGGCGTGGTCGCCGTGGGCGTGGGTGATGACGGCACGCTCGACCGGCCGCCACGGGTCGATATAGAAATCGCCGGCGGGGCAGTACAAACCTTCAGGACGCGCGATAACAAGATCCATGTTGTTACCAAAATGGAGGGACTTGTTAGCTATGAGGTTTGCGCGAAGCCAGAAGTTCTATCGAAATTTCATGGGCGATGAAATGATCGTTCCCACGCTCTGCGTGGGAATGCCTCAAGGGACGCTCTGCGTCCAGTGACGCGGAGCGTCACGGGCTGCATTCCCACGCAGAGCGTGGGAACGATCAGTGGCAGGGGGAGGGGTTATTTCCCGGGTGTCAGGGTCAACCGGGTATTGCCGTAAACCTTGTCGAAGTTCTGCGGCTGCATCGGCAGGCTCATGTATTGCCCTTTGAGCCAAGGATCAACGCTGTTCAGGTAATTCGGGCTCGCCGGGTTGCCGGATTGCCCCGTGCCGTTCTGCCCCATCAACGGTTCGGCCTGGGCGAAATCGACGATAAAGCGCATGGCGGGCGCCAGCGTCGTATTGAAATCCTGGCCCCAAGCGAACGCCGACGTGTTCAGCGTGGTGTGATCGCCACCCGCTGCGAGAGGACCGCGTACGGTCTGGCCGCTGGCATTCTTCCATTCATAGCGGTGCAATTTGCCCCATTGCCAGGCCTTGTGATCGCCACCCAGTTGACTGTCACCGGCGCTGATCACCGCTGCCAGACTGCGGGCGAGGATGGTCGGCTTGTCTTCTTTTTGTGGCGTGCGCACGTCATCCCAGAACGGGCTGTCTTCACGCCCCAACAGGTGATCGGCCTGTGCCGCGTAGGACAACTTGCCGTTGGCGATAAAAGCTTTCCACGCCGGGCTGGTTTCCGGGCCCAGTTCGTCGAGGAAGATCTGCTTGGCGCTTTCCTGCAGGAACAGCTCGTAAATCGCCGCGTCGGCGGAGGTCTGGCTGAGTTTGCCGTCAAACGCAATCAGGCGCGTATAAGCCTCGTGCGCCTTGGCGCGATCGGCAACGGGCAACGCTTCGATGGCCTGTTTGAGCGGCTGGGCCATGCCCGGGGCTTCAAACATCTTTTTCAGTTTGGTGGCGAAGGTGGTGGTCTGGTCGTATTGCATCGCGATCATGCTGCGCGTGTCGTGTTTGCCCACGCCGGCCAGTTCGGCCATGCGTTCGCCACGCTCCGGCGCCGACCATGAATTGGACAGCTGCATGCCATAGCCATGGGGAATGACCCGCTGGTTGGCGGTGCCGAGCCAGCCTTGGGCCGGGTCCTGATCATACGGGTGCAGCATCGGGTCGGCGTAACCGTCCCAGTCGTAACGGCCTTCCCAGCCCGGCGACGGCAGCAGGCCTTCGCCTTCGCGACGGTTCGGGTAGCGACCGGTGACCTGCCAGCCGATGTTGCTGGCGTCGGCGAACACCAGGTTCAGGGCGATGGCGCGGATTTCCCGACTGGCGTCCGAGGCTTTCTCGACGGTTTGGGCGCGCGACAGATCGAAAAACGCGTCCAGGGTCTTGTCGTCAGTGAAGCTTGGCGTCTGCAGGGCCAGGCCCAGACCATTGGCCAGCGTTGTGCCTTGGGCGCTGTTGAGCAACGGCCCGTGGCGGGTTTCATACACCGCTTCGCGAATCGGCTGCCGGCCTTTGACGAAGTAGGTTTCGTTGCGCACGACCACTGGTTGCCATTTGCCGTTGACCTCATAGGTGAGGCCATTGCCCTGGCGTTTGATTTTTTCCAGGAACAGGTCCTGGTTGTCGCCCATGACTGCCGTCATGCTCCACGCCACTTTGCCGTTGAAACCGCCGAGGACCATCGGCAAACCGGCAACGGTCACGCCAGAGGCCTGGTATTTAGGGGCGCGAATCTGCACGTAACTGAATAATGACGGCACGCCCAACGGGCCATGAATGTCGCTGGCCAGCAGGCTTTTGCCACTGCGGCTGCGTTGCGGGCCGATGGCCCAGTTGTTCGACGAGGCGGCGCCCAGCAGGTTCAGGTCGGACAGTTGGCCGGTGGCTTTGCTGATCTCGGTCAGCCCTGGAATGGCGCTATTGAGTTTGATGCCTTGAAGTTTTTCGGCCTCAGCGACCGGCAGTTTTTCATCGGGCGCGGACGGCGTCAGCCACGGGAGCTTGTCGGTGGTGACCTTCTGGGCCAGCACCAGCGAGGCGATTTCTTCTGGCAGGTTGGCGGACTGGCTGAAGTTCAGCAGGCAAAAAATCAGCGCCGAGTCTTCCGGTTTCCAGTACTCAGGCTTGTAGCCCGTGGCCGCGAGGTCGGCTGGCAGCTTGTCGCGGTAGCGGAACAGGTAAGCGTTGACACCGCGGGCATAGACTTCAAAGAAGCGTTTCAGGCGCGGCGAAGAAGCCTTGTACAACTCACCGGCGCTTTTCTTCAGATTGACTGCACGCATGTAGCGGTCGGCATCGAGCAGGTCGGCACCGGACATTTCCGCCAGACGGCCTTCGGCCAGCAGGCGCAAGGTGACCATCTGCGTGATGCGGTCGCTGGCGTGGACGTAACCGAGGCTGAACAGCGCGTCGTGGAAGCTGTTGCTTTCGATCAACGGCATGCCCATGGCATTTCGGCGCACCGAGACGTTCTGTGCCAGGCCCTTGAGCGGTTGCACGCCGGTGGTCGGCGGGAGGGTGTCCTGAGTGTTCCAGGTCTGACAACCGGTCAGGCTCAAAACACTGGCTACTGCTGCGGCAACGCCGAACCGGGGAATGAAATGTGTAAGGGCTGGCGAGGCCATGGCAAAGCTCCTGCGGGGGTAGAGGCGCAATAAAGCCGCTACGTTAGTGAGCAGGAGGGGACCGCGCAAGCGGCGGCAGGGTTATTTCTTCACGATGATCGTTCCCACGCTCTGCGTGGGAATTCAGCTCGGGACGCTCTGCGTCCCAAAAGCGGACGCGGAGCGTCCGTTGCGGCATTCCCACGCAGAGCGTGGGAACGATCCTGGGTCAGGGTTTTGGTGGATTCACCTTGGCAGCCAGCGCGTAGGCCTTCACCGTCGCCGGACGATCCTGGATGTGGTTGAACCAGCGCAACACATTCGGGAAGTCTTCCAGGTTCTGGCTCTGCCATTTGTGGGAAACGATCCAGGGGTAAATCGCCATGTCGGCAATGCTGTATTCGCTGCCGGCAACAAACGCGTTGTTCGCCAGTTGCTTGTCCAGAACCCCATACAGGCGAGCGGTTTCGTCTACGTAGCGTTTGATCGCGTAGGGGATTTTCTCCGGCGCGAACTGGCTGAAGTGATGATTTTGCCCGGCCATCGGCCCCAGACCGCCCATTTGCCAGAACAACCACTGCAGCGCTAGCTGGCGACCACGCAAGTCTTTGGGCAGGAACTGGCCGGTTTTCTCTGCCAGGTACAGCAAAATTGCTCCCGATTCGAACACCGACAACGGTTCGCCGCCATCGACTGGCTCATGGTCGACGATGGCCGGGATCCGGTTGTTCGGGGAGATTTTAAGAAAATGCGGCTGGAACTGCTCATTTTTGCTGATGTTGATCGGGTGCACGTTGTACGGCAGGCCGGCTTCTTCCAGGAAAATCGAAATTTTGTGGCCGTTGGGGGTAGTCCAGTAATACAGGTCGATCATGCAGTACTCCAAATCAAGAGACGTCATTAGGGTCGGACAGCGACCGCGGGCATCAGGTCGTCCTGTTTGCGTTCGAGGGCTTGCCTGTAAGAGGAGGTGATGCTCAAGTGCGTGAAATTCAATGACCTTGTGTGAGAAAAGTCGGCATGGAGCTCAAGACCAACGCAGCGTTGATCATCATCGACCAGCAAAAAGGCATCCTGCAGCCCAGATTGGGTCGTCGAAATAATCTTCAGGCTGAGGAACGAATTCTCGATTTGCTCGCGTATTGGCGGCGCACCGGGCGCCCGGTGATTCATGTGCAGCACCTGTCCCGTTCACCGGATTCAGTATTCTGGCCTGAGCAATCGGGTGTGGAGTTTCAGGAGCGGTTCACCCCACAGAGTGGCGAGCAACTGATTCAGAAGCAGGTGCCGGATGCGTTTTGTGCCACAGGGTTTGCAGCGAGTTTGCGCGAGGCGGGGATCGATCAGTTGGTGATTGTCGGTGTTGCAACCAACAACTCGGTCGAGTCCACGGCGCGAACGGCCGGTAACCTGGGGTTTGACGCCTGGGTGGCGGAGGATGCGTGCTTCACGTTCGACAAGGCGGATTATTTTGGTCAGCTGCGATCAGCCGAGGACGTGCATGCGATGTCGCTGGGGAATTTGCATGGGGAGTATGCGACGGTCGTCAGCAGCACGCAGATTTTGATGGCTGGCTGAAAACCTGTGGGAGCGAGATTGATAGTGAGTGTGCCGACGTCATCGCGAGAAGGCTCGCTCCCACAGGGATCTTCGTCGTTCACAGAACCAGTGTGGGAGCGGGCTTGCCCGCGATAGCGATTCAACAGGCGAAAAAGAATTTCGCCCCAAGCATTACGCGCCGTGGCACTTCTTGAATTTCTTGCCGTTGCCGCAAGGGCAAGGGTCGTTGCGGCCAACGTCTTTCAGGGCGTTGCGCACCGGTTCCTGGTGAGCGTGGCCGCAGTTCGGGCCGTGGACATGGCCATGGTCGTGATCATGGTGGTCGTGATGGTCATGATCGTGGTTGCAGTCAGGACCATGGACATGGGGTTGCTGGGTCATCGGGTTTTCTCCGGAATTAAATCGGCGGGGATTATCACGCCATTGCGCGCCAGGTGCACGTAGTGCGCGATGAATAAGCCGGTTTCCAGTTCACCTTCCAGACGATAGGGGATCGGTTGATCGGGTTTTTTCAGCATTTTCACCAGATCCCGGACCTTGGGCCACAAGTTGGTGCGGATCGGCACCTTGAAGTAAGCGCTGTGTTTGGGGCCGACCGTGAACCAGTGTTCGTGTTCGCCTTCGGTCAGCAGCATGTCGCCCAAGTGAATGCGGTACTCAAGGCTGCGCACGGTCAGGTCGCTGTCGTTGGGGTTGTCGACGCGAAAGTGCAGGATGAATTTCTGCTCCAGCAGCTTGGCCCGCACGACTTCGACCTGGACAAGATGCACTTGCGGGTCCGGCTCATCGTTGCTGAACCACGACGCGCAGCCGCTGAGTCCTGACAGCAGGAACAAGGTGAACAGATAGCGTGCGAGTCGCTGGGTCATCATGGCGGTATTTC
The DNA here is from genome assembly GCF_024809425.1 of Pseudomonas sp. JAI111. Classification (NCBI taxonomy): domain Bacteria; kingdom Pseudomonadati; phylum Pseudomonadota; class Gammaproteobacteria; order Pseudomonadales; family Pseudomonadaceae; genus Pseudomonas; species Pseudomonas sp. JAI111. The sequence goes on along the minus strand of NZ_JANUCB010000001.1, from coordinate 1,329,094 downwards.
TCCCTTGAGCCCCAGTCTAGACGGAAAAGATCACCGCCTTCACCGCTGCTGAATGGGGCGGCGCACTACTGGCGATGCGCAGCGATCCTTTTAGCTCACCTCATGCGCCGAAATACCCTGCGCAACACTTCTTGAATTTCTGCCCGCTGGCGCACGGACAGGCGTCATTGCGCCCGGCCTTGAGTGGCACGGTGGGGTCGATGAAGTACCAGTGGCCGGCGTTCTGCACGAACGAAGAGCGCTCGCGATGGCTGTGTTCGCCAGTGCCGTCGTGCCAGCGCGCGGTAAAGGTCACGAACGCATGTTCCGGCTGGCCGCCAAATACCTCGGAGCTTTCCACCTCAAGACCCAGCCAGGTGCTTTGCGCGCTCCAGTCACTGATGGATTTGCGATCCAGGCCTGCCTGCTGCGCGGGCAGGGTGGTCGCCACCAGATAGTCGATCAGCCCCAGCACATAAGCGCTGTAGCGCGAGCGCATCAAGGCTTCGGCACACGGCGCCGGATGCCCGGCGTGGTAATGGCCGCAGCAGGCGTCGAGCAGGGTGCCGCTGCCGCAAGGGCAAATGGATGTACTCATTGCGGTTACCACCAGTATTTCCCGAAGTTTTCCGGATTGGCCCAGAACCTTGAATTGAGCCAGTCGGGCACCTGTTTGTAGTCAAGCAGATCGTAAGTAAACAGCGTCAACACTTGTTCGTCGCGCTGGAAGCGTTCGCTGGCTTGCAGGGCCAGGGAAAAAAAGTCCGTCTCCTGCCAGCCACTGGCCGGCAAATCCGCCAGCACTGCAATACGGCTGGCGTTGAGGTTGCGGATCCCTCCCAGCAAGTTCAGACCGTCGCGCTTGGGCAAGTGTTCGAGGCAATCGACCACCAGCGCAAGATCAAACCGTTGCGCCGCCAACTCGGTCGGCAACGGGCCGGGCGTGGCGTGCGCGACGCAACTTTCAGGGTGCGCCAGCTTGAAGGCTTCCAGGGCGGGGAACTCGCTGGCGCCAATCAACAGCAGACGCGCAGGGGCGTAACGATCAAGCAAAGCGGCCAACGCCTGCTGGGGCGTGCGCGAAGAAATACCTGCAATCATCGAAGATCCTCATTCAGAGTCGCCAAGACTAGCCTGCCCAAACGTCCGGGCCTAGAGCGGGTTTGCCCTAAAAGCTGTCATCTGACGTGAACACGGGGCGAAAAGAGCAATGGCCTATTGCTGGCGGAGATTAAAACTCCGGTCTTTACTCCCTGAATCGGTTCTAAGCCGATCCTTCAGGAGAAAACTAGATGAGCATAGTTCGGACAGCATTACCCTTGGTTCTGCTAACCAGTGTGTTAACTGGTTGCGCAGGTTTGCAGAAAACCGACTGGCCGACCTGTGCGGCGGTCGGCGGTGTCGTGGGTGCTGGTCTCGGCGCGACCGAGAGCTCGGCATGGGCTGGGTATGGTGCACTGCTGGTCGGTGGCACGGCAGCAGCCTATTGCTGGGTTCACGGTGATGGCGACGAAGACGGCGATGGTGTGCCGGATAGCCGCGACAAGTGCCCGGGTACTCCTCGTGGCGTTAAGGTCGATGCCAACGGCTGCCCTCCACCGGCACCTGCACCTGTGGTCGAAGAGGCAGCGGTGGTCAAGGAAGAAGTCATTGTCATCCGCGATGTTCACTTCCAGTTCGACAAGGCCACGCTCACGCCTTCCGATAAACAAGTCCTCGATAAAATCGCCACCCGCCTGAAACAGGAGGCACCTACCGCCAGATTGACCGTGACCGGCCATACCGACAGCGTGGGCAGCGATGCCTACAACCAGAAACTGTCGGATAAGCGTGCTCACTCGGTGGTTGAATACCTCATCCAGCAAGGCGTGCCACGCAGCAGCTTCGTATCGGTAACCGGTGCCGGTGAAAGCCAGCCGGTGGCTGATAACAAAACGGCTGACGGCCGTGCCATGAACCGTCGCACTGAAATCAAGATCGACCGCTAGGCCCCTTCCGCTCCGCGGCTTGTGCAGTCGCGGATGCGGGTCTTTACTCCTGTGTAACCGGTATGGACCGGTGACACAGGAGCTTTCAATATGAGCGTTCTCACAAGGACCGTCTTGCCGGTTCTGCTACTGGGTAGCCTGTTGACCGGTTGCGCAACTCACAGCGATGGCACCGCCCCCCTCAATCAACGTACCTGGCCGATCTGCAGCGTCATTGGCGGACTGGTCGGCGGAGGATTGGGCGCGCTTGAAAGTGGCGGCTGGGCAGGCGGTGGTGCGGCGCTCGGGATCTTGACCGGTGGCTTGATCTGTTACGCCCAGGATGGCGATGAGGACGGTGATGGTGTCTTCGATCGACGTGATCGTTGCCCCGATACGCCCGCCAACACACCTGTTGAACACCATGGTTGTCCGCTGCCGCAGTACCCGGCCAGCGTGAAACCTGTCGAAGTTGTGCAACCCGAAGTCATCACCCTGCCCAGCGATGTGCTGTTTGCCTTCAACAAATCTGACCTGAGTCCCTCTGCGAAGAGTCAGCTGGATTCAGTGATGTTTAAACTGCAACTTGCCGATGTGGTGAGCATCAAGGTAGTCGGTCACACCGACAGCGTCGGCTCAGCTGAATACAATCAGGCACTTTCGGAGCGTCGCGCCAGCAGTGTGGCGGCTTATCTGTTGAGCCAGGGCATTGCGCCGAGCAAGCTCACCAGTGAAGGCAAGGGCAAAAGCCAGCCGGTGGCCGATAACGATACTGACGAAGGGCGTGCGAAAAACCGTCGCGTGGAGTTGCACATTAATCGCTAAGCCGCGAAGTAGAGCCGTCGGGTGACAATGACAGTAAATCCGACGGCCATTCGGCGGCCTTCATGAAGAATTATCCGTTGCCCACTGGCGTATTCCTCGCGGAAGCCGTTACTGTGCGCGCAAAGAATAATTCTCAACGGGGGAGCGTATGAAGGTGTTTTGGGGCCTGGGGAAGTTATTGACCCTGCTGTTCTGGCTGGTGGTGCTGGTCAATCTGCTGACGCCGTTTGTCAATCCGCTGCACCTGTTGGTCAATATGGCCGGCAGTCTGTTGGCGGGACTTCATCTTCTTGAGGCGGTGTTCTGTTTCCGCAGCCTCAGGGGACGCGCTCATCCTTGGGGCGATCGCCTGCAGATCCTGTTTTTCGGCGTATTCCACCTGCAAACCCTCCCGGCTCCGACCGCATCGAAGGCTTCCCATGCGTAAACTCTGTCTGCTCGCCGCTCTCATCAGTCCATTGGCCTGCGCTCAGGTGGTCAGTGTCCAGACCAACTCGCTGATGCGCTTGCCCAACACCGCCAGCACCTTGCAGCTGGAGCGGCTGGAAGTCGCCGATTACGGCACTTTGCTGATTCCTTCAAACGTGACCGAGTTGACGGTTGGCGATTTGCATCTGGGGCGTGAAGCGCGGATCGCGATCGTGCCCAGTGAGCAGGCGCTGGAATTGAAAGTCAGTCGTGCCGAGCTGTCTGAGGGCAGCCAGATCACCGCGCGTGGCGCGCCGGGGACTTATCTCAAGGCCGCCCGCGCGGGACGTAACCTGAATTTGCAGATCAAGGCACTGAATGCGCCGCTCCTGTCGGTGGATGCTCGCGGTGGTGCGGGCGCGCCAGGGTTTGTCGGCCTTGACGGCGCCAACGGCGAGGCACCGGGATGCACCTGGGGCCAGGCAGGTCGCGGTGCCGATGGCAGCGACGGCAGTGATGGCCAGCCAGGAGCGCCGGGTGCGTTGGTCAGGCTGGAAGTGCCACGCGATTACCCGGCGCAACAGATCAAGGTTCAGGTGGCTGGCGGTGCCGGTGGCCTCGCCGGTCCCGGCGGCAAGCCGGGCGCTGGCGGCAAGGCCAAGGGCTGCTTCGTTTACAAGACCGATGGCGGCAAGAACGGGCATCCTGGCGTCGATGGACAACCAGGGCCTGCTGGCGCGGCGGGTTCGGTGACGGTTCAGCGGTTGTAAGCGCTGGCCGATAGTTCCCACGCTCTGCGTGGGAAATCAGTCCGTGACGCTCCGCGTCACTGGACGCGGAGCGTCCCTTGAGGCATTCCCACGCGGAGCATGGGAACGATCACGGCCGCGCGGCCGCGATCGCCACCAACGCCAGCCCGACGATCAGATTGATCCCCACCAGCTTGCGAATCTGCCCCAGCGTCGCTGCCCCGGCCGGCCAGTCCTGCGCCACGACCGCCGTGCGCAACTGCGGCAGCAGTAACGCCTGAATACGGATGAACAGCGCCGTCATCACCACGTACAACCCCATCATCACCTGCACATACCGTGGTGCTGTCTCAAACCCGGCGAACTGCAGATGAATCATGCTCACTCCGCTGATGGGCAAAAGCACCACCGCAACCCAGACCCAGCGAAAAAAACCTTGAAACACTTCTACCCACAGCTTCAACCGGGCAGGGCCCTCCAGCGCCTTCATTGCCGCGGGCCGCAGGACCATCCAGGCGAAAAACATGCCGCCGACCCACACCAGGGCGGACAGGACATGCAGGGTGTAAACGATGCCAAAAAGTGTCATTGGGGTACTCCGTTCTGCGCGGGATTAATTAGCGAGGTATGATAGCCGCCGAACCGAACCACTGAAAATTTATCCAGCGTTTTTTGCGCCCGACAATCCATGATCAGCACCGAACTCAAAACCACGATCCAGGGCGCCTATTCGCGTTTTCTTGAAGCCAAGAGCCTCAAGCCGCGCTACGGCCAACGCCTGATGATCGCCGAAATTGCCAAGGTCCTCGGTGACATCGACACCGACGATGAAGGCCGGCGCAGTGGCGACCCCGCGATTGTCGCGGTGGAAGCCGGCACCGGTACCGGCAAAACCGTGGCCTACAGCCTGGCGGCGATCCCCACCGCCAAGGCTGCCGGCAAACGCCTGGTGATCGCCACGGCCACCGTGGCCCTGCAAGAGCAGATCGTCTACAAGGATCTGCCCGACCTGATGCGCAACAGCGGGCTGAACTTCACCTTCGCGCTGGCCAAGGGGCGCGGGCGCTACATGTGCCTGTCCAAGCTCGATATGTTGCTCCAGGAAGGCCACGCACAAACCGCCACGGCGCAGTTGTTCGAAGAAGAAGGCTTCAAGATCGAAGTCGACGAGGCCAGTCAAAAGCTGTTCACCAGCATGATCGAAAAGCTCGCCGGCAATAAATGGGACGGTGACCGCGACAGTTGGTCGACGGCCCTCGAGGACGCCGACTGGGCGCGCCTGACCACCGATCACAGTCAGTGCACCAACCGTCATTGCCCGAACTTCGGCCAGTGCGCCTTCTACAAGGCCCGCGAAGGCATGGGCAAGGTCGACGTCATCGTCACCAACCACGACATGGTCCTGGCCGACCTGGCCCTCGGCGGCGGCGCGGTATTGCCCGATCCGCGCGACACCATCTACGTCTTCGACGAAGGCCATCACCTGCCGGACAAGGCCATCGGCCACTTCGCCCATTACACGCGCCTGCGTTCCACTGCCGACTGGCTGGAAACCACGGCCAAGAACCTCACCAAACTGCTCGCCCAGCACCCGCTGCCCGGCGACCTGGGCAAGTTGATCGAGCAAGTGCCGGAGCTGGCCCGTGAGATCAAGACCCAGCAGCAATTCATGTTCACTGCCTGCGAACAGGTCGCCGATTTCAAACCCGGCGAAGACGTCGAGGGCCGCGAGCGGCCGCGTCACCGATTCGTCGGCGGGGTAATTCCCGAGCACATGCGCGAGATGGGCGTCGAGTTGAAGAAGGGCTTTGCCCGTTTGACCGACCTGTTCACCCGACTGACCGAGCTGCTCAAGGAAGGCATGGACGGCGAGGTCAACATCGGCATCGCCAGCAATCAGGCCGAAGAGTGGTATCCGCTGTTCGGCAGCCTGTTGTCTCGTTCTTCGGGCAACTGGGAGTTGTGGGTCGCGTTCACCGCCGAAGACCCGGAAGACAACCCGCCCATGGCGCGTTGGCTGACCCTGGCCGAAAGCGGTTCGTTGTTCGACATCGAGGTCAACGCCAGCCCGATCCTTGCGGCGGAAATGCTCCGCCGCAATTTGTGGAACGTGGCCTACGGCGCTTTGGTGACGTCCGCGACCCTGACCGCGCTGGGCACCTTCGACCGCTATCGCATGCGCGCCGGGCTGCCGAAAAAAGCCGTGACCGCCGTGGTCCCAAGCCCGTTCCATCACGCCGATGCGGGCGTGTTGCGGGTGCCGGACCTCAAGGCCGATCCGCGTGACGCGCCGGCCCACACGGCGGCGATCATTCGTGATCTGCCGCAACTGGTCGAAGGTTCGCGCGGCACCCTGGTGCTGTTTTCCTCGCGCAAACAGATGCAGGACGTGTTCGACGGACTGGACCGCGACTGGCGCAAGCAAGTGTTCATTCAAGGCAACTTGTCCAAACAGGAAACCCTGAACAAGCACAAGGCGCGCGTTGATGGCGGGGACTCCAGCGTGCTGTTCGGCCTGGCGAGTTTTGCCGAAGGGGTCGACTTGCCCGGTGCTTATTGCGAGCACGTCGTCATCGCCAAGATTCCATTCTCGGTGCCGGACGATCCGGTTGAAGCGGCCCTGGCCGAATGGATTGAAGCCCGTGGCGGTAATCCGTTCATGGAAATCTCCGTGCCGGATGCTTCGCTGAAACTGGTCCAGGCCTGCGGCCGCCTGCTGCGTACCGAAGAAGACCGCGGCACCATCACCTTGCTCGACAGACGCCTGGTCACCCAGCGTTACGGCAAAGCGATCCTCAATGCGTTGCCACCATTCCGTCGTGAAATTTCCTGATACAGGGCTGGGCAATTTTGCCCAACCTGTTGTCTATCTCTCTACCATCGCTTTTCCACTGGCCATCGTTGGCCGTTAGGGAGAACCTCGTTCTTATGATCCGCCGTTCGTTGCCCGCTGTTTTTGCCCTGATGTTCGCAACCCCTTTGCTGGCGGCTCCGGCCGGCCAACAGACGTTGTTCAACTTTGTGCGCCCTGCCGATGTGGTTCAGGTGACGACTCAGGATGCCAGCCTGCCGCAGTCCAATGCTGAGCAAACAGCCGACGGAGAAGTGTTGCGTCGGGTGACATTCAACCCGGTCGCACAACCAAATGTGCGTCTGACCCCGCAAACGGGTGCCTGGGACTGGTCGCAGTCGGGCTTCATGAGCTTGCGGGTCCAGAGCGCAATGAGCTGGGCCTTGACCCTGTACGTGAAGATCCAGAGCAACGATGGCAAGACACTGATCAGCCGTGTCGACTTGCCGGCCGGGCCCGCGCAAACCCTGTTGGTGCCGCTGCAGCCGTTCTCGCCATTGAACCTGGGCATGAAAGCCGGTCCGCCGATGCCGATGACCTTCGACGGTCAACGCGTGTTGCTGGCCAGCAGCAGCGGTGAGCTGGATCGCAGTCAGGTGGTCTCTGTGACCCTCTCGATGGATCAGCCCAACGTGGCCCAAAGCATCCTGCTTGAGCGCTTCGGCGTGCAGGACGGTGACGCCGTGACCAAGGCCGCTTACGGCGGTCTGGTGGACGCTTACGGTCAATCGACCCGGGCCAAATGGCCGGAGAAGGTCAGCAGTGACGAGCAACTCAAAAGTGCCACCGCCAAAGAACAGCAACAAACCAAAACCTGGCTCGCCGAGCGCGAGAAGTCGTCGCTGGACAAGTTCGGCGGCTTGAACAAAGGCCCGACGTTCAAGGCCAGCGGTTTTTTCCGCACGGAAAAGCGTGACGGTCGCTGGTACCTGGTGACCCCTGAAGGCCATCCGTTCTATTCGCTGGGGGTCAATACGGTGACCCCGGACATCGATCAGACCTACGTCGAGGGTCGCGAGTGGATGTTCGAATCCCTGCCAAAACCCGGCGAAACGCTGGCCAGCCACTTTGGCGAAGGCGACAACCGTGGCGGCAATGGAGTTGATCAGGGCCGAGGCTACAACGCCGGTCGCTGGTACGACTTCTATGGCGCCAACTTGCAGCGCCTGTATGGTGAACCGTGCAAGCCGGGCCATGACACCAAGGCGGGTGTCGCAGAAGCCGCCAAGGCTGAAGCGGTTGAGGCGACGGCCGAGAAAGCTGCTGAGCCACCGGTCGTTCCGGCAACCACTGAATCCGGTGTCGCCGAAGCGGCCAAGAGCAGCGCGGTTGAAGCGAGCGCCGCGAACACGGCTGAACAGAAACCTGCCGAACCCTGCAAAGCCGTGGTTGATGAGCAGCGCTGGGCCGGCCACACGCTGGACCGTCTGCAAGCCTGGGGCTTCAACACCATCGGTAACTGGAGCGACCCGGTTCTGGCCAACGCTGATCGCGTGCCATACACCTTGCCGTTGTCGATCGTCGGCGATTACGCCAGCATCAGCACCGGCACCGACTGGTGGGGCGGCATGCCCGATCCGTTCGATCCGCGTTTCGCCATGGCGACCGAACGTGCCGTGGCCATCGCAGCCCGGGACCATCGCGACGATCCATGGCTGATCGGTTATTTCGCCGACAACGAACTGGCCTGGGCCGGTCCCGGCGACGATCCCAAGGCTCGCTACGCGTTGGCTTACGGCACCTTGAAAATGACCACTGACGTGCCAGCCAAACGCGCGTTCCTCAAGCAATTGCGCGACAAATACCGCAACCAGGCGGGCCTGTCCAAAGCCTGGGGCATTGACTTGCCGGCTTGGGAATTGATGGAAGACCCGGGTTTCGTGGCGCCGCTGCCAAGTGCCGATCACCCGGAAATCGAGGCCGACTTCAAATACTTCCAGAAGGTCTTCGCCGACACTTACTTCAAGACCATCTCCGATTCGCTCAAGTGGCATGCACCGAACCAGCTGTTGCTGGGCGGTCGTTTCGCCCTCAGCACCCCAGAAGCCGTCGAATCCTGCGCGCAGTATTGCGATGTGTTGAGTTTCAACATGTACACCCTGCAACCGCAGGACGGTTACGACTTTGCCCGGTTGCGCAGCCTCGACAAACCGGTATTGATCACCGAATTCAACTTCGGCTCGGCGGATCGCGGTCCATTCTGGGGCGGCGTGACGCAACTGGCGAAGGAAGAAGACCGTGGCCCGGCGTACGCCAACTTCCTCAAACAGGCGATGAGCGAGCCGTCGATTGTCGGGGTGCACTGGTTCCAGTACCTCGATCAACCGGTGACCGGTCGTCTGCTGGATGGCGAGAACGGTCACTTTGGCCTGGTCGGCATCACCGATCTGCCGTTCCAGGGCTTCGTCGACAGCGTGCGCAAGAGCAACCTGGCGATCGTCGATCAGTTGGGCAAAGAAGCCGAGAAGGCCAAGGCCGAGGCGGATAAAGCCAGTCACGATTCCGAAGGCGGCAGAAAAGGTGATGCCGGCAAAGGGGCGGGGCAGGGCGCTGGCCATGCGGGCGGGCATTCGGCGAACGGTCACTGAGTTCCGTCAGGTCGCGTTACCGTTCTTTGCAGCCTGACAGCCACATCAATGGTTGCCCACTCCATGGGCAACCGACCGCCGAGCCCGACCCTGTTCCCAAAACCCTCAAGGGCTGGAACAATGCGGACCACTTTGTAGAGCGTAAATCCAGGAGCGTTGCGGGTGCAGATTCAGGGTCATTACGAACTCCAGTTCGAAGCGGTGCGCGAAGCTTTCGCGGCGCTGTTCGACGATCCTCAGGAACGTGGTGCGGCGTTGTGCATCAAGGTAGGTGGTGAAACCGTCCTTGATCTCTGGTCCGGGACTGCCGATAAGGATGGCCTGGAGGCCTGGCATAGCGACACCATCGCCAACCTGTTCTCCTGCACCAAGACCTTCACCGCCGTCACCGCGCTGCAGTTGGTGGCCGAAGGCAAGCTGCAGCTGGACGCCCCGGTTGCGCGTTACTGGCCTGAGTTCGCCGCCGCCGGCAAAGCTTCGGTGACCCTGCGACAGTTGCTCTGCCATCAGGCTGGTCTGCCAGCGTTGCGCGAGTTGCTGCCACCTGAAGCGCTTTACGACTGGCAGACCATGGTCGATGCCTTGGCCGCCGAAGAACCGTGGTGGACGCCGGGCGAAGGCCACGGCTATGCGGCCATCACTTACGGCTGGCTGGTGGGCGAGTTGTTGCGCCGTATTGACGGTCGTGGGCCGGGCGAGTCGATCGTGGCCCGGGTCGCGAAGCCGTTGGGGCTGGATTTTCATGTCGGCCTGGCCGACGAAGAATTCCATCGCGTGGCACACATCGCCCGTGGCAAAGGCAACGTCGGCGATGCCGCGGCCCAGCGCCTGCTGCAAGTGACCATGCGCGAACCGACGGCCATGACGACCCGTGCCTTCACCAATCCGCCGTCGATCATGACCAGCACCAACAAACCCGAGTGGCGCCGCATGCAACAACCCGCCGCCAATGGCCACGGCAACGCCCGCAGCCTGGCCGGGTTCTACGCCGGTCTGCTGGACGGCAGCCTGCTGGAAAGCGAAATGCTCGATGAGCTGACTCGCGAACACAGCCTCGGTGAAGACAAGACTTTGTTGACCCGGACCCGTTTCGGTCTGGGTTGCATGCTCGATCAACCAGATGTCCCGAATGCAACCTATGGCCTCGGCCCACGGGCATTCGGCCATCCGGGCGCTGGTGGCTCCATCGGTTTCGCTGACCCGGAACACGATGTTGCCTTCGGCTTTGTGACCAATACCTTAGGGCCGTACGTCTTGATGGATCCGCGAGCGCAGAAACTTGTGCGAGTACTGGCCACTTGTCTGTAAATCCCGCTGAAGGGTTCCAGCGTCGGAACCTGAAAGCCTTTTCAGTTTCAAATCATCAGTTTATGCGGGCCGATCCGGTCAGATTTTTTCATTACTTCATTTTGCGGATATCCAATGTCATCCAATAAAACCCTCGCCTTGGCCCTGTGCTTCGCTATCACCGGTTGTGCACAGACTCCAAAAAATGATTCGGATGGCAGTAGCTGGTGGCCGTTCGGGTCTTCCGACAAAGTCGCCGCAAAAGACCCGGCTGCCCCGGCCCCGGCTCCAGCGCCGGTTCCCTTGAAGCCTGGCGCTACTGCACCGGTCGCCAAAACGGAAAGCGCCAGCCCTTGGTACTGGCCGTTCGGCTCTGATGACACTGCTGTCAAGACGCCAGCCAAGCCAGAAGTGAAACCTGAAGCCAAGCCTGTCGACGCCGCCAAGGCTCAAGCCGATGCGGGTGGCAAATGGTGGTGGCCGTTCGGTGGCAAAGAACAACCGACTGCCAAAGTCGTGCCGATGCCAGACCCTAAAATAACCCAGGCCTGGCTCGACGATTACGAGCCGCGCCTGCGCGAGGCCATCAAGGACAGCAACCTGCAACTCGAACGCCGTGAAAACGTGTTGGTCGTCACCGCGCCGGTAGAAGGCTCGTTCAACCCGGATCGCCCGGCCATGCTGCTGCCGGTGACCCTCGGTCCTTTCACTCGCGTCGCAAAAATCCTTGAAGCCGATCCGAAAACTGCCGTGTTGGTACTTGGTCACAGCGATACCTCGGGTGCCGCGCCAGCCAACGTCAAACTGAGCCAGGAGCGTGCGCAAGCCGTGGCTGCGATCTTCCGTCTCAGCGGCCTGCAGCGTGATCGTCTGATGTTGCGCGGTATGGGCGGTGAAGCGCCGCGTGCCGCCAACGACAGCAATGAGGGGCGTGCACTGAACCGTCGTGTGGAAATGCTGGTAACGCCGCAAAACACCATGGTAGCGCTGCTGAGCAAGTACAACATGCCAGCGCCAGCGCCTGTGACGATGGTTGCGTCCAAGGACATCAAGCCAGTAGTTGCGCCGGTCACTCCTGCGCCAGCGGCGAAGAAGGCTGCTGTGCCTGCGGCGAAAAAAGCGCCGGCCAAAAAAGCCACCGCGAAGAAAACACCGGCTAAAACTGCAACACCGGCGAAAAAAACGGCTCCCGCCAAAGCCGCGGCAGCTGACAAGAAAGTCGTTGCAGCCGATGCTGACAAGAAGTGATTCGTTAACTAAAAGGAATGCGCCATGACACAGGGCCTGGCTGATATGCGTCGTGACTACACCCGTGATGGCCTGACCGAGGCGCAAGCCCCGGCCGAGCCGTTCGGGCTGTTCCATCAGTGGTTTGGCGATGCGGTGAAAACCGAGCAACCGCCGGTGGAGGCCAACGCCATGACGCTGGCCACGGTCGATCAGGACGGTCGACCGCATTGCCGCATTCTGCTGCTCAAGGGGCTGGATGAGGAGGGCTTTACCTTCTTCACCAACTACGACAGCGCCAAGGGCCAGCATCTGGCGGCGAACCCGTTCGCCGCCATGACTTTTTTCTGGCCAACCCTGGAGCGTCAGGTGCGCATCGAAGGGCGGGTCGTGAAGGTCACACCTGAAGAGTCCGACGCCTATTTCCAGGTCCGGCCGCTGGGCAGTCGCCTTGGTGCCTGGGCATCGCCTCAGAGCCAGGTGATCGCCGACCGTGCCGAGCTGGAAGCGCTGCTCAAGACCACCGAGCAACGTTTCAGTGACACTCAGCCACACTGCCCGGAACACTGGGGCGGTTATCGCTTGCTACCCGAGCGCATCGAGTTCTGGCAGGGTCGTCCGAGCCGCCTGCACGATCGCCTCAACTATCGCTTGCATGACTCCCACTGGACACTTGAACGTCTGGCACCTTAAACAGTCTATCGATCGGGATAGCCTGCCGCAGCGGCCTCAAGCCACTGAGGCAGGTCCCGGCGCCTGATTTTCTGTGCATGCGCGTCTGCCAGTTGCTGGAGCATGAAGGCCCGTTTCTTCTCGTCTTTGCCCGCCAGGGCCAACGCCAGGTCGCGGTCCATCCAGCGTTTGATCCGCACGTATAGCCACCAGTGGAAGTACAAACCGGCGGCAGTGGTGACGACAATGATGAAATAATCCATGAAAATCCTAGGGGCTGCGGCGCAGTTTTTTCGATTTGCCGCTACTGTGTGGTGGGTTCCGGGGCGCCTGTACCGGGCCTGAATGAAACCAATTTTATCCGGGCGATGCCGTGACAGGCGTCAAGCTGCGGAGTTTAATGAATACCTGTCCTTTGGAGTTGATGCTATGCGTAAGTCTGTTCTGCTGGTTGCTTCCTTTTCCACGATGGCGATGTTGCTCACTGGCTGCCAATCGAGCCTGACCGGTGACTCCTACTCCCGTGACGAAGCGCGTCGTGTACAGACCGTTCGCATGGGCACCATCGAATCGCTGCGTCCGGTCAAAATCGAAGGCACCAAGACACCAATCGGCGGTGCTGCAGGCGCTGTTGTGGGTGGAGTTGGTGGTAGCTCCATCGGTGGCGGTAAAGGCAGCATCGTCGCTGCAGTGATCGGCGCCGTCGCCGGTGGCCTTGTGGGCTCGGCTGCCGAAGAAGGCCTGACCCGTACTCAAGGCGTCGAAATCACCGTTCGCGAAGACGATGGCAGCATGCGCGCCTACGTTCAGGAAGTTCAGCCAAACGAAGTGTTCCGTGTGGGCGAACGGGTGCGGATTGCCACTGTTAATGGGACTAGCCGCGTTTCGCACTAAGCGGGAACGAGCGGTAAAAGAAAACCCCGATCAGGTGACTGGTCGGGGTTTTGTTTTTTGAAGTGAGGATCAAACGGCGCTATTTCTAGACGTTGCAGGTGAGTTGAAATAGAAATGATGGGTTATAAATTTTCTTTCCGAGTATTTCTTCCAAGGAATTAAGCTGCTCGTTCGTGAGGTTGTATCCCTCCCAGCCTTGTTGATCCGCTTTCCATCCCATAATTGCTTTTAATTCTTTTTCGTAGCCGTTCGGTAACTCTTCTTCGAATGCGAGGAGTTCGGTTTTTTTATCAAATGCCTCTATAACGTAAATCATGGTTCTACTTTCCTAGTGTTATCCGCTGGTTTGGTCTGCTCGCCAGTAGTCGGATCATATTCACCGAGATGACGGCCACGTTTGTCGTACATCTCGACAGCCCCATGCTGTGCGTCCCATTCAAAAATTTTCCCATTTGGAGTTTTCCAGCGTTTTCTAAGGCCGCCACCACCTTTAATTGGGGTCTTACGAGTTGCTCTCGTAGCATCGGGAAAAGCGGTCAGTCCCTTTGGCGCCGGATAATATTTGTGGTTAGGAACACTGACCACAATATAAACCGGCAAAATCCCCGACCCCACCGGAAACACAAGAATGAAATCTTTGTAATCAGGCGGATAAACCGGATCGACGATCATGCTGTCAGCCTGTTTCGTCGGCGGATAAACCCAAACATGCGGCGCTTGCGGTGCAGCTTCCAGTGCTGGAATACCGAGGATGTCCGAACCATCCACTGCCGGTGTCCAGATCAGTTCAACGCCATCTCCCAGATCCGCCACCTGCTGACTGCCGCGCAATGTGAACTGCACAACATCAACCATTTCCCAGTCGCGGTTCTTGCCGGTATAGAAGCCGTAACCCTTGAGACTGCCGTCAGCGTGTTGCTCGACCTGTAGACGAACGCGGGTTCTGGCCTGTTTCAGGGCGCGTAGTTGATCTTCGTTATAGAGCGCGCTGTCGCCCAGGCCAGGCGTCCAGAACAGTGCGACCACGGTGGCCAATGCGGCGGTTCCAGCAGCGCCAATTGCGGCGACTGGAGCAGAGAGCACGGGGGCGCTCAGTGCAAGTCGGCCAATGCCGAGCGAGAGGGTGCTGCCGCTGATGGTTTCGAGGTTCAGCAGCCCGGCATTGTCTTTTTCGCGGGCGCCGAGCCAGGCGATTTCGCCGTAGTCCTTGAGGCTGTCGGTGGGCACCATGCCCGAAGGGTTCGAGTAGTCAATGATGGCGTCCGGCAGATTGCAGGACTTGGCGAAGACACAGCCCGCGCGAACGGGCTCAGGCTTTTTCGCGGAGACTCCGCGACTGCGCTCGAAGGCGTCTTGCCTGGCGAGCATGGCCTCGTAAGCGTTCTGTCGGGCCTCTCGCCCGGCCAGTTCGGTGGCCGTCATGAAGCGGTGAGTGACGTGATGTCCGTCGCCGGACGGTGGGTTCTGAACCCTGGGGACTTCCTTGTTGCCAGCCACTGATCTTCCTTGCGTTTCGTACGTCGACAGCCCTTTGAAAATGGGCTGTGCGACGTTAACGAACGAGGCTAATCGTGGCTGTAAGACGAATCCTGAATGTCGTTAGGAGTGTTCTCTAACGCTCAGGATTGCAGCGCAGTGCGCTTGCGGCTCGCCGCCGCCGTTACCGCATAACCGATCAGGGCGGCCAGAATCGAACCGGTCAAAATCCCCATCCGGTCCATCCCGGCGTACTCGCTGACGCCCGGCTCAAACGCCAGGGAGCCGACGAACAGGCTCATGGTGAAACCGATCCCGCAAAGGATCGCCACACCCAGGACCTGGCCCCAATTGGCGCCTTGGGGCAGGGCGGCGATGCCGATTTTCACCGCCAGCCAGGTCAGGCCGAACACACCCAGCGTCTTGCCCAACAGCAGGCCAACCGCGATGCCCATCGGCACATGGTGCGTGAAGCTCTCAGCGGTCACGCCGCTCAGGGACAGGCCGGCGTTGGCAAAGGCGAACAGCGGCAGGATGCCGTAGGCCACCCAAGGATGCAGGGCGTGCTCGAGGGTCAGCAGCGGCGACGGCTCGGCGTTTTTCGTGCGCAATGGAATGCAGAACGCCAGAGTCACGCCGGCCAGTGTCGCGTGGACACCGCTCTTGAGCACGCAGACCCAGAGGATCAAACCGATGATCATGTACGGTCCGAGCTTGACCACGCCGAGCCGGTTCATCGCGATCAACGCCACGATGCACGCCGCGGCCAATGACAGTGAAAGGGTCGATAGCGCGCCGGAATAGAAGATCGCAATGACGATGATGGCGCCCAGGTCGTCGATGATCGCCAGCGTCATCAGGAACAGTTTCAGCGATACCGGCACGCGCTTGCCCAGCAGGGCGAGGACGCCGAGGGCAAAGGCGATGTCGGTGGCCATCGGGATGGCCCAGCCACTCAGGGCGGCAGGATTGTCACGGTTGAGAAACCAGTACAGCAACGCCGGCACCACCATGCCGCCAATCGCTGCCGCGCCGGGCAGGACGATTTGCGAAGGTTTCGACAGCTGGCCGTCGAGGACTTCGCGCTTCACTTCGAGGCCGATCAGCAGGAAGAACAAGGCCATCAGGCCGTCGTTGATCCACAGCAGCGCCGGTTTGGCGATTTGCAGCGCGCCGATCTGAGCCACGACCGGCGTGTCCAGAAAGCTGCTGTAAAGCCACGACAGCGGGGAATTGTTGATGATCAAAGCCAGGGCTGCGGCGGCGATCAGTAACAGACCGCTGGCAGCTTCCAACTGAAAGAAACGCGTGAAAGTGCTACGCAGAGGCAAGGTCGCTCTCCATCGATAAATTCAAAAGGTGGCACACCCTAACCCGTACCGTTAGTTGTTAAAACAAAAGTTATATTCTTTTTTGTTATATGTCGTTACAACGTCAAAGGAGTCACGGACCAGAGCCTAGCAGTTGCCGGACGTATTGGGTCTCAGCTGTATCTGTGCGTGCTGTGGGATTTTTCCTAAGCTTGTTAGCTGAGCCTTGCAACAAGGCCGACCTGACGAGAAAAACCATCATGAACGACAACCGCCAGTGGGCTCGCGAAGCCATCCGGATCATTGAAGCCGATTTCCAGCGCAGCGCCGACACGCACCTGATCCCTCTGCCGCTGCCGGGTTTGCCGGGCATCGAGTTGTATTTCAAGGATGAGTCCAGCCATCCCACCGGCAGCCTCAAACACCGCCTGGCCCGCTCGTTGTTTCTTTATGCGTTGTGTAACGGCTGGCTAAAACCTGGCGCCCCGGTGATCGAAGCGTCCAGTGGTTCGACGGCGATTTCAGAGGCGTACTTCGCCCGATTGCTGGGCTTGCCGTTCATTGCCGTGATGCCAGCAACCACCTCCCGGGAGAAAATCGCGCAGATCGCTTTCTATGGCGGCAAGAGTCACCTGGTTGATGATCCGACGCAGATCTACGCCGAGTCCGAGCGCCTGGCGCGTGAGCATGACGGGCATTTCGTCGATCAGTTCACCTACGCCGAGCGCGCCACCGACTGGCGCGCGAACAACAACATCGCCGAGTCGATCTTCCAGCAAATGCGCTTCGAGCAGCACCCCGAGCCGAGCTGGCTGATTTCCAGCCCCGGCACTGGCGGCACCACCGCCACGCTGGGGCGCTACGTGCGTTATCGCCAGCATTGCACCCGCGTGCTGTGCGCCGACGCCGAACGTTCGGTGTTCTTCGATTACTACCAGACCGGCGATGCTACGCTGCGGCTGGATCACGGTTCGCGGATCGAAGGCATTGGCCGGCCTCGGGTCGAAGCGTCGTTCCTGCCCAAGGTGATCGATGCAATGGTCAAGGTGCCGGATGCGTTGTCACTGGCGGCCATGCATTACCTGGCGCAGCGCTTGGGTCGTCGGGTCGGCGGGTCGAGCGGCACCAACCTGATCGGCGCCTTGATGGCGGCGCAACAGATGGTGGCGGCGGGGGAGTCGGGGTCGATCGTGGCGATTCTGTGTGACGGCGGCGAGCGTTATGAGACCAGTTATTACGACCAGGACTGGCTCAAGGCTCAGGGGTATGAGTTGAGTGGGTTGATGGCTGCGGTGGCAGCAACGGTCGAGCGCGGCGAGCCGCTGCCAGACACCATACTGCGCGCCAATATCTGACCCGATGATCGTTCCCACGCTCTGCGTGGGAATGCCTCACCGGACGCTCTGCGTCCTCTTTTGGGACGCGGAGCGTCCCTGGCTGCATTCCCACGCGGAGCGTGGGAACGATCATCTCGGGATCAGGCTTCGAGGCCGAGGATATCCCGGGCCACCGCTTCAGCAATCCGAATCCCGTCGACACCCGCCGACAGAATTCCGCCTGCATAACCCGCGCCTTCACCCGCCGGGAACAAGCCCTTCACGTTCAGGCTCTGCATCGATTCGTTGCGGGTGATGCGCAGCGGAGACGAGGTACGCGTCTCGATCCCGGTCAACACCGCGTCATGCAGCGAATAACCGCGAATCTGCTTTTCGAAGGCCGGCAAGGCTTCGCGAATGGCTTCGATGGCAAACGCCGGCAAGGCCAGCGCCAAGTCGCCCAAGGCAACGCCGGGTTTGTAGGAAGGTTCGACACTGCCCAACTCGGTGGAAGGCTTGCCCGCAATAAAGTCGCCGACCAGTTGCGCCGGCGCTTGGTAATTGCTGCCGCCCAGCACATAGGCGTGGGATTCCAGGCGCTCCTGCAACTCGATACCGGCCAGCGGACCGCCCGGATAATCGACTTCCGGGGTGATCCCGACGACGATCCCGGAGTTGGCATTGCGCTCGTTGCGCGAATACTGGCTCATGCCGTTGGTGACCACGCGGCCCGGCTCCGAGGTCGCTGCGACCACGGTACCGCCCGGGCACATGCAGAAGCTGTAGACCGAACGAGCATTTTTGGCGTGGTGCACCAGTTTGTAGTCGGCCGCGCCGAGTTTCGGGTGACCGGCGTACTTGCCCAGACGCGCGCGGTCGATCAGCGATTGCGGGTGTTCGATGCGGAAACCCACCGAGAATGGCTTGGCTTCCATGTACACGCCACGGCCATGCAGCATGCGGAACGTGTCCCGGGCGCTGTGGCCGAGGGCCAGAATTACGTGCCTGGAGTGAATCTGCTCGCCGCCATCCAGCTCGACGCCGACCAGTTGGCCGTCCTCGATCAACACGTCGGTGACGCGCTGCTGGAAGCGCACTTCACCACCCAGGGCGCGAATCTGCTCACGCATGTTTTCCACAACGCCGGTCAGGCGGAATGTACCGATGTGCGGCTTGCTGACGTAAAGGATTTCTTCCGGCGCACCGGCCTTGACGAACTCGTGCAGGACCTTGCGACCGATGAATTTCGGGTCCTTGATCTGGCTATAGAGCTTGCCGTCAGAGAATGTCCCCGCGCCACCCTCACCAAACTGCACGTTGGATTCCGGATTGAGCACGCTTTTGCGCCACAGGCCCCAGGTGTCCTTGGTGCGCTGGCGCACTTCGGTGCCGCGCTCGAGGATGATTGGCTTGAAGCCCATTTGCGCCAGGATCAGGCCGGCGAAAATCCCGCAGGGTCCGAAGCCGACGACGACCGGGCGTTGTTGCAGATCGGCTGGTGCCTGGCCGACGACTTTGTAACTGACATCCGGCGCGACGTTGACGTTACGGTCATCGGCGAACTTGTGCAGCAGCGCGGCCTCATCCTTGGCGGTGAGGTCGATGGTGTAGATGAAGCACAGTTCGGAGGATTTTTTGCGCGCATCGTAGCTGCGCTTGAACAAGGTGAAATCGAGCAGGTCATCATTGGCGATGCCCAGGCGCTGCACGATGGCAGGGCGCAGGTCTTCATCGGGATGGTCGATCGGCAGCTTGAGTTCGGTGATTCGTAACATGACAGGATCCGGTTCGCGGGGCGCACAACTGCGCCAAGGCGTTTGAAGCCCGCGATTATAAGCCTCAAAGGATGATTCCAGTGAGGCTAAAACGATCAGTCGTTACGCGATCCGCCGAAATACCCGCAGCCGCGCTGCACCTGGCCATTGATGCGCAGTTCGGCGCTCATGTGGTTGATGGCGCCGGTGGTGCTGTCGACGCAACGTTGCGGCGCGACCCACAGTTCGATGTGCTGGTTATTGGCTTCGGTGCTGAGGTTGAAACGGCCATCGCCCAGTTGTTCTTCAACATAAGGCACGGCGAGTGGAGGTTGGCCTGCGCGGTCGATGACCATGCCCTTGCCGCTGACCTTGACGTTCCACTCGGGCGTGTGGCCGGCGGCACGCAGGATCAGCAATTTGAAATTGGGGTCGTCGCACGCGGTGCCCGAGCGCTCGACGCGGTACAACTGTTCGAGATCGAAGCGACTACCGTCAATCCGGCCACGCACGTCGGCAAACAGCTGGCCATGAGCATCGGCCAGGCTTGCGGCCTCTTGCAGGATGCTGGTGCCGCCAGTGTCGTTGACCACCAGGCTGCGCTGTTCATTGCACGGCTGGAACAGCAGCTTGCCGTCCGCCGCCGTCAATTGCCCCTGCAGGCGGGTCTGGCCCACGTGAGAGGCACTTTCACGCGAGCCATCAAACAATTGGCAGGCGGCAAACAACGGCAGCAGGGCGACAAGGACTAAGGAACGGGCAACACGCATCTTCGGTTCTCCAGACAAGTGCCGCCACGTTACGCAGCCTGACCGTTCATCACAAGGGTTTAGCCCACGTGAAAGGTCTGACCTGTTTGCAGGCCTTCCACACTTTTGGCGTAGGCCAATGCCACATCTACCGCAGGAACCGGCTTGTAGCCCCGGAAGTACGGCGCATAACTGCCCATCGCTTCTACCAGCACGGTCGGGCTGATCGAGTTCACCCGCAGGCCCCGAGGCAGTTCGATCGCCGCCGCTCGCACAAAGCTGTCCAGCGCGCCATTGACCAGTGCCGCCGAGGCGCCGCTGCGAATCGGGTCGTGGCTGAGCACGCCGGTGGTGAACGTGAACGAGGCGCCGTCATTGGCGAATTCGCGGCCGATCAGCAGCAGGTTGACCTGGCCCATCAGCTTGTCTTTCAAGCCCAACGCGAAGCTTTCTTCGGTCATTTCATCCAGTGGCGCGAAGGTGACATTACCGGCGGCGCAGACCAGGGCATCGAATTTTCCGGTCTTTTCGAACAGCTTGCGGATCGATGCGCTGTCGCTGATATCAACCTGCAAGTCGCCGCTTTTACGGCCGATGCGGATGACTTCGTGACGCTGGGATAATTCCTTGTCGACGGCCGAACCGATGGTGCCGCCTGCGCCTATCAAAAGAATTTTCATCGTGCTGTTCCTCGAAGTGGTTGAACGAGGTTGAAGTCTAGAGTGGTTTTTTCCATTGATAAGCGCACTAATAGGCAACCTTTGGTTTTCAAATGGAAACAATCCATGAGCGAGATGGATGATCTGGCGGCGTTTGCGGTGTTGATCGAAGCGGGGAGTTTTACCTTGGCGGCGCAACAATTGGGTTGCAGCAAAGGGCAGCTGTCCAAGCGCATCAGCTTGCTGGAATCGCGCTTTTCCGTGGTTTTGCTGCAACGCACCACGCGTCGCTTGAGCCTGACCGCGGCGGGTGCGGCGTTGTTGCCGCAGGCTCAGGCATTGGTGGTTCAGGTCGAAAAGGCCCGCCAGGCATTGGCGCGGTTGAAGGACGACATGGCGGGGCCGGTGCGCATGACGGTTCCGGTTTCACTGGGCGAAACCTTCTTCGATGGGCTGCTGCTGGAGTTTTCCAGCCAATACCCTGAGGTGCAGATTGAGCTGGACCTGAGCAACAACTACCGGGATTTGTCCCGCGACGGTTTTGACCTGGCGATCCGCTCTGATGTGAACAACGACGACCGCTTGGTGGCGCGTCCGTTATTGGCCTGGCACGAGATGACCTGTGCCAGTCCGGCCTACCTCGCACAATTCGGCGAACCGCAGACGCCACAGGCGTTGGCTGACCATCGCTGCCTGCTCAACAGCCATTACAGCGGGCGCGAAGAATGGCTTTACCACCAGCAGCACGAGTTGATGCGAGTGCGGGTTAGCGGCCCGTTCGCCAGCAATCACTACAGTCTGTTGAAAAAAGCCGCGCTGGCGGGCGCCGGCATTGCGCGGTTGCCGTCTTACCTGTTGCAGGCGGAATTGGCGGACGGTCGACTGCGCTGGCTCCTGCGCGATTATCAGACGCGAAGCATGCCGATGTACCTGGTGCACGCCTATCAGGGCGGTCTGCCGAAACGTACGCAAGTGCTGGCGGATTACCTGATCGACTGGTTCAAGCGCAGTGGCGAGGCGCTGGATCGGCTTCAGCGATAACGCTTGGCGATCAGGTGATCGATCGACAGCTTGCCCGGCCCGGTCGTCATCAGGTACAGCAACACCGCCGCCCAAGTGCCATGAGTCGGGTAAGCATCGGGGTACACGAACAGTTGAATGGTCAAGGTCATGCCTAGCAATGCCAGGGCTGAAAAGCGGGTGGCGAAGCCGATCAGGATCAGGATCGGGAAGAAGTGCTCGGCAAAGGCTGCCAGATGCGCCGCCAGTTCCGGTGACAGCAACGGCACGTGGTATTCGCTCTGGAATAGTGGGATGGTCGAGTCTGCCAGACGCGGGACACCCAGTTGAAAGGAACCGTCGAACAGGTCGATGGCCAAGCCTTCGACCTTGGTTTGCCCGGATTTCCAGAACACCGCGGCGATAGAGAAACGCGCGATAAAGGCAATCAGGCTGCGAGGGATCTTCTCCAGCAATACGATGGCGCGGTCGATGGGGTTCAGTGATTCAGTCCGAATGTTCATGGCAATACCTTGTTTTTGTGTAAGTGGGTGATGGCGTTGCGGCTGATCAGCAGCGCCAGGGTCTGGCCAAGGTCGAAAGACGGGGCGGCTTCCAGTGCCTGCATGAGTGACTGGCCGTTTTGCAGGTGCTGAATGAACACGCTCGTCCCGTGGTCAATGGCGAAGACTTCGACTTCCAGGCCGTTGCGCAGCACCAATGCGTGTTGCCCGAGGTTCAGATCAATCCCTGCCAGCGTTGCTTGCTGTTCATGCGCATGATGCGCAGCCCAGATCGCGACCACGGCAAAGGCTGAACTCAACAGGTGCAGTGAGGCATGAAGTGTGACGGTGAGGTCGCTCAGACTTTGCGGGTCGGCGAGTGCGGCAGCGATCCGTTCAGGGGCCAGGGGGTGCGCATCGGCGGCGTGATAAGCCATGACGCGCAGGCGCTCCAATCGGGCGATGTCAGCCAGATACGGCACGCTGGCGGCAGGCGCAAAGCCTTCGATGAACGTCGCCAGATCGTGGCCATAGCTGTTCATCACCGGGCTCGTCGGCGGGCTCTCTTGCACATGAATCCCGGCCATGGCCCTGAAGAACTCGTCGCCCACCAACTGCTGGACCACGGGGTAACTGTCCGCCAGCGCGTTGATCAACGAACTTTGCACATTGTTGCGATACACCGCGAAGCGGCTGGCCGGATCGGCGCCATTGGTGCTGATCAATCCGTCAGGGCAGGGCCGTTGCGGATCGAGCAGGGCGGCAGCGAAATCGGCTTGGCTGCTCATGACCAGACTCCGGCGCACTGCAACAGCCTGTCAGCCTGACGCACTTCGGCGTGCAACACGTTGAAGGCTGGCAGTTGATTGTCGCGCTCGATCAGCGTCGCCACCGGGCCCACTCGCTCCAGCACCTGCCTGTATAGCGCCCACACGGCGTTGTCGATGGGCGCTCCGTGATCATCGATCAGCAGGCGGTCACCGAGGCTGTCGGTGTCTTCGGCAAAACCTGCCAGATGAAGTTCGCCCACTGCGTGAAGGGGCAGGGCGTCGATATAGGCCAAAGGATCGCGTTGATGATTGATGCTCGAGACGTAGACGTTGTTCACGTCCAGCAGCAACCCGCAGCCCGTGCGATTGATGACTTCACGGATGAAGTCGGCTTCATCGATCGTCGAGCGCTCGAACGCCAGATATGTCGAAGGATTCTCCAGCAACATCGGGCGTTTAAGCGTGGTCTGCACCTGATCGATGTGCTCGCAGACGCGGTTCAGCGTCGGCGTGTCATAGGCCAATGGCAACAGGTCATTGAGAAATACCGGGCCGTGACTGGACCAGGCCAGGTGTTCGGAAAAGGCGTGGGGTTGATAACGCTCGATCAGACTGGCCAGGCGTTGCAAGTGTTGGGTGTCAAGCGGACCTTCGGCACCGATGGACAAGCCAACGCCATGCAACGACAGCGGATACTGCTCGCGGATCAACCCCAGGTAATGATGAAAAGGACCGCCGGCCACCATGTAGTTTTCGGCGTGTACCTCGAAGAAACCGATATCAGGTTGTGAACCGAGCACTTCACGGAAGTGCTCGGTCTTGAGCCCCAGCCCGGCGCGAGGCGGGAGCCCGAACGGTGAATTGTTCATGGTCGACACTCAGGCTGGGAACGGATCAGGCTTTGGTTTTGAACGCTTCGATCTGACCGAAACCGGTCGACGAAGTCTTGCTTTCGGTGGTGGTGCAGGTGCCTTTAGGGACGAGTTTCCAGGCGTTGCTCTGGTAGTCGGTTTTCGACGTGCCGGCGCACGTGGTGCCGGCACCGGCGGCGCAATCGTTATGACCTTTCATGGCCACGCCGAAGCACTTTTCCATGTTGCTGTCGGCGGCCTGGACGGTGGAGACGGCGGCCATGCTCAGCGCGGAACCGAGGGCCAGAACGAGGGCGGTAGCGGACAGGGTGCGGGTGGTAGCAGTCATGATGTTTCTCCGAAAGTGAGCTTGGGTCGGCAAGCGTTTGTGCTTGCTTGCCTCACTAGAGGAAGGTCATCGCGATGCGTTACAGCCCAATGCAAACTTTTTAAAAAAAACTCAAAGCACCCATGTCCCTGTGGGAGTGAGCTTGCTCGCGATAGCGGTGGGTCATCCAACATCTCAGGTGAATGTGATAAGCATCGCGAGCAAGCTCGCTCCCACAGGACTTCATCGTTAGAGGGTTTGTATCAGGCACAAAAAAACGGCCCGAAGGCCGTTTTCTGTTTACCGCAAAGAATCAACCACCCAAGTACGCTTCACGCACTTTCGGATCTGTCAGCAGCGCTTCGCCGGTGCCGGTCATCACTACCCGGCCGTTCTCCAGAACGTAGGCGCGGTCAGCGATTTTCAGTGCCTGGTTGGCGTTCTGCTCCACCAGGAACACGGTCACACCATCCTTGCGCAGTTGTTCGATGATGTCGAAGATCTGCTGGATGATGATCGGTGCCAGGCCCAACGATGGCTCGTCGAGCAGCAGCAGTTTGGGTTTGCTCATCAGCGCACGGCCGATGGCGAGCATTTGCTGTTCGCCGCCGGACATGGTGCCGCCGCGTTGGGCGAAGCGCTCTTTCAGGCGTGGGAAAAGTCCGAGAACCTTGTCCATCTGTTCCTCATAGTCGCCCTTGTCGGTGAAGAATCCGCCCATGGCGAGGTTCTCTTCTACGGTCAGACGGGCAAATACCCGACGACCTTCCGGCACGACCGCGATGCTCTTGCGCATGATCTGCGACGAGTCCTGGCCGACGAGTTCCTCGCCCATGTAGCGGATGCTGCCACTGTGGGCTTGCGGCGAACCGCAGAGGGTCATCAGCAGGGTCGACTTGCCGGCACCGTTGGCGCCGATCAGGGTCACGATCTCGCCCTGGCGGACTTCGACGTTGACGCTGTGCAGCGCCTGGATCTTGCCGTAGAAGGTGGAAACGTTTTCGAATTGCAGCATTTACGCTTCCCCCAGGTAGGCTTTGATCACTTCAGGATTGTCGCGGATCTGTTCCGGCGTGCCGTCGGCCAACGGCGTGCCCTGGTTGATCACGACGATGTGGTCGGAAATGCTCATGACCAGTTTCATGTCGTGTTCGATCAGCAGCACGGTGACGTTGTGCTCTTCACGCAGCACGCTGATCAGCGCCTTGAGGTCTTCGGTTTCCTTCGGGTTCAGGCCGGCGGCCGGTTCGTCGAGCATGAGGATGCGCGGGCGCGTCATCATGCAGCGAGCGATTTCCAGGCGGCGCTGCTGACCGTAGGCCAGGGTGCCGGCGGGACGGTTGGCGAACCCCTTGAGGTTGACCTTTTCCAGCCAGTACTCGGCGAACTCCATGGCTTCGCGTTCACTCTTGCGAAAGCCCGGGGTCTTGAACAGGCCCGCCAGGAAGTTGGTGTTCAGGTGACGGTGCTGGGCGATCAAGAGGTTCTCGACCGCTGTCATGTCCTTGAACAACCGCACGTTCTGGAAGGTGCGCACCACGCCTTTGAGGGCGATCTTGTGGCCGGGCAGGCCTTCGATCGGCTCACCGTCCAGCAGGATGCTGCCGCCGCTCGGTTTGTAGAAACCGGTCAGGCAGTTGAACACGGTGGTCTTGCCGGCGCCGTTGGGGCCGATCAATGCCACGACCTGTTTTTCCTTCACGCTCAGGGCTACGCCGTTGACCGCGAGCAGGCCGCCGAAGCGCATGCTCAGATTTTCTACTTTCAGGATCTCGCGGCTCATTTGCGCAGCTCCATGTGAGGACGTTGCATGGGCAGCAGACCTTGAGGACGCCAGATCATCATCAGCACCATCAAGGCGCCGAACATCAACATGCGGTATTCACTGAACTCACGCATCATTTCCGGCAACAGGATCATCACCGTGGCGGCGAGCACGACGCCCAGTTGCGAGCCCATGCCACCGAGTACCACGATGGCGAGGATGGTCGCCGATTCGATGAAGGTGAAGGACTCCGGTGTCACCAGGCCCTGACGCGCGGCGAAGAAGCTGCCGGCGAAACCGGCGAAGCACGCACCGAGGGTGAAGGCCGACAGCTTGATGACCGTTGGGTTGAGACCCAGCGCGCGGCAGGCGATCTCGTCTTCACGCAGCGCTTCCCAGGCACGGCCCAACGGCATGCGCAGCAAGCGGTTGATGACGAACAGGGCGAACAGCGACAACAACACCGCGATCAGGTAAAGGAAAATCACCTTGTTCACCGGGTTGTAGGTCAGGCCGAAGTACTCGTGGAAAGTCTGCAGGCCTTCCGCGGCGGTTTTATCGAAGGTCAGTCCGAAGAGTGTTGGCTTGGGAATGTTGCTGATGCCGTTCGGGCCGCCCGTGAGGTCGGTCAGGTTTCGCAGGAACAGGCGGATGATTTCACCGAAGCCCAACGTCACGATCGCCAGATAGTCACCGCGCAGACGCAGTACCGGAAAACCGAGCAGGAAGCCGAAGGTGGCCGCCATCAGGCCGGCAATCGGCAAGCAGATCCAGAAGCTCAGACCGTAGTAATGCGACAGCAGCGCGTAGCTGTAGGCGCCGACGGCGTAGAAGCCGACATAACCAAGGTCGAGCAGTCCGGCCAGGCCGACCACGATGTTCAGGCCCAGGCCGAGCATCACGTAGATCAACACCAGCGTTGCGATGTCCACCGCGCCGCGCGAGCCGAAGAACGGCCAGACCAGTGCACCGATGATCAACGCAATGATGATCCAGCGCTGAGTGGTCGGCAGGGTCAGGAAGTTACTGGCCTTGGCCGGCATCACCGGCATGTTGGGCGAGGACTTCCAGGCCGAGCTGATCTGCTGGTCGAACAGCACCCGCAGGAACATCAGCACCGAGCACACGGCGATGGTGATCAACGTACCCGTGCTGGTGCCATGGACTTCGAGGTTGATACCGACGATGGTCAGTTTCAGACCGAGTACCGGGTAGGCCACGGCCCACACCAGCAAGGCGCTGAACAACGCCTGTTTAAGATTCCTAGTCATACTTTCTCAACCTCCGGACGGCCCAGCAGGCCGGTTGGCCGGAACAACAACACCAGAACCAATAGGCCGAACGCCACGACGTCCTTGTACTGGTCGCCGAAGATATCGGCACCAAAGGCTTCCGCCACACCCAGCACGATCCCGCCGAGCATGGCGCCGGGGATGCTGCCGATGCCGCCCAATACTGCGGCGGTGAAGGCCTTGAGGCCGACGAGGAAACCGGCGTTCGGGTTGATCACGCCGTATTGCATGCTCAGGAGCACGGCCGCGATAGCCGCCAATGCGGCACCGATGACGAAGGTCAGGGCGATGATGTTGTTGGTGTTGATACCCAGCAGGTTGGCCATCTTGATGTCTTCGGCACAGGCGCGGCAGGCGCGACCCAGACGAGAGCGGGAGATGAACAGCGTGAGGCCGAGCATGGCGACCAGGGTCACCACGAACACCACGATTTGCATGTAGGAAATCAGCACTTCATGTGCACCACCTGGCCCGATGGCGAAGTTGCCGGGGATCAGGTTGGGGATGGATTTGTCCTTGGAGTCTTGCGCCAGCAGAACCGTGTTCTGCAGGAAGATCGACATGCCGATGGCGGAAATCAGCGGGATCAGACGGTTGCTGCCGCGCAGGGGACGGTAGGCAATTCGTTCGATGCTGTAGCCGTAGGCACTGGTCACGACGATGGTCGCGAGGAAAGCGGCGGTCATCAACAGCGGAACACTGTCGAGTCCCATCATGGACAGGCCCGCGATGGCGATGAACGCCACGTAGGAACCGATCATGTACACCTCGCCGTGGGCGAAGTTGATCATTCCAATGATGCCGTAAACCATCGTATAGCCGATGGCGATCAGGGCATACGTGCTGCCAATGGTCAGGCCATTAACCAGCTGTTGGAAGAAGTGATAGATGTCAGGCATTACAGCGCTCCTAAAAACCTGATACGCATTTCACTGGTGGAGTCATTTTCCCGCTCGAGCCCCGTGGATCTGCATCCACTTCGAACGCGAGGTTTGCCAGCGAACCGCTGATGACGGTTTTGAGATTTTCAGGTGGGGAGACTGGCGGATCACGCCAGCGCGGCCCAATACGTTCGTAAAACAAAGCCCACGGCACGCCGTGGGCTTTGTTGGCAGTCAGTTCGGCAAGGCCTTACTGAGGCGAAGCTTCAGTTTTTGGTTTGCCGAAGTGCCACTCGTAAACCACAAATTTGAAGTCTTTCAAGTCGCCCTTGGCGTCGAAGCTCAGGTCGCCAGTCGGGGTCTTGAAGGTGCCTGCGTGGATGGCAGCAGCCACTTTCGCAGGGTCTTCGCTCTTGGCGGCAGTGATACCACCGGCGATGACTTCAACAGCCGAGTAGGCCGGGAACACGAACGGACCGCTTGGGTCTTCTTTCTTCGCTTTGAACGCGTCAGCCAGTGCAACGTTGGCCGGATCCTGGTCGAAAGACTTCGGCAGGGTTACCAGCAGGCCTTCGGAAGCGTCTTTGGCGATCTGCGAAATGGAGTCGTTACCCACGCCTTCCGGACCCATGAACTTGGCTTTCAGGCCTTTTTCCTGTGCTTGACGCAGGATCAGGCCCAGCTCTGGGTGGTAGCCGCCGTAGTAGACGAAGTCAACGTTGGCTTGCTTGAGCTTGGAGATCATCGAGGAGAAGTCTTTGTCGCCGGCGTTGATGCCTTCGAACACGGCAACCTTGACGCCTTTGCCTTCCAGGGTCTTCTTCACGGCGGTGGCGATGCCTTCACCGTATTGCTGTTTGTCGTGCAGCACAGCAACGATTTTCGGTTTTACGTGATCGGCAATGTAGTTACCGGCGGCAGGGCCCTGGGCGCTGTCCAGACCGATGGTGCGGAACACCATTTTGTAACCACGGTTGGTGATGTCCGGGCTGGTGGCAGCCGGAGTGATCATGATCACGCCTTCGTCTTCGTAGATATCCGAAGCCGGTTGGGTGGAGCTGGAGCACAGGTGACCGACCACGAACTTGACGCCGTCGTTGACGACTTTGTTCGCGACCGCTACCGCTTGTTTTGGATCACAGGCGTCATCGTATTCAACGGCTTCGAGTTTCTTGCCGTCTACGCCGCCTTTGGCGTTGATCTGTTCGATGGCCATTTTGGCGCCACTGAACTGCATGTCGCCGTATTGGGCTACAGGACCGGTTTTAGGGCCGGCGATGCCGATCTTGATGGTGTCAGCTGCGAACGAATGGCTGGCAACCCCGGCCAGAACCATAGCGGCAAACAGTTTGGAAATCTGCTTAGTAGCCTTAGTCATAGTGCTCCACTCTTACTGTTGTAGTTTTTATAGTCCTGGCGCCGTAGCAGCAGAACCGGGTCAGATATCTTCGATATCCTCCGGAAAATGCCCCCGGCAACTGTACCGGTACAGTGTAGAGCGCCAATTGTTAGCCTGGGAAGCTGGCGCCAGGGGGCAAAACCTGAGGGTGTCGCTTTATTGAAAGAAAAAGACAGAATTGCGGCGGGATGTTAGCTGGCTAATTGCTTGATTCAGCGGCATTCCCTGGCGCTCCTGTTCTTTTCAATCGGTGACTCAATTGCATCCGGGTTTTTCTGGCGGACCACCGACGTTATCATTCGCGTCGATTTCTTTTCCGGACAGGACCCATGACTCAAGAACCTAGCACCCTCTATGCCAAGCTGCTTGGTGAAACCGCATCTATTACCTGGAAAGAGTTGGAGCCGTTCTTTGCCAAGGGTGCCCTATTGTGGGTCGACCCGGGTCTGGATTTGATCGCCGCGGCTGAAGCGGTGGCGACGGACGAAGGCGAGAAAGTGGCTGCCTGGCTGGCCGCCGACAAAGTCGCCAAGCTGTCTGAAACGCGGGCGCTGGATCTTTTCGAACGTGACCCCGAGCTGTGGGCCGTGGTCGTTTCGCCGTGGATTATGATCCAGGAAAGGGCGACGAACTGAAGTCGTGCACTTTGTTGGTGCGTCGGTTGATCGCGCAAAAGTGTGTAGGCGAGTAGCGTGATGGCATGTTGCCGTGGAGAAAGGCCACAGGCGTGGCCAGCATCACGGTGACGTAAACGTAACGGGAACAGTTTATTGAGCAGCCGTCGGGCTGCTTAATTGTTTCTGGATGTGATCGTTCCCACGCTCTGCGTGGGAATGCAGCCCGGGACGCTCAGCGTCCCAAACTGGACGCAGAGCGTCCATAGAGGCATTCCCACGCAGAGCGTGGGAACGATCGAACGCGGTTTTCAATCAGACCGAAAACGTCTTGCCCGTATGGTTATTCAGCGAAATAACCTTGGTCTTGCCAATGCGGTGACGGTAGATCTCGCGCAGGTACTTGATCGCCTTCTTCACGCAATCGCGCGACAGGCGAATGTCGTTGATCGAGACAAACTTGTCCTTGTCATTGATCAGCTCGCGGTACTTCTTCTCGTACATCGGTTTGATCGCGTACCAGTTGGTGTCGAGGATCTTCGCCGGGTTTTCGAATTCATTGAGCAACTCGTCAATCCGGTCCTCATCGAATTCTTCATTGATGATGAAGTCCAGGATCGAGTTATCCAGCGTTTCGTCGAAGCGGTACGGGGTTTTCGCGAAGCAACGCTTGATGAATGCCACGATCAGGGTCAGGAAGTCGTCCGACAGGCATGGGCTCTTGGCGATCAACGTAGTCAGCGACAAGTTGGCCGAGGCGCCGATCACCAGCGCGTAGCGCTTGAGCGTCGTGTTCGGGAACAGGCTGTTGAGGTGCGTCTTCAACCGGTTCAGGTCCATGTAGGACAGCTTGTAGTCTTTCGGTAGCGAAACGATCGAGACCACCGACGAGCAGTTCTTGAAGAAGTGCAGGTCGTGCAACGCGGCCGCGTCGTAACCGGAATTCTTGTACTGCTCCAGGGACGCACGATAACGCTTGGACTCGATCGGCAGCAGGCTGATGCCTTCGATTGCTTGCGTCACTTTGTTGAAGTGGGGCAGGTCGATGGAGCGGAAGAACAGATCATCGATGTTCAGGCGCTGTGGCTCTTTCTCGAATACCTTGAATTTGTCGCTGCTCGGCGGCGGGCTTTCCGGTACCACGGATTCGGCATAGGCAATCGCCACCGGCCCGGCCAGACTCATGAACAGGTCGTTGGCGTCGAGGCGAATGGTTTCGCCGATGTCGATACCGGCACGACGGAAATAGTTTTGGTCGTAGTCAGTCGTGACCGCCTGCGCCGTCAGAATGTTGAAGATCTGCTGCGAGATGTACTGGTTGGCGTGCTTTTCCATCGCGTTGACGTCGATGTTCTGAATGTTGCCGTCATCGCTTTCTTCGGCGTAGCGCATGATGTCGTTGGAGATCAGCATCATCGCGTTCCATGGGCGGATACGGCCCATGACGCTGGCTTCGCTGCTGTCTTCGTTGGCGAAGTTGTAGGAGAAATCCCACTCTTCCGACAGGTACTTGCACAGCAGGCGACCGGCGTTGATGTGCAGCGCCTCGGACATTTCGCTGCGGTGATCGGAAATGTTCGGCAGCACACAGATGCCGCTGGTGAAGATTGGCTCGAAGACGAACGAATGACCGCTCTTGCCGTCGTGCTCGTCCATCGGCTTGGTGTCGAACGTCTTGTTCATGTACGAGTGCTGCTGGGCCAGGCCGAACTCTGAGGCCATGCCCGAACCGGTACCGCCGCCGGCACTGAAAATCGAGAAATACAGGCGCGACTGGTTGGCCTTGATGCCGCAGCTGTCGATCAGGTACGAGTGAATCATTTTCCAGTCGGGGCTGGAGAAACGCTGGGTGTCCTTGTTCAGGATAATCTTGGCCAGGTACTGACCGAGGATCGGCGCGTTACCGGCGCCACCGGCGTGGACTTCCGATAAGTCCATGATTTTCATTTTGCTGTAGTCGCGCAGGAAGCCGCTTTTTTCGCCCTTGCGCGAGAAACGGATGCGACCGGCGATGTCTTTGTCCAGGTCGCCGAGCATTACCAGAGGCTCGACCAGGAACACCGGCTTGGTGGCTTTGTTCGGCCCCAGGCGCAGGTTGTTGCGGATCCACTGCGCCGGGCTGTAACCCTTTTCCGCGTAGCGTTTATCCGCCGAGGGACGATCTTCGTTGTTGAATTCGTTGAGGTAGAACTTGCGGGCGTTGTACACCAGCTCCGCGACGTCCAGCGCAATGTTGGAACCGCAACGGCCCAAGCCGATCAGGCACACCGATGGGAATTCCTGATCGCTATGCTGTTCGCTGTCGCCATCCAGGTGGGGAGGGCGCGGGAACACCATGTCGCGCAGCCCGTCGAGGTTGTCGAGAATGCGGTCGGTGTTGGTTTCGGTGAAATACAGGTATTGCTGACTGGCCAGCGGGCGTGATGCAACCAATGGCTTCGACGATGAAGGGCTGTTTGCCGCGGGGCTCAGTGTCAGATCGGAAACCGCAGTGGCCGGATTATTTTTAGAAGTCATTGGGCGCCATGTACCTGGGCTGATGGGGCCCGGCGACACGCTGTCGCCGGACCTTCACGGAATAGTTACTCGCGACTTTTTCAGCGCGTATTTCGCCCAAGCGTCATGGCCGAAGCCTGAGCATCGCTCGGGGGGAATCCTTTCCTTAGTCATGATGAATCGGCCAGTATTCAACGATCTTTAATCAAAAGGAGGCTAAATGATGTCAACGCAACCTTCGTTGGGGTTCGCCGGAATCGGCCTGATGGGATTGCCCATGTGCCGGCGTCTGTTGGCTGCGGGGTATCCGCTGACGGTGTGGAATCGCAATCCGGCCAAGTGCGCGCCCTTGGTCGAGGCCGGCGCCCGGCAAGTGGCGACAGCGGCCGAGCTGTGCCAACACGCTGATGTGGTGATGCTGTGCCTGGCGGACACGTCGGTGGTGCGCGAGGTGGTTTTCGGCCCCGGCGGCATCGCCAGTGGGGCGAAAAGCGGTCAGTTGCTGGTGGATTTTTCCAGTCTGGAGCCCACCGCGACGCGGGAAATGGCCTCGGCGCTTGCCGACCAGTGCGGCATGAATTGGCTGGATGCGCCGGTGTCCGGCGGCGTGGTCGGTGCCGAGGCGGGTAGCCTGGCGATTATGGTGGGCGGTGCGGCAGCGGACCTTGAGCGGGTCAAGCCGATCCTGTTGAACCTCGGTCAACGGGTGACGCACATGGGCGGCGTCGGCGCCGGGCAGGTGACCAAGGCCTGCAACCAGATGATCGTCGCCTGCAACGCGCTGGTGATCGCCGAAGTGGTAGCTTTGGCCGAGCGTTCCGGGGTCGACGCAGGTCTGATCGCCGAAGCCCTGGCCGGTGGTTTCGCCGATTCCAGACCCTTGCAGATCCTGGCCCCGCAAATGGCCGAGAGCCGTTTCGAGCCCGTGAAGTGGCATGTCCGCACGTTGCTCAAGGACCTCGACACCGCTGTGAAGTTTTCCCGCGAACAGGGCTCATCCACGCCGATCAGCGGATTGGCTGCACAACTGATGCGCCTGCATGGGGCGCAGGGTTTTTTGGAAAAAGATCCGTCGACGCTAGTGCAAATGTACCGCGCGCCAGGGTCAGAGGACTGACGGGGCAGGCGTGTTTGCGCTGATTGATTTCGTTCAGCACCGGATGCAATTCAGCCAGCGGCACCGGGCGGCTGAGCAGGTAGCCCTGAACGAAGTCGCAGCCCTGGCGTTCGAGAAAGTCATATTGCTCGAACGTTTCGACGCCTTCGGTGACCACCTGTAAATGCAGGGTATGGGCCATGGCAATAATGGCCTGGACGATTTCCATGTCCTGGGTCGCCCTGGGAATGTCCTGGATGAACGAGCGGTCGATCTTGAGTGTGTTCAGCGGCAGACGCTTGAGGTAGGCCAATGATGAATAGCCGGTGCCGAAATCGTCGATCGACAGGGAGACCCCGAGAGCACGGATCTGGCGCAGCAGCGCCAGGGTGTCGGAGAGGTTGCCCATCAACGCGTTCTCGTTGACTTCCAGTTCCAGCCGTTGCGGCGCGACCCCGCAGATGCGCAGGGCTTGTTCGATTTCATTGGCCAGGTCTTCGCGCGCCAGGTTCAGCGGTGAGCAGTTCACGGCAATCTTCAGTTCTTCGCAGCCCTGACGGGACAGTTCGCCAAGGTCCTCGCAAGCCTGGCGCAGTACCCAGTTGTCCAGTTCGGCGATCAGGCCGTTGGCCTCGGCAATGGCGATGAATCGATCCGGCGCCAGCAGCCCGTGAACCGGGTGTTGCCAGCGAATCAGCGCTTCGAGCTTGGTGACCTGGCCGGTTTTCAGGTCATAGATGGGTTGGTAAAACAGCAGCAGCCCATCATCGTTGCGCAAGGCGTGCCGCAGTTCTTCTTCGACTTGCAGTTCCAGCGTGGCGCGAGCCTTCATGTGCGGGCTGAAAAAATGCAGGCCGTTGCGCCCGTTGCCCTTGGACTGATACAGCGCAAGGTCAGCGTTTTTCAGCAGTTCTTCGCAGGTCTTGCCGTCTTGCGGGAACAGGCTGATGCCGATGCTGGTGGTCATGACCATGCTGCGACCGGCCAGCTCGATAGGCTCTTTCATTTTCAACATGATGCGCTGAGCCATGTGCCGCGCTTCTTCGGGGTCATGCAGACCGATGAGGATGCAAAATTCGTCACCGCCGAAACGCGCGACCACATCTTCGTGGCTGCGAACCGAACTCTTGATGTGGCTGGCCAGGACCTTGAGCATCAGGTCCCCGGCGTCATGGCCAAGGCTGTCGTTGATCCGCTTGAAGTGATCGATGTCGAGAAACATCACCGCCAGCATCCCGCCTTCGTTGGTTTTCTCGCTCAGCTTTTCGGCGAAGAGCTGGTTGAAACCACGGCGGTTGATCAGGTTGGTCAGTGCGTCGTAGTGCGCCACCTGTTGCAACGACAGGCGCGCCTGGTCGAGCTGACTGAGCAGGGCATTGACCCGTTGCAGGTCGCTTTCCTTGTGCTGAAGTTTTTTGTCGGCCATGGCCGCGCTGATGCTGCTGCCGATGATCAGCAACATCATGACCGCCACTGTCACGCCCAATTGCAGATGATTGTTGTCGTCAGGCAGCGGCTGGAGGCTGCCTTCGGGAAGCGCCAGTTTGAGCGCCGCCATGCTGGTGAAATGCATGCTGACGATACCGGCGCCGAGCACCAGGCTGGCGGTGTATTTGAGCAGTTGATGAACCACGCCGCTGCCCTCGCGCAGGTGCCTGGACATCAACAGCGCAGCCAGGCTGGCGCCGATGGCGATCGCGATGGAGAGGGCGAACAGCGTCGGGTCGTAATAGGCCGTCGCCGTTGAGCGCATCGCGGCCATGCCCACGTATTGCATGGTTGCGATGCCAAGGCCGATCCACACCGACGCCCGCAGGTGTTGCCAGACGCTCAGATGAGCATGGCTGAGGGTCTGCATCGCCAGCCACGAGGCGGTCAGTGCGAACAACAACGAAATCAGGGTGACAGGGAGTTGATAGTGGATTTCGATCGGCGCCTGGAACGCCAGCATACTGATGAAATGCATGGCCCAGATGCCCCCCGCCAGGCACCCGGCACCGACCCAGCGCCAGATGCGTTGGGAGGTGGACTTTTCGGTATGACCGATCCGTTCGGTGATGCCCAGGGTGGCGAACCCGGCCGCGCACGCCACCACGTAGGCCAGCAGCACCAGGAACGGGTTATGTGTGCAATTGAGAATGACCTGACCGCTTTCTGGCAGCTGGGTAGTGAAATACACATCAGGCCACTGCATCCGTTCGCCCCGTATTGTCCAGCCTGCCAACACCATGAACATTGGTTAATGCGTTGGAGTATAGAGGCCATACAAGGAGTGCAAGCGGTAGTGGCACATTGATGCCGATGATTTTGGAATGAGCTTTATTGCTGTCAGTACTAAGCCTCAGGCGATCTGCTCGTAAGGCACTTGGAATTCAGGCTGCAGGGCCGGCAGTCCGAACGCGGCCCGCGCCGCGTCACAGTCTGCGTTCGCTTCGCCATTGGCCCAAGAGGCATCGAATTCGCGACAGGTGCTGGAACGCTGATCGTAAATCGAGCATTGCACGGTGCTGCCAACTTCGCCTGACAGGGCGATGCAGCGCGTGGGTTTGCAGTCCGTGCCGAGCATCGCCACACGGCTGGGGCTGATCGGCGCGACAAGGTCGTCAGGCACCGTTCCCCCGGACGAGGCGCATTCACCCCAGAAAAAGGACACGCGAAAATGGGAACAGCAGGCACCGCAATTCAGACACGGACTGGCTTCGGACATGGGCGATAGTCAAAGAGGGATGGGGGGAACGGTGGGGCAGCAAGGTCGCTATTCTAGGCTTCGCCTTGGGCTTGGGAAGGGGGGCACAGAGGTATTTTTCAGCAGCCGGTCGGGTAATGAAAAACGCGGCTCCCATAGTGCCTTTTGGTGTTTGCACAGGGGCGGCTGCCATGGGCTGATATCAGTCTTGCGAATAATGACAGACAGCTCTGGCAGGCCTGACTAGATTGGCAGCTCCGGGGACAGTGAAAGCCCCAACAACAATAAAAAGAGACGGACCCCATGCAGAACTCGACCCAAGCGGCGAATGCCTGGCGCATTCTGTTCCTGCTGTTCCTGGCGAACCTGTTCAACTTCTTCGATCGCACCATTCCCGCCATCATCATCGAACCAATCCGCATGGAGTGGCACCTCAGCGACTTTCAGCTGGGGATCATCGGAACGGCATTCACCATCGTTTATGCGATTGCCGGCTTGCCGCTGGGGCGGATGGCCGATACCGGTTCGCGCAGTAAATTGATGGGTTGGGGCCTGGCTGTCTGGAGCGGCCTGACGGCGGTCAACGGGCTGGTGGGCAATTTCTGGGCCTTCCTGATCGTGCGCATGGGCATCGGCATCGGCGAAGCCAGTTACGCACCGGCGGCCAATTCGCTGATCGGCGACCTGTTTCCGGCGCACCGCCGGGCACGGGCGATGGGCATTTTCATGCTCGGCCTGCCATTGGGCCTGCTGCTGGCGTTTTTTACCATTGGCGCGATGGTCAAGGCATTCGACAGCTGGCGGGCGCCGTTCTTCATCGCTGCGGTGCCGGGGCTGATCCTGGCGATCTTCATGTTCTTCATTAAAGAGCCTAAACGCGGTGCCGCGGAAAGCGTGCAGGTGTCCCAGGAACGCGTCGACCGGCCGATTCGTCGAGTGCTGGCGGTGCCGACTTTCCTGTGGCTGGTGTTGGCGGGGCTGTGCTTCAACTTTGCGACCTATGCCTGCAACTCGTTCCTGGTGCCGATGTTGCAGCGCTATTTCCTGATGCCGTTGCAGGAAGCGGCAGTGGCGACCGGCGTGATTGTCGGCGTGACCGGCTTGTTTGGCCTGACGCTCGGTGGCTGGGTTGCCGACAAGATTCACCAGCGAGTGGCCAATGGGCGACTGCTGTTTGCGGCATTCAGCCTGATCGTTTCGACCGTGTGCACCGCTTGGGCGTTGCATGCCGGGCGGATCGAGATCGGGGTGTTTGTGGCGGTGTTCAGCCTGGGCTGGCTGTTTGCCTATAACTTCTACACCTGTGTCTACACGGCGATTCAGGACGTGGTCGAACCCCGTTTGCGGGCCACGGCGATGGCGTTGTTCTTTGCTGGCTTGTACTTGCTGGGCGGTGGTTTAGGCCCGGTGGTGGTGGGTGGCTTGTCCGACCACTTTGCGCATACCGCGATGTTCGCCGCCGGTGCCGAACAGATGACCGAGGCGTTCAAGGCCGTGGGCTTGCACGACGCGATGTACTTGATCCCGGTTGCGCTGTTTTTCACCATGGTGTTTCTGTTCTTGGCTTCGCGGTGTTTTGTAAGGGATGCCAAGCGGATGAAGGACGGGTTGGTGGCGGTGGTCGAGCCTGTGGGTTCTGCGGTGACTGCTTAATCGCCATCGCGGGGATTGATCGTTCCCACGCTCCGCGTGGGAATGCCTCAAGGGACGCTCCGCGTTCCAGCTCTCGAAAGGGACGCAGAGCGTCCCGGGCTGCATTCCCACGCAGACGGTTCGACGCCTCGACGTGGGAACGATCAGAATCAAGCAAATAAAAAAGGCCCGCATCGCTGCGGGCCTTCTTTTTAACGGTGGAGCAGGGGGCTTAACCCGCCACCAACACCCGGATCGCTTCCAGTCGTAGCGCCGCCTTGTCGAGCATGGCCAGCCCTTGCTCGCGCTGTTTGCGCAGGGCAACCAGTTCACTGTCGCGTACGGTCGGATTGACCGCTTGCAACGCGGTCAGGCGCGCCAGTTCTTCGTCGGTATCGGCTGCCAGGCGACGTTTCGCTTCAGCAACCCGCTCGGCGTGACGCGGGAAGATTTTCTCTTCGCCGGCGTTGATCCGCGGCGTCAGCTGATCGCGCTGAGCCTGAATGAACTTGTTGGCGCTGGCACGCGGCACGCTTTCCAGTTGATCGTTCAAGGTCTCGAACGACACCCGGGCCGACAGGTCGTTGCCATTGGCATCCAGCAGGCAGCGCAGGGCGGCCGGCGGCAGGTAGCGGCCCAGTTGCAGCGAGCGCGGGGCAACCACTTCACTGACGTAGAGCAGCTCCAGCAACACGGTGCCGGGTTTCAGCGCCTTGTTCTTGATCAGCGCCACGGCCGTGTTGCCCATGGAACCGGACAAGACCAGGTCCATGCCGCCCTGCACCATCGGGTGTTCCCAGGTGATGAATTGCATGTCTTCGCGAGACAGCGCCTGGTTGCGGTCGTAGGTGATGGTCACGCCTTCGTCGTCGCCCAGCGGGAAGCTGGCGTCGAGCATTTTTTCGCTCGGCTTGAGGATCAGCGCGTTTTCCGAATGGTCTTCGCTGTCGATACCGAAGGCGTCGAACAGGGTTTCCATGTAAATCGGCAGGGTGAACTGGTCGTCTTGCTCGAGGATGTCCTCGACCAGCGCATCACCTTCGCCAGCGCCGCCGGAGTTGAGTTCCAGCAGGCGGTCACGGCCAGTGTGCAGTTCAGCCTCCAGACGCTCACGCTCGCTGCGGGCTTCGTCGATCAGCGCTTGCCACTCGCCGTCGTCGGCGTTTTCCAGCAGCGGCAGCAGGCGCGGGCCGAACTGATGCTGCAAGGCGTTGCCGGTCGGGCAGGTGTTGAGGAAAGCGTTCAGCGCTTCGTGGTACCACTGGAACAGGCGCTCTTGCGGGCTGGTTTCCAGGTACGGCACGTGCAGTTCGATGATGTGCTTCTGGCCGATCCGGTCCAGACGCCCGATACGCTGCTCCAGCAGGTCCGGGTGGGACGGCAGATCGAACAGCACCAGGTGGTGCGAGAACTGGAAGTTGCGACCTTCGCTGCCGATTTCCGAACAGATCAGCACTTGTGCGCCAAATTCTTCATCGGCGAAGTAGGCGGCGGCGCGGTCACGCTCGAGGATGTTCATGCCTTCGTGGAACACCGTGGCCGGGATGCCGGAGCGCACGCGCAGGGCGTCTTCCAGGTCCATGGCGGTTTCGGCGTGGGCGCAGATCACCAGCACTTTGGTGCGCTTGAGCATCTTCAGCGTGTCGATCAGCCACTCGACACGCGGGTCGAATTTCCACCAGCGTTCTTCTTCGTTGGCGTCCGGCTGGGCCTGGAAGCTGACTTCCGGGTACAGCTCGGCGTGATCGCCCAACGGCAGTTCGAGGTATTCGTCCGGGCACGGCAGCGGGTACGGGTGCAGCTTGCGCTCCGGGAAACCCTGTACGGCGGCGCGGGTGTTGCGAAACAGCACGCGGCCGGTGCCGTGGCGGTCCAGCAATTCGCGAACCAGGCGGGCGCTGGCTTCGGTGTCGCCATCGTTCACAGCGGTCAGCAAGGCCTCGCCTTCGTTGCCGAGGAAACCGTGAATGGTCTTGTGCGCTTCAGGCGACAGGCGCCCCTTGTCCAGCAGCTCCTGAACGGCTTCGGCCACCGGGCGATAGTTTTCGCTCTCGGCGCGGAAGGCGTGCAGGTCATGGAAACGGTTTGGGTCGAGCAGGCGCAGACGGGCGAAGTGGCTGTCCTGACCCAGTTGTTCCGGGGTTGCGGTCAGCAGCAGCACACCGGGAATGACTTCGGCCAGTTGCTCGACCAGCGAATATTCAGGGCTGGCCTTTTCTTCGTGCCACACCAGGTGGTGCGCTTCGTCGACGACCATCAGGTCCCAACCGGCGGCGAACATTGCGTCCTGGGCTTTCTCGTCTTCTACCAGCCACTCCAGAGCCACCAGCGCGAGCTGAGTGTCTTCGAACGGGTTGGCGGCATCGCTTTCGATGAAGCGTTCTTCGTCGAACAGCGCGACTTGCAGGTTGAAACGGCGGCGCATCTCGACCAGCCACTGGTGCTGCAGGTTCTCCGGAACCAGGATCAGCACGCGGTTGGCGCGGCCCGAGAGCAGTTGGCGATGGATCACCAGACCGGCTTCGATGGTTTTACCCAGGCCTACTTCGTCGGCCAGCAATACCCGTGGGGCAATGCGGTCGGCGACTTCACGGGCGATGTGCAGCTGGTGCGCGATCGGTTGCGCACGCACGCCACCCAGTCCCCACAGCGAGGATTGCAATTGGCGACTGGTGTGTTCCAGGGTGTTGTAGCGCAGTGAGAACCAGGCCAGCGGGTCGATCTGCCCGGCGAACAGACGGTCGCTGGCCAGGCGGAACTGAATGAAGTTCGACAGTTGGGTTTCCGGCAGGGTGACCACTTCGTTTTGCGCGTTGAGGCCGTGGTAGACCAGCAGGCCATCGACGTCGTCGACTTCCTGGACGGTCAGTTTCCAGCCTTCGAAGTGAGTGATCGAATCGCCCGGCGAAAACCGCACACGGGTGAGGGGCGCATTCCGTAGCGCGTACTGGCGAGTCTCGCCAGTGGCCGGATAGAGCACGGTCAACAAGCGGCCGTCCTGTGCCAGAACGG
This sequence comes from Pseudomonas sp. JAI111, assembly GCF_024809425.1. NCBI lineage: Bacteria > Pseudomonadati > Pseudomonadota > Gammaproteobacteria > Pseudomonadales > Pseudomonadaceae > Pseudomonas > Pseudomonas sp. JAI111. Next base: position 1,288,059 of record NZ_JANUCB010000001.1, on the reverse strand, counting down.
TGCCTAAACCCAGCTCGGCTTCGCTGTCACTGATCCAGCGTTGCCCCGGTTGATACTGCTGCGCCATGCTGCCTGACTCCCACCTTGAAAAAGCGGGCTATCTTAACGGAATGAGGGCTTCAGGGCCAAAGGACTCTCATAAATACTCGCAGACTTACGTTAGCCCAATGATGCGGCGTGTGTCGGTTCGGGCACCAATCTGTGCCAAACCGGTCACAGTTTGCGACCGATGGCTCAAGTCGCCATCCCCTCAGCCGACAGCCTGCTGACAGGAGACTACTAATTATGCTGCCACCGATGCTCCCCTTGAGTGCCGTGCCGATCACCTCACAGCAGGACCCGATCCGCCAGCGCCCGGATATTCCGCCTGTCGTGCCGGTGCAGGAAAGCTCCAACGAAAGCACGATCGACCTGCAACAACGCGATCCCGAAGAGGCGGCTTTTCAGCTGCGCGAGGAGCAGCGCCGCAAGCTTGAGCGTGACCGGCGTCGTCGTGAGGCTGATGAGGATCCGCAGGAGCACCTCGCGGTTCCCGGTGATGAGCTTAATGCCGACAATACTGTGCCGGTGGCGCCATTGATGGAAGATCAGCCGCGCCAGGGGTTGTGGGTCGATATTCAGATTTGAGGTTGCGGCTGGTCAGCGCTGGCGCCAGGCCGCATTATTGCGATAAACCTGCCGAACGATGTATTGAGCACCATGAGCCAAGATGACAAGTTGATCGATCTTAATTCTGAACGCGCCAAGCGGGTTCATGACCTTAATGAAAAGCGTCTGAATGAAGTGCGTCAGGCGTTTGAGCAGGCGATGCCGTTGGGCAAAGCCAAGAAAAAGCCGAAGAACAAACCGAAAAAGCGTTGAAGTACCCTGCATCTGTTGATGCAGGTCAGTTATTTCCCCTCCTTTACGCCCTGTCTTGGGCGACATTGATCCCGGTCAATTTTCTCTTCTGTCTGATTGGTTAACTTAGCCCTATCGCAACAGGGCAGGTGCAGGAGGGACGTCATGTTTTTCGATAACGTGGTGATCGCCGGAGTGCTGACGGTTGGCCTCATGGTTCTGTTTTTTGCAGGGTTTGGATTTTTTATCTGGAAGGATTCGCATAAGCGTAAGCCGTAGGTCTTTCTGGGTGTAATGAGCACGCAAGGCATTTTGGGCGACTTCGGTTGCCCTTTTTTTTTGGTTGTAGTGGCGGCCTTTGGGCCGACCATGTTCTCTTGGTTGTACCTGGGCTAGTTGTGGGAGCGAGCTTGCTCGCGATGGCGGCCTGACAGCCGACCAGTCTCTTTCATGTGTACATATCCGTTGCTGCGGTAACGGCCACTTAGGGTTTCGCCCTGACGGCGACTCCCTTTGGCAAACGCCCCAAAGGAAGCAAAGGTCTTTGCCCCGGCGTTCGGCCCCTCGCTTAGGCTCGGTGTTCCTTCGCTCCGGCATTCATCTGGGGGCATCGCCTCCGGTCGGCTTCGCTTCGACCTCCTCTCGATGTGTTCGACTTCGTCGAACGGCGCTACGCGCCTACCCCCCAGATGAACGCCTCCACTCAGCCTGCCGAAGGGGCGGGTGGATCAAGATCAAAAGCAGGCGAGCTACCGCTCGGCCTATTGAGTGGTGAGGAGCGAAGCGGGTACGCCGATTTATTGTGGGAGCTGGCCTGCCGGCGATGGCGGCCTGACAGCCGACCAATCTCCTGCAGATGTACACCGAACCCTGTGGGAGCTGGCCTGCCAGCGATGGCGCCCCGCCGGCCGACCAATCTCCTGCAGATGTACACCGAACCCTGTGGGAGCTGGCCTGCCAGCGATGGCGCCCCGCCAGCCGACCAATTTCCTGCAGATGTACACCGAACCCTGTGGGAGCTGGCTTGCCAGCGAAGGCGGCCCGCCAGCCGACCAATCTCTTGCAGGTGTAAACCGAACCTTGTGGGAGCTGGCCTGCCAGCGATGGCGCCCCGCCAGCCGACCAATCTCCTGCAGATGTACACCGAACCCTGTGGGAGCTGGCCTGCCAGCGATGGCGTCCCGCCAGCCGACCAATCTCCTGCGGATGTACCCATTCCCCTGTGGGAGCTGGCCTGCCAGCGATGGCGCCCTGCCGACCGACCAATCTCCTGCAGATGTACACCGAACCCTGTGGGAGCTGGCTTGCCAGCGATGGCGCCCCGCCAGCCGACCAATCTCCTGCAGATGTACACCGAACCCTGTGGGAGCTGGCCTGCCAGCGATGGCGCCCCGCCAGCCGACCAATCTCATGCGGATGTACCCATTCCCCTGTGGGAGCTGGCCTGCCAGCGATGGCGCCCTGTCAGCCGACCAATCTCCTGCAGATGTACAGAACCCTGTGGGAGCTGGCTTGCCAGCGATGGCGCCCCGCCAGCCGACCAATTTCCTGCAGATGTACACCGAACCCTGTGGGAGCTGGCCTGCCAGCGATGGCGCCCCGCCAGCCGACCAATTTCCTGCAGATGTACACCGAACCCTGTGGGAGCTGGCTTGCCAGCGAAGGCGGCCCGCCAGCCGACCAATCTCTTGCAGGTGTAAACCGAACCTTGTGGGAGCTGGCCTGCCAGCGAAGGCGGCCCGTCAGCCGACCAATCTCTTGCAGGTGTAAACCGAACCCTTTGGGAGCGAGCCTGCTTGAGATGGCCAGCCCATCATTTTCGGTAGATCACTGAGACCGAATTGCAGGCATTAAAAAGGCGCGAACCTCACGGGACGCGCCTTTTCGTTGTAGCTATATATCAGCTGCCCAGTGCCTTCGAGGCCAGCCAGAACAGGCCGGCCGACAGGGCCACTGTTGCGGGCAGGGTCAGGACCCAGGCCAGCAGGATGGTTTTGACGGTGCCGCCTTGCAGGCCGCTTTTATTGGCGACCATGGTGCCGGCGACGCCGGAGGACAGGACGTGGGTGGTGGAGACCGGCAGGCTGAAGATGTTTGCCAGGCCGATCATGCACGCGGTGGTGATTTGTGCCGACATGCCTTGGGCGTATGTCATGCCTTGCTTGCCGATCTTCTCGCCGATGGTCAGTACCACGCGTTTCCAGCCCACCATGGTCCCGAGGCCGAGGGCCAGGGCGACGGCCAGAATCACCCAGAACGGGGCGTATTCGGTGGTGGTGGTCAGGTCTTTGCGCAGTTTGTCCAGGTCAGCTTTTTCACGGGCTGCCAGGGTAGGCAATTTGCTGACTTTCTTTGCAGTGTCGTCCAGGCAAAGCAGGTAGCGACGCACTTCGATGCGGCTTTCCGATGGCAGCGAATGGTAGTCCGCTACACCTTTAAGGGTGCCGAGCAGGGCAGTGATGGTCGGTTCGGTCTGTTGCGGGTTGCAACGGAATTTCTCCGGCAGATCGCCTTCCACACTTTTGCCCAACGCCAGGAACTCGCCCAAGGTGTCAGAGTTGCGTTTGTAGAACTGGCTCAGGTGCAAGGTCGCATCGCGGGTGCGCTCGATCTGGTAAGTCGTGCTGCTCAGGTCGAGTACGAACTGCGCCGGCACGATACCGATCAGTACCAGCATGATCAGGCCGATACCTTTCTGACCATCGTTGGAACCGTGCACGAAGCTCACGGCCATGGCCGAGATCACCAGTACCAGGCGGTTCCAGAATGGTGGGTGCTTTTTGTCGTCGAGCTTGCGGCGCTGGTCCGGTGTCTTGTGCATCTTGGACAGGGGACGCCACCATTTAAGGCCGACCAGCACCAGCGCGGCGACGATGAAACCCGCCAGCGGCGAGAACACCAGGGATGCACCGATATCGATCGCCTTCTGCCAGTTCACGCCATCGGCCAACGGAATATCGTTGATCAAGGCGTTCGCCAGGCCGACACCGAGGATCGAACCGATCAGGGTGTGGGAGCTGGAGGCGGGGATACCGAAGTACCAGGTGCCCAGGTTCCAGGTGATGGCGGCGGCGAGCAACGAGAACACCATGGCCAGTCCGTGACCGGTGTTCACATTGATCAGCAGTTCTACCGGCAGCAGGTGGACGATGGCATATGCCACGCCAACACCGCCCAGCAGCACGCCGAGGAAGTTGAACACACCGGAAAAGAACACCGCCAGATGAGGCGGCATGGCTTTGGTGTAGATAACAGTGGCCACCGCGTTAGCGGTGTCATGAAAGCCGTTGATGAACTCGAAGGCGAGGACAAAGGCCAGGGCGAGCAAGAGGCTCACAAGCACCCAAGCATCTAGTCCGCTGAATAAATCGATCATGAAGGTTTTCTGACCCGGTCATAAGGGGGCGCGATTATGCCAGAAAAGACTGCTAATCGATGCACTTGCTGCTCATCGGTAACATTCTTCAATGAATTAGTTTGCGCTGATAGCTTATGACCCAGCTTTTTTCGGGGTTTTGCAAGTCATTGAATTGTTGAGGAAAGGCCACAGCCACAAGGGTTTCGCTCGGGAAGCCGAGAGGCTTGAACGCTTGTGTGAAATATCTGAAAAGAGGGTCAGGTATGCGCCATTTGCCTCAACCGATGATGAGGCGGCCGCTGCCCGCTTGTAGCGGGCGCGAAAGGCACCATCCCTGCAACCCGCTTTTAACAGGTGCAGATGCAGACCCTTGGAGGGATTCAGGCCGAGGCAATCATGGCTCTTCGGCTTTGAGTTCCTTTTCCATCTTTTGCAATTCCTGGCTGAACGCCTGATCCTGAACGGTGGCGCGTTTACGCCAAGGCTTGCGCTCGGGTTCGGGCTGAGCGGCGTAGGTGGTGACTTCCCCGCCGTAAACTTCCTTGTAACGTTGTTCCTGGCGCTCAAGTTCCGCGCGCAGTTCGTCTTTCGTCACAGTGCTACCTGTATGAGTTGAGATAAATTCTGGTGAAACGCACTGCATGGATCTATCGACCACGTTTGCCGAAAGGGCATGCCGGACAAGGCATCGTTTTACGGCAGGTGAACAATACTTCCATGTTGCAGGCGGCCACGGCACCAGAGAAAAACAGCTGACGTAGCATCAGTTACCTGTTTCAGCACGCGCGTTGGTCGAGCATATGAAATGAGCGTCAAGCGTTTGCTGCGGGCAGCGACGGTAGAGTACCGGGCTGTCGAGTGGCGGCGTCGGCACGTAAAAAACCGGCCACCACTGAGATGCATTATAGCGGTCGAACCGAATAACACTATCTCCGTAGAGTTAAAAGTAGTTCACCGTGTGTGATTGTTTTGTTAATAGCAACTTTTGCTGTAACTACGCGCCGATGAAGTCGCTGGGCACCGATGTCTTTCTGGCGCCATAAAGCCGAACAAGTTACGCCAATTACTACATCGCACCTTAAAGTCCGCGCTCCAACAGGAATAAAGACATTTAGTGTCGACGTTAACATCAGCGTCAGGCATTGCCTGGCGCCAATTGCGATTATCGGTCGATGGTTCGATAATCGCCCAATCTTGGCGGCCGGTGGCTTGTGTGCAGAACCGGTAGCCGCTTGTAATAGCCGCTGATCCGTGTAGGAAAGGACCTGATATGAACGATCAAATGCGCAACTCCTTCGCTTCGGTGGCACCGCCAATCGTGGCCTCGCCCGCCAAGCGCATCCAGGCCCTGACCGGCGACCCGGATTTCATGACGTCCCTGGCGCGGGGCCTCGCGGTGGTGCAAGCGTTCCAGGAGCGCAAGCGCCACCTGACGATTGCCCAGATCAGTCACCGCACGGAAATTCCCCGCGCTGCGGTGCGACGTTGCCTGCATACCCTGATCAAACTCGGCTATGCCACCACGGACGGTCGCACCTATTCGCTGCTGCCCAAGGTGTTGACCCTGGGGCATGCCTATTTATCTTCCACGCCACTGGCGGTGTCCGCCCAGCCGTATCTGGACCGCATGAGTGAACAGCTTCACGAGGCGTGCAACATGGCGACGCTGGAAGGCGACGACATTTTGTACATCGCGCGCTCGGCCACTACCCAGCGCCTGATTTCCGTGGACCTGTCGGTGGGTGGACGACTGCCCGCCTATTGCACGTCCATGGGCAGGATTCTTCTCGCTGCGCTGGACGACACTTCGCTGCGCGAGTACCTCGACCATGCGGATTTCCAGGCCAAGACCAGCCGAACCCTGCACACCCCCGAGGCGCTGCTTGAGTGCCTGCAAGAAGTGCGGCAGCAAGGCTGGTGCATTGTCGATCAGGAGCTGGAGCAAGGCCTGCGTTCCATTGCCGTTCCGGTGTACGACGCTTCCGGTCAGGTCGTGGCCGCGCTGAACGTCAGCACCCACGCCGGACGGGTCAGCCGCAATGAACTGGAGCAGCGTTTCCTGCCAGGTTTGCTGAGTGCCAGCCGCGACCTCAGCGCGCAACTGTTTGCCTGAATCTTCTAAGCTGTTCGATAAACGCACAGAGTCGCGTTTATCGAATTGACGCTCTTTCCCCGGGATCATTACTGTCGCGGCAGCGCCAGCCTTGGCTGGCACCTGTCCGACTGCGTTCTTGCGTGGAATAAAAATAATGAACCAGCCTCAGTCTGCTGTAGGAAACTGCCTCGATGTGCAGTCCTTCATCAATGCTCAACCCATTTCGCGCTATCAGTGGCGAGTGGTGATCCTATGTTTTCTGATTGTCTTTCTCGATGGCCTCGACACCGCGGCGATGGGTTTCATCGCACCGGCCCTGTCCCAGGATTGGGGGATCGACCGCGCCAGTCTCGGCCCGGTGATGAGTGCCGCGTTGATCGGCATGGTCTTTGGCGCTCTGGGCTCCGGCCCGTTGGCTGACCGCTTCGGGCGAAAAGTCGTACTGGTCGGCGCGGTTTTGCTGTTCGGTGTCTTCAGCCTGGCGTCGGCCTACAGCACTAACGTTGATCAATTGCTGGTGCTGCGATTCCTGACCGGCCTGGGTCTGGGCGCCGGCATGCCGAACGCCACGACGTTGCTGTCGGAATACACCCCGGAGCGCAAAAAATCCTTGCTGGTGACCAGCATGTTCTGCGGCTTCAACCTCGGCATGGCTGGCGGCGGGTTTATCTCGGCCAAACTGATTCCTGCATTCGGCTGGCACAGCTTGCTGTTGATCGGCGGGATTCTGCCGCTGATCCTTGCCGTTGTCTTGCTGTTCTGGTTGCCGGAATCGGCGCGCTACCTGGTCGTGCGCAATCGCGGTACCGACAAAGTGCGCAAGACCCTGGCCCCCATCGATCCGACCATCGTCGCTCAAGCCTCGAGCTTCAGCGTGCCGGAACAAAAAACCGTGAAGGCGCGCAACGTGTTTGCGGTGATTTTCTCCGGCACCTACAGCACCGGCACCTTGTTGCTGTGGCTGACCTACTTCATGGGCTTGGTGATCGTTTACCTGTTGACCAGCTGGCTGCCGACGCTGATGCGTGACAGCGGCGCGAGCATGGAGCAAGCAGCGTTCATTGGTGCGTTGTTCCAGTTTGGCGGTGTGTTGAGCGCCGTGGGTGTGGGATGGGCGATGGACCGCTTCAATCCGCACAAGGTCATCGGCATTTTCTACCTGCTGGCTGGTGTGTTTGCCTACGCGGTAGGGCAGAGCCTGGGCAACATCACGCTTTTGGCGACGCTGGTGCTGGTCGCCGGGATGTGCGTCAACGGCGCGCAGTCGGCGATGCCGTCGCTGGCCGCGCGGTTTTACCCGACTCAAGGGCGGGCGACCGGTGTCTCGTGGATGCTGGGGATTGGTCGTTTCGGCGCGATCCTTGGGGCCTGGATGGGCGCGACGCTGCTGGGCCTGGGCTGGAACTTTGAACAAGTGCTGACGGCGCTGGTGATTCCGGCGGCTGTGGCGACCACCGCCGTGGTGATCAAGGGCATGGTCAGTCATGCGGATGCGACCTGACGGTATATGAGCGTTACCTGATCGTTCCCACGTCGAGGCGTCGAACCGTCCGCGTGGGAATGCCTCAAATGGGCGCTCTGCGTCCGCTTTTGGGACGCGGAGCGTCCCGGGCTGCATTCCCACGCAGAGCGCGGGAACGATCAAGTCGACGATCGGTAGCTGAACAACAATCTGTTCGATAAACGAACACTCAGTCGATTATCGGATTGTTTGACGTTTTGTGCAGGCTTAATCTTCAGTCATTCCGGCGCAGCGCATCGCGCCTTTTTCTTCCACTGTCGGTTAATAAAAACGGGAGCCTGCCCCATGGCTGAAATCCTTTCGCTGCACGACGCGGTGAAGCAGTTCGTTAACGACGGCGATACCGTCGCGCTCGAAGGCTTCACTCACCTGATCCCTACGGCGGCGGGTCATGAAATCATTCGCCAGGGTAAGAAAGATCTGACGCTGGTGCGAATGACGCCTGACCTGATCTACGACCAGTTGATCGGCGCCGGGTGTGCTCGCAAGCTGATTTTCTCCTGGGGCGGCAACCCTGGCGTCGGCTCGCTGCACCGTCTGCGCGATGCGGTCGAGAAACAGTGGCCGCATGCGCTGGAAATCGAAGAGCACAGCCACGCCGACCTGGCCAATGCCTACGTCGCGGGCGCCTCCGGCCTGCCGTTCGCGGTGCTGCGTGCTTACGCCGGCTCCGACCTGCCGAAGGTCAACCCGCTGATCAAAACCGTAACCTGCCCATTCACCGGTGAAGTGTTGGCCGCCGTGCCTTCGGTGCGCCCGGACATCACCGTGATCCACGCGCAGAAAGCCGACCGCAAAGGCAACGTGCTGTTGTGGGGCATTCTCGGTGTGCAGAAAGAAGCTGCGCTGGCCGCCAAGCGTTGCATCGTCACCGTTGAAGAAATCGTCGACGACCTCAATGCACCGATGAACTCCTGCGTGCTGCCGACCTGGGCCTTGAGCGCGGTCTGCCACGTCCCTGGCGGTGCGCATCCGTCCTACGCCCACGGGTACAACGAACGCGACAACCGTTTCTACCAGGCTTGGGACCCGATTGCCCGCGACCGTGAAACCTTCACCGCGTGGATCAACGAATACATCCACGGCTGCGCTGACTTCAGCGAGTTCCAGGCCAAGCTGGCCGCTGCTTCGGAGGCCAAGTAATGACTTACACCACCAATGAAATGATGACCGTCGCCGCCGCCCGCCGCCTGAAAAACGGTTCAGTGTGCTTCGTCGGCATCGGCCTTCCATCAAAAGCGGCCAACCTGGCGCGCCTGACGTCGTCGCCGGATGTCGTGCTGATCTACGAATCGGGTCCGATCGGTGCCAAGCCCAGTGTATTGCCGCTGTCGATCGGTGATGGCGAACTCGCGGAAACCGCCGACACCGTCGTCCCGACCGGTGAGATTTTTCGCTATTGGCTGCAGGGCGGGCGCATTGACGTCGGTTTCCTCGGCGCCGCACAAGTCGACCGCTTCGGCAATATCAACACCACAGTGGTCGGCGATTACCACGCGCCGAAAGTCCGTCTGCCAGGGGCTGGCGGTGCGCCGGAGATCGCCGGTTCGGCTAAAAGCGTGCTGATCATCCTCAAGCAATCGGCGCGTTCCTTCGTCGACAAACTCGACTTCATTACGTCGGTCGGCCACGGCGAGGGCGGCGATTCACGCAAGCGTCTCGGCCTGCCGGGCGCTGGCCCGGTCGGCATCATTACCGACCTGTGCATCATGGAACCGGAAGCTGGCACCCATGAATTCGTGGTTACCGCATTGCACCCGGGCGTGACCCGCGAGCAAGTGACCGCCGCCACCGGCTGGGCGATTCGCTTTGCCGAAACCGTGGAAAACACCGCCGAGCCGACCGAGGTCGAATTGAAGGCGCTCAGGGATCTGGAAGCCCGTACTGCCGCCGCCCATGGCCAAGCACCCGGAGAAGCGTGATGCGTGACGTTTATATCTGCGACGCGATTCGCACCCCCATCGGCCGTTTCGGCGGTGGCCTGTCGGCGGTACGCGCTGACGATCTGGCCGCCGTGCCGATCAAGGCGCTGATGGAGCGCAACCCCTCGGTGGACTGGAACGCGGTCGACGAGGTGTTCCTCGGCTGCGCCAACCAGGCCGGTGAAGACAACCGCAACGTGGCGCGAATGGCGCTGCTGTTGGCGGGGCTTCCGGAAACCATTCCGGGCGTGACCCTCAACCGTCTCTGTGCTTCGGGGATGGATGCCATCGGCACCGCGTTCCGCGCCATCGCCAGCGGTGAAATGGAGTTGGCGATTGCCGGCGGCGTCGAATCGATGTCCCGCGCGCCGTTCGTGATGGGCAAGGCTGATGCGGCGTTCTCGCGCAACATGAAGCTGGAAGACACCACCATTGGCTGGCGCTTCATCAATCCGTTGATGAAAGCCCAATACGGTGTCGATGCGATGCCGCAGACCGCCGACAACGTGGCTGACGATTACCAAGTGTCTCGCGAAGATCAGGACGCTTTCGCACTGCGTAGCCAGCAACGGACAGCCGCCGCGCAAGCTGCAGGATTTTTCGCTGAAGAAATCGTTGAAGTGCGCATTGCCCACAAGAAAGGGGAAACCGTCGTCAGTCAGGATGAGCATCCTCGCGCCGACACCACCTTGGAAACCCTGGCCAAACTGAAACCGGTCAACGGTCCCGATAAATCGGTCACTGCCGGCAATGCATCGGGTGTGAACGATGGTGCCGCGGCGCTGATCCTGGCTTCGGCCGAAGCGGTGAAAAAACACGGACTGACTGCTCGCGCCAAAGTGCTGGGCATGGCGAGCGCCGGTGTAGCGCCTCGGGTCATGGGCATCGGCCCGGTCCCGGCGGTACGCAAATTGACCGAGCGCCTTGGTCTGGCCGTCAGCGATTTCGACGTGATCGAACTCAACGAAGCGTTCGCCAGCCAGGGCCTGGCGGTGCTGCGTGAGTTGGGGCTGGCGGATGATGCGGCTCAGGTCAACCCGAACGGTGGCGCCATTGCCCTGGGCCATCCGCTGGGCATGAGCGGTGCGCGCCTGGTGCTGACTGCGTTGCATCAGCTGGAAAAAACCGGTGGAAAGAAAGGTCTGGCGACCATGTGCGTTGGCGTCGGCCAGGGTCTGGCTTTGGCGATCGAACGCGTCTGACGCGCAGCAGTGACAATAAGAACTGAGGAAAGTGAAATGACTGACAAGCCTGGTTACCGCCGTCCGCAGGAAGGCACCCAGCCGGACTACCTGCACCCGGCCTATCAATCCACCAACCGTCGCTCGCCGTCCAAGCCGTTGGTGTTTTTGCCCCATTCGTTGTCGGAAATCACCGGCCCGACAATCGGTGCAGAGCGCGTCAACGAGCTGGACAACGATCTGACCGCCCAGCACAAGGGCGAGCCTTTGGGCGAGCGCATCATCATTCATGGCCGTGTGCTGGATGAAAACGGTCTTCCCGTGCCGGGGATTCTGGTGGAGATCTGGCAGGCCAATGCCGCCGGTCGCTACAACCATGACCGCGACCTGCACGATGCGCCGCTGGACCCGAACTTCACCGGGACCGGCCGCACCGTGACCGACGCCGATGGCTGGTATCAATTCCAGACCATCAAGCCCGGCGCCTATCCGTGGGGTAACCACCACAATGCATGGCGTCCGGCGCACATCCATTTCTCGCTGTTCGGACCGAGCATCCTGACGCGTCTGGTCACGCAAATGTATTTCCCGGGCGATCCGCTGCTGGCTTACGACCCGATCTATAACTGCGTGCCCGATACCAGCGCCAAAGAACGCTTGATCGCCAGTTTCGACCTGGAAAAAACCATCCCTTCCTATGCCCTCGGTTATCGCTGGGACATCGTCTTGCGCGGCCGCGATGCCACGCCGATGGAGAAATAAGATGACGCTGACTGCGACCACGTCCCATACCGTCGGACCTTACTACCACATCGGCCTGACCTGGCTGAACCGCGAAAACCTTACCGTCGAAAACACCCTGGGCGAGCGCGTGGCGATCACCGGGCAAGTCATCGATGGCAATGGCGATATCGTCAACGACGCGATGCTGGAAATCTGGCAGGCCAATGCTGCCGGCAAGTACGACCACCCGGAAGACGATCAGGACAAACCCCTGGACCCGAACTTCGAAGGATTTGGCCGGGTGCCGGTGGATGCCGAAGGGCGCTTCCGTTTCACCACGATCAAGCCTGGAACCGTGGAGGGTCTGAAAGGCTCGACTCAGGCTCCGCATCTGGTGGTGCTGGTGTTTGCTCGCGGGTTGGTCAAGCACCTGCTGACGCGGATTTATTTTGACGGCGAGCCGGCCAATGTGGCCGATCCGCTGCTCGAATGTGTGCCGGCTGAACGCCGCGGTACGTTGCTGGCGAAGCAGGATGCGAGCGGTGTTTACCAGTGGAACGTAATCCTGCGGGGCACCGACGCCGAGACGGTGTTCTTCGATTATTGACTCCACCTGATCGTTCCCACGCTCTGCGTGGGAATGCATCCCGTGACGCTCTGCGTCACAGTGGACGCGGAGCGTCCATGGCGGCATTCCCACGCAGAGCGTGGGAACGATCGGAATGTGTTGCTGATCTATCTGCGGAACGGGACTGTTGCGAAGTATGTCTAGACTCTCACTGTCCCCATTGAGTAAAAAAATAATGACAACACCTACGACTGCCCCCGTTCATTACACCGGCGAAGAGCGCAGCAAGCGGATCTTCGCCATTGTCGGTGCCTCGTCCGGCAACCTCGTGGAATGGTTCGACTTCTACGTCTATGCCTTTTGCGCGATCTATTTCGCCCCGGCCTTTTTTCCGTCTGATAACCCGACGGTGCAACTGGTCAACACGGCGGGCGTGTTCGCCGCCGGGTTCCTGATGCGGCCCATCGGCGGCTGGATTTTCGGCCGGGTGGCGGATAAGCACGGGCGCAAGAATTCGATGCTGATCTCGATTCTGATGATGTGCTTCGGTTCGTTGCTCATCGCCTGCCTGCCGACCTACAAGGACATCGGTGTCTGGGCACCGGTCATGCTGTTGTTCGCGCGTCTGATCCAGGGCCTGTCGGTAGGCGGCGAGTACGGCACCACCGCGACTTACATGAGTGAAATCGCCCTCAAGGGCCAGCGTGGGTTCTTCGCCTCGTTCCAGTACGTGACGCTGATTGGCGGCCAACTGTTGGCGGTGTCGCTGGTGGTGATCCTGCAACAGTTCCTCACCGAAGATGACTTGCGTGCCTACGGCTGGCGGATCCCGTTTGTGGTCGGTGCGGCGGCGGCGCTGATTTCGCTGTTCCTGCGTCGTTCGCTCAAGGAAACCACGAGTAAGGAAATGCGTGAAAACAAGGACGCCGGCAGCATCGCCGCTTTGTTTCGCGATCACAAGGCAGCCTTCATCACCGTGCTCGGTTACACCGCCGGCGGCTCGCTGATTTTCTACACCTTCACGACTTACATGCAGAAGTACCTGGTGAACACCGCCGGCATGCAGGCCAAGACCGCCAGCTACATCATGACCGGCGCGCTCTTCCTTTATATGTGCATGCAGCCGCTGTTCGGCATGCTCGCGGACAAGATCGGCCGTCGTAATTCCATGCTCTGGTTCGGCGCCCTCGGGACGCTGTTCACCGTGCCGATCCTGCTCAGCCTGAAAAGTGTCAGCAGCCCGTTCCTGGCCTTTGTACTGATTACCGTGGCGCTGGCGATCGTCAGTTTCTACACCTCCATCAGTGGCCTGGTAAAAGCCGAGATGTTCCCGCCCGAAGTGCGTGCACTGGGTGTCGGCCTGGCGTACGCGGTGGCCAATGCGATCTTCGGCGGTTCGGCGGAATACGTGGCCCTGAGCCTCAAGGCCGGCGGTATGGAGAACTCCTTCTACTGGTACGTCACGGTGATGATGGCGGTGGCGTTCCTGTTCAGCCTGCGCTTGCCGAAACAGGCGAAATACCTGCACCACGACCTTTGATCTATCCGCGTGGGCCACATCGGCCCACGCCTTCAGGGATTGTTTATGAACCAGCGACCGGGCAATCAATTGTTCGATGCCTATTTCACTGCCCGCGACATGCGTGAAGTGTTCTGCGATCAGGGCCGGGTTCAGGCCATGCTCGATGTCGAAGCGGCATTGGCGCGAGCGCAAGCACGCGTCGGCTTGATTCCGCACACCGCTGTCGCGCCTATTGAAGCGGCCTGTCAGGCCGGGTTTTATGATTTTGCCGCACTGGGCGAGGCGATTGCCACGGCCGGTAATTCGGCGATTCCGCTGGTCAAGGCATTGGGCAAGCACATTGCCGCCAGCGATGCCGAGGCCGAGCGTTACGTGCATTTGGGCGCCACCAGTCAGGACGTGATGGACACCGGTCTGGTGCTGCAACTGCGCCAGGCACTGGTGTTGATCGAACGAGATCTGGCGCAGCTGGGCGAAACGTTGGCGACCCAAGCATTGCGCTACGTCGCCACGCCGCTTGCTGGCCGCACGTGGTTGCAACATGCGACACCCGTCACCCTGGGCATGAAAATCGCCGGATGGCTGGGCGCTGTAAGCCGCAGCCGACAACGGCTGCAAGAACTCAAACCGCGCCTGTTGGTGCTGCAATTCGGCGGCGCTTCCGGGACCCTTGCGGCCCTCGGCGACCAGGCAATGCCGATTGCCGAAGCCTTGGCCGGTGAACTGCAACTGACGTTGCCGGAGCAACCCTGGCACACCCAGCGTGATCGGCTGGTGGAGTTCGGCTCGGTGCTGGGTTTGATCGCCGGCAGCCTCGGCAAGCTCGGCCGTGACATCAGCCTGTTGATGCAGACCGAAGCGGGGGAGGTGTTCGAACCTTCGGCACCGGGCAAGGGCGGTTCCTCGACCATGCCGCACAAACGTAACCCGGTGGGCGCGGCGGTGCTGATCGGCGCGGCCACTCGCGTACCCGGTTTGCTCTCGACCCTGTTCAGTGCGATGCCTCAGGAACACGAGCGCAGCCTGGGCTTGTGGCATGCCGAGTGGGAAACACTGCCGGAGATTTGCTGCCTGGTGTCGGGCAGCCTGAAACAGGCGTTGCTGGTGGCCGATGCTCTGGAAGTGGACGCCGAGCGCATGGCTCGCAACCTCGACCTGACCCAAGGCCTGGTGCTCGCCGAAGCGGTGAGCATCGTCCTGGCCCAGCGGGTCGGCCGCGATACTGCACATCATTTGCTGGAACAGTGCTGCAAACGCGCCGTGGCGCAACAACGTCATCTGCGTGCGGTACTGGGCGAGGAACCGCATGTGACCGCGCAGCTTTCCGCCGCTGAACTGGATCGTCTGATGGACCCCGCCAACTACCTCGGCCAGGCCCATACCTGGGTCGAGCGAGCGGTGGCTGAACATTCTGCATTGACTGCCTGAAGGAGACTGCTGTGGCTTTCGTGAAACTCGCCGATGGCGAACTGCACTACCAAATTCAAGGGCCGGTCGACGCGCCCGTACTGGTGCTGTCCAACTCCCTGGGCACCGACCTGCACATGTGGGACGCGCAGATCGCGGCGTTCGCCGAGCATTTTCGCGTGCTGCGTTTCGACACCCGGGGGCACGGCAAATCGCTGGTGACGCCGGGGCCGTACAGCATCGAGCAACTGGGGCATGACGTGCTGGCGCTGCTGGATGCGCTGAACATTGAACGCGCACATTTCTGCGGGTTGTCGATGGGCGGTTTGATCGGCCAGTGGCTGGGGATCAATGCCGGCGAGCGCCTGCATAAACTGGTGGTGTGCAACACCGCCGCGAAAATCGGCGATCCGTCGGTGTGGAATCCACGAATCGAAACCGTGTTGCGTGACGGTCCGGCCGCGATGGTCGCTTTGCGCGATGCTTCGATTGCGCGCTGGTTCACCGCCGATTTTGCCCAAGCCAATCCAGCGGTGGCAAAGCAGATCACCGACATGCTCGCGGCCACTTCTCCTGAAGGCTACGCGGCCAATTGCGCCGCTGTGCGCGACGCGGATTTCCGCGAGCAGCTGTCTTCGATCAAGGTGCCGCTGCTGGTCATCGCCGGCACCGAAGATGCGGTTACGCCGCCGTCCGGTGGGCACTTCATTCAGGAGCATGTGCAGGGCGCCGAGTACGCCGAGTTCTACGCTGCTCACTTGTCCAACGTCCAGGCCGGTGACGCTTTCAGCGCGCGGGTGTTGGCATTTCTGGCAGGCCACTGAGGATTTTCTTTTGGACGAGAAACAACGTTACGACGAAGGCCTGAAAGTTCGCCGCGCGGTGTTGGGCGATGCCCACGTCGACCGCAGCCTGAACGCCCTGACCGAGTTCAACTCGGAGTTCCAGGAGATGATCACCCGCCATGCCTGGGGCGACATCTGGACCCGTCCGGGCCTGCCGCGCCACACCCGCAGCCTGATCACCATCGCCATGTTGATCGGCATGAACCGCAACGAAGAACTCAAGCTGCACCTGCGCGCCGCCGCCAACAACGGCGTGACTCGCGGCGAGATCAAGGAAGTGATCATGCAGAGCGCGATCTACTGCGGGATTCCGGCTGCCAACGCCACGTTCCACCTCGCGGAGTCGGTGTGGGATGAGTTGGGAGTCGAATCGCGGGAGTGATCCTTCGGATTTATGTTGCTTGATCTGCCGCCTTCGTCGGAAGGCGGCCCGTCAGCTTGCATCAATGCTAAGAGTCAAACCGTGGCGACAATGAAAATCCGCTTGAACGGAAACAGCGTTCGCCCATCGGGCTCATGCGGGTAGCGCGCATGCACCCGCATCATGAAGTGATAGATGAAGCGAGCCTGTTCGTTCCCCTCCAACGCTTGCATCACCGAGCGCAAAGCCGACACCTTGATCCAGTCGTAGATCGGCGACTTGCCATCGACGACCTGCAGCTGTTCGGTCTCCCAGATATCCAGCGTGCGGGTGATGGGCGAGAGCAACCGATAGTAATTTTCCAGCGAGAGCAATGGGCGCGCAGCCAAGTTTTTGCGCAGTTGAGGGGTGCCCAGCGTTTTGCCGTCGGGGCCGCCATCATCAAGGGTATCGAGCATCAGCTGATACCACACCGCATCCCGCCAGTCGGGCATGTGCGCCGCCAGACAGCCACCCGGATTGAGATAACCCAGCAGCCGCGGCAGCAAGTGTTCGTGATCGTCGATGAAATGCAGTACAGCGGCGGCAAAGAGCAGATCGGCGGGTTGCTCCGGTTGCCAGGTTTGTAGATCGCACTGCTTCCATTGCGCCTTGATCGGCAGGCAGCCTGCCTCCACGAGCATTTGCTTCGAACTGTCGATACCCATCAGGTGCGCTCGGGGCCAGCGCTTGGCCAGGACTTGGGTGGCGATGCCAGTGCCGCAACCCAGGTCGTATATGCGTTTGGGGAATTCCAGGTCGACACGCTCGAGCAACTCGTTCACCGGTCGTTGTCGAAGCCTTGAGAATTGTTGATAGGCCTTGGCGTCCCAGTCGGGTTTGGCATTGCTTGTTGCCTTCAGGTCGGTGCTCATGAGGTTGTCCTCTCTGGCGATTCAAAGTTGTCTTCCAATGACGTTGAGGGTTTTAAGTAAAAACCCCACACCTCTTCGCGTATCGGGCTCGCGCAACAGTTTCAGCAGTTGATAAAAGCCGGGGGGCTGCTCGTTTTCTGCACTGTCGGCTTTTGCCACACGCACGGCGTTGCTGACCGTCCAGGTGGCTGCTGTGGCGTTCTCGAAAAGCTGAGCCAGCTTTTCCACCATCGGGGCGTCCAGCAAATCGACGATGTCGCTGACCAGTGACAGCAGGTCTATCAGGTTGTCTATCCGACCACCGTCAATCAGTGGTTTGAGTTTCGCCATCAGTGCGGACTCATTGGCTACGTCCATCGCATTCACTCCTCCCTGTGCAGGGTCAAAGCATTCCACGGGCGACCGCCCAGTACAGACCGCGATTGAAGCCGTTTCTGAGCAAACCGCCGAGTTTGGTGGGCGGTGTCGGCAGAACATCGTGGCAGTAGTCATACCAAAGCGGCATTCCTGCATTCAGGCCCATTTGCGCCACGGCCTGGACGCGTCCGTCATACACGGCGATGGTGGTGCCCAGACGAATTTCGCCTGCGATGTTGTTGGCGATCACGGGTGCCTGGTTATGGCAGGCGCCGCCGGCTTTGCTGACGGGCAGGTCGACGGTGTCACCGATGACATAGACGTTTTCCAGGCCGTAAACCTGCAACGTTTCATGGTTGGTAGGCAACCAGCCTTCGTTGTTGGCGGCGTGTGATGCGCCACACTCCAACACGGCGTCTACCGCCCGGATCGGTGGGGTCGCCATGAGAATGTCGAACGGTTGTTCCTCACCTTCTTCGGAGTAAGCAATTTTCTTGTCAGGATCGACTCGCTTCAGGGTGAAGCCGCGCTGGAAGCGAATGTTTTTCTGCTCGAAGAGCCCCGGCAGAATTTCCCCGGTGGGCCGTTGCAGGAACAGACAGTTGCGCATTAATTGCGCGGTTGTCGGGTAGGTGTAGATGATCTCTACATGATCGCGCACGCCCCTGCGTCGCAAGTAGTCATCCAGCATCAAGGTGGTTTCCACGGGGGCGATTCCGCATTGATGCGGGACATTCGGCGTTTGCGGGAACGACACCGTGATAAAGATGCGGCCTTTCTCGATCGTGCTCAGGCGTTGCGCCAGTTGCCGGGCAGGCTCGTACTGATAGAAATGGTCACCCGCTTGCTTCAGTCCTTCGATGCGCTCTGGCGCCGGTATGCAGCCGGTGGCAATGACTAAAAAATCATAGCCGTACTGCTTGCCGCTGCGGGTGTACAGATGTTGGCGGTAGAAATCGAAACGAATGACTTCTTCAACGTGAAAGTCGATTTCCGGACGCAGCAGTGAACGTTCCGGGCGCTTGAGTTCTTCCTGAAAAAACAGGTTGAACGCCACATACATGAAGGCAGGTTTATAGAAGTGATCGGGAGAATTGGACAGCAGTGCAATCGAGACTTCGCCGCGCAGGATTTCTGGATACAGCTTGCTGGCCAGCTGATTGGCCAACATGGTTCCACCGACGCCGCCACCGACGATAACTATTCGCTTGCTCATACCTGACCTCCGAGGTCATGGCAGCTTCGCGTACAGCATCCGGAGATAACGGAAGGAAACAGGGGCTCCTACATCAGGGCTGGAGAATTAAACACGCAAGTTGACTGTATCTGTCAGCGTGCAAATCACCAGCGCCTACCGACAAACGGTGAGAGGCAGGCGACCGTTTTTCGTCTGCGGTCGCTGCCTGAATCTCGTTACAAGAGGCTGATCGGATAGCTGACGATCAACCGATTCTCGTCGAACTCGTTATTGCTGTAGTCGCGGCGCATGGTCGAGTTGCGCCATTTGACGTTCAGGTCCTTGAGCGCGCCGCTTTGTACGGTGTAGCCCAATTCGCTTTCACGGCCCCATTCCTTGCCATCGGTGATGTTGCCGGTGTGCACGTTGTCGCCGCTGATGTAGCGGTTCATCAGGGTCAGGCCGGGAACACCGAGGGCGACGAAGTTGTAGTCATGACGCACCTGCCAGGATTTTTCCCGGGCGTTGTCATAACTGGAGTTGTAGCTGTCGTTGGCCAGCGTGCCGCCGCTGGTGCCGTTGACGCGCATCCAGGCGCTGTCGCCGGTGAGTTTTTGCAGACCGACATAAAAGGTGTTGCCGCCGTACTTGGCCGAGAACAGGCCATAAAAGGTTTTGTTGTCGAGGTCGCCGGCCCGGGCGCTGCCGTCGTCCTTGCCGTAGAAGAAACCGAGGTTGGCGCCCAGGGTCCAGTCGCCCAGTGGCTGGCTGTGAATCAGGTTCACGAACTGCTGGCTGTAGATGTCCTTGAGTTCGGCATTCCACAGACCTATCTGCGTGCGCTTGTCATTAAACACGTATTCGCCGCCCTGGAAGTTGAAGCGGTCGGAGGTGAAGGCGGGTTTTCCGGTCATCGACATGTCGTTCATGCTGCTGTCGTCGCGCGGACTGTTGGCGCGGAATTGGCCGCCGTAGAGCGTCAGGCCGGTGATTTCCTTCGAGGTGATCTGGCCGCCACGGAAGGTTTGCGGCAGCGAACGGCCGTCGTCCGAGCGCAGAATCGGTAGTACCGGCATCCATTCACCGACTTTCACTTCGGTCTGCGACAGCTTGGCCTTGAACGCCACGTTGGTGCGGCCGAAGTTGTCGGCCGGGCGCCCATCGTGGTCCAGCGGCAGCAACTGCGTTCCACCGGTGCCTTTACCGCCGTCGAGTTTCACCGAGTACAGGCCCAGCACGTCCATACCGAACCCTACGGTGCCTTGGGTGAACCCTGACTTGGCGTCGAGAATGAAACTTTGTGTCCACTCTTCCGCCTTGCCTTGAGCCTTGGTCGGGTTGGTGAAATTGCGGTTGATGTAGAAGTTGCGCAGGTTCAGGTTGACCTTGGCGCCGTCGACAAACCCCGATTCCTCGGCCATGACAGGCAGGGCAGCGCTGGCCAGGGCGATGGCGATCATGCCGGGAAAATAATACTGCGCGGTGGAAGGCGTCATGGGGCGGTCTCTCTAATTGTTAGGGATGAAACAGGGCGCTGCCGCAACGGTGGGGTTGCAGACAAAGGATTCGAAGTTGTGAGAATCGGAACGGATCAGCCGGACAGGGCGGGGCGCGGGGGCATGGTGTCGAACCTGATGTTATTGGTCTTGTGGGGGCAGATGGTGAGGGGAATGAACCAGATGGTTCAATTGGCAAAAGCGGGTTTTGGGCGATTATCGAACGTAAATTGGTTTGGATTTTGTGGTGTTTGTGCGGGCTTCATCGCGAGCAGGCTCGCTCCCACACTGGTCATTTCGGGTACATGCAATTTGTAGCGAACACAAATCCCCTGTGGGAGCGAGCTTGCTCGCGATGAGGCCAGCGCTGACAACACGGCTTTCCCGCAGACAACAAAAAGCCCACCAAAAGGTGGGCTTCTTGTTTACAGCGCGATCAGAACAACTTCATCTTCGGCGCGTCTTCTTTCAGCGGTTCGACTTTCGCCGTCTGCTCATTCCAGCCACCGCCCAAGGCCTTGTACAGATTGACCGCGCTGACCAACTGCGCCAGACGATCAGTGATCAGCACTTGTTGCGCGTTGAACAGCTGACGCTGGGCGTCGAGGAAGGTCAGGTTGCTGTCGACACCAATGCGGTAACGACGCTCGGCCAGGCGGTAGTACTCCTGGTTGGCGGTGACGTTGTCACGCTGCGCCTGCAACTGGTCGGTGTAGGTCAGGCGGGCAGCCAGGCCGTCGGCGACTTCCTGGAAGGCCGTCTGGATGGATTTCTCGTAGTTCGCCACGCCGATGTCTTTCTGGATTTTCGAGTAATCCAGGCTGGCGCTCAGGCTGCCGGCGTTGAAGATCGGCAGGTTGATCTGCGGCGAAAACAGCCAGGTGCCCGAACCGCCCTTGAACAGACCGGACAAGTCCGGGCTCAGGGTGCCGGCGTTGGCCGTCAGGCTGATGCTCGGGAAGAACGCAGCCCGTGCCGCACCGATGTTGGCGTTGGCAGCTTTCAGGTTGTATTCGGCCTGGAGGATGTCCGGACGACGTTGCAGCAAGTCCGATGGCAGACCGGCGGGCACGTCACTCAGCAAATCTTCAGACAGCGGTTTGGCGGCTTGCAGGTTGGCCGGAAGGCCGGTGCCGAGCAGCAGCACCAGGCTGTTTTCATCCTGGGCAACCTGGCGGGTGTACTTCGCCAGTTGAACCCGGGCGGTTTCCACCGAGGTGCGCGACTGGGCCAGGTCCAGCGCCGAAGCCACGCCGACCTCGTTGCTGCGCGCGGTGAGCTTGTAGCTCTCCTCGAACGCAGCGAGGGTGTCCTGGGTGACTTTCAGCAGTTCCTTGTCGGCTTGCCAAGCCAGGTAAGCGTTGGCCACGCTCGCCACCAGACTGATCTGCGTACTGCGACGACCTTCTTCGGTCGCGAAGTACTTCTGCAGCGCTTCTTCGCTGAGGCTGCGAACCCGACCGAACATGTCGAGTTCATACGCGCTGATACCCACGGTGGCCGAATAGGAACTGCTGATCCCCGCTTCGCCAGTCTGCGAGGCCCTTGCCGGGACGCGCTGACGGCTGCCGGTGCCATTGGCCGAAACGGCCGGGTACAGATCGGCGCGCTGGATGCGGTATTGAGCCGCGAACGCATCGATGTTCAGGGCCGCGACGCGCAGGTCACGGTTGTTTTCCAGCGCGACCTGGATCAGCTGTTGCAGCGCCGGGTCATGGAAAAACTGCTTCCAGCCTTGTTCGGCGGCAGCCTGGGCAGGCGCCTGGGCCGGCGAATACGCCGGACCTTGCGGGTATTGCGCGGCCACCGGTGCTGCGGGCTGCTGATAGTCAGGAATCAGCGAGCAGCCACCGAGCACGAAGGCGGCGACGGCTAGGGAGAGTAGCGACTTGCTCATTGGCCAGCCTCTTTAGTAGGTTCAATAGCGTCATCCTGGTCGGCGATTTTGCGCTGGCCCATGGACGACACGGTGACGAAGAACAGCGGGACCCAGAAGATCGCCAGAATCGTGGCGGTGAGCATACCGCCAATTACCCCGGTACCGATCGCATGCTGGCTACCCGAGCCTGCGCCTGTGGAGATTGCCAGGGGCACCACACCAAGAACGAACGCGAGCGAGGTCATGATGATCGGTCGCAAACGCATGCGGCAGGCTTCGATCGCCGCATCGCGCAGGCTGCGCCCCTGTTCATGCAGCTCCTTGGCAAATTCGACAATCAGAATGGCGTTTTTCGCCGCCAGACCGATAGTCGTCAACAGGCCCACCTGGAAGTACACGTCGTTGGACAGACCTCGCAGGCTGGTGGCCATCAGCGCACCGATGATCCCCAGCGGCACGACCAACATCACCGCGATCGGAATCGACCAGCTTTCATACAGCGCCGCCAGACACAGGAATACCATCAGCAGCGATAGCGCATACAACGCTGGCGCTTGCGAACCGGACAGGCGTTCCTCGTACGACAGACCGGTCCAGGAAATACCGACACCTGCCGGCAGTTTCTGGGCGATGGCTTCGACTTCGGCCATCGCTTCACCGGTGGAGTAGCCAGGCGCCGGGGCACCGAGGATTTCCATCGCCTCTACACCGTTGTAACGGGCCAGTTTCGGCGAACCGTAGATCCATTCACCCTTGGCGAAGGCGGTGAACGGCACCATCGCGCCGTCGCGATTGCGCACGTACCACTTTTTCAGGTCTTCAGGACTCATGCGTGCGCCGGGCTGGCCTTGTACGTAAACCTTCTTCACCCGACCACGGTCGATGAAGTCGTTCACATAGCTACTGCCCAGGGCAATCGATAGGGTGTTATTGATGTCGGCGATGGTAATGCCCAGTGCACTGGCCTTCTCGTCGTCGATTTCCAACTGGTATTGTGGCTCGTCGTTCAGACCGTTCGGGCGCACTTGCGACAGCACTTTGCTTTGCGCTGCCATACCGAGGAACTGGTTGCGGGCCGCCATCAGTTTTTCGTGACCGATACCGGCACGGTCTTGCAGGAACACGTCGAAACCGGTGGCGTTACCCAGTTCCAGAACCGCCGGTGGCGCGAATGCGAACACCATGGCGTCACGGAAGGTGAAGAAGTGCTGCTGGGCGCGGGCCGCAACCTTGAACACGTTGTTGTCGGCGTTACGCTCGTCCCACGGCCGCATCATGATGAACGCCATGCCCGAGCTCTGGCCACGGCCGGCGAAGTTGAAGCCGGTCACGGTAAACACCGAGTTCACTGCATCGCCTTCACCGCCATCCTTGCTTGGACGCAGCAGGAATTCACGCATCTGGTCCACGACCACCTGGGTGCGCTGGGAAGTCGAACCGGCCGGGGTCTGCACTTGAGCGAACAGTACGCCCTGGTCTTCTTCCGGCAGGAACGCCGTTGGAATACGGGTGAACAGCCAGATCATGCCGACCAGGATCAGAAGGTACGCCAGCAGGAACGGAATCTTGTTCGCAAGCATGTTGCCCACGCCACGTTCGTAGCTGCGTACGCTTCGGTCGAAGTTGCGGTTGAACCAGCCGAAAAAGCCGCGTTTCGGTACGCCGTGTTCACCTTTCGGAATGGCCTTGAGCATGGTGGCGCACAGTGCCGGGGTGAAGATCAACGCGACCATCACAGACAACGCCATGGCCGAAACGATGGTGATCGAGAACTGCTTGTAGATCACGCCAGTGGATCCGCTGAAGAACGCCATCGGCAGCAGTACCGCCGACAGCACCAGGGCGATACCGACCAGTGCACCCTGGATCTGCCCCATGGATTTCTTGGTGGCCTCCTTGGGTGACAGGCCTTCTTCGCTCATGACCCGTTCGACGTTTTCCACCACGACGATGGCATCGTCCACCAGCAAGCCGATGGCCAACACCATGCCGAACATGGTCAGGGTGTTGATGCTGAAACCGAACGCCGCGAGGATCCCGAATGTACCAAGCAATACCACTGGCACTGTCATCGTAGTGATGACCGTGGCGCGGAAGTTTTGCAGGAACAGGAACATCACCAGGAACACCAGCACGATCGCTTCGACCAGGGTTTCAACCACACCCTTGATCGACTCGGTCACCACGGGCGTGGTGTCGTACGGGAACACCACTTCCATCCCTTGCGGGAAGAACGGCTTGAGGCTGTCGATGGTCTTGCGCAGGGCTTTTGCGGTGTCGAGGGCGTTGGCACCGTTGGCCAGTTTCACCGCGAGACCGGAAGCCGGGGCGCCGTTGAACTGGGCGTTGATGCTGTAGTTTTCGCCACCCAGGCCGACGTCGGCGACATCCTTCAAACGAACCTGGGAACCGTCCTTGTTGACCTTGAGCAGGATTTTGTTGAATTGCTCAGCGGTCTGCAGACGGGTCTTGCCGATGATCGTCGCGTTCAGCTGTGTATCGGGCATGGCCGGCAGGCCGCCGAGCTGGCCGGACGAGATCTGCACGTTTTGTGCGGCAATGGCAGTCTTGACGTCAATCGGGGTCAGGCTGAAGTTGTTCAGCTTGGCCGGGTCGAGCCAGATACGCATGGCGTATTGCGAGCCGAACACCTGGAAGTCGCCCACGCCGGCTGTCCGCGAAATCGGGTCCTGCATGTTGGACACGATGTAGTTGGACAGGTCGTCCTTGGTCATGCTGCCGTCACGCGAAACCACGCCGATCACCAGCAGGAAGTTCTTCACGGCCTTGGTGACACGGATACCTTGCTGCTGCACTTCTTGCGGCAGCAGCGGGGTGGCCAGGTTCAGTTTGTTCTGGACCTGAACCTGCGCGGTGTCGGAGTTGGTGCCTTGCTCGAAGGTCGCGGTGATCGTCATGGTGCCGTCGGAGTTACTTTCCGACGAGACATAACGCAGGTTGTCGATACCGTTGAGCTGCTGTTCGATGACCTGAACCACGGTGTCCTGCACGGTTTGTGCGGAAGCGCCCGGGTAGGCCACGGAGATCGCAATCGCCGGAGGCGCAATGCTCGGGTATTGGTTGATCGGCAGTTTGAGGATCGATAGTGCCCCGACCAGCATGATCACCAGGGCGATTACCCAGGCGAAAATCGGACGGTCGATAAAAAATTTCGACATGATTTACTCCCCTTTGCCGCTGGAAGCCTTATCAGCTGCCTGTGCGGGGGCCGGGTTCTTTGCGCCAACGTTAGTCGCTTCACTGGCTTTGACTTCGACGCCAGGTTTGACGTATTGCAACCCTTCGGTGATCAGGCGATCGCCGGCTTTCAGGCCGTCCTCGATCAGCCATTGGTTGCCGACGGTGCGGCTGGCCTTGAGCTGACGCAATTCGACCTTGTTGTCCGCACCGACGACCAGTGCCGTCGGCATGCCTTTGAGGTCACGCGTCACGCCTTGTTGCGGGGCCAGGATCGCGGCGCTGTTCACACCAGACTGCAACTGGGCGTGAACGAACATGCCCGGCAGCAAGGTGTGATCAGGGTTGGGGAACACGGCTCGCAGCGTTACCGAACCAGTGGTCTGGTCAACCGAGACTTCGGAGAACTCGAGCTTGCCTTCCAGCTTGTACAGGCTGCCATCTTCGAGGGTCAGCTTGACGGCGGCGGCGGTGTCGCCGGCCTTTTGCAGACGACCGCTTTCCAGCTCACGGCGCAGCTCAAGCAGCTCGACGGACGACTGGGTGACGTCGACGTAGATCGGGTCCAGTTGCTGAATCACGGCCATCGGATCGGCCTGGCCGCTGGTGACCAGCGCGCCTTCGGTCACATTCGAGCGGCCGATGCGGCCGGAGATCGGTGCGTAGACCTTGGTGTAGCGCACATTGATCTGCGCGTTTTGCAACGCGGCTTCCGACTGCAAGCGGTTGGCGACGGCTGTGTCGTATTCCTGACGGCTGACGGCTTGCTCGTTGACCAACTGCTTGTAGCGATCGGAGATCGACTTGGTCTGTTGCAGGTTGGCTTCGGCGCTTTTCAGGGTGGCTTCGTAAACGGCCGGATCGATCTGATACAGCTGCTGGCCGGCCTTGACGTCGCCGCCTTCCTTGAACAGACGTTTGAGAATGATGCCGTTGACCTGAGGGCGGACTTCGGCGATGCGGAACGCGCTGGTGCGGCCTGGAAGCTCGGACGTCAGGGTGAACGCTTGAGGTTGCAGGGTAACTACGCCGACCTGAGGGGGTGGGGCGGCTTGTGCCGTCTCTTCCTTTTTGCAGCCGCTGAGCAGCGATGCCAGGGCGAGGGCAGTGACCAGAGCGGTAACAGCTGGCTTGAATTGCATGAAGATCCTCGGGTCAGGCGCGCTAGAAACGCACTAGAAATGTGAAAGGTAAAAAATCGGTACCGGGTGGATAAGTAGCTTGCTAAGGAATATACTTACGTTCATGGTTGTTTGTAAATACCTTGGCTGCGTACCCACTCCGTTACAAAAGCCGTTCAAAGGTTGGAATTGTATGGCGGGGACGATGCCCAAGAGCGCTCGCCCCACTTTTATTCAGCGGATATTCAGGCATTGCCGAAGCATCCTGATTGAGGTTTTACTGCCATGGTCCGTCGTACCAAAGAGGAAGCTCAAGAAACCCGCAGCCAGATACTCGAAGCGGCAGAAAAAGCCTTTTTTGAAAGGGGCGTGGCGCGCACAACGCTGGCGGACATCGCGACGCTGGCCGGCGTGACCCGCGGCGCCATCTACTGGCATTTCAGTAACAAGGCCGATCTGGTGCAAGCGATGCTGGACACCTTGCAAGAGCCGCTGGATGAGATGGCCCGGGCCAGCGAAAGCGAAGATGAGCTCGATCCTCTTGGGTGCATGCGCAAGCTTCTGATTCATTTGTTTCATCAAGTTGCACTGGACCCGAAAACCCGACGCATTAATGAGATTTTGTATCATAAGTGCGAATTCACCGATGAAATGTGCGACCTGCGTCAGCAGCGCCGAACGGTCAGCCTCGATTGCAACGTGCGAATCGCCCTGGCCTTGAGTAATGCGGTGAATCGCGGGCAAATGCCCGAGGACCTCGATACGGCCCGCGCGGCGGTCAGCCTGCACGCCTATATCGACGGCATGCTTTATCAGTGGCTGTTGGCGCCGGACAGTTTTCTATTGCACACCGACGCCGAACGTTGGGTCGATGCAGGGTTGGACATGCTGCGCTTGAGCAACAGCCTGCGCAAATGAAACAAAATGCGTAATTGGATCCGTTCCTGTCAACCAAATAAGACAGGCCTGACCCCCATCAGCGCTAACGCCTTTGCAATGGGGTGCTTTTATATACGCACACTCGCCAGGTTGAAAGGTAGCGAGCTACGTAATTTGTACTGATTTTGTGACGCGGTTATGAATCGGCTGAACCGTTTTACCGCTCAGTCGCAGGAGGTCAGCACTCGCTGCACCTCCTGGCTGAGTCAGTTAACCGGACGGTGTATTCGCAATCATCAGCCCAAGGTGATTTCCACCTCGAAGTTAAACGGTGCCTCGTCACTCATGTGGGTGATTTTGGTTGAACAGTTGACCCGGGAGGTGCCAATCGAGGTGACGGTGTTTTTTACGCTCGGTTTATGTGTCGGCGTCAGCACACCGAAGGAAGTGTTCATAATCATGCCCAGATCAAAACGCACCCCGATCGTCTTATCGCCGAAGTCTACAAACTGATTGAACATGATTTTGTTTTTCGGCCAAGGGTACGCGTAAGTGTAGGCAAACTCCGACTTGAAGGCTGTTTCTTCTTGTGGTTTAAGTTGGAACGACTCACGCTCCGATTGGCGCAACGGCAAACTGGTTTGTGCCATATTGAACGTGTGGGAAGTATTGTTGATGATCTTGATAATGACCCGGGTTTGTTTCGGGTCTGCCTTCTGGTTTCGCCATTGCTCGATCTGTTGTTCCAGGGCGAGCCTCGACTCGGTCCGGTCCAGAAAGCCAATCAGTTCGACCTTGGCCTTACCCACCAGATCATCCAGCAACGCCTGATTTTCCTTGCTGAGCAGGAACGGTGAAAGCTGATAAAGAATGCCGATCGACGTAGCGCTGAAGAAGGAGAATATATCGCTGTAAGCGTCGGGAGTTTCGTTATTGATGTTTTCAATATTGGTCATGTCGATTCCTTTCGATAGAAGTGTTGTAGAACAGGAGTTTGTTGTTGCTTGTCGAAGGGCGAGTATCTAGGTTAGTGGTGAATATCGAAAGCGAGGGATAGTGTCTTGATGTGTTTTATTGAAGGGGTTGTTGTTGATTGAGTTTATAAAGAAGTTGCTGTAAGTCAGTAAAACTAAAAAGCCCCGGCTCGCGAGAGTCGGGGCTTTTTGATTACAGCGAGTGGAACTTACAACGTTGGATAGTCGATATAACCGACCGGTCCCTTGGCATAGAACAACTCAGGACGCGCTTCATTCAGCGGCGCATCGGCCTTCAAGCGCGCCGGTAAGTCCGGGTTGGCAATGAATGGCACGCCGAAGGCGACCGCATCAGCCTTGCCGCTCGCCAGCCAGGCGTTGGCGCTGTCCTTGGTGAAGCGTTCGTTGACGATGTAAGGGCCGCCAAAGGCTTCTTTGAGTTGTGGACCGAGGCTGTCGGCACCTTCTTTCTCGCGTGAGCAAATGAACGCGATGCCGCGTTTACCCAGTTCACGAGCGACGTAGGTGAACGTCTCGGCCAGGTTATCGTCGCCCATGTCGTGGGAGTCGGCGCGGGGTGACAGGTGCACACCGACGCGGCCGGCGCCCCAGACTTCGATGGCAGCGTCGGTCACTTCCAGCAACAGGCGAGCGCGGTTTTCCAGGGAGCCGCCGTAGTTGTCGGTGCGCTTGTTGGTGCTGCTTTGCAGGAACTGGTCGAGCAGGTAACCGTTGGCGCCGTGGATTTCCACGCCATCGAAACCGGCGGCCTTGGCGTTCTCGGCACCGGTGCGATACGCGTCGACGATGTCGGCGATTTCAGCGGTTTCCAGAGCACGCGGGGTTGGGTAGTCGGCCAATGGACGCACCAGGCTGACATGCCCTTTGGGCTGGATGGCGCTCGGTGCGACAGGTGCTTCACCGTTCAGGTACGACTCGTGGGACACCCGGCCAACGTGCCACAGTTGCAGGAAAATCTTGCCGCCCGCGCCGTGGATCGCCTTGGTCACGTTGGACCAGCCACGCACCTGGTCATTGGACCAGATGCCCGGGGTGTCCGGGTAGCCGACGCCCATCGGCGTGACCGATGTGGCTTCGCTGAGGATCAGGCCGGCCGAGGCACGTTGTACGTAGTATTCGGCCATCAGCGCGTTCGGCACACGGCCTTCGTCGGCGCGGCAGCGGGTCAGCGGCGCCATGATGATGCGGTTGGCCAGCTCGATATCACCGAGTTTGATTGGATCGAAAATAGTCGTCATGAAGTACAACCCTCGTGAGGTAATGGTTATTTAGTGGGTAGCAGGAGCCAGTTCGGGATCGCCGCTCTGGCGGAAAGTAATCAGGGTCACCAGCAGGGCAAGTACCGCCAGCGCCGCTGCAGCGAGAGGAACGCTGGTCAAGCCATAGCCGTGGGCGATGACGCTGCCGCCGACCCAGGCACCGAGTGCGTTGCCGATGTTGAAAGCGCCGATGTTCAGGGTCGACACCAGGTTCGGCGCGGCCTTGCCATAGGTCACCACGTTCACTTGCAGGGCGGGTACGGCGGCGAAGCACGCGGTGGCCCAGAGGAACAGGGTGATTTCGGTCGGGATCAGCGCGATGCTGGTCCAGGTCAGTACGGTGGAGATCACGGCCATCGAGATGAAGACGCCGATCAGCGTCGCGGCCATGCCTTTATCGGCCAGTTTGCCGCCGATGATGTTGCCGACGGTCAGGCCCAGGCCGATGAGCATCAGGGTCCAGGTCACGCCGCGCGGCGAGACACCGGTGACTTCGCCCAGCAGCGGCGCAACGTAGGTGAACAGCGTGAACACCGACGCGGCAAACAATGCGGTCATGCTCAATGACAACCAGATGCCGGCGCCTTTGAGGGCGCGCAATTCGGCGCGCATGTCGAGTTTCTCTTCATCGCGCTTGGCCGGCAGGAAGCGGATCAGGCCGATCAACGCGATCACACCAATCACGGTCACTGCCCAGAAGGTCGAGCGCCAGCCGGCTTGCTGACCGAGCGCGGTGCCCAACGGCACGCCGAGGACGTTGGCCAGGGTCAGGCCGGTGAACATCAATGCCACGGCCGAAGCACGTTTGTTGGCGGGCACCAGGCCTGCCGCCACCACCGAACCGATACCGAAAAACGCACCGTGGCAAAGGGCGGTGACCACACGGGCAAACATCAGCACGTTGTAGTCAGTGGCCAGGGCACAGAGCAAGTTGCCAATGATGAAGATGCCCATCAACGCGACCAGTGCGGCCTTGCGCGGCAGTCTGGAGGTGGCCAGTGCCATGAACGGCGCACCGATGGCCACGCCCAGGGCGTAACCGGTCACCAGCCAGCCGGCGCCGGGGATCGACACACCGAGGTCAGCCGCCACGTCGGGCAGCAAGCCCATGATGACGAACTCGGTAGTGCCGATGGCGAAGGCACTCAAGGCCAGGATGAGTAGCGAGAGGGGCATTGTCGATTCCTTGTCGGCTGACTGACGTCGGGGGGCGTTCTCGATTGGTTTTCCCAGCGCTGCGTGAAAACCAATTGAGAACGCCCCCACAGGGTCAGAGCTCTTTGCTGAAGGTGCGGAGGAATTCCTGGATGGTTTCCTCATTGCGTTTGAAAAAGTGCCATTGGCCGACTTTGCGGCTGCTGATCAGGCCGGCGCGTTGCAGGGTCGCCAGGTGGGCTGACACTGTTGATTGCGACAAACCACACCGTTGATCGATCTGCCCGGCGCAGACGCCGTGCTCGTGGCTGTGGGACTGGTCGGGAAATTCGACGTCCGGGTCTTTTAGCCAGTGCAGGATTTCTCGCCGTACCGGGTGCGCCAGGGCTTTTATTATTTCGTCGAGATTGAGAGTCATGGTGTGGGCTCGTGATGAGTAAAACGTTATATCGCGATGGAGCGAACTTTAAATCGGTATTTCGCGATATACAAATACGATTTGGCTCTGAGCTGATCGTAATTCGGTATATCGAGTTATAACGATACGCTGCGTGTAAAAGTACAGGGAGGCAATGCTAAGCTGCGCCCATGAACTATCTCGCTCATTTGCACCTCGGTGGCCAGCGCCCCGGTCAACTGCTCGGCAGCCTGTATGGCGACTTCGTCAAAGGACGGCTGCAAGGGCAGTTCGATCCGGAAATCGAGGCGGCCATCCAGTTGCATCGCAGCATCGATGTCTTTACCGACCGCCATCCGTTGGTGGACGTTGCGTTGTCGCGGTTTTCCATGACGCGCCGGCGCTATGCCGGGATCGTGCTCGATGTGTTTTTCGACCATTGCCTGGCGCGGGACTGGACGCTTTACGCCGATCAGTCGCTGGAGTTATTCACTTCGGATGTGTATCGGGTGCTGTCGGCCGAGCCGCAGTTGCCGGAACGGCTGGCGCGGATCGCGCCGCACATGATGGCCAATGACTGGTTGGGTTCTTACCGGGAATTCGAGGTACTGGAGCAGGTATTGCGCGGGATTTCTCGGCGGCTGACCAAGCCGGAGGAACTGGCGGCGGCGATGCAGGAATTGCGAGTGCTGTATGAGCCGTTGAGCGAGGACTTTCGGTTGTTCTATCCACAGCTTCAGGATTTCGCGCAGAACTATTCCACACCATAAATCCCTTGTAGGAGTGAGCCTGCTCGCGATAGCGGTCCTTCATCCAACACTGATGTCGACTGATACACCGCTATCGCGAGCAGGCTCGCTCCCACAGGGAAAGGTGTTTAAGCGGCAATTGCGGGGCGCAGTGGCTCCGGTTGCGCATGCGGTATCGCGCCAAACAACGCCTTTTGCACCGCCTGCTGCGCCTCGAACGCCAGCGCCGCACGCTCGCGGCCTTCGCAGGCGATCGGCTTGAGCAGATGAATCTCCACCTCACCCCGATCATTGGCGAACAGGCGCATCAGGTGCGAGAGCAAATCATCATCGCCAATGAACGGCGCCAGCGAATCGAGCTCACCGTTGCGCAGATAACGGATGGCCACGGGCTGCAGAGCCACTTCGGAGTCGATTGCCGCTGACAGCAAGCGACCGTGGAAGGTGCGCAACGAGCGACCATCGGTGGTGGTGCCTTCCGGGAACATCAGCAGCGGGTGTTGTTGCTCCAGATGACGGGTCATCTGCTTGCGAATCAACTGGCTGTCACCCGAACCGCGACGTATGAACAAACTTCCCGCCTTGGCCGCCAACCAGCCGGCGACCGGCCAGGTGCGCACTTCGGCCTTGGACAGAAACGACAGCGGCGTGAGCATGCCAAGCAGCGGAATGTCGGTCCAGGACACGTGGTTGCTGACCCAGAGCATCGGCGCCTTCGGCAGTTCACCGTGGACGGTTACGCGAAAGGGCAGGGCATTGCTCAGGCGTGCCATGAAAAATCGCGACCAGCGCTGGCGACGCACCATCGAATGAGCAATCCCCAGCCGCTCGAACAAGCCGAACACACCGGCCATGCTCAACCCCAGCGCCACCACCACCAGCACTCGCGCAATTCGCGCGTACACCCGTAAGCGGCTCATCACATGGCCGCCTTGAAGTGCTTGGCGTAACGCGGGCAGAGTTCGTCGCGCTTGAGCAGGATGAACACGTCGGCGACCTGGAAATCTTCGTCCCAGCACGGCTCGCCGCAGATCTTCGCGCCCAGACGCATATAGGCCTTGAGCAGCGGCGGCATTTCGGCGATGACGTTGGACGGGATATCCAAAGTGGGCAGCGGTTTTTTCGGCTCGGCCCGCAGGTGTTCGGTGCACAGGTAACGTTCGCGCAGGCGCTGCATGATCGCGTGGGCCTGGATGCCGCCGTCCTGCATCGGGATGCTCGCGCAACCCATCAGATAGCTGTAGCCGCCCTGATTGAGGACTTCGGCCAGTTCACCCCAGAGCACGGCGATGGTGCCGCCGTTGCGGTACGCCGGGTCGACGCAGGTGCGGCCGATTTCCAGGATCGGGCCCTTCAGATGAACCAGGCCATGCAGGCTGAATTCTTCTTCGCTGTAGAACTTGCCCAGGCTGCTGGCAGCCGTGTGATCGAGCAAGCGGGTAGTTGCTACCAGGCGGCCGGTGTTCAAGTCACGCACGCCGATGTGGGCGCAGTGAACATCATAATCATCCATGTCCAGCCCCAGTTCGGCGCCTTTCAGCTTGGCGTTGAATTCGCCGCTGAACACGTTGAAGCGCAAAGCCTGGGCTTCCTGCAAGGCCTCGGCGCCCACCAGGCGTTCGGCTTGCAGACGGCGTTCATTGCCGGTGTCGCTGATGCGGGCGATCTGAGTCATTGCGAATCTCCGTGCGGGCTGGTCACCCGTCTTGGGTTAGAGCCAATCGACTTTCTTTATGCGGCCGTGTTGTGCAAAGTCAGGCTATGTAGCCCCGGTGTCATCGCCATGAAGCTTTGGTGATGCTTGTATGACAGTCCCCAAGGAGCCTCTTATGCCCTGGCAAAACCTGCTCGATCGCCGCGACCGAATACCCGCGAATCCGGACCTGGCGGAGGGTTTCGCAACGTTGTTGCATCAATTGGGCACAGTCACACCGTTTGAGCTGGCGACGGTGGGTGGGCGGTTGATGGCGACGCCGGGCCTGGCGTTTCTGGTGGGTTATCAGGCGGCGCTGCGCATGCTTTGGCCAAGCGCACCGCCGAGCCTGGGTGCGTTGTGCGCGACCGAACAGCGCAGCCTGCGAGTCGCGGAGATGCAAACGCGCCTGAGCGGTCTGCGCGTCAGTGGACGCAAGGATTTCGTCACCGCCGGTGATGCGGCGGACTGGCTGCTGGTTGCTGCCCGCAGCGAAGAATCCGGTGAAACTGCGCGCCTGAGTCTGGCGGTGGTCTATCCCGGTGAACCGGGCGTGCGTGTGGAAAAACTGCCGGCGATCCCGCTGATGCCGGACATCAGTCACGGTCGCTTGTTTCTGGACAACGCACTCTGCGAATTGCTGGCGGGGGATGGCTGGGATGCCTACGTCAAACCGTTCCGCACGCTGGAAGACATTTATGTGCTGAGCGCGATGACGGCGTGGCTGTATGGCGTCGGTCACGACAGCGCCTGGCCGCAGGCCTTGCAATTGCGTTTGCTGGCGCTGCTGGCCGGGTGCGCTGAAGTCAGTCGGCAAGCGCCGAACAATCCGGTGGGGCATATATTGCTGGGGGGATTGTTTGCGCAGTTCGACGGGCTCAAGGCTGAGATCAATCAGGCGCTGGCCGAGGGGCCGCAGCATTGGGCGGCGATGTGGCAGCGGGACCAGGTCGTGATGGATCTGGCGGCAGGTGCGCGGGGCAAGCGGTTGGCCAAGGCGCTTGCGGCGAATTGACGGACGTCATCGCGAGCAAGCTCGCTCCCACATTTGAAGTGCATTCCCCTGTGGGGGCGGGCTTGCCCGCGATGGCGGTCGCAGGAGCGACACGAATTCTCGAACTGTCATCAACCTCAACTAGGCTCAGTAGGATAACCTCGCCGAGCCGCTGCCATGTCCAAAGGCTTGTCCCTGTTTTTCCTGCTTCTGCTCAGCGTGACCGCTCACGCCGAGTATTGGCCCGCCGAGCAATGGTCGACCGCTCCGGCAATCTCCGGGCCGGCGCTTCAAACCCTGGAAACCTACGCCTTCCCACCTCGCGATGACGCCACCCGAAAGGGCATTCGCACCGATGCCTTGCTGGTGATCCGCGACGGCCAATTGATTTACGAACGCTACGCCGGACCGACCACGGCCCAAACGCCGCACCTGACCTGGTCGATCAGCAAAAGCCTGATGGCCACGGTCCTCGGTGTTGCTTATGGCGAGGGCCTGTTCAAGCTCGAGGACCCAGCGCTGAAATTTTATCCGCCACTGCAAAAACACCCGGCAATCACCATGGCCGACCTGCTGCATTGGGCTTCGGGCCTGGACTGGCAGGAAGCCTATGAATACTCCCCGTTGAAGTCCTCGGTGGTGGCCATGCTCTACACCCGGGGTCATCAGGACATGGCTGCGTTTACCACTGGCCACGAGGAGTACGCCCAGCCGGGGCAGGCGTTTCGTTACTCCAGCGGTGACAGCAATCTGTTGGCCGCCGCACTGAAAAACATCGTCGGCCCGGCACGTTATGCGGACTATCCGTGGACCGCACTGTTTGAGCCGCTGGGGATCCGCAAGGCCGTCTGGGAAACCGACGCCACGGGCACTTTTGTCGCCTCGTCCTACGCCTACCTCACCGCCCGCGACCTGGCGCGGATCGGTTGGTTGATGGCGCGCGACGGTCGCTGGCGGGACCGACAACTGCTGCCCAAAGACTGGGTGGCCTTCAACCGCGAACCGTTCGCGCACTATCGTGCCCATCAGGATGACACGGTGCCCGGTGGGCAGTGGTGGCTCAATCGCGCAGCGGATGGCGCGCCCAGGCCCTGGCCCGATGCCCCCGACGATACCTTCGCCGCACTGGGCCATTGGGGCCAGGCGATGTACGTGATTCCCAGTGAACACCTGGTGATCGTGCGCTACGGCGATGATCGCGACGACAGTTACCAACACAACGAATTGCTCAAGCTCGCGATCAAGGCCTTTGCCGGGAAGGTGCAGCCATGAACCGTGTTGTTCGCCGCCGACCGTTCAGCACGTTGTTGCTGGTGCTGCTGCTCGCCGTGTTCGGCTGGGGCTGGCACGAGCGAGTGGCGTTGTGGGCGTTTCCCGACATCATCAGCGCCTACACCGCGAAGGAATATTGCTCATGCCGGTACGTGATGAATAACGCCGCCGAGTATTGCCATGGCTACGTGAAGCAATGGTTGCCGACCAGCGGCTTTACCGATGACCCCGCCGGCAAACGCGTGACGGTCAGCGGCATGGGCCGCAGCAATAGCGCCGTTTGGGTTGGCGAACACCAGGGCTGTCGCCTGAATCCCTGAACAGGTTTCACACAGTCGAAGCCCATTCGATTGTCCTCACGCCAAGCGCAGTTATCTGATGCCGAGCGCGACGAATTACTCAGCGCCGGCGCGGTGCACGGCAACACGAAGCCTTGCAATTGGCCCACGGGCGGTTAAGGTTCGTGCAGGTTTATCGGCACACGAGTCTCTATGTTCAACCGCTCCTTCTGCAAAACCCTCGCCTTCGCGCTGCTGGCCGGCGCTTCGTTGTCGGCCCAGGCTGATTGGTATCTGGACGGAGAGTCTTCGCGGCTGTCGTTCATCAGCACCAAAAACGCCAACATCTCCGAAGTGCAGCGCTTTCTGGTGCTGCACGGCAAGGTCGATTCCAAAGGCGTGGCCGAGGTGGAAATCGAGATGGACTCGGTGAACAGCGGCATCCCGTTGCGTGATGAGCGGATGCGCAAGGAGCTTTTCGAGATCAAGACCTTCCCCGAGGCGCTGATCACCGCGCAGATCGATCTGCGCCCGATCAA
This sequence comes from Pseudomonas sp. JAI111, assembly GCF_024809425.1. Lineage (NCBI taxonomy): Bacteria > Pseudomonadati > Pseudomonadota > Gammaproteobacteria > Pseudomonadales > Pseudomonadaceae > Pseudomonas > Pseudomonas sp. JAI111. The sequence continues at coordinate 1,251,363 of NZ_JANUCB010000001.1, read as the reverse complement.
CGACCTCGCTCCCGGCGCACAACTGGAGTTGCGGTTACCGGTGACCGTCAATCTGCATGGCAAACAACACCCCTACAACGCCGAACTGCTGGCGACCCGTCTTGATGACCGGCGCTTTCAGGTGGTGACCCTGGAGCCGTTGGTGATCAACGCTGAAGACTTCGACCTGGCCCCGGGGCTGGAAAATTTGCGCAAGCTCGCCGGCCTGTCGGCCATCAGTCTGTCAGTGCCGGTGGGTGCGGTACTGATTTTCACGGCGCGCTGACATGGCCGGCGCGATTTTCCCGTGGCGTGAAGGCAACCACTTTGAGCTGCTGATCGATGGGCCGCAGTTTTTCCCCCGCATGCTGGTCGCGATTGCCCGTGCCCAGGAGCAGGTTGAACTGGAGCTGTACCTGGTGGAGGCGGGTGCCTGTGCCGAGGCGATGGTTCAGGCGTTGGTCCTGGCCGCCGAACGCGGCGTGCGGGTGCGATGCCTGTTCGATGATTACGGCAGCCTCGCCTTCACTCTGACCTTGCGGCAGCGCCTGACGGCGGCGGGCGTGGAACTGCGTTTCTACAATCGCCTGAGCTGGCGCCGCTGGGTCGGCAATTTCTATCGCGATCACCGCAAACTGCTGTTGGTCGATCAAAGCCTGGCGGTGGTCGGCGGCACCGGGGTCACCGATGAGTTCTGGACGCCGGGCGAAGACACCAGCGAATGGCACGAAGTGATGGTGGAAATCACCGGTCCGCTGGTGATCGACTGGCAGTTGCTGTTCGACCGCCAGTGGATTGCCAACCGTCATCGCCGCGCCTGGAAGCCGGCCTCGCACTTCGGCTTGCCGCGACTGCCGCGTGTACCGTCAACGGGCGAGGGCATGGGCCGGGTGGCATATGCCGACGCCCGTCAGCACCGCGACATTCTGCAATCACTGGTCCGTGCGCTGAACAGCGGGCAGCAGCGGATCTGGCTGGCCACGCCGTACTTCCTGCCCACCTGGAAAGTCCGGCGCTCGTTGCGCCGGGCGGCGGGGCGAGGCGTCGATGTGCGCCTGCTGCTGACCGGGCCGCGCACCGATCACCCGTCGGTGCGCTACGCCGGGCACCGTTACTACCCGCGACTGCTCAAGTCCGGGGTACAGATTTTCGAATACCAGCCGTGTTTCCTGCACCTGAAAATGGTCCTGATCGATGATTGGGTGAGCATCGGCTCGTGCAATTTCGATCACTGGAATCTGCGCTTCAACCTGGAAGCCAACCTTGAAGCGCTGGACCCCGCGTTGACGCAGGCGGTGGTGGCGAGTTTCGAGAAGGATTTCATGCAGAGCCAGGAAGTCAGCCTGGAGGCATGGCAACGCCGGCCGCTGTGGCGGCGGGTGAAGCAAAGGATTTGGGGATGGGTGGATCGGCTGGTGGTGAATCTGCTGGATCGACGGGGATAGTCAGCCTGATCGTTCCCATGCTCTGCGTGGGAATGCAGCCCGTGACGCTCCGCGTCACTGGACGCGGAGCGTCCCTTGAGGCATTCCCACGCGGAGCGTGGGAACGATCAGTCCGCGGGGATTACAGCAATTCGAAGCTCTGCTGCGTCACGCTCTCGGAATCCAGGCCGATCTGCACGTTGAACTTGCCAGGCTCCGCCGCGTACTTGAGCTGGGTGTTGAAGAACTTCAGGTCGTCTTCAGTGATGGTGAAGTGCACGACTTTCTGCTCGCCGGCTTTCAACATCACTTTCTGGAAGTTCTTCAGTTCCTTCAGCGGCCGGATCATCGAGCCGGTTACGTCCTGGATGTACAACTGCACCACGGTTTCGCCGTCACGCTTGCCGGTATTCTTCACCATGACGCTGGCGTCCAGCTTGCCGGTCTTGTTCAGCGTGGTCGACGACAGGGCCATGTCGCTCAGGCTGAAATCGGTGTAGCTCAAGCCGAAACCGAACGGGAACAGCGGGCCAGTGGTGTCATCGAAATACTGCGAGGTGTAGTTGCCCGGTTTGCCCGGCGTGAACGGCCGGCCAATGCTCAGGTGGTTGTAGTAGGTCGGAATCTGACCTACCGAACGCGGGAAGGTGATCGGCAGTTTGCCCGACGGGTTGTAGTCGCCGAACAACACATCAGCGATGGCGTTGCCGCCTTCGGTGCCGCTGAACCAGGTTTCCAGAATCGCGTCGGCCTGGTCTTTCTCTTCGAGAATCGTCAGTGGACGGCCGTTCATCAACACCAGCACCAGCGGTTTGCCGGTGGCTTTCAAGGCCTTGATCAGCTCGCGCTGGTTGGCCGGAATGTTGATATCGGTGCGGCTCGACGATTCGTGGGACATGCCACGGGACTCACCGACCGCTGCCACCACCACATCGGCATCCTTCGCGGCTTTCACCGCTTCGTCGATCAGCACTTGTGCCGGGCGCGGATCGTCCACCACTTCCGGGGCATCGAAGTTGAGGAAGTTGAGGTAATCGAGCACCTTCTTGTCGCTGGTGATGTTGGCGCCACGGGCATAGATCAGCGTCGCCTTGTCGGCCACAGCGGCGTTCATGCCATCAAACAGCGTCACCGATTGCGCGGGTTTACCGGCAGCGGCCCAGCTGCCCATCATGTCGATTGGCGCCTTGGCCAACGGACCGACCAGCGCGATTTTCGCGGTTTTCTTCAGCGGCAGGGTTTCGCCCTGGTTCTTCAGCAACACCATGCTGCGGCGCGCGACGTCACGTGCCTCGGCGCGGTGCAGGCGGCTTTCGGCGTAAGTGTCGGCCGGATCATCCTCAGCCTTGCCGATGCGCAGGTACGGGTCCTTGAACAGGCCCATGTCGTACTTGGCCGCGAGCACTTCACGCACGGCGTTATCGATGTCTTTCTGTTCGATCTCGCCAGCCTTTAACAGCCCCGGCAGCTCTTTGCCGTAAAGGGTGTCGTTCATGCTCATGTCGATGCCGGCCTTGATCGCCAGTTTCGCGGCTTCGCGACCGTCGCGGGCCACGCCGTGCTTGATCAGCTCGAAAATCGCCCCATGGTCACTGACCGCCAGGCCTTTGAAGCCCCATTCCTTGCGCAACAGGTCGTTCATCAGCCAGGTGTTGGCCGTGGCCGGCACGCCGTTGATCGAGTTCAGCGCAACCATCACCCCACCCGCACCGGCGTCGATGGCGGCGCGGTACGGTGGCAGGTAGTCCTGGTACATCTTGACCGGGCTCATGTCGACGACGTTGTAGTCGCGACCGCCCTCGACCGCGCCGTACAAGGCGAAGTGCTTGACGCTGGCCATGATGCTGTCGGCCGCGTTCGCGCCCGAGCCCTGGAAGGCCCGGACCATGACGCCGGCAATGCGCGAGACCAGGTAAGTGTCTTCGCCAAAGCCTTCGGAGGTGCGGCCCCAGCGCGGATCGCGGGAGATGTCGACCATCGGCGCAAAGGTGATGTCGAGGCTGTCAGCCGCTGCCTCTTTGGCAGCGATGCGCCCGGACAGGCCGATGGCGTCCATGTCCCAGCTCGAGGCCAGGGCCAGCGGGATCGGGAAAATGGTGCGGTGACCGTGGATCACGTCATAGGCGAAGAACATCGGGATCTTCAACCGGCTGCGCATGGCCGCGTCCTGCATCGGACGGTTTTCCGGGCGGGTGATCGAGTTGAACGTGCCGCCGATGTTGCCGGCGGCGATTTCCTTGCGGATCAACTCCCGAGGCATTTCCGGACCGATGCTGATCAGGCGCAACTGGCCGATCTTTTCATCGAGGGTCATTTGCTTCATCAGGTTACTGATGAAAGCGTCCTTGTTCTCCAGAGGTGCGGGCGTCGTGGCGGCCAATACGGTATGACTGGCCAGACTGACGAACAGGCCCAGCAAACACAGCTTCTTCATGAATAGTTTTCTCAAAGGCCTAAACGGCAGTGAATACGCGCCGGTCAGCCAAAATTTAGGGAGCGACTATTGTTGTTCAGGTAAATGCAGCACACTTCTGTCGTGTTTTAGCGCTGGGGCATCTTTTAGCCCATTGGCTCGATGCAATCCAGTGGCGGCGGCAGATTATGCCCCAAGATTCCGGTCAGAGGGTTGCAGGTTGCTTATCAACGGAATGTGCAAGGGAGCGTCAACCAGATGAATGTACGACACCACTATCGGTCGAGCCTGCAGGTGGCAGCCTTGATGTTGCTGACCACGCTGTTGGCCGGTTGCGGCATCAACAATATTCCGACCCTGGATGAACAGGCGAAGGCTGCCTGGGGCCAGGTACAGAACCAGTATCAGCGCCGCGCCGACCTGATTCCCAATCTGGTGGAGACCGTCAAGGGCTACGCCAAGCACGAGGAAGAGACCCTGACTGCGGTGATCGAAGCCCGGGCCAAGGCCACCTCGATTCAGGTGGACGCCAACACGCTGGATAATCCAGAGAAACTCAAGCAGTTCCAGCAGGCGCAGGATCAACTCACCGGTGCCCTGAGCCGTTTGATGGTGGTGTCCGAACGTTACCCGGACCTCAAGGCCAACCAGAACTTCCTGGCGTTGCAGTCGCAGCTTGAAGGCACCGAGAACCGCATTGCCGTGGCGCGTCGCGACTTCATCCTCGCGGTGCAGAAGTACAACACCGAAATCCGCACCTTTCCGGGGCGTCTCTGGCACACCGTGCTGTACAGCGATTTGCCGATCCGCGAAACCTTCGAAGCCACCAGCCCCGGTGCCGAAAAAGCGCCTGAAGTGAAGTTCTGATCGGCAAAAGGGCCAAGCGTCACCACGGATGAGGTTGCCAATGCGCGTGTTGAAAGTGGGCCTGGTGCTGTTGCTCTGGGTGTTTGCCCTGACGGCCCAGGCCGAATTGAAATTTCCGGAGTTGACCGGGCGGGTGGTCGATAACGCCCAGATGATCGAGCCGGCGGTGCGCGAGCAGCTGACGCAACAGCTTCAGGCCCACGAAAAAGCCACCGGCGAGCAGTTGGTGGTGGTGACGTTGCCGAACTTGCAGGGCACCGACATTGCGGACTTTGGTTATCAACTTGGTCGAGCCTGGGGTATCGGCCAGAAGGACAAGAACAACGGCGCATTGCTGATCGTTGCGCGCGATGAACGCAAGTTGCGGATCGAAGTCGGTTATGGCCTGGAAGACCGGCTGACCGATGCGCAGAGTTCGGTGATCATCAATCAGGTGATCACGCCTGCGTTCAAGACCGGTAACTTCAGCAAAGGCATCAGCGACGGGGTCGCGGCGATGCTGGTGGTGCTGGGAGGCAATCCACTGGACGAACCGTCGACGGTCTATGAACCGCGAGGCGACGAGAGCAGCGACTTCGTGTCGCGTCACCCGGGCGTATTCGTGTTTCTGGTGATGCTGTTCATCCTGACGATTTTCGTCTGCCAGATGCTTGGCATCCTGCCCAGTGGTGGCGGCGGTCGCGGCAGCTCGGGAGGCGGTTTCGGCGGCGGAGGATTTGGCGGCGGCGGTGGAGGCGGGGGCTTCAGCGGCGGCGGTGGCAGTTTCGGGGGCGGCGGTTCGTCGGGCGGCTGGTGATAAAAACAATAGCGAGCAGGCATTCAAAAACATGGCATTACTGACTGAACACGAACAACGCAAAGTCGCCGAGGCGATTGCCCGGGTCGAGCGCGACACCGACGCGGAACTGGTGACCGTGCTCGCGGCCCGCGCCGACGACTATGCGTACATCCCGCTGCTGTGGGCCAGCCTGCTGGCCCTGATGGTGCCGGGCATCGTGCATTACCTTACCGGCTGGCTGACCTTGCACAGTTTGCTGCTGGTGCAGTGGATCGCCTTTATCGTGCTGTGCCTGGTGTTTCGTCTTCCCCGCGTCACCACGCACCTGGTTCCGCGTTCGGTGCGGCATTGGCGAGCGTCCAACCTGGCGCGCCGGCAATTCCTGGAGCAAAACCTGCACCATACAGTCGGCAGCACCGGGATACTGATCTTCGTTTGCGAGGCTGAACGTTACGTGGAGATCCTGGTGGATGAAGGGATTTCCAAGCGGCTGGACAACAAGAACTGGGACGCGATTGTGGCGGCATTTACCGAGCAGGTTAAGCAGGGGCAGACCTTGCAGGGTTTTGTGACGTGTGTGGAAGCCTGCGGCGAATTGCTGAAAGTGCATGTGCCGGTGACCCAGGTGCGCAATGAATTGCCGAACCGGTTGGTGGTTTTAGGCTAACGCTGATCCCATGTGGGAGCGGGCTTGCCCGCGATAGCGGTGTTTCAGTCGCCATCAATGTTGGCTGATACACCGCTATCGCGAGCAGGCTCGCTCCCACAGGGCCGCGCTAGATCTACAGATCGCACCGTTCGGGAAATTAGCCGTGCCCTCGATCCCCATCCCCCCTAAAATACCCGCCATTCCCCGTTTCGCACCGTCCGAGGCCGTTTTTCCATGTCTGTCACCGCCATTCCCGCCAGCCTCGCGCCGGATCACCACGCCCAGTTCATCGACTTGTTGCAAACCAGCCTCGACCAGAACGCCTTCATCAAACTGGTCCTGGCCAAGTACGTCGGCACCGAAGCCGATTTGCAGCGGCTGATCATCAAGCAGCTCACCGTCAAGGATCAGCCTTGCCTGTCCTTCGTCTACCGCTACAAGACGCGCGACATCACCAAGAACCTGCCGATTGCCGAGGGCGTGGCGACCATCGCCGCGTTGCTGCCGGCCTCGTTCAAAAATGCGCATTTACTCTCGCTAACGGATGAAGCCCAGCTCGAATACAGCAAAAAGGGCAAATCTTCACTGTTCAAGAGCAAACCTCAGCAATTGCGTGAAGTGCCGTCCGCCGAACACAACCGCGAAAAAAACCGCTTTCTCGATCTGAACCGTCCGTTCCTCGCCGACCTGGGCGTGACGAACAGCAAGCACGAGCTGATTCCGGCGATGTCGCGCAAGTGGAAGCAGATCAACAAGTTCATCGAAGTCTTCAGCCATGCGCTGACCACTTCCCCGCTGGCGCTGGACAAACCAGTGCAGGTGGCGGATTTCGGTTCGGGCAAGGGTTACCTGACGTTCGCCATTCACGACTACCTGCGCAACACTTTGAACGCCGAAGCCGTGGTGACCGGAGTCGAGTTGCGCGAGGAAATGGTCAACCTGTGCAATGCCGCCGCGGCAAAACTTGAGCACCCGGGGCTGGTGTTCAAGTGCGGCGATGTGCGCAGCGTGGCGCCGAGCGAGCTGGACGTGATGATCGCGCTGCATGCCTGTGACATCGCCACCGACTATGCGATTCACACCGGCATCCGTTCCGGCGCTTCGATCATCATGTGTTCGCCGTGCTGCCACAAACAGATCCGCCTGCAAATCCAGAGCCCGGCGCTGCTCAAGCCGATGCTGCAATACGGCCTGCATTTGGGTCAGCAGGCAGAAATGGTCACCGACAGTTTGCGCGCGCTGTTCCTGGAAGCCTGCGGTTACGAGACCAAGGTGTTCGAGTTCATTTCACTGGACCACACCAACAAGAACAAAATGATCCTGGCGGTCAAACGCGCCGAGCCGGTGGACCCGGCCCAGCTTTTGGTGAAGATTCAGGAACTGAAGGATTTCTACCACATCAGCGAACATTGCCTCGAAACCCTGCTGCGGACCGACGGCTACCTCTGACCCCCTGCGATCCTGTGGGAGCTAGCCTGCTAGCGATGGCGGATCTACATTCTGCATAAATGTTGAATGTTACGGCCCCTTCGCGAGCAGGCTCGCTCCCACACTTGGTTTGATGGCGGTCTTGCGCCCCAGCATCACCGTCACGATCACCCCGGCCGCAAACAGCCAGGTGATCGGCTCGATGTGTTCACCGAAGAACAACGCCGAAAACGCGATGGTGAAAAAGATCTGCAGCAGCTGGATCTGACTGACCCTGGCGATACCGCCCATGGCCAACCCGGCATACCAGGCAAAGAACCCGATGAACTGTGAAAACAGCGAGACGTAACCGAACGCCCACCAGGTCTTGGCCGAAATCGCGCCCTGATGTTGCAGCGCCAAATACACCACTGGCCCGATCAACAACGGCGTCGACAACACCAGCGCCCAGCAGATCACCTGCCAGCCGCCCATTTCCTTGGCCAACCGGCCGCCCTCGGCATAACCCAGGCCGCCCACGGCAATCGCCCCGAGCATCAGCAAATCACCAGCCTGAATACTGCCGGCTCCGCTGATCAACGCATAACCGAGCACCAACGCACTGCCCAGCGCGGCGCAGGCCCAGAAGGCTTTCGACGGTCGTTCGTGGGACAACCACGCGGCGTACAGCGCGACGCACAACGGCTGCAAACCGTTGACCAGCGCCCCGTGGGAGGCCGGCAAGGTTTGCATCGCCCAGGCTGACAACACCGGAAAACCGAGGATTACACCGGCGATCACCAGCGTCAGGCCTTTGACCTGTTTCCAGGTCGGCCATTTTTCCCGGCGCCACAGCAGCAACATCGCCGCCGGCACTGCCGCGAACAGCGCCCGGCCCAGGCCATTGAGCAGCGGATGGAGTTCCTGCACGACGATCCGTGTGAAGGGCAGGGTGAGGCTGAAGATCACAACCCCGAGCAGGCCGAGGGCCATGCCGGTGTTTTCGCGCGAGGACATGATGGGGACCAGAATAGGGTGACGGGACGAGCCTCCATATAGCCATAAACCGGGGGCGTAGCGCTGTTACAGCTAGGCGTAGAGTTATCCGTACAGTTTTCGGACGCCATCGCGGGCAAGCCACGCTCCCACATTGAAATGCGTTCCCCTGTAGGAGTGAGCCTGCTCGCGATGAACGATAACTCGGTAGTAGCTGGTTATTACCCGACCCCGCGGATAAGGACTACCTTGAATACTCCTAAGCATTTCCCCAGAGGAGCTCTCCCCATGGCTGCCAAGAAAATTCTGATGCTGGTCGGCGATTACGTCGAAGACTACGAAGTGATGGTGCCTTTCCAGGCGCTGCTGATGGTCGGCCACACGGTGCACGCTGTTTGCCCGGATAAATCCGCCGGCCAGACCGTGCGCACGGCCATCCATGACTTCGAAGGCGACCAGACCTACAGCGAAAAACCCGGCCACCTGTTCGCCCTGAACTTCGATTTCGCCAAGGTCGCTGAAGGCGATTACGACGCGCTGCTGATCCCTGGTGGTCGTGCGCCGGAATACCTGCGCCTGAACGAAAAAGTCCTGGAACTGGTTCGCGCGTTCGACAAGGCCGGCAAACCGATCGCCGCCGTGTGCCACGGTGCGCAACTGCTGGCCGCAGCCGGTGTTCTCGAAGGTCGTGAATGCAGCGCCTACCCGGCCTGTGCCCCGGAAGTCCGGCTGGCCGGCGGTACGTTCATCGATATCCCGGTGACGGAAGGTCACGTTCAAGGCAATCTGGCCACTGCTCCGGCCTGGCCGGCACACCCGAGCTGGCTCGCTGGTTTCCTCGGGTTGCTGGGCACCAAAATCACGCTGTAACGAGGGACATCTGCATGTGCGAGCTCTACGTCAAAGCCGATCCGATTCTCTACGAATCGCGCTCCCGCTCGCTGCGCATCTGCGGGGTGGTCACCACCCTGCGCCTGGAAAACCAGTTCTGGGACATCCTCAGCGAAATCGCCGAGGTCGACGGCATGACCACCAACCAGTTGATCGCCAAGCTGTATGAAGAGGTGATGGACTACCGCGGCGAGGTGGTGAATTTTGCCTCGTTTTTGCGGGTGAGCTGCACTCGGTATCTGAGTCAGCGGCGGGTGCAGACGCCGGAGTTGTCGGTGGTTCGCGCGGGCGTGAAGTAGGGCGATTTACGCTGTCCTTACTGGCCTCATCGCGAGCAAGCTCGCTCCCACAGGTGAACGCATTCCACTGTGGGAGCGAGCTTGCTCGCGATGCGGCCGGTACAGGCGACAGAAATCCCGGCGTGGTCTTTACTCTGAAGCGCAAAGCCTCTCAATCGCCAAGGAGAACGAGCATGTCCGGATGGTACGAAGTGAGCAAAAGCAGCAATGGTCAGTTCAAATTTGTGCTGAAAGCGGCCAACGCCGAAACCATTCTGACCAGCGAGCTGTACACCACCCGCAGCGCCGCCGACAAAGGGATTGCCTCGGTTCAGGCCAACAGCCCACTGGATGCGCGCTACGAAAAGAAAACCACCAAGGATGGCCATCCTTACTTCAATCTGCGGGCCGCCAACCACGAGATCATCGGCAACAGCGAGGCTTACTCTTCCGCGGCCGCGCTCGATAAAGGCATTGCCAGCGTCAAGGCCAACGGGCCGACCACCGTGATCAAGGACAAGACCTTGCCGGTGCTCTGAACACCCCCCTTCGAGATCGTTCCCACGCTCTGCGTGGGAATGCAGCCCGTGACGCTCCGCGTCACTGGACGCGGAGCGTCCCCAGAGGCATTCCCACGCAGAGCGTGGGAACGATCTTCAGACCTCGACGGGAACCGTCAGCTTCGGACTGCCCAACGCATGCGTCTTCGAATCAAAAAACCGCAACTCACTCCCGGTTCCCTCAAACACCTTCGCGTAATGCCGCTTCTGATGCTGGATGAACGCCTTGCTGCGCGGGTAAATCGAGATCGCCACGACCTTGGGTTTCGCCTGGCGCAGCGCATGGATGATGTGGCTGTCCTGCTCACCCAACGCATGACCAAACAGGCACAACCCCTCACCATGACCCAGTAACTGGTCATAGCAGAACGACAAATAGTCCGAGCTGCGAATGGTCTTGAGCTTGTCCTGCGCCGGCCCTTCATTCACGAACAACGGCACATCATCCAGGGTCTTGATCGTGTTGTTGATCGCAAAACTGCCGAGCAACGTGCCTTCGGTCGACATCAATTTGCGTGCCGTGCCGTCCTGATTGCGCACCAGGTGCAGGCCACCGTGGAGGTACAGCAAGCGGGTTTGGTCGGTGGCTTTGGCGCTCAAATCGAAACCCGGTTCGGCACCCTGGAACAAATCAGTGATCGCCCCAGGCTGATGCTGGATCGCCCAGTAGTTGAGCAAGTCGTAGTTGGTGGTGAACACCGTCCGATAGGTGCCCAGTTCCTGACTGATCGTCGCCAGCGTCGAAGGCACCACCAACCGCCACGGGATGTGCACCGCGTGAACGGTGTTGATCAGCGCTTCCTTGATCGCGTAATAGCGATTGCGCGGCGCGGCGGAGCTGACGGCCAGCGCCTTGTTGACCCGGCTGGTGGTTTTCAGCGCGCTCAGCACTTGTTCGAAACTGCGTGTCTGCAGGGCGTCGAACACGCTTAGCTCGGACTGGCTCAGGGGTTTTTCTTCGACGGTGCGGGCGTTTTCGAACAGCGAGTCGTAGCCGAAGTCGTCCCACACCGCACGGCTGGCGCCGTTGCCCACCAGCAAGCCGCTGATCGAGGCGGTGCTGCGCAAGGCGTTCCAGTCTTCAAGTTGGGCATCAACATCCTGGAAATCGGTCATTGCGGTCAAAGTCTCAAGGCAAAAGGTCAGATGGGCGGCGACTTTATCACGACCAACCCTTGAGCCAGATCAAGTTACTGCGTGAGCGATGGGACGATCCTGTGGGCATCCGCTGAATCGGCGCCACCGATTCGGCCCAGCCTGGAGAGTCGCTCATGAGCAGCACATTTTTCACCCCCGCCGTGAACATCATGGGCACTGGTTGCCTGGATGAAGCCATGGTCGCCATCGGCAAATACGGTTTTCGCAAAGCCCTGATCGTCACTGACGCCGGGCTGGCCAAGGCCGGCGTGGCGAAGATGATTGCCGAAAAACTGGCAATACTGGATATCGATTCGGTGATCTTCGACGGTGCCAAACCGAACCCGAGTATTGCCAACGTCGAACGAGGCCTGGGCCTGCTCAAGGAAAGTCGCTGCGATTTTGTGGTCTCGCTCGGTGGCGGCTCGCCGCATGACTGCGCCAAAGGCATCGCGTTGTGCGCGACCAACGGCGGGCAGATCCGCGATTACGAAGGCGTCGATCAATCTCAAAAGCCACAATTGCCGTTGATTGCCATCAACACCACCGCCGGCACCGCCAGTGAAATGACCCGTTTTTGCATCATCACCGACGAGTCGCGCCATGTGAAAATGGCCATCGTCGACCGTAACGTCACACCGCTGCTGTCGGTCAACGATCCGGCGCTGATGGTCGCCATGCCCAAAGGCCTGACGGCCGCCACCGGCATGGACGCCTTGACCCACGCTGTCGAAGCGTACGTCTCCACCGCTGCAAACCCGATCACCGATGCCTGCGCACTGAAAGCCATCACCCTGATTAGCGACAACCTGCGCCTGGCCGTCCGCGATGGCAGCGATATGAATGCGCGGGAAAACATGGCCTACGCGCAGTTCCTCGCCGGCATGGCGTTCAACAACGCCTCTCTGGGTTATGTCCACGCGATGGCTCACCAGCTGGGCGGGTTCTACGACTTGCCACACGGTGTGTGCAACGCGGTGCTGTTGCCCCATGTACAAAGTTTCAACGCGCTGGTCTGCGCGCCGCGCCTCACCGACGTCGCCCATGCGATGGGTGCCGATGTCCGTGGTCTCAGCCCGGAAGAGGGCGCTCAAGCGGCCATCGCGGCCATCCGCAGCCTGGCCCAGGACGTGGACATTCCCGCCGGGTTGCGTGAACTCGGCGCCAAGCTCAACGACATTCCGATGCTCGCCACCAATGCACTAAAAGACGCCTGCGGCCTGACCAATCCTCGAGCGGCGGATCAGCGCCAGATCGAGGAGATTTTCCGCAGCGCGTTTTAATGGCAGCACGGTTCGGGCGTAAAGGACGCTATGCTGCGGCCACGCCCGAGCCGACATTGCCGAGTCCCTGATGCTGCAAAAAAGCCTGATCCGCCGCCTCGACCTGATCACTCTCCAGCTGTTCGTCGCCGTCCACGAGGAAGGCACGTTGACCCGTGCCGCGACGCGTGAAGCGATTGCGGTGTCGGCGGCCAGCAAGCGCCTGATGGAGTTGGAGGAGGCGTTCGGGATCAGTCTGTTTGTGCGCCAGGCCAAAGGCATGACCCTGACGGCGGCCGGTGAAACCCTGCTGCATCATGCCCGGCAGATGTTGTTCAACGTCGAGAAAATGGGCCTGGAACTGGGCGAGCACAGCCACGGTATTCGCGGTTATGTGCGGATGCTCGCCAACCTGTCGGCGATCATCCAGTTTCTGCCCGAAGACCTGCGCGACTTTTCCGCGCGTCATTCCCAGGTCAAGACCGACCTCGAAGAACGCCCCAGCAGCGGGGTGATTCAAGGGGTACTCGATGGCGTGGCCGACCTCGGGATCTGCTCCAGTGACAGCGACGTCAAGGGCCTGCACAGCGTCCTGTATCGCCAGGACAAACTGGTGGTGCTGATGCCGCCCGATCATCCGTTGGCCAGTCGTTCCAGCCTGGCCTTCACCGACACGCTGGACAGCGATTACGTCGGCCTGCATGCCGCCAGTTCGATCAACATGCGCACCCACGCCGCCGCACGCAAGGCGGGCAAGGTGCTGCGCCTGCGGATTCATGTGCCGGGGTTCGATGCGATGTGTCGCATGGTCCAGGCCAACATGGGCATCGGCATCCTGCCGCAAAAAGCCTATGAACTGTTTGGCCGGGCGCTGGGTTTGCATGCGGTGCCGCTGACGGATGACTGGTCGGATCGGGCACTCATCCTGGTCGTGCGTGATGAAGCGGCGTTGTCGCCGGTGAGCCGGATGTTGTTTGAGCATTTGCGCGGGCCGGTCTGACGGTTCTCTGCTGACTGGTCCGGCAGGCTCGCTCCCACAGTGGATGTGTGACGTTCATAAACTCCTTGTGGGAGCGAGCCTGCTCGCGATGACTGACCTGAGTTCGCGCAAATGTCAGGGCGTTCGCGTTTCGCGAACGAAGGTTGCCGATTGAGGGTTGGATTCATCGCCCCCGGGTCCTCTAGCCTTGGTTCATATTCCAAGAACAACATGAGGTACCCCGCGATGACTGCCCCGTTAAGTGCAATCAAAGTGATCGAGATCGGTACGCTGATCGCCGCGCCGTTCGCCGCGCGCATGCTCGCCGAGTTCGGTGCCGAAGTGATCAAGATCGAAGCCATGGGCCAGGGCGACCCGCTGCGCAAATGGCGCAAGCTGCACGAAGGCACGTCGCTGTGGTGGTACTTGCAATCGCGAAACAAGAAGTCCCTGGCGCTGAACCTGAAATCCCCCGAAGGCATTGAACTGGTCAAGCAATTGGCGAGCAGCGCCGACGTGTTGATCGAAAACCTGCGCCCCGGCGCCCTGGAGAAACTCGGCCTGGGCTGGGACGTGCTGCACGCCCTTAATCCCAACCTGACGCTGGTGCGTATTTCCGGTTACGGCCAGACCGGTCCGTACCGCGACCGTCCGGGGTTCGGCGCCATCGGCGAGGCCATGGGCGGGATTCGCTACACCACCGGCACCCCCGGTTCTCCACCGGCGCGGGTCGGCGTCAGCCTCGGCGACTCCCTGGCATCGCTGCACGCGGTGATCGGTGCGTTGATGTCGCTGCTGCGGGTCAAGACCGGGCAGGGTGGCGGGCAAGTGGTCGATGTGTCCCTGGCCGAAAGCGTGTTCAACGTGATGGAAAGCCTGGTGCCGGAATACGACATGCTCGGCCATGTTCGTGAGCGCAGCGGCGGCGCCTTGCCAGGCATCGCGCCGTCCAATACTTACCTGACGGCCGATGGTGCCTACGTGGTGATCGCCGGCAACAGCGACCCGATTTACAAGCGCCTGATGGAGGTGGTCGGTCGCCGTGATCTGGCCGAAGCAGCAGAATTTGCCCATAACGATGGTCGTGCATTGAAAAGCAACGTGCTCGATGCGGCAATCACGCACTGGACCAGCAGCCTGCCGATCGACCAAGTGTTGGCCGCGCTGGAAGCCGCCGAAGTGCCGGCCGGGCGCATCTACTCGGTGGCCGATATCGTCGCCGATCCGCACTATCAGGCGCGGGACATGCTGCTCAGCGCCGACTTGCCTGGCGGCGCCACGGTGAAAATGCCCGGCATCGTGCCGAAAATGTCCGAAACCCCCGGCGGCGTGAACTGGTCCGGGCCAAGTCTGGGCCAGCACACCGACGGCATTCTCGCGGAACTGGGCCTTACGGCATCCGACATCGAACGCCTGAAAACTGCAGGGGTGGTGCAATGATCACTGATTTTTCCGAGACACTGATCGTTCAGGAAGTCTCCCCCCGCGACGGCTTGCAGATCGAGCCGACCTGGGTCGAAACCGTCGACAAGATTGCTTTGATCAATCAGCTGTCGCTGGCCGGTTTCAGCCGCATCGAAGCTGGTTCGTTCGTGTCGCCCAAAGCCATTCCGGCGTTGCGCGATGGCGAGGAGGTGTTCAAGGGCATTGCCCGGCAACCGGGCGTGATCTACGTTGCGTTGATCCCCAACCTCAAGGGTGCGCAACGGGCGCTGGCGTCTAGCGCCGATGAGCTCAACCTGGTGATGTCCGCCAGCCAGACGCACAACCTGGCCAACATGCGCATGCGTTGCGAAGACTCGCTGGTGGCGTTCGGCGAAATCGTGCACTACGTGGGCGGTACGCAAGTGCGGCTCAACGGCAGCATCGCCACCACTTTCGGTTGCCCGTTCGAAGGCAAGATCGATGAGGATCGCGTCCTGCAAATCGTCGAGGCCTATCAGGAACTCGGGATTCAGGGCATCACCCTGGCCGACACCACCGGCATGGCGAATCCGCGCCAGGTAGATCGTCTGGTGCGGCGGGTGTTGCAGCGGGTCTCACCGGCGGATCTGACCCTGCATTTCCACAACACTCGCGGGCTTGGGTTGTGCAACGTGCTGGCGGCCTACGAGGCTGGCGCGCGGCGCTTCGACGCGGCCCTCGGCGGGCTCGGTGGCTGTCCGTTCGCGCCGGGTGCCTCGGGCAATATCTGCACTGAAGATCTGGTCAACCTGTGCGATGAAATCGGCATTCACACCGGCATCGACCTGCCGCTGTTGCTGAAACTGTCCCGAGGATTGCCGGCGCTGCTGGGCCATGAAGTGCCCGGCCAGTTGGCCAAGGCCGGACGCAATTGCGATTTGCATCCAACGCCATCCTGATCACACCGCATCCCCCTGTGGGAGTGAGCCTGCTCGCGATGACTGTGTTACATCCGAAAATGATGTCGACTGACCCACCGATATCGCGAGCAGGCTCACTCCCACAGTAAAAGCATCCATATCGTTCCATTCAACCAGACAACAAAAACAATCGGACACCCACGGGAAGTCCGCCTGGAGAAAGCACCATGAGCCTCAATGTACTGGAGGCGGGCGCGAGCCCGTCCGTTAGCCACGACGAAGAAAAAGCCTTGGTCAGCAAAGTCGCCTGGCGCCTGATGCCGCTGATCATGGTTTGCTACCTGTTCGCCTTTTTCGACCGCATCAACATCAGCTTCGCCAAGTTCCAGCTGCAAACCGACCTGAGCCTGAGCGACACCGCCTACGGTCTCGGCGCCGGGCTGTTCGTGGTCGGTTACGTGATCTTCGAAGTGCCGAGCAACATGATGCTGTACAAGGTCGGCGCCCGACGCTGGATCGCCCGGATCATGATGTCCTGGGGCCTCGCAACGGCGGCCATGGTCTTCGTCAACAGCGAATGGCAGTTCTACGCGCTGCGCTTCGTGATCGGCGCGATGGAAGCCGGTTTCGCCCCAGGCGTGCTGTATTACCTGACGCTGTGGTTCCCGCAGCACTATCGTGGGCGCATCACCTCGATGCTGTTTCTGTCGTCGGCGTTTGCCGGGCTGGTCGGCGCACCGTTCTCCGGGCTGGTGCTGCAACACCTCGACGGCTTCCTCGACATGCGCGGCTGGCATTGGCTGTTCCTGCTCGGCGGCGTGCCGTGCATCGGCCTCGGCTTGTTGGTGCTGACCTTGCTCAAGGATCGCATCGAAGACGCCCATTGGCTGACGCCGTCCGAGAAGACCTTGCTGGCCAGTCGTATCGCGCACCATGAACCGCACAAGAGCGGCGGTTCGTTGCTCGCCGCGCTGCGGATTCCGGGGTTCCTGACGTTGGGGCTGATCTACTTCCTGATTCAGGTGGCGTCCTATGGCTTGAATTTCTGGGCGCCGCAACTGATCCGCAGCGCGGGCACCGAAAGCCCGGTGATGATCGGCTTGCTGACGGCCATCCCCTACATTTGCGGCGCGATCAGCATGGTGGTGATCGGGCGGTTGTCGGACTCGACCGGTGAACGACGCAAGTTTGTCGCCGGCCTGGTTGCGGTGGGGGCGGTCGGGTTCTTCTGTGCGGGGATCTTCGCCAACCACACGACTTTCCTGATTGTCGCGCTGGGCCTGCTCGGTGCCGGGATCATCGCGTCCATCCCAAGCTTCTGGACCCTGCCACCCAAACTGCTGGCCGGTGCGGGTGCAGGGGCCGCGGGCGGGATCGCGGTGATCAACACCCTCGGACAGTTCGGCGGCATCGTCAGCCCGGTCATGGTCGGGCGGATCAAGGACTTGACGGGCAGCACCACGCCGGCGCTGTACGTCATCGGTGTCTGCGCATTGATCGCGGTTGCGTTGCTGTTGTGGGGGTTGCCGCAGAAGCTGCGCACACTCGACAAGTTCTAAAATCTGCGGCGCTGTTCAGGCCGTCATCGCGAGCAGGCTCGCTCCCACACTCGATCTGTGCCACGCCGCCGATCAAACTGTGGGAGCGAGCCTGCTCGCGATGGCGGCCTGACAGTCAACTTCTATCTATCGGTTATCGTTCAACCTGACATCACCAAACCCTTCGCCAGCGCAGCACTGAACTGAATCAACGCCACTCCCGCCTTCAGCAACACCGCCCCGAATACGCTCGGCAAGGGGCAGGTGTACGGTCCCACTTGCAGTAACAAACGGTTGAGCGGATGTCTTGAGCCGAGGATAGTGCGCGCCTGAAGTAATCTGTTTTTAGACCCAACTAGGAGCAAGGAATGACATTGAGGTCACGTTGGATGAGCTGTGCGGCGTTGTTCGGGGTGATGATGACGATGCAAGCGATGGCTGAATGTGAGAAACCGTTCCTGGCGGGTGATTTCGGCTATTCGGTTTGCAAAGACTGGCCGGCGTATCCGGGGCTGACGATTACGGCAATATCGCAGTTCGAATCGGGGCTATCGGCAAGTGATTATGGCCCTCAAGGCAAATATGATCTAAATCTTGCGATTCTATCGGCTGGTGATTCGAAAGCTCTGGCGACGTATCACAAGGCATCGGCTTTTGAATCGGATGCCATCGCCTTTGAAGATCTGCAACTCGATACTGCTCGTTACAAGCTCGCACCCGATATAAGAGCGTTTGGCGTCCTCGCCACATTCAATGGTTCGTCACGGATCAATCCTGCGAATGAAAAGTTGCTCTCGCTGTATGTGAAAGAGGGCGAGAGGTTGCGTCCGGTTCTGGAGCAGTTCATCACCTATCAGTACAGCGGCGAATGGGATGGCAATTGTGCCGGTGAGCGCTCTGAAGTCGTTCGAACCATCGAAATCGGAAAAACCAGCTCCCATGGTTACGCAGACCTGATCGTTAAATCCTTATCTACCGCTACGATTGGGGAAGGCGAGGGAGAAGCATGTCAATCCAGATCGACGACAGCAAAACCTGTGCTATCTACTTTGCGGTACGACGGTAAACAGTATGTCGTCCCCGAAGCACACAAAGGTTTTTGACTCATGCTCACCGGCCTCAACCACCTGACCCTCGCCGTCACCGACCTGAACCGCAGCGTGGCGTTCTATCAACATCTGCTACAAATCCGCCTCGAAGCCACGTGGGACAACGGCGCCTACCTCTCGCTGCCCGGCTTGTGGCTGTGCCTTTCCCTGGATCCTCTGCGCAAGAGCGAACCCGCCGCCGACTACAGCCACTACGCGTTCAATATTGATGCCGCTGATTTCCCGGTGTTCGTCGAACGTCTGCGATCCGCTCATGTGCAGGAATGGCGTGACAACCGTAGCGAGGGCGCCTCCTTCTATTTCCTCGATCCGGACGGCCATAAGCTTGAAGCCCATGTCGGCGACCTGGCATCACGGCTGGTCGCCTGCCGTGAGCGGCCTTACGCGGGAATGAAGTTCTTCGACGATCAGTCAGCCGATATTTCAGTGACCTGATATAGACTTGCGCCCATTCACCAAATAGTTCAAAAGGATTTCCGATGACCCCATCGCTGCTCATGGCGGTTCTTGCCTCGGGCTTCATCTATGGCATAACGCCGGGGCCGGGTGTGTTGGCGGTGTTTGGCATCGGTGCCGCGCATGGCAGGCGGGCGGGGGCGGGTTTTTTGTGCGGGCATTTGTTGGGGGACGTGGTCTGGTGCAGCACCGCACTGATCGCGATTGTGGGGGCGCGAGAAATCGGCAGCACCGCGTTCGATGTGCTGGGGCTTCTCAGTGGGATGTACCTGTTCTGGCTCGGGTTGCGCGCCGTACGGGCCAAGCGCAGCCATGGCGAGGCGCCTCAAGGCCCGGCTCGCCAGCCATTCTGGCACGGCATCCTGTTCGGACTGACCAATCCCAAGGCTTATCCCGTGGCGGTGGCGACATTTACCGCGCTGTTGTCCAGTCGTGCGGAGTTGTTGCATTGGTCAATGTTGCCCTGGTTGATCGTTCTGAGCTTCGTCGGTGGCCTGATGGCCTACGCTATCCTCATTGGCATCGTCGGTGCGCGGCAGGTTCGCACCTTGTATCAACGCCATGAACTGGCGATCACCCGGTTGTGCGGGGTGATGTTTATCGGTTTTGCCATCAATGCCCTCGCTCATGCGCTGCCGGGGTTGATGCCGAACAAGGCTTGAGACTGGCCGCCCGGATGCGCCGGTTTTTTGATCAGTCAGGGATGTTTCTTTTTTGCTGCATTGTCAGGACTCGCACATCGCACCATGGCAACCAGAAATTCCGCGCCGTTGGCGAGCTATATCGATCTCTTGCTGGATGCCGTCTGTGCGGTGGATAAACAAGGTCGCTTCGTATTTGTCAGTGCGGCCTGCGAACGTATTTTTGGCTACACACCGGACGAGCTGATCGGCCAGCAGATGATTGACATGGTGCATCCCGCCGATCGGCAGCGCACCCTGGACGCTGCACGCGAAATCATGGGGGGCGACCCCAAGCTCAACTTCGAAAACCGCTACCTGCGCAAAGACGGTGGTGTGGTGCATATCCTGTGGTCGGCGCGCTGGTCTGAAGTCGATCAATTGCGCATCGCAGTGGCTCGGGATATCACCGAGCGCAAGCAGGCCGAGTCCCGGCAAGCGGCGTTGTACGCGATCTCAGAAGCGGCCCACGCAGCGGAAGATTTGCTGGCGCTGTTCAAACGCGTCCACTTGATCATTGGCGAATGGCTGCCCGCATTGAATTTTTCCGTCGCGCTGTTTGACGAACATTGCGCGCAGCTCAATTTCCCCTATCACGTCGACGACCATGAACTACAACCCGACAAGCCGGGGACCATGACCGGGCTTCTGTGCGCCGAAGTGGTTCGCAGTGGCCAGCCGATTCTGCTGACACCGGACCAGGACAGTCCGCTTGAAGGATTTGAATGGCTGGTCGCAGGCAAGGAATCGCCGTGCTGGCTAGGTGTGCCGTTGAACTCGCAAAACGGCACCATCGGCGCGCTGATCGTCAAAAGCATACCGGGCGGCGAGCGCTACACCGAGCAAGACAAAGAACTGCTGCAATTCGTCTGTGCCCAAGTCGCGACCGCGATCGAGCGCAAGCAATTGCACGCCCGACTGCAGCGCATGGCGCAATACGACCCGCTGACTCAACTGCCTAACCGGGAGTTGCTGCGCGAGCGACTCAAAGCCTCGCTGATGCTGGCCCGGGCCGATTGCGGGCGGATGGCGTTGCTGTATGTCGACCTGGACCGTTTCAAGGAAGTCAACGACACCCACGGCCATGCAGTCGGCGACATGCTGTTGCAAGCGGTCGCCAACCGGCTCAAGGGCTGTGTGCGTGAAACCGACACGGTGGCGCGCATCGGTGGCGATGAGTTTGTGGTGTTGTTGCACAGCATCCATGCGTCGGAAGATGCCGATAACGTCGCAGGAAAAATCCGCCAAGTGTTAGCTCAGCCACTGCGCCTGGACGGGCATAACGTCAACATCCAGCCGAGCATTGGCGTTGCGCATTACCCCGAACATGGCACCGAGGAGAAGCAGTTGTTCCGGCATGCCGACGAAGCCATGTACGCGGCCAAGCGCCAGCATCACCAGCGTCTCGGCGTCTGAAAAAACTGCCGCCATTCGTCGCGCGAACTTCAATTTCTCTAAACCTTTGCGGTGATCGCAATTCAGATTCTATGCGGGCTCCTGCTCGCCGCGATCATTACCAAGAGGTAGAGAATCATGCCTAATTCAAGAAACTCGAACTCGGGAAACTTCGCCAACGATCGAACCAAGGCGTCGGAAGCCGGTCGCAAAGGTGGGAAAACTACCACCACGACGGTCGACAAAGACTCTGCGAAACCAGAAATGGGCCGCAAAAGTGATCAGAAGTCGAAGTAGTCGGTGAAAGGTAGTTTTGATTGAGAGGCGGGGGCGAAAGCTCCCGCTTGAATTTTTTTATAAGGAGGGCGCGACCATGAACCGGATGGCCACCCGATTATGCACTGCCGGTTTTGCCACGTTGCTGGGGCTGTTCACCCACTGTGCCTTCGCCCAGTCGCCCGCAGAATTCATCAATGATGCATCGGCCAAAGGCATTGCCGACATCGAAGCCAGTCGCCTGGCGCACCAGAAAACCGAATCCAAAGAGATCAAGGATTACACCATCGTCGTCATTAACGACCGCACCACCGCCAACCAGCATCTGGCGAAAATTGCCAAGCAACTGGACCTGCCGGTGGCCCCTCGGGAGGAAGTGGTCGACAAAGCCAAGGCCCTGATGCCGCCAGTGCCGGACGGCGAGAGTTTCGACCAGGCCTATGCCGCCAGTCAGGTGAAAACCACTCAGGAAGCCATTGACCAGCTTCAGCAGGAAGCACAGACCACCGATGTCCCGGCGATCAAAGCCTTCGCTGAAGAAACCCTGCCCAAACTGCAAAATCATCTGCAAATGGCCAGGGCGCTGCAAGCCGGTCGCTGACCAGCGTTTATTTATCAGGGGTTAAAGAAAACGGCGCGTGATCCACATCACGCGCCGTTTTTGTTTGCACTCAGCATTTATTCAGATCGGGCTTGTGCTTGCTCGATGTCGCCAGCCCCGCCAGGCCATGCACATCCTTTTCGCCCATGGCGCGATAGTGCCTGCGCAGCGCCTCCAGTTGCTTGAGGTCCAGGGATTCCAGCCCGAGCATCGCGTTCTGCGCTTCTTTGTTCACCCGCAGCAACTCATCGATTTTCAAGTGCAGGATGTCGGTATCGCGGTTCTGCGTGTTCTGGATCAGGAACACCATCAGGAACGTGATGATCGTGGTCGAGGTGTTGATGATCAGCTGCCAGGTGTCATTGAAGTGAAAAATCGGGCCACTCAACCCCCACAGAGCGATCAGGATCAACGCGCCCATAAAGGTCTTGGGGCTACCGGCCCACAAAGCGAGTCTTTGCGAGATTTTTGCGAATTTCATTACCGTGTTCCTTAAAGGGATGCGCCTGATTTTCAGACAGCGACGGCGTATTGAAAATTCTAATTAAAACCCCTAATTCTGCGACGCCCCGATGTACCCAGCTCTTACCGAGCGCTGGCACCCATCGCTCAATGGGTCAGCTTCACCTCAACCGCCCAACTGAAATACCCCAACGCCTCGCAGTTTTTATCGATCAGCATGAAATTCAGTACGCACGCCTCAACCCCGGCGGCCAGTTGCGTGAAATGCCAATAATGATCATCCGCTGTGTGGCTGCCCGGTTTAGTCGGGTTTGCCGGATCGGGTGCGGGCACGGTCAGCTTGCTGTGGACCACCAGTTCAGGGGGCGACAGTACGCCGGCATCACCTACCGACATCTCGTAAAACACCACGCTGTGCTCGGCGAGCAAGCTGACGGTTCTGCCGCGCAGATGGAAGTTTTTTCCGTTTATGGCGGACAGATTCAATTTGCTGTCATTTATTGCATTTTTATTGGTGTGCGTGCCGCTGATGGCGAAGATGAAACCTTCCTCGATCACGGTCGGGTTTTGCGGTTCAAGACTGGGTTGCGGATAGCGTGACAGCAATGATTCGGCATCGACGATCAGCAGCACATTGTTGGCTTGCGCGATGCTGGATTCAGCGGATTTGATCGGTTCGGAAGTCATCATGGATTCCTTTCATGATGTTGGCTTAAAACGGCAACCGCTTCGGTTCATGCAGACATCCTGTTCCTGTCGAAGCGGCAACGTATTGGGCGAGCCCCTTGTCACCAAGGGGCCCGCTTCAGGTCAATTACGGATGGTAATGAACGGGTCCCACGAACAGCAGCCGACGATCTTGCAATCGCGATCCACGATCAGGAAGTGGAAGTGGTAGGTCACGCTGCCGCACGAAAGGGTTTCCGAGGACCAGTAATGGTTATCGACTTTCTGGCAGCTCGGCACCGAAGGATTGCTGGTGTTGGGGACGGCGACACAGGCGGTAGCCTTGCGCGGCGTGGGGGTGGAGATCAATTCGTTGCCGACGTTGCCGATGAATTTGTAGAAAATGACCGCCGTCTCGAAGCTCTGCGACAGGCTGGTTTCACGCCAGCGAATCAGGTCGCCCACCTGGGCCTTCAAGTTGAGTTCGCCACCGGCCTGGCCATTGATGACGTTGTCCCGATTGGTCACCATGTACACATGATTGACGTCGATGAGTGTGGGCGAAGCAGGGTTTTTGCTGATGTTCGGGTAGTTTTTCAGAATGGTTTCGGTGTCGATGGAAACCAGTACATCCGTGACTCGAGACATAGTAAAGCTCCTTGTTCATAGTGAATGCCTGGCTTCTTTCCAGGCAAAACAACGTTTGCTTGCCTTGCGGCCGTTGCGCAAACACTACGGGCGGAACCCACCTGTCACGGGCATGAGCTGGCCTGGCTCCTTGCGTGAAAACTAACGGGTCGGGTTCCTTCCGACGGGCCGCGATTAGGACTATAGGTGCGAAATACAGGCTGTCAAAATTGCTGGCCTTGTCGTTCGACGAACGGTCAAAAAAGTGATGGCTTGCGATGATTTGGCGATAAGGAAACACTCATTCAAACTCCCTTGTGCCGTCTGCGCCAAGTGAGGCCAGTTCAGGCAATAGACAGATATGACCTGTTAAAAAAGCAGTGAGCCAGGCAGGAGCAGGGCAGGAAAAAGGGGGCAACTTTTTGCTGGTTCACTCGATGTGGCGGTCAAGCCTGAGGAGGCAGCATGTGGTTACGTTACATGGCGTTAATGGCGGTGATGTTCACAGCTTCCGGCTGTGTGCAGGAACGGGTGGTTCATGAGCGGCGTCCAGTGCCGCGTGAGTACGTCGAAGTCATTGCGCCGCAGGCACCGCCTGAGCGCGTGATCGAGGTCGAGCCGATGCCGCGTCCGGGGTACGTTTGGTCCCGGGGTTACTGGCGTTGGGACGGTGGGCGCTACGCCGCGGTTCATGGTCACTGGGTTGCGGAACGACCGGGCTATCGTTATGTGCATCCGCACTGGGAGCGGCGTAATGATGGCTGGTATTGGCAACGCGGAGGTTGGGTAAACTGATTGCTTGCGCCATAGGTTGGATAGGGCGGAGCGCAAGGACCGGAGTATCGTAGCGATCCGGTTGTGCGCCTCCGGCCACATCTACACACCGACAGGAGAACGCAATGAGTTGGTCCGCCAGACAATACGTCGCTTTTGAAGATGAACGCACACGCCCGGCCCGTGACTTGCTCGCGGCGATCCCGCCCGTGGACGCGCGCTTGGCCATCGACATCGGGTGCGGCCCCGGCAATTCGACTCAACTGCTGGTCGAGCGCTTCGCCAATGCCACGGTGCGCGGCCTGGACAGTTCGGTCGACATGATCGAAGCCGCCCGCCAGCGCTTGCCTCAAGTGCGCTTCGACACCGCTGACATCGATACCTGGAACGAACCGGGTCCGTTCGATGTGATTTTCGCCAACGCGGTGCTGCAGTGGCTGCCTGATCACGCAACGCTACTGCCGGCGCTGGCCTCCCGACTGACACAGGGCGGTAGCCTGGCGATTCAGATGCCCGACAACCTCAACGAGCCGTCGCACCGTTTGATGCGCGAAGTCGCTGCCGATGGCCCTTGGGTCAGCAAGTTGGCGGACGCCGCCGGGCAACGCACGGAAATGGCGAGCGCCAGCGATTACTACTCGATGCTGCGACCGCACTGTGCGCGAGTCGACGTGTGGCGCACCACCTACCATCACCCGCTCGCAGGTGGCGCGTCGGGGGTGGTCGAGTGGTTCAAGGGCAGCGGTTTGCGGCCGTTTCTCGATCCGCTGGATGAGGCGGAAAAAGCCCACTACCTCAAGCAGTATCAAACGGCGATCGAGCGGGCTTATCCGGCCTTGGCCGATGGTTCAGTGCTGCTGCCGTTCCCTCGGTTGTTTATCGTTGCGACGCGTTGATGCACTCATGGAGGGACAGCCCGAGTTCTTTTCGTCTGTCCCTTTTGCGCACTGATTACCGACTTTCCCGTCGTAGCTAATCAATCTGTTGATCAATCAAAACCGCATTGCTGTAGATCAAGCTACCGTCGCTTGCTCGATGCCCCACCAAATGAAACTGCCCGCGCTCGAAGTGTATATAGACGCGCATCTGGCAGTCGGACAACGGGCCGTATCCCTCGGGCAAGATCAAATCCAATGTGTCCATGTCGACGTCGACCATAGCCTCAGGTTCATGGGTCTTCTGCAGACGTTCTTCAGCTTCCTCCAGTCTCAGACGGAGGGGGCCATCGACGTAAAAATGTATTTCACCTATTGGTTCCGACTTTTCCGCACCGTTGAGTTTGCACCGGCCTTCGATCGTCAAGGCACTCATGACGAAATCTCCGTTGTGGACGGCTGGGCTCTATAACGCTCCGCCGTCACTTGTCTGACCGCACTGCATAGGCAAGGATCTTTGCGGGCGCTTTAGCTGATCTTTGCCCTCCGTTATCAGACTGTAATTATAGCTGGCCGCCGGGCATCGTTTGCCCAAGCGGACTGTGTGCATATTCGGTCGTTAGTGAGCTGGCCGGATAACCAGTTAGTCCGAGTTAGATGTGTTACTCAGGAGTTACAGTCAGATATAGCGATTGGATTTTAAGTGCGCAAGTTGATGAGGAAGTTGGAATATTCAAACCTTTGGTAGGGGGTCGTGAAAAGCGCCGGTTCTGCCCGTGAACTATACTTCCTGCGGACTTTGCCACTAAGAGAAGTGGTCGTTTTCTGGCCTGTTTTGGCGTCAGATCCTGTGGCGATGCTCAGGCATGGCAATGAGTAACAGGAATAGGACAAAGGCAAAATGGCAATAGCAATTGTTCTTGTACTGATCGTTATTGCCTCCGTGCTATTCCACCTGTTAGCGCCTTGGCACGCGGCGCCGCCGGCATCCAACTGGGCATCGATAGACACCACGCTGTTCATCACCCTGGTCATTAGCGGGATATTTTTCATTGCTATCGTCGTCTTCATGGCGATAGCTATCCTACGTTTCCGTCATAAAAAAGGTTCCAGGGCTGCTTACCAGCCCGAAAGCAAACGGTTGGAATTCTGGCTGATTGTCGTGACGTCGATCGGCATTGCGGGAATGTTGGCGCCAGGTCTGGTTGTTTATAACGATTTTATCCGGGTGCCGAAAAATGCTTTTGAACTTGAGGTTGTCGCCCAGCAGTGGCAATGGTTTTTTCGTTTCCCGGGCAAGGACGGAAAGTTGGGGAAGTCGGACGTCAAGTTTGTGGATTCGGCCAATCCCCTCGGTCTCGATCCCAAGGATCCTGTTGGCCAGGACGATGTAATAGTCAGAAGTAGTGAAGTTCGTCTTCCGATCAATCAGCCGGTGAAAGTCTTATTACGTTCGAAAGACGTTCTGCACGATTTTTATATACCGCAAATGCGCAGCAAGATGGACATGGTGCCGGGGATGGTGTCGTACTTCTGGTTTACGCCGACGGTCATCGGCAAGTATGAAATCCTGTGCGCCGAGTACTGCGGTATCGGCCATTACAATATGCGCGGCGATGTGATCGTCGAGGACCAGGCCGCTTTCGCCCAGTGGCTGAGCGCCCAGCCGACTTTTGCCCAGACAATGGCGACCGCGGCCAAGCCCAGCCGAGACAGTCTGCTGGAAAAAGGCCGCCAGTTGGTTGAACAATATGGCTGCCGTGCCTGCCATAGCCAGGATGGCAGTGCCAGCCTCGGCCCGGGATGGAAGGGCCTGTACGGTCGCACTAAACAACTGGCCGATGGCACCAGTGTGCAGGTCGATGACGCCTACCTGAAAGAGTCGATTCTCGATCCAAAGGCCCGCCTGGTGCAGGGCTACCCGCCAGTGATGGTGGCCTATACTCTCAATGACGATGAACTGGGTGCTGTCATTGCCCTGATCAAATCGCTGGGTGCCGGGCAGCCAGCCGAAGAACCCTCTTCCGGCGAAGCATCGGGCCCGGGTGACGACCTCGCGACACAGGGCCAACGGCTGGCGCAGTCGCTCGGTTGTCTGGCCTGCCACAGTGTCGATGGCAGCAAGGGCATTGGCCCCAGTTGGCAGGGTTTGTATGGCAGGACGGAAACCCTTTCCGACGGTACGAGCATCAAGGTCGACGAGAACTACTTGAAAGAATCGGTTCTCAATCCAAGTGCCAAGATCGTCAAGGGCTATGCTCCGGTCATGCCGCCCTTTACGCCAAGCGACAAGGAGCTGAGCGCCCTGATCGCTTTCATCAAATCCAAAGCGAACGCTGACGCTGATGCGAGCAAGGCTGAGCCAGGGAAGTCGCCGTAAAGCAGCCAGACACTCACTGAAACTTCGGCAGGAGGATGATGTGATGGCCTATGCGGAGCAAGCCGAAACAGAAGCACTGCACGAGCCTAAAAGTTTCCTGACCAAATATATCTGGAGTCAGGACCACAAGGTCATTGCCATTCAGTATTCGCTGACGGCGCTGTTCGTGGGGCTCGTCGCGCTGGTGTTGTCCGGCTTGATGCGCATACAGATAGGTTTCCCCGGCAGTTTGGCGTTCATGGATGCCAGTACTTATTATCAGGCGATGACCATGCACGGCATGATCATGGTCATTTATTTGCTGACGGCGTTGTTCCTGGGGGGCTTCGGTAACTATCTGATCCCGTTGATGGTGGGCGCCCGCGACATGGTCTTTCCCTACGTCAACATGCTGAGTTACTGGTTCTACTTGTTGGCGGTAGTGGTGTTGCTCGCCGGTTTCTTTGTGCCGGGCGGCCCCACGGGTTCGGGCTGGACGCTTTACCCACCGCAGTCCATCACCCAGGGCACACCGGGGGTTGAGTGGGGCATCGTCCTGATGCTCGTCTCACTGGCGATTTTTATCGTCGCGGCCACCATGGGCGGGTTGAACTACGTCACCACGGTGCTGCAGGCGCGCACGCACGGCATGACATTGTTTCGCATGCCACTCTCGGTCTGGGGCATCTTCATGGCCTCGATCATGGCGTTGCTGGCGTTTCCGGCGTTGTTCGTCAGTGCAATCATGATGCTGTTCGACAAACTGTTGGGCACCAGCTTTTTTATGCCGGCGATCGTCTCCTTGGGGCAGCAGCTCAATCACCAAGGCGGCAGCCCCATCTTGTTCCAGCATCTGTTCTGGTTCTTCGGCCACCCTGAGGTCTACATCGTTGCGCTTCCGGCGTTCGGCCTGGTCTCCGATTTGATCAGCACCCATGCGCGCAAGAATATCTTCGGTTATCGGATGATGGTGTGGGCCATTATTGCGATTGGCGTACTCAGTTTTGTGGTGTGGGCGCACCATATGTATGTCAGCGGAATGAACCCTTACTTCGGCTTTTTCTTCGCCGTCACCACGTTGATTATTGCGGTGCCAACTGCACTTAAAGTTTATAACTGGGTGCTGACCCTATGGCACGGCGACATTCATCTGACCGTGCCGATGCTGTTTGCCCTGGCCTTTATCGTGACCTTTCTGGTCGGAGGCCTGACCGGGTTGTTTCTCGGTAATGTGATCGTGGATATTCCGCTCTCGGACACGTATTTCGTGGTGGCCCATTTTCATATGGTGATGGGTGTCGCACCGGTCCTGGTGGTATTCGGCGGCATTTATCACTGGTTCCCGAAAGTCACCGGGCGCCTGTTGAATGACACCCTGGGCAAGTTGCATTTCTGGATTACCTTCCTGGGCACTTACGCCATCTTCTTTCCCATGCACTACCTGGGTTTCCAGGGCATGCCACGCCGTTACTACGCGTATGACAACTACGCGTTCATTCCACAATCGGCGCACGAGTTGAATGCCTTTATAACGGTGGTCGCGTTGACCGTTGGCGTTTCCCAGTTGCTGTTTGTGTTCAACCTGGCCTGGAGTGTCTTTAAAGGCAAGCCCGCAGGCAGTAATCCCTGGGGCGCGGCCAGCCTGGAATGGCAAACGCCAAACACCCCGCCCGTACACGGCAATTGGGGCGCGAAACTGCCGGTCGTGCATCGCTGGGCCTATGACTACAGCGTGCCGGGTATCGAGCAGGATTTCGTTCCGCAAACAGTCTCCGACGAGGAGCTGGAGCAGATGCGGCAACGGGATGCCGGAACCCGGATAGCGGACGTTAAAACATGAGCAGGCTGCTATTAAAAAACGCCGATGACGCTGACCCCGGCGGCAGTTGGAATCGCGATCCGCAGGGTGCTGAGGCGGGCGAGGGTGCCGATCGAGAACAGATCGCCAAAACAGGCCTGCGCTTGTTTCTGGTGGTGGTCAGCTCGTTGTTTTTTTTGTTCTTGCTCGCCTTTATCGCTCGTTCACAGATGACCGACTGGTTACCCCTGACAGATCCCCTGGCACCGCTGGCCAACCCATGGCAGCTCTGGGTGAACTCGGCATTTCTGGTGTTGAGTTGCATCGCATTGCAGTGGGCGCGCATGGCCGCTCGTCGAGGCCGCTTGAACTCAACGGTCATGGCTTTTTTGTTGGGAGGCGTATTTGCAATTGTCTTTCTGACGGGGCAGTTGCGGGTCTGGCAGCAGTTTGTCGCCTGGGGTTATTTTGTCGCCGGCAACCCGGCCAACAGCTTCTTCTACCTGTTGACCGGTGTGCACGGGCTGCACTTGCTGGGCGGGTTGATTGCCTGGGGCAGAACCGTCGGTAAATTCCTGTCTCGCGTGCCGTTGCCGCAACTCAGCACTAGCGTGGAACTCTGCGCCATTTATTGGCATTACTTATTGGCGCTTTGGTTCGTCCTATTCGCCCTGCTGACCAGCACGCCACAAACCTATGAAGCCCTCGCCAGACTCTGCGGCTTGAGGTGATCAGCCATGGCATCGCACCCACCAGTTCCCATCGAGTCAAGTTCAGCCAATCCCCTCGGATCGTCACTGGCACCCGGATGGCAAGGCATCGCCAGCGACTGGGCCTCGGATAAGGAGGCCTTCAAGCAGGTGCCCTGGGGCAAGGCGATGATGTGGATATTCCTGCTCAGCGACACGTTTATCTTCACCTGTTTTTTAACCGGCTACATGTCGGTACGCATGACCATCACCACGCCTTGGCCAAACCCCAGTGAAGTGTTCGCGTTGACCATCGGCGGCCGGGAAATCCCGCTGATTCTGATCGCCATCATGACGTTCGTGCTGATCAGCAGCAGCGGCACCATGGCCATGGCCGTCAACTATGCCTATCGCCGTGATCGTGCGAAAACCACAGCGCTGATGCTGGCGACCGCTGCTCTGGGCGTGACCTTCGTCAGCATGCAGGCATTTGAATGGACCAAGCTTATCGGAGAAGGAGTCCGTCCCTGGGGGAACCCCATGGGCGCTGCGCAATTTGGTGCCTGCTTTTTCATGATTACCGGGTTTCACGGGCTGCATGTGTCAATCGGCGCCCTCTACCTCAGCATTGTGGCGAGGAAAGTATTGCGCGGCGATTACGAGCAATCCGGCAACTATCAGAACGTCGAGATAGCCGGACTTTACTGGCACTTCGTGGACTTGGTCTGGGTGTTTATTTTTGCTTTCTTCTATTTATGGTAGAGGAGCACTGGTGATGGCGCATGCTCAAGGTCAACAACATCCAATCAGCTTGTACCTTAAAATCTGGGGGCTGTTATTTGTCCTCAGCACCCTGTCGTATCTTGTCGATTACTTCCACTTCCACGGCTACCTTCGCTGGTTCCTGATCATCACGTTCATGTTGTTAAAGGCCGGTTTGATTGTTTCCATCTTCATGCACATGGCCTGGGAACGATTGGCCATGGTCTACGCGATCCTGGTGCCACCGTTGTGTTTGCTGGTGCTTGTCGGACTGATGGCCACCGAGGCCGATTATGTTTTTCTCAGCCGGGTGATTTTCTTCGGACATTAAAAAACGCCCGGACGCTTTTAGCTTCCAGGGACTGACTGATAACGAATGCCGCTATATCGTTCGCTTGAACTGATGCCACCGATGCAGCCAGGCGACTGTCCAGTGAGGGGCTGCCGCTCCCGTACCGGCGATCTCCAGCAGTGGATGATGTTCAATAACGCCGTCCAAAACCGGCTCCTGATTCGGCTCGACATCCACGAAGAAGATATGTTTTCCCTCGGCCACGACCTGTTTAAAACTGCGGAAGTGAGCGTTCGGCACTTGTATGCCAAAGAAGCCGCCTTCCCAGATGCAGAAGCCAAGTACAACAAGGGCAAGAAATACAAAAGGCATCCAGCCGGCAGCGGATTCGGTCCAGCCCAACCAATAGGCCGCGCCAAGAACCAGTGCCGCGAGCGGTATTCCAACCAGCGCACCAATTTCCCCGGAGTGGACGACATCCTGCTCCATTAACGAGTTGATCTCGTGAAGGTGATGTTGTTCGACTTCGGCTATGTGTTCGCTGAGCACATGGATTTGTTCGGAGTTGATGCCGCTGGCTTCCAGTTCGTTTTCAACGGCTTCAAGATCGTCGAGGTTGTTGCTGATGTAATAGTGACGGTTCATGCCACACCTCCTATCCCGTGCTTGCCCAAGACCCCCCTCTGTCTTGAAGCTGTTCGCCGAGATTTGCAGTCGGTATCAGTACCCGTGGGCAACGTTTCACGCTTGTTTCAGGCCTAAAAAAGTATAGCACCGCATATTGGGCAGGCATGGGGGCGGGGGGAGGTGGCCCGGGTTCACAGCAAGCCAATCCAGACCCCTTGCTGGCCCTATAAACGCAAAGGACGCCTCGAAAGGCGCCCCATTCAACTATTCCGCATCCATGCGTCGAGCAATGACATCCAGCACATCGCAACCGTCGCGCAAGGGCACGCAGCAGAGCAACGCAAAGTCGCTGAGGATCACCGAGTCAGACGTGATGTCGCCTCGCATCGCGAGGTTTTCAAGAAGCTGCGTGACAGCCCGGATTCTGTAGCTGGCGGTGCTGAGCAGTGAATGCAGCGGTTGGGTGGTGTTGACGTAGAGCGAGGGAAGGTCGTCGGCGTTGCTGGTTAAAGCCATGTATTCGTTCATGAGTGATTACCATGTTAGAGGAGGACCTACCACTCAATCGTCGCCAAACAATAGGGTGGTAGCTGTACGCGGGTTGGCGAACCGGACCATGGTAAAACCGGCAGACCCTGAGGTCTCCCACGCACAGCCACCAAAAAAAGAGGCAGCCGAGTGCGTTCAAAAGCGCTCCGAGAAATCCTCGGAGGCTTCCGTACCATGGCATCGAGTCGCCAAACCCGATACGCCATTTTTGGCGCGGGTCGACTATAGACTTCATGGTGAAAACACAGCAATGCGCAAGTCTACGGACAATTCCCACCGTAGTGTAGGACCTTGCCTTTTCGAAAATTGGCCACTTTCGTGCCACTAGCGAATGGGGTCTCGAACGCTAATGACGGGCGTTGATTGATCATCCAGGATGAAAAGTCAGCGGTTCACTGAATCCTGTTCTCAACGAGTCAGGCCTTGCTGATCCATACGGAATTTAAGAGCCTCAATCGGATCGGACGGCGGCATCGGGTAATGCTCGTCTTCGTACTTTTCGATGAGCAGCGCCAGAGTTTCCAGATCATCACCTTCAGGCGAACCAATGCCTGCCCCCCACAGCTGCTCCACACGAGCAAATGTAGCGTTCAGGTCTTCTTGGTTGAGAATTAGCTTACGGTTCATTCCACGGTCTCCGCGTTGATCTGGTCATACAGGGTAAAGGGTGCAGAGAAAACCGTTACCTGGGCAAGAAAAACGCTAACAAAACACCGGTTTTGCGCCAAAACGTTAATTTCCGCCCTTGAAACACAAACCCCAGACATAAAAAAACCGGCCATCAAGGCCGGTTTTTTCTTTACCTGCATCCCCCGTCAAAAAACAACGTGAGACCTAAATTCGATTGGAGCGGGTGAAGGGAATCGAACCCTCGTTATCAGCTTGGGAAGCTGGAGTAATGCCATTATACGACACCCGCTCAGAGCGGCTGACTTTGTACCAGATGTGCGCGTGGAAATGAAGTTTTTCTTTGCGCGCGATGCGTTGGGTGCAGGTGAAACGGTCTATCACGGGCAAGCCTCGTGCCTACAGGAATGCTTTCAACACTGTGGGGCGAAGCTTGCTCGTGATGACGCTGTTTCAGATGGCCAATGCATGTTGGTCCTGGACGTAGTGGTAACGCGGTCGGCTGGTGTGCTGCGCCGGTTTCAGGAAGCCCAGCAGTGCCTCGCGGCTGTCTCGGCAAGCGGCTTTGTGTTCCATGTCGAGAAAGTGCCCGGTGGCCTGCAAGGTGCTGAAGGTGGCGTGTTGCACGTGGTTGGCGAACAACCGGGCGCCATCGGCGGCGGTGTATTCGTCCCATTCGCCGTTCATGAACAGCACGGGCACGTTGATTTTCTCAGCGGCTTTGAGGAAGCACTGACGATCGCTGTGCAGCAGGTCGCTGATGTGGAAGTGCATCTGACCGTATTCATGTTCGGCCAGGCTGCTGACGTGGCGATAGTTGAAGCGCTTGAACAGCGTCGGCAGGTGTTTGCCGATGGTGCTGTTGACCAGGTTGCCGACCCGGTCGCCGTCCCGGCTGCCAAGGTAGTCGATGCCGCGCTCGAGGTAGTCGAGCATGTGCGCATTGATCTCCGGAGAGAACGAGCTGATCACGGCTTTTTCGATGCGTCGTGGCTGGTGAGCAAGAGCGACCAGGGTCGCGGCGCCTCCCCAGGAAAACGACAGCACGTGTTCGGCGGCGAAGTGGTCAATCAGCTCCAGGAGGATCTGCCCTTCGACTTCCTTGGTCAGCAATTTTTCATGCAGGTTGTGGGCTTTCGACTTGCCCGCATAGGGCTGGTCGTAGCAAACCACGTTGAACTGCGGGTGAAGGTTTTTCACGGTTTGTGCAAACGACGCAGTCGTGGCCATCGAGCCGTTGACCAAGATAATGGTCTTCTCTGCGGCGTCTGCGCGATAGAACTCCGTGTAAACCCGATACTGACCCTGTATATCCAGCACAGCGATTTCTGGCCTCATGTCATAAGACTCCTGGCAAGCGGGTATGCGCGCAAATGAGATTGCACGAGCTTTGTGACAGGTAGGCATACGCCTGGAATTTGGAGGCCCATGTCGATCCGTACTGCAGGTCGACGGGTATTATTATTGGCGGGCAGTCTGCCGGTCTGAGGCGGAACCTGAGGGTTCTCTAACCGGCAAAAAGTTTCTTAGAAGTATGTTGTGACTCGTCAGTCACATTTCGGCTGACGACCTGATTCAAGCAGGGGAGACGGCATCACGCAAGTGCCTTTCGTAAATTGTTCGACAACTTCTGCTGAGCGGTAGGCTGCTTAGATCAATTGAATCTCTTCGGTGCGCAACGGGCGGTACTCGCCCGGTTTTAGCGCGTTGTCGAGCACCAGCGGCCCCATGCTTTCACGGTGCAGGCGCAGCACTTTGTTGTCGAAGTGGCCGAACATTCGCTTCACCTGGTGGTAACGACCTTCGACGATGCTCAGTCGAGCGGACGTGGGGCCGAGCACCTCCAGCACGGCCGGCTGAGTGGTCAGATCCTCGAAGGCGAAGTACAACCCCTCAGCGAATTTCAACGCATATTCCGGGCCGATCGCTTGCTCGGTCTCGACGTAGTAAATCTTGGGCAGCTTGGTCTGCGGCTGGGTCAGGCGTCGCGACCAGCTGCCGTCATTGGTGATCAGCATCAGGCCGGTGGTGTTGAAATCCAGGCGGCCGGCGATGTGCAGGTCTTCCTTGTCCGGCTCCTGGATCAGGTCGAGGACAGTCGGGTGTTGCGGGTCGCGGGTGGCGCTGACGCAGCCGGGCGGTTTGTGCAGCATGAAATAGCGTGCGGGCTTGCCGACTTGCAGTACATCCCCATCGACCTCGACGCGGCTGAACTCCAGCACTTGGGCATGCGGGTCGCTGACGACTTTTCCGTCAATCCGCACGCGCTTTTCCACCAGCAACAGGCGGACCTGTTGACGGTTGAAACGCGGCAGATTGCTGAGGAAACGGTCGACGCGCATGACGAAGGATCAGTGGTGAAAGGGCGCGTATCTTACGTGATCAGCCGAGCGGGTGCTTACAACTGCGCCTCGACCTCGGCACAGCGTGGGCACAGGCAGGATTTATTGCGCAGTTCCGCGGGCAACGCTTCGAGCACCGCCGGGTCGATGCTGACGCCAAAGCACCAGCACGTTTGATCGACGGTTCGCGGGTCCGCCAGGGTGCAGGCGTTGGAGGCGCCGCAGGCCGGGCACAGGTCAGGATTATTCATATAGGACTGTATTCATAACTGGAGTGAGGCATTTCCACGCACGTTCGGTTGCGGCCGGCTTGCTTGGCCCGGTACATCGCATGATCGGCCCGAGAGAGCAGGGTGTGCAAGGTTTCATCGACTTGCAAGGTGGTCAGGCCGATGCTGACTGTCAGCTGCAGTTCATTTCCGTTGTAGGCATAACGCTGCTGTTCGACGTGCTGGCGAATTTTCTCGGCGATCATCAGACCGGTCTCACCGTCGGTGTCCTTGAGCAGCACGATGAACTCTTCGCCACCCCAGCGGCAGACAATGTCGGAGTGTCGCAGACAACTCTCCAGGTCCCGGGCGAAGCCGATCAGCACCTGATCGCCGGCCAGGTGACCGTAGGTGTCGTTCAAGGCCTTGAAGTGATCCAGGTCCAGCAACAACGCCGTCAGCGGCTTGGGCTCGCGTTGGGCCTCGTGCATGGCTTGCGCAGCCAGGAGGTCGAAGCCGCGACGGTTCGGCAATTCGGTCAGGCTGTCGAGTGTCGCTTGCGCCTGGATCTTGCCCTGATAGCGCTTGATCACCCGGTTGAGCAGGGCCAGCACGATCAGCGTGACGAGCAGGCAGATCAGCAGGTTGAGGTACAGCGACTGACGGATTTCATTAAGCGCGCCGTCTTCACGTTTATCGACAAACAGGTACCAGTTCAATTCCGGAATGAACCGCACATTGAGGAAATGCCCCTGGCCGTGGACGGAGTATTCGTAACTGCCGCTGTGGGGTTTGGGTAGCTGGCTGACCAGCCCCTTCATGCTGTCCAGTTCGTCGAGTTTCTGGCCGATATGCGCGCCTTGTGGACCGCCCTCGGCGCCGGTGAGCACCAGGCGTCCGAAGTTGTCGACAAAGTAAACACTGCGCTGGTAACGCTGCTGGTATTTGTCGATCAGCTTGATGACCGCATCGACCGTCAGGCCGACGCCCGCCGCGCCAATGAAGCGGTTGTTGTAGTCGTAGACCTTGTAGTTGATGAAGAAGGTCAGGTTGTCCTTGTTGGCGAGGTCCGGGTCGACATTGATCTCGTAGGGATCGGCCATGTCGCGTACGCGGAAATACCAGGCGTCGCGCGGCTCAGTGGATTTGACCTGCTTGAGTACGCCCTTGGCGTGGTAGTACGTGAGGCTGGTGTTGGAAACGAAAAAGGCGGTGTAGGCGCCGTAGTGCGTCATGACCTCGTTGAGGTAGCGGGTCATTTTATCGGGGTCTTGCTCGCCGTTTACCACCCAGTCACGCATGAAGGTGTCGCGGGACATCATCGAGGAAATCAGGATCGGTCTGACGAGGTCTTTCTGGATTTCCGAGTAGACCGTGTCGGAGGTCAGCGGCAGCTCGGTGTTGACGATGTTGTCGCGGATCGACGCGCGCGAGGCGTAGTAGCTGAGGAAGGACGTGGCCAGGAAACCTGCGCCCAACAACGCGATGAGCGTGAGGACCAACGAGCGTTGTGAATACAGCGACGAGCGAAGCGGCATGACGTTTCCGTTGGCAGTAACCCGATGGCAGGCATTCTAATGGCACTGCCGGAAAATAACTGCTCCATGTGCGCCGAGCGCGGTCCTTGTAGGAGTGAGCCTGCTCGCGATAGCGTCGCATGAGTCGACATCTGTGTTGGATGTGCTGACGCCATCGCGAGCAGGCTCACTCCTACAGGGGGGGCGGTGGTTAGCTCAGGGATTGCAGATACGCACGCCATCCGCCTAGATGACTGATATTGACGGCCCCCTCCAACCCATACGCCTCACAGATAAACCCGCTCTCCCAGCGCCCATCCGCCAGCTGCACTTTGCCCAATCCCAGCGGCGCTGGAATCCCGGTCAGGAACGAGCCCAGTTCACTGCTCGGCAACTCCCAGACCTCCACTGCAATGGCCACGCCGCCATCCTTCACCCGAACCATCCCCGGACGAAACGGCGGCCCACCGGCCAATGCATACAGTTGATAGTCCGGTGAGCTCAACGTGGTCTCGACCAACCGAGCCCCGCGCCGCTTCAGTTGCCAGTTCAAGGCCAGCCCGTCCAGATGCGCGCCGCACACCACCAGGCGTGCACGGTCATTGCGGGCGACCGTTGTCGGTGCTGGCTCAGCCGAAGGACGCTGAAACGCATCCGCCACGCTCAACAAATACTGATCGGTAAACGCCCGGCCAAACAGCGTCACGCCCCACGGCAAGCCATTGCCCATGAAGCCGCTTGGCACCGCAACGGCGGCGTAATCGAGCAGGTTCATGAAGTTGGTGTAGTAACCCAGTTCCGAATTGCGCAGGACCGGTTCGGCGGCCAGTTCCGCCAGCGTAACCGGGCGGCCGATGGTCGGCGTGACGACGCAGTCCAGTCCTTCCAGCGCCTTGTCGCAAAGCGCCTTCAAGGCTTGCAGTCGATACTGGGCGCGGAAGGTCTGCACGCCCGTCACCGCCGGAGCCTTGGCCAGCACGGCGCGGATCACGGGCAACACGGCTTGCGGATTTTGCTCCATCAACTCGCCGGCCACGCTGTAACGCTCGGCCACCCACGGACCTTCATAGAGCAGGCGCGCTGCCTCAAGGAACGGCGACAGATCGAGTTCCACCGCTTCGCCGCCCAACGCCTTGAGCTGATCGATAGCGTCACCGAACAGCAGTGGCCCTTCAGGGCAGCCGAAGAATTCCAGATCCTGTGCACGGGGCACGCCGAAACGGAAAGGGCGCGGTGCGCCGAACGCCGAGCCGTCATTCCACAGCGGATTGCTGCGGCTGTATTCGTCTCGTGGGTCAAGGTGCGCGGTGAGCGCGAGCAACTGACTGGCTTCCCGAGCCGTCGCGGTAAACGTCGTCACGCAATCGAGGGTGCGACAGGCTGGCACCACGCCCGCCGTCGAGATCAACCCTTTGGTCGCTTTAAGGCCGACCAGATTGTTCAGCGCCGCCGGGACTCGCCCGGACCCCGCCGTGTCCGTGCCCAGCGAAAAACTCGCCACTCCCAGCGCGACCGCCAGCGACGAGCCGGCGCTCGAGCCGCCCGACGGATACTCCGGCAACACACTGTTGGGGCAGGCGCCATACGGCGAGCGGCTGCCGTTCAGCCCGGTGGCGAACTGGTCAAGATTGGTCTTGCCCAGAGGAATTGCGCCCAGTGCCAGCAGTTGCTCGACGATGGTCGCCGAACGTTCCGGCACATAAGCAAAATCAGGACACGCTGCGGTCGTCGGAATGCCCGCCAGGTCGATGTTGTCCTTGATTGCGAACGGCACGCCGTACAGCGGCAGGTTGTCGAGTTCGCGGCCGTCGAGGGCCGCCAGATACGGTTCCAGTTCTTCAACACTGAGCAAATGGATGAACAGGTGATAGTCCGGGTTCAGCGCCGCGGCTTTGTCGCGCAGGCTCAGTAGCAGTTGCCGAGGTGTGGTGCTGCCGTCGCGGTAAGCGCTGCGCAGGGCGTCGAGTTGCAAATTGACGTTCATGGCTTGATCCTTTTCAAAATGGCTTCAGTCGAGTTCCAGCACCACGACGCGCTGTCCGGCGCGCACCGCCGAACCCGGTTGCACACGAATCTCGCGCACCACGCCGGCGAGGGGCGCGAGCAGCGGAATTTCCATCTTCATCGACTCCAGAATTACCAGCACATCGCCGGCTTCCACGCGGCTGCCGGTCTCTACCTGCACCTGCCAGAGATTGCCGGCGATGTGGCTGTCGACGCTCATTTCACCGCTGGCCAGCGGCGCGTCTTCGGTCACTTGCGCGATCAGTTCTTCACTGTCGAAATGCGCCTGGCCGCTGGCGATCCAGCGTTCGCGTTCGGCGTTGAACGCGCCTTGTTGTTGATCGCGAAAGGCGGCGATGGTCTCGGCTTCTTTTGCCAGGAAGGCCTGGTAATCCGCCAAATTTAACTGGCTGTGCTCAATGTTCAGTTCGAAGCGCCCAAGGGGAAAATCACGACGGATGCGCAGCAACTCATCGGCACTGACCGGGTAGAAACGGATCTGGTCAAAAAAGCGTAGCAGCCACGGTTTGCCATCGAACGCCGCGACTTCGCGGTAGCGGTTCCACATCTGCAACGTACGACCGACGAACTGATAACCACCGGGGCCTTCCATGCCGTAGACGCACATGTAGGCGCCCCCGATGCCCACCGAGTTTTCGGCGGTCCAGGTGCGAGCCGGGTTGTACTTGGTGGTGACCAGCCGATGGCGCGGATCGAGCGGGGTGGCGACCGGCGCGCCGAGGTAAACGTCGCCTAGGCCCATCACCAGATAGCTGGCGTCGAACACCGTGCGCTGCACTTCGTCGAGGTTCGGCAGGTCGTTGATGCGGCGGATGAACTCCAGGTTGCTCGGGCACCACGGCGCGTCCTTGCGCACGGTGGTCATGTATTTTTCGATTGCCAACTGACAGGCCGGATCATCCCAGGACAGCGGCAAATGCACGATGCGAGAGGGCACTTGCAGGTCTTTGGCGGCGCACACGGCGTCCCATTCTCCGGCAACGATGCCGAGCAGATCGGCCAGCGGCAGTTGCTCGGGTTGGTAGTGCACTTGCAGCGAGCGAATGCCGGGAGTGAGGTCGATGACGCCGT
Source organism: Pseudomonas sp. JAI111 (assembly GCF_024809425.1). Lineage (NCBI taxonomy): Bacteria > Pseudomonadati > Pseudomonadota > Gammaproteobacteria > Pseudomonadales > Pseudomonadaceae > Pseudomonas > Pseudomonas sp. JAI111. The sequence goes on along the minus strand of NZ_JANUCB010000001.1, from coordinate 1,211,093 downwards.
GCAGGTGTTTGCCTTCCAGCGCTTGCATCAGGGCATGGGCGCGGAAGCGCAAAACAAGATCAAGTTCCGGCGCGCCGATTTCCAACAGCAGGTGAGTATCACCCGACAACCTGGCAACCAGCCGCGTATCCCCCTGACCCAAATCCAACACCACGGGCGACACAATCTCCTGTGGGAGCGGGCTTGCTCGCGAAAGCGGTATGTCAGATACATCAGTGTTGACTGGCCCGGCCTCTTCGCGAGCAAGCCCGCTCCCACAGGGGGTATTCCATTTCAAGGCGAGGTTGCGGGCGGTCTTTAGATCGACCGGTAGGAATTGCACTTTGTCCCCAGCCTTGAGTTGCCCCAGCTGCCAAAGGTCCGCCTCGATCACCGTCACCGGGCACACAAACCCGCCCAGGCTCGGGCCATCCGGCCCCAGGATCACCGGCATGTCACCGGTGAAATCCACCGCGCCAATGGCATACGGATTGTCATGGATGTTCGACGGATGCAGCCCGGCTTCGCCACCGTCGGCACGCACCCATTCAGGCTTGGGTCCGATCAAGCGCACGCCAGTGCGGCTGGAATTGAAATGCACTTCCCACTGGGTCGCGAAAAACGTGCCGATGTAGTTTTCGGTGAAGTATTCCGGCGCGCCATGGGGACCGTAGATCACCCGGATCTGCCGCACGGCAGGTAATTCGGTGACGTGTTCCAGTTGTTGAACGACACCACGATTGATCAACGCAGGCACGTGCAACACGTCACCCGCGCGCAGCGCACGACCGCCGTGCCCGCCAAACTGTCCCAGCGTGAACGTGCTTTTGCTTCCCAAATAATCCGGCACTTGCAGGCCACCGCGCAGGCACAGGTAGCTGCGTGCGCCGGCACCGGCAATCGTGCCGAGGCTTAACGTGGCGCCGGCCGGAATCAGCAACGCCGTGTTCATCGCGACGGCTTCACCGTTCAACGTCAGTGGAATCACCGCTCCGGTCACCGCCACCACCGCATCGCAATTGAAGCGCAGCAGCGGTCCACTCATGGTGATTTCAAGCGCGGCGGCGCCTTCGTCGTTGCCCAGCAAAAGGTTGCCCAGGCGCAAGGCGCGACTGTCCATCGGCCCTGACGGCGGTACGCCCACCGCCCAGTAGCCGAGACGGCCGGGATAGTCCTGGACGCTGGTCTGTGTGCCGGCGCTGAGCACCTCAAAGGTGTTGGCCTGATACACCAGCCCTTCAAGGCAACGGGTCCACGGCTGACCGCTGGCGAACGGCACATCCTGCAGAATCTGCCGCAGGTAATCGCGATTGGTTTCCACGCCATAGAGCAGGCTGTCACCCAATGCCTGATGCAAATCGGCGCGGGCTTCTTCGCGGGTCGGCGCCCAACTGATGACCTTGGCGATCATCGGATCGAAGTAAGGTGGAATCTCGCAACCGGCCTCGACCCAGGTGTCGATGCGCAGCTGTTTGCCGTCGGCGGCCGGGAAATTCACAGCGGTCAGCAACCCCGGGCTCGGCTGAAAATCCCGGCCCGGGTCTTCGGCGTAGAGCCGTGCCTGAATTGCATGACCGTCGGCCTTCAGGCCCTGGCTCAACTCGCTCAATGGCGGCAAGTCACCCGCCGCCAGTTCCACCATCCAGCGCACCAGGTCCACGCCCCACACTTGCTCGGTGACACCGTGTTCCACTTGCAGGCGAGTGTTCACTTCCAGGAAATAAAAGCACTGGTCTTCGCTGTCGAAGACAAATTCCACGGTGCCGGCGCTGCGGTAGTTGACTGCTTTTGCCAGCTTGATCGCCGCCGCACACAACTCATCGGCCATGCCCTCTGGCAGGTTCGGCGCCGGGGTTTCTTCGAGGACTTTCTGGTTGCGTCGTTGCACCGAGCAGTCGCGCACGCCGAGGGCAATCACTTCGCCGCGACCGTCGCCGAACACTTGGACTTCAAGGTGCCGGGCGCGCTGGATGTATTTCTCGATGAACACACCGGCGTCGCTGAAATTGTTCTGGCCGAGGCGCTTCACCGCTTCAAAGGATTCGCTCAACTCGGCTGCGCTGCGGCACACGCGCATGCCGATGCCGCCACCGCCGGCGGTGCTCTTGAGCATCACCGGATAGCCGACCTGTTCGCCGGCGATCAAGGCCGCGTCGAGGCTGTCGAGCAGTTCAGTGCCTTCGAGCATCGGCACGCCGTGTTGTTTGGCCAGGGCGCGGGCGGTGTGCTTGAGGCCGAACACCCGTAGCTGCTCCGGGGTCGGGCCGATGAATGCGATGCCAGCCGCTTCGCAGGCTTCGGCGAACGCGGCGTTTTCCGAGAGAAAACCGTAGCCGGGGTGGATCGCGGTGGCGCCGGTAGAAGTGGCGATGGCAAGAATTTTATCGATCGCCAGGTAGGTGCCGGCGGCGGCGCCTTCACCGAGGCTGTGGGCTTCGTCGGCTTGCAGGATGTGCAAGCTGGCGGCATCGGCTTCGGAGTAAACGGCGACGCCCTTGACCTGCAATTCGCGCAGCGTGCGCAGGATGCGGCAGGCGATAGCGCCACGGTTGGCAATCAGGACTTTTTCGAACATGGCATAACCCCTGAAGGGGATGCGGGCCGTCCCGCAGTTTTTCGATGAGCGCCGGGGTCGTCCCCGACGGAAAAATCACTTCACTCAAAAACACCACTGAACCCTTGTAGGAGTGAGCCTGCTCGCGATAGCGGTGTATCAGTCGACATCAATGGTGAATGTGCTGACGCCATCGCGAGCAGGCTCGCTCCCACATTGGATTTAGGGTGTTTTACTTCTTGAGGCACTGGCCCGAACGCGCCTGGCACAGCGCAAACAACCAGCGGCGCAAACGTACGAATTTCAATTCCATACCAGCAACTCCGCAGGGGTCGGGTTGTAGGCATTGCACGGGTTGTTCAACTGCGGGCAGTTGGAGATCAGCACGATCACGTCCATCTCGGCCCGCAGGTCGACGTATTTGCCCGGCGCCGAAATGCCGTCTTCAAACGTCAGCCCGCCGTCCGCCGTGACCGGTACGTTCATGAAGAAATTGATGTTCGGCCCGATGTCGCCCTTGCCCAGTCGTCCGTCGTGAACGCAGGCGCGCAGGTAGTTGTCGCGGCAGCTGTGCATGTAGCGTTTTTCCAGTGCGTAACGCACGGTGTTGCTCTCCTGCGCGCAGGCGCCGCCGAGGGTGTCGTGACGTCCGCAGGTGTCGGCGACGATGGTCAGCATCGGTTTGCCGAGGTTGGAATACAGCACGCTGCCGGTGCTCAAATAGACGCTGTTCTGCCGGCGCAAGGTGCGCTGCACGTCGTAGCGTTCCTTCGGGTTGGCGACGCTGTAGAACAAGGTGTCGACGGCCTGGTTGCCTTCCAGATCGAGGATGCGCAGGGTCTGGCCGGCCTTGACCTCCATCAGCCAGGGTTCGCCAGCGGGGATGGTGGCGCGGTAGACCGCCGTTTCTGCATGCTTGTGCGTGGTAGCGATGGCGAGTGACATGGCAGCGATCCTCAGGCGAACAGACGGTCGGTGTTGATGAAGCCGCGCTCGTTTTCCGGGCGCGAGGTGCGGCAATGTTCGGCGACGCTGGCGTCGGCGTTCATCCAGCTCAGCTTCAATGGTTTCGGTGCGTATTCCGGCGACGGGTCCATCGGGTGTTGCAGCGCGGTGAGCACCACCAGCGTGTCCATTGGCGCGTACAACTCGATGTAGTCGCCTGCTTTGGAATTGCCTTCGACGAAATGGAAACGTCCGGCTTCATCGACATTGACGCGGCTGAACAGGTTGAGGGTCATCAGCAGATCCGACAGGCCCAGGCCCCACTTGCCCAGTTCCACCAACAGGTTGTCGGTGCCGTTGCGGAAGAAGCCGTTGCGCAGTTCCTGGTAGCGGCCGGCGCCATACTTTTCAGCGACTTCTTCGGCGCAGAGCACGCCGCCGAGGCTGTCGCTCCAGCCGCAGGTGTCGGTGGTGATGGCGGCCAGGACGCGGCCCATGTCCGAGTACAGGCAATGGCCAGTGGTGAGCTTGGCGGTGTGTTGGCATTTGAGGCTGTCGGGCAGGTTCAGGCGTTCGGTTTTTTCGTTGGCGTTGAGCAGCGTCAGGCTAACGTTGGCGCCGCCGCGCAGGTCGGTCAGGCGCAGCAATTGGCCGCGTTTCAACACGAACGAGCGATGACCGCCGCCGGGGAGCATTTCTTCGGCGAAGGGTGGGAACAATTGAGTCGAATCCGTCATTTCAAAATTCCTCTAAGCGATACGAAGCGTGCCTGCCAGGGCTTGCGGCAGGGCGTCGACGGCGGCGCGATTGACGCGGCGGTCGCTGTTCAAAGGGATGTCGTAGGTGATGCGCGCGCCATAGGCGCCGGGGGCGTGCGGGTCGACGCGGACCTTGTCGAACACCAGCAGGCGCGTGCCGAGGCTGAAACCTTCGGACAGATCATGGGTGACCATGAACACGGTCAGTTGCGTCTCGCGCCACAGCTCCAGCAGCAGGCCGTGCATGTCTTTGCGGATGCCCGGATCGAGAGCGCCGAACGGTTCGTCGAGCAGCAACACCCGGGGTTTCATGATCAGCGCTTGGGCGATGGCCAATCGTTGCTGCATACCGCCGGAGAGCTGTGCCGGGTATTTATCCAGCGAATGGCCGAGGCCGACTTTGTGCAGCAGCACCGAGGCCTGTTCCCGGGCCTCGCGTTTGGCGCTGCCGAACAAGCGTCCGAGCAGCGGTGAGCGTGGCAGTTCGAGGCCCAGAGCGACGTTGTCCAGCACTGTCAGGTGCGGGAACACCGAGTAGCGCTGAAATACCACACCACGGCTTGAATCCGGCTCGCCGGCCAGGGCGTGGCCGTCGAGCAGAATCTCACCGCGACTGGCGCGTTCCTGGCCGAGCAACAGCCGCAGGAAGGTCGACTTGCCGCAACCCGAGGCGCCGACCAAGGTGCAGAATTCACCCTCGTTGACGCTCAGGTTCAGCCCTTCGAGCACCACCTGATCGGCGTACTGCTGCCAGACGTTTTTGACTGTGATGAAGCTCATGCGCGAGCCCCCTCATACCAGGGAAAGGCACGCTGGGTCAGGCGTTTCAGACCCCAATCCATCAGCCAGGCGAGCAGCGTGATCCAGACCACGTATGGCAGGATCACGTCCATCGCCAGGTAACGGCGTACCAGGAAAATCCGATAGCCAAGACCGTCGGTGGAGGCGATGGCTTCGGCGGCGATCAGGAACAACCAAGCCGAGCCCAGCATCAACCGCAGCGAGATCAACAGGCGAGGTAACAGCTGTGGCAGCACCACGCGCAGCATCAGTGTCCAGGTCGAGGCGCCGAGGGTCTGCGCCTTGATCAGCAACTCGAGCGGAATTTCCCGGGCGCGCTGTTCCAGATCACGGGCCAGTGCCGGGGTGATACCGATCACGATCAGCATCACTTTCGACAATTCCCCCAGCCCGAACACGATGAACAGAATCGGCAGGATTGCCAGTGGCGGCACCATCGACAGCACGGTCAGCAGTGGCGACAACGGTGCGCCAAACAGCGGCAAGGTACCGGCGGCAATGCCCAGGCACAGCCCGGCCAACGCACTGATGCCGAGGCCGATGGCCAGACGTCGCAGGCTGGATGCGGTGTCTTGCCACAGTACGTATTCACCGGTGCGGCTGTCGGCGGTGAACGCCAGGCGTTGGACCGCGTCGGTCATTTGCACGGCGCTCGGCAGCAGTTTGTCGTTGGGGTTGTCCGTCAGTCGCTCGGCCGAGCCCATGAAGTAGGCGAACAGCACCAGGGCGAACGGCAGGATCACCAACAGCAAGCGACTCGGGCGATCCGGGTGGCGATTGATCAGGCGCATGGCCAGTCCTCCTGTTTACAGCTTGGCGTCGGCTGCCATCTGCACGTAGGTCGGGTCGAAGCGCAGCTTGAGGTTGCTCTTGTCGCCGCTGGTCACGCCATTGGCGAAGGCCATGCCCACCGCGCTGGTGTCTTTGGCGCCTTCACCGAGCAAACCGTGCTGGAAAGAAAACTCTGCGACCTTGCGCATGGTTTCCGGCAGTTGCTTGCTGGTGGAGAAGTCGAGGGCTTCCTTGGGCGTCGCGAACAATTTGGTGGTATCGAGTTGCGCCTGGAAACCGGCCAGGTCGGTGCCGGACGCTTTGGCCATGTGTTCGAGGGCCGTTTTGCTGGCGGCGTTTTTCTCGTTCATCAACGCGACCACTTCAAACCAGGCGCCGGTCAGCGCTTTGCCCAGGGCCGGGTTGTCTTTGAGGGTGGCGCTGTTGACCACCATCATGTCCATGATCTCGCCAGGAATCTGGCTGGAGTTGAACACTTCGGTCACCGCAGGCTTGGCCTTGATGTCCGAGAGCATCGGGTTCCAGGTGGTGACGGCTTTCACCTGATCGGTGTTGAAGGCGGCCGAGATGTCGGCGTCGGAGGTGTTGACCACTTTCAGGTCTTTCTCGGTGAGATCGACCGAATCCAGCGCGCGGGCCAGCAAATAGTGGGAAACCGACAACTCGACCAGATTGACGTTCATGCCCTTGAGGTCGGTGACTTTCTTGCCATCGCCCTTGAGCACGATGCCGTCGTTACCGTTGGAGAAGTCGCTGACGATCAGCGCGGTGCTGTCGACGCCACCGGCGGCCGGAATGGTCAGTGCATCCATGTTGGTCATGGTGCAGCCGTCGAACTGGCCGGCGGTGTACTGGTTGATGGATTCGACGTAATCGTTGAGCTGCACCACATCGATCTTGATGCCGTACTTTTTCGCCCATTTGTCGACGATGCCTTGGCTGCCCGCGTATTCCCAGGGCATCCAGCCGGCGTAGATGGTCCAGCAAACGCTGAAGTGGTCTTTCTGTGCGGCTTGGGACGAGACGCTCACGAGGGCTGCGAAAGCAGCGGCGAGCAGGGCGGGTAAACGAAGCTTGAGCATGGGTGGTTCTCCAGTTGATCAAGGGCGGGCAGGAGTCAACGCGGCACCGCGAACGGTGGCTTGTCTCCCGGGCTTTTGTCCCGCCGTGTAACCTCAACTGGAGGTCGCCAACTCTCGGACCAGCTACTCGCTTAAGCGAGCCGGAACCCTAGTCAGCCATTGCAAATTGTGGTGCCGCGAACCTGTGATGACTCCTGCACGGGTTCACTAAAGCGAGAGCCGTGCCAAGTCGGCTCAAGCGCTCTAGTGTGCGGGGTTACGCGATTGGCGCGGTCAAGAGGGCGAGGAGGGTGCTTTGTGATGGTGCGTGGACGCACCGCAATGGACCGGGCAGGCCGCTGATCCGAAGGTCTGCGCCGCTCGGCACTCGGCCCGGCATCGCCAGTCAAAAGTGGTATCAGCCGGCGAGTTCCGGTTGAGGGTCTTTCAGGAGGCCGTGATGTTTCGCCGACTGTTGTTAGGTATGGTTCTCGGTCTGGGGTTGGCCGGCTGCTACTACTACGCCGGCGGCTACGATGTGTATTCCGCGCCTTATTACTACCCCGGCTATGGGGCCTATTACTACCCTGGCTATTCGCCCTATTACTACTATTACGGCCCCCGTTATTACTACGGCCCACGCTTTTACGGCGGCTATCGCTATTACTACTGGCGCGGGTACGGGCCACGTCATTACGGCGGTGGATACCACGGTGGGCACCACTAATCAGCGCATGAATAGGTGAAAAACCTTTCATCGGCTACTTGTTTCAATGTGTTTCAGAAACGCACCAGATTTCGAAATCGATGTCTGATCTATCGACAGTCACCGAATAATTGACTGTCGCCTGCCAGCGTCGCTGGTATGGCTCACTCGCGGTCCAGGAGGCCGCCATGCTCTGTCGAAAACGGGTCAAACTAATTCTTCTGATGGCTGTATTGGGATTATCTCTTGGTGCGTGCGTACCCTATTCCGATGGAGGAGGCAGCTACTACAGTTCCGAGGTCTACACCTCACCGGCGCCGGTCTATTACTCCGGTGGCGACGGCTACTACACCCAGCCGCGTCGTTACTACGCGCCACCGGCCCGGTATTACCAGCCAACCCCACGGTATTACTACCAGCCGCGGGTTTATCAACCGGCTCCCCGCTATTACCAGTCGCAACGAGGCGACTACCGGGGCCATCAGAATCACGATTGGGGCGGCGGTAACCGTGGCGGCTGGAACAACGACTACCGTGGCGAGGGTGGACGCAATCACGGCGGACGAGGCGACCATGAGGGTCGCGGCGATCATGGTGACCGAGGTGACCGGGGTGGTCGCTGGTAACTCTGACGCAAACCTTTAGAAAAGCGGCGCATCGTGCGCCGCTTTTTTTGTGCCTGAATTTCAGTACTCGGAAAGGTCCGCCAACGGATGCCGACCTTCCCAGACCTTGTGAAAATGTGCTTCCACAACTGCTTCAGGCACATTGATGTCTTGCCAGTGCCAATGCGGTTTCTGGTCCTTGTCGATCAATCGCGCTCTAACCCCTTCACTGAACTCCGGATGTCGGCAGCAATTGAGGCTGATCGTGTATTCCATCTGGAAAACCTGCGCCAGCGACATATAACGGGCGCGGGCGATCTGTTCCCACACCAGATGGGCGGTCAGGGGCGCGCCTTCGCTCATGGTTTTCGCGGCGCGGCTGAACAGCAGGTCCGTGCTGTCACGCAGATGGCTGATGGCTTTCCAGGCGCAACGCACATCGGCAACGTCCAGCAGTTCGTCGATTTGCTGGCGTCGCGGCAACCATTGCGCTTCGGGCAATTGCGCGACGGCTTCCTGTTGCAGGGCCTTGAGCAGACTGTTGAGCTGCATCGGTATCTGTTCCTGCCAGTTCAATTGCAGCAAGCCTTCGATCAACTCTGGTTGCTGTTCATCGAGCAGGAAACGATCGGCCAGGTCCAGATCGATCGCATCACGACCGTTCATGTGAGCGCCGGTCAACCCCAGAAACAACCCAAGCTTGCCGGGCAGCCGTGACAGAAACCAACTGGCGCCGACATCCGGATAAAGTCCGATACTGATCTCAGGCATCGCCAGGCGACTGCTCGGCGTGACAATGCGGATGCTCGCGCCTTGCAGCAACCCCATGCCGCCGCCCAGCACATAGCCATGCCCCCAGCAGATCAGCGGTTTGGGATAGGTGTGCAGATTGAAGTCCAGGCGATATTCCGCGGCAAAAAAGTGCGCAGCCAACGGCGGGACTTCCCCCGGATGCGCGCGACAGGCTTCCACCAGGCTGCGCACTTCGCCGCCGGCGCAGAAAGCCTTGGCGCCGTTGCCGCGCAGCAGGACGCAGACAACTTGCGGATCCTTGGCCCACGCGTCCATTTGATCGCGCAGGGCGTTAATCATCGGCAAAGAAAGCGCGTTAAGGGACTTTTCGGCATCCAGGCTGGCGATGCCGATGCGAGCGCCGTCGGTGCCGGTGAGTTCTTCGAAGTGCAGATTCATCGTGACCTCGATAGGGAAATTAAGCGTTCAGTATGATCGCTGTACAGGAAAGTGGCGGATCTGCGTCAGATCAATTGACAAGCATGGTCAGCTTTCCTAGGGTTCGCCCCATTGTTTTTGCCGGATGTAACCATGACTGCTGACGACCGTATCAAACTCGAACCGAGCTGGAAGGAAGCGCTGCGTGCCGAATTCGACCAGCCTTACATGGCAGAGTTGCGTAATTTTCTGCAGCAGGAGCGCGCGGCGGGCAAAGAAATTTACCCACCTGGACCGATGATTTTCAACGCGCTCAACTCGACGCCGCTGGATAAGGTCAAAGTCGTCATTCTCGGCCAGGACCCGTACCACGGCCCGGGCCAGGCCCATGGGCTGTGCTTTTCGGTGCAACCGGGCGTGCCGGCGCCGCCGTCGCTGGTGAACATCTATAAAGAGTTGAAACGCGACCTGAACATCGACATCCCCAACCACGGTTGCCTGCAAAGCTGGGCCGACCAGGGCGTGCTGATGATCAACACCACCATGACCGTGGAGCGCGCCAACGCCAACGCCCATGCCGGAAAGGGCTGGCAACACTTCACCGACCGGATTATCGAAGTGGTCAGCGAGCATCAACCGCATCTGGTGTTTTTGCTGTGGGGCGCGCATGCCCAGAGCAAGCAGAAACTCATCGATGCCACCAAGCATCTGGTGCTGACTTCGGTGCATCCGTCACCGCTGTCCGCCTATCGCGGCTTCCTCGGTTGCGGGCATTTCAGTCGGACCAACAAGTATCTCGAGCAAAATGGCGAGACGCCGATCGAGTGGCGGTTGCCGCCGCTGGCATAAAGATTGTTCCCACGCTCTGCGTGGGAATGCCTCAACGGACGCTCCGCGTTCGGCTTTGGATGGACGCAGAGCGTCCAAGGCTGCATTCCCACGCAGAGCGTGGGAACGATCAGTGGTCTATCAGTCTGAATCGGGCTCGCGGTTCCAATACCTGAACAATGGCTCCGCCAGAAACAACACAAACAATAGCCGCATCACCTGCATCGCCGTTACCAGCGGGACGGACAATTGCAGGGTTTCTGCCGTCAGGCTCATCTCCGCAATCCCGCCGGGCATCATGCCCAGGGTCAGCGAACGCAGATCCAGATGGGTCAGCGCACTCAAACCCAGTGCCGCCGCTGTGGCGATCAACATCGTCAGCACCGTGCCAATCAATGTCCGCCCCATGAACGAAGGTGCGCGCCGGAAAAACTGCCGATTGAAGTGGCAACCCAACCCGCTGCCGATCAGCCATTGGCCGATCTGGCTGCCACCATTGGGCAAGCCGATGTGCAAATCCCAACCAATGCTCACAGCCGCACTCACCAGCAACGGCCCGAACAGCCAGGGATTGGGTTGGCGCAGACGTTCCCAGATCCAGGCCGCCAACGCGCCGGCCGGGAACAGCAGGGCCAGCAGCCACCAGTTGACCTCGGTGGGATGCAAGACCGGCGCACCGTAACCCAATAAATACTTGAACGCCGCCGGCACACACAGCACCACGACCAATACCCGCAGACTTTGTCCCGCCGCAACCCGGCTAAGCACCGCGCCATTACGCGCGCCGAGGTTGACCATCTCCCCGGAGCCGCCCGGCATGCTGGAAAAGAAGGCGGTGGCGCGATCTTCACCGGTGCGCCGCATCAACCAGACCCCGACCACGGCGGACAGGCTGGTGATCAACGCACCGCAGAAGATCAGGCCGAAATGACTCAGCACCTGCTCCATTACGACCGGGGTGAAATGCAGGCCGATGCCGATACCGACGATCCACTGGCCGCACTTGCGGCCGCCAGGGATTTCCGCCAATTGCCAGGGTGTCAGGCAACGCACCAGGATGATCGCCAGCAACGAGCCGACCATCCATGGCAACGGCCAGCCGACGAGGCTGGCCAGGTAACCGCCCAGCGCGCCGACCAGCGGCGTACCCCACCAGGCGTTGACGGGTGTTCGATCAGACATCGGCGATAGCGCGACGAGCAACCGAACGTTTGCGCCAGATCCGCAGAATCGGCATCAACAGCATGATTGCCGTCAGCACCCAGACACCGAACGTGATCGGGCTCGACCAGAGGATTTCCAGCGCACCGTTGGAGATCGACAGGGCGCGACGCAGGTTCTGTTCCATCAAGCCGCCGAGGATGAAGCCCAGCAGGACCGGCGACAACGGGAAGTCCAGCTTGCGCAGGATGTAACCGAAGATACCGATACCGATCATCAGGAACAGGTCGAAGGTGGTGGCGTGCACCGCGTAGACGCCGATCCCGGTAATGATCGCGATCACCGGCACCAGCGCCCAGTTCGGCACGGCGAGGATGCGGGTGAAAATGCGGATCATCGGGATGTTGAGGATCACCAGCATGACGTTGGCGACGAACAACGAGGCGATCAGGCCCCAGACGATGTCGGGTTGTTGCTGGAACAGCAGCGGGCCGGGGGTGATGTTGTACAGCGACAGCGCGCCGATCATCACCGCCGTGGTGCCCGAACCAGGAACGCCGAGGGTCAGCATCGGTACCAGTGCACCGCAGGCTGCACCGCCGATGGCGGTTTCCGGGGCGGCGAGGCCGCGCATGTCACCTTGGCCGAAAGTGCCCTTGGCGCCGGCGATACGCTTCTCGGTCATGTAGGCCACGGCGCTGGCGAGGGTTGCGCCCGCACCCGGCAACACGCCCATGATGAAGCCCAGCAAGCCGCAACGGATGTTCACCACGAAGACCGCCGAAGCTTCCTTGAAGTTGAACATCATGCGCCCGGTGGCTTTCACCGCTTCCTGGCCGCGATGGGTCTTTTCCAGCAGCAGGAGAATTTCGCTGATGGAGAACAGGCCCAGCACCAGCACCACGAACTGAATGCCGTCAGTCAAATGGATGTTGTCGCCAGTGAAACGGTAGACGCCACTGTTGGCATCGATCCCCACGCTCGACAGGAACAGACCGATCAGCGCTGCGATAAAGGTTTTCAACGGTCGGTCCCCGGCCATGCCGCCGAGACAGACAATCGCAAATACCATCAGCACGAAATATTCCGCCGGGCCGAAGGCAATCGCCCACTTCGCCAGCAACGGCGCGAACAGCACCATGCCGCACGTGGCGATGAACGCACCGATGAACGAGCTCCACGCGGACAGCGATAAAGCCACGCCGGCCAGGCCTTTGCGGGCCATTGGGTAACCGTCCAGGGTGGTCATGACGGTGGAAGCTTCGCCGGGGATGTTCAGCAGGATCGAGCTGATACGACCGCCGTATTCGCAGCCCAGGTATACCGCCGCCAACAGGATCAGCGCCGACTCCGGTGGCAGGCCCAGGGCGAACGCAATAGGAATCAACAACGCCACGCCATTGATCGGGCCCAGGCCCGGCAACAGGCCGACAACGGTGCCGATCAGGGTGCCGCAGAGCGCGGTCACCAGGTTGTACGGGGTCAGCGCGACGCCGAAGCCCTGACCCAAATAGCCAAGAGTATCCATATCAGTTCTCCAGAACGTCGAGTACGCCCAAGGGCAGAGGCACGTCCATCAACTTGTCGAACAGCAGGTAAAGACCGATGGCCATCAGGCTGATGATCACTGCGCTCGGCAGCCAGCGGCCACCGTACAGGCGAGCCATGGGAACGCCGATCAGGATGCTGGCGACGATGAAACCAAGGGGTTCGAAGGTGCCAGCGAATACCAGCAACAGCACCACGCAGATGCCGATCTTGATCAGCGTTTCACGGTCCAGTTTCGGGTCGTCGTCGCTGTGGATGATCGGCGTTGGCCGAAACACCATGTAGAGCAAGCCGAGCCCCATCAGGCCCAGCATCAACAGCGGAAACGCGCGAGGGCCCACCGGTTCGTAGGAAAAAGCGGCCTGGTACGGCCATGCCATCAGCGCCAGGCCAACACAGGCCAATAACAGCACCGAAGCAAAAATGCGTTGTAAGAGCATGGTGAACTCCTGTGCCACGACCCCGCAGGAAGGGGGCCGCAGCCGCTAGACAGAGACGATCACTGAATCAGGCCGAACTCTTTGGCCAGCACTTTGTAGTCCGCGACCTGCTTCTTCACGTAGGTGTCCAGCTCCGGGCCGGTCATGGCGAACGGGAAGAGCTCGCGCTGATCGCGCAGCTTGGCAAAGTCTTCGGACGCCAGCAGCTTGTCGAAAGCGTTTTTCCACCAGGCGTAGTCTTCGTCGCTGACTTTTGGCCCGAGGTAGAAGCCGCGAACCACTGGCCAGACGATGTCATAGCCTTGTTCCTTGGCGGTCGGAATGTCTTTCATTTCCGGCTCGTCCAGGCGTTTTTCTGCGAACACGGCCAGCAAGCGCATGTCGCCGCTCTGGATGTGCGGCATGGAGTCGGAGATGTCGGTGCTGCCGACCTGGATGTGGCCACCGAGCAGGGCGGTAGCGATTTCGCCGCCGCCTTCGAGGGCGACGTAACGCAGGTCACGCGGGTTGATCCCGGCGGCCTTGGCGATCAGTGCGGTTTGCATCCAGTCCTGGCTGCCGACGGTGCCGCCGGAACCGATCACCACTTTGCTCGGATCTTTCTTCAGCGCCTGAACCAGATCGTCCAGGTTCTTGTAGGGCGAATCGCTTTTCACCGCGATGGCGCCATAGCTGGTGCCGACGGCGGCCAGCCAGCGCACGTTGGTTTCATCGAAACGACCGAACTTGCCCTGGGCCAGGTTCAGCAGCGAACCGCTGGACCACGCCACCAGCGTGCCGGCGTCTGCCGGGCGCTGTGCAACCACCGCGTTGTACGCCACCGCGCCGACACCGCCGGGCATGTAGGTCACGCGCATCGGTTTGGTCAGCAGCTTTTCGTTTACCAGCGCGCTTTGCGCCAGTTTGCAGGTCAGGTCGAAACCGCCACCTGGCGAGGCAGGGGCGATACATTCCGGGCGTTTTGGCTCGGCCATCAGTTGGCCGGCGAACAGCATGCAGCTGGCGGCGAGGGCGAAACGGCGCAGTGATCGATTCATTGTTGTCTCCACGGGAGTTTTTGTTTTTGGGGATGTTTCAGATGCGGCGGTTTCGCGTCGTGCAGCCGGCAACGGCGCTGGCAAGCGTCAACGATGGGAATCGAGAGGAAGGGTGGGGCGGGTAGGTCTCAAGCGCGATGCGCGGCATGGTGCAGTACCTCGGTTTATTGTTCTTATTGGCGAAAACGCTTCGAGGCGTTTTTCGGGAGCTACGTTTCAGGCACGTTTTCAAACTAGGATTGGACGGTCTGCAGTCGAAACCCTCCGTGGGCTGACTCTAACGGCCCAACCTTTCGCTAACCTTTCAGTGGACTTTCACCGTTTTGCGGCTTCACAGCAGCGGATGCGGCTGTAAACTCCGCGCCAAAGAATGGCGTCGACCATCCCTGAATGAGGTAAAGATCCATGCGTGTTCTGCTCGTCGAAGACCATCTGCAGCTCGCCGAAAGTGTCGCCCAGGCGCTCAAGAGCACCTGTCTGACCGTGGATGTGCTGCACGACGGCGTGGCGGCCGACCTGGCCTTGGGCAGCGAGGAATACGCCATGGCGATCCTTGATGTCGGCCTGCCGCGCATGGATGGTTTCGAGGTGCTGGCGCGCCTGCGGGCTAGGGGCAAGAACCTGCCAGTGTTGATGCTGACCGCTCGCAGCGACGTCAAGGATCGGGTGCACGGCTTGAACCTGGGCGCCGACGATTACCTGGCCAAACCGTTTGAGCTGACGGAGCTCGAAGCGCGGGTCAAAGCCTTGTTGCGACGCAGTGTGCTCGGTGGTGAGCGCCAGCAACGCTGTGGCGTGCTGGCGTATGACCTGGACACGCGACGCTTCACCCTCGGCGAAGAGTTGCTGACCCTGACCTCACGCGAGCAGGCCGTGCTCGAAGCATTGATCGCCCGGCCTGGTCGTGTGATGAGCAAAGAGCAACTGGCCTCTCAGGTGTTTGGTCTGGATGAAGAAGCCAGTCCCGATGCGATCGAAATCTACGTCCACCGTCTGCGCAAGAAACTCGACGGCCAGCCGGTCGCCATCGTGACGTTCCGCGGCCTTGGCTATTTGCTGGAAAGCCGCGATGCATAAGCCCAGCAGCCTGCGCTGGCGGTTGCTGTGGAACCTGGCGCTGTTGTTGGTGGTGTTAATGCTGGCCAGTGGTTTGAGCGCGTACTGGAATGGTCGCGAAGCCGCGGACACCGCCTATGACCGCACGTTGCTGGCCTCGGCGCGGACCATTGCCGCCGGCGTGTCCCAGCGCGACGGCAGCCTCAGTGCCGACGTGCCTTACGTGGCCCTCGATACCTTCGCTTACGACAGCGCCGGGCGGATTTTCTACCTGGTCAACGACATCAATCAGAAGCTGATTTCCGGCTACGAAAACCTGCCGCCACCGCCGCCGGGAACCCCGCGCACCGATGACTACCCCGCACTGGCGCGTTTCTACAACGCCAAGTACCAGGGGCAGAACGTGCGCGTGGTGAGTTTGCTCAAGCCGGTGAGCGAGCCGAACATGAATGGCATGGCCGAAATCCGTGTGGCAGAAACCGATGAAGCGAGGGTGGCGATGGCCCGCAGCCTGGCCGCTGACACGTTGCTGCGCCTGGGCATGTTGGCCATCGGTGCTTTGTTGATGGTGTGGTTTGCGGTCAGCGCGGCGTTGCGTCCACTGGAACGCTTGCGCACGGCAGTGGAAGAGCGCCAGCCGGACGACCTGCGGCCGTTGCCACTGGTGGAAGTGCAACACGAGTTATGGCCGCTGGTGCGGGCCCTCAATCACTTTACCGAGCGCCTGCGTGGGCAATTCGAGCGACAGGCGCAGTTCATCGCCGATGCCGCCCATGAATTGCGCACGCCGTTGGCCGCTCTGAAAGCGCGACTTGAGCTGGGTTTGCGTTCGAACGAACCCGATACCTGGCGCGATACCCTGGAAACTGCAGCCCAAGGCACTGACCGTCTGACGCATTTGGCCAATCAGTTGCTCTCGCTGGCACGGGTAGAAAACGGTGCTCGGGCGATCGCCGAGGGCGGCGCGCAATTGCTGGACCTGAGTCAGTTGGCTCGAGAGCTGGGCATGGCGATGGCACCCCTGGCTCATGCGCGCGGCGTGGCCCTGGCGCTGGAGGCGGACGAGCCGGTGTGGTTGCGCGGGGAGCCGACGTTGTTGAACGAACTGCTGAGCAATCTGGTGGACAATGCGCTGGCGCATACACCGCCGGGTGGCAATGTGATTCTGCGGGTGACGGCACCCGCGGTGCTGGAGGTCGAGGATGACGGACCAGGTATTCCCATTGATGAGCGGGATCGGGTATTCGAGCGCTTTTACCGGCGAAATCAGCAGGTCGCCGGTTCGGGGCTGGGGTTGGCGATTGTCGGTGAGATTTGTCGCGCACACCTGGCGCAGATCAGTCTGCACGATGGTGAGTCGACGGGGTTGAAGGTGCGGGTGAGTTTTATTGCGGGGGAGTGATGGCGCCTGTTATGGCCCCATCGCGAGCAGGCTCCCACACTGGATTGATTAACACCGAAGATACCCTGTGGGAGCGAGCCTGCTCGCGATTGAAGCGCCGCAGTCCCGCCTAGTAAAACATCGACCGCGACTCTTCCAGACTTCGGCATACAGCCTCGTTCTGCGGATCGATCCCCAATTTCTTGAAAGCTGGCACGCTGAACGCATCGATGTGAGCGATGGGGTGGTCTGTGTCTTTATGGCAATACAGGCTCGCAACCTGGACCAGATCGACATAATCGATCCGTTCGGACTCGCGTTTGAAGTCCAGATACAAACCCGGCAACTGCACCAACATTTCCGGAAACTCCCAGACCCTGAGTAGTTTGTCGCCGATGAGCGGATGAATCTGGTCAATCACATGGTTGAGGCTGACCGAGTCCGACAGCAGTTCATAATGGTCTTCGGCGTAGGTCAGGATCGGCAGTACGCCGATCTGATGCACCAGCCCGCCGAGGGCCGCCTGATCAGGTTTGAGTTGTGTGTATCGGCGGCACAGCGCATAGCTGACACCAGCGATTTCCAGGCTTTTGCGCCAGACATCGCGCATTTTCTGCTCTACGACTTCGGATCGGGCATGGAAAATCTGCTCCATCACCAGGCCGATCGCCAGATTGCTGCTGTAGTTAACGCCCAGACGCGTGATTGCCGTGTGCAGGTCAGTCACTTCTTGAGTCGCGCGCAGCAGTGGGCTATTGACCACTTTGATCAGGCGCGCAGACAGCGCCGTATCGCGACCGATCACTTTGCTCAGGGTACTGACACTGACTTCCGGGTCTTCGGCGGCCTTGCGAATCTGCAGGGCCACTTCCGGTAAAGTTGGCAGAACCAGGTCATCATTATCGATGGCCTCAACCAAATCCTGTTGGACCTTATCCGCCAGCTCGCTCATCTATTTTCTCTAGGGTGTTGCAACAAGTGCTGCAGTTAGCGCTGGATTTCGCGATCGCGATCCAGTTGATAAGGCAGGTCAAGCAGGTGCAGGGCAGGCCCTTCGAGCGCGCCCAGATGAATATCGCCACCTTCAGCTGCTTCGGCTTGCAGCACCGCCAGAAGTTCAATGTTTTGCTCGGCGGTGGCGGCCAACACCACTTCGCCGATGGAACTACCGTGGGTCGGTGAAAATAGTGGCGTGCCAGGCTCGGGCAATTCGCTGGCATCCAGTGTCAGACGATACAAGCGACGCTTGAGTTTGCCCAGGTACTGCATGCGCGCAACGATTTCCTGACCGGTGTAGCAGCCTTTCTTGAAGCTGACGCCACCGACGGCCTGCAGGTTGAGCATCTGCGGGATGAACAGCTCACGAGTACTCGGCATGACCTGGCCGATCCCTGCGCGGATCTGGCCCAGCAGCCATTGATTCAGATTGCCTTCGGCCAGCTGTGCGGACAACTTGCCCTTGATCGCATCGGCTTGATCGGCGGCAACCCACAACTCGGCGCGTTCCGGCGAGACACGAATGGCGATCAGACCGTCGTTGCGCACGACGCTGTCGGTGTCGGCCGGCAGCTCAAGTCCCAGGCTGATCAACGCGGCGTCTGCATTCTCAAGGCCGAAGC
Source organism: Pseudomonas sp. JAI111 (assembly GCF_024809425.1). Lineage (NCBI taxonomy): Bacteria > Pseudomonadati > Pseudomonadota > Gammaproteobacteria > Pseudomonadales > Pseudomonadaceae > Pseudomonas > Pseudomonas sp. JAI111. The sequence continues at coordinate 1,192,652 of NZ_JANUCB010000001.1, read as the reverse complement.
GGACCCAGGCGGCGCTTTCATCCGTCAACTTGGACTTGGAGAACACGGCGTATTTTTTCAGGTCCGCAAGCTGCGGCTCCAGCAGTTCGGTGGCCATGGCCATCAGCACGCCATCGCCTTCGAGCAGGATGCGGAAACTGGACTGCATGCGCCCTTTTTGCGTGCAGCGAGCGCCAAGACTGGCTTGGGTATCGCTGAGGTAATTGAGGTTGCAGGTCAATTGGCCTTGCAGGAATTTGCTCGCATCCGCGCCGCGGACGGCAAGAACGCCTTCATGAGACAGGGTGCAGAAAAAAGCAGAATCGGCCATGGGTCATCGCAGGGTAAAGAGTCTGGGGGACATCATAAGGGGGCGCTCTTGAAATGGGTAGTTCACAAAGGCTTGAACATGCCCGACCAAAGCCGGCTGTTCGAGCGTGCCCGGGGCTGTATACTTGCCGCCTATTTGAGGAGCGCTCCATGGTCGAAGATGTTGAACTGAATCGCCTCTACTGGCATAGCCGCCGCGGCATGCTCGAGCTTGACGTGTTGCTGGTGCCGTTCGTGAAAGAGGTCTACCCGCACCTCAATGATGTCGACCGCGATTGCTACCGCAAGCTGCTCGAATGCGAAGATCAGGACATGTTCGGCTGGTTCATGGAACGCGCCGAGTCCGAAGATCCGGAGCTTCAGCGCATGGTTCGCATGATCCTGGATCGTGTCCAGCCCAAGTAACGCGTTCGAATGCCGCTGGCATGCCTCACGGCAATTGCTGGCGGCTTATGTCTTGGCCCAGCTGTTCGCGCTGGGTTCGCTGTTTCTTCTTTCGATACCCGTCTGGGCCAGTTTGCCTGCCTTTGCGCTGTGCCTGGCGCATGGCGTTTGGCTGCTGCCGCGACAGATCCTGCTGACACATCCACAGGCGTTTCGCGGTTTGCGTCGCGATGCCGATGGCTGGCAATTGTGGAATCAAGTGGCGGGTTGGCAGTCAGTGCAGCTGCGACCGGACAGCCTGGCATTGCCATTGATGGTGGTCCTGCGATTTCGTCTGCGAGGCGAGCGTCACGTCAGATCACTCTGCGTCCCCCACGATTCGCAGGCGGCGGATGTCCATCGCCGCCTGCGGGTTCGACTCAAGTTCAGTCGACGTAGGTGGGCGGCACCAGAATAGTGTCCAGGGCGACGGGCAGCATGTTCGGGTAGTCGAGGGTGTAATGCAGGCCGCGGCTTTCCTTGCGCTCCATCGCTGACTGGATCATGAGCTCGGCGACCTGGGCCAGGTTGCGTAACTCGATCAAATCGCGACTGACCTTGTAGTTGCTGTAGAACTCGTCAATCTCGTCCAGCAACAATCGCACCCGGTGTTGCGCGCGTTGCAAGCGCTTATTGGTGCGCACGATGCCGACGTAGTCCCACATGAACCGTCGCAATTCGTCCCAGTTGTGCGCAATGATCACGTCTTCATCGGAGTCGGTCACCTGGCTCGCATCCCAGACGGGAAGGGCGGCAGGCGCCGAAACCTGCGGCAGTTGTTCAAGGATGTCCGCCGCCGCCGAGCGGGCGTAAACGAAGCACTCCAGCAGCGAATTGCTGGCCATGCGGTTGGCGCCGTGAAGACCGGTGAAACTGGTTTCGCCAATGGCATACAGGCCGGGCACGTCGGTGCGACCGTTCTGATCGACCATCACGCCGCCGCAGGTATAGTGCGCCGCCGGAACCACCGGGATCGGTTGCTTGGTGATGTCGATGGAAAACTCAAGGCAGCGTTCATACACCGTCGGGAAGTGCGACTTGATGAATGCTTCGGGCTTGTGGCTGATGTCCAGGTAGACGCAGTCGACCCCCAGGCGCTTCATTTCATGGTCGATGGCGCGGGCGACGATGTCCCGTGGCGCCAGTTCGGCGCGCGGGTCGAAGCGCTGCATGAACCGTTCGCCATTAGGCAGCTTCAGGTGAGCACCTTCACCGCGCAGGGCTTCGGTGATCAGGAAGCTCTTGGCTTGCGGGTGATAAAGACAGGTCGGATGGAACTGGTTGAATTCCAGGTTTGCCACCCGGCACCCCGAACGCCAGGCCATTGCGATGCCATCACCGCAGGCGCCGTCAGGGTTGCTGGTATAGAGGTAGACCTTGGCCGCGCCGCCGGATGCGAGGATCACGAAACGGGCACCATAGGTGTCGACCTCACCGGAACCGCGATTCAGCACATAAGCGCCCAGGCAACGATCGCCTTCAAGGCCAAGGCGTTTTTCGGTGATCAGGTCAATGGCGACCCGCTGTTCCAGCAACTCGATATTCGGCCTCAGTCTGGCCTGGGCGAGCAAGGTTCTGAATATCGCCGCGCCCGTGGCGTCGGCGGCATGAATGATGCGCCGATGACTGTGACCGCCTTCGCGAGTCAGGTGAAATTCGAATCCACCGTCTTCGGTGCCGGATTGTTCATCGCGGGTAAAGGGCACGCCTTGGTCGATCAGCCACTGAATCGCCTCTTTACTGTGCTCGACGGTAAAGCGCACGGCGTCTTCGTGGCAGAGGCCACCGCCGGCATTGAGGGTGTCGTCGACGTGGGATTCGACAGTGTCGGTGTCATCCAGAACGGCGGCGACACCGCCCTGGGCCCAAAACGTGGAACCGTTGGCAAGGTCGCCCTTGCTCAGTACGGCGATACCCAAATGACCGGGTAAAGTCAGCGCAAGGCTCAAACCGGCAGCGCCGCTGCCAATGACCAGAACATCATGTTGAAACTGTTGGCTCATTTCAGGATTCCGCTCAAAGCGACCCGGGTCGGGGTTGGCGCAAGACTCCTGGAACGGCGAGTCGAGGCAGCCACACAGCCCACTAGTATATAGAGGGGGGGAGCGGCACAATACCCGAGCGCATATGGCATTGTGAAACTACTGTGACGGAAAATATCTGACGCTTCGTCGGATGGTTTTTTCGCCGGGTTGGCGACAACGCGACTGTATCAGCGATTTAACATTCTTTTTCTATTCACGGTTGCACAATGTCGCATTCGCCCGGCTATAAATATTTGGAACTTTTGCGGAAGGCTCAAGATCAATAGACGGTGCCTGAAAAGAAGGACAGTGTCGGCTTCAGGATGGGACGTGCGTTTGGTCCTTCCTGGCGGATCCGATGACAAGATTATTCGCGCAGCCGGGTCATGCCGAGCTGCGCTTTTCGTGCGTGCCAAATCAGAGCCCGCAGGAAACTTGCTTGGAGGGGGAGAACTTTTGCGAAAAGCCCGAGTCTATGTTTGCAAGCCTGGTCGTTTAGTTATGCAAGCCTCCTCCGAGCTTATCGAGGAGTGTTCATGCTAACCCAGGAAGAGGATCAGCAGCTCGTCGAGCGCGTTCAACGCGGCGACAAGCGAGCTTTCGATCTGCTAGTGCTGAAATATCAGCACAAAATTCTCGGGTTGATCGTGCGTTTCGTGCACGACACCCATGAAGCCCAAGATGTGGCACAGGAAGCCTTTATCAAGGCGTACCGCGCACTTGGAAATTTTCGCGGAGACAGCGCGTTTTATACGTGGCTTTACCGCATCGCCATCAACACGGCGAAGAACTATCTGGTTTCACGCGGCCGTCGGCCGCCGGATAGCGATGTCAGTTCCGAAGATGCAGAGTTCTACGATGGCGATCATGGCCTCAAGGATCTCGAGTCGCCAGAGCGTGCATTGCTGCGGGATGAGATCGAAGGCACCGTCCATCGAACCATCCAGCAACTGCCAGAAGATTTACGTACGGCGTTAACTTTACGTGAATTCGATGGTCTGAGTTACGAGGACATTGCAGCCGTCATGCAATGTCCGGTGGGTACCGTGCGCTCCCGGATTTTCCGCGCTCGGGAGGCCATCGATAAAGCCCTGCAGCCGTTGTTGCAGGAAAACTGAGACAGCGGCGATAGCCAAGAGAGGAACGCCATGAGTCGTGAAGCCCTGCAGGAATCGCTGTCCGCAGTGATGGATAACGAAGCGGACGAACTGGAATTGCGTCGGGTGTTGAATGCCTTTGACGATGTCGAAACCCGTGAAACCTGGGCTCGTTATCAAATCGCTCGGGCAGTAATGCACAAGGATTTGCTGCTTCCACGCTTGGACATCGCTGCGGCAGTTTCTGCTGCGTTGGCTGACGAAGCCGTACCGGCAAAAGCATCTCGCAGTCCATGGCGCAGCCTGGGTCGACTGGCCGTTGCCGCTTCGGTAACCGTTGCCGTACTGGCTGGTGTTCGTCTGTATAACCAGGACGAGATCGCTGGTGTTGAGCTGGCACAGCGTTCCAGTCAACAAAGCCTGGTTGCTCCTCAAGTTAAAGGCCCAGCCGTATTAGCAGGCTACAATGAGAGTTCGGATGCCACTGGCCCTATGGCCAACGGCGTATTGCAAGGTCAGCCAGGCTGGCACGATCAGCGTCTGCCAGGCTACTTGCGCCAACATGCTCAACAGGCTGCACTGAAAGGTACTGAAAGCGCTCTGCCTTACGCTCGTGCAGCGAGCCTGGAAAACCGTTAAGGAGGATCATGCGCGCCATACCTCTACTTTCGCTTCTGCTCGGTGGCTGGTTTGTTGTTCCAGCCTATGCTGATGAAGCCCAGGACTGGTTGACACGCCTGGGCCAAGCCGAGCAACAGCAAAGCTTTCACGGCACTTTTGTTTACGAGCGTAACGGTAGTTTTTCTACCCATAACATCTGGCACCGCGTCCAGGATGGCAAGGTCCGAGAGCGTTTACTCCAGCTCGACGGCTCAGCGCAGGAAGTCGTGCGCATTGATGGTCATACTCAATGTGTCAGCGGCACCCTGATCGCAGGGCTTGGGGATTCCCCCAGCTCCGCTGCTCGTTCACTCGATCCACAAAAGCTGAAGAATTGGTACGACCTTGCCGTGATCGGCAAGTCGCGCGTGGCTGGGCGGGCGGCAGTGATCGTTTCACTGGTACCCCGTGATCAGCACCGATACGGTTTTGAACTGCATCTGGATAAAGAAACCGGCCTGCCCCTCAAGTCATTGCTGCTTAATGAGAAAGGGCAACTGCTGGAGCGGTTCCAGTTCACGCAACTGGACACCGATGTACCGCAGGAAAGTGAATTGCAGCCGGGCCCCGACTGTAAAGCTATCGCCCTCGATAGTGACAAGGCGTCTGCCGCCAAGGTTGCGCAAGTCTGGCATTCGGACTGGCTACCGCCAGGTTTCGAGTTGACCAGCAGCAATGCCCGCAAGGATCCTGAGACCAAAACCCAGGTCAACAGTCTGATGTATGACGATGGTCTGGCGCGTTTTTCGGTGTTTCTTGAGCCGTTGAACGGTGCGACTGTCACCGACACTCGCACACAGCTAGGACCAACCGTTGCTGTTTCTCGACGCTTGACGACTCCTCAAGGCGAAATAATGGTGACTGTGGTCGGCGAGATTCCAATAGGTACTGCTGAACGGATTGCGCTGTCCATGCGCACCGATGCCACTGCAACCAAGTAGTGAGCTGATGCCGAAATGTTTGGTGAGCATTTCAATTTGCAAAAAAACCTGAATTTTTCTATAGGTCAGAGCCTCACGGCTCTGGCCTTGTTTTGTTGTTCCCGGAACAAAAATACCGGCGTATCTTTCCCGGTGTTCCTTGCTCCATATCGCTTAACCATGCTCGTCGTAACGGGAGCCGTATGTCGATACCACGCTTGAAGTCTTATCTCTCCATTTTTGCCACCGTGCTGGTGCTCGGTCAGGCGGTCGCTGCTCAAGCAGTCGAATTGCCTGACTTCACGCAACTGGTCGAGCAGGCTTCGCCTGCGGTGGTAAACATCAGTACCACGCAAAAACTGCCAGATCGTAAAGTTTCTGGCCAGATGCCTGATCTTGAAGGCTTGCCGCCCGCGCTGCGTGAGTTCTTCGAACGGGGCATGCCGCAGCCGCGCTCGCCTCGTGGTGATCGCCGTGAAGCGCAGTCCCTGGGTTCGGGTTTCATCATCTCGCCTGATGGTTACATCCTGACCAACAACCATGTGATCGCAGATGCTGACGAAATCCTGGTTCGTCTTGCCGATCGCAGTGAGTTGAAAGCCAAGCTCATCGGCACAGATCCACGTTCCGACGTGGCATTACTGAAGATCGAAGGCAAAAACCTGCCGGTACTGAAACTCGGCAAATCCCAAGACCTGAAAGCCGGCCAGTGGGTTGTTGCCATCGGCTCGCCGTTCGGCTTCGATCACACGGTGACCCAAGGCATCGTCAGTGCCATCGGTCGCAGCCTGCCGAACGAGAACTATGTACCGTTCATCCAGACCGACGTGCCGATCAATCCGGGTAACTCCGGTGGCCCGCTGTTCAACCTGGCCGGTGAAGTGGTCGGGATCAACTCACAGATCTACACCCGCTCCGGTGGGTTCATGGGCGTGTCGTTCGCGATTCCCATCGACGTCGCGATGGACGTTTCCAACCAGCTGAAAGCCGGTGGCAAAGTCAGCCGCGGCTGGCTGGGCGTGGTGATTCAGGAAGTGAGCAAGGATCTGGCCGAGTCTTTCGGTCTTGAAAAACCGGCCGGTGCGCTGGTGGCTCAGATCCAGGACGACGGTCCGGCAGCCAAAGGTGGTCTGCAGGTGGGCGACGTGATCTTGAGCATGAACGGTCAGCCGATCATCATGTCTGCCGATCTGCCGCATCTGGTCGGTGCACTGAAAGAAGGCGCCAAGGCCAATCTCGAAGTGATCCGTGAAGGCAAACGCAAAAATGTCGAGCTGACTGTGGGGGCGATTCCTGATGAGGGTTCGGAGCTGAATTCACCGCTTAAATCCGGTGCTGAAGCCAGCAGCAATCGTCTGGGTGTTGCCGTCGGCGATTTGACCGCTGAGCAGAAGAAGACCTATGACCTCAAGGGTGGGGTGGTTATCAAGGAGGTTCAAGAAGGTCCAGCTGAACTGATCGGCTTGCAACCTGGCGATATCATTACTCACCTGAACAACCAGGCCATCAGCGACAGCAAGCAGTTCACTGAAATTGCCAAGGCGCTGCCGAAGAACCGCTCGGTTTCAATGCGTGTTCTGCGTCAAGGTCGTGCCAGCTTCATCACCTTCAAACTGGCTGAATAAACCAGTAGATGGCTGAATAAGAAACCGCCTCGAAAGAGGCGGTTTTTTTGTGCGCGGAATTCAGGTTCCTTGTGAGCGTCAGCCCATCATGTCCTTGATCATGCGCTCCTGCTCCATCAGCTCGCGTTGGCGCGCATCGATGCGCGAAGACAACGGGAAGTTGGTACCCGCCTTGCGTTTGGCGAAGTCCAGTTGCTGGATGGCCTGACGGTAATCCCCAACCAGAGCAAAGTACTCTGCACGTGCCTGATGCAGGCCAATGATATTGCCCGACAGACCGCGAGTTTCGGCCACCTGATACCAGACATCTGGATCGTCGGGACGCGACTTGAGCAGGCCTTCTAGGGCCTTTTCAGCGTCGGCGGTGCGGTTCTGTTTCAGCAACAGATCTACACGCACCTGGTTCAACGGATAGTTGCCGGGATACTGGGTGAGCATCCGGTCGACCCGCGTCTGCGCATCGGGCAGGCGGTTGTTGGTGATGTCCAGATCGACCTGTGCCAGGTTGTAGATGATCTCGTTCGGCGACTTGGCCAGTAGCAGCTTGAGGTTTTCCCGAGCTTCATTGAGCTGGCCGCCTTTGATCTGGGCAATCGCCAAACCATATCGGGCGACGTCGCTGCTCGGGTTCTCATCGAGTTGCGCGCGGAAACGTTTGGCGCCCAGTCCCGGGGTTTCTTCATAGATCAGTTGGACGCGCGCACGAATCAGCTGATAGCGCATCGTATCTTCGATACCGCCCGGTTTAGCTTGTTCGGCCCGGTTGCGGGTGTCGGCGATACGCGATTCGGTTACCGGGTGAGTCAGCAGAAATTCAGGTGGTTTGGCATCGAAGCGGTATTGGCGCATCAACCGCTCGAACATCGTCGGCATCGACCGTGGGTCGTAACCGGCCTTTTCCAGATTGAGGATACCGATGCGGTCGGCTTCCTGTTCGTTCTGGCGCGAGAAACGTCGCTGTTCCTGAATGGCTGCTGCCTGAGTACCGGCAATCGCCGCGATCCCCGCGTCACCAGCGCCTGCCGCTGCAATCACGATACCAGCCAGCAGGGCTGCCATCATCGGTACTTGCATGCGCTGTTGCGCTTCAACGCCACGGGCAAAATGGCGTTGCGACAAGTGAGCCAATTCGTGGGCCAGTACCGACGCATATTCGCCCTCGGTCTGCGCGTTGAGGAATAGTCCGCCGTTGACCCCGACGATCCCGCCCGGCGCCGCAAAGGCGTTGAGTTGCGGGCTGTTGATCAGGATGAACTCCAGGCGCCGGTCATTGACCTGGCTGGTCTCCACCAGGCGGTAAACGCTGGATTCGACGTAATCCTTGAGCTGCGGATCGTTGAGCTGTTTAACCTGGCTGCGCAGCAGCGCCAGCCATGCGCGGCCCAGTTGGTATTCCTGTTGCGGCGAGACGATGGCAGAACTGGCGTCGCCGAGTGACGGCAAGTCGTCAGCGAAGCCCGGTGAGGCGAGCAGGCAAGCGAGCGTCAGCAGGGTAGGGCGCAAAAAAGTCATGCACAAAGCCTTAGTCGACAAAGAGCTTACTGTAGCCGGACACTTGGCTTGGGACCAGATATTCTAGGCAACTCCCCCACCTGACCCGGAGTGACGCAATGACCGATGCTGTAGCCCATGACGCCGAACTGGACGCCAGTGGCCTCAATTGCCCTTTGCCCTTGCTCAAGGCCAAGCTGGAACTCAATCAGCTGGCCAGTGGCGCTGTGCTGAAGGTCACCGCGACAGATGCCGGCTCCCAACGCGACTTTCGCACCTTTGCCCGATTGGCCGGTCATACGCTGCTTCGCGAAGAAGATGAGGCGGGTGTTTACCGCTATTGGTTGAAAAAAGCCTGAATCTGCTGCGTTCATTTCTAAGGATTATTGATGTTCAAGGTGTTACGCGACTGGATTCAGCGCTACTTTTCCGACGAAGAAGCCGTGGTGTTGGCGGTTCTGCTGTTTCTGGCATTTACCGCCGTACTTACGCTGGGTGGCATGCTCGCGCCAGTGCTGGCCGGGATGGTGCTTGCGTATCTGATGCAAGGCCTGGTCCTCACGCTCGAGCGTTTGCGCGTTCCGGGCGCTGTCGCGGTAGGGCTGGTCTTTGCATTGTTCATGGGCGTTTTGCTGGTCTTCATCGTTGTCGTGGTGCCGTTGCTTTGGCATCAACTGATCACGCTGTTCAATGAACTGCCCGGCATGCTTGCCAAGTGGCAATCGCTACTGTTGCTGCTGCCTGAGCGCTATCCGCATCTGGTGTCCGATGAGCAGGTGTTGCAGGCCATCGAATTGGCGCGGGGCGAGATCGGCAAGTTTGGCCAGTGGGCGCTGACCTTCTCGCTGTCGAGTCTGCCGCTGCTGGTGAACATCATGATCTACCTGGTCCTGGTGCCGATCCTGGTATTCTTCTTCCTCAAGGACCGGGAGATGATCGGCCAGTGGGTGCTTGGTTACCTGCCGCGTGAGCGTACGCTGATCACAAGGGTTGCCCATGAGATGAACCGGCAAATCGCCAACTACATTCGCGGCAAGGTCATCGAGATTGTCATTTGCGGTGGCGTGACTTACATCGGTTTCGTCGTTATGGGGCTCAACTACGCGGCGCTGTTGGCGTTGCTGGTGGGCGTGTCGGTGGTGGTGCCGTATGTCGGGGCGGTAGTGGTGACGGTTCCGGTGATGCTGATTGCGTTGTTCCAGTGGGGCTGGAGTGACCAGTTCATCTATTTGATGGCGGTCTACGGAATCATTCAGACCCTGGACGGCAACGTGCTGGTGCCGCTGCTGTTCTCGGAGGCGGTCAACCTGCACCCGGTGGCGATCATCTGCGCAGTGTTGTTGTTTGGCGGGTTGTGGGGTTTCTGGGGGGTATTCTTTGCGATTCCCCTGGCGACGCTGTTCAAGGCTGTGCTCGACGCGTGGCCACGCAAGGAGCCGATAGTGGCGCCCCTGCTCTAACGCTCAGCCCTGATTCTTCAGTGAGGCTGAGCGTCTCTTTGCGGGCTTGCCCGCGAAGGCGTAATAACAGGCAACAGATGAATCAGGCCTTGTTCAGTGCCTGAGCTGCAGCCAAAACCGCATCCACATGCCCTGGGACCTTCACGCCACGCCATTCCTGGCGCAGCACGCCATTCTTGTCGATCAGGAAGGTGCTGCGATCCACACCCATGTATTCCTTGCCATACAGCTTCTTCAGCTTGATCACATCGAACAACTGGCACAGCGCTTCTTCCTTGTCGCTGATCAGCTCGAAGGTAAACGCCTGTTTGGCCTTGAAGTTTTCGTGGGATTTGAGGCTGTCACGGGACACACCGAATACTTCGGTGTTGGCCGCTTTAAAGGCTTCAAGTTGATCGCGAAAGCCTTGACCCTGAGTCGTGCAGCCTGGCGTGCTGTCCTTCGGATAAAAGTAGATCACCACTTGCTTGCCCTTGAGGCTCGCGAGGCTGATGGTCTGCCCGCTGGTGGCGGGTGCTTCGAAGTCGGCAACCGGTTGGTCGATGGCAACGGCCATGAAAGCTTCCTTACATTGGGTTTTGTGGGCGCCACGGTTCGATCAGGGCGTCGAGGTTCAGCGCGTCGGCGAAATCCAGGAACTGATCACGTAGCCAGCTGATTTGCACGCCGGCAGGCAAGGTCACGGTAAACGTGGCATTGAGCATGGTGCCGCCGGTTTGCGGCGCCTGGTACGTGTCGCACGTCAGGTTTTCCAGTTCAACGTTGTGGTCCATGAAGAACTGGCACAGCTCGTTGATGATGTCCGAGCGATAGGCCGAGCTGACATAAGCGACGTACGGCAAGGCCTGTGGACGGTTCTCCAGGGCTGCGCTGCGCACCACGTTAACGGTGAAGGCGTGCTTCTTGGCAAGGCTCGACAGACTGCCTTCCAGGCGCGCCAGGGCGTCCCAGCTGCCGGAGATCTCAAGGACCAACGCGCTGCACTCGCCATGACGGGTCAGGCGAGAGGTGACCACGGCGCAGCGATTTTCATGGCTGGCGCGGCACAGGACGTTAGTCAGCTCCATGGGGTTGGCGCCGAGGGCACTGATGACAAGGAATTGTTCGCGAACTGTGGGGGTGGACATGCAGCATTCCTAAAGCGATGAGCGGTCGATACCTTAATGGGCTTTTTTACCGGGGACGAGCCTGCGGATGCGAATTCAGAAAACCCGAGCCGGAAGGTTGCAACCTGCTCCAGAGTGGCAGGAACGAGGGGTGGCAACGCTGGATCGGGGCTTGTGATGCCGAAAATGAAGGCTGGAACCCGGCGTACGAGCTTATCAGTACCGATCAAAGTCTGAAGGGTAGCGAAAAGCAGCGCCAAGGGGAATGGCAGCAGCGCAGTACTTCGCTTGTACAAGCATCTTGGCGCCAGTACCATTACGGCTCTCTTTTTCCGGCAGGAGCGGTTGCATGATTGCGGGCAGTATGGTGGCACTGGTCACACCCATGGATGCACAAGGTCGTCTCGACTGGGACAGCCTGAGCAAACTGGTGGACTTTCACCTGCAAAACGGCACCCACGCCATCGTGGCGGTCGGCACCACAGGTGAATCGGCCACCCTTGACGTGAACGAACACATCGAAGTGATTCGTTACGTGGTGAAGCAGGTTGCAGGGCGCATTCCGGTGATCGCCGGTACCGGCGCCAACTCGACTCGCGAAGCCATCGAGCTGACCACTAATGCGAAGACCGCCGGCGCCGACGCTTGCCTGCTGGTCACTCCGTATTACAACAAGCCGACCCAGGAAGGCTTGTACCAGCACTTCAAGGCCATCGCCGAAGCCGTCGACATTCCGCAGATCCTGTACAACGTGCCGGGCCGCACGGCGTGCGACATGCTGGCTGAAACCGTGATCCGCCTGTCTACCGTGAAAAACATCATCGGCATCAAGGAAGCCACCGGCGACCTGAGCCGTGCCAAAGCCATCATCGATGGCGTCAGCAAGGACTTCCTGGTTTTGTCTGGTGACGACGCCACCGCAGTCGAACTGATCCTGCTCGGCGGCAAAGGCAACATCTCGGTCACCGCCAACGTTGCCCCGCGCGACATGGCCGACCTGTGCAACGCTGCCCTGAAAGGCGACGCCGTTACTGCCCGCGCGATTCACGAAAAGCTGATGCCGCTCAATAAAACCCTGTTTATCGAATCCAACCCTATCCCCGTGAAATGGGCTCTGCATGAAATGGGCTTGATGCCGGACGGTATCCGTCTGCCGCTCACCTGGCTCAGCCCTGCCTGTCACGAACCGCTGCGGCAGGCCATGCGCCAGTCCGGCGTACTGGTTTAATTGAGGAAGCACTACGCATGAAGCGATTGGCCGGACTTTCCGCACTTGCCTTGATTATCTCCAGCACCAGTGGCTGTGGATGGGTCTGGGGCCCGGAAGGTTATTTCCGTGACCGTGGTAGCGATTACCTGGAAGCGCAACAGACTGCACCCATGCAATTGCCGCCGGACGTCAGCACCGCCAAACGTCTGGACCCGCTGCTGCCTATTCCGCGTAACGTCGCTGATGACACCGTCAAGGGCGAATACGTCGTGCCGCGTCCGCAGCCGTTGTCGGCAGGGGCCGACGCTACCGGGTATTCCCTGCAAAAGACCGGTGATTCGCGCTGGATCGTTGCCCAGAATCCACCCGCTGAAGTCTGGCCAGTGGCCGTGCAATTCTTCCAGGACAACGGTTTCCGTCTGGACGAACAGCGCCCGCAAACCGGTGAATTCACCACCACCTGGCAACATTCCGACGAACTGTCCGCAGCGATGGCCAAGCGCCTGAGCGCAGCCGGCGTCGCACCCGACAGCGAAACCCGCATTCGGGTGCGTATCGAGCCGGGCGTGCAACGCAACACCAGTGAAGTCTATGTGGTCAGCGCCGAGCGTCCTGCCGGCAGCACCGCCGATGTGGCTTTCACCAACCGTTCGGTCAACACTGGCCTGGACGCAGCGTTGGTCGACGACATGCTCGCGAGCATGAGCCGCACTTCTGAGAAGGGCGGTTCGGTTTCGATGCTGGCTTCGCGTGATTTCGATACGCCAAGCCGGGTCAGCCTGAGCGAAGACGGCAGTGGCAACCCTGTTCTGAACGTCGGCACCGACCTGGACCGTGCCTGGTCAAGCGTCGGTCGTGCGCTGGAACAAGGCGAATGGCGCGTTGAAGACATCAACCGCAGCCTGGGCCTGTACTACATCAACCTTTCCGAAAAAGCCGAGAAGAAAGACGAGAAGCCTGGCTTCTTGAGCGGCCTGTTCGGCAGTGCGCCGAGCAAGGAAGAAGTTGAAGCCCGTGCCGAGCGTTATCAGGTTCGTCTGAGCAAAGTGGGCGAGAACGTACAGGTCACCGTCGAGAAAAACATCAACACCGTGGCGCCGGCAGAAGTGGCGCGCAAAGTGTTGAGCGTGATTCAGGACAACCTGGGCTGATCACATGCGTTTTGCCGTTCTCGGCAGCGGTAGCCAAGGGAACGGCACGCTGATAGCCAGCGCTGACACGTATGTACTGGTCGATTGTGGTTTCTCCCTGCGGGAAACTGAAAAACGCCTGCTGCGACTGGGTGTGAACCCGGCTCAGCTGAGCGCGATACTCGTGACCCACGAACATGCCGACCACGTGCATGGCGTGGGTTTGCTGTCTCGGCGCTACAATCTGCCTGTCTACCTCAGTCGCGGTACCCTGCGCGGGATGCGCAAACCGATCGAACCGGCTGGCCTTTTGGCTGGCGGCGAGCAACTGCAGATCGGAGCACTGAGTATTGGGGTCATTGCCGTGGCCCACGACGCTCAGGAGCCGACGCAGTACGTCTTCAGTGACGGTGAGCGGCGCTTCGGCCTGCTGACTGACTTGGGCTCGTATTGCGACAAGGTGCTGGACGGCTATCGGGACCTCGATGCGTTGATGATCGAGTCCAACCATTGCCGTGACATGCTCGCTCGTGGTCACTACCCGTACTTTTTGAAGCAACGGGTGGGCGGTGAACTGGGACATTTGAACAACCATCAGGCGGCATTCCTGGTGGCCGAGTTGGGCTGGCAAGGCCTGCAACACCTGGTCCTGGCCCATCTGAGCAGCAAGAACAACCTGCCGCAGCTGGCCCGGCAATGTTTTGTCGACACCCTCGGGTGCGACCCGGACTGGCTGCAATTGGCCGATCAAGATTCAGGGCTCGACTGGCGACACATCGCCTAGCCCACCTACTTAGCAAGCGGAGCCCATCATGGAAAAACGTGAAGAACTCTACCGCGGCAAAGCCAAATCGGTTTTCAAGACCGACGACGCTGACCGCTTGATCCTGCTGTTTCGCAACGACACCTCGGCGTTCGACGGCAAGCGCATCGAGCAGCTCGACCGCAAAGGCATGGTGAACAACAAGTTCAACGCCTTCATCATGCAGAAACTCGAAGCGGCCGGCGTACCGACCCAGTTCGATAAACTGCTGGGCGACAACGAATGCCTGGTGAAAAAACTCGACATGATCCCGGTCGAGTGCGTCGTGCGTAACTATGCCGCTGGCAGCCTGGTCAAGCGCCTGGGCGTCGAAGAAGGCATGAAGCTCAACCCTTACACCTTCGAACTGTTTCTGAAGGACGACGCCAAGGGCGACCCGTTCATCAACGAATCTCACGTCGTGGCCTTCGGTTGGGGCACCGCCGAGCAGCTGGTTCGCATGAAAGAACTGTCGCTCAAGGTCAACGAAGTCCTGAGCAAACTGTTCGACGACGCCGGCCTGCTTCTGGTCGACTTCAAACTGGAATTCGGCGTGTTCTCCGACGGCTCCATCGTCCTGGGCGACGAATTCAGCCCGGACGGCTGCCGTCTGTGGGACAAGGCCACCGGCAAGAAAATGGACAAGGACCGCTTCCGTCAGGGCCTCGGTGACGTCATCGAAGCCTACGAAGAAGTCGCCAATCGTCTGGGCGTACCGCTTTAATCGACGCAAGCATCTGATAGCACGGAAAAATTTCGCTTAGGGGGTTCGCTTCCGGCAAAAGTGTTGTTATGATGCGCGCCGTTGGAGAGATGCCAGAGTGGCCGAATGGGACGGATTCGAAATCCGTTGTACCTTCACCGGTACCTAGGGTTCGAATCCCTATCTCTCCGCCATACATAGAAAAAGCCCCGTAACTGAAAAGTTACGGGGCTTTTTCGTTTCTGGCGATTTGGTTATTCATCTCGACGGGCGGTCAGGGAAGAGCAGGCGGATCCCCCTCATTAGCTATCATGCATAAAGAGCTAATTCACCGGATGGCGGGGCAGACCATGAACAGATGGCGACGGCTTTGGTTGATTATCAAGCTGATGGCAGCCGTTGCGGCCTTTGTCGCCGTCGCTATTCAGGCTTTTCTCTACATGCTGGATAGCCCCGACGCGGCGCAAATTCATCCTTTGAGCATTGTGGTTGCCGGGCTGATCTTTGGCTTCATCACCTTTGGAATTCTTTCACTGATTGAAATCGGGTTCTTGGGGCTTGTAGGCTTTTTCCTCCCCAGCACTCCTCCAACTCCAGCAACACCTGAGAGCGATGAAGGGCTTTCGCCGCAAGGCCCTCTGGCTCTGCAATCTGACGACCCGGCTCATCAGAAAAATCTGTGAAGCCGACGATTTTCAGCCTCAGAAAAAAGCGTTGTGGACGGATCCTACAAAGAGAATTCCGGGCTTACGCAACGGTGCGAATCTTCTTACTTCGTACGCAGATACGTCCGAGATTGATCGAGCGTATATTCGATTTGTAGCGAAGGCCCGGATATTGACATCGCGGTCACGCAAAAAACCGAACGTGGCACACCATCTGATGGTTGTTCGTTTAATCGAAGATTTATTCCCTCAAGGAAGAGGTGGCGATGTACAACGGCGGTGAAGAAGAGTTTCAGAATGGCGATCAGCCCGGGGATGTCGCGAGGTTAGCCAATGCCTAGGGATATTCATCTGGATACGGGGCGCTTAGCCAATATATTCAAGGCGCGAATAAAAAATACCGGGTGCCCATTCTGTGAGCACGATGAGTGGGAATTGCCACTCCAGGCCGGTGCAACCGGTGTCGGATTGCCTTGGGCGCGAGGTCAGGAGTATTTACGTTTCGGCACGCCAGCGGTGATGCTTAACTGCAAGCATTGTGGGTTTGTACGTCTGCACTCGCTCAATGCGCTGGCAAATATCATCGTTCAGGACGAGTGCAAAACCAGTGTGCTGGAGGTCAGCGATGAGTGAGCCTTTTGTGCTGGTAAATCTTGATGAGCATTACCCTGACCGTTTCCCAGGCAGCAAAAAGAACGGCAGTGACGATAATGGAAGAAGACCACCAGGTCCTCCAGGAGAAAACCCGATGGAACCGCGTGTATCCCAACTTGAGACACATATCGAATACGTGCGGCGGGACCTCGGCGACCTTCGCGTGGAGTTTCGTGAGCATCGTAAAGAATCTCGAACGGATTTTTGTGAGCACCGCAAAGAAGCTCGTACGGATTTTCGTGAGCACCGCAGAGAGGCCCGTACGGATTTCCGTTTACTGTTCAGCGCGTTGATCACTACGGCGCTGGGCTTGGCAGCCATGATGGGAAAAGGGTTTGGGTGGTTGTAAACGAACGCGAAAAGAAGACCGGCGAAACGCCGGTTTTTTTTTCGCAATTTTTTCAGGCCGCTGAGTCTTTTAGCTTTAAAGGTCGACTGAGCCTCAGAACGAAGGTGGGGTGATCACCCAAATGACCACTGCGTCCACCTCCCCGGGATTCCCATACCGATGCGGCTCCTGGCTGGAAAAGCTGAAACTGTCGCCTTCACTCAGCTGAAAATGCCGCTCTCCTACCCACAACTCAAAACTCCCGGACAGCAAATACCCAGCCTCTTCACCTTCATGGCTATAGCTCTGCTGACTGTAAGTCCCCGGCGGAAACCTCGAGTGCAGCATCTCCAGCTGCCGATTTGGCTGTGGTGTCAGCAGCTGATCCACAATCCCGTCTTCGTAATGCACGCTCATTCGCGTGTTCTTGCGCACCACTACCCCATTGTCCTCAGGCGCGGTATTGCCTTCACTGGCGAAGAACCACTGAATGGTCACGCCCAAACTACGAGCGATGTTGAACAGCGCCGGAATAGAGGGATAAGCCAGATTCCGTTCCAGCTGACTGATATAGCCCGCCGTCAGCTCACTCATCTGCGCCAGTTCCGCCAGGGTCATGCCCCGACGTTTACGCAACCCACGAATCCGTGTGCCGAGAAAATGCGGTTCTGCCGCCGCGTTGTCCTGTGTGGGCGCGCTGCTGGCAGGCGGCATCTTGCTGCTGTTGCTCATGGCGTGCTCCAAACCGGGGTCTGTAAAAGCCCCGGAGTATAAAACAGCCTCAAAGCTCCCAGGCGACTTTCAAACCTTCGTAGATGGCTTCTTCGGCGGTGCGTGGGGCGAGACAGTCGCCGATGCGCCGGAACTCCACCAGGCCTTGCAGCTCGGCGCCCAGCGTATCGACCGGTTGATGGCCTTGGCAGAGCACGAGTGTGTCGATGTTTTCGAAGAGCATCGGCTCGCCGCTGGCGGTGTGCTGCAGGTAGACGGTGTTGTTGTCGCAGCCATACAGGCGCGCGTAAGGCGTGATCGGAATGCCAAGTTTGTGCAGTTCGCCAGCCAGGTGATCACGCACATACAGCGGCAGGTTTTCCCCGCAATGGGTACCGTTGACGGCCAGTTGTACCTGGTGCCCGGCGCGGACCAGACGTTCAGCGATGCCGGGGCCGATCCAGTCGCAACGCCAGTCGACCACCATCACGGACCGGCCGATCTGCACTTCATCGCGCAGTACCTGCCAGGCGTCCACTACCTGCAACTCTCCGCCGCGCTCGAATGCTGGCCAATACGGTTCGGCACCGGTGGCGACGATCACCATGTCCGGTCGTTCGCGTTCGACCAGCGCCCGGTCCACGCGGGTGTTGCGCACGATGCGCACGCCAGCCAGTTCCATTTCCCGTTGCAGGTTGGTGCTGGCACCACCGAATTCAGCACGTCGGGGTAACAATTGCGCGAGTAATACCTGGCCACCGAGTTGTGAGTTCGCTTCGTATAGCGTCACGTCATGTCCGCGCTGAGCAGCGACGGCGGCAGCTTTCATCCCCGCCGGGCCGCCGCCAGCGACCATGATGCGTTTGCGTTGCTTCGTCAGTTGCCGCTGGCCAAAGATCAGTTCGCGCCCGGTTTCCGGATGCTGGATGCAGGAGATCGGCAGGCCTTTGTGAAAGTGGCCGATGCACGCCTGATTGCAGGCAATACAAGCGCGCACATCTTCGACGTGGCCGGTGTCGGTTTTGTTGGGCATTTGCGGGTCGCAGATCAGGGCGCGGGTCATGCCGCATACATCGGCCTGACCGCGCGCCAGAATCAGTTCGGCTTCCTGCGGTTGGTTGATGCGCCCGGTAACGAACAGCGGTATCGACAGACTGGCCTTGAAAGTGCCGGCTTCCTTGGCCAGATACGCCGCTTCGATCGCCATCGGCGGCACGATGTGTACGGCGCCACCCAATGAAGCCGAGGTCCCGGCGACGATGTGCACGTAATCAAGCATCGTTTGCAGCGATTGCACGGCAGCCAGGGATTCGTCTTCGGTCAGGCCTTCAGGGTCGCGTTCATCAGCGGAAATACGCAGGCCGATGATGAACTGGTCATCAGTGTTGGCGCGCACCGCCGCGATCACTTCACGCAGGAAACGCAGGCGCTGGTCCAACTCGCCGTTGTAGCCATCGGTGCGACGGTTGACCCGCGGGTTGATGAATTGCGCCGGCAGGTAACCGTGACTGGCGACCACTTCCACGCCGTCGATTCCGGCTTGATACAAGCGTCGGGCCGCTGCGCCGTAACCGGCGATGATCTCATCGATCATCGCTTGATCGAGCGCACGCGGCATCACTCGAAAGCGTTCATTGGGTACCGCCGAAGGCGAGTAAGCGACGGCCAGCAGACCATCGCTGGACTCCATGATCTCCCGCCCCGGATGGAAGATTTGCGACAGCACCACCGTGCCATGCGCGTGGCAACTCTCGGCGATTTTGCGATAGCCCTCGATGCAGGCATCGTCAGTGGCCATCAGCACATGCGAGGTGTACCGCGCGCTGTCATGCACACCGGCCACTTGCAGCACGATCAGCCCGACGCCGCCTTCGGCCCGCGCAGTGTGGTAGGCGATCAGTTGCTCATTGACCAGATTGTCAGTGGGCATCGAGGTGTCGTGTCCGCTGGACATGATGCGGTTTTTCAGCCGTTTGCCACGCAGCTGCAAGGGTTCGAACAGGTGCGTAAAAGCGGGGGACGAGGTCGGCATGGTGCGGGTACTCCAGGCGGGCTGAAGCCGAAAGGCCGGGTTTTCGGCGTTGTTATTATTTACCTATAGAAATTTACCTGTAGTAAAAAATCAACTTGTTTTTTTACTGAGGCTCGCAGTAGATTCATTTGGCGCCCGCACCTGGGGCGAACCTCACAACAATAAAAAGGGTCACGTCGGCGTTCAGTCGAGTAGCACCTGCAAGAGGAACCACTGATGAAATCGAACACGCTCAAGCACGGTTTCTTGTTGCTGTCCCTGGCCATGGGCAGCGTTCAGGCAGCACCGGACATGGTAGTGGTGGGTTACGGCGGAGCCGGTCAGAAAGCCCAGGATGTGGCGTTTTTCCAGCCGTTCAGCGCAGCGGATCACAGCAAGCTGATCCAGAGCGAATACAACGGTGAGATGGCCCGTATCAAAGTGATGGTCGACACTGGCAACGCCGATTGGGACGTCGTGCAGATTGAAGGCCCGGACCTGATGCGCGGTTGCGACGAAGGTATGTACGAAAAACTCGACTGGAAAACCCTTGGGCGCGCCGAGCAGTTGATTCCCGAGGCGGCGCAGGCGTGCGGTTCGGCTGCGCTGGTGTGGAGCGTGGCGATTGCCTACGACACGCAGAAATTGGCGCAGGCCCCGACCTCGTGGGCCGACTTCTGGGATGTGCAGAAAATCCCCGGCAAACGTGGGCTGCGCAAACGCGCGGTGTACAACCTGGAATTTGCCTTGCTGGCCGACGGCGTGAAGGTCGAGGACGTGTATTCGGTGTTGAACACGCCGCAAGGTGTCGACCGCGCCTTCGCCAAACTCACCGAACTCAAGCCCTACATCCAGTGGTGGGAAGCCGGCGCGCAACCGGCGCAATGGCTGACGGCCGGGGATGTGGTGATGACCTCCACTTACAGCGGGCGGGTGGCGGCTGCTGCGCAAAATGGCAGCCACCTCGGGCTGGTCTGGCCGGGCAGCCTTTATGGCATGGATTATTGGGCAATCATCAAGGGCTCCAAACACGTCGATCAGGCCAAGCGCTTTATTGCCTTCGCCAATCAGCCAGATGCGCAGGTCAAGTACGTCGAGCAGATCCCCTATGGCCCGACCAATACCGAAGCCGCCGCCAGACTGGACGCCAAGCTCGCGCAATGGGTGCCCACTGCGCCGCAAAACCTCAAGGGCGCATTGTCGATGGACGTGGCGTTCTGGGTCGATCACGGCGAAGAACTTGAAGAGCGCTTCAACGCCTGGGCCAGCAAGTAGGCGCAAACGGCTGGACGTTTGAAAGCGTCCAGCCTTACTGTCTTGCGCAGTCGATTAGCCTGGAGAACCAAAACAATGAACGAGATCGCTACCCCTCTGCGCAGCGCCACGGAACAAAAGCTGCGAGAAGAGCTGGCCGCCTGTTACCGATTGATTGCGCACTTTCGCATGACTGATCTGATCTTCACCCATATCTCGGTGCGAATTCCGGGGCCTGAGCATCACTTCCTGATCAATCCATACGGGCTGATGTTCGATGAAATCACCGCGTCCAATCTGGTGAAGATCGGTCTTGATGGCCGGGCCGTCGAATCGTCGCCGTACCCGGTGAATCCCGCAGGGTTTGTGATTCACAGCGCCATTCACGGTGCGCGTGAAGATGCGCAGTGCGTGCTGCACACCCACACCAAGTCCGGTTGTGCCGTCGCTGCATTGAAATGCGGATTGTTGCCCGTGAACCAGATTTCCATGGAGTTCTACGGGCGGGTTGCTTACCACGACTATGAAGGCGTGGCGCTGGACATGAGCGAGCAGCAACGTCTGGTACAAGACCTTGGCGACAAACCGGTGCTGATGCTGCGCAACCACGGTTTGCTGACTGTCGGAGAGACCGTGAGCCAGGCGTTTTTGCGCATGTATTATCTGGAGAAATCCTGCGAAATCCAGCTCGCCGCGCAAGCCGCCGGTGAGTTGGTATTGCCGCCCGCCGAGGTGTGCGAACACACCGAGCGTCAATTCAACGACCCCGGCCGTCCGCTGGACGAAGGCGAGTTGAACGACCCGGGCGCCATGCAACTGGCCTGGGCGGCGCTGTTGCGATTGCTGGATCGGGTCGCGCCGGGTTATCGGGATTGACTGCTGGAGACTTGCCACACTCTTGCTGTACAGTCGTTCAGCCCGGGCGCTTTACCGCCGCGTCCCTAACGATTGATCCACAGAGAGTATCGCGCATGAGTCAGGAAGCCCGTTTTTCCCGCATGGAGCCGGAGTTGCGCAAGGCCAACCTGATCGAAGCGACGCTGGTGTGCCTCAAGCGTCATGGTTTTCAGGGCGCTTCAATCCGCAAGATTTCTGCCGAGGCCGGGGTTTCGGTCGGGCTGATCAGCCACCACTATTCCGGCAAGGATGAACTGGTCGCCGAGGCCTATCGAGCGATTACGGGGCGGGTAATGAGCCTGTTGCGCGACGCGATGGAACAGGCTGCGCCGACGGCCCGCGAACGATTGTCAGCGTTTTTTCGCGGTTCGTTTTCCGCCGAGTTGCTCGACCCGCAACTGATCGACGCCTGGCTGGCATTCTGGGGCGCGGTGCGCACGGCCGAGTCGATCAACCTCGCGCACGAACATTCCTACGGCGAGTACCGTGGGATCTTGCGCAAGGTGCTGACCGAGTTGGCGCAGGAAGAGGGCTGGGAAAACTTTGACGCCGACCTGGCCGCCATCAGCCTCAGTGCATTGCTCGACGGCTTGTGGCTGGAGTCGGGCCTCAACCCCGGCACCTTTACCCCGGAGCAAGGCATCCAGATTTGCGAAGCCTGGGTCGATGGATTGCAGGCCGGCGGTCGTCAACGGTTTTGCGTCCAGACGACGGGCTGTTGATCACTCGTTCAGCTGTCGCTACTCTCTGGCGCCAAGGCAACAAAACACTCTAATAAGAAACACGCCTTCGGGCATTTGCGGGACACCTAGCGATGACTCCTCGGGTACTGATCGTCGATGACGATCCGCTGATTCGCGAACTGCTGCACGCCTACCTGTCCCAGGAAGGTTACGAAGTGCATTGCGCCGCCACGGCCGAGCTGGCCGACACTTTCCTGGCGAGCCAGACCGTCGATCTGGTGATGCTCGATATCCGCCTGCCGGGCAAGGACGGCCTGACCCTGACCCGGGAGCTGCGAGTGCGTTCCGAGGTCGGGATCATTCTGATCACCGGGCGCAACGACGAAATTGATCGCATCGTTGGCCTGGAATGCGGCGCCGATGACTACGTGATCAAACCGCTCAATCCTCGCGAACTGGTGTCCCGGGCGAAAAACCTGATCCGCCGGGTTCGCCACGCGCAGACACCGCAAGCGGTTGCAGCCATTGCCAAGCCCGTCAAACAATTCGCCGACTGGGCGCTGGACACGGACCGCCGCCGTCTCATCGACGCCACGGGCAGCGAAACCCTGCTGACCCACGGCGAGTATCAGTTGCTCAGCGTGTTCCTGCGCAACAGCGGGCACACCTTGAGCCGCGATCAACTGATGGACCAGATCCGCAATCGCGAATGGGTGCCCAACGATCGCTCCATCGACGTGCTGGTCGGTCGCTTGCGGCGCAAGTTGCACGATGACCCGGCCGAGCCGCAACTGATCATCACCATCCATGGCGCCGGGTATCTGTTCACCGCCAGCGTGGCGGCCTGAGTCTGATGTGGCAGGTGTTTGCGCTGTTGCTGGCGCTGGTCGCCAACAGCACGATGGCCGCCGAGAACATTCGCTACTGCGACTATCCGGTGTACCCACCGATTTCCTGGAGCGACGGCAAACAAGTGCGTGGCCTGGCTCCAAGCGTGGTGAAAAACCTCTTCGGACGTTTGGGCTATGACGTCGAAATAGTCGTGCTGGGCAACTGGAAACGTTGCCTGCTCGACGTCGCCGAAGGCCGGGTCGATGTGGCCCTGGCCTACAGCACCGCGCAACGGGAACAGAGCATGATTTTTTCGACGGTGCCTGTGCTGCGCGAAGAAGTCGCGCTGTTCATCAACCGTCAGCACCCGGTGAAATTTGATCGTCTGCAAGACCTGGCCAATTACCGGGGCGGGTTGTTGTTCGGAGAAAGTTACGGCGTCGAATTCGACCGCCTCGTCGCCCAGCAGCAGAACATCGAATGGGTTTCGGACAGCCGCCAGAACTTCGGCAAACTGATTCGTGGGCGCATCGATTTCATCACTTCGGAACGGCGCACCGGTCAGTTGTACGTCGAAAACCTGCCGGGCGCGCAAGACATTGTCGCGTTGCCCAACGCCTTGAGCGTCGATTACCTGCGGGTTGCGGTTTCGCGCAAATCCCCGCTCGCCAGTCGCATGCCGGAGATCGACGCGCAATTGCAACGCATGGTCAGCAGCGGGGAGGTCGAGCGCTTGCTCAACGAAAGCGAAGTCACCTACCGCGACATGATCAACCTGCCGGTCAATTCCAAATGATCCGCGCCCGGCCCGGTGGACTGTTGCGGCGTCTGCTGCTGTTCATTCTGTTGTTCAGCCTGTGCTTCACCGTGCTGGCGAGCACCGTGCAGTTGTACTTCGAATACCGCCGCGAGATGCGTGACATCGACTCGCGCATGGAGCTGATCCGCGCCGGTTATCTGGCCAGCCTGGAGCGCAGTCTCTGGGACTTGAACCAGGAACAATTGAATGTGCAATTGCGCGGTCTGGTGGACTTTTCCGACGTGGCGCGGGTGCACCTGAGCAGCCCCGATTTCGATCTGCTGCAAGGCAACGCCGACCCGGTCGGGCCGCTGCGCATCGAGCGTTTCGAGCTGGACTATCAACCGCCGTCCGGGCCTTTGCGGCATCTGGGGCAATTGGAGGTCAGCACCGATCTGGGCGCCGTGCATCAGCGTTTGTACGCCACTGGTTTGACCAGCCTGCTGTGGATGAGCGTGTTTCTGTGCGGTTTGGCGGTGGCGCTGTCGGGGTTGTTTTACCGCTTGGTCACGCGGCACCTGCAAGTCATGGCCGAATTCGCCCGGCGCATCGCTGCCGGTGACTGGCTCGAGCCCTTGCATCTGGACAAGCGCCGCAGCGCGAACGAAGACGAAATCGACACCGTGGCCCATGCCCTGGACGACATGCGTCGGGCGATCCTCAGTGACATTGAGCGACGGGAAACCGATCGACTGGCCTTGCAGAACAACCGCGATGAGTTGCTGCGAATGGTCGAACGGCGCACCGCCAGCCTGATGCGCGCCAAGGACGAAGCCGAGGCCGCCAACCTCGCCAAGTCGCGGTTCCTGGCGACCATGAGCCACGAATTGCGCACACCGCTCAACGGCATTCTTGGCATGGCCCAATTGCTGCGCGGCGCGAATCTGGATGAGCGTGACGGCAAACGTCTGGATGCGCTGTACAAGGCCGGCGAAGGGTTGTTGTCGATACTCAATGAGGTGTTGTATTTCGCTCGACTGGAGGAGGGCGTCAGTCACCCGGAACCGGTGAATTTCTCGCTCAGGCATTTGCTCGACGAGGTGCTGACGCTGCTCGAGCCGCGCGCGCTGAGCAACGATACGACGCTGCACTGCCGAGTTGAGCCGCGTGTCGCTGACAGGCATCACGGTGCCGAGCAATTCCTGCGTCAGGTGCTGAGCAATTTGCTGGCTAACGCGATCAAGTTCACCGAAGGCGGCGAGGTTCGCGTCGATGTGGCGTTGCTGACGTCTCTCCCCGGGCAGACCGGGCAGCGGCTGCGATTGAGCGTGACGGACAACGGCATCGGCATTGCTGAGGCGGTGCAGGAAAAGATTTTCGAGCGCTTCACCCAGGCCAGTGAAGAGGTCGCGCAACGCTTTGGCGGAACCGGTCTCGGGTTGGCCATCAGCAAGCATCTGGTGGAGCAGCTGGGCGGGCAGATCGGTGTTGAAAGTGAGGTCGGGCAGGGCAGTTGTTTTTGGTTCGAGGTGACGCTGCAACCGGGCATCGCCGATTTGGCCGACGTGGCGATCCACAGTAAGCCCGATCACGCGCTCAATGTTCTGGTTGTTGAAGACGTGGCTCTGAACCGTGAAGTGGTCAGCGGTTTGTTGCAAGGGGACGGGCATCGGGTCTGGCTTGCAGAGGAGGGCGAACAGGCGCTGATGCACTGCGCTGCGCAGACCTTCGATTTGATTTTGCTCGATGTGCATCTGCCGGGCATCAGCGGTGTCGAGTTGTGCAAACGGATTCGCAACACCGAGGGGCCGAATCGTCACTGCCGCATTTTCGCCCTGACCGCCAGCGTGCAGCCGGCATTGGTACGCGGATATCTGGATGCCGGGATGGATGGCATCCTCGCCAAACCCCTGAAGCTCGACAATTTGCGCCAGGCCTTGGCCGGACAAGCGCTTTTGCCTGCGCCGCAAAGGGCGGATGAGGTGATGGACTGGCCGTTGCTGGACACGCATCGCACCTTGCTCGGCGAACAAAAACTTCAGGGCTTGCTGGCAGTGTTGCGCGACGCGATCACGCAGCATCGCGATGCACTCAAGGAAGCGATCGAGGCCGACGATTGCACCGAAGTCGCTCACCTTGCCCATCGCCTGGCCGGCAGCAGCGACTCATTGGGTTTTCGGGCATTGGCCAATGTGCTGCGTGCCTTGGAAGAGGCTGCGCGGATCAACGATGAGTTGGCCGTGCGGGCATTGGCGACGCAGGTTCAGGTGCATTTGCAGCGTTCGCAACAGACGCTGGCCGAGCTGCTGCACACCTGACGTACAAGTTCGTTACGACTTTTTACAACTTCGATCTTTACGGTTAACCGGACCTTACATGGTCTTCCAATAATCGACGCAACCGCCACCGCGCGGTCTTCGAAGCTTATTGGAGATAATAATAATGAACTGCCGTAAAGCTGATCCTTCTTTTTGCCTTTCGCACCTTGCTGAATATTGAGGTGCGGATATGAACGAATCTACCGAACGTAAAGGCATCCAACTGACCCGCGCCCTCAAGAGCCGGCACATTTTCATGTTGTCGCTGGGCGGCGTGATCGGCACCGGGCTGTTCATGGGCTCCGGCGTGACGATCAACCAGGGAGGACCGGTGGGGGCGATTCTGGCCTACCTGGTCGCCGGCTTCCTGATGTACCTGGTGATGGTGTGCCTGGGCGAATTGTCCGTGCAGATGCCGGTCTCCGGTTCGTTTCAAACCCACGCCACCAAATTCATCGGGCCAGCCACCGGTTTCATGATCGGTTGGGTGTACTGGATGAGTTGGGCGACCACCGTAGGGCTGGAGTTCACGGCGGCCGGCATGCTGATGGTGCGCTGGTTTCCGGCAGTGCCGATCTGGTACTGGTCGGCGTTGTTCGTGGTGGTGCTGTTCGGCCTGAATGCGTTGGCGACGCGCGCTTTCGGTGAGGCAGAATACTGGTTCTCCGGGATCAAGGTCGCGGCGATTCTCGGTTTCATCGTGGTCGGTGTGCTGGTGATTTTTGGCGCGATCCCGCTGACCAGTGGCGCACCGGCGCCAATGATGACCAACCTGATCGGCGACTCACTGTTCCCCAACGGCCTGTCGGCGGTGTTCGCGGTGATGATGACCGTGGTCTATGCCTTTCAGGGTTGCGAGATCATGGGCGTGGCCGCCGGCGAAACCGATCAGCCGGAAAAAAGCATCCCGCGCGCGGTGCGCAATGTGGTGTTTCGCGTATTGATTTTCTATGTGCTGGCGATCGTGGTGCTGTCGGCGATTGTGCCGTGGCAGCAGGCCGGGTTGATGGAAAGTCCGTTCGTGCAGGTGTTCGACATGGTCGGCATTCCCTATGCCGCCGACCTGATGAACTTTGTGATTCTCACGGCGATTCTTTCCGTCGGTAACTCGGGCCTGTATGCCTCTACGCGGATTTTGTGGGCGATGTCGAAGACGGGTATGGCGCCAAAAAGCCTGTCTCCGCTGAGCAAGCGCGGGGTGCCGCTGCGGGCGCTAAGCATCACGTTGTGTTTTGCGTTGGTGTCGTTGATGACCAGTTTTGTTGCGGCAGACACGCTGTTCATGGTGCTGATGGCGGTGAGCGGGATGTCGGGCACGGTGACCTGGATTGTGATTGCGCTGGCGCAGTACAAATTCCGCAAGGCTTATCTGCGTGATGGCGGCAAGCTCAGCGATCTGAAATACCGCGCGCCGTGGTTTCCGCTGTTGCCCCTGACGTGCATTGCGTTGTGCTGTTCGTTGTTTGTGTTTTTGGCGCTGGATGAGACGCAGCGGCCTTCGTTGTATTGGGGGTTTGGGTTTATTGCGCTGTGTTATGGGGCGTATTTCCTGATTCATCGCAAGCGTGGGGTGGTTTTGGCGCCGAGAGCTGTTTGATTGATTGATTGATTGATTGATTGTGTGTACATCCGTTTGATCATTCCCACGCTCCGCGTGGGAATGTATTTGGTGACGCTCCGCATCACACGCGGTGGCGAATTCTGGACAGGATAGTGGCTAGTTAGTAGCATCCGCGGCATACGGATTTTCTACTGCGCGTCGATTGACGTGGGCCTATCAAGGAATCGAAATGCACAACTTCACTCATGGCGATAAGCGCGTTGTTTTCACTGTCTTGAGCGGTGAAGTAGTGGGCAGCGAGAAGCTCAGTGAGACGCGTGTGACGACCACGGGTGGCGTTCCTGTAAACGGTAAAGACGGGGATCTGACGCCCGTTCGTGTGAGTTCGGTGTCGATCATCAATCATGAGTTCTGGGTCAAAACCGCGGACGGCGTCGAGCACGATGTGAAGTTGCGTGGCGTGGATGTTCCATTGCGCACCGGTCAGGATATCTCGTTGATCAGCGCCGTGAAAAAAGACGGTTCTCCTCTGCACGCGATCCTGCTGAACCACTCGGCGTCCAAGCGCTGGGTACTGCGCGACGCGAGTGCGTTGAATACCGAGCTGGAATTGACGCCCTTCAACTGGAAGACCGTGCTGATCGTGTCTGGCTTGTGTGTTGCCGGTGTTGCCACCGCCGGACTCGGCCTTCTGGCGGCCGGCGGTTACCTTTGCTACGCGTTGTATCAAGGTTCCCAGCGCAAGAAACTGCTGATCAGCGACCTGAACGCCTACCTCGAGAAGCTGGACACCCTGGTCGCCAGTCGCGGCCGGGCGCCAAGCCCTGTTCAAGCTGAAAGCCTGGTCGAGGCCGAACTCTCCTTCGAACTCGACAGCCCCGCACCCGCGCAAAGCGCTGCCGAACCTGAAAGCCCTGCGCTCAACAGCGACAGCGTGCGCAGGGCGCTATCGCGCAAGCTCTGAAAGACATGTCCTGAGATCCTCTGTGCAAAACACAAGTTTTGCATCGACCGTGGAACGCAGAGCGTCCCTGGCGGCATTCCCACGCAGAGCGTGGGAACGATCCCATTCTTGCCCTTGCCCTTGCCCTTGCCCTTGCCCTTGCCCTTGCAGTTGCTTCGGCTTTTGATCTTGATCTGTCTGCCCCTTTCCCAGAGGCCGAACGCAGGCATTGCGTAGGGGGCCCCGCGGCATGGATGCCGCGGTAGCCGCCCCCGGAGCAATGCCGGAGAGAGGGCATGCCGAGCCTAGGCGAGGCACCGAATGGAGGGGCAAGACTTTTTGGTTACTTTTGAGGCGTACCGCGTTTGTCAAAAGTGACTCGCTGTAAAAGCGAAACCGCCAGCCGCCGTTACCGCAGAAACGGATATGCCCCCAATCCAATCCCAATCCCAATCCCTTGTCCCCAGTTGTTCAAAGTTGTAACAGCCCCATTCCTATAACGCCCCTCATAAAGAATAAACCGTTTAAAACCAATAACTTAAATTGAATTTAAGGTTGTTACAGCCAAGTCGACCACGGATTGCCGCCTTGCTGAACACTCGTTTAGTATGGCCTCAAGTCGCATCACCTCATGCCAAACACAATAATTCGAGGATTCGCATGACTACTCACTCCTCTCTGCTCAGCCAAGTCGAAGCCGGCGTGGCCTGGATCACCCTCAATCGCACCGCCCAGCGCAACGCGCTGGACATCCCGACCCTGAAAAACCTGCACGCCTTGCTCGACCAGTTCAACACCGATCCAGCCGTTCGAGTCGTCGTACTCACCGGCAGCGGCCGCAGCTTCTGCGCCGGCGCCGACCTCGCCGAATGGGCCGAAGCCGAAGCCCGTGGCGCCCTCGAAACTTACGGCTGGACCGAAACCGCCCACGCGCTGATGGGCCGTTTGTACAGCCTGGAAAAACCCACCATCGCCGCCATCAACGGCACCGCCGTCGGCGCCGGCATGGACCTGACACTCTGCTGCGACCTGCGCATCGCCGCGCAATCGGCGCGATTCAAGGCCGGCTACACCAGCATGGCCTACTCGCCGGACGCCGGAGCCAGTTGGCACCTGCCACGCCTGATCGGCACCGAACAAGCCAAACGCCTGCTGTTTCTCGACGAGTTGTGGGGCGCCGACCGCGCCTTGGCGGCCGGCCTCGTTGGCGAAGTCTGCGCCGATGAGCAACTGCTCGAAGTGACGACTGAACTGGCAGCGCGCTTGGCCAGCGGTCCGACATTCGCCTTCGCCCAGACCAAAAAACTCATGCGCGAAGGTGCCCAGCGCAGCCTGCCGGAGCAACTGCAAGCAGAGCTTGCCGCCGGTCTGCTCTGCGGTCGCAGCGAGGACGGCGCCGAAGCCTTGCGCGCCTCCATCGAAAAACGCCCGGCGAAGTTTGCCGGCAAATAAGCTCGCCGCTCCCCAACCCGTGAACGAACAACAGGTAGCCCCATGAATTTCCAACTGACCCAAGAACAAGAAATGTTGGTGGACGCGGTACGCAGCTTTGTCGCCAAGGAACTGCTGCCGCATGAGGAAGCGGTCGACCGCGCCGACGAAGTCTCTCCGGAGCTGGCTGCGCAGATTCGCGGCAAGGCCATCGCCGCCGGTTTCTATGCGTTCAACATGCCGGAAGAAGTGGGCGGTGGTGGTCTGGATTATGTGTCCCAGGCGCTGATCGAACGTGAGCTGTCGAAGGTGTCATGGGCGCTGCATGTTTTCGTTGCGCGGCCGTCGAAAATCCTCATGGCCTGCACCGGCGATCAGATCAAGGACTACCTGTTGCCGTGCATCCAGGGCGAGAAAATCGATTGCTTCGCGCTGACCGAGCCGGGCGCCGGTTCCGATGCCAACGCGATCAAGACCCGCGCCGTGCGCGACGGTGATGATTTCGTGCTCAATGGCAGCAAACACTTCATCAGCCACGCCGGGCACGCCGATTTCGCCATCGTGTTCGCCGTCACCGACACCTACGAACACAACGGCAAACAGCGCAACGCCGTGACCTCGTTCCTGGTCGATCGCGACACGCCGGGCATGACCATTCGCCGGGGGCCCAAGTGCGTGAGCAACCGTGGTTACCACACCTTTGAAATGTTCTTCGATGACTGCCGCGTGCCGGCCAACAAAGTGTTGGGCGAAGTCGGCAAGGGCTGGGACGTGGCCAACGCCTGGCTCACCGCCGGGCGCGTAATGGTCGCCGCCAACTGTGTCGGCCAGGCGCAACGTGCACTCGACGTGTCGCTGCAATGGGCGGCGGATCGCAAGCAATTCGGTCAGCCAATCGGCACCTATCAGGGCATCTCGTTCAAGCTCGCCGACATGGTCACGCAGATTCGCGCCGCTGAACTGCTGACTCTGCACACCGCCTGGAAAATGGACCAGGGCAGCATGACCGATGGCGAGGCCGGCATGGCCAAGCTGTTCGCCAGTGAAGTGCTCGGCAAGGTCGCCGATGAGGCGGTGCAGATCTTTGGCGGCATGGGCCTGATGGATGAATGCCCGGTGGAACGCATCTGGCGTAACGCGAGGATCGAGCGGGTCTGGGAAGGCACGTCGGAGATCCAGCGCCACATCATTTCCCGTGAATTGCTGCGGCCGCTGTTGCGCTGACCGGTCTGGAGATTACCCATGTCGCAGATGATTCGTGACAACCTCAAGCGCCTGCTCGCGCCGCGCCACCTGGCGTTTGTCGGTGGCCGCAGCATGGCCCGTGCGCTCAAACGCTGCGCCGAAGGCGGCTACCTCGGGCAGATGTGGCTGGTCAATCCGCAGCACGACAACCTTGAAGGCGTGCCGTGCGTGCGTAGCATCGCCGAACTGCCGTGCGGCCCGGACGCGGTATTCATCGCGACCAACCGCGAGCTGACCCTGACCTGCGTCGCCGAACTGGCCGCGAAAAGCGCGGGCGGAGCGATTTGCTACGCCTCAGGATTCGCTGAAACCGGCGCCGAAGGCCAGGCCTTGCAGCAGCAGTTGCTCAACGCCGCCGGTCACATGGCGCTGCTCGGTCCCAACTGCTACGGCCTGCTCGACTACCTGCACAGCGCCGCGTTGTGGCCGGTGGCCCATGGCGGCAAAGCGGTGGAGAAGGGCGTCGCGGTGCTGACCCAGAGCGGCAACTTCGCCTACAACCTGTCGATGAGCGACCGCTCCTTGCCGGTGGCCTACATGGCGTCGGTCGGCAACCAGGCGCAACTGGGCATCGCCGAATTGATGGACGTGCTGCTCGATGAGCCACGCGTCACCGCCATCGGCTTGCACCTTGAAGGTTTGAAGAATGTTCCAGGTTTCGCCCGCGCCGCACACAAGGCGCTGGAAAAGGGCATCCCGATCATCGCCCTGAAAACCGGCGTGTCGCAGATCGGTGCCGAGCTGGCGCTCAGTCACACCAGTTCGCTGTCGGGTTCGGACGCGCTGTACGACAGTCTGTTTGCGCGTCTGGGCGTGATCCGCGTCAGCGGCCCGGTGAGCTTTGTCGAAACCCTGAAAGCGGCAGCGTGCGGCAAGCTACCGTCGGGCAACAGCCTGATCGCGCTGGCCTGTTCCGGCGGTGACGCCGGGCTGATTGCCGACTATGCCGAACGCAACGAACTGAGCTTGCCCAAACTCGACGAAGGCCAGCGTGAAGAGCTCGCGCAGGTGCTGCCAAGCTACGCCAACCTGGTCAATCCGCTGGATTTCACCACCGCGATCTGGGGCGACGGCGAGGCCCTGAACCGCATGCTCGACAGCGCCCTGCGCACGGAAGCGGATGCGGCGATGCTGGTGCTCGATTACCCGTCGGAATACACCGGCGAACGCAAGGAATGCGACCTGCTGCTGGAGCTTTACTGCGCCGCCCTGGTCCGTCACGGCAAGACCGGTTTTGTCACCTCGGCGTTCCCGGAACTGCTGCCGGCCCACGCTCGCGAACGCTTGCATGCCCAAGGCGTGGCGGCGCTGCAAGGTGTCGAAGACGGCTTGGCCGCGTGGGGCCGGATTGCCGGCTATCAGCGCAATCGCCAGGCGTTGCTGGCTCTCGGTGAATCAGCGCTGGTGCCACATTGTCCACAAGCGTTGGCCGGCGAAGGTCGTTTGCTCAACGAGTGGGATTCGAAAACAGCGTTGCGCGCTTTTGGCCTGCCCACGCCCAACGGCGTGTTGAGCACGCCGGACAAGGCATTGGCCGACGCTAACGCCTTGGGGTATCCATTGGTGCTCAAAGCGGTGAGTGCGCAACTGCCGCACAAAACCGAAGCCGGCGCCGTGGCGTTGAATCTCAAAGATGAAGCGGCCCTGAGCGCGGCGCTGACAACAATGCGCGCCAGCATTGCCGCGTACGCGCCAAAGGTGCCGTTCGATCAGGTCCTGCTGGAGCCGATGGCGACACCGCCCTTGGCTGAATTGATTGTCGGCATCAAACGCGAAAACGACTTCGGCCTGGCGCTGGTAATCGGAACGGGCGGGATTCTGGTGGAGTTGCTCAAGGACAGTCGCAGCCTGCTGTTGCCGACCACCGACGGTGCCATTCGCAATGCCGTTTCGAGCCTGCGCAGTGCGGCGTTACTGCAAGGTTTTCGCGGGCGCGAAAGGGCGGATCTGGACGCGTTGGTCACGGCGATCCGCGCGGTGGCCGATTACGCCTGCGAGAACGCCGCGCAATTACTGGAACTCGATGTGAACCCATTGTTGGTCGGTGCCCATGGCACGACTGCGGTCGATGCGTTGATTCGCCTCGGCCACGAGTGAGGAAGTGAACATGCAAACCACGACATTTACTGGCGGCCAAGCCCTGGTGCGTCTGTTGGCCAACTACGGCGTCGACACCGTGTTCGGTATTCCGGGCGTGCACACGCTGGAACTGTATCGCGGCCTGCCCGGCAGCGGCATTCGCCATGTGCTGACCCGTCACGAGCAAGGCGCGAGTTTCATGGCGGACGGCTATGCGCGCGTCAGCGGCAAACCGGGCGTGTGCTTCATCATCACCGGCCCCGGCGTGACCAATGCCGCGACCGGTATCGGCCAGGCGTATGCCGACTCGATTCCGATGCTGGTGATTTCCAGCGTCAACCACACGGCCAGCCTCGGCAAGGGGTGGGGTTGCCTGCACGAAACCCAGGATCAGCGCGCCATGACCGCGCCGATCACCGCGTTCTCGGCGGTTGCGTTGAGCACAGACGACTTGCCTGAACTGATCGCCCGCGCCTACGCGGTGTTCGACAGCGAGCGTCCGCGGCCGGTGCATATCTCGGTGCCGCTCGACGTGCTGTCGGCGAAGGTCAGCCGCGACTGGAGCAACGACGTGGTGCGTCGCCCAAGCCGTGGCGCCGCCTCAAGCGACGCGTTGGATGAAGCCGCAGGCAAACTGCAAAACGCCAAACGGCCGATGATCCTTGCCGGTGGCGGTGCGCTGAATGCGCAACATGCCTTGCAAGAAATCAGTACCCGACTCGCCGCGCCGCTGTTCACCAGCGTCGCGGGTAAAGGCCTGTTGGCGCCGGATGCACCGCTGAACGCCGGTTCGACCCTGTGCGTGGAACCCGGCTGGCAAATGATCGCCGAGGCCGATGTGGTGCTGGCAGTGGGCACCGAAATGGCCGACACCGATTTCTGGCGCGAGCGCCTGCCGCTGAATGCGCAGCTGCTGCGCGTCGACATCGATCCGCGCAAGTTCAACGACTTCTATCCCTGCGCAGTGGCGTTGCATGGTGATGCACAGCAAACCCTCGCCGGATTGCTGGAGCGCCTGCCGCCCGCTCATCGAGATGCCAGCGCTGCCATCGCCGCCGTCTCAGCACTGCGTCAAGCCGTAAGAAACAGTCACGGCCCGTTGCAGTCGATCCACCAGGCGATTCTCGAACGCATTGCCGCCGAACTGCCGGAAAACGCGTTCATCAGCACCGACATGACCCAACTGGCCTACACCGGCAACTACGCCTTCAACAGCCTGGCGCCGCGCAGCTGGTTACACCCGACCGGCTACGGCACATTGGGTTATGGCTTGCCGGCCGGCATCGGCGCCAAGTTCGGCGCGCCGCAACGGCCAGGGCTGGTGCTGGTGGGCGATGGCGGTTTCCTTTACACCGCGCAGGAACTGGCCACCGCCGTCGAAGAGCTGGACAGCCCGCTGGTGGTGTTGCTGTGGAACAACGACGCGCTCGGGCAGATCCGCGACGACATGCTCGGCCTCGATATCGAGCCGATTGGCGTGCTGCCGCGCAACCCGGATTTCGCTGCCCTCGGCCGCGCCTTCGGTTGCACCGTGAGCCAGCCGCAAAGCCTGGCCGAGTTGCAAACCGACTTGCGCCACGGCTTCAAGCGCAATGGCGTGACCCTGATCGAACTCAAGCATGCGTGCGCGCACTGACTTTCAATTTCTGGCTGAGGTATCGCCATGCGCTTTTCCGATCTGACTCAACGTATCGCCGGTGATGGTGCTGCGGCGTGGGACATCCATTACCGCGCCCTGGCATTGCAGGAACAGGGCGAAGACATTTTGCTGTTGTCAGTCGGCGACCCGGATTTCGACACGCCGGTGCCGATTGTGCAGGCTGCCATCGATAGCTTGTTGGCGGGCAACACCCATTACGCCGACGTGCGTGGCAAGCGCGCGTTGCGTGAAAGCATCGCCCGGCATTACGGCCAACGCAGCGGCCAGCAGGTCTCGGCGGATCAAGTCACCGTTCTGGCCGGCGCGCAATGTGCGTTGTTCTGCGTCGCCCAGTGCGTGCTCAATCCGGGCGATGAAGTGCTCGTCGCCGAGCCGATGTACGTGACCTATGAAGCGGTGTTCGGTGCGTGCGGCGCGGTGGTCGTGCCGGTGCCGGTGCGCTCCGAGAATGGCTTCCGGGTACTGCCCGAAGACGTCGCCGCCCGCATCACGCCGCGTACTCGGGCGCTGGCGCTGAACAGTCCCCACAATCCTTCGGGCGCCAGTTTGTCGCGCGCCACCTGGCTCGCCCTATCGCAGTTGTGCATCGCCCACGACCTGTGGCTGATTTCCGATGAGGTCTACAGCGAATTGCTGTTCGACGGCGAACACGTCAGCCCGGCGAGTTTGCCGGGCATGGCCGAGCGCACCGCGACGCTCAACAGCCTGTCGAAATCCCACGCCATGACCGGTTGGCGGATCGGCTGGTCGA
Source organism: Pseudomonas sp. JAI111 (assembly GCF_024809425.1). Classification (NCBI taxonomy): domain Bacteria; kingdom Pseudomonadati; phylum Pseudomonadota; class Gammaproteobacteria; order Pseudomonadales; family Pseudomonadaceae; genus Pseudomonas; species Pseudomonas sp. JAI111. The sequence continues at coordinate 1,156,931 of NZ_JANUCB010000001.1, read as the reverse complement.
TTGCGCCGCCATCCCTGGCCGCGCACCTGGAAAACCTCGCGCTGTGCATGCTTTACGGTTTGCCGGACTTTGTTCAGGGCGCCGCTGTGGTCGCGCTCGAAAGCAATCTGCCGGAGCTTGAAGCGATGCGCGAAGCCTATCGCCAGCGCCGTGATCTGGTCTGTGAATGCCTGGCCGATTGCCCCGGTGTGCGCGCCTTGAAACCCGATGGCGGAATGTTCGTGATGGTCGATATCCGCGACACCGGTCTCAGCGCCCAAGCGTTTGCCGACCGCTTGCTCGACCGTCACGGCGTGTCCGTGTTGGCCGGTGAAGCGTTCGGTCCGAGCGCCGCCGGGCACATCCGTTTGGGCCTGGTGTTGGGTGAGGAACCGTTACGTGACGCTTGCCAGCGCATCACCCGTTGCGCCACTGAATTGCTGGAGGCTCAGGTCTATGCATAACCACAAGACGCTGTTTATCGATGGCCGCTGGCAAACTCCGTCAGGGCAGGGCATCGCCGAGGTGATCAACCCGGCCACCGAAGAAGTGACCGGCTCGGTGCCCTTGGGCGATGAGCGCGATGTCGACAACGCGGTGGCTGCCGCCCGCCGTGCTTTCGGTCCTTGGTCACGGACGCCATCAAGTGTGCGCGCCGGCTACATCCGCGCGCTTGCCGAGCAGTTGCGCGTGCGGGCCGACGAGATGGCCGCAGTAATCACCGCTGAACTGGGAATGCCGGTGCAATGGTGCAGGTCGGTGCAGGTCGACGGGCCGATCCTCGGACTTGAGCAATACGTCGAGCTCGCAGGCCTGATGGACGAAGTGCGCGAGGTCGGCAACTCGCTGATCATTCGCGAAGCGGTCGGCGTTTGCGCGTTCATCAATCCGTGGAACTACCCGCTGCATCAACTGATCGGCAAGCTCGCCCCGGCGCTGGCCGCCGGCTGCACCGTGGTGGTCAAGCCGAGCCAGGAAACCCCGCTGCATGCCTTTTTGCTGGCGCAGATGATCGAGGCCATCGGCTTGCCGGCCGGCGTTTTCAATCTGGTCAGTGGGCCTGGTTCGAAGGTCGGCGAAGCGCTGGCCAAACACTCGGACGTGGACATGGTGTCGTTTACCGGTTCCACCGGCGCCGGGGTTCGCGTGGCGCAAGCGGCGGCGCCTTCGGTCAAACGCGTGTGCCTGGAGCTGGGCGGCAAGTCGCCGTTACTGATTGCCGAGGACGCCGACCTGGCCGTCGCCGTGCGCTACGGCGTGCAGGACGTGATGATCAACTCAGGACAAACCTGCACCGCGCTGACCCGCATGTTGTTGCCCGCCAGTCGTTACGCCGAGGCCGTGGAACTGGCCATCGCCGAAACCCGAAGCCTGCGCGTGGGCGATCCACTGGACCCGCAAAGTTTCCTCGGGCCGATGTGTTCGGCAGCGCAACGGCGCACCGTGCGTGACTACATTCAGGTCGGCCAGCAGGAAGGCGCCCGCCTGGTGTGTGGCGGCGACACGGCCGACGAATTCGAGCGGGGCTATTACGTCAACCCGACGCTGTTCGCCGCCGTCGACAACCGTATGCGCATCGCTCAGGAAGAAATCTTCGGCCCGGTGCTGTGCCTGATTCCTTACGCCGATGAAGCGCAGGCGATCCAGATCGCCAACGACTCACCGTTCGGATTGTCCAGCGGCGTGTGGGCCGGCAGCCCTGAGCGTGCCTTGCAGTTGGGGCGGCAGTTGCGCGCCGGACAGTGCTTCCTCAATGGTGCGGCGTTCAATTATCAGGCGCCGTTCGGCGGCTACAAACAATCGGGCAATGGCCGTGAATGGGGCGAAGAAGGGCTCAACGAGTTTGTTGAAGTGAAGGCGATCCAGGTGTGACCGTAAACGATTCAAACGATCTGTGCACCGGGCCTTGGCCCGGTGTTTTACGTGGTTTCAAACCGGTAATTCATTACTCACTCTGCTGTTGATCAGGGGCCATGCAATGAGCGATAACAAAAACAACATTACTCAAGCGAACCATGAATTCAGTTTCCACCGTCGGGACTTCCTGAAGTACAGCGCGGCCGCCGCTGCTGTAGCCGGGGCGTTTTCCATGGGGCTGCCGTTGGGCACATTCGCCCAGGACGCAACGCCAAAACCGGGAGGCGTGCTGCGCCTGGGCCTGGCGGGTGGCAGCACCACCGATTCGAAAGACCCCGGCTCCTGGAGCGACACCTTCACTTTTGTCGGCTTCTCGGCGGTCTATAACACCCTCACCGAAATCGCCGTGGACGGCACCGCGATTCCGGAATTGGCCGAGAGCTGGACATCGACCCCGGACGCGCGCATCTGGACCTTCAAACTGCGTCAGGGCGTGACCTTCCACAATGGCAAAACCCTGACCGCCGACGACGTGGTGGCCTCGATCCAGCATCACCTCGGTGACAAGTCCACGTCAGCGGCCAAGACCGTGTTGGGCGACGTCGCCAAGGTCAGCGCCCAAGGCCCTGACAGCGTGGTGTTCGAGCTGCATTCGGGCAACGCCGATTTCTCCTATGTGGTCGCCGATTACCATCTGGTCATCATGCCAGCCAAGGACGGTGTGGCGGACTGGCAGGCTGGCGTCGGCACCGGCGGCTACCGGCTCAAGGACTTCGAACCGGGCGTGCGCATGGGCCTGGAACGCAGCCCCGATTATTGGAAACCGGGCCGCGCGCATTTCGCCAGTGCCGAGCTGATCGCGATCTCCGACGGTGCGGCGCGGATCAATGCGCTGGTCACCGGGCAGGTCGATGTGATCAACAAGGTCGACTTGAAAACCGTGGCCTTGCTCAAGCGCAATCCGAACCTGGTGATCGAAGAAACCAAAGGCGCCCAGCACTACACCTTCCCGATGTTGTGCGACAGCCAGCAGTTCCAGAACAGCAACATTCGCCTGGCGATGAAGCACGCAATCAATCGCGAAACCCTGCTGGCCTCTGTGCTGCATGGTTACGGCCTGGTGGGTAACGACCACCCGATCCAGCCGGGCAGCCGCTTCATCAACACGGCGCTGGAACAACGCGCTTACGACCCGGACAAGGCGCGTTTTTACTTGCGCCAGGCCGGTGTCGAATCGCTCAAGGTCAAGCTGCAAGCGTCCGACGCGGCGTATGCCGGGGCGGTGGATGCGTCTGTGCTGTTCAAGGAGCAGGCGCGTCAGGCCGGGATCGACATCGATGTGGTGCGCGAGCCGGCTGACGGGTTCTTCTCCAATGTCTGGATGAAGCAGCCGTTCACCACCTCGTTCTGGTACAGCAGCCTGACCGCCGACCGGATGTTCAGCATCGGTTACGCCAAGGGCGCGGCGTGGAACGAAACCCATTGGGACAACCCGCGTTTCAATCAGCTGCTCAACGCCGCTCGAGGTGAGATGAACGATCCGTTGCGCCGCGAGATGTACAACGAAATGCAGGCGCTGTGCCGGGACGATGGCGGGGCAATCGTGCCGTTGTTTGCCAGCTCGGTGGCGGCACGCTCGAATCGCGTCGCACACGGCGGGCAAACCGCGCCGTATGGCGAACTCGACGGGCTGCGCGTCATCGAGCGCTGGTGGCAGGCCTGATCGGAAAACGGTGGTGATCGATCGTTCCCACGCTCTGCGTGGGAATGCCTCTAGGGACGCTCCGCGTCCAGTGACGCGGAGCGTCACGGGCTGCATTCCCACGCAGAGCGTGGGGACGATCATCAATGGGGCCCAATTCGAGGAACCGCATGATGAACAGTATTTTCAAATTGCTCCTGCAGCGCCTGGCCCTAGGCCTGCTCTCGCTCTTCGCGGTATCGGTGATTATTTTCCTGGCCGTCGGCATGCTTCCGGGCGACATCGCCCAGGCCATGCTTGGCCAGTCCGCCACCCCGGAAACCGTCGCGGCATTTCGCACTCAGCTCGGTCTGGACCTGCCGCCGCTGACCCGCTTCGGGCACTGGATCGCGCACTTGCTGCAAGGTGATCTCGGCGTCTCGCTGGCCAACCAGCGGCCCATCGCCGAACTGGTCGCCTCACGCCTGGGCAATACCTTCAGTCTGGCGGCGTTGGCGGCACTGGTTTCGGTGCCGCTCGCCTTGTTGCTGGGCATGCTGTCGGCGCTGTATCGCAACAGCTGGTTCGACCGCTTGCTCAACACCACAGCACTCAGTGCCGTTTCGTTCCCGGAGTTTTTTGTCGCCTACATCCTGATCCTGGTGTTCGCGGTGAAACTCGACTGGTTCCCGAGCATTTCCAACCTCGCGCCGGATGCGTTCTTCGGCACGGTGCTGGAGCGTTCGGTATTGCCGGTCGCCACCCTGAGCCTGGTGGTCATCGCGCAGATGATGCGCATGACCCGCGCCTCACTGATCAACCTGCTGGCCAGCCCCTACATCGAAATGGCCCGGCTCAAGGGCATCAGCCAGTCGCGCATCATTTTCCACCACGCCTTGCCCAACGCGCTGGCGCCGATCGTCAACGTGGTGGCGCTGAACCTCGCCTACCTGGTGGTCGGCGTGGTGGTGGTCGAGGTGGTGTTCGTCTACCCGGGGCTGGGCCAGTTGCTGGTGGACTCGGTGGCCAAGCGCGACATCCCGGTGGTCCAGGCCTGCAGCCTGATTTTCGCGGCGACCTACATCCTGCTCAATACCACGGCGGATGTGCTGTCCATCGCCAGTAACCCACGCTTGATGCATCCGAAGGGGTAGACCATGAGCCTGCTCAAACTGTTGGTCCGGGCACCGCTGAGTGCGAAGTTCGGCATGCTGGTCATTGTCCTGTACATCCTCGTGGCGCTGTTTGCCCCGCTGCTGGCGCCGTATGGCGAAACCCAGGTGGTGGGCGAAGGCTTCGCGCCGTGGAGCGGCGAGTTTCTGCTGGGCACTGATAACCTCGGTCGCGACATGTTCAGTCGCCTGGTCTTCGGCGCGCGCAACACCTTGGGCATTGCCTTCCTGACCACCGTGCTGGCGTTTCTGCTCGGTGGCTTGAGCGGTTTGATCGCTGCGATCAAGGGCGGCTGGGTCGATCAGGGATTGTCGCGGCTCGTCGATATCCTGATGGCGATCCCGCAGCTGATTTTCGCCTTGCTGATCCTCAGCGTGGTCGGCACCACCGCCACGTCGCTGGTGTTGGTGATCGCGTTGCTGGACGCGACCCGGGTGTTTCGGCTGTCGCGGGCGGTGGCGATGAACGTGGTGGTGCAGGACTTCGTCGAAGCGGCACGCCTGCGCGGCGAGGGCCTGTGGTGGCTGGTGACCCGCGAAGTGCTGCCCAACGCTGCCGCGCCACTGATTGCCGAGTTCGGCCTGCGTTTTTGCTTCGTGTTTTTGTTCATCAGTGCGCTGTCGTTCCTCGGCCTGGGCATTCAACCGCCCACCGCCGATTGGGGCAGCATGGTCCGCGACAACGCGGTGCTGATCACCTTCGGCGACATCAGCCCGTTGCTGCCCGCCCTGGCCGTGGCGTTGATCACGGTCAGCGTCAACTTCGTCGTGGACTGGATGCTGCACAAATCCAGCGGCCTCAAGGAATGCTGAACATGAGCGTGCTCAACCATGAAAAACCATTGCTGGAAATCCGTGACCTGCACATTGAAGGTCATTACGAAGACGCCTGGCATCCGCTGATCAAGGGCATCGACCTGACGCTGCAACGCGGCGAGGTGCTGGGGCTGATCGGTGAGTCGGGAGCCGGTAAATCGACCCTCGGCCTGGCGGCGATGGGGTATACCCGCGACGGTTGCCGGATCACTGGCGGCTCGGTGCAGTTCGACGGCATTGACCTGCTGCGCGCCAAACCCGAAGCGTTGCGCAAACTGCGTGGCCTGCGCATCGCCTACGTCGCGCAAAGTGCTGCCGCCTCGTTCAATCCCGCGCATCGGCTGATTGATCAGCACGTGGAAACAGCGGTGAAAAACGGTGGCATGAGCCGTGCCCAGGCGATGGCGGAAGCGGTGGAGTTGTACCGGGTGTTGCGCTTGCCCAACCCCGAACAGATCGGCCAACGCTACCCGCATCAGGTGTCCGGCGGGCAGTTGCAGCGGGTGATGACCGCGATGGCCATGGCCTGTCATCCAGATTTGATCATCTTCGACGAACCGACCACCGCCCTCGACGTCACCACGCAAATTGAGGTGCTGGCGGCCATTCGCGACGCGGTGGCGACTTACGGCAGCGCGGCGATCTACATCAGCCACGACTTGGCCGTGGTCGCGCAAATGGCTGACCGGATCATGGTGCTACGCCACGGCAAACTTGTGGAAGAAGCCGAAACCCGCAAAATGCTCGGTGACCCGCAAGAGGACTACACCAAGTCGCTCTGGGCGGTGCGCAGTTTCCGCACCGAACCCAAGCCGTGCCCTGCGCAGGGAAAACCCTTGCTGGAGTTGCGCAACAGCTGCGCCAGCTACGGCCATCAACCGGTGTTGCACGACGTCTCGTTGCGCCTTCATCGCGGTCAAACCCTGGCAGTGATCGGCGAGTCCGGCAGTGGCAAGAGCTCGACCGCGCGCTTGATCACCGGCCTGCTGGCGCCGACATCGGGTCAGGTGCTGTATGACGGCGAGGCGCTGCCGGCGGACTTTCGTCAACGCAGCAAAGAGCAACTGCGGCGCATCCAGATGATTTACCAGATCCCCGACACGGCGCTGAATCCGCGTCAGCGCATCGTTGATATCATCGGCCGGCCGCTGACGTTTTACCTCGGTCTCAAGGGCAAGGCCATGCGTGCACGGGTGGCTGAGCTGTTGGAAATGATCGAACTCGACCCCGCGACGTTCATGGAGCGCCAGCCCCGCGAACTGTCAGGCGGGCAGAAGCAGCGCGTATGCATCGCCCGCGCGTTGGCGGCCGATCCGCAACTGATCATTTGCGATGAAGTGACCTCGGCGCTGGATCAACTGGTCGCCGAAGGCGTGCTGAAACTGCTCAACCGCATTCAGCAGCAACTGGGCGTTGCCTACCTGTTCATCACCCACGATGTCGCCACGGTGCGGGCGATTGCCGATGAAGTGCTGGTGATGCAGCGGGGCAGGGTGGTCGACCACGGCTCGCGCAGCGCCATTTTTACACCGCCGCATCAGGATTACACCGCGCTGCTGTTTTCATCCGAACCGCAAATGGACCCGGACTGGCTTGACCGGTTACTGGTCTCGCGAACGTTACCGTCTTCAAACTCCACGCTTGTAAACGTTTAAGGAATTGTCATGAAAGTACTGATTGTCCACGCTCACCCGGAGCCGAAATCCTTTACTGCCGCCTTGCGTGACCAGGCTGTCACAACCCTGGAAGCTCAGGGGCACGAGGTTCAGGTCAGCGACCTGTATGCGATGAACTGGAACCCGGTGGCCAGCGCCGATGATTTTTCTTCGCGGGAAAACCCGGAGTACCTGGTGTATGCGCTGGAACAGCGTCTGGGGGTGAAAAGCCAGTCGCTGGCGCCGGACATCCAGCAGGAACTCGACAAACTGTTGTGGGCCGACCTGTTGATTCTCAATTTTCCGATTTTCTGGTTCTCGACCCCGGCCATCCTCAAGGGCTGGATTGATCGGGTGCTGGTATCCGGTGTCTGCTACGGCGGCAAACGCTTTTACGATCAGGGCGGATTGAGCGGCAAGAAGGCGCTGGTGTCCGTAACCTTGGGCGGACGCGAGCATATGTTCGGTGATGGCGCGATTCATGGTCCGCTGGAGGACATGCTGCGCCCGATTCTGCGCGGTACGCTGGCGTATGTCGGTTTTGATGTGCTGGAGCCATTCGTGGCGTGGCATGTGCCGTACATCAGCGACGAAGCGCGCAAGGATTTCCTGGTGGGTTATCAGGAGCGTCTTGAGCACTTGAGTGATGACCAGCCGATGCAGTTTCCGCGGTTGGCGCAGTTTGATGAGGCGTTGTATCCGTTGCCCCGTTGAAAAAGGCTTTTGGCCATAGTTTGATGGTGTTTTTTCGGGCCCTATCGCGGGCAAGCCCGCTCCCACAGGAATCTTGGATGAACACACGATTGTGTGGCCCCAGTAGATCCCTGTGGGAGCGGGCTTGCCCGCGATGGGGCCAGTGAATTTAACCTTAGATTTCTTTCACCGGAGTCTCACACTCAACCCCCTTGATCAACCCGATGACGTGCAGGCAATCCGCCTTGTTCACATACGATTCGCCACTGGCGATCGTTTCGTGATTCCCGGCCCTCAGGCGCCAGCGCCATTGTCCTTTTCCGGTGCTTGGGGTGCCTTTGGATTGTCTATAAATCTCGAAATACATACTGCTCGCTCCATGCGTTGGGTAATTGCGACAACCTGTGTGGCGCATCGAAGCAAGCCTAGCGGAGCAGGATTTTTTGGCCATCAGGTATGTGTTTCCAATAGTTTGAAGGCTTTTCCTACGCTGCAACCGGCCGCGACTAAATGGCCAGAACCCCCGCAGTTTCGCCCTTGCATCACCACTCCCGGTCCTGCTTAATACGATTCGGCTCTCGGTGTCGAACATCGCCGTCGACCCCGGATTGTAGAAAAATCACTATAAAAAAAGAGCAATCAGTTGACTCATCAGCACGGACCGCAACTGACCGGGCCTTTGGCGCTTTCTCTCGTCATCCCGGTCTTCAATGAAGCCGCGACCCTTGACGTGTTCATCGCGCGGATCACTGATGTCTTCAGGGATCAGGCGCTGATCGCGCTGGAGATCGTGTTCGTCAATGACGGCAGCACTGATGCAACGCTGGAGGTGCTGCTGGAGCGACAGAAGAGCGACTCGCGTATTCGTATCGTCGACCTGAGTCGCAATTTCGGCAAGGAAGCGGCGTTGACCGCCGGTTTGCAGGCGGCGACCGGCCAGGCCGTGGTGCCGATCGATGCCGATTTGCAGGATCCCCCCGAAGTTATCCTTGAAATGATCGCCCGTTGGCGCGAAGGCTATGAAGTGGTGCTGGGCCACCGTGTGAGTCGCAAGACCGACTCCTGGGCCAAGCAAACCTCGGCCAACTGGTTTTACCGCCTGCACAACAGAATTGCCGAACAACACCTGCCAGAAAATGTCGGTGATTTCCGGCTGATGGACCGTTGCGTGGTCGATGCCTTGCAAACGTTGCCGGAATCGCGGCGATTCATGAAAGGCCTGTTCGCCTGGGTCGGGTTTCGCACCACTTACGTGGACTATGAGCGCCCGGAACGTGTGGCCGGGACGACCAAATTCAACGGTTGGCGCTTGTGGAATTTCGCCCTCGAGGGCATCACCAGTTTCAGCACGGAGCCGCTGCGCATCTGGACGTATCTGGGACTGTTCGTTTCACTGATCTCTTTTTCGTTCGCCATCTTTATTGTGCTGCGCACCCTGATCTCCGGGGTCGATCTGCCGGGTTATGCCTCGCTGATGGTTGCCGTCACCTTTCTCGGCGGCCTGCAATTGATCGGCATCGGAGTGCTGGGTGAATACCTGGGGCGAACCTACATCGAGTCAAAACGTCGCCCGGTATATGTGGTGCGGCGTGTCTATGATCCCAAGGACTGAACCATGGATCTCAAGGAAACCGACATCCTCGGTTCAAGCATCGATCGGCATTGGTATTACGCCTCCAAGGCCGCAGCGACCATGCGGTTGCTGGGCACTACGCCGTACAGGCGAATTCTCGACGTGGGTGCCGGTTCGGGGTTCTTTTCCCACCATTTGCTGACTCATTCATCGGCGAGTGAGGCGTGGTGCGTGGACATCAGTTATGACGCCGATTCGGACGCCACAACCGACGGTAAACCGGTGCATTACCGTCGCAGTATCGAGGCGGTGGACGCCGATCTGGTGTTGCTGATGGACGTGCTGGAGCATGTCGATGACGACGTCGGATTACTCAAGGCCTACGTCGAGAAGGTCCCGTCCGGCAGCCGTTTCCTGATAACTGTGCCGGCGTTTCAGTTTCTCTGGAGCGGGCACGATGACTTTCTTGAACACAAACGTCGCTACACCCTTGCGCAACTGGAAGCGGTAGTGCGCAATTGCGGTTTGACCGTGAAGCAGGGCGCCTATTACTTCGGCCTGGTGTTCCCGATTGCGGCGACCCTGCGCTTGTTGCCCAGAGGTGCACAACCGTCGCCCCCGCGCTCGCAACTCAAGCAGCACCATCCACTGGTGAATACGATTTTGAAGACGCTGTGCAACATCGAGCTACCGTTCATGGGTTCGAATCGTCTCGCCGGGTTGACGGTGTTTGTCCTGGCGCAAAAGCCGTGACGCCAGGCGAAAAATCCGCCTTGATCCAGCGCGGCTTGCGTTTTGCCGTGACCGGGTTGTTCGTCACGGCTTTGCATGCGCTGGTGGCCGTGTTGTTCATCAACTATGTAGCGCCGTTGCCGCCCATTGCCAACGGCGTCGCATTTGCCGTGGCGACCGTGGTGTCCTACCTGATCAATACCACCTGGAGCTTTTCCGCGCGGCTGCACGGCCGAACGTTGCTGCGCTTCATGATGGTATCGGGGGCAGGTTTTCTCCTGGCGATGCTGGTGGCCTGGGCCGCGCAAATGGCCGGGCTGCATTACTTACTGGGTATTTGCGCGGTGGCGCTGACCATTCCGGCGTTCACCTTTGTATTGCATAACTTCTGGACGTACCGATGACCGACTCAGTCAAACGCCTGGCGATCAACCTGTTGCCATTGTTGATCGGTGTCATGGCCTTTTTCATTGTCATCGGTCCTCGGGCGCTCAATCCGCAGAACATTGCGTGGCTGGGCAACGGAGACCCGGCAACGCATTATCTGGGATGGGTATTTTTCCGGCATTCGCAGTGGACCTTTCCGATAGGGCTCAACCCTTCCTACGGATTGGAATTGAGCAACGGCATCATCTTTTCTGATTCCAATCCGCTGTTGGCCTTCCTGTTTAAACCGTTCGCCTCGCTTTTACCGACGCCTTTCCAGTATTTCGGCCTGTGGTTCCTGGCGTGCTTCGTTTTGCAGGCTTGGTTCGCCTGGAAAGTGGTGGGGCTGATGACCTCAAATGTGGCTGTGCGCGCGGTGAGTACTGCGTTGTTTCTTTTTGTTCCGCCGATGCTCATGCGCCTGCCGTTCCATTTGTCCCTGGGCGGGCATTTTCTGGTGCTGGCCTCGTTGTACCTGGGCCTGCACCCGCAATTGCACCGTCGGCGATTGGCTTGGGGCTCGTTGCTGGCGGTGGCTGCGTTGGTCCATGCGTACTTTCTGGCAATGGTTGCCGCGATCTGGATCGCAGACCTCGCTGCCGGCTACTTCAGGAAAAAACTGACGTTACAGTCTGCGGCCATCGAATTGATCGGGCTGTTTTCACTGGTCAGTTTGTGTTGCTGGCAGGCGGGTTATTTTTCGGTGGGCGGCGGCGCGGTATCGGATGGTTTTGGCATGTACGCCATGAACCTGCTGTCACTGTTCGATCCGGGCAATTGGTCTGGGCAGTGGTCCTATGTCCTGAACGATATACCGGGTGTTCAAGGCTACGGTGACGTTGAAGGGTTTCTCTTTCTGGGGCTCGGACTGATCACCCTGGGGATTTGTGCGCTGGTGGGGCTGCTTCAAGGCAACACCGGATTTGCTCGGCGACTGGGGCGCAGACCCATTTTACTGGCGGCGCTGGTGGGGCTGAGCCTGTTCTCGATCTCGAATAACTTGGCGCTAGGCTCACTCGAATGGACCTATCCACTGCCGGCGTGGGTGATTTCGGTGGCCAATATTTTCCGGGCTTCAGGACGAATGTTCTGGCCGGTGTACTACGCGATCATCATCGCCATCATTTTCCTGGTCATTCGCGCCAACACGCCGCGCACAGCCTTGAGTCTGTTGTCACTGGCGCTGTTCATCCAGGTGCTGGACACACATGCCGGCTGGGTCGGCGTTCGCAAGCAATTGATGGTGGCGCCGGCGTCGGAATGGGCGTCGCCCATGGTCGATCCGTTCTGGGAAAGCGCCGCGGCCCATTACCGCAAGATTCGCTGGATCGTTCCGCAGAACCTGTCCCCGAAGTGGATGGCGGTGGCCGATTTTGCCGGTGCCCATGGCCTGGCGACAAACGCGGTTTACCTTGGGCGGATGGACACTGCCAAATGGATTGAATCCGAGCAGGAAACGGCTCGGGCCATGGCGTCGGGCAAATATGACGCCGACTCGTTGTACCTGCTCGACGAGCGTGCGCTGATCCAGTCGGTGAGAAACATCGATACCCCAAAGGACCTCTTCGCCAGGATTGATGGCTTCACAGTGCTGGCCCCGGGGTGGAAACAGTGCGGCACTTGCCTGCAGGCGGCCTCGCAGATCAATCCCCTGGAGCTGGTTCCCGCTATCGAGCCCGGGCAAAAAACGTTGTTCAATGACGCCAGCCTGGGTGGCACGCTGCTGGCCAATGGCTGGTCCGAAACCGAACCCTGGGGCACCTGGTCGAAAGGATCGGACGCCGAAGTCATGTTCCGGGTTCTGGCGCCCGTGCGTTCGCTGCGTCTGGAAGCCATGGCGTTTCTTCCCCCTGGTCACGCGTGTCAGCGTGTCGTCATCAGCATCAATGGCATGCCGGCCATGTCCGCCCAACTTGAGCAGGCCGATGGCAACGTCATCGAGGTTCCCCTCACTGCCGGGATGCAAGAGCGGGTGTCGAGTCAGGGCGTCTTGAGGCTGCAAATGCAGTTCGCCGATGCCGTCAGCCCAAAACAGTTCGGGCTCGGTGCTGACGTTCGGCAACTGGCGCTCGGATTGAAGGCGTTGACGGTCAATTGAGGAGGGCTGCACGTAGACGCCTTCCTCGGGCCTTTCTACACTGCCGCAAGTATCGGGGACCGGGGACAACGAATGAATCGCAATGAACTGCGCAAGGCTGACATCAACCTGATGGTGGTGTTCGAAACGCTGATGCTCGAACGCAACGTGACGCGGGTGGCAGAAAAGCTGTTTCTTGGCCAGCCGACCATCAGTGCGGCACTCAACCGATTGCGCACGATGTTCAACGATCCCCTGTTCATTCGGGTCGGTCATCGCATGGAACCGACGGCGCGGGCCGAGGAAATCATCCTGCACTTGTCGCCGGCGCTGGATTCATTGTCGGTGGCGTTGAGCCTGACCCACGACTTCGACCCGGCCAGCAGCACCATGACCTTTCGCATCGGTTTGTCGGACGACGTTGAGTTTGGTCTGCTGCCACCGCTGCTACGGGCCTTGCGCCAGGAAGCGCCCAAGGTGGTATTCGTGGTTCAGCATGTCGATTACTGGCGTATTCCCGACTTGCTGGCGTCCGGCGACATCACCGTAGGTATCAGCCAGACCCGCGGTTTGCCGGCCAATGCCAAGCGCAAGTTGTTGCGGCACATCCAACCGAGCATTTTGCGCGCCGATGCGTCCGACACGCCGCTGACCCTTGATGAATATTGCGCACGGCCACACGTATTGGTGTCACACACGGCCAACGTCAGTGGCTACGCCGATGAATGGCTCGCGGAGATTGGCCGCACGCGTCAGGTCGTGCTATCGGTGCCGCAATACAGCTCGTTGCCGGCCTTGCTTGCCGGCACCGACCTGATCGCCAGCCTGCCGGATTACGCCGCCGAGGCGATGGCCGCATCCGGTCAGTTGTTCTCAGAGCCCTTTCCGTTCAAGACCCCGACGCTGGACCTGTCGATGGTCTGGCTCAGCCACGTCGATACCGACCCGGCCGAACGCTGGTTGCGTTCAAGGCTGGAGGCGTTCATGAGTGAGCGCCATGAGTCGCCTCTCTGAAATGTGTCATGCGAGGGCGATGACTCATTCGGCCAGAGAGGCAAGTGATCAAGCCAGCGGAATATGGATTTCCTCTGACTGACACGCTTCCCCGATTTGCAACTTTTGATCTTCGGTGTAAGGCCGGCCATGCCGATCGATCAGAAAGAACACTTCGAATAAATATTGTTTTTTGTCGTGGCTGGCGCAACGAAAAGAGGCATTGGCTGGAAACAGTGATTTCAACTTTTCCAGATCCAGGGATTTACCCTGATACTGGTTGAACGCCTGATTGTATTTGACCACGCTGCGCAAATTCACAAAGTCCTCGAAATATTGAATTTGGCTGGTGCCATAGCAAGTGCCATGCTTTTTCCATTCATGTTTCATCAGTTTTTCGGGTGACTCGGTGACCATTTCAGAAAAATCGGGGTATGCCTGTGCCTGCTTCTGGTCCTTGTCGGTGAGCTCGCAAACGGCCCCGGCCTGATCACACCCGACTGACTTGGTGCAGAAAGAAGGGTGACGATTCGCCGATTGGTCGGTGCTCTTGTAATAGGGCCAGATACCGTGGGTGTTAAAGACGTTTTTTGGTTTGTCGCAACCTGCAGTGGTTGGATTCAATAGGCAGAACGTTGGTTGCCAGGTGACGGCATATGCGCGGTAGTCAAATTGAGCGCTAGGTGCTCCCTCCAGGCTTTCTTCACCTTGGTCCAGAGCGTGTGCACAGAGGGAGAGAACGGACAGGGCCATTGAGGCGTAAAGACGTTTCATCGTGTTCGATCCTTGATGTCGTAGTTTTCGGGTTACCTCCTCACTGCTTGAGAGGACGCTTGCAGTTTCAGCGTCATGATCAATTAACTGCGCACTTCTAAATTTCAGACCTGATCCAGAAACCCTAGTACATTACGTATCTTTGGGAAGTCCAACTGGATGTACGGTTATCGTCGTCATTTGTTGGGCTACTGCAATTCAATCAGGAGCCAAACCATGCCCCACCTGCACATGGAATATACCGCCAACCTGCCCGGACTGAATGCCGATCTGGCGTTGCTCCGGCTCAACAATACGTTGGTGGCTTCCGGTCAGTTTGCTGCGGAGTTCGACATCAAGAGTCGCGCCGTGAAGGTCCAGACGTTCAAGGTCGGCACCGCGTTGGCCGAGCGGGCATTCGTGCATGTGAAGCTGGCGTTGTTGAGCGGTCGCTCGCCGCAGATCAAAAAGCAGTTGTCCGAGAGTCTGCTGGCCGTGGTGCAGGACCTGTGTGAATGGCCGGCTGGTGTTGAAGTCCAGGTGTGTGTGGAGATCCTCGACATCGATCGAGAGTCCTACACCAAGACGGCCATTGGCCACTGAGTTTCAGGCCATTTCCTGCCCGGCACAGGCCTTGATCACTTGTTCGCGCAGCCAGGTGTTGGCGCTGTCCTGATCGGCGCCTTGGCTCCACAGCATGTCGAGGGTGAATCCCGGCAAGCCGTTGGGCGCTTCGCAGTGATTGAAGATCGACTCGTTGGCCAGCAATTGCTGGACACGGCGGGGCAGGGTCAGGATGAAGTCGGTGCCGGTGATCAATTTCAATGCCGCGCTGTAGCTGTTGGCGCGGGCGACAATCTGCCGTTTGTGCGCCTGCTGCGCCAGCCAACCGTCGACCATGTTGGTGGTGGAGGTCCACGGGGTGGGAAACACATGCCGGCGCTCGACGAACGCTTGCAAGCTTAAACGTGGCTGCAATGGCGTGGCGCGTTTGTCGAAGACGCAGACCAGATCATCTTCCAGCAGTTGTCGGGATTTGAAATCGCTGTGGCTGCGATGAAAGTGGGGGCCGAAGCAAATCACCAGGTCGAGGCTGCCCTCGCGCAATTCTTCCGCCGGGATGTCGGTTTCGAACTTGTGCATGTTGACCATCACTGGCAGGTCGGCGAAATCGAAGCTTTTCAACAGTCGCGGCAGGATCAACTGTTCGAAGTATTCCGGCGCGCAGATGTTGAACGTCACCGGTTGCAAGGTCGGGTCAAACGTCTGGGCGCCCGCATGGCACAAGTTGATGCTTTCGAGGATTTTCAGCACATGCGTGTACATGGTGCCGGCTTTGTAGGTGGGACGCATGCCCGTGCGGGTGTTGATGAACAACTCGTCTTCAAAACTGGTCCGCAGTTTTTTCAGGCAGTAACTGACGGTGGACTGACTGACGCAAAGCGCCTCTGACACACCGGTGACACTGCTTTGCTCATACACGGCGACAAACACCATGAGGTCCTGCATGTCTAGCTTTCTTAGCAAGTTACTGTTCAGCATCCGTTCTGTCTCGCTGTGCTCCTTGCGCTGACAGTGCGCAAACTTGTGCGAAAGATCCTAACGGAACGATGGTGCCAGGAGAATGCCCCGTAGGAAGTTTCACAGTCAGTTGTGGGACAGAAAATGTTCCGAACACGACTGACGCCATGTTCCCGAAGACCTTATGGTGGATTGTGCGTCAGTGAATGTGTCGAGCGTAATGCCGCGGATTGAAGCGCAACACCATCAGTATCATCAGCGCCATGACGCCGGTCAGGCACCACCAGGCCCATTCGAAGCTGCCCAGTCGATCGCGGACCATGCCGGCCATCAGAGGCGAGAGGCCGGCGATCAGGTAGCCGATGCCCTGCACGAAAGCTGTGAGTCCGCCAGCGCGTTGCGGGTTGTCCAGGTGATCGAGCGACACAATCAGGCTCATCGGGAACAGTCCGCCAATGCCCAGGCCCAACAGACACGGCCACAGTAAGCTCAAATACAGCGGGTCGAGAATCAGCCCACAGAAACCGGCCATGATCAGCGCCAGCAACACCACCAGCACCCTGCGCCGGTCGCGGCTGCGGTTGGCGATGGCGGGTGTGATCAGTCCGGACAACACTTCCATGGCCGTCAAAAAGCCCAGCAACAAACCGGCGTCTTGTTCACTCCAGCCTTTTTCCACGTAGTACGGTGCCAGCCAGGCCAACACACAGGTGTAGGACGCGGTGCCCAAGCCGAAGAAGATCGCGAGTAGCCAGGCGCGGGAATTGGCGAAGAAGGATTCGGTGCGGGATGCTGGCGCATTGAGTGTCGGCGTTCCCGGGCGCCCGGCCGTCCAGAACAGCAGCGCGACCACCGCCAATGCCGCCCAGATTGCCAGCCCCACGCGCCAACTGCCGGTGCGGGTCATCGCCAGCGGGGCAAACGATGCCGCCATCGCCGCGCCGCCCATGATCGACGTCACGTAGAGCCCCATGCCCATGGCGACGTTATCGCTGAAACGGGATTTGATCAGCGCCGGCATCAGTGCCTGAATCAGCGCAATGCCGATGCCGGCCAGCATGGCGCTGAGGATCAGTTCGACGGCCGAGTCGACGAACAGCCGCGACACCGTGGCCAGGCCAATGATCACCAGCGAAATCACCACGGTGCGCTGTTCCCCGAACCGTTGGCTGACCCTCAAGCCGAAGAACATCGCCAGCCCCATCGCCATGACCGGCAGCATCGTCAGCTGCGAGGCGAGGCTGAAACTCAACGGAATGTCTGCGCGGATGGCCGACAGCAACGGCCCGACAGCGGCCATCGAGGGGCGCAGGTTCAGGGCGACGAGAATGATGCTGACCATCAGCCAGAGGGCGGGGCGGGCAGTGGCGCGAACGTTTTCCATCAAGCGGACCTTGGATAATCAAGGGGCCGATTAAGCGCGCGAGGCTTGAAGGCGGCAAATCAGATAATCCGCACAGGCATTTAAAAATTAAATACCCGTGCCGCACCACAGATCCCCCTGTGGGAGCGAGCCTGCTCGCGATTACGGCGTATCAGTCGCCATGAATGTTGAATGTCAGTCCGCTATCGCGAGCAGGCTCGCTCCCACAGGGGATTTGGGGTGATTTGGGAATTGAATGTTTAGCCAAGCTGCACCCAAAGTTCTTCAAATCCCGATTTAACGACCTGACCTGCCGTGTGACGCTGCAATTCATCTGTTTTCTTCGGTTTTCGCTATGGACGGTTGTTCCGTCGCACTTCCCTCCGAATTAGCCTTTTGGGCGCTGTGGCACTGCCGTCACGCGCGTCCACCGGATTCCTGCCTTTCCCGTTGATTGTTCCTACGGGTCCTGCGCTGTGCGCCAGGATCGAATCGGCGACGCCTGCGCGTTCGCCTGACGCGGAAAAAGAGAATCCCCATGAGTCGTGCCACGAATTCCTTCGCTCCCCTGCAAGAAGCCCTGACCTTTCTCGAACAGAACCCGGATATCGAGATGTTCGAGTTATTCATCCTCGACAACAACGGCGTGCCCCGGGGCAAGTTGTTGCACCGCGATGAACTGCTGGCGGTCTACGAGAGCGGGCGGCCTTTGCCGAGCACCATCCTGGGCTTGACCATTAATGGTGATGATGTCGAGAACTCCGGCCTGGTCTGGGACGTCGGCGATATCGATTGCCGGGCGTACCCGATCAGCGGCAGCCTGACGCGCATGCCCTGGCGGCTGATGCCCACGGCAGCGGTGCAGGTCAGCATGCACCCGAAGGAAGGCCTGCCGGCGACGATTGCCGACCCCCGGCACTTGCTGGCGAAAGTGATCGAAGGCTTGCAGGCCGACGGCTATTACCCGGTCATGGCGGCGGAGCTGGAATTTTATTTGCTGGATCAGCAGCGCGACAACAACGGTCGGCCGCAGCCGGCACGGGATGTCGACGGCGGCCGGCCGCGTGGCACTCAAGTCTATGGTTTGCGTGAGCTGGAGCAGATAGAGCCGTTCCTGGCGGACCTCTACAACGCCTGCAAACTGCAGGGGATTCCGGCGCGCACAGCGATTTCCGAATACGCGCCGGGACAGGTGGAAATCACCCTCGAACACCGCACCGACGCCCTGCAGGCGATGGACGAAGCGGTGCGCTACAAACGGCTGGTCAAGGGCGTGGCGCACAAACACGGCATGACGGCCTGCTTCATGGCCAAACCGTTCGATGACCTGGCGGGCACCGGCATGCACATGCACGTCAGTCTTGCGGACAAGGAAGGCAACAACCTGTTCGCCAGCGAAGCCCCGGACGGCACGCCGCTGCTCAGACACGCGGTGGGCGGCATGCTCGGGACATTGCTCGATTCATTGTTGCTGTTCTGCCCGAACGCCAATTCCTACCGTCGATTCCAGACCAACAGTTACGCGCCGCTGGCGGCCACGTGGGGCGTGGACAACCGCACCGTGAGCCTGCGCGTGCCTGGCGGGCCGGCATTCTCCCGGCACATCGAACACCGCATCTGTGGCGCCGATGCCAACCCGTATCTGGCGGCCGCGGCGATCCTGGCCGGCATTCATCGCGGTATTCGCGAGCAACTCGACCCCGGTGCACCGGTGCAGGGCAATGGATACGCCCAGGCCACGAAATTGTTGCCGACCGATTGGCTGACCACATTGCGCGCGCTGGAAGGGTCGACCTGGGCGCGGGAGGCGTTCGGCGACGAATTCCTTGGCGTTTACCTGGCGGTGAAGCGCGCCGAATACCGACAGTTCATGGGCGAGGTAGGGGAGCAGGACTGGCGATGGTATCTGCACCAGGCCTGAACGAAGGCTGAATCTTCCTCAAATAAATACAAAGTTATGGGTTGAATTTTTGAGCAAACTATTCGTTGGCTTGATTTTCACAAAAAATTGATGGTTGACTGGTTACAGTTAGTGACGCCTCGGTCAATGAATTTTTCACATTGGCCGAAGACGCTTCTCTTCAGGACCCGCCGATCATTATGTTGAAACTCAAACCCGTGCGCCCCGAGTGGGTGACACTGATTGTCAGTGCCTTCTTACTAGCCGGCTTCAATTTAGTGCTTTGGCAGCACCTGTTTGAAATCACCGCATCCGATGGCAAGGGCCTTGTCATGCGCGTCGCGTTCGGCGCGATGGTTCTGGCGGCCTTCAACATTGTGCTGACCTTCATGGCGTTTCGGCGCGTGATGAAGCCGGTGTTGATATTGATGTTCATGATCAGCGCCGGGGTTGCGTATTTCATGAGCCAGTATGGCGTGCTGATTGACACCGGCATGTTGCGTAACTTTGCGCAAACCAACGCGACCGAAGTGCGTGACTTACTGTCGTTGAAGTTACTGGCCTATATTGTGTTGCTCGGTGTTTTGCCTTCATGGTTATTGTGGAAAACCCCGGTCAATTACCGGCGCTGGCACCGTGAATTGTTGAGTAAGGCGCTGGTGACTGTCGCCTCGGTCGCGGTGATCGGCGGTGTCGCGCTGGTGAATTATCAAGGCTTGTCCTCGCTGTTTCGCAATCACCATGAGCTGCGACTGATGGTGGTGCCAAGCAACTACATCGGCGCCTCGTTCGGCTATTTGCGTGAGCAAGTCGTCTCCGCGCGGCAGCCCTTCTTGAAAATCGGTGAAGATGCCCAACTCGATGCTTCATGGCAGGCCCATGGCCGTAAATCCCTGACGGTATTGGTGGTTGGCGAAAGTGCCCGGGCCGAGAACTTCGGCATCCTCGGTTATGCCCGCGACACCACACCCAAACTGAATAAAGAAGCTGGCCTGATTGCCTATACCGACGTGCACTCCTGTGGCACGGAAACAGCCGTCTCGGTGCCGTGCATGTTCTCGGACATGAACCGCAAGGACTACGACGCCAGCAAGGCGAAAAATGAAGAGGGCCTGCTGGACGTGCTCAAACGTGCCGGTCTGGACGTGATCTGGCGTGACAATCAGTCAGGCTGCAAAGGCACGTGCGACAGGGTCACCCTCGATGACGTCAGCAATCTGAAGGACCCGGTGTTGTGCGCCGACAGCGAATGCCGCGACGAAATACTCCTGCAAGGTATGCAGCACTTCATCGATAACCTGAATAAAGACACGGTCCTGGTCTTGCACCAGATGGGCAGCCACGGTCCGGAATACTTCAAGCGCTATCCGAAGGAGTTCGAACGCTTCACTCCGGTCTGTGAAAGCAATGCCCTGAACAATTGCAGTCGCGACAGTATCGTCAACGGCTATGACAACACGCTGGTCTACACCGACCACGTACTGTCGACCCTGATTGATCTACTGCGCAAAAACCAGGGCAAAGTGGACACCGCAATGCTTTATCTGTCGGATCATGGTGAGTCGCTGGGCGAATACAACCTGTACCTGCATGGCACGCCGTACGTGCTGGCGCCGGAACAACAGAAGCACGTAGCCATGCTCGCGTGGTTCTCCGACAACTATCAAAAGTCGTTCTCGGTCGACACCCAGTGCCTGCAACAGAATCGTGACAAGCCATTGAGCCAGGACAACCTGTTCCATTCGATGCTGGGCTTGCTGGCGGTCAACAGCAAGGTCTACGACAAGGGGCTGGATATGTTCGCGGGTTGCCGTGGGGTGGCTGACGGCGTGTTGGCTAAAAAGTGAGTGTATCGACCTTTTTCACGCACCGGCCGCTAACCAGCGGCCTGTAGTTCCTCCAACAAGAGTCATTGCACATGTCTGCGCAACCTCCATCAGCCATTGAACTTGAGTTCGCACGGCGCTACGACCAGGAACACACTCGCGTCTGTCTTCAGCCGCGACCGCGTGGCTTGGCGGGTCGCTGGGCGTTCTGGCGCGATGAGCAGTTGGTGCGCAGCGCGCTCAAGGTCGCCGGCGAGCCAGGCTTGATTCTGGATGTGGCTTGCGGTGCCGGGCGTTTCTGGCCGGTGTTGGCCGAGCACGCGAACCGCGTGATCCTCGCCTCCGATCCGTCGCAGGACATGCTCAATCACGCCCAGACTCACCATCCGCAGAGTCTGCTCAAGCGGATCAAGACCTTTCAGAGCTCGGCCTTCGACATTGGCTTGCCGGAGAATGCGGTCGACTGCATTTTTTGCATGCATCTGTTTCAAGACATCGATAGCGCCGAACATCGGTTGGCCATGCTCAAGGAATTCCATCGAGTCAGCCGCGACACGGTGATTGTGGCGGTACGGGTCGATGCGTATTTCAAGCTCCAGCGCTCGGGCGCGGTGGGTGCTCAGCCCCAGTATCTGGCCAGCAAGGCCGAGGTCGAAGCTGAATTCAAGCGTGCGGGATTCTGCTTGCTCAGCCATCAGGATTTCCTGCCGGGCTGCGCGCGGACGCGCGTCTATGTTTTGCGTAAGGCAGGCTAGCCTCCACTTGTCAGACATTTCTTGCCGTCTGGCAGGCCTTTTCGCTAAAGCTCTTGTTCAGTGGATGCGCGGAAATCGCCGGGGGCGATATATACTGCGCGCCATTCTTCAAGGGAGAGCCGTGTGGCCATCGATATTCACTGGATTCGCGACAACGAAAGCCTCGGTCAGTTTTGCGCCGAGTGGCAGCAACTGCCGTTCGTTGCCCTCGACACCGAATTCATGCGGGTCGACACCTTTTACCCGATCGCAGGCCTGCTGCAGATTGGCGATGGCGTACGCGCTTACCTGATCGACCCGCTGACCATCGATAACTGGCAGCCTTTGGCCGCATTGCTGGAAAACCCGGCGGTGGTCAAAGTCGTCCATGCGTGCAGTGAAGACCTCGAAGTCTTGTTGCGCCTGACCGGCAGTCTGCCGACGCCGCTGTTCGATACTCAACTGGCCGCCGCTTACTTGAACCTCGGTTTCTCCATGGGGTATTCGCGGTTGGTACAGGAGGTGCTCGGCATCGACCTGCCTAAGGGCGAGACCCGTTCCGACTGGCTGCAACGTCCGCTTTCCGACACCCAAATCAGCTACGCCGCCGAAGATGCCTTGCACCTGGCGGAAGTTTTCGTACAGCTTCGTCCGAAGCTTTCTGACGACAAATACGCCTGGGTCCTGGAAGACGGCGCTGAGCTGGTCGCCAACCTGCGCCGCGAGGTCGATCCGTACGAGGTCTATCGCGAAGCCAAACTGGCCTGGAAGCTGTCCCGCGCCCAACTGGCCGTATTGCGTGAACTCTGCGCCTGGCGTGAGCGTGAGGCTCGCGCCCGTGATTTGCCACGCAATCGCATCGTGCGTGAGCATTCGCTGTGGCCGTTGGCGCGGACTCAGCCGGACAACCTCGCAGCGTTGGCGAAAATCGAAGACATGCACCCGCGTACCGTGCGTCAGGACGGCGAATTTCTGCTTGATCTGATCAAGCGCTCTGGCAGTGTGTCGCCTGATCAGTGGCCGCCTGCGGTGCCGGAGCCTTTGCCGGTGGACGCTGCGGCGCTGGTCAAACAGCTGCGAGCGATCGGCCAGGCTGAAGCAGAGCGCCTGAACATTGCGCCGGAGCTGATGCTGCGCAAGAAAACCCTGGAAGCGCTGCTCAAGAGCGGCTATCCCAACGGTCCATACCAATTGCCTGATTCGCTGCGTGGCTGGCGCCGCGAATTGATGGGCCAGGCGCTGCTCGATAGCCTGGCCACCGCCGGAGAACAGCCTTGAAACGTATTTGTTCCATCTACCGAAGCCTGAAGAAAAACGAGATGTACCTCTATGTGCTCAAAAGCGATGCACTGGAGCGCGTCCCGGAAAGTCTGATGGCCGCTTTCGGCAAACCCCATCACGCTTTCGACCTGGTCTTGACCCCCGAGCGCAAACTGTCGCGCGAGGACATCACCGTGGTCCTGGAAAACCTTGAGAAGCAGGGTTACCACCTGCAAATGCCGCCGGCGGAAGACGAATACATCGAACACTTGCCGGAAGAGTTGCTGCGACGCAACGACCCGATGTGAGCCGCAGACAGGCGCTGTTCAGCGTCTGTGTGAAAAACTGGAATAATTTTTGGCAATGGCCAGGACGATGGGGGAATTCTCCGTCGGTGGCCGTGTGCACTGTTTTTGAAAGGTTTGAACCATGCGCGTTCTGATTGCTGAACACGATCACCCTGTTTATGCCCAATTGCTGCGTCAGGCCGCGCCTGAGCTGGAAGTGCTGACCAGCGGTGACTCCGCCGAACTGGCCCGCCAGGCCGCCGACTGCCCGATCTGGCTCGGCCAGCCGGACCTGCTGGCCACCCTGCTGCGTCAGGGCCATCAGCCGCAATGGCTGCAATCGACCTGGGCGGGCATCACGCCATTGTTGGCCGACGGCTTGCCGCGCCACTACCGCCTGACGCGTGCCGTGGGGATTTTTGGCCAGGTCATGGCCGAATACGTGCTGACCTACATGCTTGGCCACGAGCGCGAAGTGCTGCCGCGTCTGGTCAGCCAGGTCGAGCGCAAGTGGGACAGCCGTCAGGGTCAAAGCCTGGCGGGACGCAAAGTGTTGATCGTCGGCACGGGCGACATCGGCCGCACCGTCGCGCAATTTTTGCTGCCGTTTGGCGTCGAGTTATACGGCATCGCCAGCGAAGCCCGCGAGCAGGCGCCGTTTGTCGAAGTCGGCGCGCTGGCGGACTTGCCGCGTCTGGTCGGTGAAGTGGACTACGTGATCAACCTGCTGCCGAACACCCCCAATACCCATGACTTGTACGATGCGGCACTGTTCAAGCAGTTCAAGCCGACCGGGGTGTTCATCAACGTCGGGCGCGGTGTGGCGGTGGTCGATGCAGACCTGGTTGAGGCTTTGAAGGAAGGGCACCTGGCGGGTGCGGTGATCGACGTCTGCCGTCAGGAGCCGCTGCCGCAGCGCCATCCATTCTGGACTGCCTGGGGCTTGTTGCTCACAGGGCACAGTTCCGCGCCGACCTCACCACCGATGATGGTCAACCTGTTCGTCGAAAACTTGCGGGCGTATCAGGCGGGTGAAGCGCTGCGCGGGGAAGTGGATTTCAATCGCGGGTATTGAAATCACCACCCATCAAAAATGTGGGAGCGAGCCTGCTCGCGATAGCGGCATATCAGTCAGTTCCTCTGTCACTGATACACCGCCATCGCGAGCAGGCTCGCTCCCACATTGGTTTTGCAGTGTGGCTTAGAGGGTGAAATCGCCTTCTGCCGCCAGCTCGCTCAGCGGGCGGCGCGGGCTTGGTTCTTCACGGGCTTGCAGGTAATCGGCGAGCGTCGCCTTGTCACCCAGTTTGCCCACCGCTACCGCTGCGTGCAGCGCATAACCTTCAGGGATGTTCAGCTCCTTGCGGGTCAGTTCCTGATCGAAACCGGCCATGCCGTGGGTGTGCCAGCCGCTGATGCTTGCTTGCAGCGCCAGATGGCCCCATGCCGACCCAGTGTCGAAGGTGTGCCACAGGGCCGGGGTTTCTTCGGTGGCACCCGGCGCCGTGAAGGTGGTTTTCGAGATCACGATCACCAGCGCCGAGGCATGTTGTGCCCAGGAACGGTTGAATTCATTCAGCAAACCCAGATAACGCTCCCAGTTTGGCGTGTCGCGGCGCGCGTACAGGAATCGCCAAGGTTGCGAGTTGTATGCCGATGGCGCCCAGCGTGCCGCTTCGAAAAAGCTCAGCAGGGTTTCTTCCGGAATGGTTTCGCCGGTGAAGGCGCGGGGAGACCAGCGATCGGTGAACTGAGGATGGATCGCATAGTCGGCAACGCGTTGATTTGCACTCATCAAGAGATTCCTTGCAACATTTGAAAGTGAGGGTCGTCTGAAACCTGCGGGCGCAGTTGAGCTGGGCGTTAAGGTTTGTCGAGAGCCGGGCAGTTCACCTGAATGCAACGCGGTCGAGCGTTAATGGCATCCGGGCATGGCTCCTTGCGACTGGCAAAGCTACGTGGCGGCGCAAAAACTGACAAGCCCGTTCTACCGGCAGTCGCCAATGCTTGGCCCGCAGGGGCCTTGGCACTAGACTGGCGGCCTTTTCACCACCTGATATTGATGCTTGAGCCATGGCCGCCAAAGTCGAACCGTTCTGGATACGCAAAACCCTCGATCAACTCGATCAAGAGGAATGGGAATCGCTGTGCGATGGCTGTGGCCTGTGCTGCCTGCAAAAGCTCGAAGATGAAGACGATAACTCCGTCTATTACACACGTATCGCCTGCAAACTGCTGGACCTGAAAACCTGTCAGTGCACCGATTACCCGAACCGGCGCGACTTTGTGCCCGATTGTATCCAGCTCACGCCGGGCAAGGCTGACGAGTTCAAATGGCTGCCGCCAACCTGCGGCTATCGCCTGGTCAGCGAAGGCAAGGACCTGCCGCTTTGGCATCACCTGGTGTGCGGTGATCGCGATGCGGTGCACCACGAACGTATTTCCCAGTCCGGGCGCATGCTTGCCGAAGGCAGCGTGGCCGAAGACGACTGGGAAGATCATCTGATCTTCCGGGCGGGCTAAGCGCTTTCGGTTTTAACGTGTCACGAAGGAGTGTGTATGGCTGTGGGATTGCGCCGAGCGTTGGCCGTTGGGCTGTTGCTCCTGAGTTCGTCCGTGTGGGCGGCGAAGAAGGTCGATCTGGACTACCACGTGCGCCTGTTGCCGCAAAGTGACCAGGCTGAGGTGCGACTCACCCTGGCTAAGGGCTCTGCGGTGCGCAGCCTGGATTTTGACCTGGGCGATGGCAGTCTTTACAGCGACTTCAAGGCCGACGGCCAATGGCAACTCACCCCGGGCAAACCGGCGCGCGGTGTCTGGCGTCCGGCCGCCGACAAGGCCAGCCTGACCTACCGCGTGCGCATCAGTCACGGGCGCAAGAACGGCAGCTTCGACACCCGCATGACGCCGACCTGGGCGCTGATGCGAGGCGAAGACCTGGTGCCGCCCGCCAAACTCGATCAGCAGGACGGCATCGAACTGGTTTCACGCCTTGAATTCGAATTGCCCAACGGCTGGAAAAGCGTCGAGACCGCGTGGCCGCGAGTCGGCAAGAACAAGTTCCGCGTGGATAACGTCTCTCGACTGTTCGACCGGCCCACGGGCTGGATGCTCGCCGGTCACCTGGGCAGCCGTCGCACCCGGCTTGGCGAAACCGAAGTCACCGTGGCCTCGCCTCGGGGCCAGGGCATGCGCCGCATGGACGTGCTGACCTTGCTGACGTTTGTCTGGCCGCAAGTGCAGGCGGTGTATCCCCGCCATCCGACCAAGCTGCTGATCGTCGGCGCCAACGACCCGATGTGGCGCGGCAGTCTGGGCGCCCACGAATCGATCTACCTGAACTCACGCCTGCCGTTGGTGAGCGAAAGCGGCACCAGTGCGGTAGTGCGGGAGTTGGCGCAGGTGTTCGGGCGGATCAACGATCAACAGCGCAGCGACTGGATCAGCGAAGGGTTTGCCGAGTATTACGCCATCGAACTGGTGCGTCGCGCCGGCGGCATGAGTGATGAGCGGTATGAGGGATTGCAGAAGAAACTGGCCAGGGACGGCCAGAAAGTCACGACGTTACGGGGCGAGCAGATCAACCCGGCGCAGGTGTCGAAAGCGGTGCTGTTGCTGCAGGAGCTGGATCGCGAGATTCGCTTGAAAACCCGCAACAAGCGCTCGTTGGATGATGTATTGCGCGGGGCGATGCACCTGGAGAGTGTGGACACCAAGGAATTCGTCCAGCTCGCGGAAAGTGTGATCGGCGAGTCTTCCAAAGTCCTCGATACCGAGTTGCTGCAATAGAAAATCAAAAGATCGCAGCCTCGTTTCACTCGACAGCTCCTACATTGGAATGTGTATCCCTGTAGGAGCTGTCGAGTGAAACGAGGCTGCGATCTTTTTATCCTAAGAAGTCAAACCCCGGTTTCAGGCGATTTCAACGAATCGTTCCCGGTCACGGTAGCGGTTTTGGTCGCTGCCTCGGCATTGGCCTTCAACTGGTTCAACTCTTCACCGGCACGCTGAATCTTTGCCCGCACGTTGTTCATGTCCTGACGGCTCTTTTCCAGCAGGCTCTTGACCGAGCTGTGCCCGGTAATGCCACGGGCCAGTGCCACGCCGCCGATCGCCACTTGAATCAAGCCGAACACACCGCCGCGACGCAGCCCTTTACCCATCATCACCACGCCACCGGCCAGGGAGCCGATGCGCTCCCAACCCTGTACGTTCTGATCGGAATGAGTCTGGAACGGGGTGGATTCGATGCGTTCTACGCGTTTGAGTTCGTTCATGATCTGTCTCCTGGCGGAATCGCTGCTTCAAGAATAGATAGTTAAGCTGACTGCCAGGGCGGTCGGCTTGTTCCATCGAATGTCGGGTGATTCAGCGGAATTTCGATCCGGAACGGGTGTTGAGTCCCTTGGACATGCGGTCGTACAGCACGACGTTAACGGTGGCGGCGAGGTTCATGCAACCGGTGGTCGGGATATAGACCACGTCTTCGCACCAGTCGCGAATCTCTTTATCCAGCGAGCCGTCTTCCGGGCCGAAGATGTACAGCGCGCGATCCGGGTGCGTGTATTCCGGCAGCGAGCGAGCGCCTTCGACCAGCTCCACCGCGACGGGCACGCAGCCCAGGGGCAGGATTTTCTTCAGGTCGTCGATGCCGATCAGCGGAATGTCGTAGTGGACGCGCTTGGTGTCAGTGACAAAATCAGCGGCGCGCTCATAGCGCTTGCCGGTGTAGAACACGGACGCCACGCCATAGCAGCCGGCGGCGCGCATCACCGAGCCGACGTTTTCCGGTGATTTGGGGTTATACAAACCAATGCAGCTGTACCGTTTATCTGCCACGAGCGAGGTGCCTTCGGGGAAAAAACGGCGATTATACGGGGATTGGGGGAGGGCGGGCAGTGATCGTTCCCACGCTCTGCGTGGGAATGCCTCAACGGACGCTCCGCGTCCGGCTGTGAAGGGACGCGGAGCGTCCCGGGCTGCATTCCCACGCAGAGCGTGGGAACGATCAGCATCAGGCAACTAAAATTTCAGTCGTCTTTCTTCATCAACCCAGCCAACGCCGCAAACGGGTTGTGCGTCGCCTTGGCGATTTTCGGGCTGCTGAGCGAGCCTTCGTCGAAATACTGTTGGTCGGTGTACCGCGAGTGTTCGTTGTCATGGCAATACAGGCACAACAATTCCCAGTTCGAGCCGTCCTGCGGGTTGTTGTCGTGGTTGTGGTCGCGGTGGTGCACGGTCAGTTCACTCAGGCGTTTGCCAGAGAACTCGCGGGCGCAACGGCCACACACGTGCGGGTACATTTTCAGGGCCTTGTCGCGGTAACCCATTTCCTTGTCGCGCTGGTTGTCGGCAAGGATGCGGTCCAGCTTCGACGTGTTGGACGGAGGCGTTGACGAACTCATGGGTTCACCTTTGTAAAAGACTAATGACGGTATAGGAGCAGTTTAGCTCAGCCCTTGAGCTTCTCGGCAATCCAGATGGTGTGACGTGTGCCTTTGTTGCCGTGGGCGAAGACCTGGACTTCTTCGGCCTTGAAACCGGCCTTTTTCAGCTTGTCGGAAAACTGCCGGTCCGCACTTGCCGACCACACGGCCAGCACGCCTTTGGGCCGCAGCGCCTTGGCGCAAGCGCTCAAACCACCGGCGGAGTAGAGCCAGCTGTTGGCCTTCTGGGTCAAGCCTTCGGGACCGTTGTCGACGTCGAGCATGATCGCGTCGAAACCTTGTGGCTCGGCTTGCAGGACCTTGGCCACATCCTCCATGCGGATCACCGTCCTCGGGTCGAGCAGCGGATTCCCGGATTTCTCGCCCAGTGGACCACGGTTCCATTCCACAACGCCGGGCACCAGTTCGGCGACCACCACTTGCGCGGTCTTGCCCAAATGCTTGAGGGCCGAGGCGAGGGTGAAGCCCATGCCCAGGCCGCCAATCAGCACGCGCGAGTCGGGCCGGCCCGCCACCTTGCGGCACGGGATCTCGGCCAGGGCATCCTCGGAACCGTGCATGCGAGTGTTCATCAACTGCCCGCCATCGCCACCCTGGATCTTGATGACGAAATCCTCGCCATACTCGAACAGGCAAAGGGCGCCGCCGTTCTCGGGGATAGGGGCGGTGTCGAGCAGAACAAAACGTTTCATGGAAATCTCAAATTGGGGGAAGGCAAACAGAGGCAGTTGGGAGTAGCCTGCCAATGACAACAAGGCCAACGGAGCCATTGATGAAGCGCACCATTCTAACGGTCATTGCCTTGGCCGCGCTCTCGATAACTGCAGTGCAGGCCCAGCAATTGCAAACCCTTCCAACCAGCCCCGCGCCGCTGCCGGGGTCGCCCGGCACCGCAACACCTACGCCTTACCCGCAAATCACTCCGACGCCCCTGCCCAGGACCGGGCAGGGCAGCGGTGGTCCACCGTTGGTGCCGATCGAGATGCCCAGTCCGCCGACCAAGGATCAGCCGGTACCGGGCATTGAGCCCAACAACACAAAGGACAAGTCGCCCGGCGGTTAGATCTGCTGCGAGATCAGTTGCCCGTCGGCCATGCGCAAGCGTTTGGAGAGGGCGACGGCGAGGGCGCGGATAATCTTGGCGGCGATTTTCGGCGCCTCGTTGATCATCTTTTCCAGAGAGTCCTTGCCCAGGTTCAGCAGCTGGCAGTGACTGGCGGCCACGCAACTGGCCGAGCGCCGTTCACCATCGAGCACGGCCATTTCGCCGAACGAGCGACCGCTGCGCAAGGTGGCCATGGTCACCAGTTGCCCGTCGCCGTTAGTCTTCTGCACCGACACCTGGCCGGTATGGATGATGCACATGAAACTGCCAGCATCGCCCTCATGGAAAATCTCTTCGCCCTGGGCAATGGTGCTGATGCTGAAGTAGCCCGAAGCGGCCGCAAAGTCTGCCGGCAGCAATTGATCGAAAAGGCCGCAATCCATCAGCCAGTCGCGGATTTCGTTGTTCAGTAAGGTCGGTTCTGACATGTCGGCACGGTCTTTTTTTCTTGTGTCTGTCTGGTTCTGTTCAGGATCTGGACTCACCACAAACCCATTGTGGGAGCGGGCTTGCCCGCGATGACGGTGTCACAGCCAACGTTGATGTTGAGTCTGATTGCCTCATCGCGGGCAAGCCCGCTCCCACAAGGATATGCGTGTATCGGGTCCCGGCGTCTGGTCTTAAGACCAAAACGCCGGGCCAAGTTCCTCAGGCAATTCCCCAAACCTTGAAAACAAATGCGTATTCGAGTGCTACGTCACGCAATCCCTGATAACGGCCGCTCATCCCGCCGTGGCCAGCACCCAATTCGGTCTTGAGCAGCAGCGGATTATTGTCGGTCTTGGTCGCGCGTAATTTCGCCACCCACTTCGCCGCTTCCCAGTACTGCACGCGACTGTCGTTGTAGCCGGCAATCACCAGCATCGCCGGATAGGCTTGCGCGGTGACGTTTTCGTACGGGGCGTAGGCCTTGATCCGATCATAGACGTCCGGCTCTTCGGGATTGCCCCACTCGTCGTATTCGGTAACGGTCAACGGCAGGTCCGGGTCGAGCATGGTGTTGAGCACATCGACGAACGGCACCTCGGCAATCGCCGCGCCGAACAGGTCAGGACGCTGATTGAGCACCGCACCGATCAGCAAGCCACCGGCGCTGCCGCCGCTGATCGCCAATTGAGGGGGCGTGGTGAAACCGTTGGCGATCAAGTGTTCGGCACAGGCGATGAAATCGCTGAAGGTGTTGTGCTTGTGTTCCTGCTTGCCGGCGCGGTACCAGGCTTCGCCGAGCTCGCCGCCGCCCCGCACGTGAGCGATGGCAAACGCGACGCCGCGATCCAGCAGGCTCAAACGGGCGTGGGAGAACCACGGGTCGAGGCTTTCGCCGTAAGCGCCGTAGCCGTAGAGATATAGCGGTACAGGTTTTCCGAGTGCTTCACGTTTGACCACCAGGCTGATCGGCACCTGAGTGCCATCGGGCGCAGTGGCCCACAAGCGTTGGCTCACGTAGTCATCGGCGTCGAACGGACCCAGTACCGGGGTTTGCTTGAGGACGGTCTGTTCGCCGCTGGCCAGGTCCAGCTGGCGGATTTGCGCCGGACGGTTCAGCGCCTCGTACCGCAGGCGGATCTTGCCGCTGACAAACTCCAGGCTGTTCTGCACATGCAGGCTGTAAGCCGCATCCGGCAGTTGCACGCGGTAATGCGGCAGCTCCTGTGGGTGAACCTCGATGATTGGCAAGCCACCTTCACGCAGGCTCAGGGTCATCACGCCGAGGTTAAGGCTCATGCCCTCGATCATCGTGGTGTCGCTGTGGGGGATCAGGTTCTGCCAGTCGGCTTCGGTCGGCGCCATGCCGGTATCGACGGCGGTGTACAGGGCAAAATTGATACCGTCGCGGTTGGTGCGAATGAACCAGGTCCATTCACCGTTCAGCGTGCCGTGGTCGACGTCGTACTCATGGTCTTCCACCCGTGGCGCAATGCAGGTGAACGCCTGATGCGGCTGCGAGGCGTCGAGGACCCAGACTTCGCTGGTGGTCTTGCTGCCCAGCGACAACAGCAACTGCTGCTCGGAACTGGAACGGTAGCAATGCAGGAAGAACCGTCCGTCGGGCTCATTGAAGACTTCTTCGGCTGCGGTGCCGTCCAGTCGATAGCGCAACAGTTTGTGCGGACGGTGGGTGTCGTCCAGTTCGCCGAAAAACAGTGTCAGGCTGTCGTTGGCCCAGGTCATGCTGCCGTCGCAGTTCTGGAACTCCAGTTCGCTGACACGACCGCTGGATAATTCCTTCACGAACAGCGTGTAAATCTCATCGCCGGTGGAATCGATGCTGTAGGCCAGGCGTTGGTGGTCCGGGCTGATGCTGAACGCGCCGAGGGAAAAGAAGCCGCCCTTGGCCAGTTCGTTCGGGTCCAGCAGCAGTTGCTCCCGGGCTTCGTCGAGCTGCAGGCTGTCATCGGCCGGGCGAGGGCAGCGGTAATGGCGGGCGTATTCGTCACCGGCCGTGGTGCGGGTGTAATACAGGTATGGGCCCCAAGGGGAGGGCAGCGACAGGTCGGTTTCGAGAATCCGGCCCTTGATCTCTTCGAACAGGGTTTCGCGCAGCCCGGCCTGATCGGCGGTTTGCGCCTCTTGATAGCTGTTTTCAGCCTGGAGGTAGTCGAGCACCGCGTCGGTGTCGCGCTCCTGCAGCCAGGCATACGGATCATCCCCGTTGGCCTTGCGGGCAATGGGCGCGTCGGAAACGTTGACGGATAGGGGCATGAAGGGCTCTCGGGCGTTGTACGAAATAGGGTTTTGCAGGCGCAATGCAAATCTTGATGTCTCGGTCGGCCTTGTGTCTTGACCGACTGGCATTGGGACAAGCCTGATGTGCGAAAAGTCGTTACTATAAGCGCCTCTTTGCCTGCCTTGCCATGGACACCATGACCGAGAACGACTATCTGATCGCTTGGGGCCTCTACGCCTTTGCCGCTTTAGGCTGCCTGCTGGTGTGGATGCGCATGACCCGCTGGATGTGGCGCTGGTTGCGTGAGCCGCTGCAACTGTTGGTCGCCGTGCTGCTGTTCAGCCCGACCATCATCGACCCGGTGAAGGAAAAAGTGGCTCCGGCCATCGCCATCACCACGCTGGACCTGGCTTTCAAGGTCGGCAACAACGCCTGGCGCGCGATTTCTGACCTGTTGATGTACGCCATGATCGCTTTCGGCCTTTACCTGGTGGTCGTGGCGATCCGTTTTCCGATCGAACGCGCGTCCAGGGCTCGCAAGGAACAGGCGGCTGCCGCCAAGGCCGCGGCCCGGGCCGACGAACCGGAAGACGATCAGCCCTTCGGCGGGGCTGGCGATGATCGGTACGGTCGTCCACCCGTTCCGAGCAACCCTCAGCGTTTGCGGGTCGAACCGCGTTTGTAATCCGGCCTTGAAGCGAGAATCCGAGCATGTGTGAGTTATTGGGCATGAGCGCCAATGTGCCGACCGATATCGTGTTCAGCTTCACCGGGCTGATGCAGCGCGGCGGCCGCACCGGTCCGCACCGTGATGGTTGGGGCATCGCCTTCTACGAGGGACGTGGCCTGCGGCTATTCCAGGACCCGGCCGCAAGCTGCGAGTCGGAAGTCGCCAACCTGGTGCAACGCTATCCGATCAAGAGTGAAGTGGTGATCGGCCACATTCGCCAGGCCAATGTCGGCAAGGTTTGCCTGTCCAACACCCATCCGTTCGTGCGGGAACTGTGGGGGCGCAACTGGTGTTTCGCCCACAACGGTCAGTTGGCCGATTTCAATCCGACCGCCAGCTTCTATCGTCCGGTCGGCGATACCGACAGTGAAGCGGCATTCTGCGATCTGCTCAACCGTGTTCGTGCAGCGTTCCCGGAGCCGGTTGAAGTCGAAGATTTGTTGCCGGACCTGGTGGCCGCCTGCGCCGAGTACCGCAGCAAAGGCGTATTCAACTGCCTGCTCAGCGACGGTGACTGGTTGTTCTGCTATTGCTCAACCAAATTGGCACAGATCACCCGTCGTGCGCCTTTCGGCCCGGCGCGTCTGAAAGATGTCGATGTGATCGTCGATTTCCAGGCCGAAACCACGCCCAACGACGTGGTCACGGTGATCGCCACCGAACCTCTCACCGAAAACGAAACCTGGACCCGCTACGAACCGGGCCAATGGAGCCTCTGGCGACGCGGCGAATGCGTCAGCCAAGGCAAGACCGAATAAGGACTCACCCCTCATGTTGCTCAGTTATCTACGGCTGGTGTTGTTTGCGGCGGGCCTGTTGATTGGCGTTCAGGTGCCGGGGTTTATCAGCGATTACGCGAAACGGGTCGAAGCGCATCTGATCGAGGCCCAGACCGGCTTGAATGGTTTCCAGGGCACGGCCAATGAGTTCTTCAAGGGCGATATGCAGGCGCTGGTCGCTCATTATCGTGAAAGCGAAGACCCGATCTTTCGCAGCGACGCCGACAGCCTGAGCACCATGCTCACCCGCCAGCTGGCGCTCGACAAGCAGTTCCAGGCCATGCAGGGCCCGTGGTACATCCGCTTCCTGCAAGTGGCGCTGGCCGCTGACCCGGATATTCGCAAGGAAACCTGGTACGGCTACAGCTACCAGATCCTGCTGACGCCGGAAGCGATGATCTGGGGCATGAGCGGCGCGTTGCTGTTGTCGTTCGGGATTGAATGCCTGTTCCGTCTGATCGACTGGGTGGTGCTGGGCGGCAAACGCCTGCGCCAGAGCCGGCCGATCGTAGACCGGGATGTGCGTGGCCTCTAGGCCGATGATCGTTCCCACGCTTTGCGTGGGAATGCAGCCCGGGACGCTCCGCGTCCCATCCAAAGCCGAACGCGGAGCGTCCGTTGAGGCGTTACCACGCAGAGCGTGGGAACGATCATCTTCAACGACTCAACGTGATGTACTCCTCGCCCACCTTCTGCGCATACCCCTCCAGCACGTGCTGACACAGCGTCACAATCTCCTCGACCCATTCCACCCCAACCCGCCACGACACCACCACCTGCAAATTCGGTGGCCGTTGATCGATGGCCAGCAAGGTCAGTTCCCCCCGCGCCAGCTCCTCGGCCACCAATACCGGCGGCAATGCGCCAATGCCAAATCCGTCGCGCAGCAACCGGGTAATCGCCGACACCGAATTCACGCAATTGAGCCGGGGCGTCAGTATCCCGTTCGCCTGCATCAGGCTCAGGATGTCCTGATGCGGATGGGAGTTTTTCGAGTAAGTAATGATCCGTTCGCGCGCTAGGTCGGCAATGCCTGAATACTCGCGGTTGTAGATCGAGCTGCTTGCCACGATCCAGCCCATCGGGTGGCTCGCCAGCTCCAGGCTGCGCACGCTTTCCTGGCGCATCAGGTCAGTCTGCAGGATCAGATCGAGGAAGCCTTTTTGCAGCTGATCGCAGAGGTTCAGCGCGGTATCGGCTACGAGTTCGATTTCCACCAATGGGTAGTGATCCATCATCTGCGCCACCAACGGACTCAGCCAGGTGTGGATCACCGTGTCCATCACGCCAATCCGCACACGCCCGACTTTGCTCGAGCGCGTCTCGATCGACTGCTTCAGCGCCTGCATGGTGTCCATCATCTGCTCGGCGTATTCGAGCACTTTCAAGCCTTCGGGCGTCAGGCTCACACCGCGAGAATCGCGCAGGAACAGCTTCACGCCGAGCTCGCCTTCGAGCACCGCGATTCGGCTGGAAATCGACGCCTGGGTGGTGAACAGCTTGTCGGCCGTCAGGCGAAAACTCTTGAGGCGGGCGACCCAGACAAAGGTCTCAAGAAACTTCAGGTTCATGGGATAAAGTTTTTCTTATGTCTAGGGCGGGGTTTTATTAGTTGGACGCAGCAGGGCCGGCAGCCCAAAAATCAGGCCATCCGGTTCCCACGATAGGCGTCGTCGGGGCTCAGAACAATACCAATAAAATTTGTACGGAGAGTTGCCATGAGTGCGCCCGACACGCTCGACATCCCCAAGGCCACGGCTCGCCCGGGACCTTTCGACTGGTACCGCAACATCAATCAGCAGGAACGCCGGACCTTTTGGAGCTGCAAGATCGGCTATGGCCTGGACGGCATGGACACCCAGATGCTCAGCTTCGTGGTCCCGACCCTGATTGCAATGTGGGGCATCACCACCGGTGAGGCCGGGCTGATTCATACCAGCACGCTGATCGCCTCGGCCATCGGTGGTTGGGTGGCGGGGATTCTGTCCGACCGCATCGGTCGCGTACGCACCTTGCAACTGACGGTGCTGTGGTTCGCCGGCTTCACTTTCCTCTGCGGCTTCGCGCAAAACTACGACCAACTGTTGATCAGCCGCACCTTGATGGGGTTCGGCTTCGGCGGCGAGTGGACGGCTGGTGCCGTGCTGATGGGCGAAGTGATTCGCGCCAAGGACCGTGGCAAGGCGGTGGGCATGGTGCAATCGGGCTGGGCGCTGGGCTGGGGACTGACGGCAATTTTGTACGCGCTGCTGTTTTCGGTGTTGCCGCCGGAAGACGCCTGGCGTGCGCTGTTTATCCTGGGCATCGTGCCGGCGATTTTCGTGATATTCGTTCGTCGGTTGGTCAAGGACCCGGAAATCTACCGCAAAGCCAAGGCCAAACAGGAGCCAGGCAATCCGGCGAAGTTCTACGAGATTTTCGCCCCCGGCATCCTGTTCACCACGATTCGTGCGTCGGTGCTGACCACGGGCGCGCTGGGCGGCTACTACGCGATCACTTCCTGGTTGCCGACTTTCCTCAAAAACGAGCGGGGATTGAGCGTACTCAACACCAGTGGTTACCTGGCGATGGTGATCGTCGGTTCCTACATCGGCTACGTCATCAGCGCGTATCTGACTGACATCCTTGGCCGCAAGAAGAATTTCATTCTGTTCGCGGTTGGCTCGTTCACCATTGTTTTGCTCTACACCCAATTGCCGGTCAGTAACGCTGTGATGCTGTGGCTGGGCTTCCCGCTGGGCTTTTTTGCCTCGGGAATTTTCAGCGGCATGGGCGCCTTTCTGACTGAGTTGTTTCCGACGCGAATTCGCGGCTCGGGCCAGGGTTTTTGCTACAACATCGGTCGGGCACTGGCGGCGCTGTTCCCGCTGCTGATCGGCTTGCTCAGCCAAAAGGTGCCGTTGAGCGTAGGCATCGGGGCGTTTGCGGCGGTGTCCTACGGCGTGGTGATTCTCGCGGCGCTGAGCTTGCCGGAAACCCGTGGCAAACAACTGGATGCCCAATAACAAAAACGGCAGCAACTGATAATCTGCGGGGTATCTGCCCGGCAGTAAAAAAAGAATATGCCTACAGGAGTGTTCACCGTGAGCCGCCTGCTATTGAACTGCGACATTGGCGAAAGCTTTGGCAACTGGACCATGGGTCTGGATGCCGAGGTCATGCCCTTCATCGATTGCGCCAACATCGCCTGCGGCTTTCATGCTGGCGACCCGAGCATCATGCGCAAGACCGTCAGCCTGGCCCTGAGCAATGGCGTAAAGATCGGCGCGCATCCGGCCTATCAGGATCTGGTCGGTTTTGGCCGTCGTTCCATGGCGTACACCGCCCAGGAGCTTCAAGACATTCTGCATTACCAGATCGGTGCCCTCGACGGCATCTGCCGGGCTCAGGGCGGGCAGGTGAGTTACGTCAAGCCGCACGGCGCGATGTACAACGACATGATGGCCAATCCAGCGCAGTTGCGCGCCGTGCTTCAGGCCGTGGCGGCGTATGACCGGACCTTGCCGCTGATGCTGATGGCGACCCGCGACAACAGCGCCGCCCAGCAGTTGGGCGATGAATACGGCGTGACGTTGTGGTTCGAAGCCTTCGCCGATCGCGCCTATGACAGCGCGGGCATGCTGGTCTCGCGGCAACTGCCGGGCGCGGTGCATCACGATCCCGAGACAATCATCGAGCAAGCCCTGACCATTGCCCGTGGCGACAACCTGACAGCCAGCGACGGCAGCGCCTTGTTCCTGCAAGCCAATACCCTATGCGTGCACGGCGATAACGCGAGTTCGGTGGCGGCCGTGCGCCGGATCCGCGCAGCCCTCGATCAGCAGAGCGCACCATGAAACCGCGGGTAGAAGTGGTGGCGCTGGATTGCCTGATGGTGCGTCTGTTTGACCAGATCGCCGAGGCAAACATGCCGTGGATGCTGGCTGCCAGCGAGAGCCTGCGTGCGGCCTTCGCCGGGCATCTGATCGATCTGGTGCCGTCGTACACGACGTTGATGGTGCATTACGACCTGAGCGCGTTGAGTCCGTCCCAGGCTCGGGAATTGATCGCCGAAGCCTTGATCGACCTGTCACCGAATGCCCGCACCGGCGGCAAATGCCATGTGCTGCCGGTCTGGTATGACCTGAGCGTCGGCCCGGAGCTGAGCCTGTTGTCCCGGCGCAGCGGATTGACGGTGGAGGAGGTGATCCGCCGACACAGCGAACACGAATATCAGGTGTTCGCCTTGGGCTTCGCGCCAGGGTTCGCCTTTATGGGATTGGTGGAAGAAGTGCTCGCTGCACCGCGTCTGAATACGCCGCGTAAAAAGGTTGCGGCTGGCAGCGTGGGCATCGCCGAACGGCAAACCGCTGCTTATCCGGTGGTGTCACCCGGCGGCTGGAACCTCATCGGTCGCACGCCGGCCAAATTGTTCGACCGCGAACGTGACGGTTACAGCCTGATGCAACCGGGCGATACGGTGCGCTTTGAAGCGGTCAGCCATGCCGAGTTCATCAATCTGGGTGGTGACGACACACCGCTGGAGGTGCAGGCATGAGCCATCTGTCGATTGAAGCGAGTACGCCGCTGTGCCTGTTACAGGACGCGGGCCGTTTCGGCGTGCGGCACCTGGGCGTGACCCAGGGCGGGGCGCTGGATTGGCGCTCCATGTCGTGGGCCAACTGGTTGCTGGGCAATGAGTTGGATGCAACGGTGGTTGAAATCACCCTGGGTGGCTTCACCGTGGTGGCTGAGGATGATTGTGTACTGGCGTTGGCCGGCGCGGACCTGGGCGCGCAAGTGGACGGCGAGGCCTTGGCGCCGTGGCGCAGTTTCCGGCTGAACAAAGGCCAGCGCTTGCAATTCACTCAACCGTTGCTCGGGGCGCGGGCCTATCTCGCCGCACCGGGTGGGTTTGAAGCCCCCAAAGTGTTGGGCAGCAGCGCCACGGTGGTCCGCGAAGAACTCGGTGGCCTGGATGGCATGGGCCGGGCACTGGCCAAAGGTGCGCAGCTGAGTTATCGCGGCAGTTCGCTGCTGTTGCTACGAGAGTTGCCGGAAGAGCATCGCCCGGATTTCAACGTCGATTTACCGCTGGATGTGGTGCTCGGTGCACAGATTGGTGAGTTCAGCGGACAAAGCCTGTTCGATGCCTTCAACAGTTTCTGGACGCTCGACAGCCGCGCCGACCGCATGGGCATTCGCTTGCTGGGAACGGCGTTGCACTATCAGGGCAAACCAATGATTTCCGAAGGTATCCCACTCGGCGCGGTCCAGGTGCCGCCGGATGGACAACCGATTGTGTTGCTCAACGATCGGCAGACCATTGGCGGTTATCCGCGCTTGGGCGCGTTGACGCCGTTGGCGTTGGCGCGTCTGGCGCAGTGCCTGCCGGGGGCGAAGGTGCGATTGAAACCGGTGGTGCAGGACGTGGCGCATCGGGAGCAAGTTGAGTATTTGCGGCGGTTTTCTTCGCACTGATCGTTCCCACGCTCTGCGTGGGAATGCCGCCCGGGACGCTCCGCGTCCCTGTGACGCGGAGCGTCACTTGATGCATTCCCACGCAGAGCGTGGGAATGATCGGTGTTCTACTTGGAAAGAAACCGCATCCCTTCCTCCAACCCCCGCAACGTCAGCGGGTACATCTGGTCGTCAATCAAGTCGCGCACGATATTGGTCGACGACGTATAGCTCCACGTATCTTTCGGGTACGGGTTGATCCAGATGAGCTTCTTGTACTTCTCCTTGAACCGCTGCATCCACACGTAACCGGCTTCTTCGTTCCAGTGTTCGACGCTGCCGCCGGCCTGGGTGATTTCATAGGGCGCCATCGCGGCGTCACCGATGAAGATCACTTTGTAGTCGGCGCCGTACTTGTGCAGCAGGTCCTGGGTCGCGGTGCGCTCGGAGGTGCGGCGCATGTTGTTCTTCCACACCGATTCATAAACGAAGTTGTGGAAGTAGAAGTACTCCAGGTGCTTGAACTCGGTCTTGCAGGCCGAGAACAATTCCTCGCAAATCTTCACGTGCGCGTCCATCGATCCGCCGATGTCGAACAGCAGCAACAGCTTCACGGTGTTGCGCCGCTCCGGACGCATCTGGATATTCAGCAATCCGGCATCTTTGGCGGTGTGGTCGATGGTGCCATCGATGTCCAGCTCTTCCGCCGCGCCCTGACGCGCAAACTTGCGCAACCGGCGCAGGGCAACCTTGATGTTGCGGGTGCCCAGTTCCACCGAGTCGTCGAGGTTCTTGTACTCGCGCTGATCCCACACCTTGACCGCTTTGCCTTGGCGTTTGCCGGCATCGCCGACCCGGATGCCTTCCGGGTTGAAGCCGCCAGAGCCGAACGGGCTGGTGCCGCCGGTGCCGATCCACTTGTTGCCGCCGGCGTGACGTTCTTTCTGTTCTTCGAGGCGCTTCTTGAACTCTTCGATCAGCTTGTCCAGGCCCCCGAGGGACTGGATCGCCGCTCGCTCTTCGTCGGTCAGTGACCGCTCGAATTCCTTGCGCAACCAGTCTTCGGGAATCAACGCCTGAAGGTGATCGTCGAGTTTTTCGAGGCCGTTGAAGTAAGCCCCGAACGCCCGGTCGAACTTGTCGAAATGCTTTTCGTCCTTCACCAGAATCGCCCGGGACAGGTAATAGAACTCGTCCATGTCGGCGAAGGTCACGCGCTGTTTCAACGCGTTGATCAGGTCCAGCAGCTCACGCACCGAGACCGGCACTTTGGCGGCGCGCATTTCATTGAACAGGTTGAGCAGCATGGCGTTGGCCTCTATCTAATGGAGCTTAGCGAGTGCCACGACGGCTCATGAACGCCAGGCGCTCGAGCAATTGCACGTCCTGTTCGTTCTTCACCAGCGCGCCGGCCAGTGGCGGGATGGCCTTGGTCGGATCGCGTTCGCGCAGTACGGCTTCGCCGATGTTGTCGGCCATCAGCAGTTTGAGCCAGTCCACCAGTTCGGAGGTCGACGGTTTTTTCTTCAGGCCCGGGACCTTGCGCACATCGAAGAACACGTCCAGCGCTTCGCTGACCAGGTCTTTCTTGATGTCCGGGTAGTGCACGTCGACGATCTTCTGCAACGTCACGCGATCGGGGAACGCGATGTAGTGGAAGAAGCAGCGACGCAGGAAGGCGTCCGGCAGCTCTTTCTCGTTGTTGGAAGTAATGATGATGATCGGGCGTTTCTTGGCCTTGATGGTCTCGTCGATCTCGTAAACGTAGAACTCCATCTTGTCGAGTTCTTGCAACAGGTCGTTGGGGAACTCGATGTCGGCCTTGTCGATTTCGTCGATCAGCAGGATCACCCGCTCTTCAGACTCGAAAGCCTCCCAGAGCTTGCCCTTTTTCAGGTAGTTGCGAACGTCGTGGACCTTCTCGGTGCCCAACTGCGAGTCACGCAGGCGACTGACCGCGTCGTACTCGTACAGGCCTTGGTGCGCCTTGGTCGTGGACTTAATGTGCCAGGTGATCAGCTTGGCATTGAAGGACTCGGCCAGTTGCTCGGCGAGCATGGTCTTGCCCGTGCCCGGCTCGCCCTTGACCAGCAGTGGACGCTCCAGGGTAATGGCGGCATTGACCGCCAGCTTCAGGTCATCGGTGGCGACGTAGGCCTGGGTGCCTTCGAACTTCATCTGCTAATCCTCGAACGGTAACGCCGACCTGAACGGGGCAGGGCGGGGCGCAATAATTGTAGTTCCCGACTATAACGCGCAGGCCGGTCGACTGTGAACGCAGACGGCTTATTCAGTCTCTGAATGGAGCGTCACATCTTGACTCAGTCTCGGCTGCTAGCCAGCATTGAGCTATCGCCATATTGGCGATAGGTTGCAAACGCCGCTGATTATCAAGGAAGCACTGGAGTGGGTCAGAGCCCACCAAGAGCAACTGCTGGAGGACTGGAAACGATGTTACCCATGAAACGACCACGGCTGGCGTCTGTGCAGGCGTTGCCGGATTATCGCCTCGAATTGACCTTTATCGATGGCCAGCAGCTAACCCTCGATTTGAGTCGCGACCTTCGCGCCTTTTCGGGACTGCAGCCGTTGCTGGAGGGAAGCGCCTTCGCCGGGGTAACCCTGGGCGACGATGGCTGGAGCGTCGAGTGGCCTGAACTGGATATCCAGATCGGCGCAGACACCCTCTATCTGGATGCGCTGGCGCAAAACGCATCGGACGAAAACACCCGGATCTTCATCGACTGGCGCGCTCGCACCGGTTTACCCCTGAGTCAGGCGGCCGAGGCGCTGGGCGTCAGCGCCCGCAGCATCACGCGCTACAGCAGTGGCCGTGAAGCGGTGCCACGTTCGTTGGCACTCGCCTGTCTGGGGTGGGACTTCCTCCAGCAGAAATCAAGCCCGGCGCGGGCTGCCGAAGACACCGGTCGCTACACCGTGACCCGCAAGCCTTAACCAGCTTCCGGCTTCGGCCGTTCATACCGGGCATTGAATGCCTGAATGAAACCATTGCGTAAAATCTGCAAAAACGCATTGAACGCGCTGATATCTTGCCGATGTACATTGCCGCTCAGTTCAACCCGTGTTGCGAATTGGTTCTTGCCCTGATTTTTCAACACGGTTTCGGAGCCACCGACAATGGCCTCCCAGATTGAACGGAATAGCCCTTTGTCCTTGTTTTCCACGTCCTGATGCCAATTGAACACGTCGACGTCCTTCAATAGCGGTTTGATGTAGCCGGTCAATTTGGCCTTTTTGGCTTGCGCTTCAATCACTACGTCGCCATGACCGGCATTGAAGTCGAACTTGCCGTAGGCCGAGGCAAAGTCGTTCATGCGTCTGAGTTCGATGTTCTTGGCCCGCAGGCGGAAATCGAAGTCTTCGAAATTACTCAACGGGTCGAAGGTGGCACTGGTTTCCAGAGGCGCGTGCCCCAGCAACAGCGCCTTACCCTCGAAGCGGGCATCGCGTTTGCCTTCGGTATCGACCACGTTGGTCAGATTGAAAATGCTGGCGTTGACTTGAGTGGCGTTCATGTTGACTGGGGGAGTGGAGCTGAAATTGTGGAAACTGATCTTGCCGTCGTAGATGCGCACCTCGTTCAGGGTGATCGGCGCCAGTTTGCTCAACTGCGCGCGCCAGTCCGTGCCTTTACCGGTTTGGGAGTTCTGTTTGTTGGCGCCGCCGTCGACGAAGTTCACCTCGGGGTTGAAGAACTTCACTTCGGCCACCACGGCATGGTCATAGATCAGCGAATGCCAGCTGACAGCGAGGTCGATCAGTGGCGCGTTGACGAACGGTACTGGCACCTTGCCTTCTACCTTGACGATTTTCAGTCCGTTGATTTTGTAGGCGCCGCGCCACCAGGCCAGGTCCACGTCGGTCACCTGACCTCGGTAATCGCCCATGTTCGCCAGTTTGTCATTAAGGTAATCACGCACCAGGTACGGCAGGGTGATATGCAGGGCAATCAGTACCAGAGCAAGGCCGGCGAGTGTCCACAGAGGCCAACTGTATCGACGTTTCATGGTGGCATACCTCTGGCTATGTAAAGGATTGACTGCGCCGGACAGCGGACGTTCGACCTGACTGGACGACCAGCGGCAACAGGCATACCTTTGGGAGCTAATTCAACGCTGTACAAGGACCCAGCCATGAGCCGTATTTACGCTGACAACGCCCATTCCATCGGCAATACACCGCTGGTGCAGATCAACCGCATTGCCCCGCGCGGCGTGACCATCCTGGCCAAGATCGAAGGGCGCAACCCCGGCTATTCGGTCAAGTGCCGGATCGGCGCGAACATGATCTGGGACGGCGAAAGCTCCGGCAAACTCAAACCTGGCATGACCATCATCGAACCGACGTCGGGCAACACCGGTATTGGCCTGGCGTTCGTTGCGGCGGCTCGTGGTTACAAATTGATGCTGACCATGCCGGCCTCCATGAGTATCGAGCGTCGCAAGGTGCTGAAAGCCCTGGGCGCAGAACTGGTGCTGACCGAACCGGCCAAGG
Organism: Pseudomonas sp. JAI111; assembly: GCF_024809425.1. Lineage (NCBI taxonomy): Bacteria > Pseudomonadati > Pseudomonadota > Gammaproteobacteria > Pseudomonadales > Pseudomonadaceae > Pseudomonas > Pseudomonas sp. JAI111. The sequence continues at coordinate 1,112,950 of NZ_JANUCB010000001.1, read as the reverse complement.
GCATGAAAGGCGCCATCGAGAAGGCGAGCGAAATCCTTGCCAGCGACCCGTCCAAATACTTCATGCCGGCGCAGTTTGAAAACCCGGCCAACCCGGCGATTCACGAGAAAACCACCGGCCCGGAAATCTGGAACGACACCGACGGCGCGGTAGACGTGCTGGTGGCCGGGGTCGGAACGGGTGGAACCATTACCGGGGTCTCGCGGTATATCAAGAATACGCAGGGCAAACCGATTATCTCGGTGGCGGTAGAGCCGGCGGTATCGCCGGTGATCAGCCAGGCGATGGCCGGTGAAGAGATCAAGCCAAGCCCTCATAAAATCCAGGGCATTGGTGCCGGTTTTGTCCCGAAAAACCTGGACTTGTCGATGGTCGACCGCGTTGAGCTGGTGACCGATGAGGAGTCCAAGGCCATGGCACTGCGCCTGATGCAGGAAGAAGGGATTTTGTGCGGGATTTCCTGCGGTGCAGCAATGGCGGTTGCGGTTCGCCTGGCCGAAACTCCGGAAATGCAGGGCAAGACGATTGTGGTCATCCTGCCGGACTCCGGCGAGCGCTACCTGACGAGCATGTTGTTCAGCGATCTGTTTACCGATCAGGAGAATGAACAGTAACAAGGCGCTACGTACGCGCGGATAGTCGGCGGCTGAACAGGAGCTGATCCAGATCAGCCCCTGTTCAGGAGCCCTATGTTAATAAGTGCTTTGTTGCACAATGCTTAATACTGAATGTTTGGTTTTGCGGGTTTTTCTCGAGGCCGGTAATGTTTATCATGGCCGGCTGCCACGTCGGGTAAGAGGCGTTGCGCATAGAGCCTATTCTCAAGGAGTCATTAATGACCTTTTCCTTAGCCGCGAAAGCGTCAGTGTTGTTGCTGTTCCTCGGCAGCACTCTCTATGTGCATTTGCGTGGCAAGGCGCGGTTGCCGGTCTTGCGTCAGTTCGTCAACCACTCAGCGTTGTTTGCGCCTTATAACGCCTTGATGTACCTGTTCTCGGGTGTGCCGTCCAAGCCGTATCTGGACCGCAGCAAGTTCCCGGAGCTGGACGTGCTCAAGGACAACTGGGAAGTCATCCGCGACGAAGCCATGCACCTGTTCGACGAGGGGTATATCCGCGCCGCCGAAAAGAACAACGACGCCGGTTTCGGTTCGTTCTTCAAAAAGGGCTGGAAGCGTTTCTACCTCAAGTGGTATGACAAACCGCTGCCTTCGGCTGAAGCCTTGTGCCCGAAAACCGTGGCGTTGGTCAGCAGCATTCCCAATGTCAAAGGTGCCATGTTCGCGTTGCTGCCGGGCGGCAGTCACCTCAACCCGCACCGCGATCCGTTCGCAGGTTCCCTGCGTTATCACCTGGGGCTGTCGACGCCGAATTCCGATGATTGCCGCATCTTCGTCGACGGCCAGGTTTACGCCTGGCGCGATGGCGAAGACGTGATGTTCGATGAAACCTACGTACACTGGGTCAAGAACGAAACCGAGAAAACCCGCGTCATTCTGTTCTGCGACGTCGAACGGCCGCTGAGCAATCGCGTCATGACCCGCATCAACCGCTGGATCAGCGGCCTGCTCGGTCGCGCCACCGCCCCGCAGAACCTTGATGATGAACGTGTCGGCGGGATTAACCAGGCTTACGCCTGGAGCAAGAACTCCAGCGATAAGTTCAGTGGCGTCGTCAAACGCTGGAAACGCCGTAATCCCAAGGCCTATCGCGTATTGCGGCCAGTGTTGGCGGTGGTGGTGTTGACGTTGTTGGGGTATTGGTTGTTTGGGTGAAACCGGACACGAAATGAAAAACCACTCCTGAAGAGTGGTTTTTTTATGAGGAAAATTTAAATGACTTGCCCGCGAGAACACCGGCAGGTTCATCGGCTACGGGGTTTGTCAGCGTATCTCGGATACGACGCAAGACACTTTCAGGCAACTCTGTAGATGGACGTTTCCGATTTATCTTGATGGGCTGCCCATCAGAAGCATTTTTTTCAGCGAGCGCTTTCATTGCGTCTCCAGCAGTGATCATTAAATGAACAGTGATTCGATACTAATCGCACTCAACAAGCATCACAAGGCGACCCTGTATGTCGAATTTGAAACCAAGTTGCTGATAGGTTGGGATAGCCCCTTCCACGGGTTCCTGAATTTCGATCTGCTTGCTGCCAATGATTTGCGCATAGTGAGTCACGGCGGTCAGTGACAGCGATGCGATGAGACTCTTCAGGGGATGACACTTGGCTGAACTTCCTTCAAGACGGACTATTTTTACGCGTTGCCGACTCTGGTTCGGATTTGCGAAACACAGCCCGCATAGCTCCAAATCAAACCAGATCGCTAAATCGAAACACATTGGCTCTCTTGTTTTCCATCCTGCGACCTCGTTCCATGAAAAGTGCGGGTCATTCCAGTGTCGGAAAGCGTTCATTGCCTGGGGCGTGATCGCTTCGAAACGAACTCTGGATAAGTCCACATAGGCTAACCCTTTCTGTTCCAGTTCATGGTGAAGCCGAGTGATAGTGACAGTGGCCAGTTTTCGAGCCTTTGACCTGTACAACTGATACCGAAGTTGAGTCCGTTCCCTTGGCATGTGATCTCTTGCATTCCATGTCCCCACAATTGGGCGTTTGTTCACCTCCAAGGTAGATTGTGCGGTACGCGCTGTCGCTGCTGGCCCTTTGTCCAAGTCATTGCAATCCATGTCAGTCGCTGGTTATAGTCGGCGCTCGGTGATTTCCAATTCACCGTTCACCCCATCAAAAAAGATCAGCCCATGCCAGCTTCCCTCATCAATGCGGTCCTCGATTCAGCGCTCAACGCTGTCGTGGTGCCGTGCGGGAATCAGCAGCCTGCGCAGATCAGTCACTACCCCCCGCCTGTTCGTAGCACGCCGGTGTGCGCAGTCGTATCACCGCCAGACGTTGGCTTCTCGGGCTGATCAGCTGCTTCACTGCTGTTCCCCATGCCCGTCTGAAAAAACTACTGAACTTCAGCTTCGGCTGAGTTGGCTTTTTGCCTGATGACAGGTGGTATTCATGTTTGTCCTTTCGAAACAATCCGCGCTCGCGGCGGCGTCCACGAGCCTGTTCGTTCTGCTGTGGAGCAGCGGGGCGATCTTCTCCAAATGGGGCCTGGCCCACGCATCGCCCTTTGCGTTTCTGCTGATTCGCTTCGTCATCGCCTTGTGCGGATTGATGCTGCTGGTGCCGTTGCTCAAGCTGAAACTGCCCAAGGGCGGCAAACCGATGTTGTATGCGATGGCCACGGGCGTGGTGCTGCTGGGGGCTTATCAGATTTTCTATCTGTTGGCCCTGGACCTGAAGGTGACGCCCGGGGTGATGGCCACGATCATGGGCGTGCAACCGATTCTCACGGTGGCGATCATGGAACGTCAGCGCTCAGCCAGCAGAATGTTCGGTCTGATGCTGGGGTTGGCCGGGCTGATCATGGTGGTTTACCAGGGCATCGGTCTGGCCGGCATGTCGTTGGCCGGAATGCTCTTCGGTCTGCTGGCGCTGGCGAGCATGACGTTCGGCTCGATCATGCAGAAACGCATCACTGACAATCCCCTCGGCACGCTGCCGGTGCAGTACCTGGCGGGGTTGTTGCTCTGCGGGATATTCGTGCCGTTCCAGCCGTTTCATTTTGAACACAGCACCGGGTTTTTCGTGCCCGTGCTGTGGATGGGATTGGTGGTGTCGGTATTGGCGACGTTGTTGCTGTACCGCTTGATCGCCCGGGGCAATCTGGTGAATGTCACCAGTCTGTTTTACCTGGTGCCGGCGGTGACGGCGGTCATGGACTATCTGATTTTCGGTAATCGGCTGGCGGCATTGAGCCTGCTCGGCATGCTGCTGATCATCATCGGTCTGGTGTTCGTGTTCCGTAAAACCGCTTGAAGCAAATCAAGGCCCGGGGCATGCGCTCCGGGCCTTTTTCATTTGGCCAGCGCATGCTCGGCCCGCACCGAATTCATGAACGCCTGCATCGCCGACGATTGAATGCGATGGCGACGGGTGATCAGTCCATATGGCGGCAACCGTGCCTCGAACTTGATCGGCAACACCGCCAGCAAATCACGCCCCGGATAGTCCTCGACCACCGATACGGGCGTTACGCCGAGCATGTCGGTCTGCTGGATCAACGAGAGCAAAGTCATGATCGAGGTGGTTTCAACGATGCTGCTGGGGATGTCGACCCGCGCGTTGTGGAACACCTGATTGATGATCGCGCGCATCGGACTCGGGTGCTGTTGCAGCACCCAGGTCATGTTCTGCAATTCTGCCCAGCTCAGCTGTTTTTCCTTCGCCAGCGGATGTTGCGCGCCAGCGATCACGCACAAGGCTTCTTCACCGAGGCTGTCGAAGAGCAATTCTTCGGCCCGCGCACCGGCCGGAATCCGCCCCAATACGATATCCAGTTGATCCTGCAACAGCGCTTGCACCAGCACGTCGCTGGTGTCGACCTGAATGCTCATGGACAACCGCGGGTGGCTTTGTTTCAAGGTCGCGATGGTGCGGGTCAACAGCCCCGAGGCCAGCGCCGGAATCGCGCCGACCGCTACCCGGCCGAGGTTGCCGGATTCCAGTGCAACCAGTTCTTCGCGCATGCCGCTGAGTTCGGCAAACACCATGCGCGCGTAATAGATGACGGTTTCCCCGAACGGGGTAGAGCGCATGCCCCGAGGCAGACGCTCGAAGAGCTCGACGCCGAGCAAGTCCTCGGCTTCGTGCAGCATCTTGGTCGCAGCCGGCTGGGTCATGCCGATGTGATCGGCGGCGCGGCGCAACGAACCGAATTCCTGCAACGCCAGCATCAGCCGCAATTGGCGCAGACGCAGTCGGCTGTGGATCACATTGGCAGCAGGAATTCGGGTCATGGGCCGTGCTCGCAAAAAGGACTGCGGCAAGCCTGACAACAAATGTCAGGCGTTGCCAGCATTGCTGTGTCACAGCACCGATTTGGTCTTGGCGATGTGGGGTTTGCGCAGGCCCGTCAAGGTGCCCAGTGCCTTGGAAATCAACGGCCAGAACAGCATCAACAGCGCTGCCGTGGTCAGGCTGCCGACCAAGGGGTTGGACCAGAAAATACCCAGGTGCCCGTCGGAGAACAGCATCGACTGACGGAACGCATCTTCGGCCTTGTCTCCCAGCACCGCCGCCAGCACCAGAGGCGCGATCGGGTAACCGAGTTTCTTGAACAGATAACCCAGCGCGCCGAAGCCCAGCATCAGCACCACGTCGAAGAACGAGTTGTGCACCGAGTAAGCGCCGATGGCGCAAACCATGATGATGATCGGCGCAATGATCGAGAACGGAATGCGCAGGATCGAAGCGAACAGCGGCACGGTGGCCAACACCACGATCAGGCTTACCACGTTGCCGAGGTACATGCTGGCGATCAGGCCCCAGACAAAATCATGTTGTTCCACGAACAGCGTCGGGCCGGGGTGCAGGCCCCAGATCATCAAGCCGCCAAGCATTACTGCTGCGGTGGCTGAACCGGGAATACCGAGCGTGAGCATCGGCAACAGCGCACTGGTGCCTGCCGCGTGGTCGGCGGTTTCCGGGGCGATCACGCCTTCGAGTTCACCCTTGCCGAAGTTCTCGCGGTTCTTCGAGAAGCGCCGCGCCAGGCTGTAGCTCATGAACGAGGCGGCCGTCGGACCGCCCGGCGTGATGCCCATCCAGCAACCGACCAACGTGCTGCGCACAATCGTCCACCAGTAACGCGGCAACTTGGCCCAGGTGCGCAGGATGACCATCGGCGTGATGCGCGCATGTTCGCCGCGAAACACCAGGCCTTCCTCGACGGTGCAGAGGATTTCGCCGATGCCGAACAGGCCGATCACCGCTACTTCGAAGCTGATGCCGGTCATCAAGATTGGCTGGTCGAAGGTCAGACGCAGGTTACCGGAGACGGTGTCCATCCCCACCGCAGCCATGGCGAAGCCAATCATCATTGCCACCACGGTTTTCAGCGGCGGGTTCTTGCTCATGCCGACGAAGGTGCAGAACGCCAACAGGTACACCGCGAAGAACTCCGGCGAGCTGAACGACATGGCGAACGCGGCAATCCGGGTCGACAGGAACGTCAGCAGCAACACCCCGGCCAACGCGCCGATCAGTGCCGAGCTGAACGCGGCGGTCAGGGCTTCGGCGGCGCGACCTTCGCGGGCCATCGGGTAGCCGTCGAATGTGGTCGCCACCGATGAGGGCTCGCCGGGGATATTAAACAGAATCGAGGTGATCGAGCCGCCGAACAGCGCGCCCCAATACATGCACGACAGCAAAATGATCGCCGACACCGGCGACATGGTGAACGTCAGCGGCAGCAGCAACGCCACGCCATTGGGGGCGCCGAGGCCGGGCAATACGCCGACCAGAATGCCCAGCAGCACGCCGATCACCATCAGGCCGATATGGCCCGGAGTCAGGATCAGGTTCATGCCTTGCAGCAAGGAATCGAACTCACTCATTTGAAAGATCTCCCGGCCAGGCTAATCCAGTCGCCCATCGGGCCGGCATCCAGCGGGACCTTGAACCACAGCGCGAAAATCAGGTAGCTGGCGAGTACCGCGCCGAGGGATACGGTGCCGATCATCCACTTGCCATAGGGTTTGACGCGGACCTTGTCACGCCACATGAACCAGGCGATGAAACAGGCCGAGGCCACGTAGATGCCGGTGAACGGCATGGCGCCGACGAACAGCGCAATCGGAATGAATACCGACAGCACTTGCTTGAACGCACTGCGGCTGACAAATGAAAGGCTCAGGGCCTGCCAGCGCACCACGGTCAACACGCCGTTGCCGACACTGGCGGCGCTCAACAGCAGGCCAATATAGAAGGGGAAGTAACCCGGCTCGGGTCCGGAATCGCCCCAGCCAATACCTTGTTCGACGCTGCCGAACATCACCACCACGCCGATCAGCGTGGTGAAGAGTGCCAGGCCGAGCTCGACCCAGCGGGTGCCGACCAGCGCCGGTGAATCCGAAGAATGGGACATCAAAACACCTCCAGAGGTGACGGCCGTGCGCAAGCGGACGGCCGAGAACAACTCAGTTTTTCAGCCAGCCGGCTTCTTTGAACACCGGGGTGACGCGGGCGGTGTCTTTCTCAATGTAGGCGGTCAGTGGCTCGCCTTCGAGGAAGGTCGGCACCAAAGCGTTCTGCTTGACGTAGGCCTTGAACTCCGGGGTCTCGGTGACTTTGCGCATCAGTTCGACATAGAACGCGCGCTGTTCGGCGGTGACTTCGCCCGGCATGAATACGGTGCGCGGGAAGCGATACTGATCGATGCCCAGGCCTTGTTCGTGGCAGGTCGGCACATCGGCCCAGGATTTGTCGCCGGCCACTTTCTCGGTGTAGCTCATGCGCTCTTTACTGAACACACACAGCGGCTCGACCTGGTCGCCGCGCCATTGGCTGATGCTTTCGCTGGGGTTGTTGACGTTGGCGGCGATGTGCTTGCCGGCCAGCTGGGTCGCGGCCTCGCTGCCGCTCTTGAACGGGATGTACACCAGTTTGCTGTTGTTGGTCTGGTTCAGCAGCAGGGTCAGGGTCTGGTCGACATCCTTGGACTGACTGCCGCCCATGCGCAGGTTCGACGGGTCGGCCTTGACCGCTTCGTAGAAGCCTTTGGCGTCCTTCCAGGGGGCGTCTTTGTAACTCCAGAGGATGAAGTCATCTTCGGCCACGGCCGCCACAGGGGTCAGTTCCTGCCATTGGTAGCCGAGCTTCGATACCAGCGGCAACAGGTAGATATTGTTGGTGCCGATCACCAGTTTTTCCGGATCGCCCTTGTTCATTTTCAAGTCGAGAAAGGCTTCGGCGCCATTGCCGCCGCCCTTGTTGAGGACGATGGTATTGACGTCGAGAAACTTGTGGGTGGTGATGATCGACTGGATCAGCCGGCCGAGCTGATCAGTGCCGCCACCGGGCCCGCCAGCGACAACGATTTCGACGTTTTTGTCCGGCTGCCAGGCGGCGCTGGCCAATGCGGGGAGGGCGCCGGCGGCGACCAGAGTGCAACCAAGAAACAGACGGGATGTGCGACGGACGAATGCATTTCGCATGGAAGGGCCTCGTTTTTGTAGTTGTTATGAGTGGCTTGTCAGAGCGGTAAAGCCGCAAGCCTGGAGTGAGTGTGTGAAGCCTCGGTCCCCGCGTCTAGTCAAAACAATACATACACCGATAGCCTGGAGTTATACGTCGCGCCGGACAATGTGGCGGTGATGGCTCAAGACTCTGCCCCAGAGCCTTTTTCATTGAAATCCGATGGCAGGGCCATCGGCTGAAAGCTCAATGAAAGCAGGGCATGCCATAACCCGAGGCTATCGCCTTATTTCAAGTTTTGATTAGACGGTTATCACTGAGCCTTCGATAGTGCTCACCAGCGCCGCCCAGAAGCTGCGTTTTGCATCCACAAAAATAATAAATGAGGTACGCACCATGGCTCGTCCCAGTGCTTCCCTGCATCTGCCCGGCGCAGTTGCCCAACCGATCACAGCGGCCGCACCGCTGACCGGCACCACCAAGGCCAGCAGCGTGCGCTGGCGGATCTTCGCGATCATCTTCGCCTTGACCATGGTCAACCTGATCGATCGGGTGTCGCTGTCGATTGCGATGCCGACCATCGCCCATGAATTTTCCCTCTCGCCGAGCATGCAGGGGTTGATCCTCAGCAGCTTCTTCTGGGCATACGCGCTGTTGCAGATTCCCGGCGGCTGGATGATCGACCGCTTCGGACCGCACCGGGTGATCAGTTGGTCCACCGGGTTGTGGGGGACTTTCCAGGTGATCGCGGCATTTGCCACGGGCGGGTTGTCATTGCTGTTCGCCAGGGTCGCGCTTGGCGCCGCAGAGGCTCCGTTGTTTCCATCGGGCGGCAAACTGATTTCGTTGTGGCTGGCGCCGAGCGAGCGCAGTCGCGGTGCGGTGCTGATGGACAGCGGCAGCCCGTTGGGCGTGGCATTGGGCGGATTGATCATTGCGTACCTGATCGCCTCGCTGGATTCATGGCGCCTGGCGTTTGTGATCGCCGGTATCGCGACCCTGGTGCTGGCCTGGCTGGCGCGGCGTTACCTGCGTGACGACCCGGCCACTCACCCGCAGGTGAACGCCGAAGAACTCGAAAAGATCAACGCCGGGCGCGCAACGCCAGCGGCTGAAGCCGCCCGTTTGCCGGTCAAGGGCCTGGGCATCGCGGCCCGGTCGCTGAGCGGTTTGCTGATCGGTCGCGCCAGTTGGGCGATGGTCTATTTTGGCTTGCTGACCTGGGGCCCGAGTTATCTGGCGCAGGCTCGCGGTTTTGATATCAAGGGCATTGGCGCGGCTACGTTCGTGATTTTTGTGTGTGGTGCGTTGGGTTCGTTGACCGGCGGTTTCCTCTGCGACGGCCTGATCCGCAAAGGCGTCAGCCGTGGGGTGGCGGTCAAGAGCCTGCTGGCGTTTTCCGGTCTGGTGGCCCTCGGCGCCTTCCTGTTGCTGCCGACCCTGAGCAATCCTTTTGCAGCCGTGGCGTTGTTGGCCATGACCGCATTTTTCCTTATGTGGGGCAGCCTCTACTGGAGCTTCCCGGCGTTGCTGGCGGCACCGGCGCGGGTCGGGTTGATCGGTGGCGTGATGAACATGGCCGGCAGCACCGGCGGCATCGCGGTGCCGATTCTGGTGGGAGTGATTGTGCAAATGGCCGGTGGGTTTGCGCCGGTGCTGGGATTCTTCGCGGCGTGCTCGGCAGTGTTTGTGCTGGCGACGTTGTTTATCAGCCTGGATGAGGTGCGTCATGACTAAGTTGTGGAACGGCCCGATCGTAGATGCCCATCACCATTTCTGGGACCCCGCGATCAATGTCCATCCGTGGCTCGCGCCCGAGGCCAACATACCGTTTCGCTACGGTGACTACAGCGCGATCAAGCGTCGCTATTTTCCCGATGACTACTTCGCCGATGCCGGTGCCCATAACGTCGTGCAAACGGTGTACGTCGAGACCGAATGGAACCCGAAAGACCCGATTGGCGAAACCCGTTTCATCGAGGCGCTGGCCGCTCGCTACGGCGTGCCGAACGCCATCGTCGCGCAAGCCTGGCTCGACCACCCGGACGCCATAGCAGTGCTGTCCGAGCAAGCAAGTTTCAAGTGCGTGCGCAGCGTGCGCCACAAACCCGGCGGACCGATCGCGCCGGAGCAGGTCGGGCACCTGCGTAGCTTGATGAGCGACGAACACTGGCGCCGCAGTTACGCCGCGCTCGAAGGCCTGGGCCTGCATTTCGACCTGCAAACACCTTGGTGGAATCTGCACGAAGCCGAGCGCCTGGCCCGGGATTTCCCCGGCACCACGCTGATTCTCAACCACGCTGGCTTGCCCAACGACCGCAGCGCCGAAGGCCTGGCGGGTTGGCGCCTGGCGATGGCGCGGCTGGCGCAGTGGCCGAACGTGCGGGTGAAAATTTCCGGCCTCGGGCAGGGCGGTCAACGCTGGCGGGCCAAGGACAACGCCTGGATCGTGCGCGAAGTCATCGCCATGTTCGGCAGCGACCGGGCGATGTTCGCCAGCAACTTTCCCGTGGACAGCCTGTGTGGCTCGTTCGACGACATCTACAGCGGTTTCAAATCCATCGTTGCCGATTTTCCGAGTGCCGATCAGCAACGACTTTTCTACAGCAACGCGAAGCAAGTCTATCGCTGCGAGCCTTGCGCCATTGACCGGGTGCGGCCTGAATCCTTGAGGAGTGAAGCATGAACAAAACCACCATTGCGATGGTCCTGGGTGACCCGGCGGGCATCGGTCCGGAACTGATCGCGCGCCTGCTTGCAGAGCCTTCGGTGCGCAGTCAGGCCAACGTGATCCTGATTGCTGACGAGGCCGAAATGCGCCGGGGCATGCGCATCGCCGGGACGGAATTTCCATACCGTCGCGTGGAGTCGCTGGAGCAGTTGTCATTTGTCGATGACACGCCGTTGTTCTATGACTTTCGCGGCGACACGGTGGGTGAGTTCCCGCGCAGTGAAGCCAGTGTCATTGGTGGTCGCTATAGCCTCGACACCCTGGAGCAAGCCCTGCGCCTGACCGAGGCCGGGACCACCGACGCGGTGCTGTTCGGCCCGTTGAACAAGACCTCGTTGCACATGGCCGGCATGGCCCACAGCGACGAGCTGCACTGGTTCGCCGAGCTGTTGGATCTCCACGGCCCGTTTTGCGAATTCAACGTGCTCGACAACCTCTGGACGTCACGCGTGACCTCCCACGTGGCGCTGGCCGAAGTGCCGGGCATGCTCAGCCAGACGCGAGTGGTGGAAGCGATTCAGCTGATCGACACCGCGCTCAAGCGCAATGGCCTGGAAAAACCGCGCATCGGCGTGTGCGGGCTGAATCCGCACAACGGCGATAACGGCTCGTTCGGCCGCGAAGAACTGGACATCATTGGCCCGGCCGTGCGTTCGGCCCAGGCACTGGGGATTGCGGCTGAAGGGCCATACCCCGCCGACACGATCTTCCTCAAAGTGCAGGGCGATGCCAGTGCGTTCGACGCGGTGGTGACCATGTATCACGACCAGGGACAGATCGCGATCAAGTTGATGGGCTTCTCCCGTGGGGTGACCGTGCAGGGCGGGTTGCCGATCCCGATCACCACGCCGGCACACGGCACCGCGTTCGATATCGCGGGGCAGGGCAAGGCCAACGTCGGCGCGATCCGCCAGGCATTCGAAATCGCCTGCCGGATGGGCACCAACAACTACTGAAAACAACACAACTTCCCTGTGGGAACGGGCTTGCTCGCGATGACGGCGGTTCAGTCACCCTTTCAGTGACTGACAAACCGCTATCGCGAGCAGGCTCATTCCCACAGGGTTTTGTATTGAACACAAAATCCAAGTAACACCAACAACCACTGTGGGAGCGGGCTTGCTCGCGATGGCGACAGTACAGACACCTTGAAGTGACTGTCAGACCGCCATCGCGAGCAAGCTCGCTCCCACATTTGTTTTGTGTTGGGGCTGATAACCCGATCTAACGGATATCGCGTTTTTGCGATCACCCCAGGTTATCGCCGGATACGCATAAGTGATTATCCGCACGCCCCGGGCGCTGGCTAAAGTCGCTCCATCGAATGCCCGGAGCCGGCGGCACGAACGGCTCTGCGCAGCGACCCAACAACTACAAAAAGCCGGTAGCGCAAGGAACTGTATTCATGAAAATCAAAGCCATCCGTACCCGCGTTTTCGAGTGGAAAGGTAAAGTCGTTCCCCCGCAAGCGCACTTCTGCACCAACGCCAGCGACATCCTGTTCGAGCGCGGCGATGCCATGGGCTCGTTCCGTTTCCACGGCTGGCTGGTGGTGGAAGTCGAGACCGACACCGGTCTTGTCGGCATCGGTAACTGCGCCCTGGCACCGCGTGTGGCCAAGGAAATCATCGACACTTATCTGGCGCCGATTGCGATTGGCGAAGACCCGTTCGACAACGAATACATCTGGCAGAAAATGTATCGCCAGAGCCACGCCTGGGGCCGCAAAGGCATCGGCATGGCGGCGATCTCGGCGATCGACATCGCCATCTGGGACATCATGGGCAAAGCGGTGAACAAGCCGGTGTTCAAACTGCTCGGCGGGCGCACCAAGGAGAAGATCTGGACCTACGCCTCCAAGCTCTACGCCAACGACAACCTCGACCTGTTCCTCGAAGAAGCCCAGGGCTACCTGAACCAGGGTTTCACCGCGCTGAAAATGCGTTTCGGCTACGGCCCCAAAGACGGCCCGGCGGGCATGCGCAAGAACATCGAGCAAGTGCGGGCGCTGCGTAACCTGGCCGGTCCCGACATCGACATCATGCTCGAATGCTACATGGGCTGGACCCTGGAATATGCCCGCCGCATGTTGCCCAAACTGGCCGAGTTCGAACCGCGCTGGCTCGAAGAACCGGTGATTGCCGACGACATCGAAGGCTATATCGAGCTGAAAAAAATGGGAATCATGCCGATCTCCGGCGGCGAGCACGAGTTCACTTCCTACGGCTTCAAAGACCTGCTGGAGCGCCGTGCCGTCGACGTGATCCAGTACGACACCAACCGTGTCGGCGGCATCACCGCGGCGCGCAAGATCAACGCCATGGCTGAAGCCTGGTCGGTGCCGGTGATCCCGCACGCCGGGCAGATGCACAACTATCACCTGACCATGTCCACCACCGCCTCGCCAATGGCCGAGTTTTTCCCGGTGTTCGACGTCGAGGTTGGCAACGAACTCTTCTACTACGTGTTCAAGGGCGAGCCGCAACCGGTGAACGGCTACATCCAGCTCGACGATAACAAGCCCGGCCTGGGCCTGGAAATCTCTGATGAGTACCTGAGCGATTTCAACATCATCGAGTGATCTTGAGGCGCCGCACACAAGGCGGCGCCATTCACGACTTTCTGGAGGCCGTCATGCGCTTGATTCAATTTGAAAACACTGCCGGTGAACGCCAGGTGGGCCTCGTCGAGGGCTCTCAGATCCAGGTGCTCAAAGGCATTCGTAGCACCCGTGAACTGGCACTCGCGGCCATCCGCGCGCAACGTAGCCTGCAAGAAGAAGTCGCCCGATGCGGCACCGCGCCAGGCCCGGATTACGCGCAACTGTTGCAGCAGGGCCGCGTCCTGCCGCCGCTGGACCACGAAGACCCGGCCCATTGCCTGATCAGCGGCACTGGCCTGACCCATTTGGGCAGCGCATCGGCCCGGGACAAAATGCACCAGCACGATGGAGCGGTCGAAGCCGGCATGACCGACACCATGCGCATTTTCAAATGGGGGCTGGAGGGCGGAAAACCGGCGGCTGGCCAGGTCGGTGCTCAACCGGAATGGTTCTACAAGGGCGACGGCAGCATTGTCGTGCGCCCCGGCGCAGACTTCCCGGTACCGCCATTTGCCGAAGACGCCGGTGAAGAGCCGGAGCTGACCGGCCTCTATGTGATCGGCGACGACGGCCAGCCGTACCGCGTTGGTTACGCCTTGGGCAACGAGTTCTCCGACCATGTGATGGAACGGCGCAATTACCTGTACCTCGCGCATTCGAAACTGCGCTTCTGCGCCTACGGTCCGGAGCTGCGCGTGGGGGAGTTGCCCAAGCATCTGGCCGGCACCAGCCGCATCATGCGCAACGGTGAAACGCTCTGGGAAAAAGAGTTTCTCAGCGGCGAGGACAACATGTGCCACAGCCTCGCCAACCTCGAATTTCACCACTTCAAATACGCTCAGTTTTTGCGCCCCGGCGATGTTCACGTGCATTACTTCGGCACCGCCACGCTGTCGTTTGCCGACGGGGTGAAAACCCAGCCGGGTGACCGCTTCCAGATCTGCCTCGATGAGTTCGGCGCGCCCCTGGAAAACGGGATTGGCGAAAGCGCCCAGCCGTTGGCCATCGGCCAGGTCCGCGCGCTTTAAGTCTTCAATTACCGGCCCTGTTCGCCGGTCAAGGAAAACCTCATGACCACGCTACTTGGACACAACTACATCGGCGGTCGTCGCAGCGCCGAAGGCACCGTGCAGCTGCAAAGCCTCGACGCGACCACTGGCGAGGCGCTACCTGGCAGCTTTTTCCAGGCGTCCGAAGCCGAAGTCGACGCGGCTGCCAACGCTGCGGCGGCTGCGTACCCGATCTATCGCAACCTGAGGGCGGAAAAACGTGCGCAATTCCTCGATGCCATCGCCGATGAAATCGATGCACTGGGCGATGATTTCGTCGCCACCGTGTGCCGCGAAACCGCTTTGCCGGCCGGGCGCATTCAAGGCGAGCGCGGTCGAACCAGCGGCCAGATGCGCTTGTTCGCCAAGGTCCTGCGTCGCGGTGATTTCTATGGGGCGCGCATTGATCGGGCACTGCCGGATCGCCAACCATTGCCGCGTCCGGACCTGCGTCAATACCGCATCGCGTTAGGGCCTGTCGCGGTGTTCGGCGCCAGCAACTTTCCCTTGGCGTTTTCCACCGCCGGCGGCGATACCGCCTCGGCACTGGCCGCGGGTTGCCCTGTGGTATTCAAGGCACACAGCGGGCACATGGCGACGGCCGAGTGGGTCGCGGATGCGATCATTCGCGCGGCCCAAAAAACCGAAATGCCCGCCGGTGTGTTCAACATGATCTTTGGCGGGGGCGTCGGCGAATGGCTGGTCAAGCACCCGGCGATTCAGGCTGTGGGCTTCACCGGCTCACTCAAGGGCGGCAATGCCCTGGCCCACATGGCCGCCACCCGGGCGCAACCAATCCCGGTGTTTGCCGAGATGTCGAGCATCAACCCGGTGTTCCTGCTGCCCGAAGCGCTCGCCGTGCGAGGCGAGCAGATCGCGGCACAACTGGCCGGTTCGGTGACGTTGGGCTGCGGTCAGTTCTGCACCAATCCGGGCTTGGTGATCGGCCTGCGTTCACCGCAGTTCAGCCGGTTCCTGGAAACGTTTTGCGCCAACATGGACCAGCAACCGGCGCAAACCATGCTCAATGCCGGCGCGCTGGTCAGCTACCGCCAAGGCCTGGCCGAGCTGCACGAACACCCGGGGCTGACGCACCTGGCGGGCAAACCGCAACAGGGCAATCAGGCCCAGCCGCAAGTGTTCAAGGCTGACGTCAGCCTGTTGCTCAAGGGCGATGAACTGCTGCAGGAAGAGGTTTTCGGGCCCACCACCATCGTTGTCGAAGTCGAAGTCGAGGGCCGGGCGCAGCTGGCAGCGGCATTGCAGGGGTTGCGCGGGCAGCTGACGGCGACATTGATCGGTGAACCGGATGAATTGCTGGAGTACCGTTGGCTGACCGAGTTGCTTCAGGAAAAGGTCGGGCGGATTCTGCTCAATGGTTATCCGACCGGGGTCGAGGTGTGTGAGGCGATGGTGCACGGCGGGCCGTATCCGGCAACGTCCGATTCACGGGGCACATCGGTGGGAACGCTGGCCATCGATCGTTTCCTGCGGCCGTTGTGCTTCCAGAACTATCCGGATGCACTGCTGCCCGAGGCACTGCAAAACGCCAACCCGCTGGGGATTCGGCGGTTGGTGGATGGGGAGGTGAGTCAGTCGGCTTTGTAGCGCCTGACCTACCGCCATCGCGAGCAGGCTCGCTCCCACATTTGACCTGTGTGAATACAAACTGTGTGTCCACTTCAGATCCCCCTGTGGGAGCGGGCTTGCCCGCGAAGGCTTAAGTAGCAGCACCGCAGAATTAGCGGGCAACTGCCTCTTTCGGCTTCACCACCGCAGGCTTCAACACCAGCCACAACGCCGCCGCTATCAACACCCCACCATACAGATGCGCCATCGACAGCGGTTCATCCAGCAGCAACGCCCCCCACAGCACCCCGAACGGCGGGATCAGGAAGGTCGTGGTCATCGACTTCACCGGTCCGACCGAGCTGAGCAGACGGAAGTAAACAATGTACGCCAAGGCCGTGCACACCAGGCCCAACCCCATCAGCGACAGCCAGACATTCCAGCCACCCCAGCTTGCCGGTGGCTGGGTAATCACGCTGTAACCGAACAGCGGCAGCAAAAACAACGTGGCCCCCATCATGCTGCCCACCGCCGACAGGCGACTGTCCAGACCGCCAGCGTGATCGAGCCAACGGCGCGCCAGGAAGCCGGCGAAGCCGTAACACGTGGTGGCGAGCAGGCAGGCGAGGGCGCCCATCAGCAATTGCAGGTCGAACGCCACCGGACCTGCACGGGTTAGGATGCCGACCCCCATCAGGCCGAGCAGCACCCCGCCCAGCTTGGCGGCCGTGAGTTTTTCATGAAAGAACAGACCGCCGATCAGCACGCCCATCAGCGGCGTGGTGGCGTTGAAAATGGCCGAGTAACCGGCTGGCAATACCTGGGCGGCCACCGAATAGAGCGTCGCCGGAATACCGGAGTTGATCACCCCCAGGAGCATTACTGTCTTGAGTTTGCCTTTGAAGTCCCAGCTTATGCGCATCAACCCCAGAATCACCAGCAAGCCGACGGCGGCAATCGACACACGGAAAAAAGCCGTGGGGATCGAGCCAATCACCGGGGCGATGATGCGCATGAACAGAAAGCTCGCACCCCAAATCGCCGCCAGTGACAGTAAACGGAAAATATCGACGGGGTTCACGGTGTGCTCCTTGCTGGATGGGGACGAGAGTGTTGCCGAGCGCCTGATCGATGGCAACCGGAAAACGAGCAAATAATTCTGCTCGAAAATTACGCTTCTCCTGCACCCGGTTCACTGGCTAAGCTCAGGGCTTCCGAATTCCCGCAGAGGTCTCACCATGCCGCAGCAATGGCCAGCCGCCGACATCGCCCGAATGATCCTCGATGGCTTTGACGATTACCGCGAGCATTTCCGGCAGATCACCGACGGCGCCCGGGCCCGCTTCGAGCAGGCCAAGTGGCAAGAGGCACAGGTTGCCTCGGCCGCGCGGATCAATCTGTACGAAGAGAAGGTCGGCGAAACGGTAGAACGCCTGCACATCGCTTTTGACGCCGACACCCTGGACGTCAGCTGCTGGCCGTTGGTCAAAAACGCCTACATCACCCTGATCGACCTGCGTTTCGACGATGAACTGTCCGAAACCTGGTACAACTCGATTTTCTGCGGACTGTTCAGTCATGACCTGATCAGCGACGGCTGCATGTTCATCCACACCACCCGGCCGAGCCTGCGCCGTGCCCGCGCCGCGCAAACCCGCACCTACAAGCCTCAGGGCCAGTTGTCCGGCATGCTCGCGAGCATTTTTGCCGACTACCGGTTCAGCGAAGACTACGCCGACCTTGCCGGCGACCTGCGCCGCCTCGAAGCGCAACTGCGCGAAAACCTGCCGGACTGGGTCTGCAAGGACCCGGAACTGAGTGTCGAGTTGTTTTCCTCGGTGTTGTACCGCAATAAAGGCGCGTACCTGGTGGGTCGCATCTATACCCAGGATGAACAGTGGCCACTGGTGATTCCGCTGCTGCACCGCGAAGGCCGCGGGATTCAGATCGATGCGCTGATTACCGATGAAGCAGACGTGTCGATCATCTTCTCGTTCACCCGCTCGTATTTCATGGTGGATGTGCCGGTGCCCGCGGAGTTCATCGGCTTTCTCAAGCGCATCCTGCCGGGCAAGCACATCGCCGAGCTGTACACCTCGATCGGTTTCTACAAACACGGCAAGTCCGAGTTCTACCGCGCGCTGATCAATCACCTGGCCAACACCGACGACCAGTTCATCATGGCGCCGGGTGTGCGCGGGATGGTGATGAGCGTGTTTACCCTGCCGGGTTTCAACACCGTTTTCAAAATCATCAAGGACCGTTTCTCACCGTCGAAAAACGTTGACCGCGCGACGGTGATCGAAAAATACCGACTGGTGAAAAGCGTCGACCGGGTCGGGCGCATGGCCGACACCCAGGAATTCGCCGACTTCCGTTTCCCCTTGAGCAAATTCGATCCGGCGTGCCTGGAAGAACTGCTCGAAGTGGCGGCGTCCACCGTCTCGGTGGAAGGCGATACGGTGCTGATCCGTCACTGCTGGACCGAACGGCGGATGACACCGTTGAACCTGTACCTGGAAAACGCCAACGACGCACAGGTTCGCGAGGCTTTGGAAGATTACGGCCTGGCGATCAAGCAACTGGCGGCGGCGAACATTTTTCCGGGCGACATGCTGCTGAAGAACTTTGGCGTGACCCGTCACGGCCGCGTGGTGTTTTATGACTACGACGAGATCTGCTTTCTGACCGAGGCCAATTTCCGCCACATCCCGCAACCGCGCACCCCCGAAGACGAGATGGCGTCCGAGCCGTGGTACTCGATCGGGCCGCTGGACGTGTTCCCCGAAGAGTTTCCGCCGTTTTTGTTTGCCGATGCCGGGCAGCGCAAGTTGTTCGATCAGTTGCATGGCGAGTTGTACAACGCCGATTACTGGAAGAGCCTGCAAGAGGCAATTCGGGCGGGGAAGATCATTGATGTGTTCCCGTATCGGCGTAAAAGCTTCGATAACGAATAACGCACCGATCGTTCCCACGCTCCGCGTGGGAATGCAGCCCGGGACGCTCCGCGTCCCAAGAGCGGACGCAGAGCGTCCATTGAGGCATTCCCACGCAGAGCGTGGGAACGATCACTTGGCGGCGCAAATCTGCGACAATCGCACCCCTGCGCCACTAGACGACTGAATTGCGTACCTGATGACCGACGAATCGCCCTCCATCGACAAACTGCTGAAAAACCTCGATCACGCCATGCTTGCCGACCGCCACCGGCTGCGGCGGCAGTTGCTTGAGCTGCGCAAGAAACCCGACGAGGCCAAGCTGGCCCAGTGGGTGACGCGCATGCAGGCGTCCTGTGATCAGGTGTTGGCGCGGCGTGCCAGCCTGCCGGTGATTCGTTACGACGACAGTTTGCCGATCGCCGCCAAACGCGATGAAATCAAGGAGGCGTTGCTCAAGCACCAGGTGCTGATCATCGCCGGCGAAACCGGCTCGGGTAAAACCACCCAGTTGCCGAAGATCTGCCTGGAAATCGGTCGTGGCCAGCATGGCCTGATCGGCCATACCCAGCCGCGCCGAATCGCGGCGCGCAGCGTGGCCAGCCGCGTTGCCGAGGAATTGGCGACGCCGTTGGGCGCGCTGGTCGGTTATCAGGTGCGGTTCGAGGACCAGAGCGATTCCAACACCCTGATCAAACTGATGACCGACGGCATCCTGCTGGCGGAAACCCAGAACGACCGCTACCTCGAACGCTACGACACGATCATCGTCGACGAAGCCCACGAACGCAGCCTGAACATCGACTTCCTCCTGGGTTACCTGAAAACCCTGCTGCCCCGTCGTCCGGACCTGAAAGTCATCATCACCTCGGCAACCATCGATCTTGAGCGCTTCTCCAAGCATTTCGATGATGCACCCATCGTCGAAGTCTCTGGCCGCACGTTCCCGGTGGAAACCTGGTATCGCCCGCTGACGCTGGAGCAGGACGAAGAGGGCAATCGGGTCGAGGATGACTTGACCGTCGATCAGGCGATCCTCGCCACCCTCGACGAAATCGCCGCGTTCGAACGCAGCGAGCGCAAGAGCCCTGGCGATGTGCTGGTGTTCCTGCCCGGCGAGCGCGAGATTCGCGACGCGGCGGACATGCTGCGCAAGGCCCAGCTCAAGCACACCGAGATTCTGCCGTTGTACGCGCGCTTGTCGCCGGCCGAGCAGCAGCGGATATTCCAATCGCACCCGGGCCGTCGCGTGGTGTTGGCGACCAACGTCGCGGAAACCTCGCTGACTGTGCCAGGCATCCGCTACGTGATCGACAGCGGCACCGCGCGCATCAGTCGTTACAGCTACCGCGCCAAAGTCCAGCGCTTGCCCATCGAAGCGATTTCCCAGGCCAGCGCCAACCAGCGCAAAGGCCGTTGCGGACGGGTCGAGCCCGGTATCTGTATCCGCTTGTACGCCGAAGAGGACTTCCTCAGTCGCCCGGAATTTACCGACCCGGAAATCCTCCGTACCAACCTCGCGGCGGTCATTTTGCAGATGCTGCATCTGCGCCTCGGCGAGATCACCGACTTCCCGTTTATCGAACCGCCGGACGGCAAGGCGATCAGCGACGGATTCAACCTGCTGCAAGAACTCTCTGCAGTCGACCGCAACAGTCAACTGACACCGCTCGGTCGCCAATTGGCGCGCCTGCCAGTGGACCCGCGCATGGGCCGCATGCTGCTGGAAGCGGCGAAACTGGGCAGCTTGCAGGAAGTGCTGATCGTCGCCAGCGCCATGTCGATTCAAGACCCGCGCGAACGTCCGCCGGAACGCCAGCAAGCGGCGGATCAGGCCCACGCGCAGTGGAAAGACGTGGACTCGGACTTCGCCGGGTTGGTCAATCTGTGGCGTGGTTTTGAAGAACAACGCCTGGAACTGACGGCCAGCCCGCTGCGTAACTGGTGTCGCAAGAATTTCCTGAATTATCTGCGTCTGCGCGAATGGCGCGATTCTCACCGCCAACTGAGCCTGATCTGCCGCGACATGCAGCTGAGCATCAACAAAGAGCCGGCGGATTACCCGAAGCTGCACAAAGCCGTGCTGTCGGGCCTGCTCAGCCAGATCGGTCAGAAAACCGATGAAGGCGATTACCTTGGCGCCCGTCAGCGGCGGTTCTGGATTCACCCGTCCTCGGGGCTGGGCAAAAAACGCCCGCAATGGCTGATGACCGCCGAACTGGTGGAAACCACCAAGCTTTACGCACGGATGGTCGCCAAGATCGACGCCGACTGGATCGAGCCGCTGGCCGGGCACTTGATCAAGAAGAACCATTTCGAACCGCATTGGGAAAAGAAGCGCGGGCAAGTGGTGGCGTTTGAGCAGATCACTTTGTTCGGGCTGATCATCGTCGGTCGCCGCCCGGTGCATTACGGGCCGATCGATCCGGTCGTTTCCCGTGAGTTTTTCATTCGCGAAGGCCTGGTGCGCGGCGAGATTCAATCCAAGGCCAAGTGCCTGACTGCCAATGCTCAGTTGCTCGAACAGCTCGACGAACTGGAAGCCAAGGCCCGCCGTCGCGACATTCTGGCCGACGAAGAAACTCTTTACGCCTTCTACGATGCGCGACTGCCGGCGGAGATTCACCAGACCGCCACCTTCGACAGCTGGTACCGGGTCAACAGCCAGAAAGACCCGCAGCTGCTGATCATGCGCGAAGAAGACGTGCTGGCCCGCGAGGCCAGTGAAGTCACTGCGTTGCATTACCCGGACACGTTGCACATCGGCGATCTGGAGTTGGCGCTCAGTTACCACTTTGAGCCTAACCACCCGCGCGACGGCGTGACCCTGCGCGTGCCGGCGCCGTTGCTGCCGATGCTGCCGCCGGAACGCCTGGAATGGCTGGTGCCGGGCGTCATCGAGGCCAAGTGCATTGCCTTGGTCCGTAACCTGCCTAAAGCCCTGCGCAAGAATTTCGTGCCGGTGCCGGACTTCGTCAAAGCCGCCTTGCAGCGCATGACCTTCGCCGAAGGTTCGTTGCCTCAGGCCTTGGGCCGTGAACTGCTGCGCATGACCGGTGCGCGGGTCAGCGACGAAGCCTGGGCGGAAGCCGCGCAACAGGTCGACAGCCATTTGCGCATGAACCTGGAAATCGTCGATGGCCAAGGCAAGTTTCTCGGCGAAGGACGGGATCTGGCGGAACTGACTGCACGCTTTGCCGAAGCCAGTCAGGCTGCGTTGGCCGTGCCGCAAACCGCGAAGAATCAACAGCCGGTCGAGCCGAAAGTCTTTGCCGCGGTTGCCGAGAAAACCCAGCAGAAGATCGCCGGGCTGTCGATGACGGTGTATCCGGCGCTGGTGGAGGAGAGCGGCACGGTCAAGGAAGGGCGTTTTTCGACCCCGGCCGAAGCCGAGTTCCAGCATCGTCGTGCGTTGCAGCGTTTGCTCATGCAACAACTGGCCGAGCCGGCGAAGTTCTTGCGCGGCAAGTTGCCGGGGCTGACCGAGCTGGGGTTGATGTACCGCGAGCTGGGGCGCATCGATGCGCTGGTGGAAGACATCCTGCTGGCTAGCCTCGACAACTGCATTCTCGATGGCGAAGACTCGTTGCCTCGCGATGGCGCCGGGTTGGCGTCGCTGGCCGAGCGCAAGCGCGGCGGCTGGACCGAGCACGCCGAACGCCTGGCGAAGCTGACGCTGGAGATTTTGAAGCTCTGGCATGGCCTGCAAAAACGCTTCAAAGGCAAGATCGACCTGGCGCAAGCCGTGGCCCTGAACGACATCAAGCAGCAGCTCAGTCATCTGGTGTATCCGGGGTTCGTGCGGGAAACCCCGATGCAATGGCTCAAGGAACTGCCGCGTTATCTGAAAGCGGTCGAGCAGCGCTTCGAGAAAATCGGCGCTCAGGTACAAAGGGACCGGGTCTGGAGCGGCGAATTGTCCGGTCTCTGGACGCAATACCAGACCCGTGCCAACAAACACGCCCAGGAAGGCAAGCGCGATCCGCAGCTGGAGCTTTACCGCTGGTGGCTGGAGGAATACCGGGTTTCGCTGTTCGCCCAGCAATTGGGGACCAAGGTGCCGATCTCCGATAAGCGCCTGAACAAGCAGTGGACCCAGGTCGAACCCTGAATCCAAGGCTTGCGCAATACCCTGTGGGAGCGAGCTTGCTCGCGATGAGGCCGTCAGCTTCAACATCAATGTTGACTGACACTCCGCTATCGCGAGCAAGCTCGCTCCCACATTTGGTATGTGTTTGATCCAGCAAATAGGGCCAAACCACGAGGTTTATGGCAAACTTCGCGCCTATAAACGCCGGTCCCGCGGTTTTGAGCCCCTTCAGGTTCGGGCGGTACGGAATAAAGCGATGCCAGGTGTGCTTGCCGTGACGGAAGCAGACCCTTTGTGTGTTGGTACGTCGGTGCCAATACTTTCTGCCTGAACAGATTAGAGAAACGACCATGCATAACGTCGTCATCAGCGGCACCGGCCTGTACACCCCGGCCAACAGCATTTCCAACGAAGAGCTGGTGCAGTCTTTCAACGCTTACGTCGCGCAGTTCAACGCCGACAACGCCGAGGCCATCGCCCGTGGTGAAGTCGAAGCGTTGACCGAGTCCAGCGCTGCGTTCATCGAAAAAGCGTCTGGCATCAAAAGCCGCTTTGTCATGGATAAGGACGGCATCCTCGACCCGAAACGCATGGCGCCACGGCTGCCTGAGCGTTCCAACGACGAATGGTCGGTGCTTTGCCAGATGGCCATCGGTGCCGCCGAGCAAGCCTTGCAGCGCGCCGGCAAGACCGCCGCGGACATCGACGGCGTAATCGTCGCGTGTTCCAACCTGCAACGGGCTTACCCGGCCATTGCCATCGAAGTTCAGGAAGCGCTGGGCATCCAGGGTTTCGGTTTCGACATGAACGTGGCGTGCTCCTCGGCGACTTTCGGTATCCAGGCAGCCGCCAACAGCGTGCAACTGGGCCAGGCCCGGGCGATCCTGATGGTCAACCCGGAAGTCTGCACCGGTCACCTGAACTTCCGCGACCGCGACAGCCACTTCATCTTCGGCGACGCCGCCACGGCAGTGATCATCGAGCGTGCTGATCTGGCGACGTCCAAGTATCAGTTCGATGTGGTCAGCACCAAACTGCTGACCAAGTTCTCCAACAACATCCGCAATAACTTCGGCTTCCTCAACCGCGCGGCGGAAGAGGGTATCGGCACCAAAGACAAGCTGTTCGTCCAGGAAGGCCGCAAGGTATTCCGCGACGTCTGCCCGATGGTTGCCGAGCTGATCGCTACCCACCTGGAAGAAAACAAGCTCAACATCGGTGACGTGAAACGCTTCTGGTTGCACCAGGCCAACCTGAGCATGAACCACCTGATCGTCAAGAAACTGCTGGGGCGCGAAGCCACCGAAGAAGAAGCGCCGGTGATTCTGGACACCTACGCCAACACCAGTTCGGCCGGTTCGGTGATTGCGTTTCACAAGAATCAGGACGATCTGGCCGCGGGTTCGCTGGCCGTGCTCAGCTCGTTCGGTGCCGGCTACTCGATTGGCAGCGTGATTCTGCGCAAGCGTTAAGTGAGCGGTTGTCGCACTTTCCTTTGGCTCTCGAAGACTTTTCCTACATTCGAAGTCGTCAGGACGTTGTAATTTTCGGACATGACAGCAGGACTTTGCTTACGGCAAGATCCTGCTGGCTCATATTCGAGGTCGGGACAAGGGGATTTGCAAATGGCGGCTGACGACGCGCAACTGCTGGAGCGGTTACTGGCAGGTGAGCAACTGGCTTTCAAAGAGTTGGTCAGCACTTACCAGAGCGCCATGCGCGCAGTGGCGTACGCCATTGTGGGTAACCGGCATGCCGACGAAGTGGTGCAGGATGCCTGGCTGTCGGTGGTACGTAGCCTGAAAGGGTTCGAGGGGCGTTCCAGCCTCAAGACCTGGTTGCTGACCATCACCGCAAACTCGGCCAAGGGTCGCTACAAGCAAAATCGTCGGGAAGTCTTGCTCGATGACCTTCCATCGCCTCACGGCACCCTCGATGACGATCGTTTTTCACCCGGAGATGGCCACTGGCTGATCGCCCCGTTCGCCTGGCATCAAGACACTCCTGAGGCGCTGTTGACCGAAAACGAGTTGCGCGAGTGCCTTGAGCACACCTTGCTAAGCTTGTCGGAACTGCAAAGCAGTGTTCTGTTACTTCGCGAGCGTCAGGGACTGGAGCTGGAAGAGATCTGTAATCTTCTGGAAATCTCTCTCTCCAATGTTCGCGTGCTGCTGCATCGGGCACGGTTGAAGGTCTTTGCGACCGTAGAACATTTTGAGGAAACCGGCGAATGCTGACCTGCAAGGAACAAGTGGCACGCTCCAGCGACTACCTCGATGGCCAACTGAGTTTTCGTGAGCGACTGATGGTGCGCCATCATCTGATGTTCTGCCCCAATTGTCGGCGGTTCATTCGGCAGATGCGGTTGATGCAGGCAACGTTGCGTATTTTGCCGCAGAAGGTTGTGCCGGATATCGATGCGCTCGCCGAGCGTCTCGCCGCGGAGCGTCGCAAGGACATTCCGTAGATCGATGAAGTTGTCGCGGGGGAGGAGAAGCAGGCCGGCGTGGATGCACCGAACGGATGATGGGGATCGATCCATCCAGGCCAGACTGTAAAAGCGCCTCAAGCGTCCATGACCTGAGGCGTATGGCGGTGGTGCTTAGAACTTGGCTTCGGCATCCAGTTGCAGGGTGTTGATGTCCGAATCTTTCTTGTTGATGTTGGCGTTGGTTTGGTCAGACGTCGCCAGGAAGTACGTCGCGCCCAGGTTGAAGTTCTTGTCCAACTCGTAGCTCACTTTCAACTTGCTGCCGCGCGAACCGGTGAAGCCGTTGGCGAAGTCGGAGTCGGTGAAGGCGCCGACAACCGAGTTACGCTGTACATCGCGGTAGTTGTAGTCCACTGCGAAGCCGTAGATCTTGGACTTGACGCCGGCCAACCAACCAGTGTCCTGATCGTTGCTCGCGTCTTTGTTGTTGACGTACTGACCGTACAACGAGAGCGGTACTGGCAGGTTGCTGAAGTCGAGTTGACCAAAGCCTTCATACAGTTTGAAGCGTTCGTTCGGGCTGTTGCCGTTGACGGCCAGGGCGCATGGCGCGGTGACAGTGCCGGTGGTCGGGCAGGCGCTGTTCGCGTCGTTGTCGTACGAATAGATACTGCCGCCCAAGGTCATTTTCATGCTGTCGGTGATGGCGAAGCGCGCACCCAACTGGCCAGCGTACAGACGCAGGTCGTGTTTGAACTGCACGCCTTCGCCGTCGACGTTGTCCTTGAGGGTGTAGTGACCGGCGCTACCGAACAGCTCGGTGCTGCCGCCCAGCGGGTATTTGTAAGTCGCTGCCAGGCCTTCCGGGTTGATGTCGCTATCCCAGATGATGTCGCCCATGCTCACCCATTGTTGCGGCATCTTGCCGCCGACGAGGTGCAGGTTCTTGATCGCGTCCGGATGGTAATCGACGTAACCCTGGTCCAGCCAGATCGACTTCTTGTCGAAGTAGTTGTTCAGGTCCTGGTTGGTGGAGCGGGCATCATCGTTGCTGCCGGTTGCAATGCGAATGCCGGTGTCGACTTGCGGGTTGATTTCGCTGTAGGCACCCAGGCGGGCACGAATGCGCTGGCGATCCTGGTCTTTGTTGTTTGGAACGCCATCGTTTTTCACGGTTTCCTGACGGAACCGCACGTCGCCCTTGAATTGGGTCTTGGCGGCCCAGGCGAGTTTCTGGTCGAAGGTGCTCAGTTCCGTGGTCTTCTTCGCGGTGGCTGCGATTTGCTCGTTGGCCTCTTGTTGAGCCTGACGGGCGATTTGCTGGTCTTTCTGATCCCTGGCCAGCTCGGCTTGCAGTTCGGTGTACTGAGAAGGCGTGATGGAACCGTTCGCCTTGAGCATGTCGAGCAGTTTGGCGTCGACTGCGGCGCTGGCCGGAACGCTCATGGCCAGCAGCAGACCGCCACACAGGGCTGCCGCAGTTTTCGTGGAAGCAAGACGCATATCAATCTCCGAAGATGTAAGGGGATGACAAAGCCATCCAGGACACAACCGACCATTGATGGACGGAAACAGGGAAAGGTTTAGAACCCGGCGCTATAAAAACTGGCGCCAGTATCGCGATGGTTTATGACAAACCAGTGGCAAAGTAATGGCGGGTCGATGACGATACAAAGCGCGAGTGAACTTTCTATTCCGGGCTTTGTCAGCGAATCGCGAGTGTGGATTGCGCCGCGATAAGCGATACTCGCGGGGCTGTCGCGCCAAGAAGTGGAGAGGAAGTTGATGCCGTTGCAACGCCTGGAAAGTCTGTCCGATGTCTCACCGCGCGCCTGGGATGCCTTGGTGCCGCAGGCTCAGCCGTTCCTGCGCCATGCTTTCCTCAGTGCGCTGGAAGACAGCGCCAGCCTCGGCCCGCATTCCGGCTGGCAGCCCGAGCATTTACTGCACACCGAAGGCGGGCGGCTGATCGCGGCGTTGCCCAGTTACCGAAAATGGCATTCCTACGGCGAGTATGTGTTCGACCACGCCTGGGCCGATGCCTGCGAGCGTGCCGGTATCGACTATTACCCCAAGCTGCTGACCGCCGTGCCGTTCAGTCCGGTCAGCGGGCCGCGCTTGCTGGCGGCCAGTGTCGAAGACGGTTTCGAATTGCTGAAGAGCCTGCCGGGCTACCTTGAGATCGAAGAACTTTCCAGCGCTCACATCAATTTCACCGACCCGTTCACCGACGCCGCATTGGCCGAACAGCCAGGCTGGTTGCAGCGAGTTGGCTGTCAGTACCATTGGCAGAATCGCGGTTATCGGGATTTTCAGGACTTTCTCGATGCGCTCAGTTCTCGCAAGCGCAAGCAGATGCGCAAGGAACGCGAGCAGGTGGCGGGGCAGGGCATTGAGTTTGAATGGCTTGAAGGTGGGCAGCTGGATCAGGCGCAGTGGGATTTCGTCTACGCCTGTTACGCCAATACCTACGCGGTGCGTCGGCAAGCGCCGTACCTGACGCGCGAGTTTTTCAGTCTGCTGGCCGAACGCATGCCCGAATCCATTCGCGTGGTCCTGGCCAAGCAAGGCTCACGGCCGGTAGCAATGGCTTTCAGCCTGGTGGGCGGCGACAGCTTTTACGGGCGTTATTGGGGTTGCCTGGCGGAGTTCGACCGCCTGCACTTCGAGACCTGTTTTTATCAGGGCATGGACTACGCGATCGCCAATGGCTTTCAGCGTTTCGATGCTGGCGCCCAGGGCGAGCACAAGCTGATTCGCGGCTTTGAACCGGTCATCACCCATTCCTGGCATTACCTGCGCCATCCTGGCCTGAAAGCTGCGGTCAAAGACTTCCTGCAACAGGAACGCCTCGGGGTGTTGGCCTATGCCGAGGAAGCGAGGACCGCCTTGCCTTATCGACAAGACTGATCCTCGCCGAGAGGCATCAAGTGCTTGCCTTGCCCAACCAGCGATAGGTCGCGCCGCCAATCACCGCACCCAGCAGCGGCGCCACCCAGAACATCCACAATTGCGCGATGGCCCAGCCGCCGACGATCAGCGCCGGGCCTGTGCTGCGTGCCGGGTTGACCGAGGTGTTGGTGACGGGAATCGAGATCAAGTGGATCAGCGTCAAGGCCAGGCCGATGGCGATAGGGGCAAGCCCGGCGGGCGCGCGGTTGTCGGTGGCGCCGAGGATGATCAGCACGAACATTGCGGTCATCACCAGTTCACAGACAAAGCCTGTGGCCATCGAGTATTTACCCGGAGAATGTTCGCCGTAGCCGTTGGAGGCCAGTCCGGCCGAAAGGTCGAAGCCTTCCTTGCCGCTGGCGATGTAGTAGATCAAAGCGGCGGCGATAATCGAGCCAATGACCTGGGCGATGATGTAGGCGGGCAGCTCGTTGGCCGGGAAGCGACCCCCGACGCACAATCCGACCGAGACGGCGGGATTAAGGTGACAACCGGAGATATGGCCAATGGCGAACGCCATGGTCAACACGGTGAGGCCAAACGCGATGGCCACGCCCAGCACTCCAATCCCAAGCGGAGAAGATGCAGCGAGGACTGCACTGCCGCAACCTCCCAACACCAGCCAGAACGTACCCAACAACTCAGTGACTGAACGTTTGAACAGAGACATGAGAGCGTCCTTGATAGGCGGACCTATCATTGAGTGATGCTTCCTGCAGTTACGACAGGCTCGGATCCAGAACCTTGGCTGAGTACAGCAGGATTTTTGCGGATTTCCAGTGGAGATAAAAAACCGCCAGAGCCCGTGGTTGACGGGTTGTGGCGGCTTTTCAAGTTGTCGTAGACCCCTGTGGGAGCGAGCCTGCTCGCGATGGCGGCGTGCCAGTCGGCACACATGTCGGCTGTTACACCGCCATCGCGAGCAGGCTCGCTCCCACAGGGGGTAGGTGGTGAATCAGTCGATCCCGACAAAGCCGCCCGTCTGGTGCTGCCACAGCCGTGCATACAATCCGCCATGGGCCAGCAGCTCAGCGTGGCTGCCGGTTTCGGCGATCTTGCCGTTTTCCAGCACTACCAGCCGGTCCATCCGGGCGATGGTCGAGAGCCGGTGGGCGATGGCGATCACGGTTTTACCCTTCATCAAGGTTTCCAGGCTTTCCTGGATCGCCGCTTCGACTTCCGAGTCCAGCGCCGAGGTGGCTTCGTCCATGATCAGGATCGGCGCGTCCTTGAGCAGCACGCGAGCAATCGCAATCCGCTGACGCTGGCCGCCGGAGAGCTTCACCCCGCGTTCACCCACGTGCGCATCGAAACCGGTGCGGCCTTCGGAGTCCGTCAGCAAGGGAATGAACTCATCGGCCCGGGCCTTGTGCACCGCTTCCCAGAGTTGCGCGTCAGTGGCGTCCGGTTTGCCGTACAGTAAGTTGTCGCGGATCGAGCGGTGCAGCAGCGAAGTGTCCTGAGTGATCATGCCGATCCGTTCGCGCAGGCTTTCCTGGCCGACGTCGGCGATGTTCTGCCCGTCGATCAGAATCTGTCCGCCCTCGACGTCATACAGGCGCAGCAGCAAGTTGACCAACGTCGATTTACCGGCACCGGACGGACCGATCAGGCCAATCTTCTCACCCGGCTTGATGTCCAGATTGAGGTCGCCAATGATCCCGCTCTTCTTGCCGTAGTGGAAATTCACATGCTCGAAGCGCACTTCGCCACGGGCGACAGCCAGCGGTTTGGCCTGATCGCGATCGGTGACACTGACCGGCTGCGAGATGCTCTGCAAACCGTCCTGGACCATGCCGATGTTTTCGAAAATGCCAGTGACCACCCACATGATCCAGCCTGACATGTTAACGATGCGGATCACCAGACCGGTCGCCAATGCAATGGCGCCGACCGTGATCAGCGACTGTGTCCACAGCCACAGGGCCAGGCCTGTGGTAGTGACGATCAGCAAGCCGTTCATGGTGGTAATGACCACGTCCATGCTGGTGACCACGCGGCCGGCCAGTTGGGCTTTGACCGTCTGTTCCTCGATGGCTTCCTTGGCGTATTGCTGTTCGAAATTGGTGTGGGCAAACAGCTTCAACGTGGTGATGTTGGTGTAGCCATCGACAATGCGCCCCATCAGTTTTGAGCGCGCATCCGAGGACACCACCGAGCGCTCCTTCACTCGTGGCACGAAGTAATACAGCGCACCGACGTAGGCGGCGATCCAGCTCAGCAGCGGAATCATCAGGCGCCAGTCGGCTTCGGCAAACAGCACCAGCGAACTGATCGCATAGATCAGCACGTGCCACAGCGCGTCCACCGCTTGTACGGCGGAATCGCGCAACGAGTTGCCGGTCTGCATGATGCGCTGGGCGATACGCCCGGCGAAGTCGTTCTGGAAGAAATTAAGGCTCTGTTTGAGCACATAACTGTGGTTTTGCCAGCGGATCATGCTGGTCATGCTGGGGCTCAGCGTCTGATGCACCAGCAGGTCATGCAAACCCACGAACACCGGGCGCAGGATCAGCGCCACGACGGCCATCCATGCCAGTTCGATGCCGTGTTCCTTGAAGAAGTTGACGTCGGGCGCGCCTTGGGCGAGGTCAATGATGCGGCTCAGGTAGCTGAACAGCGCCACTTCGATCAGTGCACCAAACAGGCCGACGATCAGCAGGGCGGCGAAACTCGGCCAGACCTGCTTCAGGTAATAGGTATAGAAGGGGAGAACCCGATCCGGCGGAGCCGCCGTCGGTGCATCACGGAAAATGTCGATCAGTTTTTCAAAACGGCGATAAAGCATCAGTTCTCCGCCCGCTCGCGGGCTTTCCTTTGAACGAAATGAGCGGCGCCGGACACGGCAGCCGCTCAAGCACTCCTGTGCAGTTTAGTTGATGACTTTGGCGGACTTGATGAATACCGGGTCAGCCGGAACATCTTTCATGCCGCTCTTGGTGGTGGTCGGGGAGTTGACGATGACGTCAACCACGTCCATGCCCTTGACCACTTTGCCGAACACGGCGTAACCGTCACCGCTGTCGAGGAAATCGTTGTCCTTGACGTTGATGAAGAACTGGCTGGTGGCCGAATCCGGATCGGAAGTGCGAGCCATGGACAATGTGCCACGTACGTTATGCAGACCGTTCTTGGACTCGTTCTTGATCGCTGCCTTGGTTTCTTTTTGCTGCATTTGTTGGGTAAAACCGCCGCCCTGGACCATGAAGCCCGGGATCACACGGTGGAAAATCGTGTTGTTGTAGAAGCCGCTGTTCACGTAATCAAGGAAGTTCTTGGTACTGATCGGCGCCTTGACCGGGTCCAGTTCGATCTCAATAGTGCCGTTGGTGGTGATCAATTCAACGTGCGGCGCCTTGGCTGGCGTGGCAGCCATCAGGTTGGCGGCAAACAGTACGGAGCCAGCGACGAGGGCAATTTTTTTCAGCATGGGTCAGTGATCCTGAGTGGGGTGGTGTCAACTGCGGTGAGAAACTCGAGCAGCGTTTGGTTGAAGCGTTCCGGTTGATCCAGCGGGGTGGCGTGGCGCGAATCGGCGATCACCACCAGCCGCGCATCGGGCAGCAATTTTACGTACGCCTCTTTCAGCGAGACCGGTGTGTAGTCACGGTCGGCACTGATGATGAGGGTTGGACAGGACACCTTTGAAAGTCGTTCCTGAACCCCCCAGCCAACGATCGCATCGAAGCTGGCGAGATAAGCATGTTTGTCGTTTTTTGCCCAGCGCTCAGCCATCTTTTGACGCAAATGGGCCTGTTCCGGTTTAGGGAACAGTTTGGCGCCCAAGGCTTTGCCAATGGTGCCCAGACTGAGGACGCGCATCAGGCTCCAGCGCTTGAACCATTGCCAATAGTCGTCACGGCTGCGCAATTTGACCTCGGGCGCACTGTTGACGATGGTCAGGCTTTTGAGCAATTGCGGCTGATCCACGGCCAGTTGAAAGCCGATCATGCCGCCCATCGAAAGTCCGACATAGTGTGTCGGCCCCAGATTCAGATGCTCGATCAGGGCGACGAGGTCGGCGCTGAACCCGGCGATGCTGTAGCGCTCGCGGGGTTTGTCAGAGCGGCCATGGCCGCGCACATCCGGGACGATGACCCGGTAACGGGCCGACAGCGCCGGGATCTGTTCTTCCCAGTCCAGGGTGCTGGAACCCAGGCCGTGGACCAGCAGCAGCGGCGTGCCGTGGCCGTATTCCTCATAGTGCAGGTTGCAACCTTCGTGTTCGAAATAGGCCATGGGTTCACTCCGTGTCAGGCTTGTTCAGGGGCGGCAAACGCTGCATCCAGCGGCGCGGTATCAAAGGTACGCAGCAGTTCGATGAGAATCTGCGTGGCCGGGCCCAAGGGTTTTTCCTTGTTCGAATACAGGTAGAAGCTCGGATTGCGGCTGCCACCCTGGTCCAACGGTAGCAGCTTGAGCGTGCCTTCCTTGAGTTCGCGTTCGATCATGTGTCGGGGCAGCCAGGCGAAACCCAGGCCGCTGCTGACAAAAGTTGCCGCGGTGGCCAGGCTGCCGACGGTCCAGCGCTGCTCTGCGCCGAGCCAGCCGACGTCCCGAGGTTGCTGGCGACCGGAATCTCGGATCACCACTTGTAGCTGGCTTTCAAGGTCCTGGAAATTCAATTCGCGGTTGAGGCGATGCAGGGCATGTTCGGGGTGGGCGACCGCGACGAATTCAACGTCGCTCAACTCCGCCCCCAGGTATCCCGAAATGCTGAAGCTGCTGATGGCCAGGTCAGCCACGCCTTCGAGCAACACTTCCTCGACGCCCGACAACACTTCTTCACGCAGGCGCACCCGGCAACCGCGGCTTTGCGGCATGAACGCCGTCAGGGCGCGCACAAGGCGGGCACTCGGGTACGCGGCGTCGACCACCAGCCGTACTTCCGCTTCCCAGCCTTGCTCCATGTGGTGGGCCAGGTCTTCCAGTTGACTGGCCTGTTTCACCAGTTGTCGCGAGCGACGCAACAACACGCCGCCGGCCTCGGTCAGCACCGCCTTGCGGCCGTCGATGCGCAACAGCGGTACGCCAAGCTGGTCCTGCATGCGCGCCACGGTGTAGCTCACCGACGATTGCGAGCGGTGCAGCGCTTCGGCGGCCTGGGCGAAACCGCCGTGGTCGACCACGGCCTGCAACGTTCGCCATTGATCAAGGGTCACGCGGGGCGCTTTCATGAATAGCTCCTCTTGTCCTAAGCTGGCAGTCCTTATTGGAGACTGCTGAATGAAAAAGCTTTGTTGTGTGGTATCGGGTTGCATGCTGCTGGCGATGCTGCCGCTGACGGCGTTTGCTTATCCGGTCGATGTTCAAAAAAAGCTGAACGGCATGAGCATCGACTACAACGCGTATGACACGGATAGCGACATCGCCTCCATACAGGTGAACAACTACGGCACCACCGATGCGAACTGTACGGTGGTGTTCAACAATGGCCCGGAAGCGCCGCGCACCCGCAAGATCGAAGTGCCCGCCGGCAAACACAAAAACGCCACCGCCAAGTTCACCCGCACCATCATCAAGATGCGCATCGACCTGACGTGCTCGCCTAAATGACACCCGGCGGAGCACACCCACACGGCATGCTCCGCTTATAAACGAAATTGTTGATGGGTTATAGCAGTTATTTGCGCTTTTTCATCGATATGACTCTGTTTAACCTTCACTCCATCGCCTTACAGCATTCTCAGATGGAGCCTACATCCCATGTCACGCGTTCTGATCATCGAAAGCAGCGCCCGTCAGCAAGACTCGGTTTCTCGTCAACTGACCCAGACCTTCATTAGCCAGTGGCAAGCCGCCCACCCCGCCGACCAGATCACCGTGCGTGACCTTGCGGTGAACCCGGTGCCGCACCTGGACATCAACCTGCTCGGCGGCTGGATGAAACCTGCCGACCAACGCAACGACATCGAACAGGTTGCCCTGGATCGCTCCAATGCGTTGACCGACGAACTGTTGGCTGCCGACGTGCTGGTCATGGCCGCACCGATGTACAACTTCGCCATCCCAAGCACCTTGAAAGCCTGGCTCGACCATGTGCTGCGTGCCGGTGTGACCTTCAAGTACACCGAGACCGGCCCGCAAGGCCTGCTCAGCGGCAAGCGCGCCTACGTGCTGACCGCTCGCGGCGGGATCTATGCCGGCAGCGCCTCTGATCACCAGGAACCGTACCTGCGTCAGGTAATGGCTTTCATCGGGATCCACGACGTGACCTTTATTCACGCCGAAGGCATGAACCTGGGCGGTGACTTCCAGGAGAAAGGTCTGAACCAGGCCAATGCCAAACTTTCCCAAGTGGCTTGAGGCTTTAATCGCCAGATAATCCCTTGATGTTCAAGTGACCTGGCGCAACCCCTTCAAGGCTTTACGCGTATCGAACCTCCCTTTGCACTTGTTGCTCCTGAGTGCTGTAGCCCGATTGAACGCTTTAGCGAGATCGGGCTTTTTTTTGCCTGCGATTTGACGGGCATACCCATAACCCTGTGGGAGCGGGCTTGCCCGCGATAGCGGTGTATCAGGCTGCATTGAAGTCGAATGACACACCGCATTCGCGGGCAAGCCCGCTCCCACAGGGGATGTGTGTGTTGGCGGACTGTTCGCGATAACGAAAAAAACCCGCTATCGTCGCCGCCATTCGAAACGAGGCGAGCATGGGCTATCTACTTTTTGTCACGCTGATCCAGGCGTTTTCCTTCAGTCTGATCGGCGAATACCTGGCCGGTCACGTCGACAGTTACTTCGCGGTGCTGGTGCGGGTGTTGCTGGCGGGGCTGGTGTTCATTCCGCTGACACGCTGGCGTTCGGTAGAACCGGCGTTCATGCGCGGCATGCTGCTGATCGGCGCCTTGCAGTTCGGCGTGACGTACGTTTGCCTGTACCTGAGCTTCCGGGTGCTGACCGTGCCGGAAGTGTTGCTGTTCACCATCCTCACGCCGCTGCACGTGACCCTCATCGAAGACGCGCTGAACCGACGCTTCAATCCGTGGGCTCTGGTCGCGGCATTGGTGGCGGTGATGGGCGCGGCAGTGATTCGCTACGACCGGATCAACCCGGACTTCTTCATGGGCTTCCTGCTGTTGCAACTGGCCAACTTCACCTACGCCGCCGGGCAGGTGCTTTACAAGCATCTGGTGGCGCGACATCCGAGCGATCTGCCGCATTATCGACGGTTTGGCTATTTCTATCTGGGTGCCTTGGCGGTGGTATTGCCGGCGTTCCTGCTGTTCGGCAAACAGAACTTCCTGCCTGAAGCACCGCTGCAATGGGGCGTGCTGGTATTCCTCGGCCTGGTCTCGACCGCGTTGGGGATGTACTGGTGGAACAAGGGCGCGTGCCTGGTGAATGGCGGGACCTTGGCGGTGATGAATAACCTGCACGTCCCTCTGGGGTTGCTGATCAATCTGCTGATCTGGAATCAGCATGAGGAGTTGGGGCGATTATTCTTTGGTGGGGCGGTGATTCTGGCGGCGGTGTGGATCAGTCGGTTGGGCATCCGCAAACCTGCAATCGCTCACTAAACCCGGCGTTATTTCTCCGATAACTGCTCCACCAAAAACTCAATGAACGTCCGGGTTTTCTGCGGGACCTTACGTGCCGAAGGGTACACCGCGTTGATCGTGATCGCGGGGGCCTGCCATTCACACATCACCGGCACCAGGCGACCAGCCGCCAGTGCATCCTCGACAATGAAGTTTGGCAACAGGGCGATGCCCATGCCGGCTTCGGCGGCCTGAGCGAGCAAGTCGCCATTGTTGGCGTGTAAAGGGCCGGTCACGTTGACCCGTTGAGTTTCCGTGCCGTTACACAGCTGCAAGCTGACGCCACTTTGCAGGTACCCGTAGTTGAGGCACTGATGGGCGCGCAAGTCTTGCGGGGTCTGCGGTATGCCTGCGCGCGCCAGATACGC
Organism: Pseudomonas sp. JAI111; assembly: GCF_024809425.1. Taxonomy (NCBI): domain Bacteria; kingdom Pseudomonadati; phylum Pseudomonadota; class Gammaproteobacteria; order Pseudomonadales; family Pseudomonadaceae; genus Pseudomonas; species Pseudomonas sp. JAI111. Next base: position 1,076,635 of record NZ_JANUCB010000001.1, on the reverse strand, counting down.
CGGGGACGCCACCATGATGCGCGGAGCCGGCGCCAGCTGCCGGGCGATCATCGTCGAGTCCGGCAGGCTGGCGATGCGGATGGTCACATCGAAACCACCACGTACCGGGTCTACCTGCTGGTCGCTGAGCACCAGTTGCAGCTCGATGTTCGGGTGCTGCTCATGGAACAGCGGGATCAGTGGCCCCAATCGGCGCAAGCCGAAGGACATCGGCGCATTGACCCGCAACACTCCGCGCAATTCGCCGATGCCATTACGCGCGCGCTGTTCGGCATCGTCCAGTGCGGCCAGCACTTCGCGGGCGGCGTCGAAGTATTCGGCGCCAGCCTCGGTCAAGTGCAGGCTGCGGGTAGTGCGCTGCAGCAATTGCACACCGATGGCTTCCTCCAGCGCCTGAATCTGTTTACTGACTTTTGATCGCGGCACATCCATTGCCCGTGCAGCCGCGGCAAAACCATTCTCGCCGACCGTGACGACAAAGGCGCGCATACATTCGATGCGATCCATGATTGTCCCTATTTTAGAATCAATGATTCTCGATTTTATGGGATTGTCCCTTTTTGTGCCAGCTTCTAAAGTGACATCCAAGCCGACGACAAAGCCGCTGACGGCAACTTCGACTCACCCATTACTGACCTTGAAAAATCGACATCAAAAGGAACGCGCCATGTCTATTCGTGAACTGCTCAACCCAACCAACTCCGCCCTGATCCTGATCGACCACCAGCCACAAATGGCTTTTGGCGTGCAGTCAATCGACCGTCAAACGCTGAAGAACAACACGGTAGGCCTGGCCAAGGCCGCCAAGATTTTCAACGTGCCGACCATCTACACCTCGGTTGAAACTGAAAGCTTCAGCGGTTACATCTGGCCCGAGTTGCTGGCGGTTCACCCGGAGCAAAAGCCGATCGAGCGCACCTCGATGAACTCGTGGGAAGACAAGGCACTGGTTGACGCAGTGAAAGCCACCGGCCGCAAGAAGCTGATCATTGCCGCGCTGTGGACCGAGGTCTGCCTGACCTTCCCGGCACTCGAAGCATTGGCGGAAGGCTACGAGGTGTACATCGTCACTGACGCCTCTGGCGGTACCAGCAAAGAAGCGCACGACATGTCGGTGCAGCGGATGATTCAGGCCGGTGCCGTACCGGTAACCTGGCAACAGGTCCTGCTTGAGTATCAGCGTGATTGGGCACACAAGGACACTTATGAAGCGGTAATGGAATTGGTACTGGAACACAGCGGCGCGTATGGCATGGGCGTGGATTACGCTTACACCATGGTGCACAAGGCACCTCAGCGTCAGATCAAGTAACCCGCCAACCTCGCAAAACAATGCAAGTCCATGTAGGAGCGGGCTTGCTCGCGAAGGCGAAGTGTCAGTCGACATCTGCTTTGACTGACACACCGCTTTCGCGAGCAAGCCCGCTCCCACATTGGGTTCTGCGGGGGTTACATGATGTGTTTTTCAGGCTCGGGAATGTGGCTTGCGCCCAACATGGCCGGCAGTAACCCCGCTCGCAAATCCCCACCACTCGGTTGCTGATACAGGCTCAAGCCAAACTCCGGCAGCACCGCCAGCAGGTAATCGAAAATATCCCCCTGAATCCGCTCGTAATCGGCCCACGCCGTGGTGCGGGTGAAGCAGTAGATTTCCAGCGGGATGCCTTGGGCGGTGGTCTGCATCTGGCGGACCATGCACGTCATGTTCGGCTGGACCTCCGGGTGACTCTTCAAATACGCCAGCGCATAGGCGCGGAAGGTGCCGATGTTGGTCATTCGCCGACGGTTGGCGGACATCGCCGCCACATTGCCCTGAGCCTCGTTCCAGGCCTTGAGTTCGGCCTGTTTGCGGCTGATGTAGTCGGTCAGCAGATGAACCTGAGACAACTTCAACTCTTCGTCATCGCGGATGAAGCGCACGCCACTGGCGTCGATGAACAGGCTGCGCTTGATCCGTCGGCCGCCGGACTGTTGCATGCCGCGCCAGTTCTTGAACGACTCGGACATCAGGCGCCAGGTCGGAATGGAGACGATGGTCTTGTCAAAGTTTTGCACTTTCACCGTGTGCAGCGTGATGTCCACCACGTCACCGTCGGCACCGACTTGCGGCATCTCGATCCAGTCGCCGACCCGCAGCATGTCGTTGCTGGTCAGTTGCACGCTGGCAACGAACGACAGCAGGGTGTCCTTGTAGACCAACAGAATCACCGCCGACATGGCACCCAGGCCAGACAGCAGCAACAGCGGCGAACGGTCGATCAGCGTGGCGACGATGATGATCGCGCCAAACACATACAGCACCATTTTCGTCAGTTGCACGTAGCCTTTGATCGAGCGGGTGCGGGCATGCTCGGTGCGCGCGTAGATGTCCAGAAGGGCGCTGAGCAGGGCACTGACCGCCAGCAACAGGAACAGAATGGTGAACGACAGCGCGACATTGCCGAGGAAAATCAGGCTGGTCTTGCTCAATTCCGGCACCAGATGCAGGCCGAACTGGATCACCAGCGAGGGCGTCATCTGCGCCAGCCGATGAAACACTTTGTTGTGACGAAAGTCGTTGATCCAGTGCAACGCTGGCTGGCGACCGAGAATTTTGGTCGCATGCAGAATGAGGTAGCGCGCCACTCGTCCGAGGACCAGCGCAATCATCAGCAGCAGGATCAGCGCCAGGCTGGAATGCAGGAGCGGGTGCTGATCGAGGGCACCCCAAAGGTCTTGGGCGTTGAGCCAGAGCTGTTTGATATCCATGGGCGAAAACGGTTCTTCTATGGGACGCGATGGGGCGATTAGAGCATTTAAGACGCAATGCACGACGTTTGGAGACAAATCAGGCAACAAAAAAGCCACTGTTTACCGTCGTTTGTATAAAGACACTCGGCCTTCGCGCTCGAAACCGTTACCCTATGCAGCTGTTTTTTTGTATTTCTTCGAGGTAGCACCCGTGTTTTCCCAATTCGCCCTGCACGAACGCCTGCTCAAAGCCGTGGCCGAGCTTAAATTTGTCGAGCCAACGCCAGTGCAAGCAGCGGCTATTCCGCTGGCGCTCCAAGGGCGTGACCTGCGGGTGACAGCGCAAACCGGTAGCGGCAAGACCGCTGCATTCGTTTTGCCAATCCTCAACCGTCTGATCGGCCCGGCGAAAGTCCGCGTCAGCATCAAGACCCTGATCCTGCTGCCGACCCGCGAACTGGCGCAGCAGACCATCAAGGAAGTCGAGCGCTTTGCGCAGTTCACTTTCATCAAATCCGGCCTGATCACCGGCGGTGAAGACTTCAAGGTCCAGGCCGCTATGCTGCGCAAGGTGCCGGACATCCTGATCGGTACGCCGGGCCGGATGATCGAGCAACTGAACGCCGGCAACCTCGACCTCAAGGAAGTCGAAGTGCTGGTCCTCGACGAAGCCGACCGCATGCTCGACATGGGCTTTGCCGAAGACGTCCAGCGCCTGGTGGAAGAGTGCACCAACCGCCAGCAGACCATGCTCTTCTCCGCTACCACCGGCGGTTCGGGTCTGCGCGAGATGGTCGCCAAGGTCCTGAACAATCCAGAACACTTGCAGCTGAACAACGTCAGCGATCTGAACGCGACTACTCGTCAGCAGATCATTACCGCTGACCACAACCAGCACAAAGAACAGATCGTCAACTGGCTGCTGGCCAACGAGACCTATCAGAAGGCCATCGTGTTCACCAACACCCGGGCCATGGCCGACCGTATCTACGGCCGCCTGGTGGCGCAGGACTACAAAGCGTTCGTCCTGCACGGTGACAAGGACCAGAAGGACCGCAAGCTGGCCATCGACCGCCTGAAGCAAGGCGGCGTGAAGATCCTCGTCGCCACAGACGTCGCCGCTCGCGGCCTTGACGTGGAAGGCCTGGACCTGGTGATCAACTTCGACATGCCCCGCAGCGGCGACGAATACGTTCACCGCATCGGTCGAACCGGTCGCGCCGGCAACGATGGCCTGGCCATCTCGCTGATCTGCCACGGCGACTGGAACCTGATGTCGAGCGTCGAGCGCTACCTCAAGCAGAGCTTCGAGCGCCGCACCATCAAGGAAGTCAAAGGCACCTACGGCGGACCGAAAAAGGTCAAGGCCTCGGGCAAAGCCGTTGGCGTGAAGAAGAAAAAGGTCGACGCCAAGGGCGACAAGAAGAAAACCGGCGCCAAGGCACCGACCAAGCGCAAGATCGCTAACCGCCCGAAGACCGACGCACTGTCGCTGGTCAGCAAGGACGGCATGGCGCCGCTCAAGCGCCGCAAGCCGGAAGCGCCAGCAGCTGAATAAGCCGTTGTAGCGATCCACAAAAAACCGGACTGATGTCCGGTTTTTTTATGCCCAGGATTTAACGGCTGATCAGCTTTCGACTTTTTTGTCTGCCGTTTGCAACTCCTTCAACCGTTGATCAATCAACTGGCACTTGTCCGGCAAATCCTTGCTGGCCGTGCCCAGATCCATCTTCTGCAACTCGGCGTTGATCTCTTTGGCCTTGGTCGGATTCTGCTCGGTGAGCCTGGACACTTCCTTGGCCAGCTGTTCGCGCTTGGCGGTGGCTTCCTCTGGCGTGCAGGCCCAAGAGGGGAGGGCACAGGCAAGCGTGGCGGCGAGGGTGAGCGTTATCAGGGTTTTCATGGCAGGCCTCGAATTCCGTGTTGGGCGGTTAAACGGTTGAGGTTGCAGGTAGCTGAAAGTTCATCTGGCTGTAGGACGCATGTCCTGCAGCCCTTCGGGAAGCATCTGATTTAACCACGACCGTTCGTCAGCTGATCTACTCGAATGGATCCATTATTTGACGTCAGAATGATGGCTCTCTAATATCGCGCCACTATTTTGATATCAGTTTCCATTTCGAGGGATCGAACATGTACCCACCCGCCCTCGTGGCGAGGTTGTGCCTGGCTTTGCTGTGCCTTTCTCCGCTGAGCCCTGCTTATGCCGCCCCCACCCCCGGTGAAACCGATCTGATCCGCGAACGCCAGGATCGCTTGCTCGAGGAGCAGCGTCGGCGTCTCGAAGAGCTCAAGGAATTACCCGGCAAGGAAGCCAAGCCCGCCGCACCCACGGCACCTGCCGACACGCGTTGCTTCCCGATCAAGGACATCGAACTCAAAGGTGCCTACAGCCTTTCCGATCGCGAAAAAACACGTCTGCTCAAGCCGTACATCGGCCAATGCCTGGGCGTCACCCAGCTCAACGAATTGCTGAAAGTCATCACCGATCACTACATCGAAAAAGGCCTGGTCACCAGCCGCGCCTACTTGCCACAGCAGGATTTGTCCGGCGGGCATTTGAAGGTGCTGGTGGTCGAAGGCAAGCTCGAAGGGTTGAAGGGCGCGCAAGACAGCCAGCTGTCCGACCGCGAACTGGCCATGGCTTTTCCGGGCAAGACCGGCGAGCTGGTCAACCTGCGTGAAATCGAGCAACTGGTCGACCAACTCAATCGCTTGCCATCCAACCAGGCACAAATGGAATTGGCGCCGGGCAAGAACGTCGGCGGCAGCGAAGTGCTGGTCAAGAACACTCCACAGAAGCCGTGGCGTGCCGGTTTGTCGCGCAGCAACGACGGCCAGCGCAGCACCGGCGAGCAGCAGTGGGGCACGACGTTCGATTGGGACAGCCCGCTGGGGCTGGCGGACCAGTTGAATCTACGCGGCGGTCACGATGCGGTGAGCGATCACCAGCACACCTCCAGCAACGCGATGCTCAATTACAACCTGCCGTGGGGTTGGTGGAACTTCAATTACACCTACAGCCAGAGTGACTATCGCTCATTGGCCCAAGCCAACGGCTTCAACTTCAAACAGACCGGCGACAGCGAAAACCATCAGCTACACGCCGAGCGTGTGATCCATCGCGACGCTGTGAGCAAGACGTCCCTCAGCACCGGCCTGTCTTACCTGCGCACCAACAACTTCATTGAAGACAGCAAGCTCAAGCTGAGCAGTAACCGCATCAGCGAAGCGCAGTTCGGCATCAACCACGGTCGGCGGATCGGCAGTGCCTTCGTCAACCTCGACCTCGGCATGCAGCAAGGCATCGGCGCGTTCGATGCGCAGGGCAACGGTCATCCGGGGCCCGGCGAACCCGACGCGCGCTATCGCAAATACACCGGCACCTTGAGCTACCTGCAACCGTTCAAGGTGTGGGGCGAGTCGTTCAGTTTCAGCAGCCTGATGACAGGCCAGCACAGTGAAGACGTGCTGTTCAGCCCGCAGCGCACCAGCCTCGGCGGGCTGTCTTCGATCCGCGGTTACAAGGATCAGTCCTTGTCCGGCGACAGCGGCGGCTACTGGCGCAACGACCTGCGCTGGAGCCGTCCGGTCACGCTGGAATGGCTACGCCCGGTGTTCGCCGAATATGGCACCAGCCTCGGCTACGACCAAGGCGTGATCACCCATGACCGCTACAACGGCGATCAGCACGGGCGCATGTCCAGCAACTCGGTCGAGTTGTTCGCGCGTGGTCAGCACCTGGCCGCCAGCGTGACCTTTGCCCATTCACTGGAACGTCCGGACACCCTGGCCGAGCGCGAAGCGCCGATCTATTTCCGCCTGGATCTCTTCCTCTAATTTCGCAGCATCGGGACCTTTCACATGGACGTTCGCCACTACGTTTTTCTCGCTCGCCAACCTTCTGCCGCCGTGAAAACCCGCGAGCACTTCCTGGGCATGCCCAAGCGCGGACTGGCGTTCCTGTTGGCCAACGTGATGTTTTGGCAACCGATGTGGGCTCAGGCCGATGGCATCGTCGTGGCTACGCCGGGCACCAGCCTCGGTCAGGCGGGCAATGGCGTACCCATCGTCAATATCGCCACCCCCAACGGCACCGGCCTGTCGCATAACCAGTTTCAGGATTACAACGTCGGCACCCAAGGCGTCATCCTCAACAACGTCGCCGCGCAGACCGGCGCGACGCAACTGGGCGGCATCATCGTCGGCAACCCGAACCTGACCAACCGGGCCGCGGCGCAAACCATCCTCAACGAAGTCGTCGGTGGCAGCCCAAGCCAGTTGCGCGGCTACACCGAAGTGGCGGGGCAATCGGCGCGGGTCATCGTCGCCAACCCGTACGGCATCAGCTGCAACGGTTGCGGTTTCATCAACACGCCACGCGTGACGTTGACCACCGGCAAACCGGTGCTCGACAGCGGACGTCTCGATCGCTTTCAGGTCGATCAGGGCAGCGTCACTATCGATGGCGCCGGGCTTAACGCCAACAACGTCGACAGCTTCGAAATCATCACCCGCAGCGCGAAGATCAACGCCGAGATTCAGGCGAAGAACCTGACGATTGTGGCCGGTCGCAACGACGTCAATGCCGACAACCTCAACGCCACGGCCCGCGCCGATGACGGCAGCGCCAAGCCGCAACTGGCCATCGACTCATCGGCCTTGGGCGGGATGTACGCCGGGGCGATCAAACTGGTCGGCACCGAGGCCGGGGTCGGGGTGAAACTCGATGGCAACCTGGCGGCCAGTGGTGGCGATATTCAGATCGATGCCAATGGCCATCTGAGTCTGGCGCAAACTTCTGCCGCTGGCGCGGTGAATGTCAAAGCCGCCAGCCTTGATGCCCAGGGCCCGGTTTATGCCGGCACCTCCGTCAACGTACAAACCCAAGGCAACCTGACCAACCAGCAAACCCTTGCGGCGCGGGACAGCATTGTTCTGAGTGCCGGTGGTGTGCTGACCAACAACGGCATCATCGAAGCCGGGGTCAATGCTGACACCAGCCGTAACGCCACGGGTGATGTGAGCCTGAGCGCGCAGAATCTCAACAACAGCGGCAAAAGCGTGGTTGCCAGTCGCAATCTGACCGTGAATACCGCGCAGACCCTGACTAACCAGGGCGGTACGCTGAGCGCCGGGCAAACCGCCAACATCACCGCCGGGACCCTGGATAACCAGAACTCGGGTCGGGTGCTGGGCAGCGGTGCTGTGTATTTGAGCGCGACTGATGTCCTCAACGCCCAAGGCGTGATCACCAGCAACGGCAACCTCACGGCCACCCTTGGGCAGTTGAACAACCGCAATGGCGAAGTTTCCAGCGCGGGCAATACCAGCGTTACCGCCACCACGCTGGACAACAGTGATGGCCAGGTAACGGGTGACATTGCGCTGAACATCGGCCTGATCGGGGCCCTGAACAACCAGAACGGGGTGCTGGGTTCTGGTCAGAGCGTGAGCATCAACGCCGCCAGCCTGGACAACAGCCATGACGGCAGCCTGGTCAGCGATGGCAGCCTAACTGCGCGGATCAATGGCCTGTTCGACAACCAGAACGGCGACCTGAGCGCAAAAGGTGTGGTCGATCTTCAGGCCGCCAGCCTCAACAACCGCACCGGCAAAATACGCGCCGGCAAAGACCTGCAACTGACCGTCGGGCAACTCGATAACCGCCAGCAAGGTCTGCTCAACAGCCAGGCGGCCCTCAACTTTAACGGCACTCATCTGGATAACCGCGGCGGTTTGCTCAGCGCAGTTGGTCCGGTGCGCCTGGAGGCTGCCAGCGTCGACAACAGCAGCGGCCGTATCTCCAGCAAAACCGATCTGACGGCCAAGGTTGCGCAATTCACCAACCAGAGCGGCGAACTGGTCGCCCAAGGGATGTTGACCCTCAATGGCAAGGGGCTCGATAACCGCAACGGTGGCCTGGTAGGCGCGACAAAAGCGCTGAAACTCAACGTCGATGAGATGGACAATCGCGGCGGCGAAATCTCCAGCGCCGTTGATGTGGCCATCGAAGGCCAAAGCCTGAACAACAGTGACAACGGCAAGATCCTGGCCGGCACCGAGCTGGGCCTGAAAGTGGCGCAGATCATCAACCAGACCCAGGGGCTGTTGTTCGGCAAGGGCGCCACGACGGTTACAGGGCAGAGCCTGGACAACAGTGGTGGCAGCCTTGTCACTCAGCTCGGGTTGGATATTCGTCTCGATAATGCCTTGAGCAACATTGAAGGCCTGATCAGCAGTGAAGGGATGCTGACGGTCAACGCGGCCAGCCTCGATAGCACCCGCGGCAGCTTGTCGAGTGCTGGCGTGCTGGCGGTGACGACGACGGGAGTGCTGAACAATCAGGGCGGTTCGATTACCACCGATAGCGGCCTGACCCTCAAAAGCGCAAGCCTGAACAACAGCCAGAACGGCCTGATCAGTGGCAAGAACGCGACCACCGTTACGACCGGTACGTTCGACAACACTCAGGGCGGGCAGTTGATCAGCGGCAATACGCTCGACCTGACCGCGACCCAAGTCAGCAACGGTGTTGCCAGTCGAATCGCCAGCGATAAGGCCCTGACCGCCAGTGTCACCGGTTTCGATCAGCAGGGCGGACAGCTGTTCAGCAAAACGTCCCTGAGCCTGGACTTGAACCAGGGCCAACTGAACAACCAGAACGGGCTGATCAACGCACCGTTGCTGATGTTGAAAAACCTCAAGGACGTCAACAACCAGAACGGTGAAATCTCTAGCGCCCAGGCCTTCACACTGGCCGCGCAGAACCTGGATAACAGCAACGGCAAGTTGATCAGCAATCAGGGTTTGACCCTGCACATCGATCAACTGCTCGCCAGCATCAAGGGCCTGATTGCCGCACAGACACTGGAGGTGCACAGCGCTCGTCTGGATAACACCGGCGGCTTGATCAGCAGTCGTGGCACCCTCAGGGTGACGGTGGACAGTCAGATCGTCAATCAGGACGGCACGTTCATCGCTGACGGTGACGTGCACCTCAGCGCCGACAACCTGGACAACACCCGCGGCCAGATCGCCGGTAGAACCGATGTCACGGCCAGCGTCGGGACCTTGAACAACCAGGGCGGTCAGTTGATCGCAACCGGTGGGCTCACCCTGACGGGCATCAGCCTCGATAACCAGTTTGGCGGCCTGGTCGGTGCGACCAACGCCCTGCAACTGAACGTCGAATCGGTCGACAACCGCGGTGGCGAATTGTCGAGCAAGTCAGATGTGACCCTGGTGGGCAATCGTCTGGACAACAGCGATGGCGGCCAGGTATTCGCCGAAGGCGCACTGGCGCTGACGGTTGATCAGGTGCTCAACCGCGCCAAAGGCCTGCTCTCGGGCACGGCCAACCTGACATTGACGGGGGGCGATCTCGACAACAGTGGCGGCTCGCTGTTGAGTCAGAAAAACCTGACGCTCGATCTCACGGGGGACCTGAACAACAGCCAGGGCCTGCTCAGCGCCGAAGGTGCACTCGGGGTCACGGCTGCCAGCCTGACCAACACCCTGGGCAGCGTTTCCGCGGCAGGGCCGCTGACGTTGACCACCACCGGCGCCGTGCTCAATCAGGGCGGCGAGATCGTCACGGATGCTGGCATCACACTCAACAGTGCCAGCCTCGACAACCGCAATAACGGCAGCATCAGCGGCAAAGGCGCGGTGATCATCAACACCGGCGCGCTGGATAACAGCCACACAGGTCGCTTGAACAGCGGCGCCAGTCTGGACCTGACCACCACTCAACTGACCAACCAGGACGGCGGCCGTATCGCCAGTGTCGGTGCCCTGACTGCCAGCGTCACCGGCCTGGATCAGCAAGGCGGGCAACTGTTCAGCAACACCTCCCTGACGCTGGATCTGAACCAGGGCCAGTTGAACAATCAGAATGGCCTGATCAGCGCGCCGTTGCTGATGCTCAAAAACCTCACCGACGTTAATAACAACGGCGGCGAAATCTCCAGCGCCGAGGCTTTCACCATCGCTGCTCGCAGCCTGGACAACAGCAACGGCAAACTGCTGAGCAATCAGAGCCTGACCCTGCGTATCGATCAGGCGCTGACCAACCTTAAAGGCCTGATCGCCGCCGCGGCACTCGACGTCAAAGCCGCCAGCCTGGACAACAGCGGCGGCACGCTGACCAGCCGCGCCAACCTCGACCTCAACCTCGATGGGCTGCTGACGAACCAGAACCAGGGGCTGATCAACGCCACCACGGGGTTGACGATCAACAGCAGCGGCCTGAATAACCAGAACGGTTCTTTGCTGGGCAGCGCCATTGCCATTGATTTCGGAGCGGCCACCGGGGACCTGAACAACAGCGCCGGCCTGATCACCACCGCCGGCTTGCTGAGCCTCCAGCACCTGCGCGACCTGAACAACCGGAACGGCGAAATCTCCAGCAGCCAAAGCCTCGGCCTGAGTGCTCATGCCCTGGATAACAGCGACGGCAAACTGATCAGCAACAACCTGCTGACGGTAAACGCTGACACGGTACTCAACCAGGGTGGTCTGTTCTCCGGCTGGCAAGGCCTGAGCCTCACCAGCAACAGCCTGGACAACCGCAACAAAGGCACATTGTCGAGTCACGACAGCGATGTAGCCGTCACCGTCAGCGGTGCCATTCTCAACAGCGGTGAAGGTGCGCTGGTCAGCCAGAAAACCCTGAGCGTCAACGCGTCGAGCCTGGACAACAGCAACGGCGGCATTCTCTCCAGCAGCGGCAACCAGACCCTGACCCTCAGTGGTCTGCTGAACAACGCCCAGGGCGGCTTGATCGACAGTGGCGCGACCCTGACTATGCAGGCGATGACCCTGGGTAATGCCGGCGGCACCGTCAACGCAAACCAGGACCTCAGTTTCACCGGTACCACACTGGATAACACCGGCGGCAATCTGATCGGCAGCGGTGCCGTGACCCTCGACCTGCTCGGCGCCCTGACCAACACCAACGGCAAACTGGCCAGCGCCGGCCCACTGCTGGTGCAACGCGCCACGCAAATCAATAACCAGGGTGGTCAACTCGCCAGCCAAGGTTTGATGACACTGCTCACCGGAGGCCTGGACAACCGCAATCGCGGTACTGTCGCGGCCAATGATCTGCTGACCATCACCACACCTGGCGCCGTGCAGAACAGCGCCGATGGCCTGATCTACAGCCAGAACGGAGACCTGCAAGTCCAGGCCGCGAGCCTCGCCAACGCCAAGGGCACTCTGCAAAGTCTGGGCGCGCTGACCCTCACCACGGGCGGTGATATCGATAACCAAAGCGGCCGGATCATCGCCCAGACCGGCGACCTAACTGTCACCGCTGACAACGTCGACAACCGCGGCGGCGTGCTCGCCAGCCTGCAAGCGGCGTTCACGGCGCAATTGACCGGCGTGCTGAAAAACGGCTACGACCTGAACAACAACCGCCAGGGCGGCATCACCCAGGCCCAGCGCCTGACCTTAAGCGCTCTGGGTGGTATCGACAACTACGGCGGGCGCATTTCGGCGCAAAGCGGCGATGCGATCATCAACACCGGCAACTTTGACAACCGCAACGGCGGCCTGTACGCCAAAGGCAAGATCAACGTCACCGGCAACAACTTTGACAACAGCGGCGACAATGACGGCCAGATCGCCGGCCAACAGATCGACCTCAACCTCAGCGGCGCCCTGAACAACCAACTGGGCATCATCGAGAGCGACAGTACCCTGGCCATCAAGGCTGCCAGCCTCGACAACCAGACCGGTCAACTGCGCGCCCTTGGCGACAAAGGCAAAACCAGCTTCCAGATCGGTGGCCTGTTCGACAACCGCAACGGCACGCTGGAAAGCGCCAACACTGACCTGACTCTGGGCGCTGGCAGCTTCCTCAACAGCGGCGGCAGCCTGCTGCACGTGGGCAACGGCACCTTCGACATTTCCACTGCCAACGTCATCAACGCCGGTGGCACGATCGTCACCCGTGGTGGCCTGACCATCAGTACCGACACCTGGACCAACAGCAACGTCATCCAGGCCGGGCGCCTGACCGTCAACGTCAACAACTTCACCCAAACCGCCAGTGGCCAACTGTTGGCTTCCGACAGTTTCATCGGTAGTGGCGGCAACTGGTTCAACGAAGGCTTGATCGCCAGTGACGGCAGCCTGAACGTCGGCTTGAGCGCGGCTTACTGGGGCGCCGGTCGTCTCAGCAGTCAGGGCAACCTGGGCCTGAGCGCCGCGCAAGTAAGCCTTAACAGTGTCAACTCCAGCATTGCCGGCGGTGGCGGCACCACGCTCAATGTCAGCGGCCAACTGGACAATACCGGTCGGCTCACTTCCGGGGCCAGGATGACGATCACGGCGGGCGGGGTGAGAAACTTCGGGACATTGGGGGCCGGGGACGACCTGACGCTCACAACCGGGACCTTGATCAACAGCGGTGGTTTGATTTTCAGCGGCGGCAACATGTCGTTGCGCGTTGCTGACTTCAACAACAGCTACGCCAATGTTTACAGCCTCGCCAATCTGAGTATCGATCGAGACGGTCACGGCGGGTTCGCCAACAGCATCATCAACAGCTCATCGTCGATTCAAAGCGACGGCAGCATGAGCCTGGCGGCGAGCACGATCCAGAACATCCGCGCGGTGCTGACCACCAACAATCAGGGCATCTACACCGCCAAAATTGACGAAATCGAGTGTATCGAAGGGGTCAATGCCGGTGATTGCAGCGGCAAGCAAAACCATGTCTGGGAGATCGTGCAGCGCGACAAATTCGAGGTCACCGAGGCCAGTGCCGCCTCCAGCATCACCGCCGGCGGGGACCTGAGCCTGACCGGTGGTGACCTGCTGAACCAGAGCAGCACCATCGCCACCGGCGGCAATCTGAACGCCTCGCTGGTCAACCTGACCAACAGCGGTATCGAGACCGGCGAAACCGAGACCACCCGGGTATTTCGCTCCGAACGAACCCGCAACGCAGGCGGGTTGTACAACGCGGCCAGCGACTTCACCGACAAGTACTGGTTCGAAAGCGCGGGCTATACCCCCAACGACTTGGGCGGTCTTGAGGCCGGGATGGCCAACTTTATTGGCATGACCGAAGCTGAACTGCCTCAGTTCGGTACGACCACAAAAATCTCATCCAGCGACCAAAGTTACGCCGCCGTGATCCAGGCTGCTGGCGCGGTCAACATCAACGCCCAGAACAATATCGATAACAGTGTCGTGCGCCCTGGCTACACCTACGTGGGCAGCGGTCCGCGCACGGGCACCGGTGCTGCGGGCAGCCAGTTCTCCACGCGCATCACCCTCAATCAGCAATTGCCACCCAACCTGGCCCAGCAGCAAGTCAACCCGCTGGCCTTGCCCGGCTTCACTCTGCCCACCGGGCAAAACGGCCTGTTCCGCCTGAGCGGCCAAGACAGCAGCACTCCAGTGGCCAGCGGTCCGCAAAGCTGGACCATGGGCGGCGGCAGCGTCAGCACGACCCAGCGTCAGCAACCGCTGCAAAGCGTCCAGCCACGGAACATTCTACCGGTCAGCAACACTCAGGCCTCCGCCGGCAGCGTTGACCTGAAGCCTGCTGATTATGTGGCGTCGAACGTGGGTGTCGGTGCCAGCGCGATCGACGTCAGCGCACCGGCTGCCAATTCAACCGGCTCGGCACTGCCTGGTCGTTCCACGGCCTTTACCATCAATCGTGTCCAAGGATTGCCGGCCAGCAGCGGCCAGTCCAAACCCCAGAAATACCTGATCGAAACCAACCCGGTACTCACCGACCTCAAGCAATTCATGAGCTCGGACTACCTGTTGTCGAACCTGGGCTACGACCCCGACCAAAGTGCCAAGCGCCTGGGCGATGGCCTCTATGAACAACGCCTGATCCAGCAAGCGGTGGTGGCTCGTACCGGTCAGCGCTTTATCGATGGCCAGACCAGCGATGAAGGCTTGTTCAAGTACCTGATGAACAACGCCGTCGCCAGCAAAACGGAGCTCAACCTGTCGCTGGGCGTCAGCCTGACTTCCGAACAAGTCGCGGCCCTGACCCACGACATTGTCTGGATGGAAAACGCCGAGGTGAACGGCGAGCAAGTGCTGGTGCCGGTACTGTACCTGGCTAACGCCAACAACCGCCTGGCCGCCAATGGTGCCCTGATCCAGGGCAGCGACGTGACCCTGATCGCCGGTAAGGACCTGAGCAACGCCGGCACCTTGAAGGCCAGCAACAACCTGTCGGCCACCGCCAGCAACGACCTGGTCAACAGCGGCCTGGTGGAGGCGGGTAATCGCCTCGACCTGTTGGCCGGCAATGATCTGACCAACAAGGCGGGCGGCATCATCGCCGGCCGCGACGTCTCGCTGACTGCCACCCACGGCGATGTAGTCAACGAACGCACCGTCACCACCCACGAAAGCAGCAGCGGCTATCGCGACGAGCGGACCGACTTCGTTGACAGTGCCGCCCGTATCGAAGCCGCCAACAGCCTGACCATCAAGGCCGGGCAAGACTTCAACAACACCGGCGGCGTACTGAAAAGCGGCGCGGACACCACGATCAATGCCGGACGTGACGTCAATCTCACCTCCGTAGAGCAGGTCGATAGCAACGAACGTGGTTCGAACCACCGCAATCAAACCATCACCCAATACGGCTCCAGTATTGATGCGGGTCGCGATCTGACCCTTAACGCCGGCCGGGACCTCACCGCCATCGCCAGCCAGATCGACGCCAAACGCGACATCGCCATGGCAGCCAAAGACGACTTGACCTTGGCATCAGCCGCGGATGAGCAGCACTCGTACAGCAAGACCAAGAAAATCACGAGCCAGGAAGACCATGTCAGTCAGGTGTCCACGACGGTCACTGCGGGTGGCAGCGTTGCGCTGAGTGCGGGTCAGGATTTGACGCTGATCTCCAGCAAGGTCAACGCTGGAGATGAAGCTTATCTGGTGGCGGGTGACAAGCTTGAGCTGCTGGCGGCGCAAGACAGCGACTATTCGCTGTACGACATGAAGAAAAAAGGCAGTTGGGGGAGCAAGAAAACCCAGCGTGATGAAGTGACGCAGGTCACTAACGTGGGAAGTGAAGTCAAGGCTGGTGGGGATATCGGCCTGATCAGCAGCGGCGATCAACGCTATCAGGTTGCCAATCTGGAGAGCGGCAAAGACCTGACGTTGCAAAGTGGTGGTGCCATCACCTTTGAAGGGGTGAAGGATCTGCATCAAGAGAGCCACGAGAAGAGCAGCAATAGCCTGGCCTGGACTTCCATGAAGGGCGAAGGCACGACCGACGAAACCCTGCGCCAGAGCACTATGGCCGCCCAAGGAAAATTGACCATCAATGCGGTCAATGGCCTGCACATTGACGTCAAACAGATCAACGAGAAAACCGTTAGCCAGACCATCGACACCATGGTCCAGGCTGATCCTCAACTGGCTTGGTTGAAGGACGCCGAGCAACGCGGCGACGTGGACTGGCGGCAAGTCAAAGAACTGCACGATTCCTTCAAGTACAGCCATTCCGGGTTGGGCGAAGGGGCAATGCTGGCGATCATCATCGTCGTGACGGTTCTGACTGCAGGGGCAGCGAGTGCGGCAGTGGGGACGGCGGCAGGTGCAACGGCGGGCTCCGGCACTGCAATGGCGGCCGCAACTACATCAGAGGCCCTTGCGGCGGGAGCGGAGTTCACGGCGGCAGGTTGGGGGAACGTCATGGCTTCGGCGGCGTTGACCTCGATGGCCAGCACCGGTGCCGTGAGCGTCATCAACAACAAGGGCAACCTGGCCCTGGCACTCAAGGACACCTTCAGCAGCGACAGTTTGAAAAACGCCGCCATCGGGAGTTTGACCGCTGGTGCGATGAGCTATGCGGACAGCAACTGGTTCCAGAGCCCAAGTGGCGCCACTAACGGTGGATCGCAAGTCACGGGTTCGGGCCCTATCCAGAATCCGGGCTATTCCAGCGATATGCTCAGCTGGAGTAATGCTGAGCAAACCGTATTGCGCAGCGGTACACATGCGTTGATCAACAGTGGCATCTCAACAGCCATCAATGGTGGCAGCTTTGGTCAAAATCTGGGTGGGGCGCTGTTGGGTGAGGGGCTGGATCTCGCCGCCGCGGCCGGTAACAAGGGCATTGGTGATCTTGCTCAGAATCTGGGCGTTGACCCTGGAAGCGCGCAGACCATCTTCCTTCACGCCGTGTTGGGCGGGTTGATATCAGCCGCCAAGGGTGAGGGTTTTGCCAGTGGCGCTATTGCAGGCGGCGCTGCTGAAGGGCTGACACCCAAGGCCAACGAGTTTTTAGCACAGTACGTTAGTGAGAACTTCAACGCCGATAACTTGAGCGTGCAAGGCAGTCAGAGCAAGATCGCGACCGCTCAAATGATCGGGCTGCTCTCGGCCGCACTGGCGGGCGGCAATCCCAATACTGGCAGTTTGATTGGTGGGGCTGGGGAGAAGTACAACGACGAACTGCACCATAACCAGGTTGAGGAAGCAGACTATGAGCTGAGGAAAATGATGGGTGAGCCCATCCCTCAGCAGGAGCAAGATGACCTTGGTAAGGTCGAACCTATTGACATCATGCAAGGACCGCATGGTGGTGCGAGCCCTCTGGGTGGTGGGGTTGCAAAAGCTGCGGCAAATGGCAGTGGGCCAGCTAAGGGCTTCTTAGAAGTCAGTGATGCATATTCATCCTCCAAAGCTGTACAAGGGTTGAGTAATTCAAAACCTATTGACTTTATTTACGATCCGGCTAGTCAACGATTCATCATGGGGCAGAATCAATTTGGGCATGATGGGATATTGGATGCTGGAAAAATCCCTTCATCTGACGCTATCGTCGGCGGCGGGATCTGGAAGGAAAATGGAGTTCTTCGAACCTATGAATGGAGCGGACATTACGGGATGAACTGGACTCCCGAGCTTCGTGAGCAGTTCAAGTCCTTTATGAGCAGCCATGGCGTGGATGTTACCCATACTCCCGGGATATCTAGATGATAGATGAACTGAAAAAAAAGCTATTGATGGAGCTCGGTAAGCTAGATGCTCCATGGATAAAAAAAATTGAGTACAACTCTGAAGGGGCTAATTTGAGTTGGCTTCCTGTAGCAAAATTGTGTGGGGGGCGTTTTCTTTTGGGGCTTACTTCCAAGGGGCTTTGGGCTAGATCGACAGAGTCTGTTGTTCAGACAGTCAGCGACGAAACTGCGTGTGTATTTTTTCTGCCAGTATTAGAGGATCTTCCAGAAGTGGTTCGTTGCAAGATGATCGATGGGCTTAAAGGTTATGGGCTTTCCGAGGGGTTCATAGACTTATTTCCATTTGAGCAAATTGTTATGGCAGGTCTTAGAAGTCAGAGTGAGTACTGGTCTGGCTTGGCATTGAAGTGGGCTTTATTCGTCCCGAGATCTAATAGTTTAGAAACAGAGTTGGAGGCGTTGAGTAAAGCTGGAGAGACTCAACAAATACGTCACTCGGCCAGAAAAATAGCTAAGCAGCTAAAAGTTTTGTGACATAGGTGCAAAAGAGCCAAGCCGGTGTTACACCGTCACCAAGCGAGGCCCAGATTGACCACATCGTGCCGAGGAACCCCGCTGACCCTAATGTTGCATCAGGAACGAACAGCTATAACGAAAGCGGGGACAGACCACATTTATCGAGGGGGTGGATAATGCTCCTTCAATTTAATCGTGGTCTGTCCCCGTTTTCCCCTCAGATTTTAACTAATCAGCAGGTTAGGGATGAGTTGCAATTGAAGCTTGATCAAGCGCAGGAGAGATATACTGCTAATTCAAGCGATAAGAATTTACGTAGCTTGGAAGGTGCGAAAAAAGATTTGAGAAATGCTGTAAGGGATGGTGAATGTTTGATTAAGGGTTGTGTTCCAGCTAAATATATTAATCCTTCTGAATAATAGGTGGTAGGAATGGAGTCGCGAATTTATGATTTGCTCTACAGCGTGCCGGACAATGCTGATTATGCTGTTGATGCAGCAGATTTGGATGCGGAGGATATTCCGCAAAACAGAATTGATGGTTTAATGGGCTTGTTGTTGAATGGCGATGACTGTATGGAGTGTTTTTTGGCTGCTAAATTGCTTGCTAGTTGGGGGGTTCGAGAAGGTTTAGTTGCTTTAGATAAATATATTGATAATCTGGGGGCTGTGAGTGGGCTTATGACTCATAGGTTGCATGGGTATGATGATACCTATAGGTGTATACTGCTTGCTTTGACTAGTTATTTTGCAAATATGTCTGATAAGGGTGAGTCGGTAAAAGCAAGAGAAGAAATTTATAATCCAATATCGAAAATTATCGAGCTTTCAAATACTGCCCCTTTTGAAATTTCGGATTTTTTTTGGTTGGTGGAAGCTAAAGGTTTTTTCGAGTATATTCCTTTGCTTAGAGAACATTTAGTGATGATTTTTGATCGGCCGGACGTTCATTACTGGAAAATAAATGATGTTGTTAAATTGTTGTTAAAGGTTGACTTGGATTTTGTCAGCGCTTTTCTGAAGGGTAAAGGGAGAGCGATTGAAGATTTTAAATGAGGGTGTATGTGAAGATGGTGCTGGAGGGCTGTTTTATATATTGATGAAGAACTGAGTTTTCGAAATAAACCGTCCCTGAGAGGGGGGCTAAAAACTCGGCATCTTTTGGCGTATATTCTGACGCTGCGCGTACTACGGTCTCTAACCGATGAGGCTCTATAAACAGGGGTAAAATATATCAGCTCCCAATATAGAGGCATGTTTTTTAGTAAAGTATTTATAGTTCATGGTCCGTCCACAATTCACTGAAAAGTACGGTGCGATGCGTTTTTATTATTCCTGGTTTATCTTGAGCTTGACGGTGCTGCTGTCAGGCTGCAACACGACTCCCTACGACAAGGCGACGATTTACTACGATCGAGCGCAGTTCCCCGCGCAGATCATCAGGGACCATCCGACGTTAACTGATCCTATTCTTCAACATGGACGGTGCTCCCTGATTATCGCAACTCCCGGTTCAAACACTGGTACTTATTATTTTTGCACTTATGCGCTGACGACGAATGGGCTTTTTGTTCAAGGTTGGGACGCTAAAACACTGAAGTATGTGGAGATTGTGCACGTTGAACTTTCGATGCTTAAAACGATTTCCATTTGTTCATTCTTGCGTACGAACCAACTCCAATTGACAGAGGAGCGGCGTCAGATGGCACTGAGTGCCTCCATTGATGAGGGCGGGTATGTCGATACTGCGGCCACTGAGCGTTTGTTCGAAGCGATCAAGAGTAAGGGGGTATTTGTGGTGAAAAGCGAAGGCATGATGCGCCCGCCCGCACCTCCTGCGCAGATGTTCATTCCAATCATTATTTCGAAGTAAGTGGGACAACTTAAAAACGGGCGACCTAAAGTCGCCCGTTTTCATTCACTCCGCAGCCTGCGCCCGCAACCGCCGACCAATCACATCCATCAAATCACAACCGTCGCGCAACGGAATGGCCAGCAGTTTGGAAAAGTCTGAAAGCACTACCGTGTCGCAACCAATCTCGGCACGAAAGGCGATGTTCTCCAGCACCTGAGTGACCGTGCGAATACGGTAATCCGCCATTGCTTGCAGGACATCCAATGGCGCTTGGGTGTCGATGAGGAGTGATGCCGGGATCAGGTCGATTCCGGTGAGGGGCATGTATCGATTCATTTGAAAATCTCTATTTTGATGAGCCAATGCCGTCACTCGGTCGTCGCCAAACGATTAGGTGGCAGCTGTGCGCAGGTTGGCGAACCGGCATAGAGAAAACCGGCAGATCCGAAGATCTCCCGCGCACAGCCGCCATAAATAGCGGCTTTGCGGGTGCGTCGGAACCTGCAATTAAGCCGATAGCCTTCGCATTCTCTATGATCAGGTCGCCAAACCTGAATCGCCATTGGGACGACGGGCGGACTATAAGCTTCATCGTTCCAGCGGTGCAAGGTGCCTGATTCCGAGGTTGGTGTAGGACCTTTACGATCAACCGCGTCCAGGGTCTGCCAAGCAACGCCGGCAAATCCCAACCGCACAAATACCTGATCGAAACCAACCCTGTACTCACCGACCTCAAGCAATTCATGAGCTCGGACTACCTGCTCCAAGGCTTGGGTTACAACCCTGATCAAAGCGCCAAGCGCCTTGGCGACGGCCTCTTCGAACAGAAACTGATCCAGCAAGCCGTGGTCGCCCGCACCGGCCAGCGCTTCATCGACGGTCAGACCTCGGACGAGGCGGTTTTCAAGTACCTGATGAACAACGCCATCGCCAGCAAGGACACGTTGAACCTCAGCCTCGGCGTCACCCTCACCGCACAGCAAGTCGCGGCCCTGACCCACGACATCGTCTGGCTCGAAGAGCACGAAGTGAATGGCGAAAAAGTCCTGGTGCCGGTGCTGTACCTGGCCAACGCCAACAACCGCCTCGCCGCCAACGGCGCATTGATCCAGGGCAGCGACGTGACCCTGATCGCGGGTAAAGACCTGAACAACGCCGGAACCCTGCGCGCCAGCCAGAACCTGGAGGCAACGGCCAAAAAAGACCTGGTCAGCAGCGGGTTGGTGGAGGCCGGGGAACGGTTGGACTTGCTCGCCACCAATAACCTGACCAACAAGGCGGGGGGCATCATTGCCGGGCGCGACGTAACCCTCAGCGCCACGAACGGCGACGTGGTCAACGAGCGCACGGTGACCTCCCACGACAGCAGCGTCGGCGACTACAGCCACGCGCGCGACTTCGTGGACAGCGCCGCCCGCATCGAGGCCGCCAACAAACTGGTGATCAACGCCGGGCGCGACGTTCTTAACACCGGCGGTGTGTTGAAAAGCGGTGGCGACATGGCCATCGATGCCAAGCGCGACGTCAGCATCACCGCCGTGGAAGAGCGCCACTCCGACAGCCGTACCGACTTCCTCGACTCAACCCTCACCCAGCACGGCGCCAGCGTCAGTGCGGGCGGGGACCTGACCGTCAATTCCGGCCGCGACGTGAGCGTGGTGGCGAGCAAGCTCGACGCCAAAGGCGACGTGACGATAGACGCCAAGGGCGACCTGCTGTTCGCCACCGCCGCCGACGAACAACACAGCTACTTCAAGGACAAAAAGGAAACCCGCCAGGAAGACCACGTCAGCCAGATCGGCACCTCACTGGATGCCGGCGGCAAACTGACCCTCAAGTCCGGCAAGGACATGACCCTGGTTGCCAGCGACATCAGCGCCGGCAAAGAAGCCTACCTGCATGCCGACGGCGACCTGCAACTGCTGGCCGCACAGGACCGCGACTACTCGCTGTATGACATGAAAAAAAGCGGTGGTTGGGGCAGTGAAAAGACCCAGCACGATGAGGTGACGCAGGTCACCCACATCGGTACGCAGATCAAGTCCGGTGGCGACCTGACGTTGTCCAGTGGCGGGGATCAGCGCTATCAGGTGGCGAAGCTGGAGAGTGGCAAGGACATCACGCTGGACAGTGGCGGGGCGATCATCTTTGAAGGGGTGAAAGACCTGCATGACGAGAGCCATACCAAGAGTGATGGCGACGCCTTCTGGACCTCATCGAAAGGCAAGGGCAACACCGACGAGACACTGCGCCAGACCCAGATGATTGCCAAAGGCAACATCGTGATCAAGGCTGTGGATGGCCTGAAAATCGACATCAAACAGGTCGATCAGCAAAGCGTCAGTCAGACCATCGATGCGATGGTCCAGGCTGATCCGCAACTGGCCTGGCTGAAGCAAGCCGAAGCTCGGGGCGATGTGGACTGGAGGCAGGTCAAGGAGATTCATGAGTCGTTCAAGTACAGCAACTCGGGACTCGGGCCGGCATCGCAGTTGATCATTGCGATTGCGTTGGCTGCCGTCATGGGGCCGATGATGGCCGGCATGAACACGATGTTGCAGGCGGTCGCGGTGAGTGCCGCGACCAAGGCCACTGTCAGCACCATCGACAACCGGGGCAATCTTGGCAAGGTCATCAAGGACGTTACCTCAAAGGACAGTATCAAAGGTTATGTGACGGCCGCCGCAACAGCGGGCGTTATGCAAGGACTCAATTACGATCCGGGCGCACTGGGGCTAGATGCCAATAGCGTGAAGATTGTGGCGATCAAGGTAACCGCCGACGCAGTGGTCAAGACGGCTGTCTACGGAGGAAGCTTCAAAGACAATCTGGCCAGTTCGGCTGCCAGCGTAGCCGCAAGTATTGGCGGCGCAGTCGGGGCCGGGAAAATTGGCGATCTGCCCCTGCCAGAGGGCGGTTTGGAAAAAATTCTGCTGCATGCGGGTTTGGGTGGCTTGCTAGCTGAAGCGATGGGCGGAGATTTCCGAACCGGAGCGCTGGCAGGTGGCGCCAACGAAATACTGGTCGGATTGCTGGGCGACAAACTTTTACCTTCGAACCTCGTTCCTGGTTCCACGGACTACAACCAGGCCCAGGCCAACATTCTCGCGCTTTCGCAAATTGTGGGGGTGCTAGGCGCAGCGGCTTCGGGTGGGGATGTCGGGGTTGGTGCTGCGGTGGCGGCGAATGCTACGCAGTACAACTTCTTGGGCGATCACGCTGAAGCCAAACGTGATCAAGCGCGTGAAGAGTTCAAGGAAACAAATGGTATTGGTGCCGCCAGACAACTGGTGGAGCTGGAAGGCGCTGATCAACGAAGCGATAACCTTCTTGCGAAATATCGACTGGGCAACGGCTCGCTCTCGGCTGCGGAACTCGCGGAGCTAAATGCGTATGTGCAGGTTTACACATACGATATGGCGCTCAAATACGGTGAAGATGTAGCGCGTACCCTTACGAATGCTTTGATCCAGAACGGTCCTGATTCCGTTGGCATTTATCCCTATGCCGGGACCACCGAGGCAAAAAACGCCTTCGCCGACGCGTTGCGTACACAACTGGGAGGCTGGGTCGATCAGTTGGCGTGGAACAGGCCAAAAAGTGAAAACGAGCTGGTTTATAAAGACGCCCAAGGCTATTTGCAGATTAACAACGAGCAACAGGGGCTTTCGAACCTCGGTAATCCGGCGTTGTACGGTCTCACTGGCCCATTGGGGACTGGTATACGAATCGCGGCAGCGGCCAACGGTGTGCTCCAGGCGGGTTATGGTGTGGATCAGGCGTTTAATGGTGATCTCTGGAACGCTGCTGGGAACATAGTGGTGGGGGCTCTGGGAGTCGCTAGTGTTAGGGTTCCGAATACGCGTTTGCCGAATGCTTCGGGCATAGGCGAGCTTCCTGTGACGAATCCGAATCCAGGTAGTACGCTTGTAAAAGAGGCGGCAGACGTATTTGATAGGACTACGGTAGGTGCAAAAGGCTCGACTAGCATCAATTCTGTGCCTCGCAACGCAAGTGATCTTGTCGGAGGTCCGCTTGAAAACGCCACTCAGATTAGCGGCCGTTTTAAGCTAGATGGTGGCCCCGCGAATGGAGCTGTGTATCGAGCCGATAATCAAGGAAATATCACCAGCTATGCTGTCTATGATTCAGCTGGGATGATTGTCAAGCGTGTTGACGTGACAGGTGCAGCTCATGCTGATGTGTCAACACCACATGTAATAGAATATGGTAGAAATACGTTGCCGGACGGGACAGTCAGGGTTCAGTCGCCTTCTACGAAATTGGCTCCACGGCCTACCACTCCGGATGAGATTCCGTAATGAAGATTCAGACAATTAGACAGTTTAGCGGTTTGAGCAGATTCGAGTCATGGGCATCAAGCTGGGCTAAAAAAGATGATGTCGATATATTTTCTTATATAAGCGCCATGTGTAATCCTGAAGATTGCCTAGTATTTTGCAGGCTTTTGTTTCCTGATTTTTTTGTTAGTCAAGGTGCGGTTCTTTTAAACGCCAAATACGATCATGATGTTTTTGTTGTATGGTTAACCAAATTTGATGGTGATGCGCGCGCGGTTGAAAAAATAATGAATCACACCCATTTGTACGATGTTTTTTCAGGCTGCACGGATGAGGTTGATGACGTTATTTTTGAACAGCTAGCTGAAATTATTGCTTTATCATGGCGGCTAGCCTTAAAAGACAAATTTCCAGATAGTAAGTTTTCTGTGGATGTTTCTAATTCGGATCAGGATTACGGGCCTACTGTTACTTTTTATCAAGTGTTTGAGTAGGTGCAAAAGGCGCAGGTACCCTTGCTAATGCAGAGAGATGGACGTTAACAGAAGCAAATTTGAAAAACGGGGACAGACCACGTTTATCCTGAGAATGGCAAAGAATGGGGGCAGACTACGTTTTTCTGTGTCGCACTTTAGCGATCTGAAATAGTGTGAAATAGATAGGGAGATTGTTTTTCATAGAATTGACTAAGCTATTGGCATCATTAATTGTGAACGGATTCACCATATGCCACGCAGAGCACGTCTCTTGATGCCAGGTGTCCCCTTGCATCTGATTCAACGAGGAAATAATAGATCAGTTTGCTTTTTTTCAGAGGATGATTACCTTTTTTATTTAGAGCTGCTTGCTGAACAGGCCAACAAAAATTCGTGTGAAATTCACGCATGGTGTCTTATGACTAATCATGTCCATTTGTTGATTAGCCCTCATGAGCACAGCAGTACCAGTTTGCTTATGAAAGGAATAGGGCAACGATATGTGCAATACATAAATCGTACATATGGACGTAGTGGGACTTTATGGGAAGGACGCTTCCGTTCGTGCCTTGTTCAAAGTGATAGTTATGTATTGGCCTGTTATTGCTACATTGAGATGAATCCTGTCAGAGCCAAAATGGTGACGCATCCTGCGGAATATCGTTGGTCGAGTTATCGTGCTAACGCACAATCAGAGTTTTCGCATCTCATTACCCCGCATGCTCAGTACCTATCGCTTGGGGACACAGATGTATCGACTGCTGAAGTCTATCGCGAGCTTTTTAGAAGCGAGTTGGAGATAGGATTGGTTGACCAGATTCGGGCTGCCACAAATGGCAACTATGTACTTGGTGGTTCGCGATTTGCAGCCGAAATTGAAGCTATGATTGGGCGACGAACTCGGCGGGGATGCCCGGGCAGACCGAAAAAGCACTAGATTTTTTAGATGGAAAACGTGGTCTGTCCCCGTTTATATAATTCTGGTGCAGGGTGGACAGCGCAAATAAAAATTGGAAATAAATTACTTGGGCAGGATGGCAAGCTATACAGAAAGCCCTTTAATTTAACTCACATTCCTGTGGATTTTAAAGAATGAAAGATTTTTCGTATTATTGTTCCTTGCCAGACTCCATGGCCGAGGATGAATTATATGTTGAATTTGTCGAGCTTATCGAGAACTGTGCGCTTGCTGAGTGTGGGAACTCTGAGATTGTAAGGAGTTTTCTTGAACTCAGCGATCGTCAATGGCAAACGTATACAGTTTTGGGTAACTATTTAAAAGGCGAAATAGAACGGGTCTTAATCTCGCGCTGGGATGCCGATAACTTGGAGCTTGTTGAGTGTCTTGTTGCTGTTGCTGCAAGGCTAGGCCTTGTTGGGTTATTCGAATTTATATCGAGTCAGAATGTTAATGGACTGCCGTCCAATGTGGCGGCTGAAATAGAAAGTGCGATAAGTGAACTTGGTGATAATATTGCTGATCCATATAGTGGTATGTAATAGAGGACAAAAAGGGACACCCATTAGCCGGTCTCGAGTCAAGGCTAAAAGCCAACTTGCCCTGCAGCTCTTGCTGCAGGGTTTCTCCTATAACTAAACCCGACTGGTTGAACCCGTCGTATCCGTTTCCTCATCGTTGGCTACGACCGAGTCGTGCCTGACACCCATGTGGATCAAACGGTAGCGATACAACCAGCACCGCCCTGGCAGTCAACTGCCCCAGAGAAACGTTGGTGCAGAAAAGGGGACAGAACTATTTGTTTGTCATGTTCCATAAAGATTAGAAGGTGTAAACCTTATTCAGGACGGGACAAGGCCAGAAAATAGATCTGCCCCTTTTTGTTTTTTTTGCCAGTCCCTTTTTTGCCGTGCTAGCTGACGACGTCCAGTCGAATTTTCAGCCCATGCGCCGTTTGAAGGCCTGGAATTCGGAGAACGAAGACCAAGAGGACGTTATATATCTAACAATCATGTGCCTTATACGGAATAGGATGTAGATATGTCTGTAATTCGAGAGGGTGTTGTAGTTGGTGGCCAGTATTCTGGCTGGAAAGTGTTTGTCGATGACGAACGTTGCGGCGATACCGGCGGGTATTATCTGTACTTAAAAAGAAGTGATAGTGAAGGATTCGATTATTGGTTTGAAAGTGAGGCAATTCTTCAAGCCCAACTAGTCGATTGTGACGTTGACTGGATGGATTAATCAATCAGCATTACTGAAGAGATAAGAAACTTAGGTATCCATTTTTTAAGTTTCACTTTGTAGCTCGCGCTCGTAGAAGCCTGATTCACTTCTATCTTGGTTGACTGGGCAGGCCTCTTCGCGAGCAAGCTCACTCCCACAGTTGACTTGTGGTCTATGGACATTGCGTATTCAACACAGATCCAAGTGGGAGCTGGCTTACCTGCGACGGACGCGACTCGGTGCCTACTGCCTATCCCCCATGGCAGCAACTCTGCGATCCCTTTTCTTCGTATTTATCGTGATGCCTCACCCACTCCATGATTTCCTCTTCATTACGGCCCTTGGGCGTCAGATCGAGGTAGTTATAGGCGCCAACCAACAGGTCAAGCCCCCGCGCATAAGTGGAATACGTGTGAAAAATCTCTCCCGCTTCATTGCGATAAAACACGCTGAGACCAGGCAGTTCTTCCTCGGCGCCGTCAGACTTTTCGTAGTTGTACGTAGCTCTACCGGCGACAACATCTTCGGCTCGGGCTGATACGCCGAAGTCGTAGTTGAAATCACTGCCATCTGACGACACCCAATCAAATTTCCAGCCCATACGCCGTTTGAATGCCTGGAATTCGGCGAACGGTGCGTGGGAAACCGCCACCACGGCGACGTCATGATGGGCCAGGTGCTGGTTAGCGCCGTCAATGTGATCGGACAGGAACGAGCAACCGGGGCAGCCTTCGTCCCATCCTGCGGCGAACATGAAGTGGTAGATGACCAGTTGGCTGCGGCCACCGAACAGGTCGGCGAGTTTCAGTTCGCCGTTCGGGCCCTGAAAGCGGTAGTCCTTGTCGATTTTCACCCAAGGCAGGGCGCGACGTTCGGCGCTGAGTTTGTCTCGTTCCTTGGTGAAGGCTTTTTCGTGGGCCAGGTGTTGTTTGCGGGCGACGAGCCATTCTTCGCGGGACACGACGGGATGATTCTGAATGTTCATTGGCTTTCTCCTGCGATGTGCTGGGAGGTGACTGACAAAGCCTAGTCGTTTGACCTACGCCAAATTCGACACGCCGCCGGGCGGTGCTGTTCGAAACCTCAGCTGAACGGCTGCACACCCAGTGGGTCACAACTTAAGAAGGCCATTTCACTCACAGGCTTCGGAGGTTGAATCAGGATGACAACTTACAACTGGGATTTGATTGAACGCTTGCTGCACGAAGTGCAGAACGGTGCTGCCAGCTACACCCCACGGGCTTATGCCGAAGATTACGCAGCCGAGAAAGCTACGGAAGGTGAGCAGACGGAAAACCTGGATCACCTGAAAGCGGTGGCCGGCGAGTACGAAAAGTTGCTACTGCAGCGCGGCTACATTGAGTCTCGGCCTGAAGAGCAGGGCGGTACGGGCTCCAATTACATTTTGACGCCACGGGGCTCGAGTTTGTTGAGCCTGATCGACAGCAGCATTCCGGGTAATGACCATCCGCGTCAGGTATTGGATGAGCAGGAAGATGCGCTGGATGAGGTGACGTTTGATGAGGTGGCGTCGAAGGCGCAGATTGCCTGAAGACGCCGATAATCACTGTGGGAGTGAGCAGGCTCACTCCCACATTTGTTTCGTATTGCGCTTAGCCTTGTTTAGCGGCTTTCAGGCACTTCAGATCGTTGAAGTCCTTCCTCACCCCTTCGATCTTTTTCAACAGCCGCTGGCGTTGCGCCGGCGTGCTCTCGGCCATCAGATCCACAATCAATCCCCGTGCCTGAGCCTCAGTATTGGCGTAGGCCTGACGGTAAGCCGGTGTCCATAAACTCTCGCGATTGACCAGAAGTGTCTCGATTCGCTGTGGGAATTCTGGACTGTGCCGTTGCTCGACCGCTGAACTGAACTGTTTCTGCCAATGGGCGCGGTTGGCGATCCATTGGGTGTTCTGGTCGCCCAAGGCTTTCGACCAGGTCACCACGCGTTGTTGCTGGGTCGGGCTGAGTGGGCCGAGCCAGTCATTCAGGCGTTTTTCCATGCGCTCGCTACGTTCCTTGATCTGCTGATCGAGCGTCGGTTTCAGGTATTCCTCCTGGCGCTTGCGCTGATCCTTGGCGAAGGCGTCGTTCATCTCTGCGACTTGTTTGTCGTCCAGCCCTTGTAACAATTCGATGGCCGACGGGGTGATTTCCCTGGCGGTCTGGGCGATGGCGGCTTTGGCTTCCTCCGTGCGGGTTTGCAGCGCGGCGTCGGTGACCTGATTGGTCTCGACCATGGTCTGCAAGCGATCAAGCCAGTCGAGGTAACCCGGCAGTTGCGTGCTGCAGTGCCAGCTCAAGTGCTCTTTGAGGCGCTCGTTGAACCAGCCTTTCTGCTCGCCGTTCATGTCCAGGTAATCGCTGAGCGTCCATGGAATGATCACATCGAGATTGCGGTAGGCCAGGCCCACGCGGCTGCACGCACCGAGTGCGAGGCTGAGGGTGATGATGACGGCGAGACACTTTAACCAGCGCGGCATGGGCGAATCCTTGCGAAGTTCTGGCTTCTTGAGTGGATTCTTATAAGAGCGCTGCATGAGCGCGGCAGTTCAGCCCATTAATAGAATGCGCGTTCGGCCTTGAGGGTGACCAGTCCGTCGCATTGGCTGTTGTGCCCGGAATAGGCCGAGCAATCGCCGCCGCTGAGGCTGGATCCACTGTAGATCAAGTCCAGGTCGACGCCCATGAAGGGCCGGGAAAGTTGCACCGACCAATCGGTGAAACTGCCGACATACCCGCCGTCGACGGACACCGGGGTGTTGAGCTGGTGGGTGGTGTATTTCATGCTGATCCCGATGCCGAACGGCTGATTGCCGCCCAGGTCGGCGAAGACGGTGCTGTTCTGTTTGTCGGGGTCGTTGCTGAATGCTGCGCCGAAACGGCTGCCCAGAAAAGTCAGGCCACCGAACAGCTCCTGGCTGTCGAGGGTGTCCACTTTCGGATAGCTGTAATGGATCATGCCGACTTCATAGCCGAGGGTATGATCGAAAGACTGTTTGAAGCCCATGTAGGAGTCGACTTCAAGGTTGGCCCCAGGCGTCAAGCCCATGCTGGGTGCCCATTGGCCCACATAGAAACCGCTGTTGTGGCTGAGGTCGAGTCCACCGTGGAACGAGCCAGTGGTGGAAGGCTTGACCAGCCCCTGCGCCATGCTGCGGCTGGCGGTGGTGCCAAGTTGGAGATCGAAATCGCCCAATTCGCGCTGGAACACTTGCGCGTTGGCGAGCGAACAGGTCAACAGGGTGCCGAGTAATAAACAGGAGGGTTTGAGCATGCGTCACTCCATGACCGCGGAGCAGGAACTAAAACCTACTGAAACGCTTGATCTAGACGTGTGCAAGCATACCGGCGAATGCTCGGCATCGAAGGCCGTTCGTCGATTTTTGAAAATTAGATGGGTTTTTCGGGGTGTTGCGGGGAGGGTTCCAGTCCAAGCGCTTCGAAGCTCAAAGCGCTTATGGACCAGTTAACGCGGGGTGTTACTTCTTGCCCAGCGTAATCTGCTTGGACGGGCCGAACGTCTGGCCGCTGACGCCTTTGGCAATTTGCTGGATCTCGCCGCCGGACTTGAGGAACGCAGCGATCTGGTTGTTGATTGATTCGCTGGTTTCAACGGCTGGAGCTGGCTTTGCTTTGCTGTTGGATGCTTTTACACGCATGGCGGCCATTAACCTGTAGAAAATTAACTTGGCCAGGCATCGTACATGAAATACTTGACAATTGCTTGGTAAATATCCCCTCAAAATACACATCGTAGGGCTTACTTATTCGCCGATTATTATTCGAAATAAGCCCCTAAGCCGCTGTTTTAAATAAGAACAAGGGGGTTGAAATTCAGCCGTTTGATCGGTCGAGGAGGGTAGAAATCGTCCGTGCAGTCTGACGAGCGGCCAGGCACAGGCGGCAGAACCCACGGAAATCAAGGCGTTCGGAAGAAAATCCGCTGTCACCGGGCTGGCCACGGAAACGCCGCCCGCAAAACCGGGTAGAATGTCGCCCACGCAATGAGGGTATTGGAAATGGCTTTAGTCGGGCGTTACAACAGTTTGCAAGTGGTTAAACACACTAACTTTGGTTTATATCTGGACGGTGGCGCGGAAGGCGAGATCCTTCTGCCTAATCGTTATATTCCCAAAGATATTCCCAGCGAAGATGAAGATTGGCTCAACGTTTTTATTTATCTGGACAGCGATGACAAACTCATCGCAACTACCGAAAAGCCGAAAGTTCAGGTCGGTGAATTCGCCAGTTTGAAAGTCGTTGAAGTCAACAGCATCGGTGTTTTCCTGGATTGGGGTCTGCCGAAGGATCTGTTGCTGCCGTACTCCGAAGAAAAGCGCCAGATGACGGCCGGCGAGTATGTCGTGGTGCACGTCTACCTCGACAAACACACCCGCCGCATCACCGCGACGGCGCGTCTGGATCGTTATCTGGACAAGACCCCGGCCAATTACACCCCCGGTCAGGAAGTTGATTTGCTGGTGGCTGAAGCGACCGACATGGGCTTCAAGGCGATCATCAACAACAAGCACTGGGGCCTGATTCACAAGAACGAAATCTTCAAGTTCATGCGCGCCGGCAAAGAAGAGAAGGGCTTTATCAAAGAAGTCCGTGCCGACGGCAAGATCAGCCTGAGCCTGCAACCGGTCGGCGAAGAAGCGGCCACCAGCCTCAATTCGAAGATCCTTGCCAAGTTGCGTGAAAACAACGGCACCCTGCCGGTCAGCGACAAGAGCGACCCGACAGTGATCACCAATCTGTTCGGCGTCAGCAAAGGCAACTTCAAGAAGGCCATCGGCGCGCTGTACAAGAATGGCCAGATCGTCATTCATGCCGATCGCATTGAACTAAGCTGACCTCGCATCGGCCCCATGCAGGTCGATGGCATGGGGTTGAGCGGCTATGAAGAAATCATTGTGGGCGTACGCCGGCACCTTGCTGGCGTTTCTCGTGCTCGACGGCCTCTGGCTTGGCGTGTTGATGGCGCCCACTTATCGGGCGCTGCTCGGTTCGCTGATGCTCGATTCACCGCTGCTGGCCCCGGCAGCGGTGTTCTATCTGCTCTATGTATTCGGTTGTGTGGTGTTCGTTGTGTTGCCGGCGAAAACCTGGCGACGTGCCTCGGCGTTGGGCGCGTTGCTGGGGCTGGTGGCTTACGGCACGTATGACTTGAGTAATTGGGCGACGTTGCACGGGTGGTCGGCGCAGTTGGCGTTGATGGATATGGCCTGGGGTGCTTTTGCGACGTGTGTCGCCTGTTCTATTGGATTCTGGGCTGCGCGCAAGGCCTAGCATCTCGGCGGTTTGCAGTGACGCCATCGCGAGCAGGCTCGCTCCCACATTGATCTTCAGTGATTACAAATATTTGGTACGACAACCATCAAATGTGGGAGTGAGCCTGCTCGCGATTAGCTGCGCAGCAGCCACTTACTCGGTTGTATACATAAAATCCTGCACCGTTTGCTGGCGGGGTTGCCCTGTTCATGGGCATTGTCGTGAGCTTCACCCCCTGATTGCTCGGCGCTATCTGGCGCTGAAAGACCGGTTTGTCACAGGTTCTAGTCGTATGGCACGCATTCTGCGTAGCAACTCGTATACAAACCATGCCGGCTCCCGTGTGCAGTGTGGTTGCTGCATCAATTCCGGGGGCTGTTTCGAGGAGCCCCGCGATGACCGAGCAATTGCCCAACGGCTACAGCCCCCGCCTGTATAACGAGGATCTGGGGCCGCTGCCGCAGAAATGGAATTGGTACAACATCTTCGCTTTCTGGATGAGCGATGTGCACAGCGTCGGTGGTTATGTGTTCGCCGCCAGCCTGTTCGCCCTGGGCCTGGCCAGTTGGCAGGTCTTGATCGCGTTGCTTGGCGGGATCTGCATCGTGCAACTGATCGCCAACCTGGTGGCCAAGCCGAGCCAACAAGCGGCGGTGCCATACCCGGTGATCTGCCGGCTGGCCTTCGGCGTGTTCGGGGCGAATATTCCTGCGGTTATCCGCGGACTGATCGCCGTGGCCTGGTACGGAATTCAGACGTACCTGGCGTCCAGCGCCTTGATCATCGTTGTATTGCGATTCTTTCCTTCAATGGCGGCCTACGCCGAACCGCATTTCGCCGGTTTGTCCTACCTCGGCTGGTTTGGCTTCCTTAGCTTGTGGTGTGTCCAGGCGTTTGTGTTCTGGGCCGGCATGGAGTCGATCCGACGTTTCATCGATTGGGCAGGGCCGGTGGTGTATGGCGTGATGTTCATGCTCGCTGGCTGGATCGTCTGGCAGGCCGGCTGGAGCAACATTAGTTTCACCCTCGCGGAAAAATCCTTGTCCGGCTGGGAAGCGTTCGGACAAGTGATTGTCGCCACGGCGCTGGTGGTGTCGTACTTTTCCGGCCCGACCCTGAATTTCGGTGACTTCAGTCGCTACTGCCGCAGCATGAAGGACGTGCGGCGTGGAAATTTCTGGGGCTTGCCGGTGAATTTTCTCGCCTTCTCCCTGGTTACGGTGGTCATTGTTTCCGGGACCTTGCCGGTGTTCGGTGAAATGCTGCACGACCCGATCGCCACTGTGGCGCGCATCGACAACAGCGTGGCCGTACTGCTCGGCGCCTTCGCCTTTGTCACCGCGACCATCGGCATCAACATCGTCGCCAACTTTGTGTCCCCGGCATTCGATTTCGCCAACGTCGCCCCGAGTAAAATCAGCTGGCGTGCCGGCGGGATGATTGCGGCCGTGGCCTCGATCTTCATCACCCCGTGGAACCTGTTCAACAACCCCGAAGTGATTCACTACACCCTCGACGTGTTGGCGGCATTCATCGGCCCGCTGTTCGGGATTCTGCTGGTGGATTACTACCTGATCAAAAAACAGCAGATTGACGTCGATGCGCTGTTCGATGATGGCCCCAGCGGTAAGTATTACTACAACGGCGGGGTCAATTGGACGGCGGTCAAAGCGCTGATTCCTGCAACCCTCACGGGCGT
Organism: Pseudomonas sp. JAI111; assembly: GCF_024809425.1. NCBI lineage: Bacteria > Pseudomonadati > Pseudomonadota > Gammaproteobacteria > Pseudomonadales > Pseudomonadaceae > Pseudomonas > Pseudomonas sp. JAI111. The sequence continues at coordinate 1,042,631 of NZ_JANUCB010000001.1, read as the reverse complement.
GGCCATTACCTTTACCCCTGTGCTGCAACCGATGGCGAACTTCGCCTGGTTCACTGGCTGTTTCCTCGGAGGCGCGCTGTATTTCGTTCTGGCTTGGCGCCAGCAAGCCCAGCAAATCACTGCCGTGGCCACCGCCGGATGACGCAATCGGGAATTTAAAGGTCCCGTTCAGGCGGCATTTTCTGGCCAACTGGTTAATAATCGACAGCATAATTTTTCGCCCCGGCGATGCTTTTTGAACAAGCACGCCGGGGCTTTGCTTTTTACTGTCGAGTCACTGCCATGGATTGTGTTGTCGAGGTGTTCCGGTGAGCGCCACCCGGCGTAGCGCCGATGGATTTGCCCTGCAAGTGATGATCGGGTTGTGCCTGATCTGGGGCGTGCAACAGGTCATGATCAAGTGGGCGGCGCCCGATATTGCACCCGTGATGCAAGCGGCGGGGCGGTCGGGTATTTCCGCGTTGCTTGTAGGACTGTTGATCTGCTGGAAGGGCGGCTGGGATCAGGTCGGTAGCACTTGGCGTGGCGGGTTGCTGGCGGGGGCATTGTTCGGACTGGAGTTTTTCTTCATCTCCGAAGGTTTGCAACTGACCACCGCCGCACACATGTCGGTGTTCCTTTACACCGCGCCCATCTTCACCGCGTTGGGCGTGCACTGGCTGCTGCCCAGTGAGCGTTTGAGGCCCGTGCAGTGGCTGGGGATATTCCTCGCGTTCGTCGGGATCGCTGTTGCCTTTGCCGGCGGCGTGTCCTGGGACAACCTCGATCACCGCATGTTGATGGGCGATGCGTTGGGCGTTCTGGCGGGTGCCTCGTGGGGCGCGACCACAGTGGTGGTGCGCGCCTCGCGACTGTCGGAAGCGCCCGTCACCCTGACCCTGTTTTATCAACTGATCGTCGGATTCGTCGGCCTGCTGCTGATCGCGGTGCTCAGTGGCCAGGTCACCCATGTCAGCCTGACCACCTTGGCGGTGGCGAGCGTGCTGTTTCAGGGATTGGTGGTGTCGTTCTTCAGCTACCTGACGTGGTTCTGGCTGTTGCGCCGTTACCTGGCGGCGAACCTGGCAGTGTTTTCGTTCATGACGCCGCTGTTCGGCGTCACGTTCGGCGTGGTGCTGCTGGGCGAAGAATTGAGCCTCAACTTCATCATCGGCGCCGTGCTGGTGTTGCTCGGCATCACCTTTGTCAGCGCTGAGCAGTGGGTGCGCCGTCGTTTGCGCAAAGCCCTTGGGCAGCACTGACCGGACGCAGTAACAGCCCGCCGGCGATGAGCAAGCCGCTGCCGGCGAATACCAGCGCTGGCGCTAATCCGCCGCTGAAGTGGCTGCTCAAGGCTGCCAGCAACGGCCCGCTGAGTTGGCCCACGGCAAAGCACGCTGTCAGCAGCCCGGCATTGCGCTGGGCGGCGTGGGGCGCCAGTTCCCGCGAACGTTGCATCACCAGTTGCATGCAGGCGAGGAACGGCGTGCCGCACAGGATCACCCCCAATGCCAGGCCCGGACCGCTGCCCAACAGGCAGGCGAACACCCCGGCCGCTTGAAGCCACAATGTGGTTATCAGCCAGTGACGCGTGCCATTCGCGGTTTGTCGACGCAGGCTGACGAGGACCACGCCGATGGCCGACGCCAGGCCGAAGCATGGCCAGAACAGGTCGGCCTGCCATTGGCCATGAAACTGTGCGCTGGCCATTTGCGAGAGAAATGTGGCCGGGATGATGTAGCCCAGACCGTACAAACCGTAGATCAAGCCCAAGCGGCCGATGCCTCGATTGGCCGAAGTGGTGGCGTGCTGCACGGTGGGCGCACTCGCGCCAGGCTGCGGCAGAAAAGGCAGGATCCCAAGCAGCATCGCCAGCCCGACGCCGGCGTAGACCAGCCACAGGGTCGCAGAGGTCTGCCCCAGCAGGTTCGAGCCCAAAGCCAACAACCCTGTCAGAAAAATCCCCAAACCCGGTCCGGCAAATACCAGGGCGCCCAGGCGTGGACGTCCGCCGGCTACGGCAAGCGGCTGGCTCAACGCCGTAATCATCACCAACACCCACGCACTGGCGACACCGGTGCCGAAGCGCAACACCAGGTGCGACCAGAAACCATTGGCCCAGAACGACGCCAGAGTCAGGAGAACGCACAGCCACAAGCCTCCCAGCAGACGTCGCCGGACCTGCTCGGGGCGACGGGAGAACATCGCATCCACGGCGCCGACGAAGTAGCCGAGGTAGTTGGCCGCGGCAATCAGACCGGCGGCGGTCAGGTCGATCTGGCCTTCGCTGAGCAAGTGCGGCATTTGCGGGGTGAGGGCGAAACGCCCGATGCCCATGGCCATCATCAAGGCGATAAAACTGGCGGACAAGCGAATCAGAGGGGACATGGTCTGAGTTCCAGCAAAGGATCAATGACCGTCAGGCTAGGACTGATTGACTTTCTTTAAAAATGAATAATAGTGAGAAACTTGTTCTGAATTGGAGAAGATCGTGGAGTTCAGCCAATTACGGATCTTTCAGGCTGTCGCGCAGGAAGGCTCGATCACCCGCGCAGCGGAGCGTTTGCATCGGGTGCCGTCAAACCTGTCGACCCGGCTCAAACAGCTTGAAGAGCAACTGGGCGTAGAACTTTTCGTCCGCGAGCGTCAGCGCTTGCAGTTATCGCCTGCGGGAAAAGTCCTTCTGGACTACACCGCCAAACTGTTCGCCCTGCATGATGAAGCCAGTGCGGCCGTGCAGGGCGGGCAACCGGCCGGGGATTTTGTGCTGGGCACCATGTACAGCACGGCTGCGATTCATCTGCCGGAGTTGTTGGCGCGTTATCACCGCACGTATCCGGCGGTGAACTTGCAGGTGCAGTCCGGGCCCAGCGGCGAATTGCTCGAAGGTTTGCTCACCGGTCGTCTCGATGCCGCGTTGGTGGATGGCCCGCTGGAATTGGCCGGCCTGGATGGCTTGCCATTGTGCGACGAACGGCTGGTGCTGATCAGCGAGGCCGACCATCCGCCGGTGCGTAGCGCGAGGGATGTTGAAGGCCGGTCAGTGTTCACCTTTCGGCAGGGCTGTTCGTACCGGATGCGTCTGGAGGCCTGGTTTGCTCATGACCACGCCGCCATGGGCCGGGCGATGGAGATCGAGTCCTACCCGGGGATGCTCGCCTGTGTGATCGCGGGTTCAGGGGTGGCGCTGATGTCGGAGTCGATGCTTGCCAGCCTGCCGGGTCGCGAACGCGTGGCGGTGCACCCGTTGGCCGAACCATTTGCCAGCGCAACCACCTGGCTGATGTGGCGCAAGGGCATGGTCGGGGCCAATCTGAATGCCTGGATCGAACAGCAGCAAGCGGTCTATCCATCGACAGCGTTTGAGGATCAGGCGATTGCTTGAACTAATGGTCAAGTATTTTGTTCAATTCAGTAACAGATCATTGCGGATTTGGACGAGCAATACGTAGGACTTCGGACTATTATCAGTGCGAAGCGGCTACAGAATTCCGGTCGCTCGGCACTACCCTGAAGGGGGCACCATGAAAGAGAAAATCCAAAACTGGCTGCACGATCTGGGTGTTGCACTCGGTTTGATTGAACCGCCTCTGCAACCTGTGCCTATTCGTACTGACGACGAACAACGCCGACGCCAGCAGCGCCGCCGGTAACGCGGCGCAAGTAGTGTTTGTAGCCGCTGCCGAGCCCGCGAGGCCGCGTTCGGCGGCGCAGATGCAAATGCAAAAGAGTGGGGCGGATTTTCAATGCCGCCCGATCTCGATCAAAAACCGGCTCAAGTCATTCGCCGTCCGGGCGGTCTTGAGCATCTGGTCTTCTTCCGCCGTAAATGCCGTCAAGCCCAGCTCATCTTCCAAATGGAAGATCAACTCTTCGATTTCCTCCTTATCCAATCCCAACTGCGCCAGGCTGGCGTTGTCGTCGAAGTCATCCTGACTTTCCAGCAGGCGGCTGATAAAGCGATGCACGGCGGCACGAACGGCGGCTCTTTTCATGGTTGTTCTTCGAGGGCGTTATTCTTGTTTTCCCTGACGTTGAGTACAGCAGGCTTCAGGCATGTGAGCGCTGCCACTCGTCAATCATCGTGCGCAGATGCTCCCCGGAAAAACTGCCGAAATGCCCGCCGTGAACCGTGCGGATCGGCAACTCGCGCAAGCGCTGCAGACTGCGGGCGTAGTCGTCGAGATTGGAGTGGTAGGCGTCTTCGATCAGCGGGCCGTCGTAGATGATGTCGCCGCTGAACAACGTTTCGCTCGCCGCTTCATACAGGCTTATGCCGCCCGGTGAATGCCCCGGTGTGTGCAGCACTTGCAGCACGCGATTACCGAGATCCAGCACGTCGCCTTCTTCAATCATGCCGGTGGCCGGTGCGGCTTTGACCCGGTATTCGGCGTAGCACAACGGACAGTCCGGGTGCGCCTCGAACATGTCGTCACCGACAAACGCCGTGCTCAGGGTGTTCTCGCCATCGGGGGCGGCAAGAATCTGCGCTTCGGCCGGATGCACCAGCCGTTCGGGGAATTCGTGATGCCCGGCAATGTGGTCGAAATGGCAGTGACTGGCCACCGCCACCAACGGCCGCTCGGTGATCCACGGCAGTTGCTCGCGCAGGCTCACCAACCCCGACCCGCTGTCCAGCAACAGGTCTTTGTCGCGGCCCTGAACGTGCCAGAGGTTGCAGCGGTAGAAGGGCCGGATGTAAGGCTCGTGAATCAGCCGAATGCCGTCACTGAGCTGTTTGACTTCGAACCACTGGTCGCGGCTGACGATCTTCATAAGCAGTTTCCTTCAGGCGAAAAAAAACGGGTGTGGCAACCGACGCCACACCCGTCGAAGAAAGCATCAAGTCGTTATATTCAGCTTAGGCTGGGCTGGCCACGGCTGCCGGGCGCGGGGACAGCAAGCTGACCAGCACGAAGCTCACCAGGCCGACGCCGAGGCTGTAGTAGATCGGGGTGTTGGCGTCCAGACCGTCTTTGAACATGAACACCAGCGCGGTAGCGAAGCCCATGCCCATGCTGGCGATAGCGCCGGCGGTGGTGGCGCGCTTCCAGAAGATCGCACCCATCAGCGGGATCAACATGCCACCGACCAACAGGTTGTAAGCCAGGGTCAGCGCGCTGATCACATCGTTGACCACCAACGCGATGCCGAGCACAACGATACCGGTCAGCAGGGTGAACAGGCGGTTGATGCCCAGGCTCGACTGTTTACCGCCACGCAGTTTCGGCAGCAGGTCTTCGGTCAGGGTGGTGGCAGCGGCGAGCAGGCCGGCGCTGGCGGTGGACATCATGGCCGCCAGTGCAGCCGCGATCACCAGGCCACGGATTCCGTCCGGCAGGGACAGTTTGACGATGGCGGCGAAGGCGTTGTTGACGTTGTCCAGGTCCGGGATCAGCACGTGAGCGGCCATGCCGATCAGGGCGCAGGCCAGTCCGTAAAGGATGCAGTAGAAACCGGCGAAGGTACCGGCGTACTGAGCGACTTTGGCCGACTTGACGGTGAACACCCGTTGCCAGATGTCCTGACCGATCAGGATGCCGAAGAAGTAGATCATGAAGTAGGTAATGATGGTGTCCCAACCGATGGTGGTGAAGCTGAAGGCGGTTGCCGGCAGTTTCAGCACCAACTCATCCCAGCCGCCGACGCGATACAGGCAGATCGGCAACAGGATGAACATCAGGCCTACGGTCTTGATCACGAACTGGACGATGTCGGTCAGGGTCAGGGACCACATGCCACCGATCGCCGAATAGATCACCACGACGCCGCCACCGAGCAATACCGAGACCCAGAACGGCAGGCCGAACAGCACTTGCAGAACCGTGCCGATCGCCAGGATCGACGTCACGCCGATCATCAGCGCATACGCCAGCATGATCGCCGCGCTCGCGGAGCGGGCCATCGGGTTGTAGCGTTTTTCCAGCACTTGGGTAACGGTGTAGATCTTCAGTTTCAACAGCGGTTTGGCGAGGAACAGGTTCAGTGCCACGATCCCGCAACCCAGTGCGGCGCAAAGCCAGAAACCGGAAATGCCGTGGACGTAGCCCAGACGTACGGTGCCGACGGTGGACGCGCCGCCCAGCACGGTGGCGGCCATGGTACCCATGTACAGGCTTGGGCCGAGGTTACGGCCGGCGACCAAAAAGTCTTCGTTGGTCTTGGCCTTACGCATCCCGTAGTAGCCAAGTATCAGCATTGCGGCTGCGTAGATGAGTACGACGAATAAATCCAGTGCCATGTTGGCGTGTCTCCGATTGTCTTTTTTATGGTGAAGCGAAAATCAATTCCTGCGGCAACATCAATCCCTGTGGGAGCGTGGCTTGCACGCGATGGGAGTACAGCGATCTGTCAGACAGACCGCGTCATCGTTCATCGCGGGTAATCCCGCTCCCACAGGTCATGCGTTGGCCGAAGGTAATGCGTTTGATCAGGCGGCCTGTCGAGCCGCCGATTTACCGAGCGAATTGGAACCCTTGCTGCGTGCATCCTGCGGGCCGAACACTTCCCGTGACTCCGGGAACAGGCTGAGCAACGTCAGGTACACCAGCGACGCCAGGCCGAGGGTGACCGGCAGGCTGATGTCGATGCCGCCCGCCAGATCACCCAGCACGCCGACGAACTGCCCTGGCAGGTTCACGAAGCACAGACCCACCAGTGCGCTCGGGATCCAGGCACCCAGGCCACGCCAGTTCCAGCCGTGCGTGAACCAGTAGCGACCACCTTTCTCGCCGCGAGTGAACACCTGCAGGTCATCCGGGCAATAGAAGCCACGACGCACGACCAGGCCGATGATCATGATCACCATCCATGGAGTGGTGCAGGTGATGATCAGCACGGCGAAGGTCGACACGCTCTGCACCAGGTTCGCCGCGAAGCGACCGATGAAGATGAACGCAATCGACATCACACCGATCAGCAACGTCGCCTTGACCCGCGACAGTACGCGAGGGAATACGCTGGACATGTCCAGCCCGGTGCCATACAGCGACGTGGTGCCGGTGGACATGCCGCCGATGACCGCAATCAGGCACACCGGCAGGAAGAACCAGCTCGGCGAAACTGCCAGCAGACCGCCGACATAGTTGTTGGCCGCGATGTAGTCCGGCGCCTTGATCGCCACGATGGTGGCGGTCGCCAGGCCGAACAGGAACGGGATGAAGGTCGCAACCTGCGAGATCACCACCGCCGCCATGATCCGGCCTTTGGGCGTCTCACGAGGGATGTAGCGCGACCAGTCACCGAGGAACGCACCGAAGGAAATCGGGTTGCTCATCGCCACCAGCGCAGCGCCGATAAACGCCGCCCAGAAGCCCGGCTGGCCCATGCTCACGGTGCCGGCGTAGTTCAAATCGAAAGGCCCGGCGAAGGCGAAGATGCCCAGCAGGAACAGCAAGCTGGCGCTCCACACGGCGATCTTGTTGACCCACAGCAGGAAGCGGAAGCCATAGATGCAGACAGTCAGCACCAGGATCGCGAACAGACCGTAGGCCAGGCCCAGGGTCAGGTCGGTTTCCGGCAGGCCGATCAAGCGTTTTGCACCACCGATCAGCGCATCACCCGAACTCCACACCGAGAGCGAGAAGAAGGCGATGGCGGTCAACAGCGACAGAAACGAACCGACGATCCGCCCGTGCACGCCGAAGTGCGCACCGGAAGACACGGCGTTGTTGGTGCCATTGATCGGGCCGAACAGGCCCATCGGCGCGAGGATCAGCGAACCCAGCAACACACCCAGCACAATCGCCCAGACACCGGCCTGAAATGACAGGCCGAACAGCACCGGGAAACTGCCGAGCACGGCGGTGGCAAAGGTATTCGAACCACCGAAGATCATCCGGAACAAGTCCGTCGGGCCTGCGGTGCGTTCGTTGTCCGGGATCTGTTCCACCCCATAGGTTTCAATTTGCGTAAGGCTTTGGTCTTTGTTGTTGTTATTCATGATCAGCTCCGATCATAAAGGCGCGCTCATCGTGTGTGAGCGTCACCTGTTTGGCTAAGTGGTTGGCAGCCCTTCCGGCATTGCGGACAAATGTTCGTGGCAGGCCAGCCATAGGCCTTGTTGTTCTTGGCCAGACGCTTGTTTCTTGAAAACAATCGTCTCGCGCTCCTGGCTGAAGTGTTGCTCCCCCTGCATGCGCAGCTCGGTGGCTACGTCATGGATAAAAATCGCTACATCACCCTGCAGGCTGACGAAGGCATTGCTCGAGGTGCATGAGAGCACCTCGAAGCCATCTTCCGAGCGCCAGGTGTCCCACAAAGCCTGATAGGCATCGCGTGACAGCAGAGGCTGTTCGAGGGTGTAAAAGACGAAGCTGGCATCGGCGCTGAAGGCGCCGAAGTAGGCTTCGCGATCGTTGCGGGCAAACGCCGACACCAGGTCGGCGGCGGCTTTCAGAACCTGATCACGTTCGTTCATCAACCATCCCTCAGCGGTGGGTCACGCCAGGCAGTACGCAGAGCATTTCGTACAGCAAGTTGGCGGCCAACAGCGAGGTGTTGCCGGTGGTGTCGTAAGCGGGCGAGACTTCTACCAGATCGCAGCCGATCAGGTCGAGGCCTTGGCAGCCACGAACGATTTCAATCGCCTGAATGGTGGTCAGACCACCGATTTCCGGGGTGCCGGTGCCGGGTGCCCACGCTGGATCGATGCCGTCGATGTCGAAACTCAGGTACACCGGACCGCCGCCGACTTTCTCGCGAACTTCAGCCATCAGTGGAGCCAGGGATTTGTGCCAGCACTCTTCGGCCTGAACCACGCGGAAGCCTTGTTTACGGCTCCAGTTGAAGTCTTCAGAGGTGTAGCCCTGAGCGCGCAGACCGATTTGCACCACACGATCGCAGTCGATCAGGCCTTCTTCGGCCGCGCGACGGAACGTGGTGCCGTGGGCGATTTTCTCGCCGAACATGTGGTCGTTCACATCGGCGTGAGCGTCGATGTGAACCAGGCCGACCTTGCCGTGCTTCTTGTGAATGGCACGCAGGATTGGCAGGGTGATGGTGTGGTCGCCGCCCAGGGTCAGGGGGATCACATTGTGTTCGAGGATGGCGTCGTAGGACTCTTCAATGATCCGTACGGCGTCCAGCAAGTTGAACGTGTTGATTGCCACGTCGCCGATGTCGGCCACCGACAGCGAGTCGAAGGGGGCAGCACCGGTCGCCATGTTGTACGGACGGATCATGACCGATTCAGCGCGGATTTCGCGAGGTCCGAAACGGGTGCCTGGACGCAGGGAGGTGCCGATGTCCAGCGGGACACCAACGAAGGCAGCATCCAGACCGGCAGCGGTTGGCAAATGGGGAAGGCGCATCATGGTGGCGATGCCGCCGAAGCGCGGCATTTCATTGCCGCCCAGTGGTTGGTGAAGAATCTTGTCCACAGGAAAGGCCTCATCGTCGTTGTTTTATTTATGTCGGTTGCGCAGGTCTGGACAGACACAGGCACCGTTGTGGGGCGATTTTGCGAAATGTAGTGCACGGGAAGAATCGCTACGGGCAAATACTTAGTTCAGATTTTTCTAAACTAATGGCAGCTGCGACGATAGACTTGCCGCTGATCGTTCCCATGCTCCGCGTGGGAATGCATCCACGGACGCTCCGCGTCCCGCTCTTTTGTGCATGTGACGCAGAGCGTCACGGGCTACATTCCCACGCAGAGCGTGGGAACGATCGACCGGTGGAGAACCCCATGGCCAACGCTTTACCCGATCTGAAACTATTGCGCATCTTCGTCAGCGTGGTTCGCCATCAGGGGTTTGCCAACGCCCAGCAAGAGCTCAACCTCTCGACCTCGGCCATCAGCACCTACATGAGCCAGCTCGAAGCCGCGCTTGGCCTGGTGCTCTGCCATCGCGGTCGCGGCGGGTTCAGCCTGACCAGCAAGGGCGAATTGTTCCATCAGGAAACCCTGCGCCTGCTCGGCGAGCTCGAAGGTTTCGAGCAATACGCGGCGGCGCTCAAAGGCGAACTGCGCGGCACCTTGAACCTCGGGGTGATCGACTCCACCGTCAGCGACAAGGCCTTGCCTTTCGCCGAAGCCATCGGCGCCTACAGCCAGGAGCACCCGGCCGTGCACTTGCACCTGTCGGTCATGAGCCCCTACGAATTGCAGCTCGGCGTGCAGGACAACCGCCTCGACCTGGCCATCGGAGCGTTTTCCACGCGCATGAGTGGTCTGGTCTACATGCCGCTTTACCGCGAGCAGCACTGGTTGTATTGCAGCAGCCGGCATCCGCTGTTCACCGAGCGACGCATCCCTGAACAAGTCATCACCCAGCAACGCATGGTCGGCCGGGGCTATTGGAGCCAGGCTGAACTGGCCCGCCACGGGTTCAAGCACAGCGCCGCGACCGTGGAAAGTATGGAAGCGCAGCTGATCCTGGTGCTGTCTGGCGCCTACATCGGTTACCTGCCGGAGCATTACGCCCAGGCGTGGGCCGACAAGGGCGATTTGCGCGTGTTGCTGCCGGCGACCTTTGGTTATCAGGCGCCGTTCTCGATGATCGTGCGCCGTGGCCGCAGCCGCGAACCGTTGATCCAGACCTTCCGCGACCTGCTTAAAGCACAACTGAATCAGGCTTGAGAACATGTCCAGAGCCCAATGTCCGCGCTGTCTGCGCCCACAAACCCATTGCCTGTGCCCACTGATCCCCAGTCTGGACAGCCGCACGCGGGTGCTGTTGTTGCAGCATCCGAGCGAGGTGAACCATGCGCTGAACACAGCACGATTGGCGGCGTTGGGCTTGAAGAATGCCGAGTTGGTGGTGGGCGAGGTGTTCGAGGATTTGCTGGCGTTGTTGAATCAGCCGGGTTATCAGGCGCGTTTGTTGTTTCCGGCTGACGATGCGCAACCGTTGCTGGCGTACACCGCGAACGAAGAGCCGTTGTTGCTGGTGGTCCCGGACGGCACCTGGCGCAAGGCGCGCAAGCTGCTGCACCTCAACCCTTTGCTGGCGGCGTTGCCGAGGGTGACGCTGGCGGAGGGCGGTGTGTCGCGATATCGACTGCGCAAGGCGCCGGGGCCCGGGGCGTTGTCGACGGTGGAGGCGATTGTTCAAGCGTTGCAGACGCTGGAGGCACCGACGACGTTCGAGCCCCTGTTAAAACCGTTCGAGGCGTTGATCGAGGGGCAGATTGCCGCGATGGGGGAGGAGACCTTCCAGCGTAACCATGGGCCGAAATGATCGTTGGTTTTGATCGTTCCCACGCTCTGCGTGGGAATGCCGCCCGGGACGCTCCGCGTCCCTTCCCGGATATGACGCAGAGCGTCACTGGATGCATTCCCACGCGGAGCGTGGGAACGATCACTGTCTAACGCTCCCGCATCGCTTCGGTCCGCGCTTTCAACACCGGTTTAAGCAGGTAATCCAGCACGCTCTTCTCGCCGGTAATGATATCGACCGTCGCCACCATCCCCGGAATGATCAACAACGGCTTCACATCCCCGCCCAAGTGATTCTTGTCCGTGCGCACTTGAATCAGATAAAAGCTGTTGCCCTTGTCATCGGTAATCGTGTCCGCCCCGATCAACTCAAGCTTGGCACTCAACCCACCGTAAATCGTGTAGTCGTAGGCACTGAACTTGACCATCGCTTTCTGCCCCGGATGCAGGAACGCCACGTCCTGCGGCCGCACCTTGGCTTCGATCAGCAGGTTGTCTTCCAGTGGCACGATTTCCACCATGTCGCTGCCGGGCTGGACCACCCCGCCGATGGTGTTGACCTTCAGCACCTTGATAATCCCGTGCACCGGCGACACCACCGTGGTGCGACTCACGCGGTCGTCGATGGCGATGCTCGACGCGGTGATTTTCGACAGATCGGTGCGTTTTTCATTCAGCTCTTTCGCCGCGTCCGAGCGGAAGGATTGTTCCGATTCGTCGATCTTGCTCTTGATTTCGTTGATCGCCGATTCGGCCCGGGGAATCGCCAGCGTCGTCGCATTCAACGAGCCGCGAATTTCCACCGCGCTGCGTTTGAGGCGCAGGATTTCCACCGGGGACACCGCCCCGGTGCCCACGAGTGGCGCAGACATGTTCATCTCTTGTTGCAGCAGCGCCAGGCTTGAACTGAACTGCCCTTGTTTTGAGCGAAATTCCGCCAGCTCCTGGGTTTTCTGCCGCAGTTGTTCACTCAAAGTGCGCTGTTCACTGGCGAGTCGGCGCTGGCGTTGCTCATACAGCGAGCGCTCGTCTTCTGCCACTTGCGGCGCCTTGGCGATCACTTCGGGCGAGAGTTTGAATGGCCGGCCTTCCGCTTCCGCCGAAAGACGTTCGACTTGCGCCGTCAGCGCGTAACGATCCGCTTCACTCTCGCCCTTGTTCGACAGAAACCGCGTGTCATCCAGGCGCAGTAAGGTGTCGCCCTTGTTCACCATTTGCCCTTCGCGGACAAAAATCTCGGTGACGATGCCGCCCTCCAGGTTCTGAATCACCTGAACCTTGCTGGAGGGAATCGCCTTGCCTTCGCCCATGGTGACTTCTTCCAGCACCGCAAACTTGGCCCAGACCAGCGCCGCAATAATCAGCCCGGCGGCCAGCCAGACGGTGATCCGCGAACCACGGGGAGAGTCCTGCAACGAAGCGCCAGCGGTTTCCGGCATGAACTCGCTCTCGGCGGTTTTGCCGAAGCTGCCGAAATAGCCGCGCGACTTCGACTTCGATTCAGGGAGCGACGCGTCGGAAGATGAACGGGCCATGGTGAGCTCCTAGACAGCCGCAGAGCCGACACGGCCCTTGCGCAGTGCATCGATGACCGCTTCTTTCGGACCGTCGGCGACGATCCGCCCGTTGTCCAGTACCACCAGCCGATCCACCAGGCTGAGCATCGAGGTGCGGTGGGTCACCAGCAACAAGGTTTTGCCCTGGACCCAGCCGTGAAGCTTCTGCCGCAAAACGTCTTCGCTGCTGTTGTCCATCGCGCTGGTCGGTTCGTCGAGCAGCATGATCGGCGGATCGAGCAACAATGCCCGGGCCAGCAACACGGCTTGACGCTGGCCGCCCGAGAGCAATTGGCCGCGTTCGCCCACCGGCCGGTCGAAGCCTTGTGGATGCTGGCGAGCCAGCTCGGTGACGCCGGTCAATTCAGCCACCTCGAGCATCCGCGAGTCGCTGATGTAACGCGCGCCAAGGGTCAGGTTGTCGCGCAGGCTGCCGGCGAGCAGCGGCAGGTCATGGGCGACGTAGCCGACTTGCTGGCGCAGGTCGGCGACATCGAGTTGGCGCAGGTCCAGGCCATCGAGCAGCAGTTGGCCTTCCTCCGGGGCATAGAACCCCATCACTAGCCGCGCCAGAGTGCTTTTGCCCGAGCCGCTGCGACCGATGATGCCGATCCGCTCACCCGGTTTGACGCTGAAGCTGACGTTGGCCAGTGCCGGCGCATTCTGGCCGTTGTAGTGGAAGGTCACGCCGCTGACGTCCAGTGCGCCTTGCAGTTGCGTGCGCTCCAGCGGTCTTTGTTTGGCGTCGCGCTCTTGCGGCAAGGACATCAGCGCATCGGTGCTTTTCATCGTCAGTTGCGCTTGCTGGTAGCGAGTGATCAGACCGGCGATCTGCCCCAGTGGCGCGAGAACGCGGCTGCCGAGCATGTAGGTCGCCACGAGCGCACCGACACTGAGGTTACCGGCGATGATGCTGTAGACCCCGGCGACGATGGTCGCCATGCCGGAGAATTGCTGGATGAACAGCGTGCCGTTGGTGGCCAGCGCCGAGAGGTTGCGCGCATGGCTGTCGAGGCGGGTGAGGGCGCCGTGGGTGCTTTCCCATTTGTGCTGGCGTTCGCTTTCGGCGCTGCAGGCCTTGAGGGTTTCGAGGCCGCCGAGGGTTTCGATCAGCAACGCTTGGCGTTCCGCGCCCAGGCTCAGGCTTTTCTGCACGGTGTCGCGCAAGCGCACCTGGATCACCATGGCGAAAATGATCGTGATCGGAAATGCCAGCAGCGGAATCACCACCAGCCAGCCGCCGAGCAAGCCGATCACCACCAGCATCAGCACGGCGAAGGGCAGGTCGATCAGGCTGGTCAGCGTGACCGCGGTGAGAAACTCACGCAGGCCCTGGAAGTCATGAATGCTCTGGGCGAAACCACCGATGGTCGCCGGCCGCGCTTTCATCGCCATGCCGGTGATGCGTTCGAACAATGTCGCCGACAGAATTACATCGGTTTTCTTCCCGGCAGTGTCCAGCAAGTGCGCGCGAACCACCCGCAACACCAGCTCGAAACCGGTGCCGATCAACAGACCGATCGATAGAACCCACAAGGTCGACGTGGCCTGGTTCGGCACCACCCGATCGTAGGTCTGCATCACGAACAGCGGCACCATCAACCCCAGCAGGTTGATCAGGAAACTCGCGAGAATCGCATCGCTGTACAGCCATTTCGACAGCTTCAACGTGTCGCGAAACCACGCTTCCACACGCGGCACCAGTGGCGAGCGCAAGTCTTCGAGTTCGTGGCGTGGCCGGGCGAACAGGGCCTGGCCGCTGTAATTTTCGGCCAGTTCCTCACGACTGACCCATTGTTCACCGCCGTCGGCTTCGCTGGGCAGGATCAACAGCCGGCCGTCATCGCCAAAACGTCGCAGGATGGCGGTGCGCCCGTTATTGAAAATCAGCATCACCGGCAGGTTAAGCGCGGAAATATCCGCCAGTTCACGGCGCAGCAAACGCGCCTGCAAGCTGGCCCGAGCCGCTGCGCGTGGCAACAGGTCCAGGCTCAGACGCTGTTTGTTCAAGGGCAGCCCGGCGCTCAGGCTGGCGCGACTGACCGTCGCGCCGTGGAGTTTGCAGAGGATCAACAGACCGTCCAGAAGCGGGTCATCGAAGCTCAGGCGCGGATCAACACCGATGTTGCCGGGTTCCATGCTGGTCACATTGATCGCTCCGGTTGAGCTATTTCAGTTCAGGCAAGCGCGCTTCGTTTTTCACTTCAGAAGAGGCGATCGCATCTGCGGGCAGCACCACGCGTTGTTTGCTCAGCAACTGGCCCATGTTCGCCAGCACGCGGTACATCGAGAATTCCTCGATGTACCGCACTTCGGTGTAGCGGCGATTGGCGTTGTAGAGCTCGTTTTCACTGTCGAGCAAATCGAGCAGGGTGCGTTGGCCGAGGCCGAACTGATCCTGATACGCCACGCGAACGCGCCGGCTGGTCTCAGCGTATTCGCGCGCGGTCGGGGTTTGTTTCTTGGCGTTGACCATGGCGTTCCAGGCCAGGTGGATGTTTTCGTTGAGTTGGCGCAGGGCATTGTTACGAATGTCCATTGCCTGGTTGATCTGGTGCGCGTCGGAGGCCAGGCGCGCCTTGTCGCTGCCACCGCGAAACAGGTTGTAGTTCATCACCACACCCGCGCGCCACTCGTTGTCGTGACCAATATCGCCTTGCACGTTGTTGTTGGCACCCACTGCCGCTTCGGCGTCGAAACGCGGGTAGAACGGCGACTTGGCGACTTCGTACTGGCTCTCGGCCGATTGCACGTCGGCCTGTGCGGATTTCAGGTACGGGTTGTTTTCCACCATGCTCTGCTGGGCTTCCCGCAGATTGTCGGGCACCTCGCCGCGGATCGACGACGGTGTTTCGAGTTCATCGGGCATGCGCCCCACGACAGAGTAGAAATTCGACTCGGCGTCCGCCAGATCGACTTCGGCGGTTTCGAGGTTGTTTTGCGCCAGAGCCTTACGGGCTACCGATTGGTCGGAGTCGGCGTTGCTGCCGACGCCACGCTGGGTGCGCAGGCCTATCTGGTCGTTGACCCGCAAGTGCGCCTGCAGGTTGTTCGTGGCCAGGGTCACCAGTTCACGACGCTTGAGCACTTCGAGGTAGACCTCGATGGTGCGCAATGCCAGATCCTGGGCGGTGCCTTGGGCGTAATAGGCCCGGGAATTGACCACGCCCTTGGTGCGCTCAACCTCGTTGGCGGTGTTGAAACCGTCGAAGAGCATTTGCCGCAGACGCAGCTCTGACTGGGTGTAGTTGAGGGTTTCGGTGTGGTGATTGCCCAACGCCCGGGTATTGGTGTTATCGCTGTACCCGCGCCCGTAGGCGGCATTCAGATCAACTGTTGGATAAAAGCCCCCTTTGGCAACTTTCACTTGCTCATCGGCCGAGAGACGGCTGTCAACGCGTGACGCCAGCTCCGGGTGGGTCGCAATGGTGCTCTGGATCGCCTCGGTCAATGACATGGCTTGAGCCTGGGATGTACAGGCCAGGGCCAGCAGAATTGCGCTGCATAGGGGGGTTAAAACGCGCATGGGTACATCTCCCTGAGTCCTGATGGTGCTTTATCAATCGCCAATTATTTGACGACTTTTATAGGTGAAACCGTTTCACTCTTGTAACAACAGAGCTAAGAACATTCTAGAGAGTAGCTAAGAAATTTTTTTCATAAGACTTATGCCGAAAAAAACTTATGCGCTCTGCCAAATCCAGCACATTGTTGACTCTGAAAGCCCTTGATTTCGAGGCTCTAGGGAGCTTCTTGAGACTTTGAAAAAGTTCCATCCACTCATCGACATAGGGCGGAGAAGTGCTGAAGGGGAGGGGAGCGAACGGTTTTGGGGTGACGGTTTTTTGTCACTCTGTTGCTTCAAAATCGTTACGCATCGCTCACGGAGCAGGTTGACCCGGAACAGACCTTCAATGTCATTGATTGCATTGAGGTTTACAAAAAATCCGGACACCTCGCCCGTGAGCGACACGCTTGGCGAGACGATCGCCAGGGCGGCGGCTTACTCAGGTAAACGCGCCCGGCAGGCGATCCGCCAGGCCACCTGCTTGAACCATGAGCACATTCTTCGCAAACAACAGGATGCCGACAGCGGTTGGCAGCGGAGGAAATGCACATGGCAACGCTCATCGGTATCGTCAGTAAGGTCATTGGTGAAGTGTTCGCGGTCGCGGGCGACGGCACCCGGCGCGCGTTGATCGAGGGCGACCGATTGTTCGCTGGGGATCAACTGGTCACCGGTGCCGAAGGCGCGGTGGCGGTGCATCTGCAAAATGGCCAGGAACTGACCCTTGGGCGTGGCAGCAGCCTGGACATGACGCCGCAGTTGCTCGCGCATCAGGCTCCCCATGTGGACACCGCTGAAGCGGTGACGCCGACGCAAGCGCAACTGACCGATGTCGAGCAGCTGCAAAAAGCTATCGCGGCCGGTGATGACCCTACCCAGAACGCTGAGGCCACGGCGGCCGGTCCGGCACCGACTGGCGCACCCGGTGGTGCCGCGGGTGGCGGCCACAGTTTTGTCATGCTCGAAGAAGTGGGCGGCCGGGTCGATCCAACCATTGGTTTTCCAACCGCAGGCTTCAACGGCATTCCCGAGTTTCCGCTGGAGCGTCTGGCCGCTGATCCGAACAACGGCGACAACGGTGCAGGCGGCGCCGGCGGCACAGGCGTTGTGCCCCCCGTTCCAGATGTCCCGAACAACCCGGTCACCCTCACGGGCCTGTCGGTGGCGGGTGGCGAGCTGACCCTCAACGAAGCCAACCTCGCCGACGGTTCTGCCAGCAACCCGGGCGCGCTGATCCAGAACGGCACTTTCACCGTATCCGCGCCTGACGGCTTGACCAGCCTGAGCATCGGCGGGATCAACGTGATCACGGGCGGAGTGGCTATCGGCTTTCCGCAGTCGATCACCACGCAACTGGGCAACACCCTGACCGTCACCGGTTACAACCCGGCCACGGGCGTGTTGAGTTACAGCTACACCCTGGTTGGCAACGAAACCCATTCCGCTGGTGACGGCGCCAATAACCTCAGCGAACAGTTCACCGTGGTGGCCGGTGATTCCAACGGCGATACCGCCACCGGCACGCTGGACGTCAACATCACCGATGACGTGCCCAAAGCGGTCAATGACAGCAACGCCAGTAACGCCTCGGAAACCCTGCTGACCCTCACCGGTAACGTCCTGACCAACGATGTACAAGGCGCCGACCGCATTCCCGTCGGACCCCACAGCGGGCCGATCATTGGCGGCACCTTCACCGGGACCTACGGCACGTTGGTGCTCAATCCCAACGGCACGTACACCTACACCCTCAACACCAACGATGCAGACTTCAAAGCCCTGCACGGCGGTGGCAACGGCACCGAAACCTTCACCTACACCCTCACCGATGCCGACGGCGACACCAGCACCGCCAACCTGGTGCTGCAAATCCACAACAACGACGACCCGGTGACCCTCGGCGGCCTTAACGCCGAAGGCGGCGAACTCACCGTGTACGAGAAAAACCTCAGCGACGGCACCAGTCCCAATGCGCCAGCCCTGACCCAGAGCGGCACCTTCACGGTGGCTGCCCTTGATGGTCTGCAAACCCTCGATGTCGGCGGTATTCATGTGGTGGTCGGCGGCGTTGCTGCAGGCTTCCCGCAATCGGTCGTTACGCCGCTCGGCAGTACGCTGACCGTCACCGGCTACAACGCGGCCACGGGCGTCGTCAGCTACACCTACACCTTGGTGGATACCGAAGCGCATCCAACCGCCAACGGCGCCAACAGCATCACCGAAAATTTCAACGTGGTGGCGACGGACTCCGATGGCAGTACCGCGTCGGGTCAGATCAACGTCAACATCGTCGACGACCTGCCCAAAGCGGTCGATGACAGCCACGCCGGCACCGCCTCGGAAACCCTGCTGACCCTCAACGGCAATGTGCTGACCAACGACGTGCAAGGCGCCGACCGCGTGACCGTCGGCGAAAATGCCGGGCCGATCACCCCCGGCACCTTCACCGGGGTTTACGGCACGCTGGTGTTGAACGCCAACGGCACGTACACCTACACCCTCAACACCAGCGATGCGGATTTCAAAGCCCTGCACGGTGGCGGCAACGGCACGGAAACGTTCACCTACACCCTCACCGATGCCGACGGCGACACCAGCACCGCCAACCTGGTGCTGCAAATCCACAACAACGACGATCCTGTGACCCTCGGCGGCCTCAACGTTCAAGGTGGCGAACTCACCGTTTACGAGAAAAACCTCAGTGACGGCACCAGCCCCAATGCGCCAGCCCTGACCCAGAGCGGCACCTTCACCGTGGCTGCCCTCGATGGTCTGCAAACCCTCGATGTCGGCGGCATTCATGTGGTGGTCGGCGGCGTGGCGGCAGGCTTCCCGCAATCGGTCGTTACGCCGCTCGGCAGTACGCTGACCGTCACCGGCTACAACGCTGCCACAGGCGTGGTCAGCTACACCTACACCTTGGTGGAAAACGAAGCGCATCCGACCGCCAACGGCGCCAACAGCATCACCGAAAATTTCAACGTGGTGGCGACGGACACCGACGGCAGCACCGCGTCGGGTCAGATCAACGTCAATATCGTCGATGACCTGCCCACCGCCAACCCGGACCACACCTCGGTGGCCGAGGGCGCAACGGTTTCGGGCAACGTGCTGGACAACGACATCGGCGGCGCCGACGGTCCGGCGCTCAGTGGTGCGGTGGTCGGCGTGCGCGCAGGTGGCGACACCTCGACATCCGCCATCGGCGGCCTGGGTTCGAACATCAACGGCACCTACGGTTATCTGACCCTGGATGCCAACGGCAACGCGACTTACCACAGCAATCCCAACGCGGTGAACGGCCCGGGCGCGACCGACACTTTCACCTACACCGTGCGCGATGCCGATGGCGATGAAAGCACTACCACCATCACCATCGACGTGTCGAACAGCGGCATCAAAGCGGTCAGCGACACCGACGTAACCGTTTACGAAAAAGCCTTGGACCTGAGCAAGGATGGCCAGGACCTCGCCGCCGGAACGGTCACCGGCAGCGATCCGACCAGCACCGGCGAAACTGCCACTGGCACCCTGGTCGGCTCCGTCACCGGCGCCACTGGCGCGATCACTTACACCCTGGTCGGCAGCGCCACCGGAACGTACGGACAAATCCTGCTCAACCCCAACGGCACCTACACCTACACCCTGACATCGCCGGCGACCACCACACCGCATGCCAACGACGGCGCCAATACGCTGACCGAAAGCTTCACCTACCAGGCCACCGATTCGCTGGGCAACACCACCACCAGCACCATCGTGGTCAACATCGTCGATGACGTGCCCAAAGCCTTCAACGACAGCAACGCCGGCACCGCAGCGGAAAACGTTCTGACCCTCAACGGCAACGTGCTGACCAACGATATCCAAGGCGCGGACCACGTCGCCACCGGGCCGAACGCGGGGCCTATCACCCCGGGCACATTCACCGGCACCTACGGCACCCTGGTACTCAATGCCAACGGCACCTACACCTACACGCTGAACACCAACGATGCAGATTTCAAAAACCTGCACGGCGGCGGCAACGGCACCGAAACCTTTACCTACACCCTCACCGATGCCGACGGCGACACCAGCACTGCCAACCTGGTGCTGAACGTCCACAACAACGATGATCCGGTCACCCTCAACGGCCTGAACGTCAGCGGCGGTGAACTGACCGTCTACGAGAAAAACCTCAGCGACGGCACCAGCCCCAATGCGCCGGCCCTGACCCAGAGCGGCACCTTCACCGTAACGGCCCTCGATGGTCTGCAAACCCTCGATGTCGGCGGCATTCATGTGGTGGTCGGTGGCGTCGCGGCAGGCTTCCCGCAATCGATCGTCACTCCGTTGGGCAGCACGCTGACCATCACCGGCTTCAATCCGGCCACCGGCGTACTCAGCTACAGCTACACCCTGGTGGATAACGAAACCCATCCAACCGGCAATGGCGCCAACAGCCTCACCGAGAACATCAACGTGGTCGCCACGGACACCGATGGCAGTACCGCGTCGGGGCAGATCAACGTCAACATCATCGATGATTTGCCGACCGCCAAGGCGGATACGGCAAGCGTGGTCGAAGGCGGCACAGTCAGCGGCAATGTGCTGGACAACGACATCGGCGGCGCCGACGGTCCGGCGCTCAGTGGTGCGGTGGTCGGCGTGCGCGCGGGCGGCGACACCTCGACCTCGGCCATCGGCGGCCTCGGTTCGAACATCAACGGCACCTACGGCTACCTGACCCTGGATGCCCACGGCAACGCGGTCTATCACAGCAATCCGGACGCCGTGAGCGGGGCGGGTGCCACCGACACTTTCACCTACACCGTGCGTGATGCCGATGGCGATGAAAGCACCACCACCATCACTATCGACGTCTACAACAGCTGCATCAAAGCGGTCAGCGACAATGACGTGACCGTCTACGAAAAAGCCCTGGACCTGAGCAAGGACGGGCAGGACCTGGCGGCCGGCACCGTCACCGGCAGCGATCCCGGCCATACCGGCGAAACCGCCTCGGGCACGCTGGTCGGCTCCGTCACCGGTGCGAGTGGCGCGATCACGTACACCCTGGTCGGCAGCGCTACCGGAACGTACGGACAAATCCTGCTCAACCCCAACGGCACCTACACCTACACCCTGACCTCGGCACCGAAAACCTCGCCGGACGCCAACGACGGCCCGAACACCCTGAGCGAAAGCTTCACCTACAAGGCCACCGATGCGCTGGGCAACAGCACCACCAGCACCATCGTGGTCAACATCGTCGATGACGTGCCAAAAGCGGTTGGCGCCGAACGTTCGGTCGCGGCGGTGGAGATCGATTCCAACCTGCTGCTGGTGATCGACGTCTCCGGCAGCATGGTCGACCCCTCCGGTGTGCCGGGGCTGTCGCGCCTCGAACTGGCCAAGCAGGCGATCAGTGCCTTGCTCGACAAATACGACGACCTGGGCGATGTGAAGGTGCAGATCGTCACGTTCGCCAGCAATGCCACCGACAAGACCTCGATCTGGGTCGATGTGGCGACGGCCAAATCGATTATCTCCGGCCTGACTGCCGGCGGTGGCACCAACTACGATGCGGCGGTTGCGACGATGCAGACCGCGTTCGACACCGCGGGCAAACTGACCGGGGCGCAGAACGTCGGCTACTTCTTCTCCGACGGCAAACCCAACGAAGGCGACATCGGCAGCGCGGATGAGGCCGCGCTCAAAGCCTTCCTCGACGCCAACGGCATCAAGAACTATGCGATCGGCCTGGGCAGTGGCGTGAGCAACGCCTACCTCGATCCGCTGGCCTATGACGGCAGCACCCACATCAACACCAATGCAGTAGTGGTGACCGATCTCAACCAACTCAACTCGGTGCTCTCGGGCACAGTGATGGGGGCGCCAGTCACGGGCACCTTGTTGGAGGGCGGAACATTCGGCGCCGATGGCGGCTTCATCAAAACCCTCGTGGTCGACGGCACGACGTACACCTACGATCCTAAAGGCAACAGCAACCAGGGCGCGCTGAACTTCAGTGGCGGCGCCAACCACGGCACGTTCAACACCGTGAACAACACCCTCAGCATCGCCACCAACAATGGTGGCACCCTGGTCGTGAATCTCGACACCGGCGAGTACAACTACACCTCGCAAAAAACCACGACGGTGGTGATCACCGAAAACATCGGCTTCACGCTCAGCGACAACGATGGCGACCTGGCCAGCTCGACGCTGACGGTCAAAGTCATTCCGAATACGGCGCCGGTGGCGGTCGATGACCACATCATCACCAACGTACTGTCGGGCAACATCGTGGTGCCAGGCGAATTGCTGTTGGCCAACGACACTGATGCGGACAAGGATCCTATGACCGCATCGCCGACCACCTTCAACACCGGTTGGGTGGCGAAGGGCGCAGACTTCATCGGCACCAATCAGAACTTCAACTTCACCGGCAGCAACGCCCAGGCGGTGACCATCGCCCGCAGCGCCTTCGTCGCCAACACCGCAGCCATGACGGCCGTGTTGGTGGTCAGCGGTGCGCTAGGCTCGGTCAGCAACAACAGTACCAACGATGAGGACCGCATCACCGTCAGTCTCAAACAGGGCGAAACGCTCAACCTGGACCACAACCTGGCGGCCGGACACGTCACGATGGAGTACTCGCTCAACGGTGGCGCATGGACCCCCATCGCCGACGGCCAGACCATCACAGCTGCGGCGGACGGCACCTATCAGATCCACATCACCAATATCCCCAACGGCCCGGGCAACAGCGGGTCGGGGGCGGAAAACTATCAGCTGACGATGACCGTCAACTACGCTGGCGCCCACGACATCACCCCGGATGCCCACGGCACCTACACCGCCAACGACAACCACGGCGGCAGCGACAGTGCAGGCGTGAGCATCAGCTATCAGGACGGCCACACCCTCACTGGCACCGCGGGCGACGACGTGTTGGTGGCAGGCGCTGGCAACAACGTGATCAATGCCGGCGACGGCAACGATGTGCTGACCGCCGGTTCCGGCAACAACGAGCTGCACGGCGGCGCCGGCAATGACTTGCTGTTCAGCGGCCCTGGTAACGACCTGCTCGACGGCGGCCCCGGCATCGACACCGTGAGCTACGCACATGCTACGGCGGGCGTCACCGTCGACCTGAGTCTGGCGACCGCGCAAAACACCGGAGGCGCTGGCACCGATACCCTGACCGGAATCGAAAACCTCGTCGGCTCAAACTTCAACGACACCCTCACGGGCGATAGCCATAACAACGTCATCAACGGCGGTTTGGGTGACGACATCCTCAACGGTGGCGGTGGCGACGACATCCTGATTGGCGGTCTCGGCAACAACACCCTTACCGGCGGGCCAGGGGCCGACACCTTCCAATGGCTCAAAGGCAACAGCGGCCACGACGTCGTCACCGACTTCACCCCGGGCACCGACAAACTCGACTTGTCACAACTGCTGCAAGGTGAAAACGGCACGGCGGCATCGCTGGATGACTACCTGCACTTCAAAGTTGTCGGCAGCGGCGCTTCGGTCGTCACCAGCATCGACGTCAGCGCCATGGCCGGCGCGGCCCCGAACCAGACCATCGACCTGGCCGGCGTCAACCTGGCCAGCCACTACGGCGTCACGCCGGGGGCGGGCGGCGTGATTGCAGGAGGACATGACACCGCGACCATCATCAACGGCATGTTGAACGACCATTCGCTGAAGGTGGATACCGTGTGACCTGAAGTCGGAACGACAAAACCCGCCATTCCTGTTGAAGGAATGGCGGGTTTTTTGTGGTCTTCGATCGTTCCCACGCTCTGCGTGGGAATGCCTCCCCGGATGCTCCGCGTCCGCTTTTGGGACGCAGAGCGTCCTTGGCTGCATTCCCACGCAGACGGTTCGACGCCTCGACGTGGGAACGATCAATCAACTCTTCAATGGCCGCAATTACTGCGGATCAATCCTGTCCAGCATCCGATTCACTGCCAGCTCACCCAGCATTACCACCTGCTGAATCCCCAGCAAGGTGTTGCGATGCGTGCCCTCCATCAGCCCTGCGAAATTACTCAGCATCACACTCGCGGATGCCAAGGATTCACACGCGTTGACCAGCAGGGTTTCGTCGTTTGCATCGGGGGCGACGAGGTAGAGTGTGCTGGGTTTTCGGGGGAGGTCTTGGGAGATGACCGGTTTGAGGTAGTAATCGAGGGCGCGGTCGGCGGCTTCGTTGAGCTTTTTGGGATCGGTGGATTCGTAGGGGGAAACGTCGTCGGTTTCGGGTGGGTTCGGGGTGATCTTGGGCATGGTAAAACTCCTACAAAAAATGGAGCCACCAAGACCTGTCGCTAAACAAGTAAAGGTGGCGGCTGCACGCAGGTTAGCGAACCGGGTGTAGGCGCCCGGCAGACCCGAAGGTCTCCCGCGCACAGCCGCCATAACATCAATCGCAGATATCAATAATCTGCGAGAGAGTTGGGAGCGCTGTTGCGCCTACATAGGTTCGGGTCGCTAAACCCGATCGCTGATTTGTCAGCGACCGGGAAACAATAGAGCCCGGCCTTTAGGCGCACAAGCCGGCGGATTCTGGCGCAGTCGTAGGCAACGACGCAAGGATGTGTAGTCTGAGTGAGTATCTGGAGATGTCTTTTAAACATCACCGTTTAATTATCACTCCAGTGATAAATAGATACGTCCCCTAAGCTGAGTTCTGAGGGTGGATACCGTGTGACCTGAAACGAAAAAAACCGCCATTCCTGTTCAGGGAATGGCGGGTTTTTTGTTGTTCGTTCGATCGTTCCCACGCTCTGCGTGGGAATGCAGCAAGGGACGCTCTGCGTCCCAAAAGCGGACGCGGAGCGTCCGGGGGAGGCATTCCCACGCGGAACGTAAGAACGATCGAACTTATACGCGTCTCATTTTGAAGTAGTCGAACACAATGAGATCCATTACAGGGGTGATGATTTCGATGCTCCAGATGTAGTTATGCCCGGCAGTCGAATATGTAATCAGCTGAGGATTAAAGTTGTTGGGAAGATTCATGTGGTGGAGGAGATTACCTTGTTCATCCCGGTAGATAACCGAAAGGTTGTTGAATTGCGCGAATCGGCAGTAGAAACTGACAAAGGAGTAACTCCAGTTGAATTGGATGTGCATGTGTTGCGTAGTGCCACTTGCCTGCCAATGCATCTCCAGCACCTGCCGGTAGCACTGATCCGGTATTTGAGGATAAGGACCTGTGATGACATTGGCTAATGGAGTGATCCCCATATAGCCGTTCCCTGCGCGGAATGTAATGGTCATGCTGTCCAGCACGATTTGCCCACCGGGTGCGATGAGTTGCGTAGGGCGATGATCAAAGTCTTCCGACAAGATGGGTTTCAATGCGCGAATGGTATATCGGCGCAAGGTAAAGGTAATGGCTTTGTTGATGTCGGCGCTTTTATCAAATGCCACCAGGAACTTGGCTTCCAGGATACTGCCGTCGGCAAGTTGTCTGTAAAAACTCTCGGGAATAGTTAAATCGAAGCGCCCTTGGTTAATCCAGACCTGGTGAACGGCATTCTTCGGAAAACTCAGCAGTGTTGTAGCGATGTCCTCCCCGCTGGCGTTCTTGCCACTCAGAATTAGCCATACAGGTTGAAACAGGGCAATCAGCGGCCACACCAGGCAACGGATCGTAGCCGGGCCCGTCAGATTGGTGACATCCAGTTCAGGTCCTACTCCGCTATTCTCGGCCTGGAGAATGGTCGGGGCCGGCAGACGGCTGTCAAAGTCGGCAATGGCCAACACCATCAGTGACAGTGGCTTGGAAGGTGATGAAACGCCCCTTCTGATCACGTTGTAGATGACGGTCACTGTCAGGCCCAGACAGTGGGCGACTACCGAAACCGGAATGCTGATGGCCAGGCCGGCACTGACCAGAGTGGCCGGCGACGTATAGGAGCCTTCAGGTGAGGTGCCGGTTGGCGCGATCCAGCTTACGGTGATCTGATCGCCATCGACAAATGTATTGGCCGGCACTTGGCAGGTCAGTGTGTACTGAGCCGCAAATGGCTCCAGTGTTTTGCCGTTCGACGCTTCCTTCACGGTAGGGGCCAGCAGCGTCAACGCGGCCCGGATGGTATATTCCCGGCGCGGAAAGCCGACCATCCTGGTCTTGTCTGCCACGCCGTTGAAGTTCACCCCGAATCTAACCGTCATGACGCTTTGATCCGCCAGGGTCTTCAACCACGCGATGGGTGCCTGCGTGATTAACGCTGAAGGCGGATATTTATGCGCTTGGCCGGTCCATAGCACGTACTCGGTGGCATTGCCGTTTGGCAGGAAGCCGTCATAGCGCAGCCAGACACCCTGTCCATACGCTTGCAAGAACCACTGGTCCACGCTGAATTTTTCATTGCCCGCCAGTTTGGAAGCATCCAGTTCCTTAGTCATTACGCCGGCGATTGTGGGTGTTGGCAGGTCGCTGCTTTCCTGAGGGATGAGTTGCACCGACAGATTCAAATCGCCCGAGACGTACGTTTTTCCGCCTTGAGTAATGGTGTAGAACACCCTCACGACGGTGCCCAGGCAGAACGCCACTACCGAGTTTGGAATGCGGATAATCAGACCGGCACTCACCAAGGTGGCTGGCGAGGTATGGGAACCACCGGACGGCGTTCCGGCTGCTGCGATCCAGGACACGGTTAGCCGGGCATCCGGTTTGAAGGCGGGGTTGGTCGGCACCACAATGGTCAGTGTATTTCGAGCCTTGAACGGAATAAGGATCTTGTCGTCGGCCTCGTTCACGCGAGGTGGCAGGGGCGTTCCGATCACTTCCTCGCCAAACATCAATTGCAGCAAATTGGAAAACACCTCCACTTCTCCCGGGTTAGTCACCGTGCATTGCACGGTCAACGGGGTGTTGGCATAGGGGGCGATGTATTTGGCGGGCACATGAAAGATGACGGGCTGGGTCGGGTCGGTGACGATCAATTTAAAAATGAACAGGGCTTTAATCCCGTCCTGATCCGTGGTTTGCCAGTTGAGATTGACAATTGCGCCTATTTTCAATGGCCAGTATTTGGCGACCTGCACCGTGGCGGTGGCGGTGTCGACCGGTAGCTTGTTGTCCACCAGCGGATCGACAATCGGCAAGCCCAAGGGCAGGGATGAGCCGCTGAACGTGGCGTCGGCGGGTTTCGAGAACTGGGTCTTGCCGGCTCTGATCAGTTGGTAGGACGCCCGCGCCGAACCTCCAATCAGGTTGCGCACCCATTCATTCTCAACCGCAAAGTTCATGCTCCTGCTGGCGGCAGTGAGGGTGCGACGGAAAGTCTGGATAACCGGGTCGCCGCCTTTGGTGAGCCCTTCCAGCACTAGCTCGATCAGATCTTTCGCTGCAAATACCCCGGTGATCAGGACATTCAGGGGGCCGTCCATAAGCCCGTCGTGATTCACCACATTGTCCAGATCAGCCTGTTCAAAAATCGGCGCGGTCAGCAACACCGTGCCGGGTTTGGCCGTGAGAAAGAGCGCATCCGACCAGCCGCTGGTGTTTTGCACCCTGTCGATCACTTCCCAACGCACCACCAGACTGTTGGTGGGCATCAGGCTGGCGAGCATTTGCGGTGTCAGTTCAAAAACAATGTCACCCAACACGGTGACGGTGTGTTCCAGAAGCAGTGTTCCAAAGGCAAGCACTACCACGTCACCGATGGACTGGTTGAAGTACGCCAGCACGGTCACGAACATGCCTTCGTCGATCACGGTCTGATCGATGATGCTTTCCGAGGCGACGGGCAATTTCAGGCCCTGATTGAACGGCTTGCCCCCGTCCGTGTCCGCTTCGCCCGGCGCCGGGTACTTGTAAAACAGCGGAACGGGTGGCGATCCCTCGGTGCCGTTCCCGCTCACGCGCGTAACATCGAACCACAGGGGCAGGTTGTTGGCCTGGAAGGGCAGAAACCTGCTTTCCATGACATTAGAGGCAATGTAGAAGGGAATGTTTTTCGCGTTGCCGTTTGCATCGAAATGCGCTTCGGTAACCGAGAACTCTGCGACGGGAGCGTTTTTTGTTTCGATGTACACCTT
The DNA here is from genome assembly GCF_024809425.1 of Pseudomonas sp. JAI111. NCBI lineage: Bacteria > Pseudomonadati > Pseudomonadota > Gammaproteobacteria > Pseudomonadales > Pseudomonadaceae > Pseudomonas > Pseudomonas sp. JAI111. Next base: position 1,014,310 of record NZ_JANUCB010000001.1, on the reverse strand, counting down.
GATGTCGTCGCCGATGGCCATGCTCTCATAGGCCAGGATATAGACCAGCAATCCGTCACGATCACATGTGCACCATGTTGATGTTGATTCCCAACGCACCGTCGCTCTGCAGTTTGTAGCCAGGCGGGTAGGGAGGGGCGACCGCTAGCACGCCGATGCCGCGTTCGGGCGGGAAGACGACGACTTGTCCATTGGCGGCGGGGTCAGCGTTTGTCATGGGGCTGTTCATGAATGCGTACCTTCCAGAGAGGCGCCCGGCCTCCCGATTGGGCGGCACCGATATGGAAGGATTAGAGCGTCGCCGCGGATGTTTGCCTACTGTCAGATCTGACAGGTACTCCCTGCTTTAAGACGAACGGTAATCCCCCTCACATCGGCTCCGGCGGCCCGATCAACCTCCCCATCACTCCAAACAATCCCAGCTCTCGAATCACCTCCAGTTCCCCTTTGGTCTCGACCATCTCCGCAATCAATGGCAAATCGATGCTGTTGGTTGCCCTATAGATCGCATCGATGAACAGCCGCTTGTCAGGCTGCTCGTCGATGTGACGGATGTACGCCCCATCTATTTTCAAATACGCCAGGCCCAGCTGGGTCAGATTGCCGATCTGGCTGAAGCTGCCACCGAAATGCTGCAATCCGATGCGATACCCGGTGTTGAGCAGGCTATGGCTCAGGCGCTGCAATTCTTCCGGCGGCGGCAGTTGGCGTTCGTCAATTTCCAGGATCAGCAGGGGGGCCAGTTCGGGCAGCGATTCGAGCATGTCGATGATCTGTCGCAGTTGCACCGGGTCGCGCAGCGTGTTGCCCGACAGGCTTAACGCCAGCGGCCATCGATTGACGACGAGGTATTCGAGGGTGGCTTCGAGCATCGCCAGATCGAAGCGCGCCGACCAGCCAAGACGCTCGATCCACGGCAGAAAATGCCCGGCGGGTATCGCCTTGCCCTGTGGGTCGAGCAGGCGCGCAAGGACTTTGTGGTGCAGCACCTGGCTGGTGTCGGCGCATTGCACCACGGGTTGGAAATACAATTGCATCTTGCCTTCGGTCAGCGCGTCGTCGATCCAGGTGCGCCAGTCGTGTTGAGCGTGGTTTGGCGTGGTATCTGTGTGAGCCAGGTGTATCCATGGGCGTTCTGGATGTTGCTGGGCCTGGGTCAGTGCCTGATCGAGGCGCAGGAACACGTCGCTGGCCGGTTCGCCGGGGTGATAGGCGACCACGCCCAGATGCGCCACGGGCATGCAGTCGCTGGCGCCGGTCAGGCGCAGGTTTTCCAGGGTGGCGCTGATTTCCGAGGCCAGGCGAGCCGCGTCCGTGCTGTCCAGACCGGGTGCCAGCACGCAGAATTCACCGCCCCGATTGCGCGCTGCCAGCCAGGTGCGCCGGGCTGGAACCTGAGTCAGACGCTTGAGCAATTCGCCGACGGTCCTGATCAGCGCATCGGTGCGCTGACCACCGAGGCGTTGGTTGAGTCCGATCAGATCGTTGATCCGCAGCATCAGCAGATGGCCGTCGCTGCTCTGTTCGCCGACCAGTAAATGATCGGCCAGTTGCTCATCCAGCAAGCGCCGGTTGGCCAGTCCAGTGAGGCCGTCCTGATAGGACTCGGCACGCAGTTTTTCACTGCGCGCGGCCTCTTCGGCGAACAGCGCCTTGAGCTTTTCGACCATCTGGTTCATCGCCAGCACCACGCGTTTCAATTCGGGTGTGCGTGGCAATTTGGGCAGGCTCAGGAACTCGCGTTTGCTGATGGCTTGGGCTTGTTTGACCATTTTGTCCAGCGGGCGTAATTGCCGACGTAGCAGCCAGCCACCGAACACGGCGCTGAGCAATCCGCAGATCAGCAACCAGATCAGGCTACCGAGTGTGCTGTCCCAGAGTTTGGCCAAGGCAAACTGCGGATTGCTCAGCACTTCGACTCGCGCCACCTGTTCCCAGCCACGCATGACCAGTGCATCGCCGCCTTCCGGGCGCAGGTTGACCAGGCTCACGAACCAACCGGGGACGCCCTCGATGTGCGTCGCTGCGTTGCGCTCGACCAGCACCTCTCCATCGACGATGTTGACGACGCGGATGCTGCGGAAATAGCCACTGTCGAAGATCGAGCTGACCATCAATTCAGTCATTGCCGGATCGTCGATCTGCTCCGTCAGCGACAAGCCCAGTGCGGTGGCCGCGTCCTGGGCGTGGGAGCGCAACTGGCCGAGCATTTGTTCGCGCGAGCTTTCCAGGCTGACAAAAAAACTGCCGCTGAACGCCACCAGCAAGAACAGACAAATGGCGATGAACAACTGTTTGCGCAGTGACATACAACGCTCCTTGCGATGGCCGCTAGCCTTCGCCCACGGCGAACCCTTCAGCCTGCATCTTTTTCAGCACGTCTTGCCAGCGCGACAGCTTTTTCGAGTCGCTGCTGCGCTTGCCGCCATTGGCCCCGGGTAAATACAGGCCTTCTGCGTTGAAGGCGTACACCGGCAACAGGTCTTTGCGTTGGGAAGCGGGGCGGATGTCGCCGATCAGGTTGTCCAGCACCAGCGGTTCGGCCGCAGGGTTGCTGTAGAAGGTCAGGACCATGTGCGCCTGGTTCTGGGTCAGGGCCTTGACGTAGGTGATGCGCAGCTTTTCGCTGGGAATCCCGAGTTGGCGCAAACTGAAATATTTCGCCAGGGCGTAGTCTTCGCAGTCGCCTGCACCCTTGATCAGTGATTCTTCCGGCGTGGCCCAGTAATCGGTCTGACGCCAGATGCGGGTGTCGTCCTGGAAACTCAGTTGTTGATTGAAAAAGCGATTGACCGCGTCCAGTTGCTCGCGCTCGGGCTGGTTGGCTTCGCTTTTGAGCATTTGACTCCAGGCCTCGATTCTTCCTTGGGCAGCGCCGAGCGGGCCGTAGCGCTTTTCGGCGGTCTGCAGAATCTGTGAAAACTCCCAGTTGGCCCAGACACTGCCCAGTCCCGTCAGTAGAAAACCCGCCAGCAGCAGCCATCCGCCGAGCCGAAATCGGAGCGCTGGCCATCCTGGACTACGCCGGCGACGGGACATGTCTGGCTGCTGCTCGGGTGCAGATGACTGAAGTCTAGGCGCAGTTCTTTAAAAAGGTGGGGTGATCGTCGGGTCAGTCCGCGGATCAGGGCTCAGGATTTGCGCAGGGTTTTCTGTCTGAGGATATAGATCGTGACCAGCACCGCGCTGGTCAGCATGAATCCACGGGCCCACGGCAGTGGCACCAGATAGCAGGAAAACAGGATGCTCACCCACATCAGCCCGATGGCGTAGACCTTGCCCTTGAGCGGAATGCCGTTGCCGTCGAGGTAGTCGCGAATCCACGGGCCAAGCTGCGGGTGCTCGACCAGCCACTGGTAAAAACGTGGCGAACTGCGGGCGAAGCAGGCGGCCGCCAGCAGCAGGAACGGGGTGGTGGGCAACACCGGCAGGAAAATCCCGATCACCCCCAACGCTACGCTCAGCCAGCCGATGGCCAGCAGCACGTAACGCAACATCAGGGAGCGGTTGCCTATGGGGTTGTCCATAGGCAAAACCTTAGTGGTGACGTGGCTTGAGGATCGCCGGTTTTTCGTCTGGCGCCTGGCACAGCAGGTACAGCGCGGTCAGCGCTTCCGGGATCTGTACGATCATGTCGTCCATGAGGTTGGGGTCTTTGGCGATGTCTTCGAACTCAGGCTGTTCGTCGAACAGGCCCGAACCGACCATGATCGGCAGCAGCATTTCGCTGACTTCGTCTTCGGCGGTTTCGAACCAGGCCGCTTCGCGCAGGAACACGCCTTCCATGAAGCCGATGCACCAGCCGCGCAGGTCGGAATCGTCCGGATCCTCGCCCAGGTCCAGCTCGCACGGCAGCTCGAATTCTTCATCGGAGGCCAGTTGGCGAGCGATGTGCGCCTTGAGCGCGAGCAGGGTGGATTCGATGGCTTCACGCTCGGTGTCGTCGGCGTAATGCGGCTCTTCGGCGAAAAGGGCGTCGATCCATTCACGATCCGGAACCACTTCGGAGCAGATCGACAGCGCGGTGAGGTAGCCGTGGGCGGCCACATAGTCCAGCGCCTCGTCATGCAGTTCGTCGGCGTCGAGGAAGACTTGCAAACGGGTTAGTTGCTCAGCGAAGGACATTAAAGGGCTACCTTGGGAATTAACAGATGCGGGAATTCTAGGCCTTCTTGAGCACACAGGCCAGCCGCGCGGCATATTTGCACCCCGGAACACCACAATCCCTGTGGGAGCGGGCTTGCTCGCGAAGGCGTCGTGTCAGGCAGCATTGATGTCGACTGACACTCCGCCTTCGCGAGCAAGCCCGCTCCCACAGGTTTTGCATTGCGTTAGCGTCACGTGTCTTCTCAGCGGCACCCTTTGAGGAGGAGGCCTCGGGTATACTCGCGCGTTTTGTGATGCCCTGCTGGCGTCGCGGCTGAAATATGAAGCGTCATGCAACGCGCACTTACGATTTGTCGGTGCAGCTTTCGTGGTTCTGAACCAGCCTTGCAGGGATGTTTCGGTGATTTTTGGAGTTTTTATGCTCGAGCAGGCTCAACGCGTCCTCAAGGACATCTTCGGCTACGACAGTTTCCGTGGCCGTCAGGGTGCAATCATTGAGCGCGTGGCCAGTGGCGGCGACGCCTTGGTACTGATGCCTACCGGTGGCGGCAAATCCCTGTGTTTCCAGGTGCCCGCGCTGCTGCGCGAAGGCCTGGCCGTGGTGGTGTCGCCGTTGATCGCATTGATGGACGATCAGGTTGCCACCCTCGAAGAACTGGGTGTCGCTGCCGCCGCACTGAACTCAACGCTCAGCGCCGAGCAGCAGCGCGACCTCGCCGCGCGGATCAAGCGCGGCGAAGTGAAGATGCTGTATCTGGCGCCCGAGCGACTGGTCCAGCCACGGATGCTGGCCTTCCTGCAAAGTCTTGAAATCTCCCTGTTCGCCATCGACGAAGCGCACTGCGTGTCCCAATGGGGCCACGATTTCCGTCGCGAATACCTGCAACTGGGCCAGTTGGCGGAGTTGTTCCCCAACGTTCCGCGCATAGCCTTGACGGCGACTGCGGACAAACGCACACGTGAAGAAATCGTCGACCGGCTGCATCTGCACAATGCCGAGCGCTTTCTGTCGAGCTTTGACCGCCCCAACATTTTCTACCGCATCGTGCCCAAGGAGCAGCCACGCAAGCAGTTGCTGGCGTTCCTCGCCGAGCGCCGCAGCGATGCCGGCATCGTCTATTGCCTGTCGCGCAAGAAAGTCGACGAAGTGGCAGTGTTTCTCAGTGAACAAGGCTTCCCGGCACTGCCGTATCACGCCGGTTTGCCCAACGACACCCGCGCCCATCACCAGAAGCGCTTCCTCAACGAGGAAGGCCTGATCATGGTCGCCACCGTGGCGTTTGGCATGGGCATCGACAAGCCCAACGTGCGCTTTGTCGCTCACCTCGACTTGCCGAAATCCCTTGAGGCGTACTACCAGGAAACCGGTCGCGGCGGCCGTGATGGCCTACCGGCGGATGCCTGGATGGCCTACGGCCTGCAAGACGTGGTGATGCTCAAGCAGATGCTGCAAAACTCCGAAGGCGATGAGCGTCACAAGCGTCTGGAGCAGCACAAGCTCGACGCCATGCTCTCGCTGTGCGAAGAAACCCGCTGCCGTCGCCAGACCCTGCTGGCCTACTTCGACGAAGACATGCCCGAGCCGTGCGGCCATTGCGACAACTGCGTCGACGGCGTGCAGACCTGGGACGCCACCGAGCCGGCCCGCCAGGCGCTTTCGGCGATCTACCGCACCGGCCAGCGTTACGGCGTCGGGCATCTGGTGGATGTATTGCTGGGCAAGGACAACGAAAAGATCCGCAGCTTCGGCCATCAGCATCTTTCGGTTTATGGTGTCGGCAAAGCGCTGGGCGAGAGCGAATGGCGCTCCCTGTTCCGCCAACTGGTGGCCCGTGGCCTGGCCGACATCGACCTCGAAGGATACGGCGGCCTGCGTCTGAGCGACACCTGCCGGCCATTGCTCAAGGGCGAAGTGACCCTGGAGTTGCGCCGCGACCTCAAACCGCAAACCACTGCCAAAAGCAGCAAGAGCCAGGCAAGCCAACTGGTGCGCGGCGAAGAGCGCGAACAGTGGGAAGCCTTGCGCGCCTTGCGTCGCAAGCTCGCCGAAGAACATGGCGTGCCGCCTTACGTCATTTTTCCCGACTCGACCTTGCTGGAAATGCTCCGCAGCCAGCCGACCTCGCTGGCGGAAATGGCCACCGTCAGTGGCGTCGGCGCGCGCAAGCTGGAGCGTTACGGCGAAGCCTTCCTCGAAGTGTTGGGTGGACAGGTCGAGGCGCCGAAAGTGGTGGCCGACGTACGCCACGAGCTGATCACCCTGGCCCGGGCCGGCATGACGCCGCTGCAAATAGCCGGTCAGCTGCAATGCTCGGAAAAGAATGTCTACACCATGCTCGCCGAGGCCATCGGCAAACAGCAGTTGTCGCTGGAACAGGCGCTGGATCTGCCGGAAGAATTGATGGGCGAAGTCCAGGACGCATTCCTCGACGGCGAGGGCGAGTTGCCGCCGGTCTCGGAGATCGCTGCGTTGTTTGCGGGGAGAGTGCCGGAAGGGGTGTTGTACTGCGTACGGGCGGCGCTGCAATCTGAATTTGAGGTTTAAGTGACCGGTCAGGGTGGTGTAACGATTCACTACAGACCAGTCCTTGCCTCGAGCCAATGGTCATGCTTAGCTGACTAATAATTAGTTTTCTCTATTTCAGTCTGATCATGAGTGTTTTATGCCGTTAACCGATCAACACCGTTTTGGCATGCAACTGGCCCAGATGTCGCGTGGCTGGCGTGCCGAACTGGACCGCCGTCTGGCAGGCCTCGGATTGTCCCAGGCTCGCTGGCTGGTGCTGCTGCACCTGGCGCGTTTCGACGAAGCGCCAACCCAACGTGAACTGGCGCAAAGCGTCGGCGTCGAAGGGCCGACCCTGGCCCGATTACTTGATAGCCTGGAAAGCCAGGGACTGGTCCAGCGCCAATCGGTACTGGAAGACCGTCGGGCGAAGAAGATCGTCCTGTGTGCCCCGGCCCGTCCCCTGATCGAACAAATTGAAACCATTGCCAATCAACTGCGCCGCGAACTGTTCGAAGGCGTGGATGAGGCGGAGTTGAAGATCTGCATGCGCGTTCACGGGCACATTCTGGCGAACCTGGAAAAGTCTTGAGGCATAACCGCGTGTCAGCTTTTTGAGATACCCCGTTGAGCGGACTATAAAGAACTACTAGGCAATATCGTGTTCGTACCGGATGTGCGAACACGTACAGGTTGGTTCTGGTTATCTAAGGGATGCACATGCTCGAGAGTTGGCACGTTGTTTTGCGGTGTTGCGCCAGGCTGCTTCTGGTCGGTGGTGCTGTCACTTACTCGGCATTGGCCCCTGCGCTGGGATTGGGTGAGATCACCCTTCATTCCGCGTTGAATCAGCCGTTGCGTGCCGACATTGCCTTGGTGGATGTCGGCAGTCTGGAGGAGGGCGAGCTCTCCGTCAGCCTGGCGACGGCGGATGAGTTCAGCCGCGCCGGCGTCGACCGGGTGTTCTTCCTCAACGATTTGAAGTTCACACCGGTGTTGCGGGGCAACCGCAGCCTGATCCGGGTGACCTCCAGCAAACCGGTCAACGAACCCTTCCTGAATTTCGTGGTGCAGCTTAATCAGCCCAACGGGCGTTTGCTGCGCGAGTACACGGTACTGATCGATCCACCGGGTTCACCCGGGATCGTGCCGGACGACGATGTACCCGTCGCCAATCAACCAAACTCTCCCTTCCCGAGCGTCAAACCGGCCACTGCGTCAGCACCGGCGGCGAAGAAGTCCGCGACGGCGCCCAAGGTCGATCCACTTGTCGCGGCCCCTGTGAGCGATCCCGTTGCCGAGCAACTGGCCGCCAGCATTTTGCAAAACCAGCAACTGCAAAAGACCGTCGATGAGTTGAGCGCGAAGCTCAAGGCTCAGGACGAGCAGGCCGCTGGCCAGAAAAAACAGGTGTCCGAACTGCAAACCCAACTGGCTGAGATCAAGCAGGCTCCGCCTGCAGCACCAGTCGCGATAGCGCCTGCTGCCCCGGTCGTTGTTGAAGAGACCGACAGCCAGTGGCCGCTGATCATCGGCTTGCTGGGGTTGATAGCGTTGGTGTTGCTGGGGCTGTTCGTTCGCCGCCGACAACAGCGCGGTCAGGTATTGGCGCCGGATCCAGCCGCTTTACCGCCACGCCAGGAGCCGGTGCTCGATCGAGCGGCTGCTGCGGTGGAAAACGCTCCACCGCCCGCAACATCTCCCGAACCTCATGAAGAAACGGCGGCGGGTGATGTGCTGGAAGGCGTTGGCATCTACCTGGCCTATGGCCGATATTCCGAAGCCGCCGGTTTGTTGCGAGACGCCTTGGCCAAGCAACCACAGCGCACGGACCTGGCGGTGCAACTGTTGGAGGTCCTCGGCAAGCAAGGTGATGTTCGCGCCTATGAGGTGCAGGAAAACAGCTTGCGTGACGCCGGGTTCGACCCTCAGGAACTTCAGGACATGCGCGCCCGTCATCCGAAACTGAGTGCGATGCCGGTGCTGGTGCCGGTGCTCGTGCCTGCGGCGGCGGCAAACATCGTTGCGGTGAAACCCGAAAGCGCGCCCGCCGACGAATTCCGGTTGAACCTGGACGACCTGTCGATGGATGCGAATTGGGATCTGGTCAGCCCCTTCGAAACAACCAAACCTGCCAATGCACCGCCCAAGGCCGCTGAGCCCGCGTTCGCTTCAAATCTGCACGTATTGCCCGATGTGTTCGAGATGCCCGACGAGATCACCCTGGACGAACCCGAACTCGAATGGGTGCCCGAACCTGACTCACAGTCACTGGATGACGACTTTCTCGACACGTTCAGCGACAGCGGACAATCGCTGGAGCTGGAACCCCTCAACCTTGAACCCCTGAACCTTGAACCGCCCAGGCCGACCAGCGCCGGCAAGCTGGAACAAGCCCAGAACTGCATCGACGACGGTGATCTGGACAGCGCCATCGAACTGCTCAACGAGTTGCTTAAAGACGGTGATGAGCCGCTCAAGCAGACCGCCCGGAGTCTGTTGGCCGGAATCCGCTGAGCAACTAAACTGGCGGCGCACTCAGGTTCAGGAATTCGGCTCATCATGACCACGCAAAAACCGGAAATCGTCATCACCTACTGCACGCAATGCCAATGGCTGTTGCGCGCGGCCTGGCTGGCGCAAGAACTGCTCAGCACCTTTGGCGATGACTTGGGCAAGGTTTCGCTGGTGCCCGGCACTGGCGGTGTCTTCCACATTTTCTGTGACGAGGTGCAGCTCTGGGAGCGCAAGGCTGATGGTGGTTTCCCGGAAGCCAAGGTGCTCAAGCAGCGGGTCCGCGATCAGATCGATCCTGATCGCGACCTGGGCCACAACGACCGGACTCAGTGAGAGGCGGCCTCGGCCACCACGGTTTTTTTACTGGAGCCGCCTGACAATCTGCTGGAAACCACAATTGCGACGATGATCAATGCTCCGCCGATCAGCATGCGCAGCGTCGGGTTTTCATCGAACAACAGCCACGCCACGGTGATCCCGTAGACCGGCTCCAGGGCGAACACCACGGCGGCGGTGCGCGCCTTGATGACCGCCAGGCTGGCGACGAACAAACTGTGGGCAACCCCGGTGCAGAATACGCCGAGCAGACCGATCCACAGCCAGTCGATAGTGCGCACGTCGCTCAATAGCGGTGCTGCCACTGGTAGCAGGCACAGGGCAACCACCACGTTTTGACACAGCGCGGCCTGCACCGCCGGGATTCGTCCGGAGCTGGCGCGGTTGGTCAGTGACAGCAGGGCGAACAGCAAGCCTGAACCGACGGCCCAGAGCAGGCCCACGGTGGCACCACTCGCCAGATCGAAATCAGGCGTGACCAGCACCAGCCCGACACTCACCAGCACGACCAGGAGGATTTCGTTGGCGCGAATCCGCTCACGGAAAATCAGCCCTTCGAGAATCACGGTAAACGCCGGGAAGCTGGCGAACCCCAGAGTCGCAATCGCCACGCCCGCGACTTTCACCGCAATGAAAAAACTCACCCAATGCCCCGCCAGGAGCAAGCCGCTGAGCAGCAGGCGGCGCCAGTCCTGCGCTTCGAGTTTCTGCCAGCGTGTGTTGCTGGCGAACCGTGCGAAGAATGCCAATGCCAGCACGGCAAACGCGGCCCGACCAAAAACGATGACCGAGGGGGAGGCGGCAGCGAGTTTGCCGAACACACCAGTCAGGCCAAACATCAGTGCGCCGATATGCAGGGCGCCAAGGGCGGTACGCGGAGTCATTGCAATCCTTGATAACGGTAGTGAGCCAAGCCGACAGACATCGGCAGCTGCTCATTATTTAATCGTGCAATGCCGGCCATGTCTGTCGCCAGACTATCGTCCTTTGTTGCCAGACTCGCGGCGCAGTTCGCCCGGCGTCGCACCGAACTCGCGCAACACCGCCGCAGCGAATGCGCTCTGGGAACTGTAACCGACCCGACTGGCGATCTCGCCGACAGGCAGCGGCGAGTCACGCAGCAATCCCACCGCTATATGCAGCCGTCGACTGCGAATGTAGTCCATCGGCGTCTGCCCGCATTCCGCGACAAACCGCGCGTGCAACCGAGCGCTCGACAAGCCGGCGATGCGCGCCAGATCGGCGACCTGCAGCGGATAAGCCGCATACTGATCGATGTGCGCATTCAGGGCGGCATACGGCAAGCGTCGACCGCCCACGACGTCTGGCTTGGCGTTGTTGAGGCTGGCCAATAACAGCACCGCGCCTTGCTGGGCAATCAACGGATCACTGACCTGACTGGCCGCAAGCCAGCTCACCAACTGACTTTGACCGGCGTCCAGCGGCAGGCGACCGGCGTTGTCGAGCAGGCGTCGACTGGCCTCGGCGTGATCGCCCAAGGACTGCGAAATCCATTGGTCGCTCGGCACATCCAGCACCAGGCAGCGACTGCCATTGCTGCTGCCGCAGGCGTGATGGAAGCCGGACGGCACCACCACGAAACTCTGTTGCACCACTTGGCTGCCACGCCCGCCGACTTCAAAGTCCAGCGCGCCCGAGAGCCCGAACACCAGTTGTGCGTGGTCGTGGCTGTGGACGATCAGGTCTTCGGTGTACTGGCGTAGCGTGAGGATCGGTCTCATCGCAGGTCTCCCGGGCAAGATGCGGTCAGTCTACACCGCCAGGGTGCTGTCACAGGACTGACTCGGCACTGTCATGGGCCATTAACCCGACCGGCGCAAGCTTGCCAAAATCTGTCCTGAGGGTTTACCCATGACCAGCGCCGAGCTCGCCAAACCCAGCCGTAAGCAACGTGTGCGGACCTTGTGGATTTCCGATGTGCACCTGGGCACCCGGGATTGCCAGGCCGAACACCTGTCGCAGTTTCTGAAGGGTTATCATGCCGACAAGATCTACCTGGTCGGCGACATCATCGATGGCTGGAAACTGCGCAGCGGCATGTACTGGCCACAGGCGCACACCAATGTGATCCGCCGGCTGCTGACCATGAGCAAGCGCGGCACCGAGGTGATCTACGTCACCGGCAACCACGACGAATTCCTGCGCCGTTATTCGAAGCTGATGCTGGGCAACATCCAACTGGTGGACGAGGCGGTGCACGTGACCGCCGATGGCCGCCATCTGCTGGTGATCCACGGCGATCAGTTTGACGTCATCACCCGCTATCACCGCTGGCTGGCCTTTCTTGGCGACTCGGCCTACGAATTCACCCTGACCCTCAACCGCTGGCTTAATCACTGGCGCGCCCGTTATGGCTATGGCTACTGGTCACTGTCGGCCTACCTCAAGCACAAGGTGAAAACGGCGGTCAGTTTCATCAGCGATTTTGAAGAGGCCATTGCCCACGAATGCGTGAAGCGCGAATTGCACGGCGTGGTGTGCGGGCATATTCATCATGCCGAAATCCGCAAGGTCGGCGGGGTGGATTACCTCAATTGCGGGGATTGGGTGGAGTCGTGCACGGCGTTGATCGAGCATTGGGACGGGTCGATCGAGTTGTATCGGTTGGCGGATGCACAGGCGCGGGAGGCTGAATTGAAGGCGCTGAAGATTGCCGAACCGGCTTGAAATTTGCGGTGACCGGGCTGGCCCCATCGCGAGCAGGCTCACTCCCACATTTGAACTGAGGCGGTCACAAATAGTGTGTCCACTGGAAATCCAATGTGGGAGTGAGCCTGCTCGCGATGGACCGCGCAGCGGTCCCGCTGGATCTATCAGGCGGGCGAATGCTGCTCCATCGCCGCCTTGTAGATCGAATGTTTAGGCTGCGCAAACAAGCGCTCCATCATCGGCTCGAAGAAACTCAGCGGTAACGTCTCATACGCCGGATCAAACGCCGCCGCATCGTACTTGGCGCAGAACTCAATGGTTGCCTGATACTGCGGATGTTCGCTGAATTGCTCGCGCAGGTGCCGGTCCATCCCCAGATGATGGAAGAAGTAATAGCCCTGGAAGATCCCATGCTTCTCCACCATCCACAGGTTCTCGGCGCTGACGAACGGCTTGAGGATCGCCGCGGCAATGTCCGGATGGTTGTAGGAGCCCAGCGTGTCCCCGATGTCGTGCAGCAGCGCACAGACCACATATTCTTCATCGCGGCCGTCGCGCCAGGCACGGCTGGCGGTTTGCAGGGAATGGGTCAGGCGATCCACCGGGAAGCCGCCAAAATCACCCTCCAGTAATTTCAGGTGCGCCACGATCCGTGTCGGCAGCTGCCTCGCATAGGCACTGAAGTCCGCGGCGATGATCGCCCAGTCTTCCTGCGTGCCATCCTGCATGTGGGTGAAACGAGCGCTGGCATTCATCAGCTATCCTCTTGTTCTAAGCGAATGGGACATTTTGAGTGTAGGACTTGGATCCAATTCTGCACTGGCCACGCAGGACGCTTTTATGACTAGGGGAGCCTAGAGCGGCACCCGACCCAGCACCATGTCGCGGTACATGACGAAGTCACCGAGCAGGCTGTAAAGCGGGTGCTGGAAGGTCGCCGGGCGGTTCTTCTCGAAGAAGAAATGGCCAACCCAAGCGAAGCTGTAACCGGCTAACGGCAAGGCGAGCAACAACAGCCACGCGCCTTTGCCAATGGCCAACGCCAGAATGAAAATGACCAGGCTGGTACCGACAAAATGCAATCGTCGACAGGTGCTGTTGCTGTGTTCGCTGAGGTAGTACGGGTAAAACTCAGCGAAACTGTTGAAACGTCTGATGTTTTCCACGACTGCGATCTCTGTGGTTGTTGTTCTGATTGCAAGTTGTTCTGCGGGTAGCTTATTTGAGTCTAGAGTGATCAATGGCGTCAGCCAGTGACAATAGGCGCCACTTTAGTATCCTTCGAAAACTTGCCGCGTTAGACGGCTCACCAATCAGTAAGTAAACGCCATGAGCGAACGTACGACTTCTGCAAGCTGGGCGATGGGGATTGTCAAAGCACTGGAGATGGACGGCCTGGATTGCCGGGTGCTGTTCAAGCAGCTGGGGCTCGACTACGCGGCACTGGATGACCCCGATGCGCGCTTCCCGCAAGACTCCATGACACGACTGTGGCAGCGCGCGGTCGAGCTGTCCGGCAACCCCGCGATCGGCCTGAACATGGGCAAAGTGGTGCGCCCGGCGTCCTTTCATGTCGCCGGTTACGCGCTGATGTCCAGCCGGACCCTGGCCGAAGGCTTTCAACGACTGGTGCGCTATCAGCGGATCATTGCCGAAAGTGCTGACCTGAGCTTCCGGCTTCTGGATGAAGGGTATGCGCTGATTCTGACGGTCCATGGCGACCACCTGCCACCGACCCGACAAAGTGCCGAAGCCTCGCTGGCCTGTGCGCTGGCGCTGTGCGGCTGGTTGACCGGGCGCACGCTGCAACCGCGCAAAGTGCTGGTGCAGGGCGATCAGCCGAGCAATCTCGAACCCTATAAACAAGCATTCCATGCGCCCTTGGTGTTCAACGCGCCATATGACGCCTTGATCTTCGAGCGCGCCGACATGGAGGCGCCGCTACCGACCGCCAACGAGGCGATGGCGCTGCTGCACGACCGGTTTGCCGGTGAGTATCTGGCGCGGTTTTCCGAGAGCCGGGTGACCCACAAGGCGCGGCAGGTGCTGTGCCGTTTGCTGCCTCAGGGCGAGCCCAAACGCGATACCGTGGCGCAGACGCTGCACTTGTCGCAACGGACCCTGCAGCGACGCTTGCAGGAAGAAGGCACGAGTTTTCAGACATTGCTGGATGACACGCGACGGGAACTGGCCGAGCAATACCTGGCGCAGCCCACCATGACCCTGCTGGAAATTGCCTACCTGTTGGGGTTTGCCGACCCGAGCAATTTCTTCCGCGCCTTCCGCCGCTGGTTCGATGCCACGCCCGGCGAGTACCGGGCGCGGCTGATGGAAGCGCCCGCGCCTGTCAGTGGCGCCAGAACGCAGGAATACACAGAACAAACACCGTAATGATCTCCAGTCGTCCCAGCAGCATGCCGAACGAGAGAATCCACTTGGCGGCGTCCGGCAGGGTGGCGAAGTTGCCCGCCGGGCCGATGGTCTCGCCCAGGCCCGGACCGACGCCGGAGACGGTACTGGCCGCGCCGGTCAGGGCGGTCATCCAGTCCACGCCGAGCAGCGACAGCAGCAATGCGATCACGCAAATGGTGATGGCGAAGAAGAACGAAAACGTCAGGATCGAACGCACGATTTCTTCGTCGAGACGGTGACCGTTGTACTTCTGCTTGATCACCGCGCGCGGGTGAATCAGCTGATTTAGGTTGGCCTTGAGCAGGATATAGGCGACCTGGAAGCGGAAAATCTTGATCCCGCCGGCTGTCGAGCCCGAGCAGCCGCCGACAAAACCCAGATAGAAAAACAGCATCAGCGAGAAATTGCCCCAGAGGCTGTAGTCCCCCAGTGCAAAACCGGTGGTCGTCACCACCGACGTCACGTTCAGGGCCACATGGCGCAGGGCATCGAGCCAGTGCAGTTTGGTGGTCCACCAATACCAGGTGCCGAGCACCAGCCAGGTCACCAGCAACATGCCGAGCAAACCTTGAACTTGCTGGTCCTTGATCAGTGCCCGACGGTTACCGCGCAAGGTGGCCACGTACAGGGTGAACGGCAGGCTGCCGAGGATCATGATGACGATCGCCACCCAGTGCACCGCCGGTTGTGTCCACTTCGCCAGCGACTGGTCGGACGTGGAGAATCCGCCGGTGGAAATGGCTGACATCGCGTGGTTGATCGCATCGAACAGGCTCATCCCGGCCCACCAGAACGCCAGGCTGCCGAAGATGGTAATGCCGACGTAGGCCGCCACGATCAGACGCGCCACCATGTGCGAGCGGGGCATGATTTTTTCGGAACGGTCCGACGACTCTGTCTGAAACAGCCGCATGCCACCGATGCGCAGCAACGGCAGAATCGCGACCGCCATGCCGATGAAGCCGATGCCGCCGATCCAGTGCAGCAGCGAGCGCCACATCAGGATGCCGGGGGACATGGTGTCCAGGCCGGTCAATACCGTGGAGCCCGTAGCGGTGATGCCGGACATGCTTTCGAAGAACGAGTCGGTGTAGCTGATGCGCTGAGTCAGCAGAAATGGCAGCGCAGCGAAGATGCACACCACCACCCAACTGCTGACGGTCAGCAAGTACATGTCTCGCGGACGCAGGTGTACGTGTTCGGGGCGACCGGGGATGACCAGCGCGAGGCCGGCGACAAAGGTGATCATGCTCGCCCAGAGGAACGATGGCAGGTCACTGGTGCGTTCGAAAATCACCAGAGTGGCCATGGGCACGACCATGGCGATGGCCAGCGTGATCAGGAAGATGCCGATGATGAAACCAATAGTCCGTAAGGTCGGCAACGCCATGAAGTCCGCTCTGGCTGATAATGGGAAAGGCGCCATTCTACCCGTGGGGCCTGCTATGTAAACCGGCACTCCTGAGGTGGTTACCGCTAGAATAGCCAAACATTT
This sequence comes from Pseudomonas sp. JAI111, assembly GCF_024809425.1. Classification (NCBI taxonomy): domain Bacteria; kingdom Pseudomonadati; phylum Pseudomonadota; class Gammaproteobacteria; order Pseudomonadales; family Pseudomonadaceae; genus Pseudomonas; species Pseudomonas sp. JAI111. Next base: position 998,267 of record NZ_JANUCB010000001.1, on the reverse strand, counting down.
TTTACAGGAGGTGGCCGATGCAGGCTCTCGACGCTTTGCTCAACCGTGTTTCCGTTCCACGACTGATCGACCCGGCACCCACCGCAGAACAACGCGAAGTGCTGTTCGCCGCCGCGATGCGCGCACCCGACCACGGCCACTTGCAGCCTTGGCGCTTCCTGACAGTCGAAGGCGCGGCGCGTGAGCAGATGGGCGAGTTGCTGGCTGAGGCGGCGAAGCTGCAGGACAGCGACGTGTCGGAAGCGGCGCTGGACAAGGCGCGTAATGGTCCATTGCGCGCGCCGTTGGTGGTCGTGGTGATCGCGCGGTTGCAGGATCACATCAAGTATCCGAAGTCCGAGCAATTGCTGGCAGCTGGATGCGCGGCCCACGGGATTTTGCTGGCCGCGTATGCGCAAGGCATTGGCGCGGTGTGGCGCACAGGTGATCTGGCCTATTCGGCGCATGTCGCCAAAGGGTTGGGGTTGGCGGAGGGTGAACAGGTCATCGCGTTTCTCTATCTCGGCACGCCGCAGAAAGAACCGCGTGTGGCGGAGAAGGTTGATCTGGCCGAATTCGTCAGCGCTTGGCCTGGTCAGTAAAGATCGTTCCCCACGCTCTGCGTGGGAATGCAGCCCGGGACGCTCTGCGTCCCATTGGAACGCGGAGCGTCCCTTGAGGCATTCCCACGCGGAGCGTGGGAACGATCATCAGCGCGTTCTCTATCTCCGTCAGTTAAGAGGTGACTCCGGGCACCAACGGTAATTCCAGGCTGGCGATAAACCCGCCATCCGGGTGGTTGGCCAGCACCAGGGCCCCGCCATGTCGTTCTGCCGCCCGGCGCGCAATCGCCAACCCGAGGCCATGTCCGGGTGCTGTTTGCCCGGGAGCCCGGTAGAACGGTTCGCCCAGCTGACTCAAGTGCCCGGCATCGACCCCCGGCCCATGGTCACGCACGCTGACCACGATCCGCTCGCCCTGACGCACCGCCTGCATTTCAATCGCCTGACCCACCGGGTTGAATCGCTGAGCGTTGCGCAGCAGGTTATCCACGGCGCGTTCAATCATCGTCGGCCAACCCTTGAGGTTCAGCTGCGGTTCGGCCTCGAGGTGGACGTTCTGCTCCGGCGAACCCAACTGAGCATCCTTTTGCAGAGTGTTGAGCAGGGCATTGAGATCAACGTCTTCAGCGCTGGCGTTGTCTGCATCGACTCGCGCCAACACCAGAATTTCACTGATCAACGCTTCCAGCCGATCGCACTCGCGCGTCAGGCGCGGCGCAAGTTTTTCCCGTTCCTCGGGCGTTGCCCGTTCGGCCAGTGCCAGCGCGATGCGCAGTCGGGCGAGGGGGGAGCGCAATTCGTGGGACACATCGCGCAGCAATTGCCGCTGGCTGCTGATCAGACTTTGCAGGCGCGCACCCATGCGGTTGAAATCGTTGGCCAGCACGCCGAATTCATCGCGGCGGTTGGCCAGTTTTACCAGGCTGTTCTGCTGATACGTGGTTTGCCCCAGATCATGCACCGCGCCGCGCAAGCGACTCAGCGGACGCGTAATGGACAGGGTGACGAACAGGCTGAAAAGGGTCAGCACTACCAGGGCGATACCCAATGCGCTCAACGGCCAGAGCAGGCTTTCGCGGTGCCAGGCGTCCAGTTCAGGGTGTGGGATACGGTAGATCAGCAGGTAGGTGTCGCCGGTTTTGTCGCTGGTGTATTCGGCGGTCAGACGCCGCCATGGCAGGCGCCGATCGTCATTGTTCTGCCGTGCTTCGAAGGCTGCGGCACGACGGGGGAACGTGCCGCGCACCACTGGATCGCCGCTTTCGTTGAGCACTTGAACGTCGATGTGATATTGGCGTTTGCGCTGTTCCAGAATGTCCTGGGCCGCTTCCTCGCCCTGGGATTCGTAGGTTTGCGTCCACTGTTCGGCCAGGTTATTGAGGCCCGGGTGGCGACTGAGTATCCACGCGTCCTGGTTAAGCATGTGCCCCAGCAGAATGGACAGCCCCGCAACCAGGGCGATGGCCAGCCAGAAGCTGGCCAGAATACGCCAGAACAATGAGCGCACAGGAAATCCTCGAACAATCACAAACCAGTGTGGGAGTGAGCCTGCTCGCGATGGCTGTGTATCAGTCAACAAATATTTGCCTGACACACCGCCATCGCGAGCAGGCTCGCTCCCACATTAAAAATTGAGTGGCAAAAGACCCGACGGGTTTAGCCGTCGGGTCCGGAGTTAACGCATTATTGCGCTTTTGGCTGTTGCTGCTGTTGCTGCTGTTGCTGTTGCTGCGCTTTCCAGGCCTTGAACTCAGCCCATTCGGCGCGACGCTCAGCCTGTTTTTTCTGGATTTCGTCGAATTTCTTCTGTTGATCCGGTTTCAGCAGGGCACGCACGTCGGCTTCGGCTTTCTTGTGGTTGGCGGCCATTTCGTCTTTCATGGCTTTCTGGTCGGCTGGCGAGAGTTTTTCCAGGTATTTTTCGACCAGTTGCTTACGCTCGTGCATCTGCTCGCCCATGATCTTGCGGATCTGGTCGCGCTGTTCGCGGCTCAGGTCGAGCTGGCTATACGGGCCTTTGCCGTGCATGCCGTGCATCTGACCGCCGTGGTGCGAACCGTCCATCGGGCCACCCATCGGGCCGGCACCTTCAGGCGCAGCCATGGCAATGGTCGGCAGGGCGGCAGCGAACATCAGAGCGATAAGAGTCTTGCGCATGGTGTATCTCCTTGTCTCGTTCCCGGTACGTTCCGGATGAGTACAGATTACGAGGATCAAGGTAAGCGGCGGTCAGCGCAGCGTAAAGCTTGAGTAAAGACGATTTTGTACTGACCTGACAAATCTTACAGACTGTAGTAATAACCGCGACTACGCAGGGCAACGATGCGTGGACGGCCATCGGGGTGCGGACCGATCTTTTTGCGCAGGTTGCTGACGTGCATGTCCAGGCTGCGGTCGTACAGGGTCAATTTGCGACCGAGGGCGATTTGCGCCAGTTCCTGCTTGTCCAGCGGCTCGCCAGGTTGCTTGAGCAAAGCTTCGAGCAGGCGGCTTTCGGAAACGGTGAGGGTGAATTCCTGTTCGTCGATGCTGACCACACCGCGCACCGGGCTGAAACACAGGTCGCCCAGTTCGAGCTGGCTCGACGCGGCCGCCGGATGGCTGCGGCGCAATACGGCGCGCAGACGGGCTGTCAGTTCCCGCGGGTCGCACGGCTTGGCCAGGTAATCGTCGGCGCCCAGTTCCAGGCCGAGAATGCGATCCAGTGGTTCGCCTCGGGCCGAGAGCATCAGCACCGGCAAGTCGGGATGGTCGCTGCGCAGTTGCTTGAGCAGCTCAAGGCCGCTGCCATCGGGCAGCATCACGTCCAGCACCACGGCTGCCGGAGACGTTTCGGCCAGCGCCCGGCGGGCACTCTGGCCGTCGTGACAGGCGCGGACCTGAAAGCCTTCCTGGCTCAGCCAACTGCTCAGGAGCTCACACAGCTCCTGGTCATCATCAATTAATAACAGCTCGCTCATGACTCACTCAATTTAGCCATTGCCTACGTTTTCTCGTGGCACCGCTGGCGAAGATACCGCAGAGCAGCGCCAAAAGCGCAACTGCGGCGCCAATGACGAACCACTGCTGTTGATCGGTCAGCAGGCGTGGCATCGGGTTGCTGGCCTGGGTTTCCTTGAGTTGCAGCTTGAGGCGCTGATTCTCTTGGCGCAACCGGGTCAGTTGAGCGCTTTCACGTTCGTTATCGGTATTTTGCAGTTGTTTGCTCAGTTCTTCTCGTTGCTGTTCGCTAGCTTTCAAGCGTTGTTGCAACTCGGTGATCTGACTGCCGGCGCTCAATGACAACGGCGTCGAACCGGCGCCCTCGGCGCGTTCCTCACCGTGGACAGGGGCCACAATCGACAACGTCATCAACATCAGACACAACGGACCTTTGCGCATCGCCACTCCTGATTCCAATACGAGTATTGGGCAGGTTGTCGGCCGTCAAACGAGAATAATGAGCGTTGAGAGCGCGATGAACCGTCAAGGTTCACCGCGAGGCAGGACTTTATGGCAGGACTTGCTTGAACGGCTTGACCGAAACGTTGGCGTAGACGCCTGCGGCGACGTAAGGATCCGCATCGGCCCAGGCTTGTGCCGCGCTCAGGGAGTCGAACTCGGCGACGATCAGGCTGCCGGTGAAACCCGCGGCGCCCGGATCATTGCTGTCGACCGCCGGGTGCGGACCGGCCAACACGATACGCCCTTCGCCCTTGAGCACTTGCAAGCGCTCAAGGTGTGCAGGCCGTGCGGCCAGGCGGGCTTGGAGGGAGTCGGCAACGTCTGTGGCAATGATTGCGTAAAGCATGTCAGTCCTCGGTTTTTGGCGTTGTGGTATCGGTGTCATGCAGGTGGCGGGACAGGTAAATGCCCTGGCCGACCAGGAACAGCAACGTCATGCCCAGGCTGCCGAAGACCTTGAAGTCGACCCAGTAGCTCTGGAACGTGAACGCGACGAACAGGTTGGCGGCACCGCAAAACAGGAAAAACCCGATCCAGGCGATGTTCAAGCGCGTCCAGATCGGGTCCGGCAGCGTCAGTGCGTGGCCCATGATGCGCTTGATCAGCAGTTGGTCGCCGATGAAGTGGCTGCCAATGAAGGCCAGAGCGAACAGCCAGTTGACCACCGGCGCCTTCCATTTAAGGAAGGTCTCGCTGTGGAATGCCAAGGTCAGGCTACCGAACACCAGGCAGGCGATGAGGGTCAGCCACTGGCTCTTCTCCAGCTTGCGCTGCTTGATGAACAGCGCGCCGTAAACCACCAGGGAACTGATGATCAGCATCGCGGTGGCGCTGTAAATACCGCCTACAGTCACTTCATGGCCGGCGACGTCGACGACCCGTGGATCGATCTTGAAGACGATGAAAAACAGCAGAAGCGGGATGAAATCGATGAATTGTTTCACAGTGGCAGCCAGAAGCAGGATGTGGCGGCATAATAACAAACATATGGGCGCGCGATAGCGTCAGCTGATTTGAGGTAACACATCCCCGTGAATGTCGATTTGCACTGCCATAGCACCGCTTCCGATGGCGCACTCGCGCCGGCAGTTCTGGTTGCGCGTGCGTACGAGAAAGGCGTGCGAGTCCTGGCCTTGACCGATCACGACACCCTCGAAGGCCTCGATGAGGCCCGCACCGCTGCGTCCGAACTGGGAATGCAACTGGTCAATGGCGTGGAATTGTCCTGCACTTGGGGTGGGGCGACCATTCATGTGCTGGGCTACGGGTTTGATGTCAATGCCGCACCGTTGGTCGAGGCCATCGCCAAATTGCACGATGGCCGCTGGCTAAGGTCCGAAGAAATAAGCCGCAAGCTGGCGCTGAAAGGCATGCCGGGAGCGCTGGACGGTGCCCGGGCCATGCAGCAGGAGCTGGGTGACAGCGGCAATGCCCCGGCCCGACCGCATTTCGCCGACTGGATGGTGCGTGAAGGTTTCGTCAAGGATCGCGCCGAAGCGTTCCGCAAATGGCTGGGCGCCGGCAAGCTGGGCGACGTCAAGCAACACTGGCCGACCCTTGAAGACACGGTTGAAACCCTCAGGGCCGCGCAAGCCTGGGTCAGCCTGGCGCATCCGTGGCACTACGATTTCACACGCAGCAAGCGTCGCCGGCTGATTTCTGACTATATTCAAGCAGGGGGCCACGCTATCGAAGTGGTCAATGGCCATCAGCCCGCCGAACAAGTGGGCAGCCTGGCGATTCTCGCCCGTGAGTTCGGTCTGCTGGTCAGCGCCGGCAGTGATTTTCATGGCCCTGGAGGCTGGTCCGAGATCGGTGAATATCGCCCGCTCCCGGAGGATCTGCCACCACTGTGGTGTCGATTCAAACATGACCCAATTATTGCCGTCGTCTGAACAGGTAGAGAATGTGAGTCAATTTTTCCAGATTCATCCGGAAAACCCGCAAGCGCGCCTGATCAAGCAGGCTGTCGAGATCATCCGCAAAGGCGGGGTGGTGATTTATCCCACAGACTCGTCCTACGCCATTGGTTGCCAGATCGGCGACAAGAACGCCGTGGAGCGCGTGCGCCGGTTGCGCGGGCTGGACGACAAGCACAACTTCGCGCTGATTTGCAGCGACCTGTCGCAGCTGGGGCTGTTCGCCAAGATCGACACCGGCCTGTTCCGCTTGCTCAAGGCGCACCTGCCGGGGCCGTACACCTTCATTCTGAACGCCACCCGCGAAGTCCCGCGCCTGTTGCTGCATCCGAAAAAACGCACCATCGGCCTGCGGGTGCCAAGCCATCCGATAGCCCTGGCGCTGCTTGAAGAGCTCGGTGAGCCGCTGATGAGCGTGAGCCTGATCCTGCCCGGCGAAACCGAACCGATGACCGATCCTTACGAAATGCGCCAGGTGCTCGAGCATCAGGTCGACCTGATCATCGATGGCGGTTTCGGCGGGATCAAGGCGTCCACCGTGATCAACCTCGCCGACGGCGAGCCGGAAGTGATCCGCGTGGGTTGCGGCGACCCTGCGCCGTTCATGGCCGAGGCGTAGATGTCCGCAGTAGAACCCGTTGACAGTCAGGCCGGCGCCCAGCAGGAGCTGCCCTTCGCCATGGTCTATGGCCAGGCGGTCATGGAAATGCCGCTGGACCTGTACATCCCGCCGGACGCACTCGAGGTTTTTCTCGAAGCCTTCGAAGGTCCCCTCGACCTGCTGCTGTACCTGATCCGCAAACAGAACATCAACATCCTCGACATCCCGGTGGCGGAAATCACCCGTCAGTACATGGGGTATGTCGAGTTGATGCAGTCGGTGCGCCTGGAGCTGGCCGCCGAGTACCTGGTGATGGCCGCGATGCTGGCCGAGATCAAGTCGCGGATGTTGCTGCCGCGTGCCGAAACCATCGAAGACGAAGAAGAGGACCCGCGTGCCGAGCTGATCCGGCGCTTGCAGGAGTACGAACGCTTCAAGGCTGCCGCCGAAGGCATCGATGGCCTGAGCCGGGTCGGGCGCGACGTGGTCGTGCCCAAGCTCGATGCCCCCGAAGCCCGGGCGCGCAAACTGTTGCCGGACGTGCGCCTGTCAGAGCTGTTGTTGTCCATGGCCGAAGTCCTGCGCCGTGGCGACATGTTCGAAAGTCACCAGGTCAGCCGCGAGGCGCTGTCGACCCGCGAGCGCATGAGCGACGTGCTGGATCGGCTCAAGGGCGGCGGTTTCGTGCCCTTCGTCGAGCTGTTCACCGCTGAAGAAGGACGCCTGGGGGTCGTGGTGACGTTTATGGCGATCCTTGAACTGGTCAAGGAATCTTTGGTCGAGCTGGTGCAGAATGAGCCGTTCGCGGCGATCCACGTGCGAGCCCGAGCCGAATAACGAGTTGAATCATGAACCTGACTGAACCCCGCGAGCTGGCGCCACTGCTTGAAGCCTTTCTGTTGGCCTCGGGAAAACCGCAATCGCTGGAACGCCTCTTCGAACTCTTCGAAGAGGGCGAGCGACCGGAGCCGCCGGTCTTCAAGAAAGCCCTGACGATTCTGGCCAAGTCCTGCGACGGTCGCGCCTTCGAGCTGAAGGAAGTGGCCTCCGGCTATCGCCTGCAGATTCGCGAAAAGTTTTCGCCTTGGGTCGGACGACTGTGGGAAGAACGCCCGCAGCGGTATTCGCGCGCCATGCTCGAAACCATCGCCCTGATCGCCTATCGACAGCCGATCACCCGGGGCGAAATCGAAGACGTGCGGGGCGTGGCGGTCAACAGTCACATCGTCAAAACCTTGCTGGAGCGCGAGTGGATCCGCATCGTCGGTTACCGTGACGTGCCCGGCAAACCGGCGATGTTCGCTACCACCAAGGCTTTTCTCGATCACTTCAACCTGAAAAACCTCGACGATTTGCCGCCACTGGCTGACTTGCGTGAGCTGGAGCCTGATCCGGTGCTCGACTTCGACGACGCGCCAGTCCCGGCCAGCTTGCAGGAACTGGCCGACGCCAGTGCCGAGCCGGAAGAGCCCAAGGAAGAAACCAGTTTCCATACGCTGTTGCTGGAACTGGACACCATGGAGGAGGGGCTCAAGACCGACTTCGACGACATTTTGCGCGATGGCGCGTTGACTGAGACTGAAGAAGTGCTGGAGCGGCCGGAGCCGGAAATTGAAGTTGAACTTCATCCTGAGCCTGAAGCCACAGTCGAAGAGGAGCCGGAAGAAGAGCGGGAAGACGACGTCCTCGGTGTCGCCGAAGCGCGAGAGAAACTCCTGGCTGCTGTCGCCGCTCTCGAACAATCGAAACCCGAGCCCGAATTGAGCGACGAAGAAGCCGAAGCCCGGGCCTTGGCCGAAGCAATCGAAGCCGAACGCCGCGAATTCGACGACTGACCTCAACCCTGAGAACAATAGAAATCCCTGTGGGAGCGGGCTTGCTCGCGAATGCGGTGGGTCAGGCAACAAAGATGTCGACTGACCCACCGCATTCGCGAGCAAGCCCGCTCCCACAAGGGGTTTGTGTTGTCTGGAGTATTTGATGAGTTCTACCAAAGACCCCTGCATCAGTCTCTGCAAATTCAACGACGACATCTGCCTCGGCTGTGGCCGCAGCAAGCGCGAGATCAGGGCCTGGAAGAAACTCGACAAGGCTGACAAGCGCACAGTGCTCGCGGAGTCGGCGCTCAGGTTGAACAAACTCGGCGGCGCCGTTCGGCGTAAAAGCAAATAAGCAGGCAATCATCAGCTAGTCTCTGATGCGCAAACGCTCCCATGAGCGTATGATTCGCGACCCTTCGGCGATCCCTACGCCCAAGCTCTTCAAAAAAGTAACAGTTTTACATCGCTTCAGGACGCTCAATCATGGGCCGCCTGAACAGACCACACCGGGAGGTGCCCAGATGAGTATCAACGACCAGAAAGACGACCAGGAAATCGGCCCAGCAGGCGAAAAGCTGCAGAAAGTCCTCGCCCGTATCGGCGTCGGCTCGCGCCGTGACGTAGAAGCCTGGATCAGTCATGGCCGCATCAAGGTCAACGGCAAAGACGCCACACTTGGCCTGCGCGTCGACCTGCATGACGCCATCACCATTGATGGCAAGGTGATCAAGCGCGAAGAAGCCGCCGAGTCGGTACGCCGCGTGATCATGTACAACAAGCCCGACGGTGAAATCTGCACCCGTGACGACCCGGAAGGCCGTCCGACCGTGTTCGACAAAATGCCGAAGCCGAAAGAAGGCCGCTGGATCAACATCGGTCGCCTGGACATCAACACCACCGGTCTGCTGATGTTCACCACCGACGGTGAGTTGGCTAACCGCCTGATGCACCCGTCCTACGAAATGGACCGTGAATACGCGGTACGTGTACGTGGTGAAGTCGATGATGAGATGATCGAGCGTCTGAAAGCAGGCGTCGTCCTCGAAGACGGCCCGGCCAAGTTCACCGACATCAAGCAGGCTCCGGGCGGCGAAGGTTTCAACCACTGGTATCACTGCGTGGTGATGGAAGGTCGCAACCGCGAAGTCCGTCGCCTGTGGGAATCCCAGGGCCTGGTGGTCAGCCGTCTGAAGCGCGTGCGTTTCGGTCCGGTGTTCCTCAACTCCGACCTGCCGATGGGTCGCTGGCGCGAAATGAGCCAGTACGAAGTCGACATCCTGAGTGCTGAAGTGGGCCTGACCCCGGTGGCCATGCCGCAGATGAACGCCAAGAGCAAAGACAAGCTTGAGCGTATGCAGCGCAAATCGTCCCGTCCGGTCGGCAAGACCGAGCGCGTGCGTACGTTGCGCCCAGCTGCTGGCGCCCCGGCTGCCGGTCCACGTGCTCCACGTGAGCCGAAGATCGAAGGCGAGCGTCCGGCCCGCAAGCCAGTGGCACCGCGTGCCGATGGCGAGCGCGGTCCACGCACGCCGCGTCCGGCCAATGGCCGCACTGAACGTGGCGAAGGCCGCGGTGCGCCAAGCGGTGGTCGCAGTGATCGCGGTGCTCCAGCAGGTCGCGGTACGCCTGTGGCAGACCGTCCTTCGGACACCAAGCGCCCGGCCAAGCCAGCGCCGAAGAAACGCCCAGGCATCGTTCTGGTCGACAAGGACGCGCCATCGGGCAAGCGTCGCGGTGCACCAGCCGGTTCGGGCCAGCGCCCGGGCTTTGGTCGTCGCAAGCCTGAGTAATCGGTAAGCGCCCATAAAAAAACGCCAACCTTCGGGTTGGCGTTTTTTTTGTCTGTCTTTAAGTAAGGTGGTGACTGTTCTGGCCTCATCGCGAGCAAGCTCGCTCCCACAGTGGATCGCATTTCCATGAGACAACGCGGTCACTTGTGGGAGCGAGCTTGCTCGCGATGAGGCCCGTAGTGACACCGCCTGCTTTGTGGTTAAAACACAAATCGCCCATCAAACACCGGCTCATCATCCAGCGCCAACACGCCGCTGGAAAAAATCAGGTCCAGATGATGGCTGCCCTTGGCCCCGCCACCCAACCCCAGATGCAACCCGCAATGGCGCTCTTCAAACCCGGCATTGCGCGCGTATAGCGCCTTCACGCCTTCGTTGGTGCCAATCCCCAGCTCCTCGATCCGCCGATTCGATGGGTTGGCATCCAGGTATTTGTTGAAGTCATGTTCCAGCCCCGGCACGTCCGTGGCGATCTTGCTGATGGTCGAGTTCTCGATCCACAACTCCAGCGGTGATTCCAATACGCCGTATTTGCGGGCAAACGGGATGGTGCTGAGGAACGTCCCCATAAACTTTACCCGGCCATTAATGGCTTCGCTGTGCGTCGCGATTTCACCGGGGGCCAGGTCAAAGTTGCCGACACCGTTGATGTCGGTCCACTTCTTGATGCTGCTCAGCGGTGTTTCAAACCACGAGCCAAGATCATCTTTGAAACTCAGGGTTGTCGCCTGCGACATGCGCTGGATCAAGTGGCTGTTCAACCCGGCAATACGTTGCGGCGTGACACTGAAAGTGTCGTAGAAGTAATCGCCGTAATCCTTGAACAGCAGCGACTTCTTCCAGTTCTCGGCCATGACGCCTTGCAGCGCGCGGACAAACTCCGGGCCTTCGGGCCGTGGATTGGCAAGGGTGGAAGAGTCATAGAAGAAAATGTACAGGTCGCTGTCGACAATCGCCTGGGCCAGCGTTTCTGTCGGTTCGAGGTCCAGGCGCAGGGTGCTGAAACAAAATGGCTGTCTGCCAGTGGCCTGTTCGACGATGGCACCGGTCAGCGCCTCGTAATCAGCCGTATGGCCCAGCAAGACCTTCGCCGGATGAAGGCCGGCAAGGGCAGGGTGATGTTCGAGGTAGTAAAGGAAATGCGAAATGGCGCGTTGCTTATCCATGTAGTCCTCCCTGACAAACCGAGAAAAGTGGCGGGCACAACCGGCCGGATTATGCCCGCCAGGATGGCTTACAAAGGCCACATCGCCGTGCCGAACGGAACAACCGCGTCGGCTTGCATCATTTCAACGGCGGCTTCATGGGTCGGTGCTTCAAACCAATCGTCCAGTTGCAGTTCAGTGTCCAAGTCTTTTTCAAGTGCTTGCATTGTGAATCTCCTAGATGACTTTTTCGGTAAGTGCAGCGACGCATTTTTCAGTCATTGAATAACGCGCCAACTTGCCGGTTGATGCGTTTCGGCAAGTCGCTGAAAACCTAGTTCAGGGCTTTTTAAATTGCAAAAAAATAATTAAATAAGATTTATTTGAACTTTTTATTCTGTTTTTAGGCGGCGAATTTATTAATAGAAAACAAAAAACTAACTCGACCTTTTCCGTCAGAAGCGTCCCACCGTCAATTTGCAGTCGTCCGGCGAAGGGATCTGATGTGGAATATTTACGTTACGGCTTGTAAAGAAATGCTGACGAAAATGCCCTTCAAACCCCTTGGATTGACGGACACGGCAAGCCTGTAAGGAAAACCTGCCGTCCTGACACCGTTTAACTCGCTTGCAGGGCTCTGGGCGGCTTGTTTCAGGCGCTCCGGAAGGGTGAGATGCGCCCCATGCCTGCCGTGCAGGTGCATAACAAGAAGGAGGCGCAATGAACGCCGTGACTCATCTTCATCTCTCCCCGTGGGGCGATTTAATCGTTGCTCCCGTCGATGACCTGCAAAGGTCTGATCCTATTTATGCAGCCGCCCGAGACGCTCGGGGCGGACACAGGCAATCCCGGCAAATGACACGCTGATCCAGTGGTGTCTGGCAGCAGGGGGTTACAGGTGTACAATGCGCCGCGTTTTACCTGTGACCTCCTGCGCAAATGCGCAAATTTCGAGGCTATCCGCCTTGTTCACTCCGTCGCGTCACGAGCGTGTCGGGTTCGATTTCGTCACAGATAAAAACAAACAGGTGACGCATGACCGTAGTAAATACGCTGAACTCCTGGTGCTTGCGCTGGGGTTTGATCGGCGCTGCTTGAAAGTGCAATTGAGCAGCAACGTCTACTGAACATCATCAAACCTTGCGTGAGACCCTTTTCATGAGTGGACAAAACTCGCATTCAGGCGAGCTGAAACGCGGCCTGAAAAATCGCCATATTCAATTGATCGCCCTCGGTGGCGCGATCGGTACAGGGTTGTTCCTCGGCTCGGCCGGCGTGCTCAAATCCGCCGGTCCGTCGATGATCCTCGGCTATGCCATCTGCGGCTTCATCGCGTTCATGATCATGCGCCAGCTCGGCGAAATGATCGTCGAAGAGCCCGTGGCCGGATCCTTCAGCCACTTCGCGCACAAATACTGGGGCGGTTTCGCCGGCTTCCTGTCGGGCTGGAACTGCTGGATCCTGTACATTCTGGTGGGCATGTCGGAGCTGACTGCCGTCGGCAAATACATCCACTATTGGGCGCCGGACATTCCGACCTGGGTTTCCGCCGCCGGCTTCTTCGTCTTGATCAACCTGATCAACCTGGCCAACGTCAAAGTCTTTGGCGAGGCCGAGTTCTGGTTCGCGATCATCAAGGTCGTGGCGATCGTCGGCATGATCGCGTTGGGCAGCTACTTGCTGGTCAGCGGCCACGGCGGCCCGCAAGCCTCGGTGAGTAACCTGTGGTCTCACGGCGGCTTCTTCCCGAACGGCGTGAGCGGTCTGGTGATGGCGATGGCGATCATCATGTTCTCCTTCGGTGGCCTGGAAATGCTCGGTTTCACCGCCGCCGAAGCTGACAAACCGAAAACCGTGATCCCCAAAGCCATTAACCAGGTGATCTACCGGATCCTGATTTTCTACATCGGTGCGTTGGTCATTCTGTTGTCGCTGACCCCTTGGGACAGCCTGCTGGCTACCTTGAACGCGTCTGGCGACTCCTACAGCGGTAGCCCGTTCGTTCAGGTGTTCTCGATGCTCGGCAGCAACACCGCCGCGCACATCCTCAACTTCGTGGTGCTGACCGCTGCGTTGTCGGTCTACAACAGCGGCACCTACTGCAACAGCCGCATGCTGCTGGGCATGGCCGAGCAGGGCGATGCGCCAAAAGTGTTGTCGAAAATCGACAAGCGCGGCGTGCCGGTGCGTTCGATCCTCGCGTCGGCGGCGGTGACGCTGATCGCGGTGTTGCTCAACTACCTGATTCCGCAAAACGCGCTGGAACTGTTGATGTCGCTGGTGGTTGCGACCCTGGTGATCAACTGGGCGATGATCAGCTTCTCGCACTTCAAGTTCCGCCAGCACATGGACAAGACCAAGCAGACGCCGCTGTTCAAGGCCCTGTGGTACCCGTACGGGAACTACATCTGCCTGGCGTTCGTGGTGTTCATTCTTTGCGTGATGCTGCTGATCCCGGGGATTCAGATCTCGGTGTACGCGATCCCGGTGTGGGTGGCGTTCATGTGGGTTTGCTACGGCATCAAGAACAAACGCAGTGCGCAACATGCCCTGCACGCGGCAAACGTGAAGTAAGCGCAGCACGCAGAAACAACAAACCCGGCCATGTGCCGGGTTTGTTGTTTTATGGGTTTACACAAATCCCCTGTGGGAGCGGGCTTGCTCGCGAAGGCGGTGTGTCAGTCGACATCAACATCGCCTGATTCACCGCCTTCGCGAGCAAGCCCGCTCCCACAAGGGATCTTCGGCGTACCGGGGATCTGATTCGCGGTATCCTGCACGTTCTGAATACGGACGCTTTTCCATGCTGGTGATTTCCAACAATGTGCATCTGCCGGATGCCGAGATCGAGTTGACGGCCATTCGCGCCCAGGGGGCTGGTGGGCAGAACGTCAACAAAGTCTCCAGCGCCATGCACCTGCGCTTCGACATTGCGGCATCGTCCTTGCCCGAGTTCTACAAGGAGCGGCTGCTGGCGCTGCGCGACAGTCGCATCACCAGTGACGGCGTGTTGATCATCAAGGCCCAGCAATACCGCACGCAGGAAGCCAATCGCGCGGATGCGCTGGAGCGGCTGGTCGAGTTGATTCTCAGCGCTACCAAGGTCGAAAAGAAACGTCGTCCGACCAAGCCGACCCTCGGTTCGAAGAAGCGCCGGCTCGAATCCAAGACCAAGCGTGGCAGCATCAAGGCCGGGCGCGGCAAAGTGGATTTCTAGCCGGCGTCGCGTTCTTCCCGATACTTTGGCGCCTGCCGGTACAGGTACACGCTGAGTGCCAATCCGCTCAACGCAGCGAACGCGGCGAACAGGAAGATCGAGGCAAAACCAAAGCCTGCGGCAATCGCACCGGCCAGCGGTCCGGTGATCCCCAGCGACAAATCGATGAACAACGAATAGGCACCGACCGCCGCGCCACGGCTGGAGGCGGGCACCAGGTTGACCGCTTCAACCCCCAGCGCCGGAAATACCAGCGAGAAGCCGAAACCGCTCAATGCCGCGCCGGCCAACGCCCAATGCGCATCCGGTGCGAGCCACAGCAGCAACAAGCCCAGGGTTTCCACCGACAGGCAGGCAATTGCCACGCGAAAGCCGCCGAGGCGGTTGATCAGGTTGCCGAACAGCAGCCGCGCACCAATGAAGCTGGCGCCGAACAGGCTCAGGCACAGCACCGCGTTGTTCCAGTGTTGCGTGGCGTAATACAAGGTGATGAAAGTGGCAATGGTGCCGAAACCAATCGAGCCCAGTGCCAGGCCGCAACCGTGCGGCAGCACCCGACCGAGCACGTGCATGAACGGCAGCCGTTCGCCGACCACAATCGGCGCGGCGGTTTTCGGCCAGGCCAGCGTCAGACCGAGGACGGCCAGCAGCACAATGCTCACCCCCATGCTCCACAAGCCCAACTGACTGACCAACAGCACCCCCAGCGGTGCGCCGACCGCCAGCGCGCCGTAGCTGGCGATACCGTTCCAGGAAATCACCTTGGCGGTGTTCGCCGCGCCGACCCGGCCAATGCCCCAGCCAATCGAACCGGAACCCACCAGGCTTTCCGCGCTACCGAGCACCAGTCGGCCGATCAACAGGCTGATCAGGCTCAGCATCGGCAAGCTTTGGGTCCAGGCAGAGATCAGCATGAACACACCGCTCAAGCCGCAGCCGGCGAGGCCGTACATCACCGCCAGCTTGCTGCCTTTATTGTCGATGATTTTCCCGGCGTAAGGCCGGCTGAGCAGGGTGGCCAGGTATTGCACGCTGATCACCAGCCCTGCGATCACGGCGCCAAAGCCCAGGTCGCTGTGGACGTAGCCGGGCAATACGGCCAGGGGAATGCCGATATTGAGGTAGCCGATGAAGGTGAACAGAACGATGGAAACGACTTGCAGCGTGACCGCCAGGGGGCGCTGGTTTTCAGACATGGGTAAAGGTCCACGGGAAAGCAGGATAGATAGGCTGCTTATGATACCGGCGCGGGCGGCCGAGGGGCGTGGAAAAAGTAAAACTATTTGCCGGGTGGCGTAAGTCAGGTTTTGGTGGGGGCGACCAGTTGCGTCGTGACCAGGGCGGCCAGGGCGTTTTCTTCGCTACCGAAACGGGCGAGCAGCGTGGCTTGTTTTTCGGGGGAAAGGCGATTCCAGATCTCGATCATCTTCTCGGCGGTGCCGATCAGGACGCTGGCTTGGGTTTCAGTGAAATCATCGCTCATGGTGTCGAACTCGCGGTTCAGGCGGTGTGGAAAGCGCATGTTAGCGCTTTCCACACGGTCTGGCATTGCGGGTGTTTCAGTCTTCGCTGTCAGCCTGGCGGCGTTCAGTGGCTTCCTTCGGCTCGGGCTGTTGGGCGCCGGCTTGTTGCGTGGTTGTCTGCTCAGTTTCGTGCAGGCTTGGGAAGGGGAGATTAGGGATCTCGTGCATGTTTCGCGCTCCTCGCAAAGTCTGTTGATAGATCTGGTAGATCCGCGCTTTTACAAAGCTTGGGCAGGATACAGCAGGAGAAATGACAAATAGACTTTTATATCCATTTGTTTCGACGGATGGGATTGTCTAGACAGGTCGAGAGGGGTGACCCAGATGATCGTTCCCACGCTCCGCGTGGGAATGCCTCAACGGACGCTCCGCGTTCGGCTTTGGCTGGGACGCGGAGCGTCCCGGGCTGCATTCCCACGCGGAGCGTGGGAACGATCAGTACGATCAGTGGAGGACGGGGGTTACTTGCAGACTTCGGCAATCGCCTCGGCCAGCAGGTCCAGGCGGGTTGCGTCGATTCCGGCGACGTTGGCCCGGCCGGTGCCAACCATATAAACGCTGTGGTGATCACGCAGCTGTTTGACCTGCGCCGGCGACAAGCCAGTGTAGGAAAACATCCCGCGTTGCACGCCCATGTGCGCAAAGCGCTCACGCAAACCGTGCGGCTCAAGTGCTTCCAGCAGACCGCTGCGCAATTGGGCGATGCGCAAGCGCATGGTTTCCACCTCGTCGGCCCAGAGGCTTTTCAGCTCCGGATCGCCAAGGATGGTCGCGACCACGGCGGCACCGTGATCCGGTGGTGTCGACCACAGGTTACGGGCGATGTTGGCCAACTGGCTGCGGATATCCACCAGCTTCTCAGCGGTTTTCGCACAGACAATCAGCGCGCCGGTACGGTCGCGGTACAAGCCGAAGTTCTTCGAACAGGAACTGGTGATCAGCACTTCCGGCAACGCGTCGGCGAACAGACGGGTCGACCAGGCATCCTGTTCCAGGCCATCGCCGAAACCCTGGTAAGCGAAATCAATCAGCGGCACCAGGTCGCGGCTGCGCACCACATCCAGCACGCGGCGCCAGTCGTCATGGGACAGGTCGAAACCGGTCGGGTTGTGGCAGCAGGCGTGCAGCAGCACCACATCGCCCTTCGGCACTTCGTTGAGAACGGCCAGCATGGCGTCGACATCGAGGCGGTTATCGCTGCCGACGTACGGGTAATGACTGACCTTGACCCCGGCCGCCGCGAAAATGGATTCGTGGATCGGCCAGGTCGGGTTGCTCAGCCACACGCCACGGCCGGGCAGGCATTGGGCAATGAAGTCCGCACTCAGACGCAGCGCGCCGGTGCCCCCCGGTGTCTGGGTGGCGCCAGCGCGTTTTTCAGCGATCAGCGGCGAATCGGTGCCGAGCACCAATTCAATGATCGCTTTGCCGAAGGCGGGTTCACCGTGGCCGCCGATGTAGGTCTTGGTGGTCTGGCGATCCACCAGGCGCTGCTCGGCGAGCTTCACGGACTGGGGAATCGGGGTCAGGCCCTGGGCGTCTTTATAGACACCCACGCCAAGGTCGAATTTGCGCGGATTAGGGTCCTGCGCATAGGCCTCCATCAGGCCGAGAATCGGGTCGCCGGGCACTCGACCTATGGCGTCAAAATGCATTATTTGCGGCCCTCGGCGTCCTTGGCCACTTCGTCAGTGCGTGCGGCCATGATGAAATCGTTACGGTGCAGACCCTTGATGGAGTGGCTCCACCAGGTCACGGTGACTTTGCCCCACTCGGTCAGCAGGCCCGGGTGGTGACCTTCGGCCTCGGAGATTTCACCGACCGCGTTGGTGAACGCCAGCGCGTGCTTGAAGTTCTTGAACAGGAAAACTTTTTCCAGCTGCATGACGCCGTCGCGAACTTCGATGTTCCAGTCGGGGATCTGCTTGATCAGTACCGGCAATTCTTCGTCGCTGACCTGAGGGGCATCGGCGCGGCAGGCTTCGCAGTGGGCTTGGTTCAATGTGGACATGATGAGATTCCTGAAATCTGATTATTGGAATTCGACCGTCAGTACCCCCACGCTAAACCAAAGCGTCGGGTCCTGACAGGCTCACTTGATTCTAAAAGCTGCGGATCAAGCAGCTTTGGGCGGAAATTTGGGAGTGTGCAAGCCCAACTGCATGCCTTGCTTGACCATGCCCATGATGTCTTCATGGGCCAGATCGAACAGGCGCTTGAGGTTCGGCAAGACAAAGTACAGCGGTTGCAGGATGTCTATGCGATACGGCGTGCGCATGCATTCCAGCGGATCGAAGGCTTGATGTTCAGGCTCGTCCGACAGGCAGTAAACGGTTTCTTTCGGCGAAGAGAGAATGCCGCCGCCGTAGATACGCAGGCCTTGCTCGGTATCAACCAGGCCGAACTCGATGGTCATCCAGTACAGGCGCGCCAGATACACGCGTTCTTCCTTGGAAGCCTGTAGGCCAAGTTTGCCGTAGGTGTGGGTAAATTCGGCGAACCAGGGATTGGTCAGCAGCGGACAGTGGCCAAAGATCTCGTGGAAAATGTCCGGCTCTTGCAGGTAGTCCAGCTCTTCACGGGTGCGGATAAACGTCGCCACCGGAAACTGCTTGTTGGCCAGTAATTCGAAGAAGGTCTGGAAGGGGATCAGTGCCGGCACCCGGGCAACTTGCCACCCGGTGGTTTCGCCGAGGACTTTGTTGATTTCGCCAAGTTGCGGAATGCGGTCGTGGGGCAGACCGAGTTTTTCGATACCGTCCAGGTATTCCTGGCACGCACGACCCTCGATCACTTTCAGTTGGCGAGTGATCAGCGTGTTCCACACCGCGTGTTCTTCGGCGGGGTAGTCGATAAAACCTTGCGCATCGGGCTCGCGAGCCACGTATTGCGTCTGCTTCATGCTGCTCTCCTGCTAGGGGATTTCGTTCTTGTTATGTCCTGCTATGGACCTAGAAATACCCCAAGGTGTGCGGCGTTGCAGCAGGTGCCAAGTGTCGAGAGTAGGAAAAATCCGCATTTTCCGTAAAGAATTCGTTACGGTTTACGCGCTATGGCGCAGGTATTGCGATTTGCGGGGTTGAATCGGCCTACACCTGTCACATAATCTTGACGACAAAGTTGGCGCCTGCGCAGAAAATTCCTGGCTCGGGCCCTCGATCACTCCTGTTTCGGGCCTTTTATATGCGCATCAAAGTCCACTGCCAGAACCGCATCGGCATTCTGCGCGACATTCTCAACTTGCTGGTCGAGTACGGAATCAACGTCGCTCGCGGCGAGGTCGGCGGTGAGCATGGCAACGCGATCTACCTGCATTGCCCGAACCTGATCAACATTCAGTTCCAGGCCCTGCGTCCGAAATTTGAATCGATTGCCGGCGTATTTGGCGTCAAACGCGTAGGGCTGATGCCCAGCGAGCGTCGGCATATGGAGCTCAATGCCTTGCTTGGTGCCTTGGAGTTTCCGGTGTTGTCGATCGACATGGGCGGCTCGATTGTCGCGGCCAACCGTGCGGCGGCGCAGCTACTCGGGGTACGGGTGGATGAGGTGCCGGGAATTCCGCTGTCGCGTTACGCCGAGGATTTCGACTTGCCGGAACTGGTGCGCGCCAACAAATCGCGGATCAACGGCTTGCGGGTGAAGGTCAAGGGCGATGTGTTTCTGGCCGATATCGCGCCACTGCAATCAGAGCATGACGACAGCGAGGCAATGGCGGGTGCGGTGCTGACGTTGCACCGCGCGGACCGCGTCGGAGAACGTATTTATAATGTGCGCAAGCAGGAGTTGCGCGGGTTCGACAGCATCTTCCAAAGCTCCAGGGTGATGGCAGCGGTGGTGCGCGAGGCGCGACGCATGGCGCCACTGGATGCGCCGCTCTTGATCGAAGGCGAAACCGGCACTGGCAAAGAGTTGTTGGCGCGGGCCTGTCACCTGGCCAGTCCACGAGGCCAATCACCCTTGATGGCGCTCAATTGCGCCGGTCTGCCGGAATCGATGGCCGAGACAGAATTGTTCGGTTACGGCCCCGGTGCTTTCGAAGGCGCACGGGCCGAAGGCAAGCTTGGGCTGTTGGAACTGACGGCGGGCGGTACGCTGTTTCTGGATGGTGTCGGGGAAATGAGCCCGCGCTTGCAGGTGAAATTGCTGCGCTTCCTGCAGGACGGTTGCTTCCGTCGTGTGGGCAGCGATGAAGAGGTTTATCTGGATGTGCGGGTGATCTGTGCGACTCAGGTGGACCTGTCCGAGTTGTGCGCACGCGGCGAGTTTCGCCAGGATTTGTATCACCGTTTGAACGTGCTCTCTTTGCACATCCCGCCGCTGCGTGAATGCCTCGATGGACTGACGCCGCTGGTGGAGCACTTCCTCGATCAGGCCAGCCGGCAGATTGGTTGTCCGCTGCCGAAGCTGGCGCCAGCGGCGATGGAGCGGCTTAGCCATTACCACTGGCCGGGCAATGTCCGGCAATTGGAAAACGTGTTGTTCCAGGCGGTTTCGTTGTGTGAGGGTGGGACGGTCAAGGCCGAACATATTCGTCTGCCGGATTACGGTGTGCGTCAGCCGCTCGGCGATTTTTCGCTTGAGGGCGGGCTGGATGAGATTGTCGGGCGCTTTGAGAAAGCCGTGCTGGAGCGTCTGTATTCCGAGCATCCGAGCAGTCGGCAGCTGGGTAAGCGGTTGGGCGTTTCGCACACCACCATTGCCAATAAATTGCGTGAGTACGAAGTCGGCAAAGAGCCCGGCCCCTGACTGATCGTTCCCACGCTCTGCGTGGGAATGCCTCAACGGACGCTCCGCGTTCGGCTCTTGATGGGACGCGGAGCGTCCCGGGCTGCATTCCCACGCAGAGCGTGGGAACGATCATATGGCCATCGGCATTTAAGATTGCCGCGAAGCGGCATAACACCGCCGGTTTTTCGTCTTCGATACATTTCCCCAATCCCCTCAAAACCCTTCAAGTCCTTTGTTTGCCGGGCCCGGCGCCGTCAGAAAAAAGTTGGTCTGCAAATTGCTTGTCGCTCAGCAGTACAGCAGTGGGCGGCAAACGTCCGGCATGCAGAGGAACGACTGTGGACAAGTACCTTTATGTGGCAATGACCGGCGCCAGCCAGAATGCACTGGCGCAGAAGGCTCATGCCAACAACCTGGCAAACATCTCCACCAACGGTTTTCAGAAAGACCTGGAACAGGCTCGTTCGATGCCGGTGTTTGGTGACAGCTTTCCGGCGCGTGCCTTTGCCATGACCGAGCGTCCGGCCACCGACTTCTCGTCAGGTTCGATGGTAGAAACCGGCCGTGATCTGGATGTGGCAGTGACCGGCGATGGCTGGATTGCCGTGCAAAGCCCTGACGGCAGCGAAAGTTACGTGCGCACCGGTAGCCTGGACGTTGACGCCCTGGGCGTGCTGCGGGCCGGCAACGGTATGCCGGTGATGGGCAATGGCGGACCGATCGCCGTGCCGCCCGAGCAGAAAATCGAAGTGGGCGAGGACGGCACCATCAGTATTCGTTCGATGGGCGAAGGCCCGCGGGTGATCGCGCAAGTCGACCGTATCAAACTGGTCAACCCTGACCCGAAGAACATGACCAAAGGCTTGGATGGTTCGATCCACACCAAGGACGGCAAGCCGGCGCAAGCCGATGCGAGCGTCAAGCTGGTGTCCGGGTTCCTTCAGTCGAGCAACGTCAATGCCGTGGAAGAAATGACCTCGGTACTGGCCTTGTCGAAGCAATTCGAGCTGCACATCAAGATGATGAACACCGCCAAAGACGATGACCAGGCCATGGCTCGGGTCTTGCAGATCAGCTAATTACCAGAACGTCGCGCCGTAAAACAGGCGCACGAGGAGAATCGAAATGCTTCCGGCTCTATGGGTTGCCAAAACAGGTCTGTCCGCCCAGGACACCAACCTGACCACCATTTCCAACAACCTGGCGAACGTATCGACCACGGGTTTCAAACGTGACCGCGCCGAGTTCCAGGACTTGCTGTACCAGATCAAACGCCAGCCTGGCGCCCAGTCGACCCAGGACAGCGCACTGCCGACCGGTCTGCAAGTGGGCACCGGTGTGCGCATTGTCGGCACCCAGAAAAACTTCACAGCCGGCAGCCTGCAGACCACCGAGCAGCCACTCGACCTGGCGGTCAATGGTCGCGGTTTCTTCCAGATCCTGCAGCCGGATGGCACCACGTCCTACACCCGTGACGGCACGTTCCACCTCGATTCCAACGGTCAGGTCGTGAATGCCAGCGGGTTCGCTCTGGAACCGGCGATCGTCGTTCCGAACAACGCCCAGAGTTTTACGGTCGGTACGGACGGCACAGTGTCCATCACCGTTCCCGGCAGCGCGGCCTCTCAGGTGATCGGCAACCTGCAAACCGCCGACTTCATCAACCCGGCCGGTCTGCAAGCGGTCGGTAACAACCTGTTCCAGGAAACCGCGGCCAGCGGCGCACCACAAGTCGGCACCCCGGGCCTGAACGGTTTCGGTACCACGCTGCAGAACACCCTGGAAGGGTCCAACGTCAGCACCGTTGAAGAGATGGTCAACATGATCACCACTCAGCGCGCTTACGAGATGAACTCCAAGGTGATCTCCACCGCCGACCAGATGCTCTCGTTCGTAACGCAGAATCTGTAATCAAGTCTATGAGGCGGCATGAAGCCGCCTGCAGCACCGTGAGGTAGGGTCATGAATCGCTTTGTATCTGTTCTGGCACTGAGTGGGGTGGTCTCGCTTGCAGGCTGCGTCGCGCCGACGCCCAAGCCCAATGACCCTTATTACGCCCCGGTGTTGCCGCGAACGCCGTTGCCGGCTGCCGCCAACAACGGCTCGATCTATCAGGCCGGTTTCGAACAGAACCTGTACAGCGACCGCAAGGCGTTCCGGGTCGGTGACATCATCACCATCACCCTGAACGAGAAGACCCAGGCGAGCAAGAACGCCAACTCCCAGGTGGGCAAGACCAGCAAGACCAGCATTGGCCTGTCCTCACTGTTTGGCAGTACGCCCAACGTGAATAACCCGGTCGGCAGCGGCGATCTGACGCTGGATGCCAGCTACAGCGGCGACCGCGCAACCAAGGGCGATAGCAAGGCCGGGCAGGGCAACAGCCTCACCGGTTCGATCACCGTAACCGTCGCCGACGTGTTGCCCAACGGGATCATTGCGGTGCGCGGCGAGAAGTGGATGACCCTCAATACCGGTGATGAGCTGGTACGGATTGCCGGCCTGGTTCGTGCCGATGACATCGCCACCGATAACACGGTTTCGTCGACGCGCATTGCCGATGCACGCATCACCTACTCGGGCACCGGTTCGTTTGCCGATGCGAGTCAGCCAGGCTGGTTCGACCGTTTCTTCCTCAGCCCGCTGTTCCCTTTCTAGGTGGCTACGTTGAACTTCAAAAGTCTCATGGTGGCCGCCCTGTTGCTGTCCGCAGCCTTCAACGCTCAAGCTGAGCGTCTGAAGGATATCGCCAGCATTTCCGGCGTGCGGACCAACCAATTGATCGGTTACGGCCTGGTGGTCGGGCTTAACGGCACCGGCGACCAGACGACCCAGACCCCGTTCACCCTGCAGACCTTCAACAACATGCTCTCGCAGTTCGGCATCAAGGTGCCGCCAGGTTCGGGTAACGTGCAGCTGAAGAACGTCGCAGCAGTGTCGATCAGTGCCGAGTTGCCGGCGTTTGCCAAGCCGGGTCAACAGGTCGACATCACCGTTTCTTCCATCGGTAACTCCAAAAGCCTGCGCGGCGGCACCTTGCTGCTGACACCGCTCAAGGGTATCGATGGCAACGTCTACGCCATCGCCCAAGGCAACCTGGTGGTCGGTGGTTTCGATGCTGAAGGTCGTGACGGTTCGAAGATCACCGTCAACGTTCCGTCGGCGGGTCGTATCCCGGGTGGTGCGTCGGTCGAGCGTTCGGTACCGAGCGGTTTCAACCAGGGCAACAGCCTGACCCTGAACCTCAACCGTTCGGACTTCACCACCGCCAAGCGCGTGGTCGACAAGATCAACGATATGCTCGGCCCTGGCGTTGCCCAGGCCATCGACGGCGGCTCGATTCGCGTCACGGCACCTTTGGACCCAAGCCAGCGTGTCGACTATCTGTCGATTCTTGAAAACCTCGAAGTCGATCCGGGCCAGGCGGTGGCGAAAGTCATCATCAACTCCCGTACCGGCACCATCGTCATTGGCCAGAACGTGAAAGTTTCCCCGGCCGCCGTGACCCACGGCAGCCTGACCGTGACCATTACCGAAGACCCGATCGTCAGCCAGCCCGGCCCTTTGTCCAACGGACAGACAGCCGTCGTGCCACGCTCGCGGGTCAACGCCCAGCAGGAAGCCAAGCCAATGTTCAAGTTCGGCCCGGGCACCACCCTCGACGAAATCGTGCGTGCGGTGAACCAGGTCGGCGCGGCGCCGGGTGACTTGATGGCCATCCTCGAAGCATTGAAACAGGCCGGCGCGCTGCAAGCCGACCTGATCGTGATCTGAGGACAGCGACCATGGACATGCGCAAGGCCGGCACACTCAGCACCAGCGATTCGGGGTCCTATTCGGACCTCAATCGCCTGAACCAGCTCAAGGTCGGCGACAAGAACAGCGACGGCAACATGCGCAAGGTCGCGCAGGAGTTCGAATCGCTGTTTCTCGGTGAAATGCTCAAGTCCATGCGTTCGGCCACCGAAGCGCTGGGCAAGGACAACCCGCTCAACACGCCGGCCGCCAAGCAATACCAGGAAATGTACGACCAGCAATTGGCGATTTCCATGTCCCGCGAAGGCGGTGGTATTGGTCTGGCGGATGTGCTGATGCGACAGATGTCGAAGAACAAACCGTTGGCGCCAGGTGAGGCTGAGGCTGCATCTGCGGCGAAACAGGCGGCGGCGAAAGCGGCCGTACAAACCCCGATAGACGCAGGCACGACGGGCACCAATGGTCCGTTGTCGCGCCTCAATGGCCAGCGTCCGTTGTGGGCGTCGCGCTCGGGCAGGGTGCCGACGCACACCGCCGATCACACGAATGATGTGGCGATGCTCAATCAGCGCCGCCTGGCGCTGCCGCCGAAACTGGCGGACCGTTTGCTCGCCGGGCTGGTGCCGTCGGTTACGAACACCGCGGCCACTGCCGCGACCGCACAGACCCGGATCCAGTTACCGCAGAACGCCAAGACCGGCGCCGGCCCGCTGTTCAACGGCGATTGGCTGGCCTCGCAGACGGACACATCGTCAAAGGGGCAGATGCAGATTTATGGTCGGGCCATGGCGCAGATTCCTTTGGCACCCGCGAAAAAAGCCTTCAGCTCCGCCGACGAATTCGTCAACACCATGTTGCCGCTGGCCAAGGAAGCCGCCGACCGCATTGGCGTCGATCCACGTTACCTGGTGGCTCAGGCCGCACTGGAAACCGGCTGGGGCAAATCAGTCATGCGCGCCCAGGATGGCAGCAGCAGCCACAACCTGTTCGGCATCAAGGCCGGCAGCAGCTGGAAGGGTGATTCTGCGCGAGCGATCACCAGCGAATTCCGCAATGGCGAGATGGTCAAGGAGACGGCCGAGTTCCGTTCCTACGATTCGTACAAAGACAGCTTCCATGACCTGGTGACTTTGCTGCAGACCAATAATCGCTATCAAGCTGTGGTGAAGTCTGCCGATAACCCAGAACAGTTTGTACGCGAGTTGCAGAAAGCCGGGTATGCAACCGACCCGGCCTACGCCAGCAAGATTTCGCAGATAGCCAAGCAGATGACGAGTTACCAAAACTACGCTGCGGCGGGCGCTACCACCACGCCTTTATAGGCACAAGGCATAAGGTCTGAACCATGAGTTTGCTCAATATCGGGATGTCGGGTCTGGCGGCTAGCCAATCCTCTTTGTCTGTGACAGGCAACAACATTGCCAACGTCGACACCGCCGGTTATTCGCGTCAGCAAACCGTGCAGAGCACCAAGGCTTCGCAGCAGTTCGGTAATGTGTTCATCGGCACCGGGACGACCCTGGCGGACGTTCGCCGGGTATACAACTCCTACCTCGATGCTCAGCTGCGCACCGCCACCTCGCTCAACAGTGAAGCCTCGGCGTACCAGGCTCAGGCCACGCCACTGGACGCCACGCTGTCCGATACCAACACCGGGTTGACCGGCGTCCTGCAGAAGTTCTTCACCTCCCTGCAGGGTGTTTCGTCATCGGCGACCGACGATACGTCGCGCCAGTCGGTGCTGACCGGTGCCCAGGCGTTGAGCAATCGCTTCAACACCGTCGCCAAACAATTGAATGACCAGAACACCACCCTCAATGGCAGCCTGTCCGACATGGCGACCAAGGTGAACAAGCTGGCCACGTCGATTGCATCGTTGAACCAGAAAATCGGTGAGGTCTCCACCAGCGGCGGTCAGCCGAACGACTTGCTCGACAACCGTAACGAAGCGGTACGTCAGCTGTCCGAACTGGTCGGCACCCAAGTGGTCGAGCGCGGCACCAGCTACGATATCTACGTCGGCAGCGGCCAGCCATTGGTGATCGGCAACACCACCAACTCCCTGGGCACCGTGCCGAGCAAAGACGATCCGTCGCGCATGGCGCTGCAAATGGATCGTGGCTCCAGCACCATCGACATCACGTCGGTGGTCAGTGGTGGCGAAATCGGCGGCTTGCTCTCCTATCGCAAGGACGTGCTCGACCCGTCGCTCAACGAGCTGGGGCGTGTGGCCCTGGTGATGGCTGACCAGATCAACAGCCAGCAGGCGCAAGGCATCGACAAGAAC
Source organism: Pseudomonas sp. JAI111 (assembly GCF_024809425.1). Lineage (NCBI taxonomy): Bacteria > Pseudomonadati > Pseudomonadota > Gammaproteobacteria > Pseudomonadales > Pseudomonadaceae > Pseudomonas > Pseudomonas sp. JAI111. The sequence continues at coordinate 971,495 of NZ_JANUCB010000001.1, read as the reverse complement.
GGTGAATTCGGCGCGGCGATTTTCAACAACATCAACAGCGCCGCGCTGATCAGCCAGCGCAGCATTGGCCAGGCGGGCAACAGCGCCGGCTCGGGCAACCTCGATGTCACCATCAAGGACACCGGCAAGCTGACCACCAGCGACTATCAGGTGACGTTCAGCACTCCCACCGACTACACCGTCAAGCGTTCTGACGGCACCGCCATGGGCGCCTTCAGCACCTTGACCACGCCACCTCCAGTGATCGATGGTTTCAGCCTGTCCCTGAACGGCGGTGCCCTGAGCGCTGGCGACACCTTCAAGGTGACCCCGACTCGCGGCGCCGCAACCAGTATCCAGACGGTCCTGAACGACCCGAAAAAAATCGCGGCGGCAGCGCCATTGAGCGGTGTGGCCAGCTCCAAAGCCACGGGCACTTACACCCAGCCGACGCTGACCAGCACGCTGGACATCTACAGTCCGGCGGCCCAGGCCGACATGCAGACAGGGCTCAAGTATTCGACGCCAGTGAAAGTGACGTTCGGTTCCCCGAGCGGTGGCAGCCAGACTTACAACCTGAGTGACGCCCAAGGCAACCCGTTGGGTAGCGGTACCATTGTTCCGGGTCAGAACAACACCTTGAACCTGACAGTGCCCATGATCGATGCCAGCGGCAACCCGATCATGGGCGGTGCTCCGCCGGTGCAGAAAACCTTCACCGTGCAAACCACGGTGGGTGGTTCGCCAGCCAACGGCGAGAGCTTCTCGATCTCCCTGACCGGTGCGGCATCCTCGGACAACCGCAACGCTCAAGCGCTGGTCGGTTTGCAAACCAAACAGACCGTGGACACCGGTTCGGCGAGCAAGGGCATCAGCCTGACCGACGCCTACAACACGCTGGTGACCAACGTCGGGACCAAAGCCGCTCAAGGCAAGTCGGACAGTGCCGCCACCTCGGCGATCCTGACCCAGGCCAAGGGCGCCCGTGATTCCCTGTCCGGGGTCGACCTGGATGAGGAAACCGGCAACCTCGTCAAATACCAGCAGTACTACACCGCGTCTTCGCAGATCATCAAGGCTGCGCAGGAAATTTTCAGCACGCTGATCAACAGCCTTTAAGGAGTCGTAATTCATGCGCATTTCTACCGCCCAGTATTACGAGACAACCGCTGCCAACTATCAGCGCAACTTCAACAAGGCGATCGCGACCAGCAATGAAGCCAGCAGTCTGACGCGCGTCAACACCGCCGCTGATGATCCGGTCGGTGCCGGTCGTTTGCTGCAACTCGGTCAGCAGAGCGCAATGCTGGACCAGTACAACGGCAACATCAGTTCGACCAAGAGTGCACTGAGCCTGCAGGAAACCACCCTGGATTCCATTGGCACCGCCTTGCAGCGCGCCAAGGAAATCGCCCTCAGTGCCAACAACGGCATCGCTACCGACGACGACCGTAAAGCGTATGCCTCGGAATTGGGCCAGATCCAGCAACAAGTGCTGGGCCTGATGAACTCCAAGGATGCCTCCGGCAACTTCCTGTTCTCCGGTTCGAAAACCGACACCCCGCCTTACTCACAGAATTCCGACGGCACCTACACCTACAACGGTGACCAGACCAGCATCAACCTGGGCATCGGCGATGGGTTGACGGTGGCATCCAACACCACTGGCTGGGACGCGTTCCAGCAGACCATCAATACCAGCCGCACCCAGGCCACCATGACCGCTCCAGCGGTGGATGATGGTCGCGTGGTCCTGTCCAATGGTCAGGTCAGCAACAGCGCAACCTACGACGCCAAGTTCGCCAGCGGTCAGCCATACACGGTCACCTTCTTGAGCAGCACCCAGCTGAAGATCACTGATGGGCTGGGCAACGACGTGACGACCGAAGCCAGCCAGAACGGCGCGTTCAGCAACAGCAACGGCGCCAACCAGGTGGTCAACTTTCGTGGCGTCGACCTGAACCTGAACATCAACCTCAAGCCGGGCGATGTACCGGACACAGTGATTGCCGGTCACACCTTCCAGCTATCGGCCTCGCAGGACTCGTTCAACGCCACGCGCAGCGCCGGCAACGCGTCCACAGCCGTCATCACCGGTTCCGCCATCACTAACCCGGCGGCCTACAATGCTGCGTTCCCGACGGGTGGGGCGGTCCTCAAGTTCACCAGTCCGACAGCCTTCGACCTCTACGCTGCGCCGGTGACCGTCGACAGTCGCCCCGTGTCTTCGGGCGCCGTGGTGGCCGGTCCTCCGTCCACCGCCACTGCTGCGGGCGTGACATTCACCCTGGGCGGTGGTGCACCCGCCGCCAACGATCAGTTCGCGGTCCAGTCCAACAATCACCAGACCCAGAACGTGCTCGACACATTGGGCAAGATGATCAGCGCGATGAGCTTGCCAGTCGATGGCAACACGAACGCCAAGCAGCAATTCCAGGCGGCCATGGAATCGGGCCTCGCGAATCTGGATAGCGCCAGTAACCAGTTGGGCTCGGCCATTACGTCGATCGGTGCGCGCGGTCAGTCACTGGACGATCAGACCACGACTAACCAGAGCCTGAGCCTGGCGAATACGGCGACCCAGTCGTCGATTCGCGACTCCGACCCTGCCGAAGTCATGACGCGCCTGACCCTGCAGCAGACCATGCTGCAAGCCGCGCAACTGGCGTTCAGCAAGATCACTTCGCTGGGGCTGTTCAACAAGATCTGACGGCAACCGGGCGCGCAAGCGTCCGGTGACCGCCGACCGCTGACCCTCCCATATCTACTGTCTTTTTCCGCGGTTCCAAGGGCTCGCTTTTCTGGGCGAGCTCTCGCCGCCTGCGAGTCCGCCGTGAATTCACTCCCTCTTGTCAGCCTTGTCATTCCTGCCTTCAATCCGCGCTTTTTTGGTCGGGCGTTGCACAGTGCCGTGAGCCAGGACTATGGCAATCTCGAGGTCATTGTTTGCGACGATAGCCGTGGCACTGAAATCGAAGAGATGGTCGATTCGTTGAGCGGGCAGACGGATGTCGTTGTGCGCTATGTGCGCAATCCCCGCACGCTCGGACTGGTGGGAAACCTGCAAGTCTGCCTGGAAGAAGCGCAAGGCGAGTTCATCAAGTTTCTTTGCGATGATGACCAATTGTTCGCTACGTGCATTGAGCGTCAGGCACAAGTGCTCATCGATCGTGAAGATGTGAATCTGGTACTGGCCCAGCGGTTGTTCTGGGATGCCGATGATCTGCCTTTGCCTTCGCGGCTTGAAAACACACCGCTTTCCCCGGTGTGCGGGCTGTTCAAGGGTGAAGACCTGCTGGCGATCTTCGAGAATTTCCCGGTCAATATCCTCGGCGGTTTCAGCAATGCCATGTTCCGTCGTGCCGATGTACTGGAGCTGTTGCCGGCCTTGACTCAACCCGGTCATTGTTTTGTCGCGACCCTGGATTTTGCCTTGTACATGTGCCTGCTGCGGCGCGGCAATCTGGTGGTGTCCAATCATGTGTTGAGTGTCGAGCGCCTGTACCCGGAGCGTTTGAGCGGTCAACAATCGATGAAGGATTCGGTCGAGGCCGAGCGGCAGTGGCTGTTGCAAATGCTCAAGGCCCGCAGCGGCGAATCTGCGCCAGCGCCGGGTTGGGTTCGCTACCTACCGCTGACCAAGGCCGACGAGTCGCCCCGGGTTTGGGAAGAGTTACCGCTGAGCCGAACCCTGGGCACCAAGCAGACCACCCAGGACTGGCATGTCGGCATTGCCAGTGTCAGTTTCTCCGAGCTGTACGCCCAGTGGCTGGCGTGCCGCTGTCTCACTGAGGGGCAGCGCACATTGTTGCCCGAAACATTGGTGGGCTGGCCGCGCACGCCAAAAATCGTCCCGATCATTATTGATGAACAGGGCAGCCGCTCAGCGCTGGACCACACGTTGCAATCCCTGGCCGCGCAAGACTATCCACCTGAACTGACACTGGTGTTGTCCTCGGCATGCATGGAAGCCGAGCTGGATGAGCGGATTTTCCGTTTGCCGCTGCAAGATGACTGGCAGCAGCAGATCAATGAACTGTTGCCGCAACTGGACGGGGCTGACTGGTTCTACCTGCAGCGTGCCGGCGATCGCCTGGTGGCGCCGGCCTTGCTGGTAATGGCTGAGCGGATTGCCCTCTCGCGCACGCTGAAGTGCCTGTACAGCGACGAAGGTGGCCTGCGGCAAGGCGAGTCGGCCGAGCCGGCGTTCAAGCCAGACTTTAACCTGGACTTGATGCGCAGCTACCCCTATGTCGGGCGAGCGCTGGCGTTTGACCGAGAAGCGTTCCTGGCGTTGGGCGGTTTTGATTCCGTCTTTGGCGAACTGGCCCCTCACGATGTGCTCTGGCGTCTGGTCGAGAATGACGGCCCGCAAGTGATCGGACACGTTGCCGAAATTCTGCTGGAGTCGCCGTTCGACCTTGCCAAGTGGCTGTCCCAGCCTGAAGTGGTCAATAACAATCCGCTGTTGCTGCAGGCGCACCTGGACCGCATGGGCATCGCACATGTTATTCGCGACGCGGGTTCGACGTTGCTTAACCGGGTTGACTATCACCATGAGGATCGTCCGTTAGTGTCGATCGTCATCGTTGGCAAGGATCAGACCATCGCCATGCAGCGCTGTGTCGAGAGCCTGCTGGAAAAAACCGCCTACAGCGAATATGAGTTGCTGCTTGTCGACAACGGTAGCGAAAGCGCCGAGGCCCACGCGTGGCTGACGGGTATGGCGCAGTTGGGCAGCGAGCGGATTCGTGTGTTGACGTATCCACAGCAAGGCAATGGCGCGGCGGTGCGCAACTTCGCCGTGAAGCAGGCTATTGGCGACTACGTGCTGATGCTTAACCCATACACCGTGATCACTCAGAGTGACTGGCTGGATGAGTTGCTCAATCACGCACAACGACCGGAAGTCGGCGTGGTGGGGGCGAAGGTGTTCAACCCGGATGGACGGGTCCTGCACGCGGGCCTGATTCTTGGTTTGCAAGGGCCGGCAGGCGTGCCGTTTTACGGCGAATCGCTGAACGCTGCGGGTTATATGTATCGCCTGCAGGTGGTCCATGACTTGAGTGCCGTCGGCGCTGATTGCCTGATGATCCGCAAAGCCGTATTTGACGCGGTTGGTGGCCTGGACGAGCAGAACCTGGGCCAGAGCCTCAACGAAGTGGACCTGTGCCTGCGTGTGGGTAAGGACGGTTATCTGGTGGTCTGGACACCTTTTGCCAAACTGGCCCTGGGCGCTCAGCCAGCTGTAACGTTGTCGGAGGCCGAGCAGGCCTCGCGCACTCATGAACAGCAAGTGTTTTACAAGCGCTGGCTGCCGATCGTGGCTCGCGATCCGGCCTACAACGTCAATTTGTCGTTGCACGGCTTGGGCGGTTCGAGCTTCAGCCTTGAGCCGGGCCTGCGTGCCGGCTGGAGCCCGTTCTCGAAATCTCAGTTGCCGACAATTCTTGCACTGCCAGTCAATGCCTCGGCCATCGGTCACTACCGCGTGACGCAGCCCTTGATCGAACTGGAAGCGGCGGGCAGGGCTCACGGACGTATTCACTACAACTTGCCGTCGATCATTGAGGTCGAGCGTCAGTCACCTGACGTAATCATCCTGCAGGGTCGTTACTCCGAAGGACCGATCAACGAGATTCCGGGCCTGATAACCTATTCCAGCGCCCGACGGATTTACGAGCTGGATGACTATGTCATCAACGTCCCCCATCGCAACGCGCATATCCGCAACATGCCGGGCAAGGACGAGATGGAGAAATTGGTACGGCGCGCGATCGGCATGTGCGACCGCGTGGTGGTCTCCACCGACGCGCTGGGCAACGCATTGTCGGACATGCATGACGACATTCGTGTCGTGCCAAACATGCTGGCCAAGCACTTGTGGAGCGACATGCGCAGCCAGCGTCGTACTTCAAAAAAACCTCGGGTCGGCTGGGGCGGCGGCACCAGTCACCACGGCGACCTGGCGGTGATTGCCGACGTGGTTCGCGAACTGGCCAACGAAGTCGACTGGGTGTTCTTCGGCATGTGCCCGGATGATTTGCGTCCGTATATGCATGAGTTCCATGGTGTGATCGGGCTGGACGTCTACCCGGCGAAGCTGGCCAGCCTGAACCTGGACCTGGCGCTGGCACCGTTGGAATTCCACATCTTCAACGACTGCAAGAGCAACCTGCGTCTGCTGGAGTACGGGGCGTGCGGCTACCCGGTGATCTGCACCGACACCGAGGCTTATCGCGGATACTTGCCATGTACCCGAATCAAAACCAACTCCACCGATGAATGGTTGCAAGCGATCCGCATGCACCTGGCCGACCCGGACGCCAGCTACCGCATGGGCGATGAGTTGCGCGAGGTGGTTCTGCGCGACTACGTGTTGCGCGGCGACAATCTGCGCTACTGGGAAAATGGCTGGTTGGCGGACTGATCATCAGCCGCTCCCTGCAAAAAAACAGGCGACCTTGAGTCGCCTTTTTTTTGCGTGTGGGTTGACTGATTGCCGCTGATTTTTCGGTGGGGCTCAAGCTTCTGGTTTGCACTGTCGATAGCTGTCCAGGGATCTGGTTTTTTCACAACAAGGCAAGGAAGAAGACATGGCAGTTATTAACGGAACAAACGGCACGGATACGCTGATCGGCAGTAATGGACATGACGTCATCAATGGACTGCGTGGCGATGACGTACTGATCGGCGGCGCTGGCGCAGACCAGCTCGACGGCGGTACAGGGTTCGATACGGCGGATTATTCCTGGTCCTCGGCCGGCATCAACATCGACTTGCGTAGCGGTATCAGCCTGCCCGGTATAGGCGGCGATGCCGAAGGCGATACGCTGAAAAATATCGAGAAGGTCATTGGCAGCGACTATGACGATACCTTCACCAGTACGCTGGCGGGCCGGACACTTGAGGGTGGCAGAGGTGATGACACCTATATCGTTAACGCTGGCGGCACCAAAATCATTGAGCAGGGTTGGGGGGGAGGGTCAAACGACCAGATTCTCACCAGTCTGTCCCGCTACACCATGGACGACAACATCGAGCGCCTGACCTATACCGGGGCCGGCAAATTCACCGGTTACGGCAATGCCAGCGATAACGTGATCACCGGCGGTGCCGGCAACGATGTGCTGCTCGGCGGCGGTGGTGCCGACCATTTGATCGGTGGCGCAGGTTGGGACACGGCAAGCTACACCGACAGCACCGAGGGGCTGACGTTCGATCTCAAGTACGGCTCCAACACTACCGGTATTGCGGTCGGCGATACCTATACCGACATCGAAGCGATCCGTGGCTCTAACCATGACGACGTATTCATGAACGTTGCGGGTTTCAAGTCTCTGGACGGTGCCGATGGTTTTGACACGGTGGATTACTCGATGTCGCAGCAGGGCATCACGGTCGATATCCGCAATGGCGTGGGCAAGCCTGGCATTGGCGGCGATGCCGAAGGCGTTACGCTGAAAAACATCGAGCACGTCGTTGGCACGATCTGGGATGACGTCTACGTCATCAACACTCGCGGTATCACGATCTCCGAGCGCGATATCTCCGCGAGCAATGACGAAATCCGTACCAGCCTGACCTCCTACACCATGGACGCCAATATCGAAGCGCTGACCTACACCGGGAAAGCCTCGTTCACCGGTTACGGTAATGCTGGCAACAACACCATCACTGGCGGTGCGGGTGACGATGTGCTGATCGGTGGCGAAGGCGCGGACCATTTGATCGGTGGTGCGGGCCTGGACACTGCAAGCTATGCCGACAGTGCGGTGGGTGTGACGGTTGATTTAGTGTCGGGGCAGCAAAGCACCGGTGCGGCGCTGGGCGATACATACACGAGCATCGAGCTTATCCGCGGCTCGAACTACGACGACCATTTTATAGCGAATGACGCGCCGATCGGTTTCGATGGCGGGGACGGTTTCGATACCGTGGATTACTCCTGGTCCAATGGTGCGGTCACGGTCGATATCAGTGACGGCGTCGGAAAGCCTGGCGTGGGTGGCAGTGCTGAAGGTGACACTTTGGCCAACGTTGAAAAGGTCATTGGTTCGTTCGCGGACGACTCCTTCACCAGTTCCATTGGCGGCGTTACGTTCGAAGGTGGCCGAGGCGATGACGTCTACAACATCAACGCCGAGGGCGTGAAAATCATTGAACAGGATTTCCTCGGTGGCAACGATGAGGTGCGCACAAGCCTGGCGGTGACGGCGCTGGACTCATTCATCGAGAAACTGACGTACACCGGCACCGGCGACTTCACCGGTTATGGCAATGATCTGGAGAACACCATTCAGGGTGGCCAAGGTAACGATCTGCTGTTCGGCGGTGACGGTGCAGACGTTTTCATCGGCGGCGAAGGCGTGGATGTGGTCAGTTACGGCGACAGCAGTGTCGGTGTCAGCCTCGACCTGATGACGCGTGAGCAGACTGGTATCGCCTCAGGTGACCAGTACATTGATATCGAGATCCTGCGCGGCAGTCATTTCAACGACACGCTGACAGGCAACCTTATCGCCAGTAATTATTTTGAAGGCGGTCAGGGCGATGACGTCATTCACGGTGGCTGGTTCGCCGATCAACTTTATGGCGGATTGGGGCCTGCGAACGGGCCTTCTGCCGAGGTTGATACGGGCAGCGCTCCCCAGGCCGACATGCTGTACGGCGGCGACGGTGACGACGTTATTGTCACCGCCGTCGATGATCGGGGAAGCTTCGCCTATGGCGAAGGTGGCAATGACAACATCACAGTGGCCAGCGGTACGGCCGATGGTGGTGCCGGCGAAGATGTATTGACGGGCACGGGTAACAATTACGTGTTGCTGGGCGCAGAGGGCAATGATCAGTTGTTCTTGAACGCCGGAGGTTTCGCCAACGGAGGGGAGGGCGACGATACCTATACCATCAATACCAGCAACCTGGTGACGATCCGTGATGATGGTCGGGACATGTTCGGTACTGACACAGTGATACTGAACAACGTTGCCACCGCCGCTGACTTGAATCTGATGCGGGTGGGCGATGATCTTTATCTCTTCAGTCGCGCTGATCAGCAGGCTGTGGTGCCCGACCATGGTGTGAAACTGCAGGATTGGTACGCAGGCGCCAACACCATCGAAAGTTTCAAGGCTGCCAATGGAGACGTCCTGCCGGTTAGTGCGGATGCGTTCAGCATGTTTGGCTGACATCCGCGGACACTCGCCTTCGAATGTTTGGTGCCATTGAAGGTATTTGAGCCGTAACAAGGGGGAATCCGGTCGTGACTGATCCGGGTTCCCCTTTTTCGTTTTGGCCTCGGTGCCTGGCTGTTCTTTGTCATGCATTTGCCGCGCACCACCACCGCCCGCTGGAGTCTTGGAGCTGGCGCGTTTCCTGCAAGTCCCCCTTTATATCGCCATAAAACGAGCACTTGCGGCGTAGCGGGCAGTCCACACGGCGGCGTTGAGCGTTTTATCCAGAAGGCCTGCAAAAGCTTGATACAGCTTGGCTGAGCCCTGTGACGAACAAGAGAGGGTAGAGGATGAAGGCAGTTATTTTGGCGGGTGGCCTGGGCACGCGAATCAGCGAAGAGTCGCACCTCAAGCCCAAGCCGATGATCGAGATCGGCGGCAAGCCAATTCTCTGGCACATCATGAAGCAGTACTCCGCGCACGGAATCCACGATTTCGTGATCTGCCTTGGCTACAAGGGCTATGCGATCAAGGACTTCTTCGCCAACTACTTCCTGCACACCTCCGACGTCACCTTCGACATGTGCAACAACCGCATGGACGTTCACCAGAACTACAGCGAACCGTGGCGCGTCACGTTGATCGACACTGGTGAAGACACCATGACCGGTGGCCGTCTACGCCGCGCCGCGCGTTATCTGGAGGGCGAAAAAGCCTTCTGCTTTACCTACGGAGACGGTGTCTCGGACCTCAATATCGGCGCGTTGGTGGACTTCCACCTGGCCCACGGCAAACTCGCGACCGTCACCGCCGTGCAACCGCCAGGACGTTACGGCGCCCTGGAACGTGACGGTGACAGTGTCAAAGGCTTCATCGAGAAACCACGGGGCGACGGCGGCTGGATCAATGGCGGCTTCTTCGTCCTGTCGCCCAAGGTGTTGCCGTACATCGGCGACGACCAGACTTCCTGGGAAGCAGAGCCCCTGGCGGCACTTGCCAGTGAAAGCCAGCTGCAGGCGTTCCAGCACGACGGTTTCTGGCATCCGATGGACACTCTGCGTGACAAGAATCACCTCGAGGCGTTGTGGCTGAGCGGGGAGGCCCCATGGAAGCAATGGGACTGAGTCCGCAATTCTGGCGCGGCAAGCGGGTTCTGGTCACCGGGCACACCGGTTTCAAGGGCAGCTGGTTGACGCTGTGGCTGCAAAGCCTGGGCGCCAAGGTCATCGGGTTTTCCCTTGATCCGTCCACCGAGCCGAGCCTGTTCGAACTGGCACGGGTGCACGAAGGCATCAACGATCAGCGCGGCGACCTGCGTGACTTGGGTGCGCTGCTTGAAATCATCGCTGAAACCGAGCCAGAGATTGTCTTGCACCTCGCGGCTCAGCCGTTGGTGCGCGAAGGCTATCGCGATCCGCTGGGCACCTATTCCAGCAACGTCATGGGCACCCTGAATCTGCTTGAAGCCATCCGTCAGGTCGGCTGCGTGCGTGCCTGCGTGCTGGTGACCACCGACAAGGTCTACGCCAATCAGGAATGGCTGTGGCCGTACCGCGAAGACGAAGCCCTCGGTGGACACGATCCTTACAGCAGCAGCAAAGCCTGCTGCGAATTGTTGGCGCAGTCTTACGCCGCTTCGTTCTTTCCGGCCGAGAAGCATGCCGAGCACGGTCTGGCCCTGGCCACGGCGCGCGCCGGTAACGTGCTGGGCGGGGGCGATTTTGCGCCGGAGCGGCTGATTCCCGACGTGCTCAAGGCCTGGACCGCCGACGAACCGGTGACCCTGCGTTACCCGCAAGCGGTGCGCCCGTGGCAGCACGCGCTGGAACCGCTGGCCGGCTACCTGCAACTGGCCGCCGGCCTCTATGAACAAGGTCCGGCGTTTGCCGGTGCGTGGAACTTCGGCCCGAGCGAAGCGGACATGTGCAGCGTCGGCGAAGTCGTCGAATTGCTCGCCAGCCGTTGGCCGCAAGCCCGAGGTTTGCGCATCGAACCGAGCGATTTGCATGAAGCCGGCCTGCTGCGCCTGGACAGCAGCCGCGCCCGTCAACTGTTGGCGTGGCAGCCGCGCTGGTCGTTGCAAGAGTGCCTGACCCACACGCTCGACTGGCACTTGGCGTGGCAGAACGGCGACGACATGCGCGCCATTACGTTGGGTCAGTTGAACCTGTACCGAGGCGCGCTGTGAGTGAGTTTCTATTGCAGCCGCTGCCCCTGGCCGGACTGTTCAGCGTGCAGCACAAACGCTTTGAAGATGAGCGTGGGCACTTCGCGCGGTTGTTCTGCGAAGGCAGCCTGAGTGCGTTCGGCGAGCCGTTTCATATCCGCCAGATCAACCACTCCTGCACCCGCGAACGCGGCAGTGTGCGCGGCCTGCATTACCAGAATGCCAGCGCGCCGGAAGCCAAGTTGATCACTTGCCTGCGCGGTGAAGTCTGGGACGTGGCGGTGGACTTGCGCCCCGGCTCCGAAACCTTCCTGCACTGGCACGCCGAACACCTGCGCGCTGGCGACGGTCGCAGCCTGCTGATCCCGGCCGGGTTCGCCCACGGTTTTCAGACCCTGACCGACGACGCCGAATTGCTTTACCTGCACAGCGCGGACTACACGCCTGTGCACGAGGGTGGTTTGAGCGTGAACGATCCGCGGCTGGCGATTGCCTGGCCGTTGCCTGTCAATAATCTGTCGGCGCGGGATTCCAGCCATCCCTTGCTCGATGACCACTTCGCTGGAGTGCGTGTATGAATTGCCGTGGTTGCGGTACTCCTCTGGCTTTGCCGCTGATTGATCTCGGCACGTCGCCGCCGTCCAACGCTTATGTGCGTGCCGATCAGCTGGAGCAAGCCGAACAATGGGTGCCGCTGAAGGTTGCGGTCTGTCAGCAGTGCTGGCTGGTGCAGACCGAGGATTACACCAGCGCCGACAGTCTGTTCGATGCCGAGTATGCGTATTTCAGTTCGTTCTCCAGCACCTGGCTGGCCCATGCCGAGCAGTATGTGGCCGAGATGGTCGAGCGCTTCGGCCTGGACGCCGACAGTCGCGTGGTGGAAATCGCCGCCAATGACGGCTACCTGTTGCAGTACGTCGCCGGGCGTGGCATCCCTTGCCTGGGCGTCGAGCCAACCCGTAGCACCGCGCAAGCGGCCCGGGAAAAAGGCCTGCAGATTCGTGAACTGTTCTTTGGCCGTGACACCGCTGCGCAGTTGGTCAGCGAAGGCTGGTCGGCCGACTTGATGGCCGCCAACAACGTGTTGGCCCACGTGCCGGACATCAATGATTTCCTCGGCGGTTTTGCGACGTTGCTCAAGCCGACCGGCGTGGCCACGTTCGAATTTCCGCAGCTGCTGACGCTGATGGCCGGGCAGCAATTCGACACGCTGTATCACGAGCACTATTCCTACCTGTCGCTGACCGCCGTGCAGACCTTGTGCGAGCGCAATGGCCTGGAAGTGTTCGACGTCAGTCAGCTGTCGACTCACGGCGGCTCGCTGCGCGTGTTCGTCCAGCGCATCGACGGTATTCGCCGCGAGGTGCAGCCGACCGTTGCTCAACAACTGCAAGCTGAACTCAAAGCCGGCGTGAAAAATCCCGAGTATTACGCGACCCTCGCGCCAGCCGCCGAACGCATCAAGCACGAACTGCTGCGTTTCCTGTTGCAGGCCAAGGCCGATGGCAAGCGGGTGGTCGGTTACGGTGCCGCGGCCAAGGGCAACACCTTGCTCAATTACGCCGGGGTCAAGCCTGACCTGCTGGCGTGGGTGGCCGACGCCAATCCGCACAAGCAGGGCAAGTACTTGCCGGGCAGTCGCATTCCAATCGTGTCGCCAGCACAGATCGATATCGAGAAACCGGACTACGTGCTGGTCCTGCCCTGGAACTTGCTGCACGAAGTCAGTCAGCAACTGGCGCAGGTACGTCAGTGGGACGCTCGCTTCGTGATTGCAGTGCCTGAGTTGACCGTCCTGTGAAAGTGCTTGTGACCGGGGCCACCGGCTTCGTCGGCCGCCATTTGGTCGCCGCCTTGCTCGCCCGTGGCTTTGAAGTCCGGGCGGTGGCGCGCAACGCCGAGACGGCCGCGTCGATGCCGTGGATCAACGCCGTGGAGTTCATGGCGGCGGACATTCACGCCGACGATCTGGACATCGCTGCGCTGACCGCGAACATCGATGCCCTGGCGCATCTGGCGTGGCCGGGGTTGCCGAACTATCAGGCGCTGTTCCATTTCGAGCACAACCTGATGGCCGATTACCGGTTCATCAAGGGCGCGGTCGAGGCGGGCGTGTCGCAAGTACTGGTGACCGGAACCTGTTTCGAATACGGCATGCAAGACGGGCCGCTCAGCGAGCAGGCCACGCCGCAGCCGAACAATCCTTATGGGTTAGCCAAAAACACCCTGCGGCTGTTTCTGGAAAATTTGCAGCGGGTCCAGCCGTTCACCCTGCAATGGGCGCGGCTGTTCTACCTGCACGGCGAAGGCCAGAACCCCAACAGTTTGCTCGCAGCACTGGACCGGGCAATCGATGCCGGCGACGACACGTTCAACATGTCGGCCGGCGAGCAGTTGCGCGATTACCTGGCCATCGACATCGCCGCCGATTACCTGGCGGCGATCCTGCAACAACGGGAATTCAATGGGCTGATCAATTGCTCCAGCGGCCAGCCGGTGTCGGTGCGGGCACTGGTCGAGCAGCGATTGCGCGCACGCGGCGCATCGATCCGTTTGAACCTCGGTCATTACCCTTACCCGACCCACGAACCGATGGCGTTCTGGGGCGTGGCGGACCGTTTGCAACAGCTGCTGGGAGGCAATCATGAAGCATGAGTTGTATCGGGTCGCTGACCTGCCGGTGCTGCAAAACCGCACCTTCGCCGACCCGGATTCGGCCCGGGCCTCTGCCCGCGCCGATATGGTCCTGGTGCAGGACGAACTGAGCGGGTTGATCTTCAACCAGGCCTTCGATGCCGACAAGCTCAGCTACGACGCCGACTACCAGAATGAGCAAGCGCATTCGGGGCAGTTCCAGAAACACCTGAGCGATGTCGAAGGCATCATTGCCCGCCATTTCAAGGGCCAGGAACTGATCGAAGTCGGTTGCGGCAAAGGCTACTTTCTCGAACTGTTGAAGGGCCTGGGCTACGCCATCACCGGCATCGACCCGGCTTACGAAGGCAGCAACACTGATGTGATCAAGGCGCCGTTTACGCGTGGCCTCGGTCTGGCGGCGGATGCCATCGTGTTGCGTCATGTGCTGGAACATATTCAGGACCCGGTGAGTTTTCTCGCCGAGATGGCCGAGGCCAATCAGGGCGGGCAGATCTACATCGAAGTGCCGTGCTTCGACTGGATTCTGGAGCACCGCGCCTGGTTCGACCTGTTCTACGAGCACGTCAATTATTTCCGCCTTGATGACCTGCATCGGATGTTCGGCACGGTGCACGAGGCCGGTCACCTGTTCGGTGGCCAATACCTGTACATCGTGGCGGACCTGTCGACCTTGCGCCTGACCCCGGAACAACCGGTGCCGCGCCTTGAGTTGCCACAAGGTTTCACCAGCAGCCTTGAGCGCGCGGTGCAGATTATCCAGCACGCCCCCGAACAAGGTTCGGCGATCTGGGGTGCCTCGTCCAAAGGTGTGATCTATTCGCTGTTCCTGCAACGGGCCGGGGTGGCGGTGGATCGCGTCGTGGACATCAACCCGGCCAAACAGGGGCGGTATCTGCCCTTGAGCGGCGTGCGGGTGTCCTCGCCGCAAGAGGCCATGGATGCGTTGCCCGAAGGCGCCAACCTGTTTGTGATGAACTCCAACTACCTCGAAGAAATCAAGCGGATGACCGGTGGACGTTACGTCTATCACGCCGTCGACAGCGCTTCGTTCCAGTGACTATTGAGATTAGAAAAATGACCGACAACACCATCAATAAAGCCTTCGAAGCCGAGTGCCAGGCAGAAATCGCGCGTCAGGGCGATGACCAGAAACTGACCGGCCTGGCCCGGGATTTCTTCAACGAATCGGCCAAACACAAGTACAGCTACCACTTCTCGTGGATGGGCCGTCCGATCATCCAGCTGCCGCAAGACATGATGGCGATGCAAGAGATCATCTGGCAGGTCAAGCCAGACCTGGTGATCGAATGCGGCATCGCCCATGGCGGCTCGATCATCTACTACGCCTCCTTGCTGGAGCTGCAAGGCCACGGCGAAGTGCTGGGCATTGACCTCGATATTCGCCCGCACAACCGCGAAGCCATCGAAAGCCACCCGATGAGCAAGCGCATCAAAATGATCGAAGGTTCGAGCATCGACCCGGCGATCGCTGCCCAGGTTCGTGCTGCGGCCGAAGGCAAGAAAGTCATTCTGGTGCTCGACTCCAACCACACCCACGACCACGTGCTGGAAGAGCTGCGCCTGTACGCGCCACTGGTGTCGGTGGACAGCTACTGCGTGGTCATGGACACCGTGGTCGAAGACATGCCCGCCGATTTCTTCCCGGACCGTCCATGGGGTCCGGGCGACAACCCGAAAACCGCGGTGTGGAAATACCTTGAAGAGAACAAGGATTTCGAGATCGACCAGCAGATGCAAAACAAGCTGCTGCTCACCGTTGCACCGGACGGCTACCTGCGTCGCGTTCGTTAATTTCGGCACATCATTAAAGTGTTAGTCAGGCGTTTCGCCGGCAGTGGGAGAAGTTATGCAAGGCAAGTCCGTTTCTGAGCACATGTTGCCGTTGAATGAGCTGCTGACGGTGGTGTTGATTTCCCACAACCGTCCGGCTTTTTTGCGCCGGGCAATGAAGTATTACGGTGACTTGCCTTGCAAAGTACTGGTGCTCGACTCCGCCACTGAACCGTTCAAGGGCGAACTGCCTGACGTCGAATACCGGCATGTGCCGCAATTCGCCTACAGCGGCTTCCAGGCCAAAATTGGCTATGGTGTGGAGCAAGTGACCACCCCGTACATGGTGTTGGCGGCCGACGATGATTTCATCGTGCATGATGCGCTGGCCGAGTCGGTGGACTTCCTGCAAGCGAACCGCGACTACGGCATGTGCCACGGCTATTGCCTGATGTACCTGACCTTCGCCAACAGCGTGAGCTACTACCGGCGGGACAAGAAGGTGTGCGAGGACTATTCCTCCGAACGACCTCAGGATCGGGTCGTCGAGTACATGCATCAATACTTGCCGCCGTTTTACGCGGTGACCCGTACTTCGCTGATGAAATCCTGGTATTCGCTGTTGCCGCCGGGCACCAGTTTCCAATGGCAGGAGATCGGTCACGTCTACTACATGCTGGCGTGCGCCAAGGCGCGGATCCTGCCAACCCCTTATGTGGTGCGTGAGATCAACTACGGCAACTCCGAGCACAACACCGAGGTGTATCACTCGCTGACGTATACCGACGCCAAATCGGTGGCGGAACGTGACGCCTTTGCCGAATTCCTGGCCTCGTTGCCAACCGGGATCAAGGGGCTCGATCCGGCACAGGCCAAAGCCTTCGTCATGGAAAGTTTCGACGCCATGATCGACAGCCTGCAAACCGGACGTGCCCTGACCGCGGAGTTGGTTTTCCAGTCCATCTGGAACAACACCCTCAAGGCACCCGATCGTCTTTTCGGGCCAAAACAGTACGTCGAAATGCCGTTCTATAATCAGGCGTTCTTCGACAAGTTGACCCAGTTCGAATTCATGCTTCATGCGATGCCGGCCGGTCGTCTTCAGCTCGAACAGCTTGAAGGCGTGTGGACTCGCCAGGAACACTTGCTGAGCCCGCGCAACAACGATACGTCGGAAAGCGTGGTCGACCGTTTGTGGCAGGCCTACGACGCCAATGCGTTCAACCGTACAGTGGTCAAGCGCCTGGTGGCGCAACTGGAACTGCTGGGCGAGGACGAAGAAGCTGAATCGATGCGCGACTGGTTCGCACGCCTTGATGCGTTGTCGGTCGTGGATCATCACTTGACGTTTGAAAACATGCGTTCGGGTCGCCTGCTCAAGTGGCTGGAGGCCCGGTCGCCCGATGCCGAACAGGCCGAGGCGATTGCCCGACACTTGGCAATGAATGGCGGGGGGCCACACTTCGGCATCCTTCTGCTGGACCTGGATAACGATGTCGAGAAATTGCAGGTCACCCTCGACAGCTTGCTTGAAGGCCACTGCAAGGCCTTCAAAGTCGTGGTCTTCACCACCGGCGAAGCGCCTGCGGCCACCACGGCACAGAACACCCTGCACTTTGTCCGTGTGACGCCAGGCAACTTTGTCGAAAAACTGAATCAGAGCGCCCGTCAGTCGCCATGTGACTGGCTGCTGCTGGCCGAGGCCGGCGATGAGTTCACCCCGGCTGGCCTGTTGCGTGCCAGCCTGGAGCTGTTGTCCGCCAGTGACATCCGTGCGGTAGCGACCGATGAAATCCAGCGTACCGACAACGGCGCACTGGTGGATGTGTTCCGGCCGGGCTTCAACCTGGACCTGCTGCAAAGCCTGCCCGCGTTGATGGCGCGGCACTGGCTGATCCGCCGCGACGTGTTGATCGAGGCGGGTGGTTACCAGCCCGATTTCAGAAAGGCCCTGGAATTCGATTTGTTGCTGCGCATCATCGAGGCGGGCGGCCTGAGTGGTCTGGCGCACCTCGACGAGCCATTGCTGATCGCGCAGGCGCCGGTACTGGAAGAGAACGCCGACGAACGCCTCGCGTTGCTGCGTCATCTGGGCAATCGTGGCTACAAGGCCAAAATCACCTCGGCAACCCCTGGCACCTATCAGGTCGACTACCGTCACACCGAGCGTCCACTGGTCTCGATCATCGTTCCGGCCGGGGATGACCTGGCCCTGCTGCAACAGTGCGTGCAAGGCGTGTTGCTGCGTACCCGCTACACCCGCTACGAAGTGCTGATTGCGGCGAATCCGACCCAGTCGGCCGAGGTCAACGATTGGCTGGGCACGCTACAGAACGCCAAGGTGCGCGTCCTGTATGCAGACCAGACGCTGAGCAACGTGGCGTTGTACAACGCCGCCAGTCAGCAAGCGCAGGGCGAATACCTGGTGCTGCTGGCTGCTGACGGTGAAGTGGTCAATCCGAACTGGATCGAGTCGCTGCTCAACCATGCCCAGCGTCCTGAAGTGGGGATTGTCGGCGCCACGCTTGTCGATCGTGAAGGCAAGGTCACGCAAGCCGGTCTGATTCTGGGGATGCGTGGCGGGGTTGGTTCGGCGTTTATCGGCGACCGCTATGACGCCAGCAACAGCTATTTGCAACGCTTGGTACTGGACCAGAACTATTCGGCGGTGTCGCAGGCTTGCCTGATGGTGCGCAAAGAATTGTTTGACGCCCTGGGTGGCCTGGATGACCAGACATTCGCCGAAGGCTTGAGCGACGTCGATCTGTGCCTCAAGGCCGGACAGGCGGGTTATCTCACCGCGTGGACGCCGCTTGTTCAGGTGATTCATCCGGGCGAGGTGTCGCAGGCTCCTCAGGTGCTCGACGCCCTGCGGGAAAAATGGGCCGCCGCCTTCGCACAGGACCAGGCCTACAACGCCAATCTGGCGTTGACCGGTAAGGGTTTTGCCCTGGGTGACAGCGCTCCGATCAACTGGGCGCAGTTGCTCGCATAAACCTGGCTGACAGGCACAAGGACTCAAGGCATGTTCAACGGCAAATCGATTTTCATCTCCGGCGGCACCGGTTCGTTCGGGCGCAATTTCATCCGTCGCTTGCTGGAGCAATACCAGCCCAAGCGCGTGGTGGTGTTCTCTCGTGATGAGCTCAAGCAATACGAGATGCAGCAGACGTTCAACGCCCCGTGCATGCGCTATTTCCTCGGTGATGTACGCGATGCCGAGCGTTTGCGCCAGGCCATGCGCGGCATCGATTACGTGGTGCATGCCGCGGCCTTGAAACAAGTGCCGGCCGCCGAGTACAACCCGACCGAATGCATTCGGACCAACGTCAATGGCGCGGAAAACATCATCGCCGCGGCCATCGACAATGGCGTCAAACAAGTCGTCGCGCTGTCCACCGACAAGGCGGCCAGCCCGATCAACCTGTACGGCGCGACCAAGCTGCTGTCGGACAAACTGTTCGTGGCCGCCAACAACATTGCCGGCGAACAGCAAACCCGCTTTGCCGTGGTGCGCTACGGCAATGTCGCCGGTTCGCGCGGCTCGGTGGTGCCGTTTTTCAGCAAGCTGATCAACGAAGGCGCCACCGAACTGCCGATCACTGACGAGCGCATGACGCGCTTCTGGATCACCCTCGATCACGGCGTGCAATTTGTGCTCGACAGTTTTGCGCGGATGCACGGTGGTGAAGTGTTCGTGCCCAAGATTCCGTCGATCCGCATTGTCGATCTGGCGCTGGGCATGGCCGAGCACTTGCCGCACAAGCACGTGGGGATTCGCCCGGGGGAAAAGCTCCACGAGTTGATGGTGCCGCTGGACGACGCACGGATGACCCTGGAATTCGCCGATCACTACACGATCCAGCCGTCGATCCGCTTCACCAGCGTCGACGTGGACTTTGCCGTGGACAAGCTGGGCGAGCAGGGCAAGCCGGTGAGTGAAGACTTCGAGTACCGCTCCGACACCAACCCGCAGTTCTTGTCAGTCGGGCAGATCGCCGACCTGCACGCGGACTTGTCAGCATGATTCCCTACGGTCGGCAGAGTCTCGATCAGGCCGACATCGACGCGGTCGTCGCCGTTTTGCAGTCCGACTGGCTGACCCAGGGACCGACGATCGAGCGCTTCGAACAGGCCCTGGCTCAACGTTGCCAAGCCGATTTCGCCGTGGCGGTGTGTAACGCCACGGCGGCATTGCACATTGCTTGCCTGGCGGCCGGGCTCGGGCCGGGTGATCGTTTATGGACAACGCCCAATACCTTTCTGGCCTCGGCCAATTGCGGTCGTTACTGCGGCGCCGAGGTGGATTTCGTCGACATCGATCCGCTGACCTGGAACCTCGACGCTTACGCCCTCAAAGCCAAGCTGGAAGAGGCGGAGAACACCGGCACGCTGCCTAAAGTGCTGGTGGCGGTGGCGTTCTCCGGGCAGAGCTGCGACATGCGGATGATCGCCGGACTGGCCGAGCGTTATGGATTCACGGTGATTGAAGATGCCTCCCACGCGGTCGGTGCCTCCTATGCCGGGCGCCCGGTGGGTTGTGGCGATTTTGCGGCGATGACGGTGTTCAGCTTTCATCCGGTGAAAATCATCACCAGCGGCGAAGGTGGCATGGTCCTGACCAATCGCCGGGACCTGGCCGAGCGCCTGCAACGCTTGCGCAGCCACGGCATAACCCGCGATCCGGCGCAAATGACCGAATCCAGCCACGGTCCCTGGTATTACCAGCAGATTGAGCTGGGCTTCAATTATCGGATCACCGACCTGCAAGCCGCCCTCGGGTTGTCACAGTTGAACAAACTGGATGACTTCATCGAACGTCGTCGTGAGCTGGCGGCACGGTATGACCGTTTGCTTACGTACTTGCCGTTGACTTTGCCCAGCCCTCAGCCTGAAGCCGAGTCGGCGTGGCATCTGTATGTGGTGCGCTTGCAGCTTGATCGCATCAGCCTTGGTCATCGACAGGTGTTCGAAGGGTTGCGGGCTGCCGGGGTCGGTGTGAATCTGCATTACATTCCGGTGCATTTGCAGCCTTACTACCGTGATATGGGATTCGCTGAAGGTGACTTTCCACAAGCTGAGCGTTACTACGCAGAAGCCATCAGCCTGCCGCTGTTTCCGTTGCTCAGCGACGAGCAGCAGGACTACGTGGTCGAACAACTGCGGCGGCTGACTGAATAAATACGGTCAGCAGGGCAGGTGCGGTCCCCAGGCGCTGTGCTTCAAACGAGAGAGAACGATGCGTGAACTGAGCGAGCAGGAAAAATTCTGGCAGGGCGACTTCGGTAACCAATACGTTGATCGCAACGTCGGGCAGCCATTGGTGGCGGCGAACCTGGCATTGTTCGCCAAGGCGCTGACCCGGGCCGGGCAGATTGAAAGCCTGGTGGAACTGGGCACCAACGCCGGCAACAATTTGCAGGCGCTGCATCACCTATTGCCCCGGTGCGAACTGTTCGGTGTGGAGATCAATGCCAGCGCCTGTGCCCAGGCCCAGTCGCTAGGTATCGCGCAAATCTGGCACGGTTCGCTGTTTGATTTCCCTCGCGAGCGCAGCTTTGACCTGACCCTGAGCAAAGGCGTGCTGATCCATCTGGCGCCGGAGTTGTTGCCGGCGGCCTATGCGCAGTTGTATGAACTGAGCCAGCGTTACATCCTGATTGCCGAGTACTACAACCCGGCACCGGTCGAAGTGTCCTATCGCGGTAACAGCGGCAAGTTGTTCAAGCGTGATTTTGCCGGTGAAATGCTTGATCGTTACGATGATCTGCAACTGCTGGACTACGGTTTCGGTTACCACCGCGACCCGCAATTCCCGGTGGACGACATCACTTGGTTCCTGTTGGAAAAACGCCCTTGAACAACGTTGCAATCATCCCGGCTCGCGGTGGCAGCAAACGCATACCGCGCAAAAACCTCAAGCCGTTCGACGGCGTGCCGATGATTGCCCGTTCGATTCAAACTGCCCTTGATTCCGGGTTGTTCGCCCAGGTGGTGGTCAGTACCGACGATGAAGAAATCGCCGAGCTGGCTCGAGCCCGTGGTGCGCAAGTGCCGTTTATGCGGCCTGCGGCATTGGCGGATGATTTCACCGGCACGGCGCCAGTGATTGCGCATGCCCTGGAGGAGCTGCATCGACAGGGCCAGGATTTTGATTTGGCCTGTTGTATCTATGCCACGGCGCCGTTGCTGCAAACCCGATTTTTACAGCAGGGCTTACACCTGCTGGAGCAGCATCCGGATAAATCCTTCGCCTTCTCGGTCTGCGATTTCGGCTTTCCGGTGCAGCGCGCGCTGACCGTTGACAGTCAGGGCGCGTTGACCGCGTTGTACCCGCAATTCAGTCAAACCCGCTCTCAGGACCTGCCGCCGGCCTATCAGGACGCCGGGCAGTTTTACTGGGGCCGCAGCAGTGCCTGGCGCCAGGGCGAGGTGTTGTATTCACCGCAAAGCCTGCCGGTGATCCTGCCGCGTTATCTGGTGCAGGACATCGATACCCCCGAAGACTGGAAGCGCGCCGAATACCTTTACGCGGCGCTGAAGGCAGGAGGGGAGTTGCAATGAGAGTTCTGATCCGCGCCGACGCCTCGCCGACCATCGGCAGCGGTCACATTGCCCGCTGCCTGACGCTGGCCAGGGTGCTGCGCCGGCAGGGCGCAAACGTGGCGTTTGCCTGTCGCCAGTTGCCGGGCCATCGGCTCACCAGCCTCGCCGCCGAAGGTTTTGAAACTTTCGCGTTGCCGGATCGCTATCCCGACGAAGACCCGCAACAGCCAATCGAGGCCATGTTGCCGTGGCAGGCGGACATCGCTGCACTGGCGCAAGCGCTGGAACACGCTCCAGGCTTCGACTGGATCATCGTCGACCACTACGGCCTCGACCATCTCTGGCAGACCGCTGCCCGGCGCTGGGCGTTACGGATCGCGGCGGTGGATGATCTGGCGACGCGTACCTACAGCGTCGATTTGCTGCTGAACCAGAATCTGTCGGGTACGCCTGGGGCTTATGCCGGACTGCTTGCCGCCGATTGCCGGACCTTGCTCGGTCCACGCTTCGCGATGCTGCGTGATGAGTTCTGTTGCCCGGCGATCGCCATCAAACCCCGGGCCAAGCGTGTGCTGGTTAATTTCGGCGGCTTTGATGCGGCGCGACAAACCCATCACGCGATGCTGGCGCTGGCGGATTTCAATGACTTGGATGTCGACTTCGTCGCCGGTGCCGACAACCCGGCCTGGGACGAGATGCAGGCACTGGCGGCGGATCGTCCCAACTGGCGCTTGCACAGTTTTGTCAGCGACTTCTATCGGCTGATGACCGAGGCCGACCTGTTTGTCGGCGCCGGTGGCGGCACCAGTTGGGAGCGGGCGGCCTTGGGGTTGCCGACCATTTGCATTGCGGTGTCGAATAATCAGCAGGCCAACGGTGAGGTCATGGCGAGTTCTGGCGCTCATGTGTTCCTTGGTGCGCGTGAACAGGTCAGCGTCGAGCAACTGCGCCAGGCCATCGGTTTTGTCGTGGGCAATCAGGGTTTGCGTCAGAGCATGGCTGAACGGTCCCGGCAGTTGGTCGATGGCCGTGGTGCGCAGCGCGTGGCGGCAGCGTTGGCCGGCGCGGTGTTGCAGGTCCGCCCGGCGACCGCCAACGATGCACAGTTGTTGTTTGACGGGCGCAATGCCGAGGCGGTACGCCGCTGGTCGCTGGAGACGGGCGTGATTGAATGGTCTGCGCATCAGAACTGGCTGACCGCCAGTTTGAGCAATCCGCAGCGCTTGCTATTGATCGCCGAGGCCGACGACGGACCGGTAGGTGTATTGCGTTATGACCTGCGCGGGTTTGAAGCCGAAGTCTCGATCTACCTGTTCGAAGATCGCATCGGCCTCGGTTGGGGCAGGGCGCTGCTGGCTCGGGGCGAGGCCTTCGTGACCGCCCATTGGCCCCAACTGACCGCCATCACTGCGCACGTGTTGCCGGCCAACCAGCCGTCGTTGCAGGTATTTCGCGACGCCGGTTTCTCTCAGCAAGCTTGCGCGTTCACCCGCGTTTTAAAGGATCAAGGCAATGACTAGCTTCAAGATTGGCGAGCGCGTGATCGGTGCCGATGCGCCGCCGTTCATCATTGCCGAGATGAGTGGCAACCATAACCAGTCGCTGGAGGTGGCGCTGCAAATCGTCGAAGCCGCGGCCAAGGCCGGTGCCCACGCCTTGAAGCTGCAAACCTACACCGCCGAGACCATGACCCTGGACCTGTCCGAGGGCGAGTTCTTCATCAAGGACCCCAACAGCCTCTGGGCCGGTTCTTCGTTGTATGCGTTGTACGAGAAGGCCCACACGCCGTGGGAGTGGCACGCACCGATTTTCGCCCGCGCCAGGGAACTGGGCATGCTGGCGTTCTCCACGCCGTTCGATGACAGCGCGGTGGACTTCCTCGAAAGCCTCGACGTGCCGGCCTACAAGATCGCCAGTTTCGAAAATACCGATTTGCCATTGATTCGACGGGTCGCCGCCACCGGCAAGCCGTTGATCATCTCCACTGGCATGGCCAGCATCGCCGAGCTGGATGAAACCGTGCGCGCCGCCCGTGAGGCGGGGTGCAAGGACCTGGTGCTGCTCAAGTGCACCAGCACATACCCGGCGACGCCCGCCAACAGCAATGTGCGCACGATTCCACACCTGCGTGAATTGTTTGGTTGCGAGGTCGGGCTGTCCGATCACTCCATGGGGGTGGGCGTGTCCGTTGCGGCGGTGGCGCTGGGGGCGACGGTGGTAGAGAAGCATTTCACCCTTGATCGCGCTGCCGGGGGCGTGGACGCCAGTTTCTCGCTGGAGCCGGCCGAACTCGAAAGCCTGGTGATCGAGACCGAGCGGGCCTGGCAGGCCATGGGCCAGGTGCATTACGGCGTGACCGACGCGGAGCTTAAGTCCCTGGTGTACCGGCGCTCGCTGTATGTCACCCAGGACATGGCCGCCGGAGAGCCCTTCACGGCTGCGAACCTGCGTGCCATCCGCCCGGGTCTGGGCCTGCCTCCCAAACACGCTGAAACCCTTCTGGGGCGCCGTGCGCGCCACGCCATCAAGCGTGGAACGCCGCTGGACTGGTCGTTGGTCGAATAACGCCTTATCGGCCTGATTCGGCAAAATAGAGTGACCTGTGAGTCATAACGCGCATCTTCACTGTATTGTATAAATCGGGAAGGTGGCGCCCGGCCTGTTTTCAGCCCGGTGATAGCCTTTTATTCTTCCCGCTGTCGCCTCTGCAGGGCGACGTTTATCTCTGTTTGTCGGCGCCCCTCGAATCATTACGAGCGGTGGTATTGGGCTGTTTATTATTGGGAAGCCGTAATGATTGGCATAAAAAGCATTGCGAGCTACGTTCCTGTAGCCGGCGTGGACAATTACGCACAAGGTGCAAAATTCGAAAAGGATGAAGAATTCATCCTGGGCAAAATCGGTTCGGCCTTCCTGCCGCGCAAAGACGCCGGGCAGGAAACCTCCGACCTGTGTGTCGAAGCAGCCAATGCGCTGTTTGCCAACAATCCTGATCTGAAACGCGACGCCATCGACGTGCTGATCGTCGTCACCCAGAACGGCGACGAAGAAGGCCTGCCGCACACCGCTGCCATCGTTCAGGACAAACTCGGTTTGCCGACCACTGTTGCCGCGTTCGATATTTCCCTGGGCTGTTCCGGCTACGTCTACGGCATCTACGCGATCAAGGGCTTCATGGAAGCCGCCGGCTTGAAGAATGGCCTGCTGATCACCGCCGATCCGTACTCCAAGATCGTCGACCCGGAAGACCGCAACACCACCATGCTGTTTGGTGACGCCGCCACCGCGACCTGGATGGGTGAAAACGCTCCATGGCAGTTGGGCAAAGCCAAGTTCGGCACCGACGGTTCCGGCGCGCCGCACCTGAAAGTGACGGATGGCGTGTTCTTCATGAACGGTCGCCAGGTGTTCAACTTTGCGTTGCTCAAAGTCCCGGCGCACTTGCATGAATTGCTGGCCGACTCACAACTGACGCCCGCCGATATCGATGCCTTCTGCATCCATCAGGGCAGTGCGGCAATTGTCGATGCGGTGGCGCGACGCTTTGAAGGCGATCCTGAGAAGTTCATCAAGGACATGGTCGAGACTGGCAACACGGTGTCGTCGAGCATTCCTTTGCTACTTGAGAAGCACGTGCTGGATTCCGACTGGAAGCGCGTTGCACTGAGTGGTTTTGGTGTGGGGCTGTCGTGGGGCTCGGCGATCATCTATCGTCCTTGATCCACCCTCCACCCAATACAAAAAATAGCGTTCAAGGTGTACATTTTGAACGCTATTTTTTTGCCTGCGAAAACAGTGAGGCAGCATGAGCGAAAGCTTTGACGACAATGCTCGGGTGATAGAACGGCGCTGGCCGATGCTTTACGCCAGACTGATGCTGGAAGACAGTACGGC
Source organism: Pseudomonas sp. JAI111 (assembly GCF_024809425.1). NCBI lineage: Bacteria > Pseudomonadati > Pseudomonadota > Gammaproteobacteria > Pseudomonadales > Pseudomonadaceae > Pseudomonas > Pseudomonas sp. JAI111. The sequence continues at coordinate 945,284 of NZ_JANUCB010000001.1, read as the reverse complement.
GATCCAGGCTGAATTGTCCGAAGGGTTGGGGTCGACGCTGAGCATCGATGGCATTCAACTCACCAGTCGTCATGATCGCGTCCACGAAGCCCGGGTGCAGGCGGCCAGCCTGCCGCCCGGCAAGCCACAGTTGCATGTCTACGGTACGGGGCTGGGCGATTTGCCGACGGTCCTGCTGGAGCGCGACGAGCTTGAGCGGCTGTACGTACATATCCTCAACGGTGCCCTTTTTGCCTTGGTGCTGCAGTTGCTTGATCAGCGCCAATGGCTCGACGATCCTCGGGTAGAGCTGTTGTATGCCGGTGATCAAGCGGATATTTACACGCCCTTTTTTGCACTGCCTTCCGAGATGGTGCTGGCGGATGACTTCAACGCGAAAATTCGCGATCGCCTGGTCAGCGAAGTCCACCTGAGTTTCAACAATCGCGAATTCGATCCGCAATCCCCGATTATTCTCCAGCGCTTGCACGACAGCCTCGACGTGCTGCTCGCCGACGACGATGTTGCGCAGTTGTTCAATACATGCGCCGGCCAGGAAATCTATGTGATCGCCACCGGGCCAAGCCTTGAAAGCCATTTCGAGCAACTGGCGGCGATACGTGAGCAGGCGCAACGGCCTCTGTTCATTTGCGTCGATACCGCCTACCGACCGTTGCGAGAGCACGGGATCAAGCCTGATCTGGTGGTGAGCATTGACCAGCGCATCAGCTTTCGGCATTTGCCCTTCGAGGATTCCGACGGCATTCCGCTGGTGTACCTGCCGATGAGCGATCCTGAAGTGTTGAAAGCATGGAAGGGCAAGCGCTATGGCGGTTATTCCGCCAGCCCGATCTACGCCACCTTGCGTCGCCAGCACCCCCGGGCGGAACTGTACGTGGGCGGCAGCGTGATTCATCCGGCCGTGGACCTGGCCGTCAAAATGGGCGCCGGGTGCATTACGTTGTTTGGTGCAGACTTCGCCTTTCCCATGAACAAGACTCATGCCGGCTGGCGCGACGGGGATTTGGGACCCGGGGTGAATCTGGCCCGGCACTGGGTGCGCGACGGGTATGGCGAAAGGGTCCGCACGCAGCTGAATTTCCGCAGCTACCTGTGCGAGCTGGAGCGATACATCGCCGGGCACCCCAAGGTGCGTTTCCTTAACAGCAGTCGGGCCGGCGCGATGATTGCCGGCACGCAGTTCAATCGGGAGTTCGTGCAGTGAGCGCGCTTTCGCAATGCATCAACGAATGCCGTCAATGCGCAGGGTTATTTCGCCTGGGGCGGGATGTCGAAGCGGCGTTGACCATGGTTGAACTGTTTGACGAGGCGCAAAGGCTTTTACATGCGGCGCCCCAGGACGTGCAACTGAAGTGGACGCAGGTGCTCACGCAAATGCTGGCCTGTCAGGAGCGTCAGGATTGGCTCGGGCTTGCTGATTTCATGGAGTACGAATTGGTGGATTTACTGGACAGCGTTCAGGTTTAAAAAGCCGGACGGACAGCTCTGGTTGGGAGGTTTGGGTGTCGGACGGTTTTATGGCGTCATTTTTCGGATGGTGAGGGGCGGCTAAGCCCTTGTTTTCTAGGGGATGGCAGTGTGATGGCAATATTTTTTTAAAAAGCCCTCAAGCAACCTGCAATCCCGACGATAACTATTACGAAGGTTCTCTAGGCCACACCCGGCGGTTGCCAGGGCCGGAAGCCGCAGTACCCAACCAACGAGGAATTCGTCATGGCTTTAACAGTAAACACCAACACCACGTCGTTGAACGTTCAGAAAAACCTGAACCGTGCCGCCGACGCTCTGTCGACTTCGATGTCTCGTCTTTCTTCCGGCCTGAAAATCAACAGCGCTAAAGACGATGCTGCTGGCCTGCAGATCTCCAACCGTATGTCCAGCCAGATTCGCGGCCAGAACGTTGCGGTTAAAAACGCCAACGACGGCATCTCGATGGCTCAGACCGCTGAAGGCGCTCTGCAAGAATCGACCAACATTCTGCAACGTATGCGTGAACTGGCTGTACAAGCTCGCAACGGCACCAACGGTACTGCTGACCAAACCGCAACCAACGCCGAATTCGGTCAGATGTCTGACGAATTGACTCGTATCGCGGCTTCGACCAACCTGAACGGCAAGCAACTGCTGGACGGTTCGGCTGGCACCATGACCCTGCAAGTGGGTTCCAACACCGGTTCTGCCAACCACATCGACCTGGTTCTGAGCTCCAAGTTCGACGCCGTCAGCCTGTCCGTAGGTAGCGGTACTGTTGTTCTGACCGGTGCTACCAGCGCTGCTGCCGCTTCGAACATCGACAACGCGATCACCGCGATCGACGCTGCAATCGCTGCCATCGGTGCAACCCGTGCAAACCTGGGTGCTTCGCAAAACCGTCTGACCAGCACCATCTCCAACCTGCAAAACATCACTGAAAACGTTACTGCTGCACAAGGTCGCGTACAAGATACCGACTTCGCCGCAGAAACCGCTAACCTGACCAAACAGCAAACTCTGCAACAAGCTTCCACCGCTGTTCTGGCCCAGGCTAACCAGCTGCCATCCGCTGTACTGAAACTGCTTCAGTAATATCGGATTGAGTTTTAGCGGGGGAGTGCGCTTGCGTGCTCTCTCGCTTTTTCCGTTTAAGAGGTGATGGTCATGGACATGAGCGTTAAGCTGAACTTGTCTTACCCAGCCGTGAAGTCGGCGGTCAGCACTACTGATAAGCCGGCCGAAAAGCCTAGCGCTGAAAGCACCCAGCCTGTTGCTGCAACGGGTAAAAGCTCAGATTCGGACAACTCGGATAAGTTGAAAATGGCCGTTCAGGAGATCGAAAAGTTCGTTCAGTCGGTCAAGCGTAACCTTGAGTTTTCCATCGACGAGTCGACGGGCAAGGTCATCGTCAAAGTGATTGCCAGCGAATCCGGTGAAGTCATCCGACAGATTCCATCTGCCGAAGCCATGAAACTGGCTGAAAGCCTGCACAACGCCAGAAACGTATTGTTCGATGCCAAAGCCTGACACTGGCATGAAACGTGTTTGTACGATCATTGACCGCGGCTAGTGGTCAATAGACCGGCAACGCATAGATAAGGAGATGCACATGGCAAGTCCAATTCTACCGGGTTCGGGTCTAGGGTCCGGTCTCGACATCGGTGCGATCGTGACCGCGCTGGTCAACTCCGACAAATCGGCCAAGCAGACGCTGATCACCAAACAGACGTCTATCAACACGGCCAAGATTTCTGCTACCGGTTCGTTGAAGTCGGCTCTCGCAGCGTTCCAGACGGCCATGACCAACCTCGGTAAGAAAGACGCGCCTGCGTTTTCCGGTTTTACCGCGACGTCGGGTACGCCGACCACATTGACCGTCACGTCTGATAATACGGCGGTAAATGGTAGCTATAGCGTTGTAGTGAACAACCTGGCGACCGGCTCCAAAGTGGCAAGCGCGGCGTTTGCCGGCGGTGCCAGCAGTGCCATTCCGACTGGTACATTGAAAATCAGTCAAAATGGTATTGATTACCCGGTGACCATCGCGAGCGGCGCGACGTTGCAGTCGACCCGTGACGCGATCAACACCACGCTTCAAGGCAAAGGCATCAGCGCCAACATCGTGACCGACGGCAATGGTTCGCGATTGGTCATTGGTTCGACGGTGACAGGCGCAGGCTCCGACCTTACGGTCAGCGGTATTGCCGGTCTGGAAATCGACGGAACCAATAGCCTGGGGACCACTCCGGCTGCCGGCGCTTCTGGCAACATTGGTGGTTTGGCTTCGGATGCGTCGGTTACGATCGATGGCCTAACCGTCACCAGTAAAAGCAACACGATCAGCCAGGCGGTGGGTGGCATCAACATGACCTTGCTGGCGAAAAGTACGACGCCGGTCACAGTCACTGTCGGCACTAACACCGATGGTCTGAAGACCTCGCTGCAGTCGTTCGTCGATGCCTATAACAACGTCATCAACACCCTGACTGCTCTGACCAAGCCAAGCCTGGATGACGCTGGCAAGCCGACCATCGGCGCGGCAATGACCGGTGACTCCTTGCCGCGTAACTTGATCACTGCCGTGCGCAATGAGCTGGTAGCGCCTGGAGCGGGCGGTCAATTGTCGGTACTGTCGCAGTTGGGTATTCAGACCGATCAGAAGACCGGTACGCTGACCATCGACGCGACCAAGTACGCCAAGGCTATGGCAACCCCAGGCATGAGCAGTTCGGTGCAGAGTCTGTTCACGGGTACTGATGCAAAAAATGGCTTGTTGGCGCGTATGTCGGCAGCGATTACGCCTTACTCCCAGACTGGCGGGATTCTGGATCAGCGAAGCAGCAACCTCGGCAAGGTCCAGAAAGATCTGAGCAGCCAGCAGACGGCGCTGGATATACGAGTGACCAACCTCACCGCATCCCTGACTGCCAAATACAACGCGATGGATCTGTTGGTCGGCCAGATGAAGGCCACTGCCAGCAACATCACCGGCTTCTTCCAGACGTTGAACGCTCAGCAGTCCAGCAAGTAGATATGGGCTGACGACAAAAACCCGGCTACGCTTTTCGGCGTGTGCCGGGTTTTTGTCTTCTGGTCTAAAGTTTTCAGTCTCGAAGACGATACACTGATCATACGAGTCATTGAGTGGCAGTGAGGTAGAACATGAATCCGCGGTTAGCCCTTCGGCAATATCAGAAGGTCGGGGCGCAGGCCCAGACGTCAGAAGCCAGTCCGCATCGCTTGGTGCAAATGCTGATGGAAGGTGGTCTGGATCGCATCGCTCAGGCCAAGGGCGCGATGGAGCGCAACGACATCCCCGGCAAGGGTGTGTCTATCAGCAAGGCCATCGGGATCATTGGTGGCTTGCGTGAAGGCCTGGATCTTGAAAAGGCTGCAGAAACTGTCGGCGAGCTCGACCGTCTCTACGCTTACATGATGAAGCGCCTGGCCGAGGCGAACATCAAGAGCGACCCGCGTATTCTCGATGAGGTCGCTGGTTTGCTGCGCACGGTCAAAGAAGGCTGGGACGCCATCGCCGCGCCAGGTCCGCAGTTTTAAGGAGATCATCATGAGTCTTGTATTGCAGCGAATCGAACACACCCGTGAAGCGTTGGTCGGCGCATTGGCCGAGCGTAACTGGGAAGCTATCGGTCAATTGGACCTTGATTGCCGTTCCTGCATGGAAGACGTCTTGAATGAAGATTCTCTGGACGAGGTGGCGTTGCGTGCCAACCTGGAGGAGTTGCTGGGGGTCTACAAGGAACTTCTCGAGGTGGCGATGGGGGAGAGGCAGGCGATTGTCGACGAGATGTCCCAGATCCACCAAGCACAGAACGCGGCAAAGGTTTACCATCTGTTTGGTTAATCCGCAGTTAATCCAAACATAGTGCGCCATAAATTTGACTGTGCACGGTTTTTTGACTTAACTAGTGGCTGGTTCCAGATTTCAGGCGTCTACAGGCATAACGTGTCTGCAAGCGTCTAGCTTGCCCCCTCATTTCGGGCATTGAGTTGACTAGGGAAGTTGCTATTGCATGTGGCGTGAAACCAAAATTCTGCTGATTGATGACGATAGCGTCCGTCGCCGCGACCTGGCGGTGATTTTAAATTTTCTCGGTGAAGAAAATTTACCCTGCGGGAGCCATGACTGGCAGCAGGCGGTCGGCTCTTTGTCGTCAAGTCGTGAAGTGATCTGTGTCCTGATCGGGACGGTCAATGCTCCTGGCGCACTTCCGGGCCTGTTAAAGACACTCGCAACCTGGGATGAGTTCCTTCCGGTTTTGCTGATGGGCGATAATTCTTCCGTTGAATTGCCGGAAGACCAGCGTCGCCGAGTGCTTTCGACTCTCGAAATGCCACCCAGCTACAGCAAATTGCTCGACTCGCTGCACCGGGCCCAGGTCTATCGCGAGATGTATGACCAGGCCCGCGAGCGCGGTCGTCATCGCGAACCCAATCTTTTCCGTAGTCTTGTCGGCACTAGCCGGGCGATTCAACACGTCCGTCAGATGATGCAGCAAGTGGCCGACACCGACGCCAGCGTGCTGATCCTCGGCGAGTCCGGGACCGGCAAGGAAGTGGTCGCGCGTAACCTGCACTATCACTCCAAGCGTCGTGATGCGCCGTTCGTGCCGGTCAACTGCGGGGCGATCCCGGCCGAGTTGCTGGAAAGCGAACTGTTCGGTCATGAGAAGGGCGCCTTCACCGGCGCAATCACCAGCCGTGCGGGGCGTTTCGAGCTGGCCAACGGCGGCACCCTGTTCCTCGACGAAATCGGCGACATGCCGCTGCCGATGCAGGTCAAGTTGCTGCGCGTGTTGCAGGAGCGCACCTTCGAGCGCGTGGGCAGCAACAAGACCCAGAGCGTCGACGTGCGCATCATCGCGGCGACCCACAAGAATCTCGAAAGCATGATCGAGATCGGCACCTTCCGCGAAGACTTGTACTATCGCCTGAACGTGTTCCCGATCGAGATGGCGCCATTGCGCGAGCGTGTCGAAGACATTCCGCTGCTGATGAACGAATTGATCTCGCGCATGGAGCACGAGAAACGCGGTTCTATCCGTTTCAACTCGGCGGCGATCATGTCGCTGTGTCGCCACGGCTGGCCGGGCAACGTTCGTGAACTGGCCAACCTGGTGGAACGCATGGCGATCATGCATCCGTACGGGGTGATCGGCGTGGTCGAGTTGCCGAAGAAGTTCCGTTACGTCGATGACGAAGACGAGCAGATGGTCGACAGCCTGCGCAGCGATCTGGAAGAGCGGGTGGCCATCAACGGGCATACCCCGGACTTCACCGCCAATGCCATGCTGCCGCCTGAAGGCCTGGACCTGAAAGACTACCTCGGTGGTCTGGAGCAGGGGCTGATTCAGCAGGCGCTGGATGATGCCAATGGTATCGTCGCCCGTGCCGCTGAGCGTCTGCGCATTCGCCGCACCACGCTGGTGGAGAAGATGCGCAAGTACGGCATGAGCCGTCGCGATGGAGATGAACAGGCGGATGATTGACGCCTGTTTTTCAAGTCGTTCATTTATGGGCGGTTTTTTTTAGGCACGGGTATTGCTACATCCCTCGCAACGTTCCGTTTAACTGACGGTCAGCCAAGCGAGAGAGCACGATGCCCCAAGCCGCCCAGATGTCTCCTGTCCCTGACACTTCGGGGCTACCGTCGTCCGTAGAGCAGGCAAGCCGGCTTGGCCTTGAGCAGGCGTTCGCGCTGTTCAACCAGATGTCGAGCCAGTTGACCGATTCCTACAGCATGCTCGAAGCTCGGGTCACCGAGCTCAAGGGTGAACTGGCGGTGGTCAGTGCCCAGCGCATGCAGGAGCTGGCCGAAAAAGAACGCCTGGCCAACCGCCTGCAAAACCTCCTCGATCTGTTGCCCGGCGGCGTTATCGTCATCGACGCCCAGGGCATCGTGCGCGAAGCCAATCCGGCGGCATGCGAACTGCTGGGCTTGCCCCTTGAAGGCGAACTCTGGCGCCATGTCATTGCCCGCTGCTTCGCGCCGCGCGAAGACGACGGTCACGAAATCTCTCTCAAGGACGGTCGGCGTCTGTCGATTGCCACCCGCTCGCTGGATGCCGAGCCGGGTCAGTTGGTGTTGCTCAACGACCTGACCGAAACCCGTCAACTTCAAGGCCAGCTGGCTCGTCATGAGCGGCTGTCGTCTCTCGGCCGGATGGTCGCGTCCTTGGCTCATCAGATTCGTACGCCATTGTCGGCCGCCTTGCTCTATGCCAGTCACTTGACCGAGCAGGAGCTGCCGGTGGCCACGCAGCAGCGATTTGCCGGACGCCTGAAAGAGCGTTTGCATGAGCTCGAACATCAGGTGCGCGACATGCTGGTGTTCGCCCGCGGCGAGTTGCCGCTGACGGATCGCGTCACGCCCAAGGTGTTGATGCAGTCGCTGCAATCGGCGGCGCTGACCCATGTTCAGGAATTACCGATCCGTTGGCAGTGCGACAGCCATGCCGGCGAATTGCTGTGCAATCGCGACACCCTGATCGGGGCGATCCTCAACCTGATCGAGAACGCGATTCAGGCCAGTGCCGGCAATGTGCGTCTGAAGGTTCATCTCTATACCCGTGAAAACACCCTGCGCGTGTGCGTCAGTGACAGCGGCAGCGGTATCGAGGCAAGCGTCCTGGCGCGTCTGGGCGAGCCGTTTTTTACCACCAAGACCACCGGCACTGGCCTGGGGCTGACCGTGGTCAAGGCGGTGGCCCGTGCTCATCAAGGAGAATTGCAATTGCGTTCGCGACCAGGTCGCGGCACGTGTGCGCAGGTCATCCTGCCGCTTTTTTCGGGTGAACAAAACAGCGTTGAGGGAGCCGAGTGAAGGACATGGCAATCAAGGTTTTACTGGTCGAGGACGACCGCGCGCTACGCGAAGCACTGGCCGATACGTTGCTGCTCGCGGGGCACGATTACACGGCGGTCGGTTCGGCCGAGGAGGCGCTGGCGACGGTGGGTGTCGAGGCGTTCAACCTGGTCATCAGCGATGTCAATATGCCGGGCATGGACGGGCATCAATTGCTCGGTCTGCTGCGAGCGCGACAGCCACAGTTGCCGGTGTTGTTGATGACCGCTCACGGCGCTGTCGAGCGTGCGGTCGATGCGATGCGTCAAGGCGCGGCGGACTATCTGGTCAAGCCGTTCGAGCCCAAGGCCTTGCTCGATCTGGTGGCGCGACACGCTTTGGGTAATCTCGGCGCTGGCGAAAGCGAAGGGCCGATTGCGTTCGAGCCGGCCAGTGCGCAACTGCTGGAGTTGGCGGCGCGGGTCGCGCGCAGTGATTCCACCGTGTTGATCTCTGGCGAGTCCGGTACCGGCAAAGAGGTGCTGGCGCGCTATATCCACCAGCATTCCCATCGCGCCACGCAGCCATTCATTGCGATCAACTGCGCCGCGATCCCGGACAACATGCTCGAAGCCACATTGTTCGGTCATGAAAAAGGTTCGTTCACCGGCGCGATAGCGGCGCAGGCCGGCAAATTCGAACAGGCCGATGGCGGGACCATCCTGCTCGACGAAATTTCTGAAATGCCCCTCGGGCTGCAGGCCAAGTTGCTGCGCGTCTTGCAAGAGCGCGAAGTCGAGCGCGTCGGCGCGCGCAAACCGATCAGCCTGGATATTCGGGTCGTCGCCACCACCAACCGCGACCTCGCTGGTGAAGTGGCGGCGGGGCGGTTTCGTGAAGACCTTTATTATCGGCTGTCGGTGTTCCCGCTGGCCTGGCGTCCGTTGCGCGAGCGTACCGCCGACATCCTGCCGCTGGCCGAGCGCCTGCTGGCCAAACACGTCAATAAAATGAAGCATGCGGCGGCAACACTCTCGCCCGAGGCGCAAGCGTGCCTGATTGCTTATCGGTGGCCGGGCAACGTGCGTGAGCTGGATAACGCTATCCAGCGCGCACTGATTCTGCAGCAGGGCGGTTTGATCCAGCCGCAGGATTTTTGCCTGTCCGGGCCGGTGGCCTGCGCGCCGTTGCCAGTGTTGGCGGCGGCACTCGTGCGCGCTGTCGAGGTTGAAACCGAGTCGGCCGGAGCACTGGGCGATGACCTGCGACGTCGTGAGTTTCAGATGATCATCGACACCTTGCGTGCCGAACGTGGTCGTCGCAAGGAAGCGGCCGAGCGACTGGGTATCAGCCCGCGCACCTTGCGCTACAAGCTGGCACAGATGCGCGACGCCGGAATGGACGTCGAAGCCTACTTGTTCGCCACCTGATTCGTCAGGGGCAACGCCCGGGAAGGGCTTTTGTTCAGAACGGCCACAGAGCTGGCACCCTTGTTGCTAACACCTCACTACCCGCCGAGTGAGTGTCAAAAAATTGCGGGTCGTCAACGACGTAAGCTCGTCAAAGAGAGAAGCCATGAGCCAAGGTATTGAATTCAATCGGTTGATGCTGGACATGCGTTCCATGCAAATGGATGCGATGTCTGCGCCGAAATCGACTGCCGCCGTTCCAGAACTGGGTGGTAGCAGCTTTTCCGACATGCTCGGCCAGGCTGTCAATAAAGTGAACGACACGCAGCAAGCATCCAATCAATTGGCCAGCGCCTTCGAGATCGGCAAGAGCGGCGTCGACCTGACGGACGTGATGATTTCCTCGCAGAAAGCCAGCGTGTCTTTCCAGGCGTTGACCCAAGTGCGCAACAAGTTGGTTCAGGCCTATCAAGACATCATGCAGATGCCGGTTTAAGGACGTATTGAGTCATGGCAGAAGCAATCGCCGATAACGTTCCGGCCAAGGCCACTCCGGTAGACGGCAAACCGCCGCTGTTCGGGTTGTCCTTTCTGGAAAACCTCTCCGAGATGACCATGTTGCGTCAGGTGGGCCTGTTGGTCGGCCTGGCTGCGAGCGTGGCGATTGGCTTTGCCGTAGTGTTGTGGTCCCAGCAGCCGGATTACCGGCCTCTGTACGGCAGTCTTGCCGGCATGGATGCCAAACAGGTCATGGAAACCCTGGCCGCTGCCGACATTCCCTACACCGTTGAACCCAATTCCGGTGCCTTGCTGGTCAAGGCCGATGACCTGTCCCGTGCGCGGCTCAAGCTCGCGGCTGCTGGTGTCACTCCCAGCGACGGCAACATCGGCTTTGAAATCCTCGACAAGGACCAGGGCCTCGGGACCAGCCAGTTCATGGAAGCGACCCGTTATCGTCGCGGCCTGGAAGGCGAATTGGCGCGCACCATTTCCAGCCTGAACAACGTCAAGGGTGCCCGCGTGCACCTGGCGATTCCGAAAAGTTCGGTGTTCGTGCGTGACGAGCGCAAGCCAAGCGCGTCGATTCTGGTTGAACTGTATTCCGGCCGCTCGCTGGAGCCGGGTCAGGTACTGGCGATCATCAACCTGGTGGCTACCAGTGTTCCTGAGCTGAGCAAATCGCAGATCACCGTGGTCGACCAAAAGGGCAACCTGCTGTCGGATCAGGCGGAAAATTCTGAACTGACCATGGCCGGCAAGCAATTCGATTACAGCCGTCGCATGGAGAGCATGCTGACCCAGCGCGTGCACAACATTTTGCAACCGGTGCTGGGCAACGATCGCTATAAAGCCGAAGTCTCCGCGGATGTGGACTTCAGCGCTGTCGAGTCGACCTCCGAGCAGTTCAACCCGGATCAACCGGCGTTGCGCAGCGAGCAGTCGGTCAACGAACAACGCACTGCCAGCAATGGTCCGCAAGGTGTGCCGGGTGCCTTGAGCAACCAGCCGCCATCGCCGGCCTCTGCGCCGCAAACCACGGGTGGCAGCACCGCAGCGGCCGGCATGGTTCAGCCAGGCCAGCCATTGATCGATGCCAACGGTCAGCAAATCATGGACCCGGCCACCGGTCAGCCGATGCTGGCGCCGTACCCGGCGGACAAGCGTCAACAGTCCACCAAGAATTTCGAGCTCGACCGTTCCATCAGCCACACCAAGCAGCAGCAGGGGCGTTTGAATCGCCTGTCGGTGTCGGTTGTGGTGGACGATCAGGTCAAGATCAACGCAGCCAACGGCGAAACCACCCGTGCACCGTGGAGCGCCGACGAATTGGCGCGCTTCACTCGCCTGGTTCAGGACGCCGTCGGTTTCGACGCCAGCCGTGGCGACAGCGTGAGCGTGATCAACATGCCGTTCTCCGCCGAGCGCGGTGAAGTGATTGCCGATATTCCGTTCTACTCCCAGCCGTGGTTCTGGGACATCGTCAAGCAAGTGCTGGGTGTCTTGTTCATCCTGGTGCTGGTGTTCGGCGTGCTGCGCCCGGTGCTCAACAACATCACCGGTGGCGGCAAAGGCAAGCAACTTGCAGGTCTTGGCAGCGACGTTGAACTCGGTGGCATGGGCGGCCTGGACGGCGAACTGGCCAACGACCGCGTCAGCCTAGGTGGCCCGACCAGCATCCTGCTGCCGAGCCCGAGCGAAGGCTATGATGCGCAGTTGAACGCAATCAAGAGTTTGGTGGCAGAAGATCCGGGCCGTGTGGCCCAGGTCGTGAAAGAGTGGATTAACGCAGATGAGTGATAACCGAGCCGTTGCCGCCAAACTGACCAAGGTCGACAAAGCCGCGATTCTGCTGCTGTCCCTCGGTTCCACCGATGCTGCACAAGTGCTGCGCCACATGGGGCCCAAGGAGGTCCAGCGTGTGGGCGTGGCGATGGCCCAGATGGGCAACGTGCACCGCGAACAGGTTGAGCAGGTCATGAGCGAGTTCGTCGACATCGTCGGCGACCAGACCAGCCTGGGCGTCGGTTCCGATGACTACGTGCGCAAGATGCTCACCCAGGCACTGGGCGAGGACAAGGCCAACGGCCTGATCGACCGCATCCTGCTGGGCGGCAACACCAGTGGCCTCGACAGCCTGAAGTGGATGGAACCGCGCGCCGTCGCGGACGTGATCCGTTACGAGCACCCACAGATCCAGGCGATCGTCGTGGCGTACCTCGACCCGGACCAGGCCGGTGAAGTGCTGGGCAACTTCGACCATAAGGTGCGCCTGGACATCATTCTGCGAGTGTCCTCGTTGAACACGGTGCAGCCGGCGGCCCTGAAAGAACTCAACCAGATTCTCGAGAAGCAGTTCTCCGGCAACTCGAATGCTTCGCGCACCACCCTGGGTGGCATCAAGCGCGCGGCCGATATCATGAACTTCCTCGACAGCTCGATCGAAGGCCAGTTGATGGACTCGATTCGCGAAGTCGACGAAGACCTGTCCGGTCAGATCGAAGACCTCATGTTCGTGTTCAACAACCTGTCCGATGTCGACGACCGCGGGATTCAGGCATTGCTGCGCGAAGTGTCCTCCGACGTGTTGGTGCTGGCCCTCAAGGGTTCGGACGAAGGCGTCAAGGAGAAGATCTTCAAGAACATGTCCAAGCGTGCGGCCGAACTGTTGCGCGACGACCTCGAAGCCAAGGGCCCGGTGCGCGTCAGCGACGTGGAAACCGCACAGAAAGAAATCCTCACCATTGCCCGCCGTATGGCCGAAGCCGGAGAAATCGTTCTCGGCGGGAAGGGCGGCGAAGAGATGATCTAAGGTCACTATGTCGTCCAAACATGATGAGTCCCAGACCGACCTGATCCGTGGCAAGGCCGTCGCCGGTTTTGACGTCTGGGCGTTGCCCAGTTTCGACCCGTTTGTGCCAGAGCCCGAGCCGGAACCTGAGCCCGAGCCGCCGGAAATGGAAGAGGTGCCGCTGGACGAAGTCCAGCCACTGACCCTCGAAGAGCTCGAAAGCATTCGCCAGGAGGCCTACAACGAAGGCTTCGCAGTGGGCGAGAGAGAAGGCTTCCACAGCGCCACGCTCAAGGTCCGTCAGGAAGCCGAAGCGATCCTGGCGCCGAAAGTCGCAGGCCTGGAACAGATGATGGTCAACCTGTTCGAGCCCATCGCCGAGCAGGACACCCAGATCGAAAAGTCCCTGATCGACCTCGTGCAGCACATCACCAAGCAGGTGATTCAGCGCGAACTGGCCATCGACTCGACGCAGATCGAACACGTCATGCGCGAGGCCCTCAAGCTTTTGCCGTTGGGCGCGACCAATGTGCGCTTGTACATCAACCCGCAAGATTTCGAACAGGTCAAAGCCCTGCGCGAGCGCCATGAAGAAACCTGGCGCATCGTCGAGGACGCGCACCTGTTGCCCGGCGGTTGCCGGGTCGAAACCGAACACAGTCGCATCGACGCCACCGTCGAAACCCGCGTGGCGCAAGTCATGGTCAAACTGTTCGATCAGTTGCATGACCAGGCCTTGCACCCGGCGGAGCCGGATCTGAGCCTGGAATTGCCCATCGATGACAAGCCGGCAGAGGCGCCGGAAGACGGGCAGTCGGACGATCCCGATGCGCCTTGACCGCACCAGCTTCGCCAAGCGCCTGGGCAGCTACGCCGAGGTCACCGAGCTTGCCGGGGCGCCGATCCTTGAAGGGCGCTTGCTGCGCATGGTCGGCCTGACCCTCGAAGCCGAGGGCTTGCGCGCCGCCATGGGCACCCGCTGCATGGTCATCAACGACGACAGTTATCAGCCGGTGCAGGTCGAAGCCGAAGTCATGGGCTTCTCCGGCAGCAAGGTTTTCCTGATGCCGGTCGGCAGCGTCGCCGGTATCGCGCCGGGCGCCCGCGTCGTGCCGTTGGCCGATACCGGTCGCTTGCCGATGGGCATGAGCATGCTCGGGCGGGTGCTCGATGGTGCCGGTCGCGCGCTGGACGGCAAGGGTGGGATGAAAGCCGAAGACTGGGTGCCGATGGATGGCCCGACCATCAACCCGCTCAAGCGCGAGCCGATCAGCGAGCCGCTGGACGTGGGCATCCGAACCATCAACGGATTGTTGACGGTAGGTCGTGGTCAGCGTCTCGGCCTGTTCGCCGGTACCGGTGTCGGTAAATCCGTGTTGCTGGGCATGATGACGCGCTTCACCGAGGCCGACATTATTGTCGTCGGACTGATCGGTGAGCGGGGTCGTGAAGTTAAAGAGTTCATCGAGCACATCCTCGGTGAAGAAGGGCTCAAGCGTTCGGTGGTCGTCGCATCGCCGGCGGACGATGCACCGCTGATGCGACTGCGCGCCGCGATGTACTGCACGCGCATCGCCGAGTATTTTCGCGACAAGGGCAAGAATGTCCTGTTGCTCATGGATTCCCTGACCCGTTTCGCCCAGGCCCAGCGGGAAATTGCCCTGGCCATCGGCGAGCCTCCGGCTACCAAAGGCTATCCGCCGTCGGTTTTTGCCAAGTTGCCGAAACTGGTGGAGCGGGCCGGTAATGCCGAGAAGGGCGGTGGTTCGATCACTGCGTTCTACACCGTATTGTCCGAAGGCGATGACCAGCAGGACCCGATTGCCGACTCGGCGCGAGGCGTGCTCGACGGGCACATCGTGCTGTCCCGGCGTCTGGCTGAAGAAGGTCACTACCCGGCCATCGATATCGAGGCTTCCATCAGCCGGGTCATGCCGTCAGTGGTCAGTCCCGAGCACATGACGCGCGCGCAGATGTTCAAACAGTACTGGTCGCGTTATCAGCAAAGTCGCGATCTGATCAGCGTCGGCGCCTACGTGCCGGGCGGCGATCGAGAAACCGACATCGCGATTTCGCTGCAACCGGCCATGACCACCTATCTGCGTCAGGGCTTGAACGACAACATCGGCATGGCGGCCAGCGAAAACCATCTCGCTACCATCTTCGCCCCGGCAGCGGGCGGCTAACCGGTCATGGCCCAAAGCCGTGCGGCACGCCTGGCACCCGTGGTGGAAATGGCCGAAAAGGCCGAAAAAACCGCGGTCATGCGCCTTGGGCACTTCCAGGGCCAGGTGCGTCTGGCGGAAAGCAAGCTCGCCGACCTCGAAAGCTTCCGCCTCGATTATCAGGAACAATGGATCGTACGCGGCAGCAGTGGCGTTTCCGGTCAATGGTTGCTCGGCTATCAAGGCTTTCTTGCACAATTGGGCACGGCCATCGATCAGCAGCGCCAGAGCTTGAACTGGCACCAGAACAACCTCAACAAGGCGCGCGAGTCCTGGCAGCAGGCGTTTGCACGGGTTGAAGGGCTACGAAAACTTGTACAACGTTACATGGACGAAGCGCGCAAGCTTGAAGACAAACGCGAACAGAAACTGCTGGATGAATTGTCCCAGCGGTTGCCACGGCATGATCCTTATTAAGAGTTGTTCTTGCCGCCGTACCAAGCAAGTGCTAAACCTTGTACACGTACGCTCACCCATGACAAGGAAGCCGTTAGATGTCAGTTACTACAGAAACCTCCCAGGACGGGACCAAGCTGACGATTTCGATCAAGGGGCGCTTCGATTTCGGCAAGCATTCGGAATTTCGTGAGTCCTACGAAAACCTCAAGCCTAAACCTGAATCCTTCGAAGTGAATTTGAAGGACGCCACGTACCTCGACAGTTCGGCGCTCGGGATGCTCTTGCTGTTGCGTGATCACGCCGGTGGTGAGAATGCCGAAATCAAGTTGACCAATGCCAACGCCGATGTGCGCAAGATTCTCGCGATCTCCAACTTCGAACAAATCTTCGACGTTGCATGACTGCCCTGCAGCCGTCGCTCGAACCGCTGACAATCCTCATCGCTGAAGACAGCGCGGCCGATCGCATGCTGCTGTCGAGCATCGTCCGTCGCCAGGGGCATGCCGTGCTCACGGCCGCCAACGGTGCCGAGGCCGTCGAGGCTTTTCGCCTGCAACGCCCGCACCTGGTGCTGATGGACGCCATGATGCCGGTCATGGACGGATTCGAGGCGGCGCGGCAGATCAAGGATCTGGCCGGGGAAACCCTGGTGCCGATCATCTTCCTGACCTCGCTGACCGAGAGCGAAGCGCTGGCCCGTTGTCTGGAGGCCGGCGGCGACGATTTTCTGGCAAAACCCTATAACCAGGTGATCCTTGCCGCCAAAATCAAGGCAATGGACCGCTTGCGACGGTTGCAGGCCACGGTGCTGCAGCAGCGGGACCTGATCTCCAAGCACAACGACTACTTGCTCAATGAGCAGCGAGTGGCCAAAGCCGTGTTCGACAAGGTCGCGCATTCGGGCTGTCTGAATGCACCGAACATCCGCTACCTGCAATCGCCTTATGCGCTGTTCAACGGCGATCTGCTGCTCGCGGCGTTCACCCCGGCCGGCGACATGCACGTGCTGCTGGGCGATTTCACCGGTCATGGTCTGCCCGCTGCCGTCGGCGCCATGCCTCTGGCTGAAGTCTTCTATGGAATGACGGCCAAGGGCTACGGCCTGGCCGAAACCCTGCGCGAGATGAACGCCAAGCTCAAACGCATCCTGCCGGTGGATATGTTCTGTTGCGCCACGCTGCTGTGCCTGAGCTTTCAGCGACGTTCGGTGGAAGTCTGGAACGGCGGGATGCCGGACGGTTACCTGCACCGCATCGCCAGTGGTGAGCGCACGCCGCTGTTGGCGCGACATTTACCACTGGGGGTGCTTAGCCCGCAAACCTTCAATGACAGCACCGAAGTGTTTCCGATGGCCGTTGGCGATCGTGTATTCCTGTTGTCGGACGGGGTCATCGACACCTGCGATGCCAACGAACGGTTGTTTGGCGTGGAGCGCTTGCAGCGGGTGTTTGCGGCCAATCGAGAGCCCGATGCGCTGTTCGAGGAGATCGAGCAGGCGTTGCGGGATTTCCGTGGCGAAGCGCGCGATGACGTGAGCATGGTCGAGATCAGTCTGCTGGAAGCGGCGCAACTGAGCCCGCCAGCGCTGGTGTATTCCGACAGTGGCCAGTCATGCCCGCTGGACTGGTCGGTGAGTTTCGAGTTTCGCGCCGATACACTCAAGCGGTACAACCCGTTGCCGTACCTGTTGCAATTACTGCTTGAGGTACATGGCCTGCGGGCTCAGAGTGGTGCGCTCTACAGTGTACTGGCGGAGCTTTATTCCAATGCCCTGGAGCATGGCGTGCTCGGTCTGGATTCCAGTCTCAAGCGCGATGCGGCGGGTTTCGCCCGCTATTACCAGCAGCGCAATGAGCGGCTGGATGAGTTGCGAGACGGTTACGTGCGGGTGCATCTGCAGATCGCGCCGCACGGCGAGGGCGGGCAACTGATTATCCGGGTAGAAGACAGCGGCGAAGGTTTTGACGTGGCCCGAGTGATGGAGCGTCCCATCGATGGCGGTCGTCTGTCGGGGCGCGGCGTCAGTCTGATCCGCCAGTTGAGCCGCAACGCGAGCTGGTCCGACAATGGTCGTAGTGCGCGCGTGGAGTTTTTCTGGGACGCTCTGGCATAATTCACCCATTCTTGATCAAGGAGTGAGCAAGTGGCTGACACACACCTGAATCGCGATGTGCTGAGCACGTTGCGGGAAGTGATGGAAGATGAGTATCCAGTGTTGTTGGATACCTTCCTGGCAGACTCCGAAGAGCGATTGCTTCTTCTGCGAAAGGCTGAAGATCCCGTCACGTTGATGGACGCCGCCCATAGTTTCAAGGGGAGCAGCAGCAACATGGGGGCCACTCGCCTCACTGAGCTTTGCAGTGAGCTTGAGCAGCGCGCCAAGCAAAAAAACCTCGCTGGCATTGAAAAACTGGTCGGGGAAATTGATCGCGAGTTCGCCTTTATCCGTCCGCTGTACGAGGCGGAGCGCCAGCGCTCTCCCGCTGGCTAAGGCGACCATTCGGCACTTTTGTCATCGGTCGGGCAGACCTGGCTCGACCTTTGCAGTCAACTCTCTCAACTGTACCTACGATCTCAGTGCAGCGGAGACTGTTTAATGCCCGTTACCCCACATTCGCTTCTTCAGGCTGTTGCCACGGCCAAGACTCAAGCCGCCAGCGCCAATACCCCGGCACCGGCCGCTGAGCCAGCGGGCAAGGCGTCCAGCTTCGCTGATGTTTATGCCCATCAAGCCCAGAACAAGCCTTCTGTGGTGGCGGATAAACCTGCCAAACCTGTTGCCGACAGTGGCCCAAAGGGCTCGGGCAAAACGGATGTCAGCAACGATAAGCCTGCCGCCCCGGAACCGGCGGTTGCCGATAGCGGCAATTCCTTGCCTGCCGATAAACCGGCGCAGGCGAACGACACAACCACCAGTGATGACAAGACTGACGTCACGGCAACACCCGTGGCCGATACGACGCCTGTGGACCCTGCCTTGATGCCGGGGGTGCTGCCGCCGCTGATGACCGTTCCGGTCGCGCCAGCGGCCCCGCCGGTTGCCCAGAGTGCTCAGCCGCAGGTTGAAGCGTCAGTGGCCTCTGTCATAGCCGCGCCTACGCAAGCACCAGCGCCGGCGGCCGCCGCTGCCGATAGCGATTTCGATCCTGCAGCTGACCCGCTCGATGCACTGCCAGCCGTACGCATGGCCATGGAGCAGAGTGGCCACGTCTCCGCCAGCAGCCAGGCTCAGCCTAAAGCGACGCCCGCGCAGACCCAGGCTGACGGCGAACTGACCTCGGCGCAGAATTTTGCCGCTGGCATGGCCAGCATGCTCAACGTGCAGGCCGACAAGGACAGCACCAGCCAGGGTGGCGAGAAAGCCTTCAGCGGTTTGATCGATGACGGCCTCAAGGACTTGAAGAGCGCCACCAGCGATACCCGTGTCGATGACTTTGCCAACCGTCTGGCGGCATTGACCCAGGCGGCCACCCCCAAAACCGCCAATGCCTTGCCGGTGAACCAGCCAATCGCCATGCACCAGAGCGGTTGGACCGAAGAAGTGGTCAACCGGGTCATGTACCTCTCCAGCGCCAATCTGAAAGCAGCGGACATTCAGTTGCAACCGGCTGAACTGGGGCGTCTCGACATTCGGGTGAACATGATTCCCGATCAGCAGACCCAGATCACCTTCATGAGCGCCCATCCAAGCGTGCGCGAGGCGCTGGACGGGCAAATGCACCGCCTGCGTGACATGTTCGCGCAACAGGGCATGGGGCAGGTTGACGTCAACGTCTCCGACCAGTCGCGTGGCTGGCAAGGTCAGGGGCAGGGCCAGGAACAGGCGCAGCAGGGGCAGGGTGGCCGTACCAATGCAAGTGGTGGTCGCCTCGACGCGATGGATGACGAAATCAGCCCGACCGTCGCCGAAGTGGCCACCACCGCCGCCACCACCACCACCAGTGTCATCGGCTCCAGCGCCGTCGACTACTACGCCTGATCAAACGCAATACCCGCTCTTGTGGGAGCGAGCTTGCTCGCGATAGCGGTGTAGCAGTCAACGAACATGTTGAATGTCACACCGCTATCGCGAGCAGGCTCGCTCCCACATTTGTTTTGGGGTGTCCATAATCCCGCGCCCAGCCCCTGCCTGACACTTCTGGCATAACACTTGCTCTTGCCTTGCCGTGCGACTGTGAAAACCCGAATAGTGACGGATTATTGGCATGGCGAAGAGCGAAGCAGCAGTAAAAGACCCCGCAACCAAAGGCAAGATCAAGCTGATCATTGTGATCGTGGTGGCTCTGCTGCTGGCGATTGGCGTGTCTGTGGGGGCGACCTGGTTTTTCATGCACAGCGCCCAGAGCAAACCTGCTGAGGCGCAACCGGCCGTGGTCGGCAAGCAGCCAGCGATCTTCGAACCGATGGCCCCGGCCTTCGTGGCCAACTACAACGTGAACGGTCGCCAGCGCTATATGCAGGTGAGCATCACCCTGCAAGGTCGCAATCAGGCCGACCTTGAAGCGCTCAAAGTGCACATGCCGGTGATCCGCAACAACCTGGTCATGCTGTTCTCCGGCCAGGATTTCGCCACGCTGGCGACCCCGGTTGGCCAGGAGATGTTGCGTCAGAAGGCCACGGCCAGCGTCCAGGAAGTGGCGCAGAAAGAACTCGGCAAAGTGGTGATCGAACAGCTGCTTTTCACTAATTTCGTACTGCAGTAGGAACACGACATGGCCGTGCAAGACCTGCTGTCCCAGGATGAGATCGACGCGCTGTTGCATGGCGTCGACGATGGTCTGGTACAGACCGATAACGTTGCTGAACCCGGCAGCGTCAAAAGCTACGACTTGACCAGTCAGGATCGCATCGTCCGCGGACGCATGCCGACCCTGGAAATGATCAACGAGCGTTTCGCCCGCTACACCCGCATCAGCATGTTCAACATGCTGCGCCGCTCGGCAGACGTTGCCGTCGGTGGCGTGCAGGTGATGAAGTTTGGCGAATACGTGCACTCGCTGTACGTCCCGACCAGTCTCAACCTGGTCAAGATCAAGCCGTTACGCGGCACCGCCCTGTTCATCCTCGACGCCAAGCTGGTGTTCAAGCTGGTGGACAACTTTTTTGGTGGCGACGGTCGTCACGCCAAGATCGAAGGACGTGAATTCACCCCCACCGAACTGCGCGTCGTGCGCATGGTGCTGGAGCAGGCCTTCGTCGATTTGAAGGAAGCCTGGCAGGCGATCATGGAAGTGAACTTCGAGTACATCAACTCGGAAGTGAACCCGGCCATGGCCAACATTGTCGGCCCGAGCGAGGCCGTCGTGGTGTCGACGTTCCACATCGAACTTGATGGCGGTGGTGGCGACCTGCACGTGACCATGCCGTACTCGATGATCGAACCGGTGCGCGAGATGCTCGATGCCGGCTTCCAGTCGGACCTGGACGATCAGGACGAGCGCTGGATCAACGCCTTGCGCCAGGACGTGCTGGATGTCGACGTGCCGATCGGTGCCACGGTTGCCCGTCGCCAGTTGCGTTTGCGCGACATTCTGCACATGCAGCCGGGGGACGTGATCCCGGTCGAGATGCCGGAAGAAATGATCATGCGCGCCAACGGCGTGCCGGCCTTCAAGGTCAAGATGGGCTCGCACAAAGGCAACCTCGCGTTGCAGGTGATCGAGCCGATCGAGCGCCGCTGACCGGCGCTCCAATCCCCCTTTAATTCGCTGCTCTTGATTGAGCAGTTGCCCGCCGAGGACACATGATGAACAACGATATGAACGCCCAGGACGACCAGGCACTGGCTGATGAATGGGCCGCGGCCCTGGAAGAAACCGGAGACGCCGGGCAGGCCGATATCGATGCGCTGCTGGCGGCCGATAGCGGTTCGTCGGGCTCCAACCGTCTGCCGATGGAAGAGTTCGGCAGCGTGCCGAAGAACCACGAGCCGGTCACCCTGGACGGTCCTAACCTGGACGTGATCCTCGACATCCCGGTGTCGATTTCCATGGAAGTGGGCAGCACCGACATCAACATCCGCAACCTGCTGCAACTCAACCAGGGCTCGGTGATCGAGCTGGATCGCCTGGCCGGTGAACCGCTGGACGTACTGGTTAACGGCACGCTTATCGCTCACGGCGAAGTGGTTGTGGTCAACGAGAAGTTCGGCATTCGCCTGACGGACGTGATCAGCCCAAGCGAACGCATCAAGAAGCTGCGTTAAGTGAAAAAGGTTCTGGGTGCCTTGCCGGGATTGCTGCTGGCGTTGCCGTTCAGTGTTCTGGCTGCCGAGCCGGTGGCGAGTGCTGCGACGGCCGCTGCTGCGCCGGTGGTCAACAGTGGTGTGGCCGGGCAATTGACGCAGCTGGTGTTTGGTTTGCTGCTGGTGCTGGGGCTGATTTTCTTCCTCGCCTGGTTGTTGCGCCGGGTGCAGCAGGCCGGGCCGGCGGGCAAGGGGCAGGTGATCGAGCTGATCGGCTCGCGCGCGCTAGGTCCGCGTGACCGTTTGATGCTGGTGCAGGTCGGCAACGAGCAGATCCTGCTGGGCTTGAGCCCTGGCACCATCACCGCGCTGCACGTGCTCAAGGAGCCGGTGCAAGTGCCTGGCGGTACCGAGAAAGCGACTCCGGAGTTTGCCCAGCATCTGTTAAGGATGCTCGGCAAGGATCAGAAGGATAAGAAGTAATGGGTGCGTTACGCATCGTCTTGACGCTGGCCCTGATGCTGGCCGCGCCGCTGGCCTTCGCCGCCGATCCGTTGTCGATCCCGGCGATCACCTTGGGCACCAATGCCAATGGCGCCCAGGAATACTCGGTCAGTCTGCAAATCCTGTTGATCATGACCGCGCTGAGTTTTATCCCGGCGTTCGTCATGCTGATGACCAGTTTCACCCGGATCATCATCGTCTTCTCGATCCTGCGTCAGGCCTTGGGCTTGCAGCAGACGCCGTCGAACCAGATCCTCACGGGCATGGCGCTGTTTCTGACGCTGTTCATCATGGCGCCGGTATTCGACCGGGTGAATCAGGACGCCTTGCAGCCGTACCTGGCGGAAAAACTCACCGCCCAGGATGCTGTGGCCAAGGCCCAGGTTCCGATCAAGGACTTCATGCTGGCCCAGACGCGCAGCAGCGATCTCGAGCTGTTCATGCGCCTGTCCAAGCGCACTGACATCGCTACGCCGGATCAGGCGCCGCTGACCATTCTGGTCCCGGCGTTCGTCACGTCCGAGCTTAAAACCGCGTTCCAGATTGGCTTCATGATCTTCATCCCGTTCCTGATCATCGACCTGGTCGTGGCCAGTGTGCTGATGGCGATGGGTATGATGATGCTTTCGCCGCTGATCATTTCCCTGCCGTTCAAGATCATGCTGTTTGTGCTGGTGGATGGCTGGGCGTTGATTATCGGTACGTTGGCCAGCAGTTTTGGAGGTGTTTCGCCATGACGCCAGAAGTCGCCGTAGACATCTTTCGCGACGCCCTGTGGCTGACCACCATGATGGTCGCGGTGCTGGTGATTCCGAGTCTGCTGGTCGGCTTGTTGGTGGCGATGTTCCAGGCGGCGACCCAGATCAACGAACAGACCCTGAGCTTCTTGCCACGTCTGCTGGTGATGCTGGTGACGCTGATCGTCGCCGGCCCTTGGCTGGTGCAGACCTTCATGGATTACATCCTGCGGTTGTACGGCAGTATTCCCATGGTCATTGGCTAATCCATGTCGTCGCTGCTGCAACTGACCGATACCCAGATCAGCACCTGGGTGGCGACGTTCATGTTGCCGCTGTTTCGCGTCGGCACGATGCTCATGGTCATGCCGATTTTCGGCACGACCCTGGTCCCGCGGCGCGTAAGAGCCTATCTGGCCCTGGCGATTACATTCGTGATCACCCCGGCGCTGCCACCGATGCCGCCGGTCAATCCGCTGGACCTCAGCGGTTTGCTGCTGATTGGCGAGCAGATCCTTATCGGTGCGGTGCTGGGTTTCTCCCTTCAGTTGTTCTTCCAGGCGTTCGTGGTGGCCGGGCAGATTGTCGCGATTCAGATGGGCATGGGCTTCGCGTCCATGGTCGACCCTACCAACGGCGTGTCGGTGGCGGTAATCGGGCAGTTTTTCACCATGCTGGTGACGCTGATGTTCCTGGGGATGAATGGTCACCTGGTGGTCTTCGAAGTGCTCACCGAAAGCTTTACCACGCTGCCAGTCGGTAGCGGGTTCCTGGTCAATCAATACTGGGAATTGGCCGGTAAGCTCGGCTGGGTGCTGGGTGCCGCGTTGGTGCTGGTGCTGCCGGCAATCACCGCGTTACTGGTGGTCAATATCGCGTTTGGCGTAATGACCCGGGCGGCGCCGCAGCTGAACATTTTCTCCATCGGTTTTCCGCTGATACTGGTGCTCGGGATGTTCATTCTCTGGGTCAGCCTGGGGGACATTCTCAACCAGTACCAACCCATGGCCGTCGAGGCCTTGCAGTTGTTGCGCGAACTGGCACAGGCGCGTTGAGTCATGGCTGAGAGCGAAAGCGGTCAAGACAAAACAGAAGACCCCACGGACAAGCGCAAGAAAGACTCCCGTGACAAAGGCGAGGTGGCGCGATCCAAGGAACTCAACACCCTGGCGATCATGCTCGTCGGCGCCAGTGCGCTACTGATTTTCGGTGGTGCCCTGGCGCAAGACATGATGGAGCTGATGCGCATCAACTTCTCGTTGCCACGGGAAGTGATCATGGATCAGAAATCCATGGTCAATTACTTGCTGCACTCAGGGCAGATCGGCTTGTGGGCGATTCAGCCGATCATGATCTCGTTGGTGTTGGCGGCGATCATCGGCCCGATCTCCCTGGGGGGCTGGCTGTTTGCGTTCGGCTCCATGGCGCCGAAGTTCAGTCGGATGAACCCGCTCAGTGGCCTCAAGCGGATGTTTTCCACCAAGGCGCTGGTGGAGCTGATCAAGGCGTTTGCCAAATTCATCATCGTCCTGTTCGTGGCGCTCGCAGTGTTGTCGTCGGACATCGCTGACTTGCAGCGCATCGCCCATGAACCGTTGGAAATGGCGATCATTCACAGCCTGCAAGTGGTCGGCTGGAGCACCTTGTGGATGTCCTGCGGGCTGATCATCATCGCCGCCGTCGATGTGCCGGTGCAGCTGTGGGAAAGCCACAAGAAACTGCTGATGACCAAGCAGGAAGTGCGCGACGAACACAAGGATCAGGAAGGGCGTCCGGAGGTCAAGCAGCGGATTCGTCAACTGCAGCGCGAGATGTCCCAGCGCCGGATGATGGCGGCGATCCCGGAGGCCGACGTGGTCATCACCAACCCGACCCACTACGCCGTCGCCCTCAAGTACGACCCGGAGAAGGGCGGGGCGCCGATGCTGCTGGCCAAGGGCAGTGACTTCCTTGCGTTGAAGATTCGTGAAATCGCCGTGGCCAACAATGTGCTACTGCTCGAGTCGCCGGCCCTTGCGCGTTCGATCTATTACTCCACCGAACTGGAGCAGGAAATTCCCGGTGGGCTGTACCTGGCGGTTGCCCAGGTGCTGGCCTACGTCTACCAGATCCGCCAGCACCGCGCGGGCAAGGGCAAGCGCCCGGACCCGCTCAAGGACGACTTGCCTATTCCGCCGGATCTGCGTCGCGACTCCTGAAAATTCGCTGGCAGTGCCGGCCCCATCGCGGGCAAGCCCGCTCCCACATTTGATCGCATTTCCTCAGGAAGAACTCGGTTACCTGTGGGAGCGGGCTTGCCCGCGATGAGGTCAGTCCAGTCACCGCAACTCCCTTTGGTAATCCCTCTATTTCAAGTACCTGCAAAAGTTGGAAGGCTTCTTGCAGTAGCCGACCTGCGCCTGTTCTGGGCGTCAAAAGTTTGCTTTAAAGGAACGGGGAAAACCGGTGGATCGCTCTCAGTTATTCAACACAGCCCGCACAAGCGTTGCCGATTTAAGTCGGGGCAACCTGGGTGTGCCGTTGTTGCTGCTGGTCATGCTGGCGATGATGATGTTGCCGGTGCCGCCGTTCCTGCTGGACGTGTTCTTCACGTTCAACATTGCGCTGTCGATCGTCGTGCTGCTGGTCTGCGTATACGCCTTGCGCCCGCTCGATTTCGCCGTTTTCCCGACCATCCTGCTGGTGGCGACACTGATGCGCCTGGCGCTGAACGTGGCCTCCACGCGGGTGGTGATGCTCCACGGTCAGGAAGGGCATGCCGCCGCGGGTAAGGTGATCCAGGCCTTCGGTGAGGTGGTGATCGGCGGTAACTACGTGGTCGGTATCGTGGTCTTCGCGATCTTGATGATCATCAACTTCGTCGTGGTGACCAAAGGTGCCGGGCGGATTTCCGAGGTGAGCGCACGTTTCACCCTCGATGCGATGCCCGGTAAACAGATGGCCATCGACGCCGACCTCAACGCCGGCCTGATCGATCAGAACCAGGCCAAGCTGCGCCGCATGGAAGTTGCCCAGGAAGCCGAGTTCTACGGTTCCATGGACGGTGCCAGCAAATTTGTACGCGGTGACGCCATCGCCGGCCTGCTGATTCTGTTCATCAACCTGATCGGCGGCATGGCGGTCGGGATCTTCCAGCACGGCATGAGCTTCGGCGACGCCGGCAAGGTTTACGCGCTGTTGACCATTGGTGACGGTTTGGTGGCGCAATTGCCATCACTGTTGTTATCCACAGCGGCCGCGATCATGGTGACCCGTGCTTCCGGTTCGGAAGACATGGGCAAGCAGATTGGTCGCCAGATGTTCGCCTCGCCAAAAGCGTTGGCCGTCGCGGCGGGTTTGATGGCGGTGATGGGGCTGGTGCCCGGCATGCCGCACTTCTCCTTTCTCAGCATGGCGGCCCTGGCGGCTGGCGGTGCGTACCTGTTCTGGAAGAAACAGAACGTGGTCAAGGTTCAGGCCTTGCAAGAGGTCAAGCGCCAGCAGGAGCTGCTGCCATCGCCAGCCCGCGCCATGGAAACCAAGGAACTGGGCTGGGACGACGTGACGCCAATCGACATGATCGGGCTGGAAGTCGGCTATCGCCTGATCCCGCTGGTGGATCGCAATCAGGGTGGTCAGTTGCTGGCGCGGATCAAGGGTGTGCGCAAGAAGCTCTCCCAGGACCTGGGCTTCCTGATGCCGACTGTGCACATCCGTGACAACCTCGACCTTGCGCCGAGTGCCTATCGCCTCACATTGATGGGGGTGATCCTGGCAGAAGCGGAGATTTACCCGGATCGCGAATTGGCGATCAACCCGGGGCAGGTCTACGGCACGCTCAATGGCATAACCGCCAAAGATCCGGCTTTTGGTCTGGAGGCGGTCTGGATCGAAATCAGTCAGCGCGCCCAGGCTCAATCGCTAGGTTACACCGTGGTCGATGCAAGCACGGTGGTGGCGACCCACTTGAACCAGATTCTGTACAAGCACTCCAGCGAGCTGATCGGTCACGAAGAAGTCCAGCAACTCATGCAATTGCTGGCCAAAAGCTCACCCAAGCTGGCTGAAGAGCTGGTGCCGGGTGTGGTCTCTCTGTCGCAACTGCTCAAGGTGTTGCAGGCGTTGTTGGCTGAACAGGTGCCGGTGCGCGACATTCGCAGCATCGCCGAGGCCATCGCCAACAATGCTGCCAAGAGTCAAGATACCGCCGCGCTGGTCGCCGCGGTGCGCGTCGGCGTTTCCCGTGCAATCGTCCAAAGCATTGTGGGGACTGACTCCGAGCTGCCAGTTATCACTCTGGAGCCAAGGTTGGAACAGATATTGCTCAATAGTCTTCAGAAGGCAGGACAAGGCTCGGAAGAGGGCGTTCTGTTGGAGCCAAGCATGGCTGAGAAGCTGCAACGCTCGTTGATCGAAGCGGCGCAGCGTCAAGAAATGCAAGGTCAGCCGGTGATTCTGCTGGTGGCCGGTCCGGTTCGCGCGATGCTCTCGCGATTCGGCCGACTGGCAGTCCCGGGTTTGCATGTGTTGGCTTACCAGGAAATTCCTGACAACAAGCAAGTGACCATCGTTGCGACAGTAGGGCCCAACGGCTGAGGTAGTGGTTTATGCAAGTTAAGCGTTTTTTCGCCGCCGATATGCGTCAGGCCATGAAACTGGTTCGTGATGAGCTGGGCGCTGATGCCGCGATTATCGGCAATCGCCGGATCGCTGGCGGTGTCGAACTGACGGCTGCCCTCGATTACAAATTGTCGGCGCTGGCCCCGCGCGTTCCGAACATGGAACTCGAGGATGAGCTGCGCAAGACCCAGTCGCGGATCGTTACCGCCCAGGCTGAATTGAGCCTGCGTGGCGAAGGCGAGACCGACGGCGACAAAACCACCAATCGGCAGTTGTTCGCCGGCCTGCCATTGACCGCCGCCGAACCACTGATCGAGCCAACTTACACCCAGCCCCGTCGTGCTGCACCGGCCCCGGCGCCAGCGGTAGGCGGCGTTGATCCACGGGCGTTCGACTCGATGCGTTTCGAGCTCAACAGCCTGCGCGAACTGATGGAAGTACAACTCGGCTCCCTGGCCTGGAATCAGCTGCAAGGCAGCCGTCCGGCTCAGGCCAACCTCTGGCGTCGCCTGCAACGCATTGGTTTGTCCGGCCCGTTGTCGCGCGATCTGCTGGCGATGATTACCGATATTGAAGAGCCTCGTCAGGCCTGGCGCATGCTGCTGGCGCACCTGGCGCGGATGATCGCCACACCGGAAGTCGAGCCACTGGAAGAGGGCGGCGTGATTGCCATGGTCGGCCCTGCCGGCATGGGCAAGACCACCACCCTGGCCAAGCTCGCGGCGCGTTATGTGCTCAAGTACGGCGCGCAAAACATCGCGCTGGTGAGTATGGACAGCTACCGTATCGGTGCTCAGGAACAACTCAAGACGCTGGGCCGGATCCTCAATGTGTCGGTAACGCACGTAGATCCGGGCCAGTCGCTGGTCCAGGCTCTGGAACCCTTGCTGCGCAAACGCGTGGTGCTGATCGATACCGCCGGCCTGCAGGCCAGCGATCCGGCACTGCGCATGCAGCTCGAAAGTCTGGCCGGTCGTGGCATCAAATCAAAAAATTACCTGGTGTTGGCAACCACCAGCCAGAAACAGGTTCTAACGGCCGCTTATCACAGTTACAAACGCTGCGGGCTCGCTGGCTGCATCCTGACTAAACTGGATGAAACGGCAAGTCTGGGAGAGGTGTTAAGCCTGGCAATCAGTCATGAGTTGCCGGTGGCCTACCTGACGGATGGCCCGCGGATTCCGGATGATTTGCATCTGCCGCGTCGTCATCAGTTGGTCAGTCGCGCCGTTAGCGTACAAATGCAGGAAGAACCCAGCGAAGAAGCCATGGCTGACATGTTCGCTGATATTTACCACAGTCCGACCAAGCAGGTTGGCTGAGGTAGTAATGAACAGTTTTCATACCTACATCGATGGTCTGCCATGCATTGTTCCGTTTGAGAACGCGCAGCCAGTAATGTGGCCTCCGTCTATGCAAGACAAGGTAAAGAAATAACATGGGCAGCATGCATCCCGTACAGGTGATCGCGGTGACCGGCGGCAAGGGTGGCGTCGGCAAGACTAACGTGTCAGTGAATTTGTCACTGGCCCTGGCTGAGCTCGGCCGTCGCGTCATGCTGTTGGACGCCGACCTGGGGTTGGCGAACGTCGACGTCCTGCTGGGACTGACACCCAAACGTACCCTGGCCGACGTGATCGAAGGCCGCTGTGAGCTGCGCGACGTTCTGTTGCAGGGCCCCGGCGGCATCCGCATCGTCCCGGCCGCGTCCGGCACCCAGAGCATGGTTCATCTGAGCCCGGCTCAACACGCCGGCCTGATCCAGGCCTTCAGCGACATCGGCGACAACCTTGATGTCCTGGTGATCGATACAGCTGCAGGTATTGGTGACTCGGTAGTCAGTTTTGTTCGCGCAGCGCAAGAAGTCTTGCTGGTGGTGTGCGACGAGCCGACTTCGATCACAGACGCCTACGCACTGATCAAATTACTGAACCGCGATTACGGCATGAACCGCTTCCGCGTGCTGGCCAACATGGCGCAGAGCCCGCAGGAAGGTCGCAACCTGTTTGCCAAGTTGACCAAGGTCACGGATCGCTTCCTCGACGTAGCCCTACAATACGTCGGCGCCGTGCCTTACGACGAAAGCGTACGCAAGGCTGTGCAGAAGCAGCGCGCCGTCTACGAAGCCTTCCCGCGCTCCAAGTGCGCCCTGGCGTTCAAGGCGATTGCGCAGAAGGTCGATACCTGGCCGTTGCCTGCCAACCCGCGTGGGCACCTGGAGTTTTTCGTTGAGCGTCTCGTGCAACAGACCGCAGGACCCGTCCTATGACAGCCAGTGGCTACAACCTCTACAAGAAGTCGGCACGTGACGCGCAGTACGAGCTGATCGAGCGTTACGCGCCACTGGTCAAACGCATTGCTTACCACCTGTTGGCACGTCTGCCAGCCAGTGTTCAGGTTGAAGATCTGATCCAGGCCGGCATGATCGGCCTGCTTGAAGTGTCGACCAAATATGACGCCAGCAAGGGCGCGAGTTTCGAGACGTACGCGGGCATTCGAATCCGCGGCGCGATGCTCGATGAAGTTCGCAAGGGGGACTGGGCGCCACGTTCGGTCCACCGCAATACCCGCATGGTCAGCGACGCAATTCGCTCGATTGAAGCTAAAACCGGTCGTGACGCTAAAGATCACGAAGTTGCGGCCGAACTCCAATTGAGTCTCGACGATTATTACGGGATTTTGAACGACACCCTGGGCAGCCGGTTATTCAGTTTCGACGATCTGTTGCAGGACGGCGAACACGAAGGGCTGCACGAGGATGGCGCGAGTGCACATCTGGAACCGTCACGCGATCTGGAAGATGAACGCTTCCAGGCGGCGCTGGCGGACGCGATTGCCAATTTGCCGGAGCGTGAGCGACTGGTGTTGGCGCTGTACTACGACGAAGAGCTGAACCTCAAGGAAATCGGTGAGGTCCTTGGGGTCAGCGAATCCCGGGTCAGCCAGTTACACAGCCAGTGCGCGGCCCGCTTGCGGGGGCGTTTGGGGGAGTGGCGAGCGCGCTGAAGGCAGTGTGGGGACACTGCGAGCGGGACCGGTGCGGGATTAGCTGCACCGGTCGCGATTTGTTGTGCTCCAGACAGTCATCGAGTGCATTGCCGGATTGATTGAAATGGCGTGTCCAGGTGCTGGGCGCGTTTAAGACTGCTTGGAGGTCGAATTGGACAAGAACATGAAAATCCTCATCGTTGATGACTTCTCAACGATGCGGCGGATCATAAAAAACCTGTTGCGTGACCTTGGGTTCACCAACACGGTCGAGGCTGACGATGGCACTACCGCCATTCCGGTTCTCAACAGCGGCAGCATCGACTTTCTGGTAACGGACTGGAACATGCCTGGCATGACCGGCATCGATCTGCTGCGCCACGTGCGCGCCGATGAAAAGCTCAAGCACCTGCCAGTGCTGATGGTCACCGCTGAAGCCAAGCGCGAGCAGATCATCGAAGCGGCCCAGGCCGGTGTTAACGGCTATGTGGTCAAACCCTTCACGGCCCAGGCGTTGAAAGAAAAAATCGAAAAGATTTTCGAACGCATCGGTTGAGACACTGCGTCACCGGGGGAGCTATGGACACTAACGAATCTTCACAGGGCGATTTTGAATCGACCCTGAAAAAACACGCGGTCGAATTGGTCAACAGCCTTGAAAAGGGCAAGTTCGGCGACGCTGTGCAACTGATCCATGAGCTCAATCAGACCCGTGACCGCGGCCTGTATCAGGAGGTGGGCAAGCTCACTCGCGAGCTGCATAGCGCGATCGTCAATTTCCAGATTGACCCGAACATGCCGCAAGCCGAGGAAGTTTCCCAGATCACCGATGCCACCGAGCGTCTGGGGTACGTGGTCAAGCTGACCGAGGCCGCCGCCAACCGCACCATGGATCTGGTGGAGAACGCCACACCGCTGGTCAACGGCCTGAGCCAGGAAGCCCAGGCGTTGAGCACGGATTGGGGGCGGTTCATGCGCCGCGAAGTCGGGGCTGAAGAGTTCCGTGAACTGGCGCGCCGGGTCGACGGTTTCCTGACACGCAGCAGCGAAGACAATCGCACGGTGTCGAGCAACCTCAACGACATCCTGCTGGCTCAGGATTACCAGGACCTCACCGGTCAGGTGATCAAGCGCGTGACCCAATTGGTCACCGAAGTTGAAAGCAATCTGCTCAAGCTCGTGCTCATGGCCAGCCAGGTAGACCGCTTTGCGGGTATCGAGCATGACCGTGAAGCGATGCTGGCTGAAAAAGATCCACAAAAACATCTCTCTCAGGGTGAAGGTCCGCAGATTCATGCCGATAAAAGAGAAGACGTTGTGTCCGGTCAGGACGATGTGGACGATTTGTTATCCAGCCTAGGATTTTAGAGTTTCAACATTCTAGGTTTTTTAGGTTTTTAGACCTTTAGGAGCACCCCCCTTAATGAGCTTCGGCGCCGATGAAGAGATCCTTCAGGATTTCCTGGTTGAGGCCGGCGAGATTCTAGAGCAACTGTCCGAACAGCTGGTCGAGCTTGAAAGCCGACCTGATGATGCGGACCTGCTCAATGCAATTTTTCGCGGTTTTCACACTGTAAAAGGGGGCGCCGGCTTCCTCCAGCTCAACGAGCTGGTGGAGTGCTGTCACATCGCCGAGAACGTGTTCGACATCCTGCGCAAGGGTGAGCGTCGCGTTGACTCCGAACTCATGGACGTTGTTCTCGAAGCGCTGGATGCGGTGAACAGCATGTTCACCGAAGTCCGCGAACGCAGCCCGATCACGGCTGCGACGCCGCAATTGCTTGCGGCACTGGCCCGTCTGGCCGAGCCGCAGATGGCCGACGAAGCTGCTCCGGTGGCCGAAGTGGTCCAGGCGCCGGTCGCTGAAGAGTCGGGCGACATCACCGATAACGAATTCGAACAACTGCTGGACTCGCTGAACGCCGTCAAGGCTCAGGCTGAGGCACCGGCGGCTGCGCCCGTGCAATCGCCACAAGCGGCGGCCAGCGACGAAATCACCGACGCCGAGTTCGAGTCGTTGCTCGATCAACTGCACGGCAAAGGCCAGTTCGCCGTCGATGCGGTGGCAGCGCCTGCACCTGCGGCACCGGCTGCCCCGAAAGCAGCAGGCGACAGCTCCGACATCACCGACGACGAATTCGAGGCATTGCTCGACCAGTTGCACGGCAAGGGCAACTTCGCCGTTGACGCGCTGGAATCGGCCATTGCCGCTGTACCAGCCCCGGCTGCGCCGACCGCTAAAGCGGCTGGCGGTGATCTGATCTCCGATCACGAATTCGAATCGCTGCTCGACGAATTGCATGGCAAAGGCAAGTTCACCGAAGTGGGCACCGGCACCGTGGTGACGGCTCCTGCCGCCAAGGCGCCTGCTGCTGCGGCGAAACCAGAACCTAAAGTTGAAGCGCCGAAACCGGCTGCCGCTGCGGCACCGGCACCGGCACCGGCTCGCGCCGCGCCGTCCGCGCCGCCACCGGAAAAACCGGCCAGTGAAGCCGAGACCACCGTGCGGGTCGATACCGCGCGTCTCGACGAAATCATGAACATGGTCGGCGAACTGGTATTGGTGCGTAACCGCTTGGTCCGTCTGGGCCTCAACAGCGGCGACGAAGCCATGTCCAAGGCCGTGTCGAACCTCGACGTGGTCACGGCCGACCTGCAGACCGCGGTGATGAAGACCCGGATGCAACCGATCAAGAAGGTCTTCGGACGCTTCCCGCGTCTGGTTCGCGACCTGGCTCGCCAGCTCAAGAAAGAGATCATCCTGGAGCTGGTCGGCGAAGAAACCGACCTCGACAAGAACCTCGTCGAGGCCCTGGCCGACCCGCTGGTCCACTTGGTGCGCAACGCGGTCGACCACGGCATCGAGTCGCCGGAAGAACGCGAAGCCTCGGGCAAGTCCCGCGGCGGCAAAGTGATCCTCGCGGCCGAACAGGAAGGCGACCACATCCTGCTGTCGATCTCCGATGACGGCAAAGGCATGGACCCGAACGTCCTGCGTTCCATCGCGGTAAAACGCGGTGTGATGGACAAGGACGCGGCCGATCGCTTGAGCGACACCGAGTGCTACAACCTGATTTTCGCACCGGGGTTCTCGACCAAGACCGAGATCTCCGACGTGTCGGGTCGTGGCGTGGGCATGGACGTGGTGAAAACCAAGATTTCCCAGCTCAACGGTTCGATCAACATCTACTCGACCAAGGGCCAGGGCTCGAAGATCGTCATCAAGGTCCCGTTGACCCTGGCGATCATGCCGACGCTGATGGTCATGCTCGGCAACCAGGCGTTCGCGTTCCCGCTGGTGAACGTCAACGAGATCTTCCACCTCGACCTCTCGACCACCAACGTGGTGGACGGCCAGGAAGTGGTGATCGTGCGGGACAAGGCGCTGCCGTTGTTCTACCTCAAACGCTGGCTGGTCAGCTCCGCCGCTCACGAAGAGCAGCGCGAAGGCCATGTGGTGATCCTTTCGGTGGGCACTCAGCGGATCGGCTTCGTCGTCGATCAACTGGTGGGCCAGGAAGAAGTGGTCATCAAGCCATTGGGCAAAATGCTCCAGGGAACCCCGGGCATGTCGGGCGCCACCATCACGGGTGACGGTCGCATCGCGCTGATTCTCGATGTCCCGAGCATGCTCAAGCGTTACGCCACGCGGCGTATTTGATTCTGGTGGAGCGGGGCGACCAAGCCTCGCTCCATCTAACGGAGTGTTTATGGCAGTCAAAGTCCTGGTGGTGGACGATTCGGGGTTTTTCCGCCGCCGCGTCTCGGAAATTCTTTCAGCGGATCCGAATATCCAGGTCGTCGGTACGGCGACCAACGGAAAAGAGGCGATCGATCAAGCGCTGGCCCTCAAGCCAGACGTGATCACCATGGACTACGAGATGCCGATGATGGACGGCATCACAGCGGTGCGGCACATCATGCAGCGCTGCCCGACCCCGGTGTTGATGTTCTCCTCGCTGACCCACGAAGGCGCTCGCGTTACCCTCGATGCGCTGGACGCCGGTGCAGTGGATTTCCTGCCGAAGAATTTCGAAGACATCTCCCGTAACCCGGAGAAGGTCAAGCAACTGCTGTGCGAGAAGATTCTCAGCATCTCGCGCAGTAATCGTCGTGCCAACACCTACAGCGCGCCGGCCCCGGTCGCCGCGCCAGCTCCTGCGCCTTCCAGTGCCAGCACTTACGGCAGCAGCGTGCCTGCGCGTCCGGCAGCGACACCGATCCCGGCGCGTAGCTACGCCCCGACATCGGCCCCGACATCGACGGGCCCGTCCTCGCCAGCGCCGAAACGCAAGGCCTACAAACTGGTGGCCATCGGCACGTCCACGGGCGGTCCGGTTGCCCTGCAGCGGGTGTTGACCCAGCTTCCGGCCAATTTCCCGGCTCCGATCGTGCTGATCCAGCACATGCCGGCCGCCTTCACCAAGGCGTTCGCCGAGCGTCTGGACAAGCTGTGCCGCATCAGCGTCAAGGAAGCCGAGGATGGTGACATCCTGCGTCCGGGCCTGGCGCTGCTGGCACCGGGTGGCAAGCAAATGATGATCGACGGCCGTGGCGCGGTGAAAATCCTGCCGGGCGACGAGCGTCTCAATTACAAGCCGTGCGTGGACATCACCTTCGGTTCTGCAGCCAAGTCCTACGGCGACAAAGTTCTGGCGGTCGTACTGACCGGCATGGGCGCCGACGGTCGTGAAGGGGCGCGTCTGCTCAAGCAGGGTGGCAGTGCGATCTGGGCTCAGGATGAAGCGAGCTGCGTGATCTATGGCATGCCGATGGCCATCGTCAAAGCTGATCTCGCTGACGCGATCTACAGCCTGGACGATATTGGCAAGCACTTGGCCGAGGCGTGCATCTGATGGATGTTTTAAGCCTTATCGGGATCATCATGGCGTTCGTCGCCATCGTTGGTGGCAACTACCTGGAAGGTGGTCACCTCGGTGCCCTGGCCAACGGCCCGGCTGCGCTGATCGTCATCGGTGGAACCATTGGCGCAGCATTGTTGCAATCGCCGATGAGTGCCTTCAAGCGCGCCATGCAAATCCTTGGCTGGATTCTGTTTCCGCCTCGCGTCGATCTGGCCGGTGGCGTTGATCGCGTGGTGAACTGGAGCCTGACGGCTCGCAAGGAAGGTTTGCTCGGTCTGGAAGGGGTGGCCGATGCCGAACCCGACAGCTACTCGCGCAAAGGCCTGCAACTGTTGGTGGATGGCGCTGAGCCGGAAGCGATTCGCAGTATCCTGGAAGTGGATTTCTACACCCAGGAAAGCCGCGACATCGAGGCCGCCAAAGTCTTTGAAAGCATGGGCGGCTACGCGCCGACCATCGGTATCATCGGTGCGGTGATGGGCCTGATTCATGTCATGGGCAACCTGGGCGATCCTTCGCAACTGGGCAGCGGCATTGCCGTGGCCTTCGTCGCGACCATCTACGGCGTGGCCAGTGCCAACCTGGTGTTGCTGCCGATTGCCGCCAAGCTCAAGTCCGTCGCGTTGCGCCAGTCGCGTTATCGCGAAATGTTGCTGGAAGGGATCCTGTCGATCGCGGAAGGTGAAAACCCTCGCTCTATTGAGTTGAAGCTTCAGGGCTTCATGGATTGATGGGGGATATGGATCATGGCTCGTCGCAGGCAACCTGAAGAACATGTAAACCATGAGCGCTGGCTGGTTTCCTACGCCGACTTCATCACGTTGCTGTTCGCATTCTTCGTGGTGATGTATTCGATTTCGTCGATCAACGAAGGCAAGTACAAAGTCATTTCCCAAGCGCTGATCGGGGTCTTTACCGACACCGACCGCGCCCTCAAGCCGATTCCGATCGGTGAAGAGCGACCGCAGACGGTGACCCCGGCCAAACCGCTGGTCAAAGACGCCGAGCAGGTTGACGCAGGTATTGCCGGAGCCAGCGATCCGCTGAAAAGCATCGCCGATGACATCAGCGCGGCGTTCGGCGACTTGATCAAGTCCAACCAGATGACCGTGCGCGGCAACGAGTTGTGGGTCGAGATCGAACTCAACTCCAGCCTGTTGTTCGGCAGCGGCGACGCCATGCCCAGCGACATGGCGTTCAACATCATCGACAAGGTCGCGCATATTCTGAAGCCGTTCGACAACCCGATTCACGTCGAAGGCTTTACCGACGATCAGCCGATCCGTACCGCGCAATACCCCACCAACTGGGAGCTGTCCTCGGCCCGTTCGGCGAGCATCGTGCGCATGCTGGCGATGCAGGGCGTCAACCCGGGTCGCCTGGCGTCGGTGGGCTACGGCGAATTCCAGCCAGTGGCCAATAACGCCACCGCCGAGGGCCGGGCACGCAACCGTCGCGTTGTGCTGGTGGTGTCGCGCAATCTCGATGTACGTCGCAGCCTCACCGGCACCGGAACCGCTAATGCAAAACCGGACGCCGCGTTGAAGCGTGCTGGCACACAAACTGCACCGACCCCGGTCAAGTCGCCGGGACGAGAGAGCGCCGTCAATTCTCCGTCACCTGCATTAACACGTTGAGCTATTTCTCGGTCGACCTTGTCGACCGGGAGGAACAATCCGAATGAGAGTCTGGGCCGTTGCCAATCAAAAGGGTGGTGTTGGTAAAACCACTTCCTCTATCGCTTTAGCCGGTTTATTGGCGGAGGCGGGCAAGCGCGTGGTCGTGGTCGATCTCGATCCGCACGGCTCGATGACCAGCTACTTCGGCTATGACCCCGACACGCTGGAACACAGCAGCTACGACCTGTTCCTGCACAAGGGCAGCGTGCCGCAAGGCTTGCCCGGTCAATTGCTGCTGCCGACCAGTCACGAACATATTTCGCTGTTGCCATCGAGCACCGCGCTGGCCACGCTTGAACGTCAGTCGCCGGGCCAGAGCGGTTTGGGCCTGGTGATCGCCAAGAGCCTTGCGCAGTTGTGGCAGGACTTCGATTACGCCGTGATCGACAGCCCGCCGTTGCTCGGTGTGCTGATGGTCAATGCCTTGGCGGCGAGCCAGCAATTGGTGATTCCGGTACAGACCGAGCACCTGGCCGTCAAAGGCCTGGAGCGCATGGTCAACACCCTGGCGATGATCAACCGTTCACGCAAAGTGGCGTTGCCGTTCACCATCATTCCGACCCTGTTCGACCGCCGCACCCAGGCTTCCCTCGGGACGCTTCGCGTGCTGCGCGACAAATACCCGGAAGAAATCTGGCAAGGCTACATCCCGGTCGATACCCGCCTGCGTGATGCAAGCCGGGCTGGGCTGACGCCTTCGCAATTCGATGGCAAGAGCCGTGGTGTTCTCGCGTATCGCGCATTGCTCAAGCATTTGCTGGCCGCACAACTTGTCCCGCAGGTGGCGTGAGATGAATCGGCCGGTGAAAATCACGTCGCGTCCGCAACTCGCGCTCCAGTCTTACCTGGACAGCTTGTTGATGGAGGCGACCGAAGAATTGCCGCTGGAAGTCGAAGCGGTAGCTCAAATCATCGAAGTCGTTGAAACGGTCGAGGTTGAAGCTGCGCTGGACGAGTTCCAGGCTGCGGTGCTTGAAGAGCAGGCCCGCGATGCGCACCAACCGGCTGTCATCGCGGCCACGGTTGCACCTGTCGTTGAGTCAGCGCCGGTCGCGGTGATCGAAGCACCGGCACCGATTCTGGCGCCGGTCTCCACGCTCGCGCCGCTGCTGCAAACCCTGGTGCCGCCGGTCGTCGAAGTCCACCTGCCGCCGAGCAACACGCCGCCACCGGTGGAAACCGACGGTCGTCCGTCATGGGCCGCCGAACCGTTCGAATGCCTGCTATTCGACGTCGCCGGGTTGACCCTGGCGGTGCCGCTGGTGTGCCTGGGTTCCATTTATTCCCTGGCAGGCCACGAGCTGACGCCGCTGTTCGGCCAACCGGAATGGTTTCTCGGGATCCTGCCGAGCCAGGCCGGCAACCTGAAAGTCCTGGACACCGCGCGCTGGGTCATGCCCGACCGCTACCGTGACGATTTCCGCCAGGGCCTGCAATACGTCATTTCGGTTCAGGGTTACGAATGGGGGCTGGCGGTGCATCAGGTCAGCCGCTCGTTGCGCCTGGACCCGAACGAAATCAAATGGAGAAGTCATCGAGGTCAGCGGCCTTGGCTCGCCGGCACGGTGATTGAGCACATGTGTGCGCTGCTGGACGTTTCCGAGCTGGCCGAATTGATCGCCAGCGGCGGGGCAAAGCACATGGGTGGCAGCAAGCCGCTACATAAACCGACATAACAGCCGACATAACAAGTATGCGACGGCATTGTTGAATGCCGCCACACAGAACACACGCCGCCAGAAGCGGTTTTTCGAGGGGTCAGGGTATGAGTAATCAAGCGACGAATGCAAAAGGTTCTGAAGATCCGATCCTGCAATGGGTAACCTTCAAACTGGACAACGAAACCTACGGCATCAACGTGATGCGCGTTCAGGAAGTCCTGCGTTACACCGAAATCGCCCCGGTCCCGGGTGCCCCGAGCTACGTGCTGGGCATCATCAACCTGCGCGGTAACGTGGTCACCGTGATCGACACTCGTCAGCGCTTCGGCCTGATGAATGCCGAAATCAGCGACAACACCC
The DNA here is from genome assembly GCF_024809425.1 of Pseudomonas sp. JAI111. Classification (NCBI taxonomy): domain Bacteria; kingdom Pseudomonadati; phylum Pseudomonadota; class Gammaproteobacteria; order Pseudomonadales; family Pseudomonadaceae; genus Pseudomonas; species Pseudomonas sp. JAI111. The sequence goes on along the minus strand of NZ_JANUCB010000001.1, from coordinate 906,107 downwards.
GTATCGTCATCATCGAAGCCGACAAGCAAGTGGTCGGGATCATGGTCGACAGCGTGGCCGAAGTGGTTTACCTGCGTCAGTCGGAAATCGAAACCGCGCCAAACGTCGGTAACGAAGAGTCCGCCAAATTCATTCAAGGCGTGTGCAACAAGAACAACGAACTGCTGATCCTGGTCGAGCTGGACAAGATGATGAGCGAAGAAGAATGGTCGGATCTGGAGAACATCTGATTGATTCTTGAGGTAGCGGTCATTGTCCTGTTCCTTTTCTGGGCAGGCACGCTGGCAATGTTTCTGGCGTACATTCGCGCTCAACGGCTGATAGCCGCGCAACAGGCCCAGGGTGATGCGCTGCGCGATCAGCGCATCAAGGACCTGGGCAAGCGCGTCGACGACTATCAAAGCGGCAGCGTGCGCATGGGTGAAGCCCTGCACGAACTGCGCGCCGTGGTCAGCCCTCTGCCGGACAAACTGGCCCAGCTGGAGCAGCGTGACCCCTCGAGCCTGTCGTTTGCCCAAGCGGCGCGGCTGGTGGGGATGGGCGCTACCGTTGATGAGCTGACTCAGTCTTGCGGGTTGACCCAGGCTGAGGCGGAGTTGATGCGTAAGCTGCATAAGAACTGACAAAGCTGATTCGCGAGCAGGCTCGCTCTCGCAGGTGATGAGGTAAAACGCAAATTGCGTGAACGCCGCCAAACCCTGTGGGAGCGAGCTTGCTCGCGATGGCGTCCTCAAATCCTGCGCAATCATCACTGCGCTGCGCCACACCCTCTGTTTCTTCAATCCTGCGCTAATCCCTTGCCTACAACCTTTCCGGACTTCGCCGATTTGTGAAAGTGGTCTATCGTCGGTAATCGCTTTCAGTCGCTGCCGGTCATCCGTTGGTTCTATTCGCCTGTAGTCACAATAAAGCTCTAACTCCAAGGCTTTCCATGCTCGATATCCTGCACAACACACCGCTTTGGGTTTATGCGGTTTTTTTGATAATCAGCTATTTCGGCGTCATGGCTTGCTTCAAGAATCATGAGTCGAAAAGGTCATTGCAGATAACACCGATGATCTTTGTCGCTATCTCCCTGGCGTCCCTGGAGTTCTCGCAAGGCATCGCAGTGCCGTTGTCGATTTACTCGCTGGGCTTGTTGGCAGGAGGGATTACAGGGCTGCTCTTCTATTCGTACAACGATGTCGAGTGCGAGGGCGATCGATTGGTGCTGGGTGGCACGATCAAAGTGCTGCTGGTGTACTGGGGCTTCTTCGCCTGGCGCTATTACAACGGTTATCAGGCGGCGATGCATCCGGAGCTGGCCAATGATGTGTCGGTGATTGCATGGTCGGCGCTGGGGGCTGGCCTGATCAATGGTTTGATCATCGGCCGCAGTTTAAGGCTATTGCGTTTTTTCAAGACCGATAGCGTGCCGGCGGCATAGTTGATAAGGAAGCTGCACGCGCTTTGGTATCGGCGAAGTCGCCGAGATCCCTGTTCTCGATGTCTCAGTAATCATCCCCGCGCTCGGTGACGTCTTTTTCCACCCTTGGCGCATTCGGATCATGCCCCGCCGGAAACTTGCCCTTCAGGTTCCAGGCAAACGCGATGATCTCGGCAATCGTGCGGTACAGCTCCTCCGGGATGCTGTCCCCCAACTCCATCCGCGCCAGCAGCTTCACCAGCTCGGCGTTTTCATAGATTGGCACTTCGTAATCGCGGGCAATCTGCAGAATGGCTTCGGCCAGTTCTTCATCGCCTTTGGCCGTGAGCGTCGGGGCGTGGGTGCCGTCGTATTTGAGGGCGATGGCCTGGCGTGGGGTGTCTGTATTTCTCATGCGGTTTCGTCGACCCAGCGTTGTTCGAGGCGGGTTTGGGTGCCTTGTGGCGGTGCGCCGAGGTGGCAGTCGAGATCGCCGACATTCAGCCCGCAATCCAGCAGGCGCTGGCGCAGCGCGGCCAGATTGCTTTCGATCAGACTCGCGGTATACGGCCGTTCGGCCCAGAGCTGGCTGGACAGGCTGCCTTTGATCAACTGCGCCTGAATCTGCAATGGGCCCAAGGGCTCCATGTCAAACGCCAGGTCTACACGCCACAACTGCTGTTTCGGCTCGCGTTCGTCGCGGCGTTCGTGCGGTGGTTCTTTTTCGGGGGCTTCTTCGCGCTGGAACTTGACCTGCAACGGCACGATGTCCTGCAGGTTGCGCATGGGGATTTCCAGCTGCCAGGTGCTAAGCAATCGACCATCGTCCGTCACGCCAGTCTGTTCCAGGCTCGACAGTTGATGGCTTTGCAGGCGCGAAACCGCTGCCGCTGCCAGGCGCAACAAATGCTCCAGATCGTTTTCACCGTCCTGGCTTTGCAGCAGGCGTTCGGGGAGCGGGAAACTGGTCGGTTGCGGTTTGGCGCTGACCTGGCCGAGCATGCCCAAGGCGCTACGCACGAAGCTTGGCATGGTCTGGACCAGCGTATTGGCGGCGATGATCGCGTTGAGAGTGGTATTGGCCGGCAGCCCTGGCGTCAGTTGTGCGATCAGCTTGAGCAGGTCGCCCTTCATGTCCGGTGCCAGCGTCGGGTTCTGTCCGGTCAGCAATTTCGCTTCAAGGAACAGGCCGCTATTGGCCAGCGCTTGAGCGAGGCCTTTGGGCGTACTGAGTTGTTGAACGTCCGGCAAACCCGCCAACAGTTTTTCCACGGCGCTGCGCAGGTCGCTGGACGTCTGGTCTGATGGTGTCAGGTTTTGCAGCGCGTTGATCAAACCATCCAATGACCCTTGGCGGCTCTGCTGGCTGACCAGTTGCTGGGTGATCGCCAGTTGCTCTTGACGGTTGCTCAATGGCACGAATTTCAGTGTTTGTGTGTCCTGCACCAAGGCGCTCAGCAACGTTCCAATGCGCAAGGGCGTCGGGCTGTCAATGCTCAGCGTGCTGCCACTCAACGCGGTGTTGAGCAGGCTCACCATCGAGCGAAACACCGTGGGCTGGCCCGGCACCTGCGGCAGCACTTGCGAGGTCAACACTTTGCCTTGAAGCAAGGTGCCGACCGGCAGTTGCGCCGTGTCGATGCGGGTGAGGGTGGCGACGCTGGACGCGATGGCCTGTTGTACGGTGATCGCCAGGTTACTCGCCGACGGTTGGGTAATCGCCAGGCTGGTGCCTTGGGGCAGCGGTTGGGTGCTGGTGGCTTGAACCGTGGTCTGGCGGCCGCTGTCGAGAGTGACTTTGAGCAACAGTTGAAAGCTCTGATCCGCCTGCTTGAGCGACAGCACTTCGGCCTGGGCGGTCTGGCCGGCGCTGATCAGGCCCGCCATCGGCGTCACCAGCTTGAGCAGGTCGCCACTCACCACCAATGGCCGCGACGTCGCGGGCGTGGTTTGCGGTAGCGGGAGGATGTTCATTTCGCCTGTCATACGCGGTCACAACCTGAGGAAAATGCACTCTTTAGAGTAGGGCATGGCATGTATAATGCCGCCCGTCTTTCGGGGAGTGGCGAAAACATTGCAATTGTTTGACGCAGCTCTCTAGAACAGGCCGCCAATGCATCTATGCTGCATCTCTTTAGCGGCCGCTGTGCCGCCGACTTGAACCGCAAAAGGCCCGTGATCTCTTGACCAGTCCAGTCCTGCAAACCGTTGCCCTCGCTTGTGAGCGAGACCTTCGGCTGCTCTTCGAAAATCTCGATTTGAGACTGGCCAGTGGCGAAATGGTACAAATCAGCGGTCCCAACGGCAGTGGCAAAACCAGCCTGTTGCGCCTGCTGTCCGGCTTGATGCAGCCGACCGCCGGTCAAGTGCTGCTCAATGGCCAGCCGCTGAACGATCAGCGTCTTGAGCTGGCGCGCAACCTGTTGTGGATCGGCCATGCCGCCGGGATCAAGGATCTGCTGACGCCCGAAGAGAACCTGAGCTGGCTCTGCGCCTTGCATCAACCCGCATCTCATGACGCGATCTGGCAGGCGCTGGGTGCTGTCGGCCTGCGCGGCTTCGAGGATGTGCCCTGTCATACGCTGTCCGCCGGGCAGCAACGCCGCGTGGCGCTGGCGCGTCTGTACCTGGACAGCCCGCCGCTGTGGATCCTTGATGAACCGTTTACCGCGCTCGACAAACAAGGCGTGGCGCAACTCGAAGAACACCTGGCCGCCCACTGTGAGCGCGGCGGCATGGTGGTGCTGACCACTCACCATACGCTGAGCCGGTTGCCGGCCACCTATCGCGACATTGATTTGGGGAAATGGGCCGTATGAGTGTTTTCGGCCTGTTGGTCGCCCGTGAGGCCCGTCTGCTGTTCCGCCGTCCGGCGGAGCTGGCCAATCCGCTGGTATTCTTTGCGATCGTGGTATCGCTGTTCCCGCTGGCAGTCGGGCCTGAGTCTCAATTGTTGCAAACCTTGTCTCCGGGGCTGGTCTGGGTGGCGGCCCTTTTATCGGTGTTGCTCTCGCTGGACGGGCTTTTCCGCAGTGATTTCGAGGACGGTTCCCTGGAACAGTGGGTCCTTTCGTCGCACCCCTTGCCTCTTCTGGTTTTGGCCAAGGTACTGGCACACTGGGCCTTCTCTGGCCTGGCACTGGTTTTGCTCGCTCCACTGCTGGCGTTGATGCTTGGTTTGCCAACCGCTTGTCTGCCGGTGTTGCTGCTTTCCTTATTGCTCGGTACACCGGTGCTGAGCCTGCTCGGTGCAGTGGGCGCAGCCCTGACGGTAGGATTGAAGCGCGGCGGTCTATTGCTGGCTCTGCTGATTCTGCCGCTGTACATCCCGGTGTTGATTCTCGGCAGTGGCGCCTTGCAGGCAGCCTTGCAGGGCATGCCGGCGACCGGTTATCTCTTGTGGCTTGGTAGCCTGACCGCCCTGGCGATAACCCTGACACCTTTTGCAATAGCTGCTGGCCTGAAGATCAGCGTCGGCGAATAATGAGGTCTGGTCAAAATTTGACCAGTAAAGACCCTGGGCTGCTTGTAATAACGAGCAGCCACCGTGATGGAAACAGTAATGAACTGGACCTGGTTTCATAAGCTCGGCTCGCCCAAATGGTTTTACGGCATCAGTGGCAAACTGCTGCCGTGGCTGAGCATCGCCGCGTTGCTGCTGATTGGCGTCGGCGTCGTCTGGGGCCTGGCCTTCGCGCCGCCGGATTACCAGCAAGGCAACAGCTTCCGCATCATCTATATCCATGTTCCGGCTGCCATGCTGGCTCAGTCCTGCTATGTCCTGCTGGCCGTGTGCGGCGTGGTCGGGCTGGTGTGGAGGATGAAACTGGCCGACGTCGCCCTGCAATGCGCGGCGCCCATCGGTGCCTGGATGACCGCCGTGGCGCTGGTCACCGGCGCGATCTGGGGCAAACCAACCTGGGGCTCGTGGTGGGTCTGGGATGCGCGACTAACGTCCATGCTTATTCTGCTGTTTCTGTACTTCGGTCTTATTGCGCTGGGCAACGCCATCAGCAATCGTGACAGCGCCGCCAAGGCGTGTGCGGTATTGGCGATTGTCGGCGTGATCAACATCCCGATCATCAAGTACTCGGTGGAGTGGTGGAACACCCTGCACCAGGGCGCGACCTTCACCCTCACCGAAAAACCGGCCATGCCCGCCGAGATGTGGCTGCCATTACTGCTGACGGTGCTGGGTTTCTACTGTTTCTTCGGCGCGGTCCTGCTGCTGCGCATGCGCCTTGAAGTGCTCAAGCGCGAGGCCCGGGCGAGCTGGGTAAAAGCTGAAGTGCAGAACAGTCTGGAGGCCGTTCGATGAGTTTTGCTTCATTCGGCGACTTCCTCGCCATGGGGCATCATGCCCTGTATGTCTGGTCAGCCTACGGCATCTGCCTGGCGGTGCTGGTCCTCAACGTTGCGGCGCCGATCCTGGCCCGCAAGCGGTATCTGCAACAAGAGGCGCGTCGTTTGCGCCGGGAGAACGGCAAGTGAGTCCGCTGCGCAAAAAGCGTCTTATCATCATTCTCGCGATCCTGGTTGGTGTCGGCGCTGCGGTCGGCCTGGCCTTGAGCGCCCTGCAGCAGAACATCAACCTGTTTTACACCCCGACCCAGATCGCCAACGGCGAAGCTCCGCAAGACACGCGCATTCGCGCCGGCGGCATGGTCGAGAAGGGCTCGCTGCAACGTTCCGGCGACTCGCTGGACGTCAAATTCATCGTCACCGACTTCAACAAATCCGTGACCATCAGCTATCGCGGCATCCTGCCGGACCTGTTCCGCGAAGGGCAGGGCATCGTTGCCCTCGGCAAGCTCAACGCTGACGGCGTGGTAGTCGCTGATGAGGTGCTGGCCAAGCACGACGAGAAGTACATGCCGCCCGAAGTGACCAAAGCGTTGAAAGACAGCGGTCAGTCGGCGCCGACACCTGCGAAAGAGGGTTAATTGATGACTTCCGCACTCTTTATCCCTGAACTGGGCCAGTTGGCCATGATCCTGGCGCTGTGTTTCGCGCTGGTTCAAGCCGTCGTGCCGTTGCTCGGCGCCTGGCGCGGTGACCGTTTGTGGATGAGCCTGGCGCAGCCTGCTGCCTGGGGTCAATTCACCTTTCTGGTTTTCGCCTTCGGTTGCCTGACCTATGCCTTCATGACCGATGACTTCTCCGTCGCGTATGTGGCCAGCAACTCCAACAGCGCCTTGCCTTGGTATTACAAATTCAGCGCGGTGTGGGGCGCTCACGAAGGTTCGTTGCTGCTCTGGGCCTTGATTCTCGGCGGCTGGACCTTCGCGGTGTCGGTGTTCTCCCGGCAGTTGCCGCAAGTGATGCTGGCCCGGGTGCTGGCGGTGATGGGCATGATCAGCACCGGTTTCCTGCTGTTCCTGATCCTCACGTCCAACCCGTTCGCACGGATCCTGCCGCAGATTCCGGCGGACGGTCGCGACCTCAATCCCTTGCTGCAAGACATCGGCCTGATCGTTCACCCGCCGATGCTCTACATGGGCTACGTCGGTTTCTCCGTAGCGTTCGCATTCGCCATCGCCGCGTTGCTCGGCGGTCGCCTGGATGCGGCGTGGGCACGCTGGTCCCGTCCGTGGACCATCGTCGCCTGGGCCTTCCTCGGCATCGGCATCACCCTCGGTTCATGGTGGGCCTACTATGAACTCGGCTGGGGCGGCTGGTGGTTCTGGGACCCGGTAGAAAACGCCTCCTTCATGCCTTGGCTGGTGGGCACCGCGCTGATTCACTCCCTGGCGGTCACGGAAAAGCGTGGCGTGTTCAAGAGCTGGACGGTGTTGCTGGCCATTGCCGCCTTTTCGCTGAGCTTGCTCGGTACATTCCTGGTGCGTTCCGGCGTGCTGACCTCGGTTCACGCGTTTGCCTCCGACCCCGAGCGCGGCGTGTTCATCCTGATCTTCCTGCTGTTTGTGGTCGGTGGTTCGTTGACCCTGTTCGCCCTGCGCGCTCCGGTGGTGAAGAGCCATGTGGGCTTCAATCTCTGGTCCCGGGAAACCCTGTTGCTGGGCAACAACCTGGTGTTGGTGGTGGCGGCGTCGATGATCCTGCTTGGCACCTTGTATCCGCTGATTCTCGACGCAATGACCGGCGCCAAGCTGTCGGTCGGTCCGCCGTACTTCAACGCGCTTTTCGTGCCGTTGATGGCGTTGCTGATGGTGGTGATGGCTGTCGGCATGCTGGTGCGCTGGAAAGACACCCCGGTCAAATGGCTGATGAGCATGCTGACCCCGGTGTTGCTCGGCAGCGCCGCGTTGGCGGTAGTGGCCGGTGTCGCGTATGGCGATTTCAACTGGGCGGTGATTGCGACGTTCATGCTCGCGGCCTGGGTATTGCTGGCCGGTGTGCGCGACATCCTCGACAAGACGCGCCACAAAGGCCTGATCAAAGGCCTGCCGACCCTGACACGCAGTTATTGGGGCATGCAAATCGCGCACTTGGGCATCGCCGTCTGCGCCCTCGGTGTCGTGCTCTCGAGCCAGAACAGTGCCGAGCGCGACTTGCGTCTGGCGCCGGGCGAGTCCATGGACCTGGCCGGTTATCACTTTGTGTTCGAAGGCGCCAAGCACTTCGAAGGCCCCAACTTTACCTCCGACAAAGGCACCATTCGGGTAATCAAGGGCGGCAAGGAAGTCAGCGTGCTGCACCCGGAAAAACGCCTCTACACCGTGCAGAACTCGATGATGACCGAAGCCGGGATCGACGCCGGTTTCACCCGTGACCTTTACGTTGCACTGGGCGAACCGCTAGGCGATGGCGCCTGGGCGGTGCGCGTTCACGTTAAACCGTTCGTGCGCTGGATCTGGTTCGGCGGCCTGCTCACAGGTTTCGGCGGGTTGCTGGCAGCGCTGGACCGGCGTTATCGGGTCAAGGTGAAAAGCCGCGTGCGTGAAGCGCTTGGCATGACTGGAGCCACTGCATGAGACGTTGGTTGATGCTGTTGCCACTGGCGATTTTTCTGGTAGTGGCTGTTTTCCTTTATCGCGGGCTCTATCTGGACCCGGCCGAGTTACCCTCGGCAATGATTGGCAAGCCGTTCCCTGAGTTCTCCCTGCCAGCGGTGCAGGGCGAGAAGACCCTGACCAAGGCCGATATTCTTGGCAAACCGGCCTTGGTCAACGTCTGGGGCACCTGGTGCATTTCCTGCCGGGTCGAGCACCCGGTGCTGAACAAACTGGCCGAGAAGGGCGTGGTGATTTACGGGATCAACTACAAGGACGTCAACGCCGACGCCTTGAAGTGGCTGACCGAATTCCACAACCCGTATCAGCTGGACATTCGTGACGACGCCGGCTCCCTCGGGCTAAACCTTGGCGTTTACGGTGCTCCCGAAACCTTCTTCATCGACGCCAAAGGCATCATCCGCGACAAGTTTGTCGGGGTGATCGACGAGCAGGTCTGGCGCGAAAAACTGGCGGCCAAGTACCAGGCACTGGTCGACGAGGCCAAGCCATGAAGCGCTGGATCGCTGCGGCCGTACTGGGCTTGAGCATGGCTGGCGTCGCCCACGCGGCCATCGACACCTACGAGTTCGCCAAAGAAGCGGATCGCGAGCGTTTTCGCGAGCTGACCAAAGAACTGCGTTGCCCCAAGTGCCAGAATCAGGACATCGCCGATTCCAACGCACCGATCGCCGCCGACCTGCGCAAAGAGATTTTCCGCATGTTGGGCGAGGGCAAGGACAATCAGCAGATCATCGATTTCATGGTCGATCGCTACGGTGATTTCGTCCGCTACAAACCCGCTCTGAACGCCAAGACAGCCTTGCTCTGGTTCGGTCCGGCCGGCCTGCTGCTGGGCGGTTTCGTGATCATCGCCGTGATCGTCCGCCGTCGTCGCGTGCAACGCGCTGACACCAAGGATGAGCTCTCTGCCGAGGAGCGTGAGCGCCTCGACCACCTGTTGGATAAAAACCAAGAATGATTGATTTCTGGCTCGCTGCAGGTCTGCTACTTCTGGTTGCCCTGAGTTTTCTGTTGATCCCCGTTCTGCGTGGCCGTCGCGCGCAGCTTGAAGAGGATCGTACTGCCCTGAACGTTGCGCTGTATCAAGAGCGCGTGGCTGAGTTGCAGACTCAGCAGGAAGAGGGCGTTCTGGACACTGCCCAGATGGACACCGGGCGTGCTGAAGCCGCCCGTGAGTTGCTCGCCGACACTGAAGGCGTCGAGGCACCGAGGGTGTCGCGCCTGGGCAAGCCATTGCCTTTGCTGGCGGCGATTCTGGTGCCGGTCCTGGGCCTTGGCCTGTACCTGCATTTTGGTGCCAGCGACAAAGTCGAACTGACCCGCGAATTCTCCCAGGCGCCGCAGTCGATGGAAGAAATGACCCGGCGTCTGGAACGCGCGGTCGCGGCTCAACCGGAATCGGCCGAAGGCTTGTACTACCTCGGTCGCACCTACATGGCTCAGGACCGTCCGGGCGATGCCGCCAGGATCTTCGAGCGCACGGTGAACCTGGCCGGTCGTCAGCCGGAATTGCTCGGCCAATGGGCGCAAGCCCAGTATTTCGCCGATGGCAAAAAATGGTCGGACAAGATTCAGGCATTGACCGACGAAGCGCTCAAGGCCGATCCGAAAGAAGTCACCAGCCTGGGCTTGCTCGGTATCGCCGCGTTTGAAAGCCAGCGTTATCAGGATGCCATCGACTACTGGAATCGCCTGCTGGCGCAACTGCCACCGGAGGACAATTCCCGTGCCGCGCTGCAAGGCGGGATTGCCCGGGCCACCGAGAAGCTCGAAGCCGGCGGCGGCAAAGTCGCCCAAGCGCCGGCGGCCAAGGCAGCTGCGCTGTTGAAAGTCACGGTCGATCTGGCGCCAGAACTGAAGGCCAAGGTTCAACCCGGCGACAGCGTGTTCATTTTCGCCCGCGCCACGTCAGGGCCACCGGCACCACTGGCCGCCAAGCGCCTGACCGTGGCCGACTTGCCGGCAACCGTCGAACTGGGCGATGCCGACGCAATGATGCCGCAGTTGAAACTGTCGAACTTCCCTGAAGTCCAACTGGTTGCGCGCATTTCCCGCGCCGGCCAACCGACTGCCGGCGAATGGATCGGTCGTAGCCAGCCCCTGGCCAGTAGCACCAACGCGCCGCAAAAACTGACCATCGACAGCCCGGACAAATAGCCGTCCGGGACAATTAACAGGAAGCACCGCCATGACCGCCATTGCTCGTATCACCCTGCTCAGTCTGGTCCTGGGGCTGAGCGCCTGTGCGGTCCAACGGCCCGAGCCGACGCGGCTGCCGCCGATCCCGCCCTCGCAGCCCGGCACCAAACCGGCGCCATCGACGGTACCAGGCAAATCGACCACCCCGAGCAAACCGGCCAAACCACTGCCACGCACCTCCGCCAGCTTCGCGCCGCCTCCGGGCGGCAACAGCCACTGGGATGCCAAGATGGGCGTGTACGTGCTCGACGATCAACCCAACACCTTCTATCGCCAGCGCACCTACTACCGCTGGAACAACGGCTGGAGCCGCTCGGTCAGCCCGGACGGGCCTTGGGAAGAAACAGACATCCATGGCGTACCGGGTGGATTGGGCAGGCAATTCGGGCAGTAAATGAAAACGGCGATCTCAGGATCGCCGTTTTGTTGTTTGGGGTCTGTGGACAAAGGTTTCCATCGCGGCCAAACGGTCCATCTAACATCCTTGTAGAGATCAACATGTGGGAGCGGGCTTGCCCGCGATGGCGTTGGTACATTCAACATTGATGTGACTGACGTTCAGTCATCGCGGGCAAGCCCGCTCCCACAGGAGACGGGTGCAGTCCGTCAGAACGCCGCTTTGCCTATCGAAGATCCGCCGTCGACAAACAACGTTTGTCCGGTGATAAACCCGCTCTGCTCCGACAACAAGAACGCAATCGCTGCGGCGATCTCCTGCGGCTGCCCCAAACGCCCCATCGGCACACCCGCCAGATACCGCGCTTCACCTTCGCTGCCCGGTGGGTTGTTCGCCCGAAACAGTTCTGTTTCTGTTGGCCCCGGCGCCACCGCGTTCACCGTCACACCGGTTAGTGCCAGTTCCAGAGCCCAAGACCGGGTGAAGCTGATCAACGCCGCTTTGGCCGCTGCATACGCGGTGCGCTGAGTGATACCAAGCACCGTCAAACTGGAGATGTTCACCACCCGACCCCAACCCTTTGCGCGCATGTTCGGCAGCAGTGCCTGAGTGGCCTGCAGCGCCGAATGCAGGTTGACCCGCATCACGTCATCGAAGGTGTCGAGGTCGATTTCACCCAGCACTTGCGGGCGCACCAGCCCGACGTTGTTCACCAGTCCGTCGAACTCGTAAGTCTTGGCCAGGTCCGCCAATACTTCCTGGGTCAGCGTTCTGTCGCCCAGGTCCAGCGGGAACAAAATGCCGGGAAAGCTCAGGTCAGGCGTTCGGGCAATGCCTACCACCCGATGCCCGGCGCGGTCCAGATGCTCGGCCACTGCCCGACCAATGCCTTTGCTGGCGCCGGTAATGAGAAAGGTACGTCGAGTCATTTCACGCTCCTTGAAAGAACATGCCGCCGGATCAGGCCGCGTTTGAAGGATCAGCCGCGAGTCGCATCCAGCATCGCTTCAGGCTTTGGGCGTTGAGTGTAATCCGGGTTGACCTCGGCGTAATAAATCACACCGCGCAAAAGGATTCATTCAGGGGAATGCCGTGTCCCACATAAACACCCTGTAAAACAACCGCGCGTCCCAATCCGGCTTTTATGCTTGAGGAAAAATAACTCTAGGGTTACTTTTTGAGCCTGAACAAGGAGGCGAGCCGGACTGTACTGCCCGGGAGCCAGTTATGCAGGAGATCCATAATGCAATATCCAATCTGTATCGAGTGGGGCGACGAGAATACCGCCATCGGTATTCAGATCCCCGATATTCCAGGCGCCGTAACTGCCGGGGATACGTTTGAAGACGCCTATAACGCGGCAATCGAAATTGCTCACATCATGCTTCAGGAGATTGCGGCGGACGGAGAGTCGATACCTATGCCGACCTCAGCGGCTGTTCACCGTGGGAACCCTGATTTTGCCAACATGGGCTGGGGCATGCTGGAACTGGACATCGCGCCGTACATGGGCAAAACCGAGAAGGTAAACGTCACGCTTCCCGGTTATGTGATCCAGCGCATTGACCGGTATGTACGTGAGCACAATGTCAAAAGCCGCTCCTCCTTTCTGGCAGATGCGGCGATGGAGAAATTGGTTCGACACTGAGTGTCTGTCGGATGCGTTGCAATCGCGGGCAGGTTGGATCGCCCGCGAAGCTTTGTCACGTTACGCCGTCACCAGCGATGCTTTGTGCGAAACACTCAAGAACCGCAACAACGCCAACAACGGGAACGCGCTGCCCACGATCACGATCCATAACCAGCCGCCTTGCTCATATACCGCGCTGGCCACCGATGAACCAAACGCGCCGCCGATGAAGATGCTGGTCATGTACAGCGCATTCAAGCGGCTGCGGCTTTTGGCGTCGAGGGCGTAGACCGCGCGTTGGCCGAGGACCATGTTCATTTGTACGCAGAAGTCGAGCACCACGCCGGTGACCGCGAGGCCGATGACGCTGTAGGCCGGATGGATGAAGGCTGGCAGAAAACTCAGGCTGGCGAACAGCAGGGCCAGCAATGACGCGATGCGCGTGTGGCCAGCGTCGGCCAGTCGACCGGCAATGGGCGCGGCTATGGCGCCAATGGCACCGACCAGGGCGAAGATCGCGATCTGGGTTTGCGACAGGCCATGGTTGCGCGCCAGCTCCAGCGGCACGGCGGTCCAGAACAGGCTGAACGTGGCGAACATGCAGCCCTGGTAGAACGCGCGTTGACGCAACACCGGTTGTTGGCGCAACAACGTCCACAGAGAGCCGAGCAACTGACCATAGGACGCGCTGTGATCAGGTTGACGCTTGGGAATGGTCAGCGCCAGCACAACGCTGATCGCTGCCATCAACACCGCCGCAATCACGAACATCGCACGCCAGCCGAAGTGGTCAGCCACGACGCTGGACACCGGCCGCGCCAACAAAATGCCCAGCAACAAACCGCCCATGATCCCGCCGACCACACGGCCGCGCGACTCTTCGGGCGCCAGGTGCGCAGCCAGCGGAATCAGGATCTGCACCGATACCGAACTGAACCCCACCAACAGCGAGATCAGCAAAAACACGTTCGGCTGATCGGTGAACGCAGCCCCCAACAGGCTGGCAATCGCCACCACGGTGGTGATGATCATCAGGCGGCGGTTTTCCAGCAGATCGCCCAGCGGCACGAGGAAGAACAGACCCAGTGCGTAACCGATCTGGGTCAGCGAAACAATCAGGCTGGCCATCGTGCTGGTCAGGCCGATGTCCGGCGCGATCAGGCCGATGATCGGCTGGGCGTAGTAGATGTTGGCCACAATGGCGCCGCAGCAAAAGGCGAACAGCATCACCATGCCTTTGGTCATTGTCGCGGTGCCGTGGGGCACCTGGGTCGCTGGGTTCATAACGGGTCTCGCTGAACAGAAGAGGATGCGCGCAGGCTAAACAGGTATCGAATTGGGCAGAAGAGGGTTTGAAGTGATAGCAATCATTCCTTTGCGGAATGAGTGACGGACGCCTGTAGTGTCCGTCGATGAGCCTTGCGTCAAAACATTGAGGTCTGATGATACATTCACTTACATCCTGTTCGATAGCGTGCTTATGTTCTCTCTCACGTTTCATAACCGGAAGGCACTTCCATGAATGCGATGTTTCGTCACTTTGTTCGCGGCGTTTCAGCTCTCACCTTGATCGGCTTGTTCACGGCGGGCGTGGCCCAGGCTGCAGACGCACCGGGCATGCGCATCGGCGTGCGGGGCGAGATCACCGGGGTGAGCCCGGATGCCTTGAAAGTTCACGTCAACAGTGGTGAAAACGTGGTCATCAACCTGACCCCGGACACCAAGGTCCGCGCCGTCACCCTGGCCAATATCGAAGACATCAAGCCCGGCAGCTACATTGGTACGGCGGCGATACCGCAGGACGACGGCACTTTAAAGGCGCTGGAAGTCCACGTCTTTCCACCGGAACTGGCCGGCAGTGGCGATGGGCATCGGCCGTTCGATCTGGTCAAGGGCAGCAGCATGACCAATGGCAGCGTGGGGGATCTGGTGGTTAGCAACGGCCGGATCCTGACCGTCAACTACAAGGGCGGGCAGCAGAAGATTCTGGTGCCGGAGGATGTGCCGATCGTGAACCTGGTGCCAGGCGATCGCAGCTTGTTGAAGGTCGGGGTGAAAATCGTCACGTTCGTTATCCAAAGTGCGGATGGAACGCTGACGGCGCAATCGATCTCGGCGGGCAAGGATGGTGTTACGCCACCGATGTAACGGTGCATCGAGGAATGAACTCACCACTGATCGTTCCCATGCTCTGCGTGGGAATGCCTCATTGGACGCTCTGCGTCCGCTGTTGGGACGCGGAGCGTCCCGGGCTGCATTCCCACGCAGAGCGTGGGAACGATCAGTCAGCGGCGGGCTCAGGAATTACTGGCCGTTGTAAATCTGGTCAAATATCCCGCCATCATTGAAGTGGGTCTTCTGCACGGTGCGCCAGTCGCCGAAAGTCTTCTCTACCGAGAGGAAATCCACTTTCGGGAAGCGGTCGGTGTACTTGGCCAGCACGGCCGGATCACGCGGACGCAGGTAGTTCGCCGCTGCAATCTCCTGGCCTTCCGGCGACCACAGGTACTTCAGGTATTCCTCGGCAGCCGCGCGGGTGCCTTTTTTGTCGACGGTTTTGTCGACCACGGACACCGGCGGCTCGGCTTCGGCGGAGACGCTTGGGTAGATCACTTCAAACTGGTCACGGCCAAACTCACGGGCAATCATTTCCGCTTCGTTTTCGAAGGTTACCAGCACGTCGCCGATCTGATTGGTCATGAAAGTTGTGGTCGCTGCGCGGCCGCCGGTATCCAGCACCGGTGCTTGCTTGAACAGTTTGCCGACGAAGTCTTTGGCCTTGTTTTCGTCGCCGCCATTCTTCAGCACGTAACCCCAAGCCGAGAGGTAGGTGTAGCGGCCGTTACCCGAAGTCTTCGGGTTCGGCACGATCACTTGCACGCCGTCCTTGAGCAGGTCGGGCCAGTCTTTCAGGGCTTTCGGGTTGCCTTTGCGGACGATGAACACGGTGGCCGAGGTAAACGGTGCGCTGTTGTTCGGCAGGCGGGTGACCCAGTTGTCCGGGACCAGTTTGCCGTTGTCCGCCAAAGCGTTGATGTCAGTGGCCATGTTCATGGTGATGACGTCAGCCGGCAGGCCGTCGATCACCGAGCGCGCCTGTTTGCTTGAACCACCGAAAGACATTTGCAGGGTGATGTTTTCGTTGTGCTCGGCTTGCCAGTGTTTCTGGAACGCAGTGTTGTAGTCCTTGTAGAAATCGCGCATCACGTCGTAGGAAACGTTGAGCAGGGTCGGTGCGGCCTGAGCCACGCTGGTCAGTGCCAGGCCAGCGGCCAGAAGTGAGGCGCCAAAGAGTTTTTTCACTGCGCATTCCTTGTTCTAATTTAAATTTGAGGCAATTTGCCAGCGACTATAACTGCGCTCGCATAGTCCTTTAAAGATTAAAAAGCACTTTGCTTATTCCAGTTTTCTGAACAGTGCATTGCCACAGCGCGAGCAGAATGCGGCGCCATGTTCATGGCTGCTTTTCTTGCAAACCGGGCAGTCGTGTTGCAGCTGTTCGCCGCGCATGGCGTTGGCCAGTTCCGCAGTGAAGATCCCGGTCGGCACCGCGATGATCGAGTAACCCGTGATCATCACCAGCGATGAAATCACCTGGCCCAACGGCGTCTTGGGCACGATGTCGCCGAAGCCAACAGTGGTCAGCGTGACGATCGCCCAATAGATGCCTTTGGGAATGCTGGTGAAGCCGTGTTCCGGGCCTTCGATCACGTACATCAATGTGCCGAACACCGTCACCAGGGTGCAGACGCTGACGAGGAACACCACGATCTTCTGCTTGCTGCCGCGCAGCGCCGACATCAGGTAGTTGGCTTGCTTGAGGTACGGGCTGAGCTTGAGCACGCGGAAGATCCGCAGCATCCGGATGATCCGGATAATCAGCAGGTACTGCGCATCGGCGTAATACAGCGCAAGGATGCCGGGCACGATCGCCAGCAAATCCACCAGCCCGTAAAAGCTGAACGCATAGCGCAACGGCTTGGGTGAGCAATAAAGCCGCAGAGCGTATTCGATGGCGAAGATGATCGTGAAGCCCCACTCGATGTACGCCAGCACATTGGCGTAGTTCTGGTGGATCGCGTCGATGCTGTCGAGCATCACGATGATGATGCTGGCGAGGATGATCAACAGCAGGATGCCGTCGAAGCGCCGTCCTGCCGTGGTGTCGCTTTGGAAAACCATGACGTAAAGGTCTTTACGCCAGTCTTTGCTGCTGTCCATGGATACCGCCTGAACCAATGATCAGCGAAGCCTAGGTTGATTCTCCCCAGTAGCGCAAGGCTCACGGGCGACCGTGGCTTTGTCGAGCTTTTGAGTGGCGGTACGCAGCAGCCAGCAGGCGAGGATGAAGGGCGCGGTCAGCGTGGGCATACCGACAGCGGCAAACATCGGCGTCAGCAGCAGCGCTAAGGCTATGCCGGCCACCGGCAGCCACGACGGCTGGCGCTGCGAGCTGAAGGCGAGGGCGGCGAGAACGGCGTTATAGCTGCCGAGGCCCAGCAGAGCGGTGTAGAAGTCGTGGTTCAACAGACTCCAGCCCATGCCCGCGACAGACGCCAATAACGCCCAGCAGAATGCGCGGCGATCAGCGATCAGCAAACCGGCGGCAATCATCGCACCGGCCAGTGGATGACCCAGGAACATCACCTGGCCCAGGCCTTTGAATGGGGCGGCGAGCATGTTTAGCGTGTTGATTTCGATCAAATGCGCCGTCGTCGAAGGGGTGGCGAAACACAACAGCAGCCAGCTGATCCCCACGAAAGGTGCGGTGTAGACAGGCAGGTATTGGCTGATCCGCACGCGTTTGAGCCACTGCTGGGTGATCATTGCGCTCAGACCGCCGCAGGCAATGATCACCAGAGGCAACATCGCGGACCAAGGGAAATACAGACTCAGCAGCAGGCCGAGCAAAACGCCGTTATAGCTGAAGAGTCCGGCCTGACGGTCGGCCTTGGCGTAGCCGCGGCGCTGCGCGGTAAGCAGCCCGGCGACGCCACCGAGCAGCGCACCGCCGAGCAAGGCCGGCGCGGTAAAAAGAATCGCCAACAGGCACAGCAGACCGCACAGCGGATGGCGTTGGAGGAAGATCTGGCTGAAACCGTTGAGCAGGGCAGTCGCCCAATCGGGGCAGTGGGTGTTGAAGTGGTTGGCAGGCATGGCAGTTCTGAAAGTCAGTGAAACCGAGACGGCTGCATCGCCAGCAGGCTGGCTCCCACAGTGAATCTCCGTTCAGTCTTGATTCCGTGATCGACACAAAACCAATGTGGGAGCCAGCCCGCTGGCGATGAGGCCGGTATAGGCGCTCTAGATCAATGTCTCGATACGCAGTGAGTTAGTCGACCCCGGCTGCCCAAACGGCACACCCGCGGTGATCAATAAAGTGTCTCCGCGCTGCGCCATGCCTTGGGCCTGCGCAATCTCCAGCGCCGTCGAGCACACTTCGTCGACCTGCCGCAGCCGATCATTGACCACCGAGTGCACCCCCCACGCCACCGTCAAACGGCGCGCCGTCTGCAAGTTCGGGGTCAGGTTGAGGATCGGCACCGTCGGCCGTTCCCGCGCCGCACGCAAACTCGAGGTGCCCGACTCGCTGTAATTGACCAGCACCGCCACCGGCAGCACGTTGCTGATACGCCGAATCGCGCAGCTGATCGCATCGGAAACCGTCGCCTCAGCCTTAGGCCGGCTGACATCCAGTTGCGCCTGGTAGTCCGGGCCGTTTTCCACCTGACGGATGATTTTGCTCATCATCTGCACGGCTTCCAGCGGGTATTCGCCGGACGCGGTTTCCGCTGACAGCATTACCGCGTCGGCACCTTCGGCCACGGCGTTGGCCACGTCAGTGACCTCGGCGCGGGTCGGGGCAGGGGAGAAGCGCATCGACTCCAGCATTTGCGTCGCCACCACCACCGGTTTACCGAGCTGACGGCAGAGGGCGATGATGTTTTTCTGAATCTGCGGCACGCTTTCGGCCGGCACTTCCACGCCCAGGTCACCGCGAGCGACCATGATCGCATCGCTCAATTCAGCGATCTCGCGCAGCTGTGTCACGGCCGATGGCTTCTCGATCTTGGCCATCAAGAACGCCTTGTCGCCGATCAGTTCGCGGGCTTCGCGGATGTCTTCCGGGCGTTGCACGAACGACAGCGCGACCCAGTCCACGCCCAGCTCCAGGCCGAAGCTCAAATCGCGACGGTCCTTGGCGGTCAGCGGGCTCAGGTCCAGCACCGCTTGCGGCACGTTCACCCCTTTGCGGTCGGACAATTCGCCGCCGTTGAGCACGGTGGTGTCGATGGCGTCGGCGTACTTGGTGACGACGCGAAGGCGCAATTTGCCGTCGTCGAGCAGCAGGTCCATGCCCGGTTCCAGCGCGGCGATGATTTCCGGGTGAGGCAAGTTAACGCGGCGCTGATCGCCGGGTGTCGGGTCGAGGTCCAGGCGCAGGGCCTGGCCGCGATGCAACTGCACTTTGCCCTCGGCGAACTTGCCGACCCGCAGTTTCGGGCCTTGCAGGTCCATCAGAATGCCCAGCGGGTAATTCAACTGGCGCTCGACTTCACGAATCCATTGATAGCGCTGGGCGTGGTCGGCGTGATCGCCGTGGCTGAAGTTCAGGCGAAAAATGTTGACCCCGGCCTGCACCAATTCGCGGATGTCGTCGATCCCGTCAGTGGCCGGACCGAGGGTGGCGAGGATTTTGACCTTTTTATCAGGCGTCATGTTTAGGGCTCTCGAGGATCAGGATGGCGCGGAAGTCATTGACGTTGGTGCGGGTCGGCTCGGTGACGATCAGTGCGTCCAGCGCCTCGAAATAGCCGTAGCCATTGTTGTTGTCCAACTCGTCGCTGGCGCTCAGACCGAGGGCTGCGGCGCGGGCGTAGCTGTCCGGGGTCATGATTGCGCCGGCGTTGTCTTCGGAGCCGTCGATGCCATCGGTGTCGCCGGCCAACGCGTAGACGCCGGGCAGGCCTTTGAGGCTGTCGGTCAGGCTCAGGAGAAATTCGGCGTTACGTCCGCCACGGCCCTTGCCGCGCACGGTGACGGTGGTTTCGCCACCGGACAGAATCACGCAAGGCGCCGCCAGGGGCTGACCATGCAGGACGATTTGCCGGGCGATGCCGGCGTGAACCTTCGCCACTTCCCGGGATTCGCCTTCCAGGTCACCGAGGATCAGCGGGCTGAAACCGGCCTGACGGCACTTCACCGCTGCTGCTTCCAGGGATTGCTGCGGACGGGCGATCAATTGGAAATGACTGCGCGCCAGGTTCGGATCGCCAGGTTTGACGGTTTCCGATTCCGGGCTTTGCAACCAGGTGCGCACCGAGGCCGGGACATCGATGCCGTAGCGTTTGAGGATCGCCAGGGCTTCGGCCGACGTGCTTGGGTCGGCCACGGTGGGGCCGGAGGCGATGACGGTAGCGAGGTCGCCCGGCACATCGGAAATCGCGTAGGTATAAACAGTGGCAGGCCAGCAGGCTTTGCCGAGACGGCCGCCCTTGATCGCCGAGAGGTGCTTGCGCACGCAATTCATCTCGCCGATGGTGGCGCCGGATTTGAGCAGGGCTTTGTTGATCGACTGCTTGTCGGCCAGGGTGATGCCTTTGGCCGGAAGGGCGAGCAACGCCGATCCGCCGCCCGAGAGCAGGAAGATCACGCGGTCTTCTTCGGTCAGGTTGCTGACCAGTTCCAACACGCGCTTGGCGACGGCTTGGCCAGCAGCGTCAGGCACCGGGTGAGCGGCTTCGACGACTTCGATTTTTTCGCACGGGGCGCCGTGACCGTAACGCGTCACCACCAGACCTGAGACTTCACCCTGCCAGCAGCGCTCGACCACCTGGGCCATCGCGGCGGCGGCTTTGCCGGCACCGATGACGATCACCCGACCGCTGCGATCCTTGGGTAAATGGGCTTCGAGGACGTGTTGCGGATGGGCCGCGTCGATGGCTGTGGCAAACAGCTCGCGCAGCAGTTGTTGCGGATCGACCGACATGGCGGGCTCCCGGAATTCTTGTTATTGGAGGGTGGAGCACCCCGGATCCTTGTGGGAGCCAGCCTGCTGGCGATTCAGGCGCTGAGGTCTATCAGACACATCGCGTCGATTTCATCGCCAGCAGGCTGGCTCCCACAGGTCAGGCAGGGCTTACTTCTTATCGCGAATCGAGAAATTCGCCATGTGTTCCAGGCCCTTGATCAGTGCCGAGTGGTCCCAGTTGCTGCCACCGATGGCCGCGCAGGTGCTGAACACTTGCTGGGTGTTGGCGGTGTTCGGCAGGTTGATGTTCAGCTCCTTGGCGCCTTGCAGGGCCAGGTTCAGGTCCTTCTGGTGCAGGCTGATGCGGAAGCCCGGGTCGAAGGTGCCTTTGATCATGCGCTCGCCGTGCACTTCGAGGATCTTCGACGACGCGAAGCCGCCCATCAGCGCTTCACGCACCTTGGCCGGATCAGCACCGTTTTTCGAGGCGAACAGCAGCGCTTCGGCCACGGCCTGGATGTTCAGCGCGACGATGATCTGGTTCGCCACTTTCGCGGTTTGACCGTCACCGTTGCCGCCGACCAGGGTGATGTTCTTGCCCATCGCCTGGAACAGCGGCAGGGCGCGTTCGAAGGCATCGGCATCGCCGCCGACCATGATGCTCAGGGTCGCAGCCTTGGCGCCGACTTCACCGCCAGACACTGGCGCATCGAGGTATTGCGCGCCTTTTTCGTTGATCTTTGCCGCGAATGCCTTGGTGGCGGTCGGCGAGATCGAGCTCATGTCGATGACGATTTTGCCTTTGCCGACACCGGCGGCAACGCCATCTTCGCGGAACAGTACGTCGTCTACCTGTGGGGTATCCGGCACCATGATGATGATGATTTCAGCTTCCTGGGCCACTTCTTTCGGGTTCGCCAGGGCGACGGCGCCAGCGGCAACCAGGTCGGCAGGCGCGGCGTCGTGGTGCGCCGACAGGAACAGGCTGTGACCGGCTTTCTGCAGGTTCAACGCCATTGGGTGGCCCATGATGCCGGTGCCGATAAATCCGATTTTAGCCATGAGAAATTCCTCTTGTTTTTGTGTTGCTCAAGCAAATGGGGGCATAGCTTTTTGTAGGAGTGAGCCTGCTCGCGATTCAGGCGCTGCGGTACATCAGGTGTACCAAGGTGATTTCATCGCGAGCAGGCTCACTCCTACAGGGGATCTGTGTCAGATCAGATCGCGTTATGGGTTTTCAGCCAGCCCAGGCCCGCTTCAGTGGTGGTCAGCGGCTTGTATTCACAGCCGATCCACCCCTGATAACCGATGCGGTCCAGGTGTTCGAACAGGAAGCGGTAGTTGATTTCACCGGTGCCCGGTTCGTTGCGTCCTGGGTTGTCGGCCAACTGGATGTGGTTGATCTCGCCCAGGTGCGCGGCCATGGTGCGGGCCAGGTCGCCCTCCATGATTTGCATGTGATAGATGTCGTATTGCAGGAACAGATTGACGCTGCCGACCTGTTCGCGAATCGACAGGGCTTGCGCCGTGTTGTTCAGGTAGAAACCCGGGATGTCGCGGGTGTTGATCGCTTCCATCACCAGTTTGATGCCGGCCGCTTGCAGCTTGTCGGCGGCGTACTTGAGGTTGGCGACGAAGGTTTTTTCCACGGTGGCATCGTCGACGCCTTGTGGACGAATGCCGGCCAGGCAGTTGACCTGGGTGTTGCCCAGCACTTGTGCGTAGGCGATGGCCAGGTCGACACCGGCGCGGAACTCTTCAACACGGTCCGGCAGGCACGCGATACCGCGCTCACCCTTGGCCCAGTCACCGGCCGGCAGGTTGAACAGCACCTGGGTCAGACCGTTGGCATCGAGCTTGGCCTTGATTTCGGCGGAGCTGAAGTCGTAAGGGAACAGGTACTCGACACCACTGAAGCCGGCCTTGGCGGCCGCTTCGAAACGGGCGAGGAAGTCCTGTTCGGTGAAGAGCATGGACAGGTTGGCTGCGAAACGCGGCATGGTGGTCTCCCGTAAATGTGTTGTTGGGATCGTTCCCACGCTCCGCGTGGGAATGCCTCAATGGACGCTCCGCGTCCGCTTTGGGACGCGGAGCGTCCCGGGCTGCATTCCCCCGCAGAGCGTGGGAACGATTATCATCAGCTGTTAATCAAGCAACGAAATCGCGGTTGGCGCATCGTTGCCGACCAGCGCCAGGTCTTCGAATTCGTTGACGGCGTTGATCTCGGTGCCCATTGAAATGTTGGTCACGCGCTCCAGAATAATCTCGACGATCACCGGTACCTTGAACTCTTCGATCAGTTCCTGAGCCTTGCGTAGGGCAGGCTGGATCTGACCCGGTTCGAACACACGCAGTGCCTTGCAGCCGAGGCCTTCGGCGACCGCGACGTGGTCGACACCGTAACCATTGAGTTCCGGAGCGTTCAGGTTATCGAAGGACAGCTGTACGCAATAGTCCATGTCGAAACCGCGCTGGGCCTGACGAATCAGCCCCAGGTACGAGTTGTTTACCACAACGTGGATGTACGGCAGCTTGAACTGCGCGCCCACCGCCAATTCTTCGATCATGAACTGGAAATCATAGTCGCCCGACAGTGCCACGACCTTGCGGCTCGGGTCAGCCTTGACCACGCCCAGTGCGGCCGGAATGGTCCAGCCCAATGGACCGGCCTGACCGCAGTTGATCCAGTGACGCGGCTTGTAGACGTGCAGGAACTGCGCGCCGGCAATCTGCGACAGACCGATGGTGCTGACGTAGCAAGTGTCTTTGCCGAACACCTGGTTCATCTCTTCGTACACCCGTTGCGGCTTGACCGGCACGTTGTCGAAGTGAGTCTTGCGTTGCAGGCTGGCTTTGCGCTGTTGGCAATCTTGCAGCCAGGCGCTGCGGTTTTTCAGCTTGCCGGCGGCTTGCCACTCGCGAGCGACTTCGATGAACACGGTCAGCGCGGCAGCAGCGTCGGAGACGATGCCCAGGTCCGGGTTGAACACCCGGCCGATTTGCGTCGGTTCGATGTCAACGTGGATGAACTTGCGGCCTTCGGTGTACACGTCGATCGAGCCGGTGTGACGGTTGGCCCAACGGTTACCGACGCCCAACACCACGTCGGACTTGAGCAGGGTGGCGTTGCCGTAGCGGTGCGACGTCTGCAGACCGACCATGCCGACCATCAACGGGTGATCGTCCGGGATCGTACCCCAGCCCATCAGGGTCGGGATGACCGGGATACCGGTCAGCTCGGCGAACTCCACCAGCAACTCGCTGGCGTCGGCATTGATGATGCCGCCACCGGCGACCAGCAATGGACGCTCGGCCTGATCGAGCATGGCCAAGGCCTTCTCGATTTGCACGCGGTTGGCGGTTGGCTTGGCCAGCGGCAGTGGTTCGTAGGCGTCGATATCGAATTCGATTTCAGCCATCTGCACGTCGAACGGCAGGTCGATCAGCACCGGGCCTGGACGGCCGGAGCGCATTTCGTAGAAGGCTTTCTGGAAAGCGTAAGGCACTTGGCCCGGTTCCATGACGGTGGTTGCCCACTTGGTCACTGGCTTGACGATGGTGGTGATATCGACCGCCTGGAAGTCTTCCTTATGCATGCGCGCCCGCGGCGCCTGACCGGTGATGCACAAGATCGGAATCGAGTCGGCCGAGGCGCTGTAGAGCCCGGTGACCATGTCGGTGCCGGCAGGTCCCGAAGTCCCGATGCATACGCCGATGTTGCCGGCCTTGGTTCGGGTGTAGCCCTCGGCCATGTGCGAGGCGCCTTCAACGTGGCGAGCGAGGACGTGATCGATGCCACCGACCTTCTGCAAGGCGGAGTACAGCGGGTTGATTGCGGCGCCCGGGATGCCAAAAGCGGTATCAACCCCTTCGCGGCGCATCACCAGAACGGCGGCTTCGATTGCTCTCATTTTGCTCATGGTTTTGTGCCTCTTACGTTTTGTAATTGTATACAAGTGGCTTTGCGCAGAGTGTATTCACGGCGGACGGCGCAGGTCAATCCATTTTCTCAAGCGACTGTTTCATTCGTCGGAAGGCCGTCCTGCTGTGGCTTTTCGTCGCATGTGGCGCTTTTCGATAATTATTGTATACAAAAAAATAACTCATTGTGTTCTATTTGTTGCATCGGACTGCGGCACAACGGCGCAGCCCAACGGCTTTCCGAAAAACAAAATGAGGACGGCACCATGAGCGCTTTAACCTTGAAAGTCGCAGTCAGCCTGACCACTCAGGCCATCTCCGCTGCGCGTGCAATCTCGGCAGCCCCGTTAACCATCGCGGTGCTGGACGCCGGCGGGCACCTGATTACCCTGCAACGCGAAGACGGCGCCAGCCTGCTACGCCCGCAGGTCGCCATCGGCAAAGCCTGGGGCGCCATCGCCCTCGGCAAAGGCTCACGCCTGCTGGCACTGGACGCCCAACAACGCCCGGCCTTCTTTGCCGCGTTGAATAGCCTTGGGCAAGGCAGCGTCGTGCCGGCACCGGGTGGCGTGTTGATTCGGGATCAGGACGGCAATGTGCTGGGAGCGGTGGGGGTCAGCGGGGATCTGTCGGATGTTGATGAGCAGTGCGCGATCAGTGCGATCGAGGCGATGGGGTTGAGGGCGGATGCGGGGGTTACTGCCTAGTATTGTTGTAGATTGATCTATCGCCATCGCGAGCAAGCTCGCTCCCACGTTGGATTTTCGGTGAGCACAAATGTTGTGAGCACCCCTAACCTCTGTGGGAGCGAGCTTGCTCGCGATAGCTATCTTCTGGACACATCCAGCTAAAAATCTGCCCCACCCTCAAGCATGCACAGGTCTAGCCTTCACATGACTTAAATCATGAGAGGCAAAGGAATGCCATATCTTCCTGCTTCACATCGCCTGCGCCTTGGTCGTTATGCCGAAGCAAATCGCATTTATCTGCTGACCACCAATACACTGGACCGAGTGCCTGTCTTCAAGGATTTCTTTTTGGGACGATTGGTCGTGGACCAATTTCGTCACGCTCAAAATCAGGGTTGGGCAAATTCATTGGCTTGGGTCGTGATGCCCGACCACTTTCACTGGCTGATCGAATTGCAGCAGGGATCTTTGAGTGAGCTGATGCAAAAGACCAAATCACTGAGTACGCGGGCAGTCAACATGTCCACCGGTCGCAGGGGCAGTCTTTGGCAGCAGGGCTATCACGATCGAGCATTGAGGAGAGAGGCGGATTTGGTTCAGCTTGGGCGATATGTTGTGACCAACCCATTGCGGGCTGGCTTAGTTGCACGGTACGGCGATTATCCGCTGTGGGATGCTATCTGGGTTTGATCGGATACCGTATTGCCGCCATCGCGAGCAAGCTCGCTCCCACAGTGGATTTGGGTTGGCCCCCAACTTCGTGAACACCTGCAATTTCTGTTGGAGCAGGCTTGCCCGCGATGGAGTCAATGAGGTTTTTCAGTCTGGCTCACACCCCTTCAACACCAGCCGAATAATCGTCTGTGCCGCCGCTTCATAATCGGCCTCATCCAGTTTGTCTTTGCCGGTCACCGCAGAAATCTGCCAGTCGAAGTCGGCATAGGTCTGGGTCGCGGCCCAGATGCTGAACATCAGGTGGTTGGGGTCGATCGGGGCGATTTGGCCGCGGTCGATCCAGGTCTGGATGCAGGCAATATTGTGCTTGGCCTGGCCATTGAGTTGCTCGACCAGGTCGGCGCTCAGGTGCGGGGCGCCGTGCATGATTTCGCTGGCGAACACCTTCGAAGCGAAGGGCAGGTCGCGGGAGATGCGGATCTTCGAGCGGATGTAACCACTCAGCACTTCACTCGGCACCCCATCGGCGTTGAACGGCGTCGAGGCCTGCAGAATCGGCTCGATGATGCTTTCCAGGACCTCGCGGTAGAGGTTTTCCTTGGATTTGAAGTAGTAATAGACGTTGGGCTTGGGCAATCCGGCCTTGGCTGCGATGTCGCTGGTTTTGGTCGCAGCAAAGCCCTTGTCGGCAAATTCTTCACTGGCGGCACGCAGGATCAGTTCTTTGTTGCGCTCGCGGATAGTGCTCATAAACCAGGGGGTTCCTTGCCTGTTCTGGCGGTTGCGCATGGTAGCACCGGGCTCGCGCGGCGCTCAAGAATGCCCCGTGTGACGCTTGGCCGCGCTATGCTGCGCGGCATTCATTCAAGAAGGAAACCTGATTCATGGCAGGAAGCAGTTTGCTGGTGTTGATCGACGACATCGCTGCAGTACTCGACGATGTAGCGTTGATGACCAAAATGGCCGCCAAGAAAACCGCTGGTGTACTCGGCGATGATCTGGCGCTCAATGCCCAGCAGGTCAGCGGTGTACGCGCCGAACGGGAAATCCCGGTGGTTTGGGCGGTCGCCAAAGGCTCGTTTCGCAATAAATTGATCCTGGTGCCGTCGGCATTGGCCATTAGCGCGTTCATTCCCTGGCTGGTCACGCCGCTGTTGATGGTCGGTGGCGCGTACCTGTGTTTCGAAGGTTTCGAGAAACTCGCCCACAAGTTTCTGCATAGCCAAGACGAAGACCAGGCTGAACATGCCGAGCTGGTCGAGGCGGTGGCCGATCCGGCGGTCGATCTGGTGGCGTTCGAGCAGGACAAGATCAAAGGCGCGGTCCGTACGGATTTCATTCTGTCGGCGGAAATCATCGCGATCACCCTGGGCACGGTGGCGGATGCGTCGTTGACCCAGCAGGTCATCGTGCTGTCGGGCATTGCCATCGTCATGACCATCGGTGTTTACGGGTTGGTCGCGGGCATCGTCAAGCTCGACGACCTGGGCCTGTGGCTGACTCAGAAACCCGCACAGATGGCCAAAAGCATCGGCGGCGCGATTCTGCGTGCAGCGCCGTACATGATGAAAAGCCTGTCGGTGATCGGCACGGCGGCGATGTTCCTGGTCGGCGGCGGGATTCTGACCCATGGCGTGCCGGTGGTTCATCACTGGATTGAAAGCGTCAGTGCCGGGGCGGGCGGTGCCGGGTTTATCGTGCCGACGTTGCTGAATGCAGTGGCGGGGATTGTGGCGGGTGCGTTGGTGTTGGCGGGGGTGATGGGGGTCAGCAAGATCTGGCGCTCAGTCAAAGGCTGAGATCCAGCGGCCTAATCGTTCCCACGCTCTGCGTGGGAATGCCTCAATTGGACGCTCTGCGTCCGCTTATGGATGTGACGCAGAGCGTCACGGGCTGCATTCCCACGCAGAGCGTGGGAACGATCAGGCCATTCGACTCGCATCGAATGGCCTTTTTTGTTGCCGCCGGATTTACTCGGCGATCTGCAACTTGCGCGACTCGGTGTAGACGTAACGCACTTTCTCGTACTCGAACGGCGAGTTCAGTTGGCCGTAACGGAAGCTGGTCTGGTAGCGCTTGTCGATACTGCGCAGGACCCAGATCTCCGGGTGGTTTTCGCTGACTTGCGCGACGTTCAGGAAGTTGATCGCCGACTCGGTAGTGAAGTCCACGGCCAGGCCACCCGTATCGCGGATGTTCGAAGGGCCGAGGATCGGCAGCACGAAGTACGCGCCACCCGGTACACCGTAGAAGCCCAGGGTCTGGCCGAAGTCTTCGCTCTGGCGCGGCAGGCCCATGGCGGTAGCCGGGTCCCAGAGGCCGGCGATGCCGACGGTGGTGTTGAGCAGCAGGCGCGCGGTGGTATCCAGCGAGCGCTTGCCCTTGAACTGCAGCAAGCTGTTCACCAGGTTCGGCACATCGCCCAGGTTATTGAAGAAGTTGCTGACGCCGGTGCGCAGGAAGCTGGGTGTGATGTAGCGATAGCCGTCGACCACCGGCAGGAACACCCATTGGTCGAAACGGTAGTTGAAGTGGTAAACCCGACGGTTCCACTCTTCCAGCGGGTCATAGACCGCCAGCGCGTTGAGTGTCGAGCGTTCGAACTCGCGCTGATCCAGCCCCGGGTTGAATTTGAGTTTGCTCAACGGCTCTTTGAAGCCGTCAGTGCCGACCACGACAGGAGCGTTGGCTTTGCTGTTGTCGGCATTAGCGACGCCTGCACAGAGTAACGCTGCGATAAGCAGGAGATATTTAGCCACGGAAAAACTCCAGCATGGCGTCGCTGTTGACGCGGTAGTTAAGGTTGCCGCAATGGCCGCCCAATGGATAAACGGTCAAGCGATCACCGAAGGTCTTGCGCAGGAAGCCAAGATCGCCAGGGCCGAGAATCACATCGTCAGCGTTGTGCATGACGGCGATCTTCGGGCTGTCGTGCAGGTAATCCTTGAGGGCGTACAGGCTGACCTGGTCGATCAGTTGCAGCAGGCTGCCGCCGTCGGTGCGGGCACGCCACATCGGGATGACTTGCTCGGTGATGTAGCAATCGAAGTCGCATTGCAGCGCACGCTTGAGGAACGGCGTGAGGCTGGTGCCTTCGGTGATCGGGTATTTAGGCGGGGTGATCAGGCCGCGACGGTTGATCAGGTCCGAGGTGAAGGCAATGTCGGCCGCCGAGAAGCGGAAGGAGGTGCCGATCAGCATGGCCATCTGTTCGTTGGTCAGGTGCTGCTTGGACTGCTGGAAGTCATAGAGCAGGGCATCGTTGAGGTCGATATAGCCCTTCTGCTGGAAGTAGCGGGTCAATTTGTTCAGCACCAGTTCATAGAAGGTGGTGCTGTTGTTGATGCCCTTGACCTCGGTCTGGACCAGCTTGTCCAGGTTGGTGATCGAGGTGTAGAGGTTGACCGGAGGGTTGAGCAGCAGGACTTTCTTGAAGTTGAAGCTGCGGCGGGTTTCGTCCAGGTGCGCGACGAATGCCGCGTCCAGTGCGCCCAGGCTGTAGCCGCTCAGGTAGTAATCGGTGACGGGAACGTTCGGGTTTTGCGCCCGCACGGCCTGCATCACCCGGTACATGTCTTCGGCGTCTTCCTTGGTAATACCGGGTGTGGCAAAGCGAGAGGCTGCGCTCATGAAGTCGAAGCTGGTGGGCGACGACAGTTGCACCACGTGGTAGCCGGCCTTGTAATAGAGCTTTTTCAGGTATTCGTTGATGCTGCTGTCATAGCGCGCGCCGGTACCGGCGATCAGGAAGATCAGCGGTGCGGCTTTTTCCTGGGTGGCGATGCGATAGGTCAGTTTTTTGACCGGCCAAAAGTTGTCCGGCAGTTGAAATGCCCGCTCCGGGCGCAATGTCACGCTGCGTGTCTGCTGATCGATGTCGTCGTCCAGCGGTAACTCCGGACGCAGGTCCGGTGGCGTCGTGGCGATAGTCGCCTCGAACGGGTTGGTCAGGGGATAGCCATAACTGGCAGCGTCGATGTCGACCGCCAATGCGGACGCACTTAATATCAGGCCGCCAAATAGGGCGGCGAAGCGCAAGGAACGGAGCATGACTGAATCCCTTAGGGAAAGGTGCCGAATGAAGTTCGCAGGCTATGACCACCGCGATTGCGCCAAAGTGCCATGCCTCGGCACCAATCAGGCCTAATTTGGGGGTAATAGTAGCTAGACGATACACTTTGCAGCGAATGCGTGACCAATTATCTGCTTTGCGCGGTTGCTTACCGCTGTGGGGAGATTAAGCTGGCCGCCGTTTTCGTTTATTGGAGTGCTTCATGTCCCGCCGTCTGCCTGTGATTCTGCTGCTCGTTTTACTGCCTTTATGGCTGGCCGCCAGTTATGGCGCGCGATATGGCTTCATGGAGGATGCGCAGTGGGTCGGCTTGTGCGTGGACGAGGCAAGCCGCTGGGAATGCCAGGTTCGTTCCAGCCTGGGGTTGATGATTCACTTCAAGGTGTTGGGCTTTGCCGCATTGGCCGCAGCGATCATTGGTTTTGCAGTACCGGGCCGGGCAGGGTGGTGGTTGGCGGTATTGGCGCTGGTGTTAGGGTTTCCGGCATTGGCGCTATACAACACGACGTTGGCGGTGTTTGCGGTGGTGATTGCTGCACTGCGGTTGGTGAGAAAAACTACCGTTCGTTAGGTTTCTTGCATTACCTGTTATTTCTGACAGTTGACGTTCTCCAGAGCTCGGATCTAAATGGCCGGGCCGCCGTTGTATAGCGTTGATCCTGTCAGGAGAGACTAACATGCACACCCGCACTCCCAGATTGTCGGTGATTGACCCGCGGGAGCTCACGGTACGCACCGTGGACTATCACCGAGAGACTGCACTGGCTCCACTTGATAAGCGTGTCACTTATCAAGTGTATGACAGTTCTGGGCGCAAAACAGACCTGTTTGATCCTCGTCTGTTTAAACTTCTCGAAACAGAACCCACTATTTCGGCAAACATCAAAACAGTATTCAGTCTCTCAGGTAAGGAGTTGCTCACCGCTAGTGTTGACGCCGGTGATCGCTTGCATTTGCCAGGTCCTGCCGGCCAGAACTGCGATAGTTGGGACAGTAAGTTCACGCACACTCATGTTGAATACGATGACCTCATTCGTCCAGTCAAGGAGTCAGTGCGAATCTTCGGCGAGAGCGAAAGGGTCAATGCGTATTTTTCCTATGCGGGGAATGACTCTGCGTTTGTCGAGCGAAATCAGTGCGGGCAATTAATTCGTCACGATGACAGCGCTGGGACCATGATGTTTAGTGCGTTCTCCCTGAAGGGGGAACTGCTTGAATGTACCCGGAAGTTTCTTGATAAAATGGGAGCGCCGGATTGGCCTCATAGAGAGGCTGATCGTGATCTTCTACATGAAAAGGGCGATGGTGCCACTACTTGTTATCGTCATAATGCAGTATCTCAATTGCTCTGCCAAACCGACGCTGAACATAATACTCAAACATTTGAATATACGGTTGATGCACAGGTTGCCGGGATAAAAGTACAAATAGGCGTAGATGGGCAAGAAAAAGATCTGTTGGTTGACATTCGTTACAATGCTTTCAATAAAGTTGAGCGGCAAACATTCGCTAATGGGCTTGTCTGTTCTGCTATGCACTCTTCTGTCGATGGAAGACTGGAGGAGTTAAAGGCGCAGTTTCCTGGAAAACCACTTTTGCAGCATTTGATTTACTGCTATGACCCTGTTGGCAATATTTTGTCAATTGAGGATAAGGCTTTGCCTGTTCGTTATTTTCGCAACCAGAGGATAGAGCCGGTAAGGACTTTTCATTACGACACTCTTTATCAGTTGATTTATGCCACTGGCTGGCAAGTAGTCGGTGGGAGAGTAGGGCCGTATTTGCCAGAGTTTCAATCACCGACGGACCCAGGTCAGCTGGAAAATTATACTGAGACCTTTGGCTACGATTGTAGTGGAAATCTCATTACGCAGATTCATTGCGCCGCGCTTGGTAGCCGTACCCAGCGCATGAAAGTGTCGAAATACAGTAATCGTGCCCTCGTGCAAAAGAGCAACGGTGAATTGCCTACGGAAGCTGAAATTGCTGCGGGGTATGACCCGAACGGTAATAAGCGTTTGCTGTTGCCCGGGCAGGACTTGTTTTGGGATGAGCGAAATCTTCTGCAGCGAGTCGAGCAAGTAGTACGCCCAGGCATGCGGAACGATGCCGAGAACTATGTTTATGACTATGTCGGACAAAGGCAAAGAAAAATTCGCACAAATTTGGTCGGTCGTTTGGTCCGTAGCCATGAGGTCCGCTATTTGCGAGGGCTGGAAATCCGCACCGATAATGAAGAAGAACTGCATGTTATCAATGTGCATTCAGAGCTATGCAATGTTCGTGTGCAGCACCGGATGGACCGGCGGCAAAAAGTGAATACGATCAGTTACCGCTATACGTTGACCGATCAAATCGGTTCATGCTGCTTGGAAATGGATGATGGTGGGGAGGTTATAAGTGAAGAGGTCTTTTATTCTTACGGCTGCACGGCGTGGTGGGCAGGAAGCGATATAGTTAAGGCGAATGATAAGACGAGCCGCTATTCAGGTAAGGAATTAGATGCGACCGGATTGTGTTATTACGGTTTTAGGTATTATGTGCCTTGGTGGAATCGATGGCTGAGTCCAGACCCCGCGGGTGTAGTAGATGGCTTGAATTTATATTGTATGGCGGGTAATAGTCCTGTCACCTTCTTTGATAAGGCCGGGCTTAATAATACGAATGTTAATGCTGGAGGCAAGGATGATTACGGCACATTGGTTTCTGCCTTTGAAGAGGGGGACATTTTGTTTGGATTACGTGAGCCTCGGGATCTTGCGCTGAAAGCGTTGGAAAAAGCAGGGGTCAAAGAATTTTCTAGGTTGCCACTTTGGAAGGAAGGTATCCCCAGGTTGTTATGGGAAAAAAAACGGAATGTATTGAAGCAAAATGATTTGACCGATGCGGCGTTTGGTCCGACTGTAACGGCAGGTGTGTACAATTCTGATGAGCAAATAAAGGCGGAGCTAGTGGACGCTGAACGTGGCGTTGCTTACAAGGAGTTCGCCATGACTAATAGGTATTTTCAAAAGGATGAGAAAGGGGTAGGTAACTTTTTCGAGGTAAACGTTCCGATGTGGCGCCGTTCGAGTAAGGCGGGATTGGAGTTTCAAATTTTTGAACGCGACAAGAAGGTCCTGTTCGCTATTGATAACTTGATTGACACTCTGGACGACATTGTCTCGAAAAAGCCGGGTGCTGGTACCAGTGTTACTGCTTCAGAAATCAGGTATGTGTACAGGCGCAAAGATACGCCTGAAGTTAAAAATAATGTGAAGTTTTTTGTGGCGGGTCGAGAACTGTCACAAGCTGAGTTTTTCAACCACCCAGCTTGGAAGAATTACCATCCCCGCAAAACGTACAGCAAGGTAGTTGTTCCGCGACGTTCACAAGCGAGCAGGCATTAAGGGTGGTCATCCGCTTTCGGGGTGGTCTCGAATCCTTGTAGCAATCTATCGCTAGGTTCCTGCTCTCCGTCCAATAATGAGCGGAGAGCAGGTTTGTACTAAGGCGTTTATTGGTTCACTGCAGATCAGCCTTTGCGAACCCGCAAGCAGCGCCACAACGCTGCCACCATCAGCACGCTCACCAGCGCCCAACCCCAAGCCTGCTGGTTCTGCAAGCCTTCACGGAACAGTTGCGGCGCGATGCCCGCACCGACGATGAAGGTCAGCAGCGCGATTTCACGACGCGGTACGCTCACCGGTCGGCACAGGTAAACCAGGGCCGGAAGGATGAAGGCGACGCTGGGGAAGCTGCGATAACGCGGATCGAACACCAACTCCAGCATCATCACCGCCGCCGCAAACCCTGCGGCAGCGACCAGCCATCCAGCGCGACGCTCCAGCGCATTGAACGCCCGTTCACGCCAGCCGGTGCGGGCACTCAGGGTCAGCGCGGCATGGGCCAGCACCAGCAGGTTCAAGCCGGTCAGCAACGCCACCCATAGCCATTCACTGGCAAAGCGCGTGGTGACACGGGCCAGATCACCCCAGGCTCCAATCGAACAGGCAGCCAGTGCACCGAACAGCGGCAACACCAGCGCGGCGCGAGTGCTGCGTACACGCCCGCCCAGCATCAGCGTGGCGAGAAAGATCAAGCCGCCGACTGCCAGCCACTGCGACCAGTACGGCACGTTCGACACAGGACCGGCCAGCACGCCCTTGTCCTGACGATCGGCATCGAACAGACCCCAATAGCCGCCGACCGCGCCTTCGCTTGCGCGTTTCCATGGCTGGTCAAAAGCTTCGATGAGGTTGTAATGCCAGCCTTGTTGCTCGGCCATGATCACGAAGTTGCGAATGAACTTGGCTTCATTGACCCGGCTTGGCAGGGCGGTTTCGCGTTGACGGCCTTCGCTCGGCCAGCCGGTTTCGCCAATCATCACGTCCTTGGGCGCGAATTTGTTACCGAACACCTGGCGCACTTCAGCCACATGCTGCAGCGCAGCATCGATGTTCGAAGGGTCATCTTCCCAGTACGGCAGCAGATGGATGGTCAGGAAATCCACCGCCGGCGCGACTTCCGGGTGCTTGAGCCAGAATTCCCAGACGTCCGCATAAGTGACCGGCTGCTTGACCTGGCTCTTGACCTTGTTGATCAGCTTGGCCAGTTGCGCCCCGGTGACTTCCTTGCGCAGCAAGGTTTCGTTGCCGACGATGACCGAGGTCACCACGTCCGCGTTGGCATTGGCCGAGGCGATCAGCAGGTCGACTTCTTTCTCGGTATCCACCGGGTTGCTGTTGACCCAGGCTCCGATCATCAACTTCAGTCCATGCTTGCGCGCCAGGTCGGGCAGGGCCTCAAGACCGGTCATGGAATAGGTGCGGATGCATTCGAAGCTTTTTGCCAGCAGCGCGAGGTCGGCGTCCATGCGCTCGGGGCGCAATTTGAACGGCTGATCGAAGGGCGACTGGTCCTTGTCGAACGGGGTGTAGGAGGCGCATTGCAGCTTGTGCGTTGCGCTGGCCACGTCCGGCAAAATGACCGGTTTGCCGAGGCCGTACCAGAAGCCGGCGAGGGCAAACAGCCCCAGCAGGCAAGCGAATAAATAGGCAAGGAAAGGGAAGCGGGATGTCGCGGACATGGTCAGGCCGTCTGGGAACAAAGCCGCGCATGTTACCTGTATTTGCCCTGTGCTTGGTGGCCTGCATGATTTTGACATGCAAAGTTCGGGCGGATTGGCTGGAACGCTTTCTGTGCTCTAGATTAATGGCGATCTGATGTCGTTTCTCGATGGCTTGAGGTCGCTGACAGAGCAGGTCGTCGTTGTCGTCAGGTTGATTATCGAGGCGTCAGTACTCCACTGATGTTCGAGCGAGTTTGCGGTGGGCGTGATGGGGGCGCTGTGCACCATAACAATACGTTGACGCGACTCGGCATCCGTCGAGCGCAGCACTTTCGGGGAAGTAACGATGAAGATGCGACGACTCTTGGGCGCAGGTGCCGCTTTGGTGCTGGCGATCAGTTCTACTATAGCCAGCGCCGAAGCCAAAGAAGTGACTATCGGTTATGTCGACGGCTGGTCGGACAGTGTTGCCACGACCAACGTGGCCGCTGAGGTGATCAGGCAGAAACTCGGTTATGACGTGAAACTACAAGCAGTCGCCACCGGGATCATGTGGCAGGGCGTGGCCACTGGCAAACTCGACGCCATGATGTCTGCGTGGCTGCCTGTGACCCATGGTGAGTACTGGACCAAGAACAAGGACCAGGTTGTCGATTACGGTGCGAACTTCAAGGACGCGAGAATTGGCCTGATCGTGCCGGAGTACGTCAAAGCCAAATCCATTGAAGACCTTAAAACCGACGACAGCTTCAAAAAACGCATCGTTGGCATTGACGCCGGCTCGGGCGTGATGATCAAGACCGAACAGGCAATCAAGGATTACGACCTGACCGGGTATCAACTCAAGGCCAGTTCCGGCGCCGGCATGATTGCCGAGCTGACCCGTGCCGAGAAGAAAAACGAATCCATTGCTGTTACCGGTTGGGTGCCGCACTGGATGTTCGCCAAGTGGAAACTGCGCTTCCTGGACGACCCGAAAGGCGTTTACGGCGCGGCTGAAACCGTGAACAACATCGGCAGCAAAGAACTGGCAACCAAAGCTCCGGAAGTCGCCAAGTTCATGAAGAACTTCCAGTGGGCGTCGAAAGACGAAATCGGCGAAGTCATGCTGGCGATTCAAGATGGTGCCAAGCCTGAAGCCGCGGCAAAGGATTGGGTGGCCAAACACCCTGAGCGCGTTGCAGACTGGACCAAATGATTTGAGCTGACGCTTCTGGTCAGCCGCTTCCAGGGCCCCTTGGCAGTAATGCCAAGGGGCCTTTTTCATTTTTTCGGATCAGGGGTGCAAAGCAGGCTGATTAATATTTGCTGGAAAATGGCCAGACCGTCATGTCGTTCTAATACTAAGGTCGTCTGGAACCTCTTCCGCAGCCGCATAGAGTGGATAACGTTCCAACTTTAATCTGTGCTGCGAGGATAAAAACAATGAACGACAGCATTTACCTCTCGATTCAAAATAGCCCGCGCTTCAAGGAGCTGGTTAGCAAACGAGAAAGATTCGCCTGGATACTTTCAGCGATCATGCTTGGGCTTTACTCCGGATTCATTCTTCTGATTGCTTACGGGCCGCATATTCTAGGGGCGAAAATCAGTCCCGAGTCCTCGATTACCTGGGGAATACCAATTGGTGTGGGATTGATCGTCTCGGCGTTTGTCCTGACCGCCATCTATGTACGACGCGCCAATGGTGAATTCGACGACCTGAACAATGCGATTCTCAAGGAGGCTCAGCAATGATCCGGCGTTTAATGGCTCTATTGAGCATCGCAGCCTTTGCACCTGGCGCCTGGGCGGCTGAAGCCCTGACTGGCGAAGTGCATAAACAACCGCTCAACGTTTCCGCGATTTTGATGTTCGTGGCGTTTGTCGGCTTGACGTTGTGCATTACCTACTGGGCTTCCAAGCGTAACAACTCGGCGGCTGACTACTATGCGGCAGGCGGCAAGATCACTGGCTTCCAGAACGGTCTGGCCATTGCCGGTGACTATATGTCGGCAGCGTCTTTCCTGGGTATTTCCGCCCTGGTGTTCACCTCTGGCTACGATGGCCTGATCTACTCGATCGGCTTCCTGGTGGGCTGGCCGATCATTCTGTTCCTGATCGCCGAGCGCCTGCGTAACCTGGGTAAATACACCTTTGCCGACGTGGCATCCTATCGCCTCGGGCAAACCCAGATCCGCACGCTGTCTGCTTGCGGTTCGCTGGTGGTGGTGGCGTTCTACCTGATCGCGCAGATGGTCGGCGCCGGCAAGCTGATCCAGCTGCTGTTCGGTCTGGACTATTACGTTGCCGTGATCCTGGTTGGTATCTTGATGTGCATGTACGTGTTGTTCGGCGGCATGCTGGCGACCACTTGGGTGCAGATCATCAAGGCAGTGTTGCTGCTGTCCGGCGCCTCGTTCATGGCACTGATGGTCATGAAGCACGTCAACTTCGACTTCAGCTTGCTGTTCTCCGAGGCGATCAAGGTTCACCCTAAAGGTGAAGCGATCATGAGCCCGGGCGGTCTGGTGAAAGATCCGGTCTCGGCGTTCTCCCTTGGCCTGGCACTGATGTTCGGTACAGCGGGCCTGCCGCACATCCTGATGCGCTTCTTCACCGTGAGTGACGCGAAGGAAGCTCGCAAGAGCGTGCTGTATGCCACTGGCTTCATCGGCTACTTCTACATCCTGACGTTCATCATCGGCTTCGGCGCGATCTTGCTGGTCAGCACTAACCCTGCCTTTAAAGATGCGGCTGGCGCGTTGTTGGGTGGTAACAACATGGCGGCGGTGCACCTGGCCAATGCGGTGGGTGGCAGTATTTTCCTGGGCTTCATCTCGGCGGTAGCGTTCGCGACCATTCTGGCTGTTGTGGCCGGTTTGACCCTGGCCGGTGCTACGGCGGTGTCTCACGACCTTTATGCCAGTGTGATCAAGAAGGGCAAGGCCAACGACAAGGACGAGATCCGCGTTTCGAAAATCACCACGATCTGTCTGGGTGTGTTGGCGATTGGTCTGGGCATTCTGTTCGAAAGCCAGAACATCGCGTTCATGGTGGGCCTGGCGTTCTCCATCGCGGCGAGCTGTAACTTCCCGGTGTTGTTGCTTTCCATGTACTGGAAGAAGCTGACGACTCGCGGTGCGATGATCGGTGGCTGGTTGGGTCTGGTGAGTGCGGTTGGTTTGATGGTGCTGGGGCCAACCATTTGGGTGCAGATTCTGCATCACGAGAAGGCTATCTTCCCGTATGAGTACCCTGCGCTGTTCTCGATGGCTATTGCGTTTGTGGGGATCTGGTTCTTCTCGATCACTGACAAGTCAACGGCTGGTGTGAATGAGCGCGCGCTGTTCTTCCCGCAGTTTGTTCGTTCGCAGACTGGGTTGGGGGCGAGTGGGGCGGTTTCGCACTAAGGTTTCGGGTTTGTCTGTGTCATTGCGTTAAATGCAAATGCCCTGGTCGTGAGATCGGGGCATTTTTTTTTGTGGGCGGTTATCGGATTGTTTGTGGGTTGGGTTGTTTGTCGTGGCGGCCTTTGGGCCGACCATGTTTTGGGTTGATTGGGTACATATCCGTTGCTGCGGTAACGGCCACTTAGGGTTTCGCCCTGACGGCGACTCACTTTTTTTGACAAACGCCTCAAAAAAAGTAAGCAAAAAAAAGGCTCGCCCCGGCGTCCGGCCCCTCGCTTGGGCTCGGTGTTCCTTCGCTCCGGCATTCATCTGGGGGCATCGCCTCCGGTCTGCTTCGCGACGACCTCCTCTCGATGTGTGCGGCTTCGCCGCACGGCGCTACGCGCCTGCCCCCCAGATAAACGCCTCCACTCAGCCTCCCGAAGGGGCGGGTAGATCAAAATCAAAAGCAGGCGAGCTACCGCTCGGCCTATTGAGTGGTGAAGAGCGGGGGTACACCTCGATTTACTGTGGGAGCTGGCCTGCCGGCGATGGCGGCCTGACAGCCGACCAGTCTCTCGCAGGTGTACAAAATTCAATTGTGGGAGCTGGCCTGCCGGCGATGACGGCCTGTCAGCCGACCAGTCTCTTGCAGATGTAACCCAAACCCTGTGGGAGCTGGCCTGCCAGCGATGGCGGCCTGACAGCCGACCAGTCTCCTGCAGATGTACACCGACCCTGTGGGAGCTGGCTTGCCTGCGATGGCGGCCTGGCAGCCGACCAGTCTCCTGCAGATGTACAGAGACCCTGTGGGAGCTGGCTTGCCTGCGAAGGTGGCTTTGTAGTCGACGTGTTCTTTCGGATGTACGCAAGCTTCTTGACGACTGCGATCCTTTTGGCTTTGGCTTTGGCTTTGGCTTTGGCTTTGGCTTTGGCTTTGGCTTTGGCTTTGGCTTTGGCTTTGGCTTTGGCTTTTGATCTGCTTTTGATCTTTCGCCCCTTCGGCAGGCCGAGCGTAGGCGTTCATCAGGGGGTTAGGCGCGTAGCGCCGTGCGGCGAAGCCGCACACATCGAGAGGAGGTCGTCGCGAAGCAGACCGGAGGCGATGCCCCCTGATGGGCACCGTAGCGAGGGAACGCGGAGCCTCAGCGAGGCGCCGTACGCCGGGGCGAAGCCTTTTGCTTACTTTTCGGCGTCTGGAAAAGTGAGTCGCTGTAAAAGCGAAACCATAAGCAGCCGTTACCGCAGCAACGGATATGCCCCCAATCCCAATCCCAATCCCACCCCCCACCAAAAAAAACCACCGCCCAAACAAAAACGGCCTCTATATAAATAGAGGCCGTTCCCGGTAGAGCGTACAACTCAAGACGTTATCGCAAGACAGGTCTTATTTGCGGTCTTCCAGCTTGGTAATGTCACGCGACTCGTAGCCAGTGTACAGCTGGCGAGGACGGCCAATCTTGTACGGGCTGGAGAGCATTTCTTTCCAGTGGGAGATCCAGCCAACAGTCCGCGCCAGAGCGAAGATCACGGTGAACATGCTGGTTGGAATGCCGATCGCCTTGAGGATGATCCCCGAGTAGAAGTCGACGTTCGGGTACAGCGAACGCTCGATGAAGTACGGGTCGGTCAGGGCGATCTCTTCCAGGCGCATGGCCAGTTCGAGTTGCGGATCGTTGTTGATCCCCAGTTCCTTCAGCACTTCGTCGCAAGTCTGCTTCATAACTGTGGCGCGTGGGTCGCGGTTTTTGTAAACCCGGTGACCGAAGCCCATCAGTTTGAACGGATCGTTCTTGTCCTTGGCCTTGGCGATGTACTTGTCGATGTTCGACACATCGCCAATTTCGTCAAGCATGGTCAGAACAGCTTCGTTCGCGCCGCCGTGGGCAGGGCCCCACAGTGCAGCGATACCGGCGGCGATACAGGCGAACGGGTTGGCACCCGACGAGCCGGCCAGACGTACGGTAGAAGTCGATGCGTTTTGCTCGTGGTCGGCATGGAGGATGAAGATCCGGTCCATGGCCTTGGCGAGTACCGGGCTGATCGGTTTGATCTCGCACGGAGTGTTGAACATCATGTGCAGGAAGTTTTCCGCGTACGTCAGGTCGTTGCGCGGGTACATCATGGGTTGACCCATGGAATACTTGTAAACCATCGCTGCCAGGGTCGGCATCTTGGCAACCAGGCGGATCGCGGAGATTTCGCGATGCTGCGGGTTATTGATGTCGAGGGAGTCGTGGTAGAAGGCCGAAAGGGCGCCGACTACACCGCACATGACGGCCATTGGGTGGGCGTCGCGACGGAAGCCGTTGAAGAAAGTCTTCAACTGCTCGTGAACCATGGTGTGGTTCTTCACGGTGCTGACGAACTGGGCCTTCTGTTCTGCGGTCGGCAATTCGCCGTTGAGCAGCAAATAGCAGGTTTCCAGGTAGTCCGACTTTTCAGCCAGCTGTTCGATCGGATAGCCGCGGTGCAGCAGGATGCCGTTGTCGCCGTCGATATAGGTGATCTTCGACTCGCAGGAAGCTGTCGACATGAAACCAGGGTCAAAGGTGAAACGGCCCGTGGCCGTCAGGCCCCGAACATCGATAACATCGGGACCAACGGTGCCGGTTAAAATGGGCAGCTCGACGGGGGCTGCGCCCTCGATGATCAACTGCGCTTTTTTGTCAGCCATGTGGCCTCCTATTTATGCTTGAAATCATCAGACAGACCCCCCACGCAGGGCCCGCACCACTATAGTGAGATAAATTCGAATGTCAATTTGCCTAAAGTCTTGCTCCAGAAGGCTTTAACCGGACTTTTTCCTCGAAATTGACTGCCATTTACGCCTTTTATGCAACTTGTGCAATGCGCTATTAGGGGAAGGTGAACGCGTTGTCATTAGTAGCCTAACTGTCTATACTCGGCCTCCGACCGCCAGGGGCTTTTGGGCCTGCTTTATTGGGGGTCGCACTCCCTGGGTGGTGGGTACCTGACCAGTGCACTCCCCAACAACTTTGCCCTGATTGTTAGGGGCTCTTCAGTGTGAAAAAAAGCCGTGAATAGCCAACGACCTGTAAACCTAGACCTAAGGACCATCAAACTCCCAGTCACTGCTTACACGTCCATTCTTCACCGAATCTCCGGTGTCATCCTCTT
Source organism: Pseudomonas sp. JAI111 (assembly GCF_024809425.1). NCBI lineage: Bacteria > Pseudomonadati > Pseudomonadota > Gammaproteobacteria > Pseudomonadales > Pseudomonadaceae > Pseudomonas > Pseudomonas sp. JAI111. The sequence goes on along the minus strand of NZ_JANUCB010000001.1, from coordinate 864,608 downwards.
TGTCAGCCTGGCCATCATGCTTTATGCATTGGACAAATCGCTGAGCTCAGAAGAAGGCTTCGGTCAGGTGAAAGCGTGTCTGACCAGTCCGCTAGCCAAGCTAGTGATTTGGGGCATCCTGTCCGCCTTGCTGTATCACCTGGTTGCCGGTGTGCGCCACTTGATCATGGACATGGGCATCGGCGAGTCGCTTGAAGGCGGCAAACTGGGCTCGAAAATCGTTATCGCCGTTTCCGTGGTGGTAATCGTTCTGGCAGGAGTTTGGATATGGTAACTAACGTCACGAACCTGTCGCGTTCGGGCCTCTATGACTGGATGGCACAACGTGTGTCTGCGGTTGTTCTCGCGGCTTATTTCATTTTCCTGATCGGATACGTCGTTGCCCATCCAGGCATCGGCTACGCCCAATGGCATGAACTGTTCGCAAGCAACTGGATGCGTATTTTCAGTCTCCTGGCCCTCGTTGCCCTCGGCGCTCACGCCTGGGTCGGCATGTGGACCATCGCGACCGACTACCTGACGCCAATGGCGTTCGGCAAGTCCGCGACTGCAATACGTTTCCTCTTCCAGGCAGTATGCGGCGTCGCGATGTTCGCCTACTTCGTCTGGGGTGTGCAGATTCTTTGGGGTATCTGATTCATGTCTACTACAGTTAATACGCTTTCGTTCGACGCCATCATCATTGGCGGCGGCGGTGCTGGCATGCGCGCTGCGCTGCAATTGGCACAAGGTGGTCACAAGACTGCCGTAGTTACCAAGGTTTTCCCGACTCGTTCGCACACTGTATCGGCCCAGGGTGGCATCACCTGCGCCATCGCTTCGGCAGATCCGAACGATGACTGGCGCTGGCACATGTACGATACCGTCAAGGGTTCCGACTATATCGGTGACCAGGACGCTATCGAATACATGTGTTCCGTAGGCCCGGAAGCAGTTTTCGAGCTCGAGCACATGGGCTTGCCGTTCTCCCGTACCGAACAGGGTCGCATCTATCAGCGTCCGTTCGGCGGTCAGTCGAAAGACTTCGGTAAAGGTGGCCAGGCTGCCCGTACGTGCGCTGCTGCCGACCGTACCGGTCACGCGCTGCTGCACACCCTGTACCAGGCCAACCTGAAGGCCGGCACCGTATTCCTCAACGAATACTATGGCGTCGACCTGGTGAAGAACGAAGACGGTGCCTTTGTCGGCATGATCGTCATCTGCATCGAAACCGGCGAAACTTCCTACGTCCGCGCTAACGCCACCGTATTGGCGACCGGCGGTGCAGGTCGTATCTACTCGTCTACCACCAACGCCCTGATCAACACCGGTGACGGCGTCGGCATGGCTCTGCGTGCTGGCGTGCCGGTACAAGACATTGAAATGTGGCAGTTCCACCCGACCGGCATCGCCGGCGCCGGTGTACTGGTAACTGAAGGCTGCCGCGGTGAAGGCGGCTACCTGATCAACAAGCACGGCGAGCGTTTCATGGAGCGTTATGCTCCGAACGCCAAAGACCTGGCTGGTCGTGACGTGGTTGCTCGCTCGATGGTTAAAGAAATCATCGCCGGCAACGGTTGCGGTCCGGATGGCGACCACGTAATGCTGAAACTCGATCACCTCGGTGAAGAAGTTCTGCACAGCCGTCTGCCAGGCATCATGGAACTGTCCAAGACCTTCGCCCACGTCGATCCAGCCGTGGCGCCGATTCCGGTCGTTCCAACCTGCCACTATATGATGGGCGGCGTTGCCACCAACATTCATGGCCAGGCAATCACTCAAGACGCCGACGGCAAAGACCAGATCATTCCTGGCCTGTTCGCTGTAGGTGAAGTGGCGTGCGTATCGGTTCACGGTGCAAACCGCCTGGGCGGTAACTCGCTGCTCGACCTGGTGGTTTTCGGTCGTGCCGCCGGCCTGTTCCTGGAACAGACCCTGAAAGAAGGCGTCGACTACGCTCGCCCTCGCCAGTCCGACATCGACGCTGCCCTGGCACGTCTCGATGGCCTGAACTCGCGTACCGAAGGTGAAGACGTCGCTACCCTGCGTAAAGAGCTGCAAAGCTGCATGCAGAACTACTTCGGTGTATTCCGTACCGGCGAATACATGCAGAAGGGTATTGCCCAGCTCGCTGACCTGCGTGGCCGTATCGCCAACGTCAAGATCAACGACAAGAGCCAGGCGTTCAACACGGCTCGAATCGAAGCCCTGGAACTGCAGAACCTGCTGGAAGTGGCCGAAGCCACCGCCATCGCTGCTGAAATCCGCAAAGAGTCCCGCGGCGCTCACGCCCGTGAAGACTACGAAGATCGCGACGATGAAAACTGGCTGTGCCACACCCTGTACTTCCCGGGTGACAAGCGCGTAACCAAGCGGGCCGTGAACTTCTCGCCGAAGACTGTTCCGACTTTTGAACCTAAGATTCGGACTTATTAAGGGTGGCCGCCATGTTGCAAGTCAGTGTTTATCGCTACAACCCTGATCAGGACGCTGCGCCGTTCATGCAGGAATTCCAGGTCGACACCGGTGGTAAAGACCTGATGGTGCTGGACGTGCTGGCCCTGATCAAAGAGCAGGACGAGGGTTTCTCCTATCGTCGCTCTTGCCGTGAAGGCGTTTGCGGTTCCGACGGCATGAATATCAACGGCAAAAACGGTCTGGCGTGCGTTACGCCGCTGTCTTCTGTCGTAAAAGGTAACAAGCTGATCGTTCGTCCGCTGCCAGGTTTGCCGGTAATCCGTGACCTGGTCGTCGATATGAGCATCTTCTACAAGCAATACGAAAAGGTGAAGCCTTACCTGCAGAACGACACGCCGGCTCCGGCCATCGAGCGTCTGCAGACTCCGGAAGAGCGTGAAAAGCTCGACGGTCTGTACGAGTGCATCCTGTGCGCTTGCTGCTCGACCTCTTGCCCGTCCTTCTGGTGGAACCCCGACAAGTTCCTGGGTCCAGCTGCCCTGCTGCAAGCGTACCGCTTCCTGGCAGACAGCCGTGACACCAAGACTGCCGAGCGTCTGGCTTCGCTGGATGACCCGTTCAGCGTATTCCGCTGCCGCGGGATCATGAACTGCGTCAACGTCTGCCCGAAAGGCCTGAACCCGACTAAGGCCATCGGACACGTACGTAACATGCTGCTGCAAAGCGGTGTGTGATTCAGCAGTAAATGCAGGACCGCTGTACCCGTAGATGCTACGGCGCAGGCTTCAACCGGCGCCGTAGTTTTAACCTGAGCAGCAGCCCATAAAGCTGCGGCTCTTATTTTGAAGAAATGAGACAAGCAGGGGCATCCGGGCTGGTACCCGGACTATCAGCGTGATCCTAAGTGGCTTGTTTTGGTCGCTGCATTTGGACTTCTGCAAGTTTGCTCGGTGTCGACGCCGGTGGTGTTCCCCTAACCGAGGGTGACCAAGCATGCAAGAAAGCGTGATGCAGCGCATGTGGAACAGCGCCTACCTATCCGGTAGTAACGCTGCCTATGTGGAAGAGCTCTACGAGCTCTACCTGCACGACCCTAACGCTGTGCCAGAAGAGTGGCGCACCTACTTCCAGAAGTTGCCTGCTGACGGCAACCCTGCCACCGATGTTTCGCACTCCACAATTCGCGATCATTTCGTCTTGCTGGCAAAGAACCAGCGCCGCGCCCAACCGGTTTCCGCCGGCAGCGTGAGCAGTGAGCACGAGAAGAAGCAAGTTGAAGTGCTGCGACTGATCCAGGCCTACCGTATGCGTGGCCACCAGGCAGCCCAGCTTGACCCGCTGGGGCTGTGGCAGCGTCCTGCACCTGCAGACCTGTCGATCAATCATTACGGCTTGACCAATGCCGATCTTGATACGACCTTCCGTGCCGGCGACCTGTTCATCGGCAAAGAGGAGGCGAGCCTACGCGAAATTCACGAAGCGTTGCAGCAGACATATTGCCGCACCATCGGCGCTGAATTCACGCACATCACCGATTCGGAGCAGCGCCAGTGGTTCCAGCAGCGTCTGGAAAGCGTGCGCGGCCGTCCGACGTACTCCGCAGACATCAAGAGCCACCTGCTCGAACGTGTCACTGCCGGTGAAGGCCTGGAAAAATACCTGGGTACCAAATACCCGGGCACCAAGCGTTTCGGTCTGGAAGGCGGCGAAAGCCTGATTCCGATGCTCGACGAGCTGATCCAGCGTTCCGGTTCCTACGGCACCAAGGAAATCGTCATCGGCATGGCCCACCGTGGCCGTCTGAACGTGCTGGTCAACACCTTCGGCAAGAACCCGCGCGAGCTGTTCGACGAGTTCGAAGGCAAGAAGAAGGTCGAGCTGGGTTCCGGTGACGTTAAATATCACCAGGGCTTCTCGTCCAACGTGATGACCACCGGCGGTGAAGTTCACCTGGCCATGGCGTTCAACCCGTCCCACCTGGAAATCGTATCTCCAGTGGTCGAGGGTTCGGTTCGCGCCCGTCAGGATCGTCGTAACGACCCGACCGGTGAGAAGGTTCTGCCGATCTCCATCCACGGTGACGCGGCTTTCGCCGGTCAGGGCGTGGTAATGGAAACCTTCCAGATGTCGCAGACCCGCGGTTTCAAGACCGGCGGCACCGTGCACATCGTGATCAACAACCAGGTCGGTTTCACCATCAGCAACCCGCTGGACTCGCGCTCCACCGAGTACGCGACCGACGTGGCGAAAATGATCCAGGCGCCGATCCTCCATGTGAATGGTGATGATCCGGAAGCAGTATTGTTCGTCACTCAGATGGCCATCGACTACCGCATGCAGTTCAAGCGTGACGTGGTAATCGACCTGGTCTGCTACCGCCGTCGCGGCCACAACGAAGCCGACGAGCCTAGCGGCACCCAGCCTCTGATGTATCAGCAGATCACCAAACAGCGCACCACCCGTGAGCTGTATGCCGATCGTCTGACCCAGTCCGGTGTTCTGGACGTAGAGCGTGTTCAGGCGAAAGTCGATGAATACCGCAATGCGCTGGACAATGGTCTGCATGTTGTAAAAAGCCTGGTCAAAGAGCCGAACAAAGAGTTGTTCGTGGACTGGCGTCCGTATCTGGGCCACGCCTGGACTGCGCGTCACGACACGCGTTTCGATCTGAAAACCTTGCAGGAACTGTCCGCCAAGCTGCTGGAAATCCCAGAAGGCTTCGTGGTTCAGCGCCAGGTCTCGAAAATCTACGAAGACCGTCAGAAGATGCAAGTCGGCGGCCTGCCGATCAACTGGGGTTATGCCGAAACCATGGCGTACGCAACCCTGGCGTTCGAAGGTCACCCGATTCGCATGACGGGTCAGGACATCGGTCGCGGTACGTTCTCGCACCGTCACGCTGTCTTGCACAACCAGAAAGACGCGGGTACCTACATTCCGTTGCAGAACCTGTACAAAGGCCAGCCACGTTTCGACCTGTACGATTCGTTCCTGTCCGAAGAAGCGGTTCTGGCGTTCGAATACGGTTACTCGACCACCACGCCTGAGGCGCTGGTGATCTGGGAAGCCCAGTTCGGCGACTTCGCCAACGGTGCCCAGGTGGTTATCGACCAGTTCATCACCAGTGGCGAGCACAAGTGGGGCCGTCTCTGCGGTCTGACCATGCTGCTGCCGCACGGTTATGAAGGTCAGGGTCCGGAGCACTCGTCGGCTCGTCTGGAGCGTTACCTGCAACTGTGCGCCGAGCACAACATTCAGGTTGCCGTACCGACTACACCGGCCCAGATCTACCACTTGCTGCGTCGTCAGGTCATTCGTCCGCTGCGCAAGCCGTTGATCGTTCTGACTCCGAAGTCGCTGCTGCGTCACAAGCTGGCCGTATCGACCCTGGAAGATCTGGCAGAAGGTTCGTTCCAGACCGTTATCCCGGAAATCGATGCACTGGACCCGAAAAAGGTCGAGCGCGTTGTTCTGTGTAGCGGCAAGGTCTACTACGACCTGCTGGAAAAACGCCGTGCCGAAGGTCGTGATGACATCGCCATCGTGCGTATCGAGCAGCTGTACCCGTTCCCTGAGGACGACTTGAACGAAGTCCTGGCTCCGTACACCAACCTCAAACATATCGTTTGGTGTCAGGAAGAGCCGATGAACCAGGGTGCCTGGTACTGCAGCCAGCACCACATGCGCCGCATCGTTGGCAATCACAACAAATCTCTCGTACTTGAGTACGCGGGCCGTGATGCTTCTGCTGCACCTGCTTGTGGTTATGCATCGATGCACGCTGAGCAGCAGGAAAAACTGCTGCAAGACGCCTTTACTGTTTAACGCCTTCGCGCACCTGAAACCGAATTTAAGGACCCACAGATAATGGCTATCGAAATCAAAGCCCCCACCTTCCCGGAATCGGTTGCCGATGGCACCGTTGCCACCTGGCACAAAAAGCCGGGCGACGCCGTCAAGCGTGATGACCTGATCGTCGACATCGAAACCGACAAGGTTGTCCTGGAAGTGTTGGCCACCGCCGACGGCGTACTGGGCGCTATCGTCAAGAACGAAGGCGACACCGTTCTGTCCGACGAAGTCCTGGGCTCCATCGAAGCCGGCGGCGGCGCTGCTGCCGCTCCAGCTCCTGCTGCTGCTCCGGCCGCTGCACAAGCTGCTGCTCCTGCTGCTGAAGGCGAAGACGATCCTGTTGCTGCACCGGCTGCTCGCAAGCTGGCTGAAGAAAACGGCATCAACATCGCTTCCGTTGCCGGCACTGGCAAAGGCGGTCGAGTGACCAAGGAAGACGTGGTAGCTGCTGTTGCTGCCAAGAAAGCCGCTCCGGCTGCAGCGCCTGCCAAGGCTCCTGCTCCTGCTGCTTCGGCTCCAGTGTTCGCGGCCGGCGAGCGCGTTGAAAAACGCGTTCCAATGACCCGTCTGCGCGCCAAGGTTGCCGAGCGTCTGGTTGAAGCTCAGTCGAACATGGCCATGCTGACCACGTTCAACGAAGTCGACATGACCGAAGTCATGGCCCTGCGTTCGAAGTACAAGGACCTGTTCGAGAAGTCCCACAACGGCGTACGCCTGGGCTTCATGTCGTTCTTCGTCAAGGCCGCCACCGAAGCGCTGAAACGCTTCCCGGCAGTCAACGCGTCGATCGACGGTGCGGACATCGTTTACCACGGCTACGCCGACGTCGGTGTTGCCGTTTCCAGCGACCGTGGCCTGGTTGTACCGGTTCTGCGTAACGCCGAACTGATGAGCCTGGCTGAAATCGAAGGCGGCATCGCCACCTTCGGCAAGAAGGCGCGTGACGGCAAGCTGTCGATGGACGAAATGACCGGCGGTACGTTCACCATCACCAACGGTGGTACCTTCGGTTCGATGATGTCGACTCCAATCGTCAACCCGCCGCAAGCGGCTATCCTGGGCATGCACAACATTCTGCAGCGTCCTATGGCGATCAACGGTCAGGTCGTTATCCGTCCGATGATGTACCTGGCGTTGTCCTACGATCACCGTCTGATCGATGGCAAAGAAGCTGTGACCTTCCTGGTTACCATCAAGAACCTGCTGGAAGACCCGGCTCGTTTGCTGCTGGATATCTAAAAAGCAGCTGCAAGCTGCAAGCTGCAAGCCTCAAGCGCAAAGCGCGCTAATGGGCTTCAGCTTGCAGCTCGCGGCTTGAAGCTTGCTGCTAAAAGGGAACCTTTTTATGACTCAGAAATTCGACGTGGTAGTGATTGGCGCGGGCCCTGGCGGCTACGTGGCTGCCATCAAAGCAGCGCAACTGGGCCTCTCCACTGCCTGCATCGAGAAATACACCGACAAGGAAGGCAAACTTGCCCTCGGCGGTACTTGCCTGAACGTCGGCTGCATTCCATCCAAGGCGCTGCTGGACAGCTCCTGGAAATACAAGGAAGCCAAAGAAGGCTTCGCGATCCACGGTATCAATCACGCTGGCGTGACCATGGACGTGGCAGCGATGGTTGGCCGTAAAGCCAACATCGTCAAAGGCCTGACCTCTGGCGTTGCGACCCTGTTCAAGGCTAACGGCGTCACTTCCCTGCAAGGCCACGGCAAACTGCTGGCCGGCAAGAAAGTTGAACTGACCAAGCCGGACGGCACCGTCGAAATCATCGAAGCCGAGAACGTGATTCTGGCTTCGGGCTCGCGTCCGATCGACATTCCACCGGCTCCTGTTGACCAGAACGTGATCGTCGATTCGACTGGCGCGCTGGAATTCCAATCCGTACCTAAGCGTCTGGGCGTTATCGGCGCTGGCGTTATCGGTCTGGAACTGGGTTCGGTATGGTCGCGTCTGGGTGCTGAAGTGGTTGTTCTGGAAGCACTGGAGAAGTTCCTGCCTGCTGCTGACGAAGCCGTTTCCAAAGAAGCGTTCAAAACCCTGACCAAACAAGGTCTGGACATCAAGCTGGGCGCTCGCGTCACCGGTTCCAAAGTGAACGGCAATGAAGTTGTCGTGAACTACACCGATGCCAATGGCGAACAGACCATCACTTTCGACAAACTGATCGTTGCCGTTGGTCGCCGTCCAGTGACCACCGAACTGCTGGCAGCTGACAGCGGTGTGAACATCGACGAGCGTGGTTTCGTATTCGTTGACGACCAGTGCGCGACCAGCGTGCCGGGCGTTTACGCGATCGGCGACGTGGTTCGCGGCATGATGCTGGCGCACAAGGCGTCCGAAGAAGGCATCATGGTGGTTGAGCGCATCAAGGGCCACAAAGCCCAAATCAACTATGACCTGATCCCGTCTGTTATTTATACTCACCCGGAAATCGCGTGGGTCGGCAAAACCGAGCAGGTCTTGAAAGCTGAAGGCGTTGAAGTTAACGTCGGCACCTTCCCGTTCGCAGCCAGTGGCCGTGCCATGGCAGCCAACGATACCGGCGGTTTCGTGAAAGTCATTGCCGATGCCAAGACTGACCGCGTATTGGGCGTCCACGTGATTGGCCCGAGCGCTGCAGAACTGGTTCAGCAGGGCGCGATCGGTATGGAATTCGGCACCAGCGCTGAAGACCTGGGCATGATGGTTTTCTCCCATCCGACCCTGTCCGAAGCACTGCACGAAGCAGCCCTGGCTGTGAATGGCGGCGCCATCCACATCGCCAACCGCAAGAAGCGTTAAGACAATAAGAAACCACGGCGGTACGGCCCGTCGTGAGCCTTGCATGCAAGACTCACCGCGGAATGTCCGCTGGACGCAGTCTTGCGTAGCCCCGCTACGCAAGCAGCAGTCACAGGTGGTGCGGCACTTGAACAAGTGCAGCACCGAATGCGCAGTACCTAACGAAGACGGTAATAAGCATGAATCTTCACGAGTATCAGGGTAAGCAGCTGTTCGCTGAATACGGCCTGCCAGTTTCCACCGGCTACGCAGTAGACACCCCGGAAGCAGCAGCAGAAGCTTGCGACAAAATCGGCGGCACCGAGTGGGTTGTCAAAGCCCAGGTCCACGCTGGTGGTCGCGGTAAAGCGGGCGGCGTTAAGCTGGTTCGCAGCAAAGAAGACGCCAAGGCATTCGCTCAACAGTGGTTGGGCAAGCGTCTGGTGACTTACCAGACTGATGCCAATGGTCAGCCAGTCACCAAGATCCTGGTTGAATCGTGCACTGATATCGCTAAAGAGCTGTACCTGGGCGCTGTCGTTGACCGTTCGAGCCGTCGCATCGTGTTCATGGCTTCCACCGAAGGTGGCGTGGACATCGAGAAAATCGCTCACGACACTCCAGAAAAAATTCTGAAAGCCACTATCGATCCACTGGTTGGCGCACAGCCATTCCAGGGTCGCGAGCTGGCATTCCAGCTGGGTCTGGAAGGCAAGCAAGTTGCTCAGTTCGCCAAGATCTTCGTAGGTCTGGCCAAACTGTTCAAGGATCACGACCTGGCCCTGCTGGAAGTGAACCCGCTGGTGATCAAGGCTGACGGCGATCTGCATTGCCTCGACGCCAAGATCAACATCGACGCCAACGCCATGTACCGTCAGCCTAAGCTGAAGACTTTCCACGATCCGTCGCAAGACGATCCGCGCGAAGCGCACGCTGCCAAGTTCGAACTGAACTACGTAGCACTGGAAGGCAACATCGGTTGCATGGTCAACGGTGCTGGCCTGGCCATGGGTACCATGGACATCGTCAACCTGCATGGCGGCAAACCAGCCAACTTCCTCGACGTGGGCGGCGGTGCTACCAAAGAACGCGTTACCGAAGCGTTCAAGATCATCCTGTCCGACACTAACGTCGCTGCAGTACTGGTCAACATCTTCGGCGGCATCGTTCGTTGCGACATGATTGCCGAAGGCATCATCGGTGCAGTGAAAGAAGTCGGCGTGAAAATCCCGGTTGTTGTTCGCCTTGAAGGCAACAACGCTGAGCTGGGCGCTAAAGTACTGGCAGAAAGCGGTTTGAACATCATCGCTGCTACCAGCCTGACCGACGCTGCTCAACAAGTCGTTAAAGCTGCGGAGGGCAAATAATGAGCGTCCTGATCAATAAAGACACCAAAGTTATCTGCCAGGGTATTACCGGTTCGCAAGGTAGTTTCCACACCCAGCAAGCCATCGAATACGGCACCAAGATGGTGGGTGGCGTAACTCCGGGCAAAGGCGGCACCGAGCACCTGGGTCTGCCAGTGTTCAACACCGTGAAAGATGCTGTAGCTGCCACTGGCGCCACCGCCAGCGTAATCTACGTTCCAGCTCCTTTCTGCAAGGACTCCATCCTGGAAGCAGCTTTCGGCGGCATCAAGCTGATCGTTTGCATCACTGAAGGCATTCCTACCCTGGACATGCTGGATGCCAAGGTCAAGTGCGACGAGCTGGGCGTAGTCCTGATCGGTCCTAACTGCCCAGGCGTGATCACTCCAGGCGAATGCAAGATCGGCATCATGCCAGGTCACATTCACTTGCCAGGCAAGGTCGGTATCGTTTCCCGTTCCGGCACCCTGACCTACGAAGCTGTGAAGCAAACCACTGACGCCGGTTTCGGTCAGTCGACTTGCGTCGGCATCGGCGGTGACCCGATTCCTGGTTCGAACTTCATCGACATCCTGAAGCTGTTCCAGGAAGACCCGAAGACCGAAGCGATCGTGATGATCGGTGAGATCGGCGGTTCGGCTGAAGAAGAAGCGGCTGCCTACATCAAGGCAAACGTGACCAAGCCGGTTGTTTCCTACATCGCTGGTGTGACTGCCCCTGCAGGCAAGCGCATGGGCCATGCTGGCGCAATCATCTCCGGCGGCAAAGGCACTGCAGACGAGAAGTTTGCTGCCCTGGAAGACGCAGGCGTGAAAACCGTGCGTTCGCTGGCAGATATCGGCAAGGCTTTGTCCGAGCTGACCGGTTGGGCGATCAAGTAAGCCTCGCGCTTAACTGACGCTTCACCAAACAAAGGCCACCTTCGGGTGGCCTTTGTCGTTTCTGGTGATCGTTCCCACGCTCTGCGTGGGAATGCATCCCGTGACGCTCCGCGTCACATCCAAAGGAGGAACGCGGAGCGTCCCCGGCGGCATTCCCACGCAGAGCGTGGGAACGATCTGTGCCGAGGCAGGAAATTTAGATATGTAAACGCGACACGGAAATGTCGCGTATCGGAATGATCGCACCCTAACAGTGCGTTTTACGGGCAAATTCGTTAGGCTAGCCGCCATTTTGCGTTTGCATCCCACAAGGAAGCGTCGCGCTAAACGGGTCAGTCCTATACGGACCGACAGCATTTCCCTCACCCATAGGGAAATCCCTCTCTAAATTCCGATTCAGTAGTGTGGTATTTCCTTAATGAAAGTGTTGAAAGGCCAGGACATCCTGGCACTTGGTTTTATGACGTTTGCCCTGTTTGTCGGGGCTGGCAATATCATCTTCCCGCCTATCGTCGGTTTGCAGTCCGGGCCTCACGTCTGGATGGCAGCGCTGGGCTTTTTGATCACCGCCGTCGGTTTGCCGGTGATCACGGTTGTTGCGCTGGCCAAGGTCGGTGGTGCGATGGATGCACTGAGCAGCCCGATCGGCAAAGTCGCCGGTGGCTTGCTGGCGGCCGCGTGCTACCTGGCCGTGGGGCCGCTGTTCGCCACGCCACGCACCGCGACGGTATCGTTCGAAGTCGGCCTGGCGCCGCTGACCGGCGAGAGCCCGTTGGCGTTGTTCCTCTACAGTTCGGTGTATTTCCTGCTGGTGTTCTTCATCTCGCTCTACCCGGGCCGTTTGCTGGACACCGTCGGACGTTTCCTCGCCCCGCTGAAGATCATCGCCCTGGCGGCCCTTGGCATCGCCGCGTTCGCCTTGCCTGCCGGTGATATCGGTGTGGCAACGCCGGAATATGTTGCGGCGCCATTCTCCCAAGGCTTTATCAATGGTTACCTGACCATGGATACCCTGGGTGCGCTGGTGTTCGGCATCGTCATCGTCAACGCGATCCGCTCGCGCGGCGTTGAATCGCCCGCGCTGATCACCCGTTACGCAATCATTGCCGGACTGATTGCCGGCGTCGGCCTGGCGCTGGTTTACGTCAGTCTGTTCCGCCTCGGTTCGGGCAGTCACGAAGTAGCGGCGGGCGCCACCAACGGCGCGGCGGTCTTGCACGCTTATGTTCAACACACCTTCGGTTCGTTGGGCAGCGGTTTCCTTGCCGTGCTGATCTCCCTGGCCTGCCTGGTCACGGCAGTCGGTCTGACTTGTGCCTGCGCCGAGTACTTCAGCCGCGTGCTGCCGCTGTCCTACAAGACTCTGGTGATCATCCTGGCCGCGTTCTCCCTGCTGGTGTCCAACCTGGGCCTCACCAAGCTGATTGCGTTCTCGATCCCGGTACTGACCGCGATTTACCCGCCGTGCATCGCCCTGGTAGCGCTGAGCTTCTGCAAGGACTTCTGGCATGAGCAGGGACGCATCGTGGGGCCGGTAATGTTGGTCTCGTTCATTTTCGGCATGATCGATGCGCTCAAGGGCGCAGGTCTGGCGGACTGGATGCCGACTCAGCTGTCCCACCTGCCGCTGAGCGCGCAGGGCCTGGCATGGCTGGTGCCGTCGGTGATGACTTTGGTCGTCGCCGTGGTTTGCGATCGTGTGTTGGGCAAGCGCGAAGAAGCGCTGGCATAAGCCGCTTCACGGCCCGCCATAAGCGGGCCTGGCAAGCAGAAACAGAAATGCCCCGTATCAAACGATACGGGGCATTTTTTATGTGTGCGATGCGGTGTCTTTTTTTCTGAGCTAACGTCGAAGCACTGCAAATTCCTTTGTGGGAGCGAGCTTGCTCGCGATGAGGGCCTGACATTCAGATCGATTTTGACTGATCGTCAGCAATCGCGAGCAAGCTCGCTCCCACAGGATTTCGGTACGCCTTCAACACACCACAAGGACCTGCATGTCGTTCATCCACGCCAACATCATCCACCTTCTCGCCGCGCTCTGGTTTGTCATCTGCTGGGGTGGCTACACCCGTTATGCCTCGTGGAAGGGCCGCGACACCGCGTGCCTGGCCAGCGTGCTGCACCTGTATCGCGAAGACTGGATGCGCCGCATGCTGCTGCGCGACAACCGCATCGCCGACGCCAGCGTGATTGGCAATCTGGAACGCAACGCCTCCTTCTTCGCCTCCAGTACGCTGATTATCCTGGCTGGCATTCTCACCGTGCTGGGAGCCTCGGAAAGGGCTGTATCCTTACTGGCGGATATCCCGATGGTGCAGCAGGCGTCGCAAGGCATGTCAGAGATCAAGTTGCTCTGCCTGGCGCTGGTGTTTGTCTATGCGTTCTTCACGTTCAGTTGGTGCATGCGCCAGTACAACTTTGCGGCAATCCTGGTGGGTTCGGCACCGATGATCGGTGAGCGGCATGTCTCCGAGCAGGAGCGTAAAGCCTTCGCTTCCCGAGCGGCCCGGGTCATTTCCATGGCCGCGAACCAGTTCAACTTCGGCCTGCGTTCCTATTATTTCGGCATGACCATGCTGGCCTGGTTCGTCAGCCCGTGGTTGTTCATGTTGATGAGTGCCGGGGTGGTGCTGGTGCTGTATCGCCGGGAGTTTCATTCCGACGTTCTCGACGTGATGGTCTATACCCCTACAGAGGCGCCAGTGCCCGAATTGAACAAAGAGGCTGCTTGATGAGTATTCCGTTCTGGTGTGTGTTTATCAGCGCCTTGCTGATTTACGTGGCGCGTATGCCGGTGGCCAAGGCCATGAAAGAGCAGGGCGGTTACAACAATCACCTGCCGCGCCAGCAACAGGCGCAACTCACAGGCTTCGGCGCCCGTGCGGTGGCGGCGCACCAGAACTGCTTCGAGGCGTTCATCCTGTTTGCGGTCGGGGTGCTGATGGCGCATACCACGCAGACGGCGGGATGGCTGATCGATTCGCTGGCAATCATCTTTGTTATTAGCCGAATTATTTATTTACTGTGTTATTGGGCTGATCTGGCCTGGCAGCGGAGTCTGGTGTGGATCGTGGGACTAGTTTGCTCGTTGCTGTTGATGATTAGTCCGACTTTTAGAACTATTTTGCTCTAACTGGATAAAAGGCAGGCAAAAGAAAACCCGCACTTGGCGGGTTTTCTTTATCACGCTAAAAACCGGTTTAGTTTTTAGGTGCTTCTTTTGCAGCTGCTGCGTTCGATTCAGCCTGAGCTTTGGCAGCTTCGGCGTTTTCTTTCGCGGCGTCGTTCACTTTATCCTGCGCTTTGTTCATGTCTTGCTGAGCTTGCTCAGAATGTTTGGCAGCATCTTGAGCTTTGTCCTCAGATTTTTTATCGCAGGCAGCGAGACCGAGGGAAGCGGTCAACATCAAGGCAATAGCTAAAGTCTTACGCATGGGGTGTTTCTCCTTATGGAAAGTATCTACTGGCCTTTCGAGCGCAGCCCTCAGCGTTAAGTTCCTCAATTCGTTCAGATATATAAGATAATTCCCACGGGAACTTTTACCGAACACGCCAAGTGCGAGGTCCGCAGATTCACAAGAGTTTTTATCAAATGACCGAAAACCCCGTTTTTGAGCGTGCGACTCGATTCCTGTCGGCGTTGCGGCATTGTCAGGTACTCGGGCTGCGCGTTCACAGCGCCAGCAGCGAAGGACTGACGGTCGTCCTGCCCTACAGCCCGCAAATCGTCGGCAATCCGCAAACCGGCGTCATCCATGGCGGGGCGTTGACTACGTTGATGGACACCGCGTGCGGCATGTCGACCCTCTGCGTGCTGCCCGAATTTGAAGTCTGTCCGACCCTCGATTTGCGCATCGACTACATGCATGCCGCCGAGCCGCACAAGGATGTCTACGGTTTCGCCCAATGCTACCGGGTCACCACCGACGTGATCTTCGCTCGAGGCTTCGCTTATCAGGACGATCCCGAGCAGCCCATCGCGCATGTCGTCGGCACGTTCATGCGCATGGGCAAGGCCGTCAGAGGCACCAAGGGTTTTGGCGGCGTGATTGCCGGAGAGGCGAAATGACTGACACCTTCAAGGAACAACTTCAGCAGGCCCATGAGCGAGGGGACTACGCCTCGCTGCTGCACTTGCTTCCCTACGCCAAGCTGATCGGTGTTGAGTGTTCGCGTGTCGGCGATGAATTGCTGTTTCGCCTGCCGGCCAACAAGGACAACATTGGTAACCCTTTACTGCCGGCAATACATGGCGGGGTGATTGCCGGATTCATGGAGCTTAGTGCCGCGCTGCACCTGTTGATTTTCACCGGTTCGCCCGGTGTGCCGAAGATCATCGACTTCTCCCTCGACTACCTGCGTGCCGGGCAGTTTCGCGATACGTGGGCCCGCTGCCAGGTGTGCCGCCAGGGCCGGCGTGTCGCCAACGTAGCGATTACCGCCTGGCAAACCACCCAGGCCGAGCCGATTGCCACGGCCCGCGCCCATTTCAAAATTGAAGAGCCCTTGAAATCCTGAACTCAGCCCCAAACTCTGATGACAACCCGCCGCCGACCCTGATGGTCGTGGCCACTGCCATCTGATTGGAGTTTGATGACCATGAGTGTGGAAACTCAAAAGGAAACCCTGGGCTTCCAGACCGAGGTGAAGCAACTGCTGCACCTCATGATCCATTCGCTGTATTCCAACAAGGAAATTTTCCTTCGCGAATTGATCTCGAACGCCTCTGACGCTGTCGACAAATTACGTTTCGAAGCCCTGTCCAAGCCTGAGTTGCTGGAAGGTGGCGCCGAACTGAAAATCCGTGTGAGCTTCGACAAGGACGCGAAAACCGTCACCCTCGAAGACAACGGCATCGGCATGAGCCGCGAAGATGCGATTACCCATCTGGGCACCATCGCCAAATCCGGCACAGCCGACTTCATGAAACACCTGTCGGGCGATCAGAAGAAAGATTCGCACCTGATCGGTCAGTTTGGTGTGGGTTTCTACTCGGCCTTCATCGTCGCCGATAAAGTCGACGTGTTCAGCCGTCGTGCCGGCCTCGACGCCAGCGAAGGCGTGCACTGGTCGTCCAAGGGCGAAGGCAATTTTGAAGTCGCCACTATTGATAAAGCCGACCGCGGTACTCGCATCGTCCTGCATTTGAAATCCGGTGAAGACGAATTTGCCGACGGCTGGCGTCTGCGCAACATCATCAAGAAATACTCCGACCACATCGCTTTGCCGATCGAGTTGCCCAAAGAAGTGGCTGCCGTCGAAGGCGAAGAGAAGCCAGCCGTTGAATGGGAAACCGTCAACCGTGCCAGCGCTCTGTGGACCCGTCCTCGTACCGAAATCAAGGACGAGGAATACCAGGAGTTCTACAAACACATCGCTCACGATTTCGAAAATCCGCTGAGCTGGAGCCACAACAAGGTCGAAGGCAAGCTCGAATACAGCTCGCTGCTCTACGTGCCGACCCGTGCTCCGTTCGATCTGTACCAGCGTGAAGCGCCTAAAGGCCTGAAGTTGTACGTGCAGCGCGTGTTCGTCATGGATCAGGCGGAGTCGTTCCTGCCGCTGTACCTGCGCTTCATCAAAGGCGTGGTCGATTCCAACGACTTGTCGCTGAACGTGTCGCGGGAAATCCTGCAGAAAGATCCGATCATCGACTCCATGAAGTCGGCGCTGACCAAGCGCGTTCTGGACATGCTGGAAAAACTGGCGAAGAACGAGCCTGAGCAATACAAAGGCTTCTGGAAGAACTTTGGCCAGGTCATGAAAGAAGGCCCGGCAGAAGACTTCGCCAACAAAGAGAAAATCGCCGGCCTGTTGCGTTTCGCATCGACCAGCGGTGATGACGGCGATCAGGTTGTAGGTCTGGCCGAATACCTGGCTCGCGCCAAGGAAGGTCAGGACAAGATCTACTACCTGACCGGCGAAACCTACGCGCAAGTCAAAAACAGCCCGCACCTGGAAGTCTTCCGCAAGAAAGGCATCGAAGTGCTGCTGCTGACCGACCGTATCGACGAGTGGCTGATGAGCTACCTCAGCGATTTCGACGGCAAGAGCTTTGTCGACGTGGCGCGCGGTGACCTGGACCTGGGCAACCTGGACTCGGAAGAGGACAAGAAAGCCGCGGAAGAAGTCGCGAAGTCCAAAGAAGGTCTGGTTGAGCGTCTGAAAACCGCACTGGGCGATTCCGTCGCTGAAGTACGGGTTTCCCATCGTCTGACCGACTCCCCGGCGATCCTGGCCATCGGCGAACAGGACTTGGGCATGCAGATGCGTCAGATCCTCGAGGCCAGCGGCCAGAAGGTTCCGGATTCGAAGCCGATCTTCGAATTCAACCCGGCTCACCCGCTGATCGAGAAGCTCGACAACGAACAGAGCGACGAGCGCTTCGGCGACCTGTCGCACATCCTCTTCGATCAGGCCGCGTTGGCAGCCGGCGACAGCTTGAAAGACCCGGCCGCGTATGTGCGCCGCCTCAACAAGCTGCTGGTTGAACTGTCGGTTTAACGACGTTGTACAAAAACCCGCTTCGGCGGGTTTTTTTCATTCTGGGGTCTCTAACTGGGAGTTTGTCATGAGCCAAATCACTGTTCGTTCCGTCGCCTATCAGATCGATGGCCAGTCGTATGAAAGCCGTCTGGCTTTTGACGCTGACCATAAGGGCCCGCGCCCGGGTCTGTTGATGGCGCCGAACTGGATGGGCGTCAGCGCCGGTGCCGAGGCCATTGCCAAGTCCGTAGCGTCCAAGGGTTATGTGGTGTTGATTGCGGACCTGTACGGTCAAGCGGTGCGTCCGCAGAACGGCGACGAGGCGGGCGCAGCGATGATGCCGCTGAAGAATGACCGCGCATTGCTACGCAAGCGCATGCAGGCGGCGTTCGAGCAGTTGCAAGGGCAGGGCGAGGCAGCCGTCGATACTTCTAAACTGGCGACGTTCGGTTTCTGCTTCGGCGGTTGCTGTGCACTGGAGCTGGCCCGCACGGGCGCGCCGGTAAAAGCCGCCGTTTCGTTCCATGGCACTCTGGATACGCCGAACGTCAACGATGCGAAAAACATCAAGGGCTCAGTGCTGGTGTTGCATGGCGCGTCCGATCCATTGGTGCCGAAAGAACAACTGCCGGCGTTCGAAGAGGAAATGAATGCGGCGCGGGTGGACTGGCAATTGCTGAGCTACGGTGGCGCGGTGCATTCGTTTACCGATCCGCATGCGAATGTGCCAGGCAAGATGATGTATGACGCGAAGACAGCCGCCCGGGCGTTTACCGCGATGAACAACTTGCTGGATGAAGTGTTTAAAGCCTGATGATCGTTCCCACGTCGAGGCGTCGAACCGTCCGCGTGGGAATGCCTCTAGGGACGCTCCGCGTCCAGTGACGCGGAGCGTCACGGGCTGCATTCCCACGCGGAGCGTGGGAACGATCGGTTACAGGGGAGTCGGCTCGCTTCGGTGTTTCGGCAGTTCGATCCGCTCGGTTTCCCCCGGCACTGTCGGCCAATCCCCGGCTGCCCAGCGTCGGCGCGCTTCATCGATTGCGGCCGGATCGCTGGCGACAAAATTCCAGTTGATCCGCCGTGGTCCATCCAGCGGCGCCCCACCAAACAGCACGGCATGACTGTCGCTCTCGGCAAACAATGTCATCTCTTCCCCGGCCGGCAAGACCACCAGCGAGTGTGGTTCCAGCAGTTCGCCCTCCAGCTGCACCTCGCCACTCAACACATACAGCGCCCGCTCTTCATGCTCGGTGGGAATCAGCAAGGTGGTCGCCGTTTGCAGGTTCAATTCCGCATATAGCGTAGGAGAAAGCACCGGGACCGGCGACTCCAGGCAGAAGCCTGACCCGGCAATCATCCGGATCTTCACCCCAAGGTTATCGCTGACCGGCAGCGTTGCGGCCGGGTGATGGCTGTAGTGTCCCGGCCCCTGTTCATGTTCCTTGGGGGAGGCGAGCCAGATCTGCAAACCGTGCATCGTGAAGCCGCTGGCCTTCAAGGCTTCAGGCGTACGTTCGACATGAGCTATCGCGCTGCCCGCCGTCATCCAGCTGACATCACCGGCTTCCACCACCTGGTCGGAGCCGAGACTGTCCTTATGCTGGATTTTTCCTTCGAACAAATAGGTGAGGGTGGACAGGCCAATATGCGGATGCTGGCGGATGTTCATGCCTTTACCCGGCGCATAACGGGTTTCGAGCATGTGATCAAAAAACACGAAAGGCCCGACGCTGCGGCACTTGGCGGACGGCAACGGGCGCAGAATCGGCTGGCCTTCGACATCTTCGGCGCGGGGGCGGATCACGAGTGGCGTGTTCATGGTGCATTCCAGGCTGAGCGGGTGACGCAGGGAGCATAACCCGCTTGCGCAGCCGTTGCCGCTATTGGCTGAAGGCACCTTCGGACAGATGGGTTTCGATGCTGACTTCAGTGCTGGTCATCAATTTATGCACCGGGCAACGATCCGCCACGCGGTGCAGCTCTTCACGCTGAGCATCGGTGAGCACGCCCTTGAGGGTCAGTTTGACGTGCAAGGCATATTTGCCTTTCTGCTCTTCGCTGTTGTCACGCTTGACCTCGACCGTCACGCCGGTCAGGGGAATGTCTTTCTTCTTCGCATACATCTTCAGCGTCAGGGCCTTGCAGGCACCCAGTGCGGCATCGAAATAGTCGTGTGGCTCGGGTGCCGAGCCTTCGCCGCCCGCCGAGATCGGCGCATCGGCAAACAGTTCGTGGTCATCGATCTGGACACTGTGGCGCAAACCATCGGCGGAAACGGTATTGACGGTAACGGTCATGGGAAACCTCGCAGGCATCAGGAAAGGACATTCGATCAAAAAAGACCTTGAAGGTATAGAGCATTGCAGCCCTGGCGCGTTCCACTTTCTTGCAAGCTGCCATGAGCCGGCGATGTGACCGGCCAGCCGCAGAAGGTTGCGGAGGAGGCAATCCGTGCCTATGTTCCATGCGAGGCATTACCGGCGACTGGCAGCAATTTCATCGTCCGTCGCTGTCCATCCAATGCGGATTTTCGCAGTGAGGTTACGACATGCCAAACGACTCCCGCCCTGCCGTGCTCGAACTGATTGGCAATACGCCGCTGGTGCGCGTAAGCCGCTTTGATACGGGTCCCTGCACCCTGTTTCTCAAACTCGAATCACAAAACCCCGGCGGCTCGATCAAGGACCGTATCGGCCTGGCGATGATCGACGCCGCCGAACGCGATGGCCGTTTGCGTCCTGGCGGAACCATCGTCGAGGCCACTGCCGGCAACACTGGCCTGGGCCTGGCCCTGGTCGGTCGCGCCAAGGGTTATCGGGTGGTGCTGGTGGTGCCGGACAAGATGTCCACCGAGAAGGTCTTGCACCTCAAGGCGATGGGCGCCGAGGTGCACATTACCCGCTCGGATGTCGGCAAGGGCCATCCCGATTATTACCAGGACGTGGCGGCGCGACTGGCGCAGGAAATTCCCGATGCCTTCTTCGCAGATCAGTTCAACAACCCGGCCAACCCGCTGGCCCACGAGTGCAGCACCGCGCCGGAAATCTGGGCGCAAACCCAGCATGACCTCGACGCCATTGTCGTCGGTGTCGGTTCGGCCGGCACACTGACCGGCTTGACCCGGTTCTTTCAGCGCGTGCAACCGAACCTTGAGATGGTGCTGGCCGATCCGGTCGGTTCGGTGATGGCCGAATACAGTCGCAGCGGCATCCTCGGCAAGGCCGGTTCGTGGGCGGTGGAGGGCATCGGTGAAGACTTCATTCCGTCGATTGCCGACCTGTCCAGCGTGCGCCACGCCTATTCGATCAGTGACGAGGAAAGCTTCGATCACGCCCGTCAA
The DNA here is from genome assembly GCF_024809425.1 of Pseudomonas sp. JAI111. NCBI lineage: Bacteria > Pseudomonadati > Pseudomonadota > Gammaproteobacteria > Pseudomonadales > Pseudomonadaceae > Pseudomonas > Pseudomonas sp. JAI111. The sequence goes on along the minus strand of NZ_JANUCB010000001.1, from coordinate 843,518 downwards.
TTGCTGCGCGCCGAAGGCATTCTCGGTGGCTCGTCGACCGGCACATTACTGGCGGCAGCGCTGCGTTACTGCCGCGAGCAAACCGAGCCCAAGCGCGTTGTCAGCTTTGTCTGCGACACCGGCACCCGCTATCTGTCGAAGGTCTACAACGATCAGTGGATGAACGATCAAGGTCTGTTGCAGTACAAGCGCTATGGCGACTTGCGCGACCTGATTGCGCGGCGCTTCGAGGACGGCCGGGTGATCAGCGTCGGCCCTGACGACACGCTGCTGACGGCTTTCCAGCGCATGCGTCTGGCGGATGTGTCACAACTGCCAGTGTTGGCGGACGGAAAGCGCCTGGTCGGGGTGATCGATGAGTCCGATATTCTGCTGGGGGTACACGAAGACGCTTCGCACTTGCGCTTGCCTGTGTCCAGCGCCATGACCGAGACGTTGCAAACCCTGCCTGCCGCCGCCAGTCTGGCCGAATTGCAAGCGGAGCTTGATCGCGGGCTGGTGGCGATCATCGCCGATGCTTCGGGGTTCCACGGTTTGATTACCCGAGTCGACATGCTCAATCACTTACGGAGATCCCTTAAATGAGTCAACACGATGAAACCGCTGCGCCCCGTGCCTTCGGCACCCGTGTGATCCATGCCGGACAGACGCCGGACCCTACCACCGGCGCGTTAATGCCGCCGATTTACGCCAACTCCACTTATTTGCAGCAGAGTCCCGGCGTGCACAAGGGTTTCGATTACGGGCGTTCACATAACCCGACCCGCTTCGCGCTGGAACGCTGCGTGGCGGACCTTGAAAGCGGCACCCAGGCGTTCGCGTTCGCCTCGGGGCTGGCGGCGATTTCCACGGTGCTGGAGTTGCTCGACGCGGGCTCGCACATCGTTTCCGGCAATGATTTGTATGGCGGCACTTTTCGACTGTTCGACAAGGTACGCAAACGCAGTGCCGGGCATCGGTTCAGCTTTGTCGATCTGACGGACCTGGCGGGATTCGAAGCGGCACTGCAGCCCGAGACGAAAATGGTCTGGGTCGAGACGCCCAGTAATCCGTTGCTGAGCCTGACCGACCTCGCCGCTGTCGCGCGTATCTGCCGCCAGCGGGGCATCATCTGTGTCGCTGACAACACGTTTGCCAGCCCCTGGATACAGCGTCCGCTGGAGCTGGGCTTCGACATCGTTTTGCACTCGACCACCAAGTACCTCAATGGTCACTCCGACGTGATCGGCGGCATCGCGGTGGTTGGGCAGAACCCGGAACTGGCCGAACGCCTGGGTTTCCTGCAGAACTCGGTCGGCGCGATCGCCGGGCCGTTTGATGCGTTCCTGACCCTGCGTGGGGTGAAAACACTGGCGCTGCGCATGGAGCGCCATTGCAGCAACGCGTTGGAGCTGGCGCAATGGCTGGAGCGTCAGCCGCAGGTGGCGCGCGTCTACTATCCGGGGTTGCCGTCGCACCCGCAGCACGAACTGGCCCGGCAGCAGATGCGCGGATTCGGCGGGATGATTTCCCTCGATCTGAACAGCGACCTGGCTGGGGCCAGGCGCTTCCTTGAAAACGTGCAGATATTCGCATTGGCCGAGAGCCTGGGCGGGGTGGAAAGCCTGATCGAGCACCCGGCGATCATGACTCACGCCACCATTCCCATTGCGACCCGCGCGCAGCTTGGCATTGGTGATGCGCTGGTGCGCTTGTCCGTGGGGGTCGAGGATGTCGAAGACCTGCGCGCCGATCTGGCCCAGGCGTTGGCGAAAATCTGAAAAACAGCAGGCATAAAAAATCCGGAATCCTTGGTGGATTCCGGATTCTTGTGTCGAACCGGATCAGCTGCCTTTAACAGTCTTGCCGTTGACCGTACCGTCCAGGAGCATGATGTTGTACTCCTTGCCGTCGGTTTCAACCTGTTGCAGGCGGACCAGCAGGTAATCCCAGTCCTTGGCGAACCACAGCACGGTGATGCGCTTGCTTTGCGTCGGGTCACGCACGCGCTCGACCTTGACCGCATCGATCTGACCAGCCTTGGTGTCGACTTTTTCCGAACCCAGCACGCGGAAGTCATAGGTATCGACTTCGCCGCCATCGACAACCTGATAGCTCATGCTTTTCTTGCCAGCGGCCACGTCGTGTTGCAGGGCCAGCTGATAAGTGGATTTGTCGACCATGCCGCGGTTAAGCGGGACCTTGACCGGGTCACCGCGATCGGTGCCGGTGACCATCTTGTTGGTCCAGTCGAAGTCCAGGTCGGCTTTCTTGGCTTTGCCCAGGCCACCGCGTTCGAAGTGGTAGGACTGTGGCAGCAAGGTGTCCTTGTCCAGAGTCAGGGTGCTTTCTTCGGTCAGGCTGGCGATCATCATCGACGCCTTGAAGCTGAGCTTCCAGGCCCCGTTCGCTTGCTTGGTCAGGCTGCGTTCAGCGGTGCCGCTCATGGGCAGCTGTTTCCAGTCGGCAGTGTAACTGGCGGAGAAGGGTTGAAGTTCTGCAGCCTGCGCAAACGGCAGGGCGAGCAGAGCGCAAGCGAAGAGCAGGGCGCGACGCATAAAATCTCCTAGGTTCGAATCAAGTGGCCGCTGGCCGCGAGTAACTTTCCATCCAGTAAAGCACCTTGCTCGCCGAGCGCTAAACGCCCTTCGGCAAACCAGCGTACGGCCATTGGGTAGATCAGGTGTTCTTGAGCATGGACCCGCTGCGCCAGACTCTGCGGCGAGTCATGCAACTCTACCGGTATTACTGCCTGTACGACCAGTGGTCCGCCATCGAGTTCCTCGGTGACGAAGTGCACGGAGCAGCCGTGCTCGGTGTCGCCGGCCTCCAGCGCGCGCTGATGAGTGTGTAACCCTTTGTATTTGGGCAGCAGCGAGGGATGGATATTGAGCAGGCGACCCGCGTAGTGGCGCACGAAGTCAGCGCTGAGAATGCGCATGAAACCGGCCAGTACCACGAGTTTGGGATTGAAAGCGTCGATCAGTTCGATCAGCCCGGCATCGAAGGCCTCGCGGCCTTCGTAAGCCTTGTGATCCAGGAAGCGGGTTTCGATACCCGCATCCCTGGCGCGTTGCAGGCCGTAGGCGTCGGCGCGGTTGGAAATCACCGCAGCGATGCGGACCGGGCTGTCGCCGGTCCGCGTGCTGTCGATCAAGGCCTGCAAGTTACTGCCGGTGCCGGACAACAGCACCACCACATCACAGGTCTGGGACATCAATGAGCCTTGAGGTTCTTCAGTTCAACCTGAGCTGCGCCTTCGGCAGCGGTGGCGATCTGACCGATGACCCAAGGCTGCTCGCCGGCTTCACGCAGTACGTTCAGCGCGGTTTCAACGTGCTCTTGAGCGACGCAGATGACCATGCCCACGCCGCAGTTCAGCACGCGGTGCATTTCGTTTTCGTCGACGTTGCCTTTCTCTTGCAGCCAGTCGAATACGGCAGGACGGGTCCAGCTCGCAACGTCAACCACCGCTTGCGCGCCTTTTGGCAGTACGCGCGGGATGTTGTCCAGCAGGCCACCACCGGTGATGTGGGCCATCGCCTTGACCGCGCCGGTGTCCTTGATCAGCTTGAGCAGCGGCTTCACGTAGATGCGGGTCGGGGCCATCAGCAGGTCGGTCAGCGGTTTGCCGTCGAGCTGGATGTTTTCGATGTCTGCACCGGACACTTCGATGATCTTGCGGATCAGCGAGTAACCGTTGGAGTGCGGGCCGGAAGATGGCAGGGCCAGCAGGGCATCGCCAGCAGCGACTTTGGAGCCGTCGATGATTTCGGATTTTTCCACGACGCCGACGCAGAAACCGGCCAGGTCGTAGTCTTCGCCTTCGTACATGCCTGGCATTTCAGCGGTTTCGCCGCCGACCAGGGAGCAGCCGGACAATTCGCAGCCTGCACCGATGCCGGTCACGACCTGGGTCGCGGTTTCGACGTTGAGTTTGCCGGTGGCGTAGTAGTCGAGGAAGAACAACGGCTCGGCGCCGCAGACCACCAGGTCGTTAACGCACATGGCCACCAGATCGATGCCGATGCTGTCGTGCTTGTTCAGGTTCAGTGCCAGGCGCAGCTTGGTGCCAACGCCGTCGGTGCCGGAAACCAGCACGGGCTGCTTGTAGCCGGCCGGGATTTCGCAGAGGGCGCCGAAACCGCCCAGGCCGCCCATGACTTCCGGGCGCGCAGTGCGCTTGGCGACGCTCTTGATGCGTTCGACCAATGCTTCACCGGCGTCGATGTCTACACCGGCGTCCTTGTAGCTCAGGGAGGGTTGCTTGCTCATGATCCAGGCCTTTAGGGGGGATTCAGGGGTAACGACCGAGTCCAGTGGGACCGCTGAAACTAACGAAGGCGAGTGCCGTCCGCGAATTTCAGGGTGCCCGGCTGTTGCCGGTCTGCGAAGGCGCGCGATTTTATCAGGCTTGAGGGGCAGCGGCCATCCTCAGGCCGACGGCAGGGGCATATCGGTTGAAAAAAACCGTTATTGCCCGTGTTGGTCGCCTCCTTGATGGCTGTATAAGGTATCGCGATTAACCGTCTATCGTTATGACAGTGCGAAAACTTCGTCAGATCGTGGTGAATGTTTTGCGCAGGGCCGTGGTCACAGCCTTGCTCGATCGTCTTCATGCGGTCTGTTCCAGCCGCTCTTGTCGTCAGGAATCTTCCATGCGTTTTATGTCCAGATATGTGTTTGCAGGCTGTTTGTCACTGGTCAGCCTTGCGAGTCATGCCGAAACCGTCAAAGGCCTTTATCAGGTGCGTGAGCCGGTCAGCAGTCAATCGACCGAGGAGCGTGATCAGGCGACACAGCGCGCGCTGGACACACTGGTGTTGCGCCTGACAGGCGATCCGAAGGCGGTGCAAAGCCCGGGGCTCGCCCCGTTGCGCAAGGACCCGCAGCAGATCATCAGTCAGTACGGTTTTGACGCCGGCCCGCCGCAAGTGCTGAAAGTCGATTTTGACCCGGCAACCACCGAGCAGGCGCTGCGCCGGGCCGGGCTGTCGTTGTGGGGCGCGAATCGGCCGTCGATTCTGAGTTGGTGGCTGACCGACTCCGCCGAGGGTTCCAGCCTGGTGGGCGATGGCCAGGCCAGCGCCGCGCCGCTGCGTCGCGCGGCTCAACACCGTGGTCTGCCGCTGCGATTGCCGTTGGCGGACTTGAGCGAACAACTGGTCGCCACGGCACCCAATCTTGAAGGCACGGATGCGACGCCACTGCGCGCTGCATCGGACCGTTACAACGCTGACGCCTTGCTCGCGGTGCATGCTCGTGAAGAGGGTGGTCAGTGGCAAGCCAAGTGGAATTTTTGGCTGGGCGACAAGAAAGAGGCGGGCAGCGTGCAGGGCGCGGATCAGGCCGCTGTGGCCGATGCGGTGATGCTGGCAGTGAGTGAGCGACTGGCGCCGCGGTTTGTCGTCAAACCGGGTGCTTCGGGGGAACAATTGCTGGAAGTCCAGGGCATGAACCTGGAGCGATACGCCGCGCTCGGGCGCTTGCTGGAGCCGTTTGGCGCGCATCTGCAAAGCGTCGACGGTGAGCGCATTCTCTATCGGGTCAGTGGCAGCGTTGAGCAGTTGCGTTCGCAGCTGTCCCTGGCGAAGTTGCAAGAGGTTCCGGCTGGTCAGGCACCTGCACCGGCGACGCCTGTACAACCGCTGGCCGAGGGTTCGGCGCCAGTGGTCGCGCCAACCCCGGCACCGGTGCCGCAGCTGCGATTCCGTTGGTAAGGTTTTCTTTCTTTATATAGATGCATATGGAGTGGTACATGGCCGATACGCGGCGTTGGTTCTGGTTGGGTGGAGTGGTTCTGCTCTGCGCGTTTGTCTGGTTGTTGCATCCGATCCTCACACCATTTCTGGTTGCGTTGTTGCTGGCCTATCTGTTCGATCCGCTGGTTGACCGGCTGGAGAAGGCCGGCCTGTCACGCACCTGGGGCGTGGTGGCGGTATTCACGCTGTTCAGCCTGATCTTCACGACGCTGCTGCTGGTGTTGGTGCCGATGCTCGCCAAGCAGTTGTTTCGCTTGTATGAACTGGCGCCGCAAATGCTCGACTGGTTGCAGCACACCGCACTGCCATGGGCGCAGTCGAAATTCGGGCTGTCGGATAACTTCTGGAAGTTCGACAAGCTCAAGGCGGCGATCAGCGAACACATGGGCCAGACCACCGACATTGTCGGGGTGGTGCTGAGTCAGGCAACAGCGTCGGGCCTGGCATTGATCGGCTGGCTGGCCAATCTGGTGTTGATCCCGGTGGTGAGTTTCTACTTGCTGCGCGATTGGGACGTAATGGTGGGCAAGATCCGCGGCTTGCTGCCTCGGGATCGTGAAGAGCGTGTCGTCATTCTCGCGGGCGAGTGCCACGAGGTGCTTGGGGCGTTTGTTCGCGGGCAATTGCTGGTGATGCTGGCGTTGGGCGTGATTTACGCTACCGGGCTGATGCTGCTGGGGCTGGAGCTGGGGTTGTTGATCGGAATGATCGCAGGCCTGGCGGCGATCGTGCCGTACATGGGCTTTGTCATCGGGATCGGCGCGGCATTGATTGCCGGACTGTTCCAGTTCGGTGGTGACCTTTACCCCATGCTGGGTATCGTCGCGGTATTCATGGTCGGGCAGGCGCTGGAAGGGATGGTGCTGACGCCGCTGTTGGTGGGTGACCGGATCGGTTTGCATCCGGTAGCGGTAATCTTCGCCATTCTGGCGGGTGGCGAGCTGTTCGGTTTTACCGGTGTGCTGCTGGCATTGCCGGTGGCCGCGGTCATCATGGTTCTGGTGCGCCATGTGCATGATTTGTATAAGGATTCCGATATGTACAGTGGGGTCGACGAACCGGAGCTGTAAGGTGCGTTGATGACCCGTCGCGGGCGGCCCGGTTTCATGCCGGGCTGACCTGCTTCCCTTGCGCCGCTGTCACATCCCCCGCCAAAGAAACTGTCATAAAACCCGGGCGCTAACGCAAACCTTTGATTTTGCTTATGGTCTGTCGCATTGTGCGACCCGCCTCACGGGTATAAACTTCGCAAACTTTACACAGAGGCCACTAACGGTTCCTTTGGAACTGTTCAGTCAGCATGAAACCGATTCAGCTGCCCCTAGGTGTGCGTCTGCGTGACGACGCTACCTTTATCAATTACTACCCAGGCGCCAATGCCGCTGCACTCGGCTATGTCGAGCGGCTATGCGAAGCCGATGCCGGCTGGACCGAAAGCCTGATTTATCTCTGGGGCAAGGACGGGGTAGGGCGTACGCATCTGTTGCAGGCGGCTTGCCTGCGCTTCGAGCAACTGGGGGAGCCTGCGGTGTATCTGCCGTTGGCCGAGCTGCTGGATCGCGGCATCTCGATCCTCGATAACCTTGAACAATACGAATTGGTCTGCCTGGATGATTTGCAGGCGGTCGCCGGCCGTGCGGATTGGGAAGAGGCGCTGTTCCATCTGTTCAATCGTCTGCGCGACAGCGGTCGACGTCTGCTGATTGCGGCCTCGACTTCGCCACGGGAATTGCCGGTCAAGCTGGCGGACCTGAAATCGCGCCTGACACTGGCTCTTATTTTCCAGATGCGTCCGCTCTCGGACGAAGACAAATTGCGTGCCCTGCAGCTGCGTGCTTCCCGTCGCGGCCTGCACCTGACCGATGAGGTCGGGCATTTTATTTTGACTCGCGGCACCCGCAGCATGAGTGCACTTTTCGAGCTGCTTGAGCGCCTCGATCAGGCCTCTCTTCAAGCTCAGCGCAAGCTGACCATTCCGTTCCTGAAAGAAACTTTAGGCTGGTAAAACCCAAGCCTGGCTGGGGTTTTGGCATATTTCAGGCGCCAGAAAACGCGCTTTCCTACAGGCTGTAGGCTGCGCAGGCGTCTAAAAGGGGCTTAAGCGCTTAGATGTTTACGCGAAACCGGGAAGTCACATAAAGTTCGATTGAATTTGCAAATGAGGATGATAGCGGGCATAGTCGCGGCTTCTTCACAACTAATCAGCCACGGTCGTGCCCATGCTAAAGCGCTTCGCACCCCTCGTGCCTCTCGCACTCGTCACCCTGTTGTTCGGTTGCGCTGCCCACTCTCCAGTGTCCCAGCAAGAGCAACAACAACAGTTCAAAAATTCAATGACCGCCCAGTCTTCTTCCGTTCTTTTCCAGGAAGAGCTTTACCAAGACGGCGTGGCCACCGATAAAGAACTGGCAAACTTCGCCGATGGCAAGTCATACCAGCTTCCGGTTCTGGCCGACAGCATCCTCGAACGTGGCATGTCCCTGATCGGTACCCGTTACCGTTTCGGTGGCACCTCCGAGGCTGGCTTCGATTGCAGCGGTTTCATCGGCTATCTGTTTCGTGAACAGGCCGGCATGAACCTGCCGCGTTCCACTCGCGAAATGATCAACGTCGACGCGCCGCTGGTGGCTCGCGGTGCGCTGAAGCCGGGTGACCTGCTGTTCTTCGCCACCAATGGTCGTCGCGGTCGTGTCAGTCACGCCGGGATCTACCTGGGTGACAATCAGTTCATCCACTCCAGCAGCCGCAAAAGCGGTGGTGTCCGGGTCGATAGCCTGGGCGACAGCTACTGGAGCAAGACCTTCATCGAAGCCAAGCGCGCCCTCGCGATGGCCCCGACCATGGTCACCGCGCGCAAGTAAATATTCAGTCTGTCGCCACCTCGGTGGCGACAAAACGTCTCTCCGCAAGGGAGTAGACGGACAACTTGTAAGGCGAACTTAAAGTCTTACTTGAAGTTTGGCCCATAGGCGCTAGAATCCTGATCTATTATTGATGGCAAACCGCCTGCGTCCTGCGCAGGCGGTTTTCTTTTCAGCCCTTTCGGCAGAAAAAAGTCGCCGCCAGATCAGGATGTTCTGTTTATGACTATGTCGGCCCGCCTCGCACTCATGTTCTTCGCAGCGCTGCTCAGCGCCTGCGCCAGCCATGCACCGCCGCCTGCTCCGGTGGTGGTCCGGGCGCCGATTGTCTTCGGCAATCCGCAACCCTTTTCGCCCGAGGCGGAAGACGTGCTGTTCCGCGCGCTCGGCCTGGTGGGTACGCCGTATCGTTGGGGCGGCAACACGCCGGATTCGGGTTTTGATTGCAGCGGCCTGATCGGCTACGTCTACCGTGATGTCACCGGCATTTCCCTGCCGCGCACCACTCGCGAGTTGATCACCATGCAGGCGGCCAACGTTGGCAAGGAAGGCCTGCAAACCGGCGATCTGATTTTCTTCGCCACCAACGGCGGTTCCCAGGTCAGCCATGCCGGGATTTACGTCGGCGAAGGTCGTTTCGTCCATGCGCCGGCCACCGGCGGCACCGTGAAGCTTGACAGCTTGTCCAAGGCTTATTGGCAGAAAGCTTATCTGAGCGCCAAGCGCGTTCTGCAGCCTGAGCACTTGGCGCGCAACCCATAACGTTCTCTCCGAGGAGGGTGTCATGACCGCTCGCACACTCAATCTCGATGATTTCCTGTATCAATACCTGCTCGACGTTTCCCTGAGGGAAACGCCGCTGCTCAAGCGCCTGCGTGATGAAACCCAGGCGCTGCCGATGGCTCGCTGGCAGGTGGCGCCAGAGCAGGGGCAGTTCCTCGCTTTGTTGATCAAGCTCATGGGTGCCAGGCGCGTGCTGGAAGTCGGTACGTTCACCGGTTACAGCGCCCTGTGCATGGCCGCAGCGTTACCCGATGACGGTTCGTTGATTTGCTGTGATATTCCGGGCGACTACAACGCCATCGCGCTGCGCTACTGGCAGGAGGCGGGCTTGGGCCAGCGGATCGATCTGCGTCTGGCGCCTGCACTGGAAACCCTTGCTTCACTGGATCAGCCCGGGCAGTTCGATTTGATCTTCATCGATGCCGACAAGTCCAACTACCCGAATTATCTCGAGCATGCATTGCGTCTGTTGCGCGTCGGCGGTCTGGCGGTGTTCGACAATACGCTGTGGAGCGGGCGAGTGCTGGAGAACAATCCCGAGAGTGCGGACACGCGAGCCATCCAGGCGCTCAATCGTGCCTTGAAGGATGACTTGCGGGTGGATCTGTCGTTGTTGCCATTGGGTGATGGGCTGACGCTCTGCCGCAAACGCTGATCCCTGTGGGAGCGGGCTTGCCCGCGATTGCGGTGGGTCAGGTAGCATGAATGTTGAATGTGCCGACCTCATCGCGGGCAAGCCCGCTCCCACAGGTATGCGTACATTGCAGTTACTTCGCGGTCGAAACGCGCCACACCTTGTTCCCGACATCATCGGCCACCAGCAAATCCCCTTGCTGATCGATCACCACGCCCACTGGCCGCCCCATGGCTTTCTCGTCCTTGTTAAGGAACCCGGTCAGCACATCCACCGGCTTCCCGTTCGGTTTACCTCCTGCGAACGGCACAAAAATCACTTTATAACCACTGTGCGGCTCGCGGTTCCATGAGCCGTGCTGGCCGATGAAGGCGCCTTCCTTGAATTGCGCCGGCAGTGTGTTGCCCTCGGCGAACGACAATCCCAGCGACGCGGTGTGCGGGCCAACCGCGTAATCCGGTGCGATCGCCTTGGCCACCAGGTCCGGGTTTTGCGGTTCGACGCGTACATCGACGTGCTGGCCGTAATAGCTGAAAGGCCAGCCGTAAAACGCGCCATCCTTCACTGAGGTGATGTAGTCCGGCACCAGGTCGCTGCCGATTTCGTCGCGCTCGTTGACTGCCGTCCACAGGGCGCCGGTGTGCGGCTCCCAGGCCAGGCCGTTGGGGTTGCGAATGCCCGATGCGAAGATTCGGTGATTACCGGTGGCCCGATCGACTTCCCAGATCGCCGCGCGACCTTCTTCCTTGTCCAGGCCATTTTCACCGACGTTGCTGTTGGAACCCACGGTGACATACAGCTTGCTGCCATCCTTGCTGGCGATGACGTTTTTGGTCCAGTGGTGATTCAGCGTGCCACCTGGCAGATCGACCACTTTGATGGGCGGCGACTTGATTGCCGTGTCGCCATTTTCATAGTGAAAGCGCAGCAAGCGGTCGGTGTCGGCGACGTACAGGTCATTGCCGACCAAGGTCATGCCGAAGGGCGAGTTGAGGTTCTCCAGGAACACCGTGCGGGTTTCGGCAATGCCGTCATGGTCCTTGTCTCGCAGCAAGGTGATGCGATTGGCGCTGGGGACGCCAGCGCCGGCACGGCTCATGACTTTTTTCATGACCCAGCCTTTAACGCCTTTGCTGTCATCGGGTTTGGGTGGCGCGTTGGTTTCAGCCACCAGTACGTCGCCGTTGGGCAGCACATAAAGCCAGCGCGGGTGATCGAGTCCTTCGGCGAACGCGGCCACTTGAGTGCCCGCCGCGGCAGTGGGTTTTGCACCGGCTGGCCAGCCGATCGCCGGGGCGATGTTCACCGTCGGAATCAGGGTTTTGTTCGGTTCGGGCAGCTTGGGTGACGGGCCGGTGCCGTCGGTGACTTGCAGGCTGGAGGTATCACCACACGCGGCGAGCCCTCCTGCGAGCGCGATAACGAGAACGAGCTGGGGCTTGCGCATACTGATCTTCCCTATGAATGCAGTGACTTAATCATAGAGAAGATCAGTGGTGCGATGGTTCAACCCATCAGCCGCGGGCTTCCTTGAGCAGCACGGCGATGCCGGGATGATAATTGCCGGCTTCGCTGCGCAACTTGCGGTAGGCGTAAGGGAAATACCAGGCCACGGCGCAGCAGTGTTCCTTTTGCAGGTCGTCGACCATGTCCTGAAGTTCTTCCGGTGTCGCGCTTTGCTGGGCCTTTTGCGGCGCCACGAACAGGCAGCCGAGTTTCAGGTCGCTGGCGTAGCTGATACGTTTGGCATCGCAGGTAATGTCCTGCAATGCCTGCGTCAGGTTCAGGTTGTTGACCCGTGGCCAGCGTTGAGTGGCCTGGAGGTAGGCGCGCTCCTCGGGGGAGGCGATAAACAGATCCGCGCGAGCATTGCGTTCGCCTTCTTCGGTTTGCTTGCGCGTCGGGGTCTGTTGCAGCGTGACCGTTTCCGCCATCCACGCCGCGGCAGCGAGCAGGCCAAGGTTGGCTTTTTCGTCGTACCAATAAGGTGTGTCGTTATCACCGCGCACCGCGTTGTAGCGGTCGATACAGTCAAACCAGCGCTCCAGTACCGGGCGCAGGAATTCCAGCTTCGGATTGCTGATGATCATGCCTTGCATGTGGCTTACCCTTGTTATTGTGATGTGGGATTGTGGCTCTTTGATATCATTGCGGCGTGCATGGCACAAGATTGGCGTCATATTTTTGATCGGCGGCCGATATTCGCCGGGCGGCAACCCGGCTTTAATTGACGCTCCACCCCCAACCCTCTAACCTTCGCGGCTTGTTTCAGGTGCTCTGTGACCTTGGTCGACAGAGTGAAACAGGGAAGCCGGTGAGTGCGTTGGTTCAACTCATGAACAGCACGATCCCGGCGCTGCCCCCGCAACGGTAAATGAGTGAAAAGCTGCGCTTTGAGCCACTGTGTCGACTGACATGGGAAGGCGCGCAGTCAGGCGAACGCCGCTCATGAGCCCGGAGACCGGCCTGATTCATCCAGCGGCATCACGGTGGGCGATGCCAGGCTTCTTGCCGTCTATTCTTGTGCCTGCCCGCCGTTATCCAGCCTCAACGGAGAGCTCCCCCATGACTGATTCCCCCGATCGTGACGAACGCCATCTGGCGCGCATGCAGCGCAAAAAAGCCGTGATCGACGAACGCATCGCCAATTCCCCGAACGAGTGCGGCCTGTTGCTGGTGCTGACCGGCAACGGCAAAGGCAAAAGCAGCTCGGCCTTCGGCATGCTCGCCCGCTCCATGGGCCACGGCATGCAGTGCGGTGTGGTGCAGTTCATCAAGGGCCGCAACAGCACGGGCGAAGAGCTGTTCTTCCGCCGCTTTCCGGAGCAGGTGCGTTTTCATGTGATGGGCGAGGGCTTCACCTGGGAAACCCAGGACCGTCAGCGCGACATCGCCGCCGCTGAAGCGGCTTGGGCGGTGTCCCGTGAATTGTTGCGCGATCCGTCCATCGGCCTGGTAGTGCTGGATGAACTGAACATTGCCCTCAAGCACGGTTACCTCGACCTTGATCAGGTGCTCACTGACTTGCAGGCGCGTCCGCCGATGCAGCACGTGGTCGTCACCGGTCGCGGCGCCAAGCCGGAAATGATTGAACTGGCCGACACCGTCACCGAAATGGGCGTGATCAAGCACGCGTTCCAGGCCGGGATCAAGGCGCAAAAAGGCGTCGAGCTGTGAATACTATTTTATGAAAAGCATACGTCATTGCCCGGCAGTACTGATCGCCGCGCCGGCTTCCGGTCAGGGCAAGACCACCGTCACCGCCGCGTTGGCCCGTTTGCATCGCAATCAGGGGCGCAAGGTTCGCGTGTTCAAATGCGGCCCGGATTTTCTCGACCCGATGATTCTTGAACGTGCCAGCGGTGCGTCGGTGTATCAACTGGACATGTGGATGGTCGGCGAGCAGGAAAGTCGTCGGCTGTTGTGGGAAGCGGCCGGTGAAGCCGACCTGATCCTCATCGAAGGTGTCATGGGGTTGTTCGACGGCACGCCGTCGAGCGCCGACCTGGCACGGCACTTTGGTGTGCCGGTGCTTGGGGTGATTGATGGCACCGCCATGGCGCAGACCTTTGGTGCGCTGGCGTTGGGATTGGCCAAATATCAACCGGACTTGCCGTTTGCCGGGGTGCTGGCCAACCGCGTCGGCACATTGCGTCACGCGCAATTGCTCGAAGGTAGCCTGACCGAAGGCTTGCGTTGGTACGGCGCCTTGTCGCGGGAAACCGGGATCGAATTGCCGAGTCGCCATCTCGGTCTGGTTCAGGCCAGTGAGTTGAATGACCTCGATCTGCGCCTCGATGCGGCCGCCGAATCACTGGCCAGCAGTTGCGACGTGGCGCTGCCACCGCCCGTGGAGTTCGCGGCACCTGAAATAATCGTTGCCGAGCCTTTGCTGGCCGGCGTGCGCATCGCCGTGGCCCGTGACGAGGCGTTCGCGTTCACCTACGGCGCGAGCCTGGATTTGCTGCGGGCCATGGGCGCCGAATTGTCGTTCTTCTCGCCAATCCGCGACAGCCAATTGCCGGAGGCTGACAGCCTTTATCTGCCAGGCGGTTATCCGGAATTGCACCATGTGGCGCTGTCGCGGAACACATCGATGCTCGACGCGATCCGCGCGCATCATGCTGCCGGCAAACCGTTGCTGGCCGAGTGTGGCGGAATGCTGTATCTGCTGGACTCGCTGACCGACGTCGAAGGCACGCGCGCTGAGCTGGTCGGCTTGCTCAAAGGCGATGCGATGATGCAAAAGCGTCTGGCGGCATTGGCGTTGCAAGCGGTGGAACTGCCGGAAGGTTCGCTGCGTGGCCACACCTATCACCATTCGCTGACCAGCACCGAGCTTGAGCCGATCGCTCGGGGCCTGAGCCCGAACGGCGGGCGTGGGGCTGAGGCGGTTTATCGTGAGGGGCGGATGACGGCCTCTTATGTGCACTTCTATTTTCCGTCGAATCCGTCAGCGATAGCCGCATTGTTTGCGCCAAAACTTGAGGCCGCCATCGCGAGCAGGCTCACTCCTACAGGTGACTGTGTTTCTGCAGACAGCACGCCTTCCACTGTGGGAGCGAGCCTGCTCGCGAAGAGGCCATGACCGACAACGCATTCAGCCAGTCCGAACGCGATGCAGTCTACCGAGCCATCGCCGAACGCCGCGACATGCGCCACTTCAGCGGCGGCACGGTCGAGCCCGAGCTGCTGCGGCGTTTGCTCGAAGCTGCGCATCAAGCGCCAAGCGTCGGCCTGATGCAGCCCTGGCGTTTCATTCGCATCAGCGACCGGGCCCTGCGCGGCAAGATCCAGTCGTTGGTGGAAGAGGAGCGCATCCGCACCGCCGAAGCCCTCGGTGAGCGCACCGACGAATTCATGAAGCTCAAGGTCGAAGGCATCAACGACTGCGCCGAGGTGCTGGTCGCTGCGCTCATGGATGATCGCGAACGGCATATCTTCGGGCGTCGCACCTTGCCGGAAATGGACATGGCCTCGTTGTCCTGCGCGATTCAGAACCTCTGGCTGGCCTCTCGCGCCGAAGGGCTGGGGATGGGCTGGGTGTCACTGTTCGAGCCGCAAGCGCTGGCGGATCTGCTGGGGTTGCCGGCCGGGGCCAAGCCGTTGGCGGTGCTTTGTCTTGGGCCGGTCAAGGAATTCTATCCAGCGCCGATGCTGGTGCTCGAAGGGTGGGCGCAGGCGCGTCCGCTCAGTGAGTTGCTGTATGAAAATTATTGGGGAGTGAGTCAATGAGTGTGGCGTTATTGAGTGTCGCCGCAGTGGCGCTGGACGCGCTGCTGGGTGAGCCCAAACGCTGGCATCCGCTGGTGGCTTTCGGCCGTTTTGCCGATCGCATTGAACAACGTTTCAACAATGAAGGGCGCGGCTGGCGCAGCCATGGCGTCACTGCCTGGGTCATCGCCGTCGTGCCGCTGACCTTGCTGGCCACGGCATTGTCCTGGGCGCCTTACGTGGGCTGGATCGTCGAGATCCTCGCGCTTTATTGCGCGCTCGGCATGCGCAGCCTCGGTGAACACGTCGAGCCGGTGGCCAAGGCCCTGCGCAGTGATGATCTGGTTGAAGCGCGCACACGGGTCGGCTATCTGGTCAGCCGTCAAACCAGCGAACTGGATAAAACCGAAGTCGCCCGCGCCGCCACTGAATCCGTCCTGGAGAACGGCAGCGATGCGGTGTTCGCCGCGTTGTTCTGGTTTGCCGTGGCCGGTGCGCCCGGTGTGGTGCTCTACCGTTTGAGCAACACCCTGGACGCGATGTGGGGTTATCGCAACGAACGCTTCGAACGCTTTGGCTGGGCGGCGGCGAAGATCGACGACGTGCTCAACTACATTCCTGCACGGCTGGTGGCGTTGACCTACGCGCTGCTGGGCAAAACCCGACTGGCGTTGAAATGCTGGCGCAGCCAGGGCCCGACCTGGGACAGCCCGAACGCTGGCCCCGTGATGGCGGCCGGTGCCGGCGCGCTCGGCGTCGAACTTGGCGGGGCGGCGATCTATCACGGTGAACTGCATCAACGACCGCAACTGGGCGAGGGCGTGCCGGCGGATGCCGACTCCATCGACCGTGGCTGGCAATTGGTCCAGCGCGGGGTATGGTTATGGTTGCTGATCCTCTGCGTGGGAGCTGAATTCTATGCTTGAGCACGGTGGCCGTTTGCGCAAGGCAGCGCTCGAATACGCTATTGCAGAAGCCGACTGGCTGGACCTGTCCAGTGGCCTCGCGCCCTGGCCGTTCCCGATCCCTGAGATCCCGTTGCGGGCCTGGGCGCGATTGCCCGAAACCGATGACGGTCTGGAGCAGGCCGCTTGCGACTATTACGGCACAACCCAGGTGCTGCCGGTCGCCGGTTCGCAGATGGCCATCCAGTTGTTGCCGCGTTTGCGCCGCGCCGGCAAGGTCGGCGTGCTGTCGCCCAGTTACGCCGAACATGCTGAAGCGTGGCGGCGCAACGGCTATATCGTGCGTGAAGTGCTGGAGCAGGAGGTCGATTTCTATCTCGACAGCCTGGACGTGCTGGTGGTGGTCAATCCCAACAACCCGACGGGCCTGAGCCTGACCCCGAGTCGTCTGCTCGACTGGCATGCCCGACTGGCGTCACGCGGTGGCTGGCTGGTGGTGGACGAGGCGTTCATGGACAACACACCGATGTTGAGTCTGGCGCCTTTTACTCACCTTGTCGGCCTGATCGTGCTGCGCTCTTTTGGCAAGTTTTTTGGTCTGGCCGGTGTGCGGCTGGGCTTTGTGCTGGCGGAGCGCAAGTTGCTCAAATTGCTCGCCGAGCAGGTCGGGCCCTGGGCAGTCAGCGGGCCGACCCGCGTGGTGGGCCAGGCGTGTCTGCTGGACACCGAAGGCCACGTCCGGCAGCGCCTGCGCAGCGAAGCGGCGAGCGAGCGCCTGGCGCGGTTGCTCGAACAGCATGGCTTTCAGCCTCAGGGCGGCTGCGCCTTGTTTCAATGGCTGATCACCGAGCGCGCCGAAGTCCTTCACGACTTCATGGCGCGGCGCGGCATCTTGCTGCGCTTGTTCGCCCACAACAGCAGCCTGCGTTTCGGCTTGCCTGGCGATGAAGCGGATTGGCAGCGTCTCGAGCAAGCATTTGTGGCCTACGACAAGGAAACCCAATGACGACGTTGATGGTGCAGGGCACCACGTCCGACGCCGGCAAAAGCACGCTGGTGACGGCGCTGTGTCGATGGGTCACGCGTCAGGGCGTGCGTGTGGTGCCGTTCAAACCGCAGAACATGGCGCTCAACAGTGCCGTGACCGCCGACGGCGGCGAGATCGGTCGCGCCCAGGCAGTGCAGGCTCAGGCGGCTAACCTGGAGCCGCACACCGACATGAACCCGGTGCTGCTCAAACCCAACAGCGACACCGGCGCCCAGGTGATCATCCATGGCCGCGCGGTCACGACGATGAACGCCGTCGCCTATCACGACTACAAAGCCATCGCCATGCAAGCGGTGCTGGCCTCCCATCAACGATTGAGCGCTGCCTATCCGGTGGTGATGGTCGAGGGCGCGGGTTCGCCCGCCGAGATCAATCTGCGTGCCGGCGATATCGCCAACATGGGCTTTGCCGAAGCGGTGGATTGCCCGGTGGTGTTGATCGCCGACATCAATCGTGGCGGGGTTTTCGCCCATCTGGTGGGCACGCTGGAACTGCTGTCGCCGACCGAGCAGGCGCGAGTCAAAGGCTTCATCATCAACCGTTTTCGCGGCGACCTCGCGTTGCTGCAACCGGGCCTCGACTGGCTGGAAGCGCGTACCGGCAAACCAGTGATCGGCGTGCTGCCGTATGTGATGGATTTGCACCTGGAAGCCGAGGACGGCATCGATCAGCGCCAGACCGACAAGGCAGACCAGGTGTTGAACGTGGTGGTGCCGGTGCTGCCGCGCATCAGCAACCACACTGATTTCGATCCGCTGCGCCTGCACCCGCAAGTGAACCTGCAATTTATCGGCCCCGGCCAGGCGATCCCTTCGGCTGACCTGATCATCCTCCCCGGTTCAAAAAGCGTGCGCAGCGACCTCGCGTATCTGCGTGCCAATGGCTGGGATGCGGCGATCAGTCGTCATTTGCGCTACGGCGGAAAGGTGCTGGGGATTTGTGGCGGTCTGCAAATGCTTGGCGAGCAGGTACATGATCCGCTGGGCCTCGAAGGCGCGCCGGGTTCCAGTGCCGGCCTGGGGTTGCTGGCGTTCGAAACGCAGCTCGAAGAAGAGAAGCAATTGCGCAATGTGCGCGGTCGTCTGGTGCTGGAAGATGCCGAGGTCAGCGGCTATGAAATTCATGCCGGCGTGACCACCGGACTGGCGCTGGAAAACGCCGTCGTGCAGCTGGACGACGGTCGCTGCGACGGTGCGCAAAGTGCTGACGGGCAGATTATGGGCACGTACCTGCATGGTCTGTTTGAATCCCCGGCGGCGTGTAGCGCGTTGCTGCGCTGGGCGGGTTTGCAGGAAGTGCAGGACGTGGATTATCACGGGTTGCGTGAGCGCGATATCGAACGGTTGGCGGACCTGGTGGAGAAGCATCTGGATACCGCGCTGCTGCGGAAACTCTGCGGGATTTGAGGTGAGTTTGAATGCCTCATTGAATCTATGTCGTGCACAAATCCCCTGTGGGAGTGAGCCTGCTCGCGATGACTGAAGCCGCCTCACCGCACATTTATAGGATGTCACCATGCTGCAACTGATCCTCGGCGGCGCCCGCTCCGGCAAAAGTCGTCTGGCCGAAAAACTCGCCGGCGACAGCGCACTGGCCGTCACCTACATCGCTACCAGCCAGCCACTGGACGGCGAAATGAACGAACGGGTCGCTCATCACCGCGCCCGTCGCCCGGCTGAATGGGCGTTGATCGAAGAACCGATCGAACTCGCCCGCGTGTTACGCGACAGCGCCCGGGCCGACCGTTGCCTGCTGGTCGATTGCCTGACTCTGTGGATGACCAATCTGCTGATGCTCGAAGACGATCAGCGTCTTATTGCCGAGCGCGATGCTTTGCTGGACTGCCTGGCGTCATTGCCGGGTGAAATCATTTTTGTCAGCAACGAGACCGGAATGGGTGTCGTGCCGCTGGGCGAATTGACTCGCCGCTACGTCGATGAAGCCGGTTGGCTGCATCAAGCCCTGGCCGAGCGCTGCCAACGTGTCGTCCTGACCGTCGCCGGCCTGCCCCTGACTTTGAAAGGAACTGCGTTATGACTCAATCCTGGTGGCTGAACCCGTGCAAACCGATCGATGCGCAAGCAGTTGAACAGGCGCAGGCGCGCCAACAACAACTGACCAAGCCCGCCGGTTCTCTCGGCCGGCTCGAATCGGTGGCGGTGCAATTGGCCGGGCTGCAAGGTCAGGTCAAGCCGAGTCTCGATCACCTGTGGATTGCTATTTTTGCCGGCGATCATGGCGTGGTCGCAGAAGGCGTGTCGGCGTTTCCCCAGGAAGTCACCGGGCAGATGCTGCACAACTTCGTCAGTGGCGGCGCCGCCATCAGCGTGCTGGCGCGCCAGCTCGGGGCTTCCCTTGAAGTGGTCGACCTTGGCACGGTCACGCCGTCGTTGAATTTGCCGGGCGTGCGTCACCTCAACATTGGTCCGGGCACTGCCAATTTCGTCGCGGGCGCGGCCATGACGCCGGCCCAGGGCGAGCTCGCCTTGCAGGCTGGCCGCGACAGCGTGCAGCGTGCGCTCGCGGCGAGTGCGCAGTTGTTTATCGGCGGCGAGATGGGCATCGGTAATACCACGGCGGCCAGCGCGCTGGCGTGTGCCTTGCTCGATTGCCCAGTGGTGCATCTGGCCGGTCCTGGCACTGGCTTGGACGCAGCGGGCGTCAGCCATAAAGCTCAGGTCATCGAGCGCGCCTTGGCCTTGCACGGCGCTCAGCGCGGTGATGCCTTGCAGACGCTGTTCAACCTCGGCGGTTTTGAAATTGCGGCGCTGGTTGGCGCGTACCTGGCGTGTGCCCAGGAAGGCATCGCAGTATTGGTGGACGGCTTTATCTGCAGCGTCGCGGCGTTGGTGGCGGTGCGCTTGAATCCCGCCTGCCGTGAATGGCTGTTGTTCGGTCATCGTGGTGCTGAACCGGGCCACCGTCATGTGCTGGAAACCCTGAAAGCCGAACCGCTGCTGGACCTTGGCCTGCGCCTGGGCGAGGGCAGTGGTGCAGCGTTGGCCGTGCCGCTGTTGCGCCTGGCCTGCGATCTTCATGGGCAGATGGCAACCTTTGCCGAAGCGGCCGTGGCGGATCGTCCGGCATGACGCTACGCCTGGACTTGCTGCGCCATGGTGAAACCGAACTGGGCGGTGGTTTGCGCGGCAGTCTCGATGATGCGCTGACCAGCAAGGGCTGGGAGCAGATGCGCGCGGCAGTGGTCGGGCAGGGGCCGTGGGATCGATTGATCAGTTCGCCGTTGCAGCGCTGCGCGCGCTTCGCTGAAGAGCTGGGGGCGAAATCGGGTTTGCCGGTGGTGCTCGATAAGGATCTGCAAGAACTGCACTTCGGCGCCTGGGAAGGGCAAAGCGCAGCGGCATTGATGGACACCGATGCCGAAGCATTGGGCCTGTTCTGGGCTGATCCTTATGCGTTCACGCCGCCTGAGGGTGAGCCGGTGGCGGATTTTTCCGAGCGCGTATTGGCCGCTGTCGAGCGGTTGCACGCTGCTTATGCGGGCGAACGGATCTTGCTGATCAGCCATGGTGGTGTCATGCGTCTGCTGCTGGCTCAAGCGCGGGGTTTGCCGCGTGAGCAATTGCTCAACGTTGAAGTCGGCCACGGTGCGCTGTTTTCGCTGAGCGTCGAGGCGGGCGTGACACTCAAGGAAGCCCTCTGACCATGTTGCCGTTCTGGATCGCCCTGCAATTTCTCAGCAGTTTGCCGATTCGTCTTCCGGGCATGCCTGCGCCTCAGGAACTCGGGCGTTCGTTGCTGTTTTATCCGCTGGTCGGGCTGCTGTTCGGCGTCATTTTATGGGCGTTGAACGGGCTGTTGCTGGGCGCGCCGTTGTTGCTTCACGCGGCGTTGCTGCTGACGGTTTGGGTCTTGCTCAGTGGCGCGTTGCACCTGGACGGCCTGGCCGACAGCGCCGATGCGTGGCTCGGTGGTTTCGGCGACCGTGAACGCACCCTGACGATCATGAAAGACCCACGCAGCGGACCGATCGCGGTGGTGACGCTGGTGCTGGTGTTGCTGCTCAAGTTCACGGCGTTGTTGGCGTTGATCGAGCAGCAGCACAGCGTTTGGCTGATCATCATTCCATTGATCGGCCGCAGCGCGATGCTGGGCTTGTTCCTGACCACGCCGTACGTGCGTGCCGGCGGGTTGGGCCAGGCGCTGGCCGATCATCTGCCGCGCTCGGCGGGTAAACGGGTGTTGGCGGTCAGTGCGCTGGCGTGTGTGCTGATCGCCGGTTTCAGTGGCGTCTGGGCGCTTGTGCTGGCGGGCGGGATGTTCGTCTGGTTGCGGCAGGTGATGCTGCGGCGCTTGGGTGGGACAACCGGGGACACCGCCGGTGCATTGCTGGAATTGCTGGAGATGGCGGTTCTGGTGGGTCTGGTGTTGGTCTGATGTTTCTGTGCTGGAGGTGCTGGCCACTTCGCGAGCAGGCTCGTTCCCACAGGGGAATGCGGTCATTTGTGGGAGCGAGCTTGCTCGCGAAGGCGGTCTGCCTGACACTCCCATTCTGCTGGGTAAACCCATCTGTAACTTGATTTAACACACTCGCGGGTATATACACGCACCATGCTCGACTCTCAATGTTTATGCATCAACCTGCGTCGCGCCGCCCGTGGCGTCAGCAGGCATTACGACGGCGCTCTCGACGGCTTCGGGATCAACGTCGCCCAGTATTCTTTGCTGTGCAATTTGCAGCGACTGAATGAACCGAGTATTTCCACCCTGGCCGAAGCCATGGGGCTGGACCGCAGCACCCTGGGGCGCAATCTTCGGGTGCTGGAAGGTGAAGGCCTGGTGGCATTGGTCGAAGGCGAGGACATGCGTAATCGCATCGTCCGGCTGACCGAGACAGGCGCACAACGCCTGGCTGCAGCCTTGCCGGCCTGGGAGGCGGCGCAACAACGGTTGATCGACCGTTTGGGCGCCGAGAAACGCGAAACCTTGCTGCGATTGCTGGACGAACTGGCCTGATGCCGGTTTTTCCGATCTTAAGCGGGTATATACCCGCGACCGGAGAATAAGAAATGACATCGATGTGGCGTACGTGTGGTTGGGTTTTGGTGGGGAGTGCGCTGATTCTGGCATTGTCTTTGGGCGTCCGGCACGGCTTCGGGCTGTTTCTGGCGCCAATGAGCGCCGAATTCGGCTGGGGGCGTGAGACGTTTGCGTTTGCCATTGCCTTGCAGAACCTGATTTGGGGTCTGGCGCAGCCCTTCACGGGTGCATTGGCCGACCGTTTTGGCGCGGCGAAAGTGGTGTTGATCGGCGGCGTGCTGTACGCCATGGGGCTGGTGTTCATGGGCCTGTCCGATTCGGCGGTGACCTTGTCCCTGAGCGCCGGCCTGTTGATCGGCATCGGTCTGTCGGGCACTTCGTTCTCGGTGATCCTCGGCGTGGTCGGTCGTGCAGTGCCACCGGAGAAACGCAGCATGGGCATGGGCATTGCCAGCGCCGCCGGTTCTTTCGGCCAGTTCGCCATGTTGCCCGGTACTCTGGGTCTGATTGGCTGGCTCGGCTGGTCCGCCGCCTTGCTGGTGCTGGGCCTGCTCGTGGCGTTGATCATTCCGCTGGTGAGCATGCTCAAGGACAAACCGTTGCCGGTGCTTGGCCATGATCAAACCCTGTCCGAAGCATTGCGCGAAGCCTGTTCGCATTCGGGTTTCTGGTTGTTGGCGTTCGGCTTTTTTGTCTGCGGCTTCCAGGTGGTGTTCATCGGCGTGCATTTGCCGGCCTATCTGGTGGATCAGCACCTTCCGGCCACGGTGGGCACAACGGTGCTGGCGCTGATCGGCTTGTTCAATATCTTTGGCACGTACACCGCGGGATGGCTCGGCGGGCGCATGTCCAAGCCGCGCTTGCTCACCGGTCTGTATCTGCTGCGAGCGGTGGTGATTTCGCTGTTTCTGTGGGCGCCGGTCACCACGACCACCGCGTACCTGTTCGGCATGGCGATGGGCTTCCTGTGGCTGTCGACGGTGCCGTTGACCAATGGCACCGTGGCCACCTTGTTCGGCGTGCGAAACCTGTCCATGCTCGGCGGGATCGTTTTCCTGTTCCACCAGCTCGGCTCGTTCCTCGGCGGCTGGTTGGGCGGGGTGGTGTATGACCGAACCGGGAGCTATGACTTGATCTGGCAAGTGGCGATTCTCTTGAGTCTGATGGCGGCCGCCCTGAACTGGCCGGTGCGTGAGCGACCGGTCGCGCGTCTGCAGACCCAGCTGAGCGCGATATGAACAGTTTCTGGCCGCGGATTGCTATTGCCGCTGGCGGCGCCTTGCTGCTGGCGCTCGCGTGGTGGGGCTGGCATCAGGGCGGGCTGGCGCTGATGCAGTTGGGCATGGGTGCTTGCTAGGAGCGGGCGAGGGCGAGTAACTTCGTTTTGGACAACTGAACAAGGATGCACTGACATGCTGATGCGCTGGATTGCAGTCCCCGCGTTGCTGATGGCGTTTACCGGATTGGCCCAGGCGGCCGAGTGCCCTGAGCTGTTGCAGGGCTCGTTACCCAAGCTGCGCGCCAAGGAATCCATTGACCTGTGCCAGCGGTATGAGGGTAAACCGCTGGTGGTGGTCAACACGGCGAGTTTCTGTGGCTTTGCTCCGCAATTCAAAAGCCTTGAGGCGCTGAATCAGCGTTACAAGGATCAGGGGCTGGAGGTGATTGGTGTGCCGTCCAATGACTTCAAGCAGGAGTCCAAGGATGGCGCCGAGACAGCCAAGGTCTGTTACGTGAACTATGGCGTGACGTTCACCATGACCGAGCCGCAGAAAGTACGCGGCGACGAGGCCACTCATCTGTTCAAGGTACTCGCCAAACAGTCCAGCGCACCGAAGTGGAATTTCTACAAATACGTGGTTGATCGCAAGGGCAAAGTCATTGCCAATTTCTCCAGCCTGACCACGCCTGATGATCCTGAATTCATCGCCGCGGTGGAAAAGGCCCTGGCTTCGCAACCCTGATCGACGCCCATTAAAAAGCCCCGCCTCTGCACAAGAGAGCGGGGCTTTTTTGATTCAGGTGGCGAGCGTTTCAGGCTCGCCTTGAATCATCAGAAGCGGTAGGTCGCGCCAACACCAAAACCGTTCGCCCAGTTTTGATACTTGGCGTTGTAAGTCTGGCCACGGTCGTTGCTGTTTTTGATCGTGACCGACTCTTCGCGCAGGTACGAGTACGCCACGTCGATGGTCAGGTCGTCGGTTGGGCTCCAGCCGGCGCCCAGGCTGAAAATCTTGCGATCGCCAGTCGGGATGCGTGGGGAGCGGTCGACGTTATTGGTCGGCGCCTGGTCAAAGGACAGGCCGGTGCGCAGTACCCATTCCTTGTTCAGCTGGTAGGACGCGCCGATGGCGTGAGCCCAGGTGTCGTGCCAGTTCTGTTCTTCGGTGATGGTGCCGAATTGGCCGTTGAGGACCGCCGGAACACCTTTGTTTTCGACGGTGATTTCTTTCAGGCGGCTCCAGCGAGTCCAGGTGCTACCGGCGTAAACGGTCCACTTGTCGTCGAACTGGTGAGTCAGCGAGAAGTCCACCGATTCAGGGGTGGTCAGGTCCAGCGAGGCGTCGTACTTCTGGTTTGGGTTCTGACCGATCAGGCCCAGGACGTTGTAGTTGACCTTGGTGTTGCCATCGAGCTTGTACTTCACTTTCGAGTGGTAGGTCAGGCCGACACGAGTGCTGTCAGTGACCTGAGCCAGGATGCCGATGTTGTAGCCCACCGCCGTGTCGTCGCCTTTGATCTTGACGTTGCCGTCCGGTGCAGCCTGGGTGATCGACAGGTTCGATTCCAGGGTGCCGTCGATGCGGTTGATGGTCGGGCCGAAACCGATCGACACCTTGTCGTTGAAGGCGTAGCTCACAGTCGGTTGCAGGGTGATGATTTTAACTTCGCTTTTGCTGCCGAAGTAACGACCTGCAAAGCCGCTCTCGTAGTCGGTCACCAGGCCGAACGGCGCGTACATGCCGATACCGAATGCCCAATGGTCGTCGATTGGCTTGACGTAGTAGCCCATAGGCACGGCGATGAACGGAACCATGTCGCCGTCGTTGCTGCCTTTGTTCGGGCTGGAAGAGGCGTGGCTGATGTCAGTGTGCGCGTCTAGAAATGCAGCGCCGCCGGTGACTTGTTCACGCTTGAGGCGCGACATGCCGGCAGGGTTGCCAAAAATTGTGCTTGCGTCATCGGCAGAGGAAGATCGCCCGGCAAAACCTGTACCCATCCCGCTGATGCTTTGTTCGTTGATGGCAAAGCCACTTGCGAAGATCTGGGTGGATGCCAAGGTAACAGCGAGGCTAAGGGTGGTTTTGAGCATTACTTTTTTCATTATTAGAACTCCTGGTGATCACCGGGGCGAAAATTACCAACATTTTCGTCCCAGCGCCATAGCCTGTATCGCTTGAGTTAGAGCGGTTTTGTAGGACAATCCGACCGAAATCGCGACCCGTTGCGGGATTTTGTGAAGTCGGCGGATCAGCAGGCTACCTGATTCAGCGGTGAAACACAGGTTTGCCAGGCGTAAGTGAAGTCACGCAGGCGGCCTTGGGGTTGAAAAGTCTGGCGCCAGATTCGGGCCATTCCCATCAGGTCGTCGGCGGCGGGGAGGGGGGTATTCTGTTCTTCTACCAGCAGCCAGGCGATGGCTGTGGCGTAACGCAGGTTTACGGTCAACTCAAGGTGCGGCCCGCTGAGAAAGGCATGCTGGCTGGCCAGGCCGCGAACCAGGCTTGCGCGTTCGGGGTCCAGTGCCAGGTAGTGATCCCAGAGTGCCTGGTGGCGGGGTTCGGCGATTCGATACAGGCCGTGTCCACGGCGGTCATGCAGGGCGGAACCAAGGGCTGACTGGCTGGCAGCAATGCCCAGCAGCAGGGATTCGGCAGTCGCGCTATGGCGTCCGAGGTAAATCAAGGTCGGACGGATCACATAACGGCACAGTTCGCTGGCAGCGATACCCATAAAGCCCTCGAAACATGAAGTGGTCGGCGATACCTGAAGTAAGCGTTGGCAGCGTATGAATCGAATCAGGCTCGCCGGAAGCGGCTTACACCGCTTGAGTTGAAGTGTAGTGTCATATTCGCGCTGTAAAGGACTGTTTTTAAAATATTTCCGGCTTCGAGTTATAACCGTTATATCGGTTTGTGCTTAGCCCCGGGCCGTCCGATGAGGAATTTCGGGCAATAAAAAGCCCTGCTGTTCAAGCAGGGCTTTTGAGGTTTCAGCCTTTCTGGCGTATCAGGCAACCAGTGCCTGACGGGTACGCTCGATCACTGCCTGCAGCGGCTCGGCGCTGGAGTACTGATCGGGGTACAGGCGTTCGCTGTGACGAGCGATGCCGTGTTCGTTGACCAGAGTGAAGCTGAAGCAGCCTTTGCGAGCGGCCATGATCAGGCAATTCATTGGTGCAAAAGCGTTGGTCAGGGTACGGATAGCATCCTGGGTATGGATTTGAGTAGTCATGTTCTGGGTGTTCCTACAAGCGACACGGATAAGAGCCGTGCAAAATTAAAACGTTCCAGTGACGACGACCACCGTTGGTCGAACGAAGAACCCGACTGGAACAAAGCAGCCAGTTTGAAGCGCTGATAATTGGCGCGCTTGGGCTGGCAGGTAGGTACTTAGGAGGGCAGGCAACACATCAAGGGCAAAGGTTCTGGGCCCGGGGTGAAGATCCTGATCAATTTGCAGGCTGGTTCGGTCAGAGTAAGTGAGCTTCGCAACACCCTTTGCTTTCTGTTCAAAGGCGGTGTTGACGCAAGGTTTACCTGGAAACCATCGAGGTGGTCGATCCCGCTTATTCGGTAGAGGCTTCCGTTGGGAAGGCAAACCGGGAGGATTTGTTCGACCAGAATTGACTTTCAGCTTGGTACTAACGCCGCGGATAGTAACGGATTGAGTTGGAGAAGTGAAGCATGGCTGCAAATTAATTCCTGAGTCTGGCAAATAGATCACGCCATTGAGCAATTTCCGACGGTTGGTCGGCGCTTCGGCACGCGCCTGGGGCAAGGGTTTGCCAAGGTTATCCCCAGAAATGTCCGACAAAACGCTCCCAAAAAGCACATCGATATAACCGACCTTAAGGCAGTTGTGCACATAAGTTGCGCAGACTGTAACCGGAGTGTAATCCGCGCCCCGACCACAGTGGGTGCCTGTATTGAAAATTTAAGTCAATGAAAAACATCGCTTTTTTTTACTGGTGAAAAAATCGTCAGTTTGACTGAGAGCCCCATTCCATAGGGCTTTGCGCGAGTTCAAGGGCGGTTGTCCACTGAGTTATCCACAGCTTCTGTGGATTGTCCCGAGCGCTTGCTCTAGCACGGGCGTGCAGGGTTTTTTTAGGCTTTACCTGTAAGAAAAAAAGAGTAGAGTGGCGCGCCCTCCGATCTGTCCCACAGTGTTTTATGAAGTTTCGCTCAGTATCAGTTTCTGCCACTTCCACACCACCCCGTGTTACCCCGCCCAAGCGTTTTTCAATGCGCGTGGCCGAGTGGTTGCTGGACAGCCCGCGCCTGGGTGAAAACGCCAACATCAAACACCTCGCCGGGCGGTTGCTCAAACAGCCAGCGCGTGAAGGTGTCGTGGCCGCACAAAGTCGCCTTGGCCAGCTGATGTGCCGCGAATGCGGGAACGCCCGCGATCGTCGCATTGGCCAGGACTTGCTGCACAAGGCTGCGCGCGCAGGTGATCGGCGTGCTCAACAGGAACTGGGGCTGATCGAAGACTGAGCTGTCCAAGC
Source organism: Pseudomonas sp. JAI111 (assembly GCF_024809425.1). NCBI lineage: Bacteria > Pseudomonadati > Pseudomonadota > Gammaproteobacteria > Pseudomonadales > Pseudomonadaceae > Pseudomonas > Pseudomonas sp. JAI111. The sequence goes on along the minus strand of NZ_JANUCB010000001.1, from coordinate 815,603 downwards.
TCTGACGCCTTGGTTAACCTTCAAGCTTTATCTCATCGGCAGGAGTCGCTATGGCTATGGACTTGACCAGCATTTTGCTCGGTCTGGCGGGCGCTGCACTGCCATTGCTGGTGCTGGCCTGGCGCATCCAGCGGCGGGCGATCGAGGGACAAGCCGAGCTGGCCTTGCTGGAAGAACGCCTGGCCATGTCGCAATTGGCGCAGGACGGCTTGAACGCTCAGCTTGAAGCCTGTCGCGATGAAATCGGTGATCTGGGCCAGGCCAACGCTGCCAAGCAGGCAGACCTGGCGGCCATGCGCCGTGAAATTGAACTGCTGCAGATCGAGCGCGACGACGCCCGCGACGCGGCTCACGCCTGGAACATCGAGCGCGCCGGCAAAGAGGCTGAACTGCGGCGCCTCGACGCCCAGGCGGCCTCGCTCAACGCCGAGCTGCGTGAGCAGCAGGAAAGCCATCAGCAACGCCTCAATGACCTGCAAGGCTCGCGAGACGAGCTGCGAGCGCAGTTCGCCGAGTTGGCGGGGAAGATTTTTGACGAGCGTGAGCAACGTTTCGCCGAAACCAGCCAGCAGCGCCTGGGCCAGCTGCTTGACCCATTGAAAGAACGTATCCAGTCGTTTGAAAAACGTGTCGAGGAAAGCTATCAGGCCGAAGCTCGAGAGCGCTTTTCCCTGGCCAAAGAGCTGGAGCGCCTGCAGCAGTTGAACCTGCGTTTGAGCGACGAAGCCACCAACCTCACTCGCGCCTTGAAAGGGCAGAAAACCCAGGGCAATTGGGGCGAGCTGATTCTCGAGCGCGTGCTCGAACATGCCGGGTTGGAGAAGGGGCGCGAGTACCAGACCCAGGTCAATCTCAAGGGGCCGGACGGAGAGCGATTCCAGCCGGACGTGATCATTTATCTGCCGGGCGACAAGCAGGTGGTGGTCGATTCCAAAGTCAGCCTCACGGCCTATCAGCAATACGTCGCGGCCGAAGACGATGCCATCGGCCAACTCGCCATCAAGCAGCACGTGCTGTCCTTGCGCACTCACGTCAAAGGCCTGGCCGGCAAGGACTACAAGCGACTCGACGGCTTGCACAGCCTGGATTTCGTTTTGCTCTTCGTGCCGATTGAAGCGGCGTTTTCGGCGGCGTTGCAGGCGGAGCCAACGCTGTTCCAGGAAGCGTTCGACCGCAACATCGTCATCGTCAGCCCGACCACTTTGCTGGCGACGCTGCGAGTCATCGACAGCCTGTGGAAGCAAGAACGCCAGAGCCAGAACGCCCGGGAAATCGCCGAACGCGCTGGATGGCTGTACGACAAGTTCGTGTTGTTCATTCAGGATCTGGACGAAGTCGGCAATCGCTTGCAGCAACTGGACAAGGCTTACAGCTCTGCGCGCAACAAGCTGACAGAAGGGCGCGGCAATCTGGTCAGTCGCAGCGAGCAGTTGAAGTTGCTGGGCGCGCGGGCGAGCAAGAGCTTGCCCGCGGACTTGCTGGAACGGGCGATGACCGATGTCGATGGGTTGGCTGAGTTGCCAGAATAGCTAAAAAGCATCGCGAGCAAGCTCGCTCCCACAGTGGATAAGTGTTGTTGCCGACACGAAAACCTGTGGGAGCGAGCTTGCTCGCGATGGCGTCATTTCAGACACCGCAGGGCTGAAGACTGACGCCTCACAACGGCAAATGCCGACTCAACAAAGCCCGCAACGCCGCAGGTTTAACCGGTTTGGCCAGGTAATCCAGACCCGCCGCATGCACTTGGGCCACCGTCTCTGGCCGGCCATCGGCGCTGATGACCACGCCCGGTACCGGTTCCCCCAGTTGCGTACGCAACCACGCCATCAATTGCGTCCCGGTCTCGCCATCGTCCAGGTGGTAATCCACCAGCGCCAGGTGTGGACGCATGCCGTCGTTGAGCAGGGCCGCGCATTCGTCACGGTTACGCGCGGTCCAGACCTGGCAACCCCAGCGCGTCAGCAGGCTGTTCATGCCGATCAGGATGCTGTCTTCGTTATCGATACACAGCACCTGCGCACCGTTCAACGCATGGCCATTGAGCTCGTTAACCTTGGCCGGTGCTACCGTTTGCGTCCGGGCCAGCGGCACGCTGACACTGAACACGCTGCCGTGCCCCGGCCAGGAACGTACCTGCAAGGTATGACCGAGCACGCGACACAAGCCATCGGCAATCGCCAGGCCCAGGCCCAGGCCTTTCTCGGCCCGGGTCTGGTGGCTGTCGAGGCGTTTGAACTCTTCGAATATCACCCGCTGTTTGTCTTCGGCAATCCCCGGCCCGCGGTCCCAGACCTCCAGGCGCAGCTCGCCCTTGTGCCGGCGAACGCCAAGCAACACCGGCCCTTTGGCGTAGCGGAAAGCGTTCGTCAGGAAGTTCTGCAGGATCCGTCGCAGCAGCTTGATATCGCTGTCGACCCGCAATTTGCTGCCCCGGACGCGGAATTTCAGCCCTTGTTCCTGGGCCAGCGCCTTGAATTCGGCGCCGAGGGCATCGTACAGCTCGTTGAGTACGAAAGGCTTTGGGTCCGGGTTGATCTTGCCGTTTTCCAGGCGAGAAATATCCAGCAGGTCGCTGATCAAGTCCTCGGCCGAGCGCAGTGAGCTGTCGAGATGATGCACCAGTTTCTGCGCCTCACTGGACAGGCCGTCCTGGTGGGAGAGGGCGGCGGAGAACAGCCGCGCGGCATTCAGGGGCTGCATCAAGTCATGGCTGACCGCCGCCAGAAACCGGGTCTTCGACTGGTTCGCCGCTTCCGCGACGCCCTTGGCTTCGGTCAGGGCAACGTTGAGTTGTGACAGTTCATGGGTCCGCGCGATGACCCGCTGTTCAAGGCGTTCATTGGCTTCGGTCAGCGCTTGCTCGGCTTCGCGGAACGCGGTGATGTCAGTGAAACTCATGACGAAACCGCCGCCGGGCATCGGATTGCCGATCAGCTCGATCACCCGTCCGTTGGGGAACAGTCGTTCAGAGGTATGGGCGCGGCCCTGACGCATCCAGTGCAGGCGGCGGGCGACGTGCACTTCGGCTTCGCCGGGACCGCACAGGCCACGCTCGGCGTTGTAGCGAATGATGTCGGCAATCGGCCGGCCGACGCTGATCAAGCCGTCGGGATAGTTGAACAGTTCCAGATAACGCCGGTTCCAGGCCACCAGTTTCAGCGATTGGTCGACCACGCTGATGCCTTGCGTGATGTTTTCAATCGCGCCTTGCAGCAGGGCGCGGTTGAATTGCAGCACTTCCGAGGCTTCATCGGCGATCCGCACGACGTCCTCCAGCTGCATTTCCCGACCTTCAATGGCGGCTTTCACCACGGCGCGCGTCGACGAAGCGCCGAGTACACCGGCCAGCAAGCGTTCGGTGTGGGCGATCCATTCACCGTCGGCGTTCTGGTTCGGGTTGAAGCCTTTGCCTTGGCGGTAGGCAAAACGGATGAAGCTCTGTCGGGCGCGTTCCTCACCGACGAACCGGGCGGCCAATTGCAGCAAATCCTCGATCTGCACCGCCAGCATTGAGCGCGCGCTGGGGCGAGCACTGATTTCCTGGCCGATAAACCGTCCGGCCTGCCAGTGTTCCGAGACCCTGGTGCGCGAGAGCACCGAGACCCAGGCGAACAACGTGAAGTTGCCGGCCAGCGACAGCACCACGCCTTGGGTCAGCGGGGTGATCGGCAGGTGCAGCGGGTTACCGTGCAGCCAGGCCAGACCGGGGAAACTGCTCAAGGACCAGCCGAGACTGTTGGCGGCAATGGGCAGGATCAAGGTGTAGAACCACAGGAACGTCCCGGTGGCGAGACCGGCGAATACGCCCCGGCGGTTGGCCTGTTTCCAGTACAGTGCGCCGAGCATCGCCGGGGCGAGTTGGGTCACGGCGGCGAATGCGATCTGGCCGATGGTCGCCAGGCTGGCGGTTGAGCCCAGCAGTCGATAGCTGACATAGGCCAACAGCAGAATCACCACGATGCTGACGCGGCGCACCGAGAGCATCCACTGGCGGAACACTTCGAACGGTCGCTCGGCGTTGTTTCGGCGCAGCAGCCACGGCAGCAACATGTCGTTGGAGACCATGGTCGACAGCGCAACGCTGGCGACGATCACCATGCCAGTCGCCGCAGAAGCACCGCCGATGAAGGCCAGCATCGCCAGCGCCGGGTGGGATTGGGCCAGTGGCAGGCTGATGACGAAAGAGTCCGGCAGCACGGAACTGGGCAGCATCATCTGACCGGCGAGAGCGATAGGCACTACAAACAACGCCGCCAATGCCAGATAAGCCGGGAAGACCCATTTGGCCAGGCGCAAATCCTGGGGTTCGATGTTTTCCACCACGGTGACGTGGAACTGCCGGGGCAGGCAGATGATTGCCATCATTGCGACGCCGGTTTGCACCACCATCGATGGCCAGTTGATGGTTTCTTTCCAATATTGCTCAAGGCGTGGCGCGAGCATGGCTTGGTCGAACAGGTCGTCGAAGCCGTCGTACAAGCCGTAAGTCACGAACGCGCCGACGGCGAGGAACGCGAACAGCTTGACCAGCGACTCGAAGGCAATCGCCAGCACCATCCCACGGTGGTGTTCCGTGGCATCCAGGTTGCGGGTCCCGAAGACGATGGTGAAGAGTGCCAGCACCAGCGACACGATCAGTGCCGTGTCCTGAGCTCGGGTGCCCATTGCGTCAGCGCCGGCGCCGATCAGCAGATTCACCCCGAGTACGATGCCCTTGAGCTGCAAGGCGATATAAGGCAATACGCCCACCAGACAGATCAACGCCACCACGATCGCCAACGACTGCGATTTACCGTAGCGGGCGGCGATGAAGTCGGCGATGGAGGTGATGTTCTCCTGCTTGCTGATCATCACCATTTTTTGCAGGACCCACGGCGCGCAGACCAGCAACAGGATCGGCCCGAGGTAGATCGGCAGGAACGACCAGAGCTGTTCGGCGGCCTGGCCCACGGCGCCAAAGAACGTCCAGCTGGTGCAATAGACCGCCAGCGACAGGCTGTACACCCACGCACGCACTCGCGGCGGCAACGGTGTGCTGCGACGGTCGCCGTAAAAGGCGATGGCAAACATGATGGCCATATAGGCCAGGGCGACGGCGGCGATCAGCCCGCTGGACAGCGACATGGTAACTCCAGACAAAAGACACCCGGGAGCGCAGCCCGGTGAGACAGTCTCGCACGATGGCAGGGGTTAGTCAGTGTCGACCAAGGTCGTGGCGTGGCGGGCTGTCGCAGGGTGTTTGCTGGTTGGATCTTCGGCGTTCAACAAGGCCTCTTCGCGGGCAAGCCCGCTCCCACAAGTTGCGCGTCGTATCCGAATCACCAAGTCAACACGAAACCTGTGGGAGCGGGCTTGCCCGCGATTGGCGGCATCAAGGCCGCAACGCAATATCGATCAACCGATGCAACTCCTCAACCTCCAGCGCCGCCTCCGAAAACAGGATGCGAAACACTGTCGGTGCCGCCACCAGGTTGATCAATCGATCGACACTCGGTTTCGGTTCATCAGGGTAACGGTCGAGAATCGTCTGCAACTGCCCGCCAATGATCGTCGTGCAATAGACCGGTGTGGTGCTGCATTGCACATCGCGCAGCATGTTCCGGCCGGGCTCGGAACTCATTTCGTCGAGGTATTGCTCCGCCCAGGCGCGCACATCGCTGCGCAGGCTGCCGGTGTTGGCCGGTTCACTCTCGGGGCGCATGCGGGCGAGGGCGACGTCGGCCAGCAACACCGATAAATCGCCCCAGCGTCGGTAAATGGTGGACGGCGTAACGCCCGCGCGCGCAGCGATCTGCGGCACGGTCACGGTGGTGCGGTCCTGCTCTTCGAGGAGCTGGCGAACGGCGGAATGAACCGACTCTTGCACCCGGGCGCTACGGCCGCCGGGGCGTAAACCTTCTTTAATAGCCATGCATCGGACCTTAACACAAAGAATTTGCTTTAAGCGCTGTCCAGTAGCACACTCCGCAAAAGCAAAAAATTAGCTTTTGCGGAGTATGCGCATGTCCAGTTCAGTATCCAAACGTTCCAGCCTGTGGTTTCTGGCGATCACTTTACTCAGTTTTCTGGCCGCCTCCACGGCACCGACGCCGTTGTATCACCTGTATCAGGACCACCTGCAATTCTCGGCGGCGACCCTGACCCTGATTTTCGGCGTGTATGCTCTGAGCCTGCTGGCGGCATTGCTCACCGTGGGATCGCTTTCGGATTACCTGGGACGCAAACCGGTGATATTCACCGCCGTCCTGCTGAACATGCTGGCGATGTTGATGTTTATCAATGCCGATAGCGTCGCCTGGTTGATCAGCGCGCGGGTGCTTCAGGGCTTTGCGACCGGCATGGCCACGGCAGCGTTAGGAGCGGCGTTGCTGGACACTGATCGCCAGCAGGGTCCGCTGGTCAACAGCGTTGCGCCCTTGTTGGGCATGGCGGTGGGCGCGATGGGGTGCGGCTTGCTGGCCGAGTTTGCGCCGTTGCCGTTGCAACTGACCTTTTGGGTGCTGCTCGCGTTGTTCGGGTTGCAGGCGTTGTACGTCTGGCGTCTGCCGGAAAGCGTGAGTGCGCAATCCGGAGCACTGGCTTCGCTGCGTCCGACCTTGCATGTGCCGGTCCAGGCTCGGAGTGCGCTGTGGCGGGTGCTGCCAATCAACACTGCCGCATGGGCGCTCGGTGGTTTTTACGCCTCCCTCGCGCCGTCCCTGGTTCGCACGGCCACCGGATCGACCTCGAACCTGATTGGCGGTGCGACGGTGGCCGTCCTGACCGTCACTGGCGCGTTGATGATCTACACCTTGCGCAGTCGTGCCGCCGACAAGGTCTTGTGGATCGGTACGAGTATCCTGCCGGTGGGTGTGGCATTGGTTTTACTGGCGGTACACAGCGCCAGCCTGCCGCTGTTTTTTATCGGCACGCTGGTGGCCGGTTGCGGGTTCGGCGCCAGTTTTCTCGGGTCGTTGCGCAGTGTGGTGCCATTGGCCTTGCCCCACGAGCGCGCCGGGTTGATGTCGGCGTATTACGCGCTCAGTTACCTGGCGTTCTGCCTGCCGTCGTTGCTGGCGGGGAGTCTGACGCGGGCCTTTGGGCTGGTGGCAGCGACCGATGCCTACGGCGCCACGCTGATCGTCCTGGCGGTCGTCGCCTTGTCGGCATTGATACGACAACGCGCCGCTCAGCCCTGTAGCGTCACCGGCCAGCCATAAAAAAACGCGGCGCCCTCAAAGCGCCGCGTTTTTAGTTGGCCGCGATCAGATCTGCGCGAACCCGCCATCCACAAACAGCTCGATCCCGTTGATAAAACTGCTGTCATCCGAGGCCAGGAATACGGCTGCTTTCCCCACTTCCGATGGTGTTCCAAGGCGACCAATCGGCACTTGGCTGGCCAGGAAATCGAGCAAGCCCTGCTGCTGATCCGGCGGTGCCAGTTCAGTCAGGCCAGGGGTGTGAATCGGGCCGGGGCTGATGACGTTCACGCGAATCCTGCGGGCTTTCAGATCCAGCAGCCATGAGCGGGCGAAGTTGCGTACCGCGGCTTTACTGGCGCTGTAAACGCTGAAATTTTCCGTGCCTTTGGTGGCGGTGGTCGATGCGGTGAGGATCACCGAACCGCCGTCCTTGAGCAGTGGCAGGGATTTCTGCACGGTGAACAGCAGGCCTTTGACGTTGACTCCGAAAATCCGGTCGAAATGCTCCTCGGTGATAGCGCCGAGCGGCAGCATGTCTCCGCCGCCAGCGTTGGCAAACACGATGTCCAGATGTCCGGCCTGTGCCTTGATTACTTCGAAAATCCGGTCCAGGTCGGAAAGGTTCGCCACGTCGCCCTGAATCCCGGTGATGTGGTGGCCGATGCTCTCGACCGCTGCATCCAGTTCCGCTTGACGGCGACCGGTGATGAAGACGGTGGCGCCCTGATCGACGAAGGCTTGAGCCGACGCCAGGCCGATGCCGGTGGTACCGCCTGTGATCAGTGCAATTTTGCCTTTCAGTGTGCTGCTCATGGTGTGAATCTCCGGTGAGTCGTGTAGGAATTTGCCGGCCAGGTTGTGCGCCGTTGAACAAACTCTATGCCCAAAGATTCGGTCGAAAAATCATCTGAATCGGGTTTGTTTGTACATGGCTGTGGACAATAATCAGGGCAAGTCGCCTTGAGGGTTTGTGATGAATCAATTATTGGCCATGCGTGTATTTGCCCGAGTCGTGCAGGCCGGCTCGTTTACCAAAGCCGCCGACTCGTTGAACCTGCCGAAAACCTCGGTCAGCAAACTGGTGGCCGAACTTGAAGAACACCTCGGTACGCGGCTGCTGCAGCGCACCACCCGCCGGCTCACCGTGACGGCGGACGGGATGTCTTATTACGAACGTGCCATGCAATTGATGGTGGAACTGGATGACCTGGACAACAGTTTCGCCAGCGCCCAAGGTCATCCGCGCGGCAAGATCCGCGTCGACGTCGGAGGCTCGGTGGCGACCCTTTTGATCATTCCCGCGTTGCCGGATTTCTACGCGCGCTATCCGGATATTCAGATCGACATGGGCGTCAGCGACCGGCCGGTGGACCTGATCAGCGAAAACGTCGACTGCGTTATTCGTGGTGGGCCGTTGACCGAGCTGTCCCTGGCTGCGCGACCGTTAGGGATGTCGTCATGGACCACCTGTGCATCGCCGCAGTATCTGCAGCGTTTTGGCCTCCCGACCGATCCGCGAGACCTCGAGAAAAATCATCACATCGTCAGTTACCACTCAGCCAGCACCGGGCGGGTGATGCCGGCGCGTTTCGAGCGTAACGGAGAAAAGCTGGAGGTCCGCGGGCCGGGAATTTTCACGGTCAATGAGAGCAATGCCCACCTGGCGGCCGGGGTGGCGGGGCTGGGGGTCATTCATACATTTACCTATACCGTGCGGGCGCACCTGCAGCGTGGAGAACTGGTGCCGATACTCCAGGACTGGCGGCCACCGCGGTATCCATTCCACGTCCTGTACCCGCCAAACCGGCATCAGAGTAATCGGGTGCGGGTATTTATCGACTGGCTGGCGCAGCTGTTCGCCGATATGGATTAGTCTTGGTGTCGCGACTCACATCAACGGAATGTCCCATGAAGATCATACGCAGCAAATCCTTCACCGCTGACCGTGCCTGGGGTGCGTTGGATATCGCCAACATGAACGGCATCACCACGCGTTTGCACTGGACCGATCAGCCCTACAAATGGCACGTCAATGACGGTCAGGAAGTGTTCGTGGTGCTGGATGGGCAGGTGCAGATGCGTTATCGCGAGGAGGGCGTGGAAAAGCAGGCGCTGCTGGAGGTTGGCGATATTTTCTACGCGTCTGTCGGCACCGAACACGTCGCTCATCCACTGGGCGCCGCGAGAATCCTGGTGATCGAATCCGAAGGCAGCGTCTGACGTATATCTACAAAACAGATAATAGTTAGAGATATTACCCGTTATATAGATATTCGATTCGGATCTACCATGAATTCCACCTCACAAGAGGAGAGGAATTCGCCATGACCTGCCCCAATAGCAACACCCTCGGTTTTAAACCGCTCAGCCATTTGCAGCACCCGCTCGAGGCCATCCGCCAATTCACCCCGAACTGGTTCGCCGCAACCATGGGCACGGGCGTGCTCGCATTGGCGCTGGCGCAACTGCCCGTTGCCATGCCCGGTCTGCGCGCGGTAGCCGAAGGTTTGTGGCTATTCAATATCCTGCTGTTCGCACTGTTTACCGCAGCCTATTCGGCGCGCTGGGTGCTGTTCTTTGATGAGGCCCGGCGGATTTTCGGTCACTCCACGGTATCGATGTTTTTCGGCACCATTCCCATGGGGTTGGCGACGATCATCAACGGCTTTCTGGTGTTCGGGTTGCCGCGCTGGGGTGACGGCGTGATCCATGTCGCTGAAGTGCTGTGGTGGCTTGATGTGGCCATGTCGTTGGCCTGCGGCGTGTTGATTCCCTACATGATGTTCACCCGCCAGGAACACAGCATCGACCAGATGACAGCGGTCTGGCTGTTGCCAGTGGTGGCCGCAGAGGTGGCGGCCGCCAGCGGTGGCTTGCTGGCGCCGCACCTGGCCGATGCCCATTCGCAACTGGTGATGCTGGTGACCAGCTACGTGCTTTGGGCGTTTTCCCTGCCGGTGGCGTTCAGCATTCTGACCATCTTGTTGCTGCGCATGGCGCTGCACAAATTGCCTCATGAAAACATGGCCGCCTCTAGCTGGCTGGCGCTCGGGCCGATTGGCACCGGGGCATTGGGCATGTTGCTGATGGGTGCCGATGCACCGGCCATCTTTGCCGCCAATGGCCTGCCGGGCATGGGTGAAATCGCTGCCGGGTTGGGGCTGGTGGCCGGCATCACGCTGTGGGGCTTCGGCTTGTGGTGGATGCTGATGGCGGTGCTGATCACCGTACGTTACTTGCGCGCCGGCATTCCGTTCAACCTCGGCTGGTGGGGCTTTACCTTCCCGCTGGGCGTCTATTCTCTGGCGACGTTGAAACTGGGCAGCACCTTGAACCTGACGTTTTTCAGTGTCTTTGGCTGCGTGCTGGTGGCGATGCTGGCGGTGATGTGGCTGATCGTCTCGAAACGGACCGTGCAGGGCGCGTGGCGGGGCGAGTTGTTTGTCTCGCCGTGCATTGCAGGATTAAACAAATAACCTGCAAAGATTAGGTAATGTGTGGCCTGGATCGACGTACGACATTCCAATAACAAATTCCACGCCACGCTTCACCTAACATCAGGGACACATGGAAGATGAGCCACCCCTCACAGTTCACTTTGCTTCGCACCCGGCGCTTCCTGCCGTTCTTCGTGACACAGTCCCTCGGGGCATTCAACGACAACATCTTCAAGCAGTCGTTGATCCTCGCCATCCTGTACAAGCTGACGATCGAGGGTGACCGCTCGATCTGGGTCAACCTCTGTGCGCTGCTGTTCATCTTGCCGTTCTTTCTGTTCTCGGCGCTGGCCGGCCAGTTCGGGGAAAAGTTCGCCAAGGACGCACTGATTCGCCTGATCAAGCTCGGGGAAATCGCCATCATGGCGGTCGGCGCCGTCGGCTTCCTGTTCGATCACCTGTCGCTGATGCTGGTGGCGCTGTTCGCCATGGGCACGCACTCGGCACTGTTCGGGCCGGTGAAGTATTCAATCCTGCCTCAAGCCCTGCATGACGAAGAGTTGGTGGGGGGCAACGGGCTGGTGGAAATGGGCACGTTTCTGGCGATCCTCGCCGGGACCATCGGCGCCGGCGTCATGATGTCGTCCAGTCATTACGCGCCTGTCGTTTCCACGGCGATCGTCGGTGTCGCGGTGCTGGGTTACCTGGCCAGTCGCAGCATTCCGCGGGCGGCGGCCTCATCGCCGCAATTGCGCCTGAACTGGAATATCTTCAGCCAGTCCTGGGCCACGTTGAAACTGGGCCTGGGGCAAACGCCCGCCGTGTCGCGATCCATCGTCGGCAACTCGTGGTTCTGGTTTGTCGGAGCGATTTATCTGACGCAGATCCCGGCGTATGCCAAAGAGTGGATGCACGGCGACGAAACCGTGGTGACGCTGATTCTGACGGTGTTCTCTGTAGGCATCGCCTTGGGCTCGATGCTCTGCGAGAAGCTCTCGGGGCGCAAAGTCGAGATCGGCCTGGTGCCGTTTGGTTCGTTCGGATTGACGGTGTTCGGCTTGCTGCTGTGGTGGCATTCCGGCGGTATTCCGGACAGCGTCAACGGTCATGGCTGGATCGAAGTCCTCGGTTTTGGCCACGCGTGGCTGGTGCTTGTCGACATCCTGGGGCTGGGGATTTTCGGCGGGTTCTACATTGTGCCGCTGTATGCGCTGATCCAGTCGCGCACTCCCGAGAACGAGCGTGCGCGGGTGATTGCCGCCAACAACATTCTCAACGCACTGTTCATGGTGGTCTCGGCGATTGTCTCGATTGTCCTGCTGAGCATGGTCAAGCTGTCGATCCCGCAGCTGTTTCTGGTGGTGTCGCTGCTGAACATCGGCGTCAACGCCTACATCTTCAGCATCGTTCCCGAGTTCAGCATGCGTTTCATGATCTGGCTGCTCAGCCATTCCATGTACCGCGTGGAGCATCGCAACCTGGAACTGATTCCCGATGAAGGCGCAGCATTGCTGGTCTGTAACCATGTGTCCTTTGTCGATGCGTTGCTGATTGGTGGCGCGGTGCGTCGGCCGATTCGCTTTGTGATGTATTACAAGATCTACAACTTGCCTATGCTGAACTTTATCTTTCGCACCGCCGGGACGATTCCAATCGCGGGACGTCAGGAAGACATTCAAATTTACGAAAAAGCCTTCAAGCGGATCGCTGAATATCTGAAGGATGGCGAGCTGGTGTGCATCTTCCCCGAAGGCAAGTTGACCGCAAACGGCGAGATCGACGAGTTCAAGGGCGGGCTGACGCGGATACTCGAAGAGACGCCGGTGCCGGTGATTCCGCTGGCATTGCAAGGATTGTGGGGGAGTTTCTTCAGCCGCGATCCGGGCAAAGGGTTGTTTCGCCGGTTGTGGTCGCGGGTGACGTTGGTGGCGGGGCCGGCGGTGGCGGTCGAGGCGGCGGAGCCGGCGAAGTTGCAGGCGATGGTTGGCGAGTTGCGCGGCACAGTTCGATAGTCGGTGACTGTCAGGGCCTCATCGCGGGCAAGCCCGGCTCCCACAGGGATTGATGGTGTGTCGACTATTTGCGACACAACACAGATCCAATGTGGGAGCGGGCTTGCCCGCGATAGCGGTAGTTGCCTACGCGCTGACCTTCAGGCCAATCAACCCGGCAACAATCATCGCCACGCTGGCCAGCCTGAACAACGCCATCGATTCGCCAAATAGAATGATCCCGGCGATCACCGTGCCCACGGCGCCCACTCCAGTCCAGATCGCATAGGCCGTGCCCAGTGGCAATTCCTTCATGGCAAGGCCCAGCAAGCCGAGGCTGATGGCCATGGCGGCGACAGTGAGTGCAGTCGGGAGAGGGCGGCTGAAACCGTCGGTGTATTTCAGGCCGACAGCCCAGCCCACTTCGAACAGACCGGCGAAAAACAGAATGATCCAGGACATGAGAGACCTCCATCGATTGACGGGGTCGTCCCCAGATTAATGACTCGATCGAGCCGCGAGGTCGTCCTCGCGTTGGGCGATAGAGTGCCCATCATTGATCCGGGGATCAAGTTTTCGGGTCAGTCCGCCGCCTGCTCAGCAGCGATTCTACGGTCTTCTTTTTCGCTCATGCGGCGGAAATACGTCGAGAGCAGCGCGCCCGAAATGTTGTGCCAAACGCTGAACAAAGCGCTAGGCACCGCCGCCAGTGGCGAGAAGTGCGCACTGGCCAGCGCGGCACCCAAGCCAGAGTTCTGCATGCCGACTTCCAGTGCCAGTGATTTGCGCTGTGCCAACGGCAGTTTGAACAGGCGTCCGGTGAAGTAGCCCAGCAAATAACCGAAGCTGTTGTGCAGCATCACCACGGCCATGATCAACAGGCCGGACTCGGCGATTTTTGCCTGGCTGGCGGCGACCACGGCGGTGACGATAATCACGATGCTCACCACCGAAATCAGCGGCAATACTTCCACCGCATGACGAACCCGGCTGCCGAGCAAGCGCTGGGCAACCACACCGAGCACAATCGGCAACAGCACCACTTGCAGGATCGACCAGAACAGCTCCATGAAGGACACCGGCAACCATGCCGAGGCCAGCAGCCAGATCAGTGCCGGCGTCAGCAGCGGAGCGAGGAGGGTGGTGACCGCTGCGATGGCTACCGACAACGCCAGATCGCCGCGAGCCAGCCAGGTCATGACGTTCGAGGAGGTGCCGCTTGGGCAGCAACCGACCAGAATCACGCCGACCGCAATTTCCGGCGGCAGGTGGAACGCCTGGCAGAGCAACCACGCCACACCGGGCATGATCACGAAATGTGCAACCACACCCAGGGCCACGCGCCACGGGTGGCGAGCGACTTCGGCGAAGTCTTCGAGTTTGAGGGTCAGGCCCATGCCGAACATCACCAGGCCCAGCAGTGGCACGATTGCGCCTTTCAGGCCGATGAACCAGGTTGGTTGCAGAAAGGCCACAACCGCGAAAATCAGCACCCAGTAAGCGAAGGTGTTGCCGACAAAACGACTCAATGCAGCCAGTGCGCGCATGGTCTGATCCTTTTTATTAAGTAGCACCACAAAACAACTGTGGGAGTGAGCCTGCTCGCGATGGCGGAGTGTCAGTCAACTCAATGTTGATTGTCAGGCCCTCATCGCGAGCAGGCTCGCTCCCACAGTAGAGATCAACAGCCTTTTAGATCCCCTGCGGGCTCTCTTCACCGCCCAACGCTTCAACCAGCGCCGGCAGGAAGTCGCCGAACGTCAGCATCATCAGGGTGAAGCTGGCGTCCAGTTGGCCGAGGGCTTCTTCGCCGCCGTCCTGTTCCGCCTGGTCTTGCAGCAAGTCTTCGAACTTCAGGCGCTTGACCACCATCTTGTCGTCGAGGACGAAAGACAGCTTGTCTTGCCAGGCCAGCGACAGCTGAGTGACCACTTTGCCAGTGCTCAGGTGCAGCTGGATTTCTTCGCTGGTCAGGTCCTGACGCTTGCAACGCACGATGCCGCCGTCTTCGTGGGTGTCGCGCAGCTCGCACTCGTCCAGCACAAAGAAGTCGTCCGCGGCTTTCTGGGTGGTGACCCATTCGGTCATGGTGGCGGTCGGCGACATTTTCACGGTCAACGGACGTACCGGCAGTGTGCCGATCACTTCGCGCAAGGTGGAAAGCAGGTCTTCGGCACGTTTCGGGCTGGCCGAGTTGACCAGGATCAGGCCCTGTTTCGGCGCAATGGCGGCGAAGGTCGACGAGCGACGGATAAAGGCGCGCGGCAGGAACGCCTGGATGATTTCATCCTTGATCTGGTCGCGTTCCTTTTTATAGACCTTGCGCATTTGCTCGGCCTCGATCTCTTCGACCTTTTCCTTCACCGCGTCACGCACGACGCTGCCCGGCAAGATGCGCTCTTCCTTGCGGGCGGAGATCAGCAGGAAATCGCCGCTGACGTGCACCAGCGGAGCATCTTCGCCTTTGCCGAATGGCGCGACGAAACCGTAGGTGGTCAACTCCTGGCTTGCACATGGACGCGCCTGTTTGGTGGCCAGTGCAGTTTCCAACGCCTCGGCATCAAAAGGCAGATCTTGGGTCAGGCGATAGATAAGCAGGTTTTTGAACCACATGGGGTGAGTCTCTCCTTATATACAAAGGGGGGCATTATTCTCTTAGCGAAGCCATAGGCCAACCCTTCGCTAAGCCTTTGGAAGGCCTGAGAAAATTATTTAAAAAAGTGCTTGCCACAGATGTGGTCGCTCCGTAGAATGCGCGCCACACCGAAAGTGAAGGGTGATTAGCTCAGCTGGGAGAGCGTCTGCCTTACAAGCAGAATGTCGGCGGTTCGATCCCGTCATCACCCACCATTCGCTTTAGTGTTACGCGCAGCGGTAGTTCAGTCGGTTAGAATACCGGCCTGTCACGCCGGGGGTCGCGGGTTCGAGTCCCGTCCGCTGCGCCATATTCGGTAACCTGGAACGCTGAACGCCAGGTCACCACGGAAAAGCCCGCTTAACGCGGGTTTTTTTCTGCCTGTTGTTCCTGCAGGGTGTGTCGTTTCATTGGTTTTCAGATTTTTTTAATAAATTTATTAATTAAATCAACACTTTATGAAAATCTGTGGCACAATGCGCCCCGCAACGAAGGTAAAGGGTGATTAGCTCAGCTGGGAGAGCATCTGCCTTACAAGCAGAGGGTCGGCGGTTCGATCCCGTCATCACCCACCACTACTTTCAATGTTACGCGCAGCGGTAGTTCAGTCGGTTAGAATACCGGCCTGTCACGCCGGGGGTCGCGGGTTCGAGTCCCGTCCGCTGCGCCATATTCGGTAATCTGGAACGCTGAACGCCAGGTCACCACGGAAAAAGCCCGCTTTATGCGGGCTTTTTGCTGTCTGGGATTTGGGTTTTATTGTTCGGCGTTACGGCTGTGGCGGTAATCACTCACGGCTTCATACACCGCTTTGCGCAGGCGGTTGATACCGCCAATCGGTCGATGCGCCTCCAGCCCGAACCACGGATTGAACGACTGGTTGTCACATTGCAGGTTCAGCGACGGCGTGTCGAAATCCTGTGCAGGTAGCGTGATCCGCGCCACGGTCTGGAATGGCGCATCGTTTTCCTGCCACTCGATACTCGTATCTTCAATCGGCATGTACCGGCGTGGATCCTGTCGCTGGATCTGCAAGACGAAGCACGCCGGCACCCGATCCGTCGACAACTGCTGATTCAACGCCGCGCGCAGAAAATTCGGCAGCTTCTGGTTTTGAGCGGGCAGGGCGTAAGTCGGGCAGCTGTCAGGATTTGGCGCTACGCGGAACTTGGCATTGGCTTCACCGAACTTGTAGGGCGAAACCGAAAAGTACGTGGTCTGCGTCGGGCTTTGCGGGGCGGGTGAGAGTGTCGCCAAGGCAATAAACAGATGGCGAACCTGCCAAGTGCGCGGATCCCGGCCAGGGAAGAACGCCATCAACGTCTTGCCGTCTGCCTGGGCGGCCACATTCTGCCGGTATTCGGCGACCTCGCTGACGAAGAAATTCGGATGGCTGAACATCACGAAGTCCTGCTCATGCCGACTCTGCTGATCGTCCAGCAGTTGTTTGCCCGACACATCCATCAGCTTGATCGCCATGCCGCGTGCATCGCGGATGCTGTCGAATTGCGGGTAGGCATTGCCGTTGGACAGCCGCACTGTCGCTTGCCAGGTTTTCCCGGGTTCGCTGAACACACCCTGACGCAGTTCACTCGCCAGATCCGGTAGCACCTGAACCTCGGCTTTCACGCAGCCATGGGCCTTTGCATGCGCATCGCGCAGGTAGCGAGTGCTTTCACGGTGCTGATCGACAATGCGCACGGCGGTCTGAATGATGTCCTGAGTCATCGCCGTTTCGCCGTCTGGAATCAACTCTTCAGCCGAGACCGGTCCTCTGTGCTGCCAAGCGAACCATGCCGTGGCCAGTGCCCAGCCGAGCAATCCAAGGCCCAGCAAACACAACAGGGATTTGCCGAAAAATGCGCCAAGGCGCATCCAGAGTCTGCTCATGGCAATTGTGCCTCCAACGGGCCGCCCAACACTTTCAGATACTCCAGCAGCGCCCAGCGCTCCTGGGGTTGCAGCAGACGCCCAATCACGCCATTGCCACGCTTGCCGGCACGGAATTCGTGGCCGCTGTTGTGATTGCCGGTGATGCGCGTGTCGAACACGAAACCGTTGCTGAAAGCCTCGGTGCGATACCCCAGGTGCTTGGGGTCGTACTCGAACGTGCCTTTATAGAAGGTCGTCGCGCGTTCATCCTGGGGCGAGAGCAACTGATAAAGGCTTGGCACCGAACCGTTGTGCAGAAATGGCGCCGTTGCCCAGATACCGGCCAATGGCCGAGCCTTGTAGGCGCGCATTTCACGCACGCCGATCGGCAGGCCGAAGCCGTTCATGGCGGGTTGCTGGGCGAGAGGGATGTTCGCGTCGAGGTAGGCCCGCTTGCCGACGAAAGCGGTGATGTAGGCCAATCCTCTGGCTGACGAGAGCTTGCTCAAGTCCAGTGGTTCGGTGGGCGTTGGCTGCAACTGGACATCCAGTTTCGCCAGTTCCGCCGGGTCCCATTGCAACGCGCTGAGGTCGAAGCGATGGTCGGCAATGTTGTTGGCCGCGCCGGGATCTGTGCCGATGTAGTCCACCGGCAGCATTTTCAGGTGCTGCACCCAGCGCCCGTCACTTTGCACCGATCGCGGTACGTGGCAACCGGCGCAGTTTTGGCTGAACAATTCGCGCCCTTGAGCCGCCAGAGGCTTATCGACCGCTCCCAACAGCGCTTCCGGCCAGACGGGTGGCTTGAGCCGTTGCAGGGTTTGTTCGATCAGGTGCAAATCGTGCAACCGCACACTGGAGGGGTAGCGATTGTCTCCTTTGAGCGGTTGGCCATCGGCGTCGAAGAGGTTCAGCGTGGCCCCGACCCCCAGTGCCTCGCCGATATTGCGGGCCATCGGTTGCTGCGCCGAACCGTTCCATTGCACCCAGTCAAACGTCCACATGTCCCACAGTTGCGGATAGTCCACAGGGGCGTTGGCTACACGGTAATTGCGGGGCGAAATCGCGTCACCGAAGCTGGCGTTGGCAATACGCCCAAAAGCGTCGGTGCGGCCAGGGCCTTCCTCGGTTGGATAAAGTCCACGATGGGTGTCGTTCCAGGCGACCTTCACGAAGGTATCGAGCGAGGCTTTGAAGTCCTTGCGCAGTTGTTGGCGCCGGGTGTCGTAGTCGTCGCCCAGCACGTTGCGTGCGAAACGTTCGAATTTCCAGGGGGTGTAATACGTCGAGGCCAAACTTGCCACCAACGCTTGCCCGAAACTGCCACCGCGCAATGTCGGAACGCTGGAAGGCAAGACATGCTGCGCCGAGCCGCCGTCGATGCGCACGGCCTGGCCGTTGAAGCGCAATTCCCCGGTGTGGCAGGCGGCGCAGGTGATGTCCAGATACTCTTCCTGGCTGCCAGGTTTTTTATGTCGGGCAAACCCCACCGGCAAGTTGCCGGGGTTGTCTGGCGTGGCCTTCTGCTCAGGGTCAATCAGAAAACCAAAACGTGCGAGGTATTCGGGAGCGGCGAATCGTTGTGACGAGAAGGGCAGTTCAAGGGCCCTGAACCAGTCATAACGCAACCCTTTGACCTCGGTGCCCTGGGGTGTGAAGTAGAAAACCTGACGGTCAGCGTCGCTCCACTGGTCCAGGTAGTGCACCTGCCGGGCGGGTGATTCCGGCGGCAATTTCGGATTGGCGACGAAGTACAGCACCACGGCCAGGCCCAGGCCCAGCAACACTCCAAGCAGAGCCAGCAAACGGAATAAGAGGCGCAAGATGAACATCCTTGTCGATTTACTGGCTCTCTTATGCCTCAGCGTCCAAGGTGGCGGCAAGTGGCCATTACGCCAGATGCTGGGGGATCCAGCAGCATCCGGTGGGCGTGAGATGACAGAAGCTTCATCTTTGCATTGGGGAAATGCGTTAAAACACCTGAACTTATCGGATGTTTCCTGCTCTCATGCCGGTAGCCATTGGTCGTGGCCGCCTGATAAGCTCGCGGCTTTACTCGATTGCCCTTTAGGCGCATGAACAAGGAAATAGCATGAAACAGCATCGGTTGGCGGCGGCGGTGGCCCTGGTTAGCCTGGTACTTGCGGGTTGTGATTCGCAGACCAGCGTAGAGCTGAAAACCCCGGCGCAAAAAGCTTCCTACGGGATTGGCCTGAACATGGGCAAGAGCCTGGCTCAGGAAGGCATGGATGACCTCGACTCCAAAGCCGTAGCCCAAGGCATCGAAGATGCCGTCGGCAAGAAAGAACAGAAACTGAAGGACGACGAACTGGTTGAAGCCTTCGCAGCGCTGCAAAAGCGTGCTGAAGAGCGCATGGCCAAAATGAGCGAAGAGTCGGCTGCTGCCGGCAAGAAATTCCTCGAAGACAACGCCAAGAAAGCCGGTGTCACCACCACAGCTTCGGGCCTGCAATACGAAGTGGTCAAGAAAGCCGACGGCGCACAGCCTAAGCCGACTGACGTAGTGACCGTTCACTACACCGGCAAGCTGACCAACGGCACCGTATTCGACAGCTCCGTCGAGCGTGGCAGCCCGATCGATCTGCCGGTCAGCGGTGTGATTCCGGGTTGGGTTGAAGGCCTGCAACTGATGCACGTTGGCGAGAAGTACAAGCTGTACATCCCTAGCGAACTGGCTTACGGCGCACAAAGCCCGAGCCCGGCGATTCCAGCCAACTCGGTGCTGGTATTCGACCTGGAACTGCTGGGGATCAAAGATCCAGCAAAAGAAGACGCTGCCAAGTAATACGCGTCCGCTCCAAAAACAACGCCTCGCTATATGCGGGGCGTTGTTGCATCTGGCGTTCAGCAAGGGTAAACAAAGCGAACGGATGCCACACAGTGCAGTCATAGCCATTGAGACGCCATCGCTAGCCGCGCTGGAGCGCCAAGTCAATGAAATCTTGGGTTTTTTTATGTGAGTAAAAAACGCCCGATCTGAGTTGAGGCCTTATGAAACGGGGCTTTCAGCCGTGAAAAATAGCTCTGTTCACAAGGTTATCCACAATTTGTGTGGATAACATTTCAGTCGGAGGAATGATGAAAGCACCCTGGAATTTCGAGCGTTTCCTGCCCCTCGCCGGACGCCTGCTTGCCCGGGGCCGTTTGCCGACCCTGTTGTTCGCTGTCGCCAGCAAAGGTGCAAGTCAGGGCAACCGACTGGGCAAGCTCAAAGACGATTTGCGCTTGTTGCAGGCGCTCTGCCTGGCGTACTGGCGCGGCGAGTACCGCGCCATCAGCCCGAAGGCGATGATCTCGGTGGTGGCCGGCCTGATGTACTTCCTCAGCCCGGTGGATGCGATCCCGGATTTCATCCCGGTATTTGGCATGCTCGATGACATCGCCGTGCTGGCCTGGCTGATGAAAGTTCTCGACGATGAACTCAATGGCTTTCGCGCCTGGCGCAATCGTCAGCAGCCGGAGAAGCTTGCGGTGGTCGAACGTCTCCCTGACACTCCCGAACAACTTCGGCTACAAGGACCGAAAAAAGCATGATTTGATGGGACATCGTCCCTATTTCATGCCCCCGCGCGACCTTGGCCGCTGTTAGGATTACACTTCTAGGGAAAAGTGCCGACTCGCTAAGTGTCGTTGTCCTACGGGGAAGTCATGGATATCCAGATAATCACACGCGAAGGCGAGCCCGAATATGCGGTTTTACCGTGGGCTCAGTATCAGGCTCTACTGAAAGCAGCAGGCATTAACGAGCAGCCGGTGCCCGACGCACCGGCACGTCAGGCGGCACCGCCAGACCAGATTTTGCCTGGTCTGGATCAACTACGCAGTTTGCGCGAAGGGAAGGGCATCGCCATCGAGGCGCTGGCCCGCACGGTAGGCATCAGCCCGTCTTATCTGGCCTTGATCGAAAGTGGCGAGCGTCAACCCGACGCAGCGATTCGCCGCAGCCTGGCCTGGGAATTGACGGTGCCAGGGTGGAGGGACGAATCGTGAGCGTACGCATCAGTCGTCAACATTGGGACGGGTTGCTGGGTGAGCTGGATCAGGCGCGTCGCCAGCGACATCTTTTGACTTACCGAGCCTTGCTGGAACGTTTGCAATTGCCCACGCCGGCCATGCAAACCCTGACCGCAGCGCTCGAGCATCTGGCAGCGCTGGACGCCAAGGCCGAGCAGCCGCTGCGCAGCTCGCTGGTGATCAGCCAGGGCGCCAGTCGCCTGCCACGTACCGGTTTCTTCGAGTGCGTCGAGCGTCTGGGGCGATTCTCCGGGCCGTCCGACGGCGTTGCTGCCGCCTCGTGGCACGCCTCGGAAGTGGTGCGAGTCTTCGAATACGAATACCCCGAATCAGCGGAGGCCTGAGTGTTTTTAAAGCTCAAGGCACGGGCCTCTTACTGGCTGGCCCGCCGGCTGTTTCACTGGTCATGGTTCGTGCGACAGCCACGGGGCTGGAGCTGGCTCGAAGGCCAGTTCGCGCGCATGGCCAACCTGGGTGACGTCGGCGCGCAAAGCTTCTATGGCCACATCCTGACCTTTCGCGGCGTCGGCCTTGGCGCTCGTGAGGAAGGCGTGCGATTGCTGCGCCTGGCTGCGTTGGCGGGGGATGGCAAGGCGGCGTATCAAGTGGGCGTGATCAGTTTGGCGGGAACGCCGAGCAAGGCGCCGGACCCGGTGGAAGCGGCGAGATTTTGGAACATTGCGGCGAAGGCGGGGCATCCGTTGGCTGAGCTTAAATTGAAAGAGCTGGCGGCTCGGGATGCTGCGAAGTAACCCGATCGTTTGCGTTTCTGACCGTTCGTGACGCATTAGAGAATTGCCCTACACCAACATCGACCTTTCCTGACTTCTTTTAGAATTCATCCCCCGCAAAGTCCTGCGTGTTTATTTCTGTGTAAGCTCGTCGGAGATTTCCTTCGAGTTGTAGCGGCTTTGATGAACTGGTGCGCGACGTGTCTCATCGATAGGCTTCTGGCTGTCACTGCAAATTCAGTGACAGGGTGTGGAAGCCCTTCTATCGTTAGGCGCGTCAAGCGCCACCAGTTCGGCGTTTTTTCGTCTGTGTTTTATGGTAGCTGTGCGCGGGGCGCTTTCGAGTGCGCCGAGTGCCTAACGTCTCGGTCTTCCACACCCGCGTTCAGCCGCCACCTATTGCGTGGAAGTGATTTCTGGCGGCTCCAATCCATACGTTAGGAAGTAAAACAATGAAAACGCTTACACCAGATCCTCCGTACACCCCTCTAACTCCCCATCCCGACAACCGCTTCATGGCGCTGACCAGCAACTGCAGCGACATGCCCACCCTGTTCGTCGACACCCACGCGCCGCTCGATATCTTGACCGACGCTGCCCGCTACCGAATCCGAGCCGTCACCCAAATGCTGGAGAACCTCTCCATGCGCGGTTCGGTCGAGTGCGACTCCATGATTCTCAGCGACTTTGCGCTGCTCTGCGCGATTCCATTGCGCGATGGCTGTGATGTGCTGGATGTGGTTGGGCGGCGGTTGGGGGCGCAGTCGGCGGCTGATTAGATCCTGAGATTTTGGTTGTCTGGTCTGGCCTCTTCGCGAGCAGGCTCGCTCCCACAGTTTTCTGTGTCGTTCACAAACAGTTGGAAACGACACAAATACCTTGTGGGAGCGAGCCTGCTCGCGATAGCGTCAGCCCAATCACCGCTGCCCCATGAACAACTCTTCGTGCTGCGCTGGCACCGCCAGACTATCAATCACATGCACGCTATACCCCGGCACATTCTTCGCGTGGTGCTTGGCCTGTGAAGCCATCTCTGCCAACTGGCTCGCATCGAGTTGTCCACAGGCCTGTGGATGCAAATGCACCACGCCGATCGACAGTGACAACAGTGGAAACTCCTGGCGCACACCCTGACGGTTCGGCGCGATAAAGCAGCCGGCTTCCAGGTGTTCGCTGCGGTAGAAGCGCCGGCACTGGCTCTGGAAGTCTTCGAGCAATTGATTCAGGCGTTTACGCCAGTCTTGCGGGCCAAGCACCAGCAGGAAGTCGTCGCCACCGATATGGCCGACGAAGTCGCGGGACGGGTCGACGCGGTCGTTCAGGCATTGCGCCAGGCACAGCAGGACTTCATCGCCACGACCGTAGCCGTAGATGTCGTTGAAGGGTTTGAAACTGTCGATGTCGACGTAGCAGATCACCGATTCCCGCTGCTGTTGCAGCAGCCGGGTCAGGCACTGCTGGATGGGCACGTTACCCGGCAGCAAGGTCAGCGGGTTGGCGTAGCGGGCTTGCTGGATTTTCAGTTCGGTAATCAGCTTGAGCACATCGATCACCCGGCCCAATCCCAGATAACCGCCGTCGAGGGTGATGATGAAATCCTCTTCGATACGCTGTCGGGCGCGACTGGTGATCAGGCGGCTGACCTGTTGCAGCGACTGGCTCATTTCCACGGCGAGAAAATCATCGTTCATCAAGCGGCTGATCGGCTTGCGGGCGAACAGGTCGGTGGCAAAGGGCTTGAGCAGCGCGTCCGACAGCGAATGCCGGTGGACGATGCCACAGGGGTGGCCTTGCTCGTCGAGCACCGCCAGCGAGTTCAGGTTGGCCTGGCGGCGGAAGGCTTCCAGCACCGTTGCCGTCGGTGTATCGCGGGTCACGGCCGGTTGCTCGTTGAGCAAGGCGCTGAGGTCGCTGCCTTCGTCATTCAGCGCCACGGCAGCGCTGTCGTGCTTGGGCATCAAGGCGCGTGCATCGCGAGGTGGCTGTTCCTGCGGGCGACACAACAAATAGCCCTGGACCAGGTCCACACCCATCTCGGTCAACACCGCCAGTTCTTCGGGCAGCTCGATGCCTTCGGCGATCACTTTGGCCCGCGAGGCCTTGGCGATTTGCAGGATCGAACCGACGAATTCGCGCTTGAGCGCGTCCTGGTGGATGCCGTCGATGAAGTGCCGGTCGATCTTCACGTAGTCCGGACGCAACTCGGACCACAGGCGCAAACTCGAGTAACCCGCGCCGAGGTCATCCAGCGCGATGGAAAATCCCATGGCCCGATAGTGATGCAGGGCGTTTTGCAGCAACTGAAAATCATCGGTCGGGGTTTGTTCGGTGAGTTCGATCACCACCTGATCTGGGGGTATACCGAAATCCTGCAGCAATTGCAGGGTGCGACCGGGCTGGTGAGCGACTTCGAGCAGCGATTCGGGCGACACGTTGAGGAACAGTTTGCCCGGCAGTTGTTGTTCGTTGAACCGCCGACAGGCACTTTCCCGGCAAGCGATTTCCAGCTCGCTCAAGCGACCGGCCTGGCGCGCTACGGCGAACAATGCGATGGGGGAGTGCAGCGGACTGTTTGACGGGCCACGAGTGAGGGCTTCATAGCCGACAATGCGTCGCTCAGAGAGGGAAATGATCGGCTGGAACAGGCTGTGCAAACCGCTTTGAGCCAATATTGAACTCAACGCACTCAGCTGTTCGGTAGTGGTCATGGCATTCTCTGGCGATAAAAAAAAGGACTGGGAGCACTCTCTTGGATAAAGAGGGCTCCCAATCCTTTATTTCACGACAGAATGATGACTATTTGATGACGCTCCGGGGAGCGTCAGCATTAAATTGCCATCAGCCCCTTAGTGCTTGGCGACCGCCGTGTTGAGTTTCAAGTAATCCAGCAGAATCCGCCCGGTCTCGCTCAGGTAGGCATCGTCTTCCGGTTTGGTCTTGTCCGGCTCGGCGGCGATCGCGTCTTCGTCTTCTTTCTTCAGCTCTTTGAGCGGCTCTTCGCCCTTGGCCTTGCGACGGATGTTTTCCATCGCCAGTTGCTTGGCTTCGATATCGGCGTGTTGAGCACGGCGATCGGCTTCATTGAGGCTGACGGTTTTTTCGGCCATCAGCTTCTGGGCCAGGGCCAGCTTGTCGCGGATGAACACGAACTCCGCGTCCTTGGCCGTGCGCACGTCATGCTCGGACTTGAGCTGCGTGATGTACGGTTTGAACGGGTCGACCGCTGGCTTGATCGCGGCTTTGATGGTGTCCCACGGCATGGCTTCCGGCAGGGCACTTTCACCGATTTCCTTGGTGTCGATGATCGACGGGTAATCGATGTCCGGCAGGACGCCCTGATGCTGGGTGCTCTGGCCGGAAACCCGGTAGAACTTGGCCAGGGTCAGTTTCAGTTCGCCATGGTTCAGCGGCTGAATGGTCTGCACGGTGCCTTTGCCGAAGGTCTGGCCGCCGATGATCAGTGCGCGGTGGTAGTCCTGCATGGCGCCAGCAAAAATCTCCGAAGCCGAGGCGGACAAACGGTTGACCAGCAACGCCATCGGGCCTTTGTAGAAGGCGCCCGGGTTTTCATCTTCCAGCACATCGACCCGGCCATCGGCGTTACGCACCAGTACGGTCGGACCTTTGTCGATGAACAGGCTGGTCAGCTCGGTGGCTTCCTGCAAGGAACCGCCGCCGTTGTTGCGCAGGTCGATGACCACGCCGTCGACTTTGTCTTTTTGCAACTCGGTCAGCAGTTTCTTGACGTCGCGGGTGGTGCTCTTGTAATCCGGATCGCCAGCACGGAACGCCTTGAAGTCGAGGTAGAAGGCCGGAATCTCGATGATGCCGAGCTTGTAGTCCTTGCCATCCTGTTTCAGGTTGAGGACCGATTTCTTCACAGCCTGGTCTTCAAGCTTCACCGCTTCGCGGGTGATCGGCACGATCTTGCTGGTCTGGTCGTTTGGCGCATTGCTGGCCGGAATGACTTCCAGGCGCACCACGGTGCCTTTCGGACCACGGATCAGCTTGACCACTTCGTCCAGACGCCAGCCGACCACATCGACCATCTCTTTGTTGCCTTGGGCAACGCCGATGATCTTGTCAGCCGGTGCGACTTGCTTGGTCTTGTCCGCCGGGCCTGCAGGCACCAGGCGCACGACCTTCACTTGATCGTTATCGCTCTGCAACACGGCACCGATGCCCTCGAGGGACAGGCTCATGTTGATGTCGAAGTTTTCCGCGTTATCCGGCGACAGATAGTTGGTGTGCGGGTCGTAGGACATGGCGAAGGTGTTGATGTACGCCTGGAAGATGTCTTCCGCGCGGGTCTGGTCCAGGCGCGTCAACTGATTCTTGTAGCGCTTGGTCAGGGTCTCCTGGATCTGCTTGGAGTCCTTGCCCGCGATCTTCTGCCGCAAGACTTCGTCCTTGACGCGTTTGCGCCACAGGTCGTCAAGTTCTGCGGTGGACTTGAGCCAAGGGGCGTCCTTGCGATCGATCAGCAAGGTCTCCTTGGTGGTGAAGTCCATCTTGTCGACGCCTTTGTCCAGCTCGGCAAGGGCAAAGTCCAGACGCGCCTTGACGCGGTCCAGATAGCGCTTGTAGATGGTGAACCCGGCGTTCAGGTCGCCGCTTTTGAGGAAGTCGTCGAACTGGGTTTTCCACTTGTCGAATTCGGCAATGTCGCTGGCCATGAAGTAGCTGCGCGACGGATCCAGCAGCTTGAGGTAGCTGTCATAGATAATCGCGGAGCGCGCGTCATCGAGCGGCGGCTTGCTGTAATGGTGACGCTTGAGCAACTCGACGACGTTCAGACTGGCGATTACTTCGTCACGATCAGGCTGAAGCTTGTCCCAGCTATTGGCGGCAAACGAATTGCTCGACATCGGCAACAGACCGATACCAATGAACAGGGCTAGGGCGGTGCTTGGGAAAAAGTGCTTCATGCTGATTCGACGCGGGGACAATTGATCACGCATATTAGGCCGTCTTTGAAGTCGCCGGTTCTACGAGAGCCGGTCGCATAATGCAAGAAAGCCCGGCGCTACAGCTACGGGCTCAGTCCAGACTCACTATGGAGGCACTGTGAAAGCATTGCAAGGCGTGGAAGATCAAGTGGTGTGGGTTGAAGAGCCCAGTCCTACATGTGATGTAGGACAAGTTCGGATTCGAGTGGCGGCTGCGGGACTCAATCGAGCCGATTTGTTACAGAAAGCCGGTCTTTATCCGCCACCGCCGGGAGCCAGTCAGGCACTGGGTCTTGAGTGTTCGGGCGTGATCAGCGAGGTCGGTGCGGGCTCGTCCTGGCAGGTCGGTGATCGGGTCTGCGCCTTGCTGGCCGGGGGCGGGATGGCTGAAGAGGTAGTTGTCGACGGACGGCATGTGCTGCCGGTTCCCGACGGAATGACCTTGGCCGAGGCCGCTGCGTTGCCAGAAGTGTACGCGACCGTATGGCTGAATTTGTTTCAACTGGCTGCGCTCAAACCGGGTGAGAAAGTTCTCCTGCATGCCGGAGCAAGTGGAATCGGTTCAGCCGCCATTCAGCTGTGCAAGGCATTTGGCAACCCGTGCTGGGTCAGCGTCGGTTCCGCCGAACGCTTGGTCTATTGCGAAGCATTGGGTGCGCAGGGCGGGGCAGTGCGTACCACGGATCTGGACAGCTTGAGGGATTTGGGACCGTTCAATGTGATCCTCGACCCGGTCGGCGGTGACTACGCAGCGCTTAATCTGAAAATGCTGGCCCTGGATGGCCGTTGGGTGCTGATCGGCCTGATGGGCGGCCGTGAGGCGAAGCTGGATCTGGCGCAGGTGCTGGCCAAGCGGGTGCAACTGCTGGGTTCGACGTTGCGCAGTCGCGATGATCAGTTCAAGGCGGATTTGTTCAGTGACCTCCGTCAGCATGTCTGGCCGCTGTTTGCCGAAGGGCGGTTGAGTGCGCAGTTGGCGAAGACGTATGCGATCAAGGATGCCGAGGCGGCGTTTGCGGAGTTGGCGAGCAACAAGGTGGCGGGGAAGTTGGTGCTGATAATCGACGCAAGCCTGACCTGACTATACAAAACCTGTGGGAGCTTGCCTGCTAGCGATGAACGATGACGCGGTTTTCCAGCTAAACCGCGTCGCTTCACTCGCGAGCAGGCTCGCTCCCACAGGGTTTTTGGGTTATTTCCAGAGATGGATCGGCCAACCGGCCTTTTCGGCGTGCTCAAGCAACACCGGATCCGGGTTCACCACGTGTGGGAAATCGACCTTTAGCAGCAGCGGTAAATCATTGCGCGAGTCGGAATAGAAGCTCGCGCCTTCAAGGTTTTCCTCTTCCGCATCCAGCCACTCCAGCAACCGAGTGATCTTGCCTTCGCGGTAGGTCAGGGTGCCGACGGTGTGGCCGCTATAAACCCCGTGCGCGACTTCCAGCTCGATGCCGAGAATCTCGTCGATGCCCAAGCGGTCGGCAATCGGCCGGACCAAGTGCGTACCCGACGCAGAAATCACCAGAATCCGGTCGCCAGCCTTACGGTGGGCGGCGATGGCCCTGGTGGCGTCGCTGAAGATGATCGGTTCGATGAAATCTTCCACCCAAGGCCCGACCAAATGGTCCACTTCTTCCGGTGTACGCCCGATCATCGGCTCCAGGCTGAAGGTCATGTAGTCCTCCATCCGCAGCTTGCCGTGGCTGTAGGCGTCCATCAGTTCGTTGTTCTGCCGCATGAACGACTCCGGGTCGACCCAGCCCAGGCGGCCCATTTGCTCGCTCCAGAGGGTGGCGCAGTCGCCGTGGATCAGGGTTTCGTCCAGATCAAAAATTGCCAAGGCCATTAGTGCGGTTCTCTCCGAGAACAGCTTCAAGCGGCAAGTTTCAAGCCGCAAGAAGTGATTAAGGTGGTCAGCAGTTTACAACTTGTAGCCAGCAGCTTGCAGCTTGCCGCTGCTTTCAAGCTACTTCACACAGGGCCGTCGGATCGATGGAAAGTGCCAGGCGTTGACCATCGGGATGCAAATCGGCCGCCGAGCGGTTCAGTACGTCCACCACCAATTCCACGCCCCGGGCTTCAATCCGGTAGCGAATCACGTTGCCCAGCAGGCTGTGGCTGCGCACTTGCGCATCAAGCTCGCCATTGAGGCTCAGTTCGATGGCTTCCGGGCGGATAGCAATGCGATGGCTGATCGGCCGCTGCAGCAGTTTCGAAGCGCTGGCAGGGTCCAGCAGGTTGTAGTTGCCGATGAAGCCGGCGGCAAAAACATCCACCGGGGCGGTGTATAGGGTTTCGGCGTCGCCGCTCTGTACGATTTTTCCCTGATTCATCAGGAAAATCCGGTCAGACATGGTCAGCGCTTCTTCCTGATCGTGTGTAACGAAGATCGTGGTCAGGCCCAGTTCGCGCTGAATCTGACGGATCTGTTCTCTCAAGTGTTTGCGAATCCGTGCATCCAGGGCTGACAACGGTTCATCCAGCAACAACAACCGAGGCCGCGTGACCAACGAGCGGGCGAGGGCCACACGTTGGCACTGGCCGCCTGACAGTTGGTGCGGATAGCGGGCGGCGAAGTCGTTGAGCTCCACGAGGCTCAGCACTTCGGTCACGCGTTTCTGGCTGTCGTCGGCGTTGACCTTTTGCATGCGCAAACCGAAGGCGACGTTCTGTTCCACGGTCATGTTGGGGAACAGCGCATAACTCTGGAACACCATGCCGATTCCGCGTTTTTGCGGACTCATTGGCACCAGATCGACCCCCTCCAGCAGAATCTTGCCGCCGTCCACCGAGGTCAGGCCGGCGATGCAACGCAGCAATGTGGATTTGCCGCAACCGGACGGGCCGAGCAGGGTGACGAATTCACCTTTCTGGATTTCGCAGTTGATGTCGCTGAACACCGTGGTGCCCGCATAGCTTTTCTGTAGGTGTTGGACGCTGACATAGCTCATTCGCTTTTGTCCTTGTTCAAGATATTGGCCGCCCAGGTCAGAACCAGCACGAAGAAGAAGTAGGAAATCACCAGCGCACTGGTGAAGTGGCCGCTGCTGTTACGCATGTTGTTGAGGTAGACCTGCAGGGTTTCGTAGCGGGTGCCGACCAGGATGTTGGCGAACACGAATTCACCGAACAGGAACGAGAACGACAGCAGCAACGCCACCATCAAACCCTTGCGCAGATTGGGCAGCACCACCAGGAACGCGGCTTGCCAGGTGCTGGCGCCGAGCAGTTGGGCGGCGTCCATCAGGTCGCGCAGGTTGATCGCTTGCAGGTTGTTGGTGATTGCCCGGTACATGAACGGCAGTGCGATGGTGAAGTAGCAACCGATCAGAATCCACGGCGTACCCACCATCGCAAACGGCCCGGAACCATAGAGCTGCAACAGCCCCACCGACGACACCACCGGCGGCACCGCGAAGGGCAGCAGGATCAGGATGTTCATCAGCGCGTCGAGTTTGGGGAAGTGGTAATGCACCACGAACAGCAGCGGCAGAATCAGCACCACCGACAGGATCAGCGCGCCGACGCACACCAGCAATGACTGCCCGAACGCATGCAGAAAACGTGGATCGCTCCACAGCTGGATGTACCACTTGAAGGTAAAGCCGCTGGGCAGAATCGTCGCCGACCAACTGCTGGCGATCGAGTAGATCAGCGTCCCGAGCAGCGGCAGCAACAAAATCGCAAACAGCAGATACACCACGACGCGGTGATAGACACCGGCAGGGCCCAGTTCAACGCGAGACATGGTAGCTCCTCTTCAACAGCAGCTGATGCACGATGGTTACCAGGGTCATCAACGCCACGAGCACCACAGCCAGGGCACTGGCCAGGTTCGGGTCCAGAGAAATGTCGCCGGAGACCATCGCCGCGATGCGGATTGGCATCACGTTGAAGTTGCCAGTGGTCAGCGCGTAGACCGTGGCGTAGGCGCCGAGGGCGTTGGCCAGCAGGATGACGAAAGTGCCAAGCAATGCCGGCGTCAGCACGGGCAAGCCGATATGCCGCCAGAACTGCCAGCTGTTGGCCCCGAGCAGTTCGGCGGACTCACGCCAGTCTTCGCGCAAGGCGTCGAAGGCCGGGTAGAGCAGCAATACGCCCAATGGAATCTGGAAGTAGGTGTAGAGAATGATCACCCCGGTTTTCGAGTACAGGTTGAAATCCTGAATGATCCCGGCCTGTTTGAGCATGATGGTGAAGCTGCCGTTGAAGCCCAGCAGAATGATGAACGCAAAGGCCAAAGGCACGCCGGCGAAGTTGCTGGTCATGTTGGCGAACGCATTCACGAAATTGCGCAGTTTAGAGTCGACCCGGCGCAGGGAATAAGCGCCCAGCACCGAGATGATGATGCCGAATACGCTGGACCAGAAACTGATCTCGAGGCTGTACTGGATCGCCTGCATATAGAACTTCGAATTGAAGATCTTGGTGAAGTTGGCGATTCCCCAGCCGAACTCTTCCGATTGCAGGCTGTTGATCATCACCCAGACCAGGGGCGCGATCTCGAACACGATAAAGAACAATACGAAGGGCACCAGGCATAACGCTGCCAGCCATTTGCCGCGAGTCATGGCATTCACTTGAGCAGCTCCCGGCACACAGGTTTGTCATGGGGCGCACCCAGCAGTTCACAGACGGTGCCGCATATTTCAGTCTGTTTCGGTGTGGCGCCGGCGTTGAAGCTGAAGGCGTCGCCGAGGACGAACAGCGGCACTTCGCGCTCTTCCGGCAACAGGCCGTTGTGGGAGCGGTCGTTGTTCATGCCGTGGTCGGCGGTCACCAGCACCTGATAGCCGCTGTCGAGCCAGCCTTGCAGGTAGTCGGCGAGGATGATGTCGGCCGAGCGGGCGCTGTTGCGGTATTGCGGGGTGTCGAGGCCGTGCTTGTGCCCGGCGTCGTCGATGTTCATGGGGTGAATCAATAAAAACGCCGGGTCATGACGCAGGCGCAGGTTTTCGGCGTCGGCGAACAGGTGTGAATCGGGGTAGTGATCGGTCCAGTAGAAGTGACCGTGTTGGATCGGCAGGTCCGGGTCGTCGGTGTGGCGATCCCGTGCAGCCACGAATGGCGAACGGTTATACAGCTCGCTGACCCAGTGATAGGCCGCGGCGGCTGTCTTCAGGCCGGCATCGCGGGCGTAGTGATAAATGCTGCGCTGGTTGGACAAGCGCGAGACGTTGTTATGGACAATGCCGCTCTCGATGGGCGCAACGCCGGTGAGGATGCATTCGTACAGGGGGCGGGACAGGGCCGGCAGTTCGCACTCCAGTTTGTAGAGCGCCGCGCGTCCTGCGCCGACATAAGCCTGCAGGTGCCCCATGGCGTGGCGCGCGACCTCGTAGTTGAGGCCGTCGAGCACGACAAGGATGACGTTGTGCTTCATAGGGGCGATGACTCCGTAAAACAGATATTCGGAATTCACTCGGTCCACTGTGGGAGCGAGCCTGCTCGCGATGGCGGCTGAACATTCGACATAGATGCTGAATGACACACCGCAATCGCGAGCAGGCTCGCTCCCACAGGGATCTCCATTAGTCCGTCAGATGGCGGGCTGCAGGATTACTTCATTTCGACGATGACTTCTTCGTTCCACTTTTGCGGCAGAGCCTTGGAGGTCTTCTCCCATGCATCCGCGTCCTTGATCGGCGTAACATTTTTATACTGCTCGTTAGGCAGCAGCTTGGCCTTGACGTCTTCCGGCAGAGTGATGTGCTCGGCGCGGATCGGACGGGCGTTGCCTTTCGCCAGGTTGATCTGACCGGCATCGCTGAAGATGAATTCGCGGGTCAGCTTGGCGGCGTTCGGGTTTTTCGCGTATTTGTTGATGATGGTGGTGTAGCCGGAAATCACCGAGCCATCGGAAGGGATCACCACCACGTAGTCATCCGGGTTGACCATCTTGGCCTTGTAGCTCAGGCCGTTGAAGTCCCAGACCACGCCGACTTCGATTTCACCCTTTTCCATGGTTGCAATCACTGGGTCGGTCATCGACAGGCGGCCCTGTTTGGCAATGTCTGCAAAGAACAGCAGCGCAGGTTGCAGGTTCTTCTCATCGCCACCATTGGCCAGTGCTGCGGACAGTACACCGTTGGCGGCCTGGGCGGAGGTGCTCACGTCACCAATGGACACCTTGTATTTACCGGTTTTCAGATCAGCCCATTTGGTCGGCGCGTCGGATTCGTGCAGCAGCTTTTTGTTGATGATGAAGGCGATGCTGCCGGTGTAGGCCAGTGCCCAGTTGCCGTCCTTGTCTTTAGCCCAGGTCGGAATCTGATCCCAAGTGCTTGGCTTGTAAGGTTGCACCACGCCCTGTTTGACCGCGATCGGGCCGAAAGCCGCGCCAACGTCACCGATGTCGGCACTGGCGTTGTCTTTTTCAGCGGCGAACTTGGCAATTTCCTGCGCCGAGCTCATGTCGGTGTCGATGTGTTTCAGGCCGTAATTCTTGGCCAGGTCTTCCCAGGTGCCTTTCCAGTTGGCCCAGTCATCGGGCATGCCGACGCTATTGACCGCGCCTTCCGCTTTCGCAGCGGCTTCCAGGGTTTTCAAATCATCAGCGGCCATTGCGGCGGTGCACAAGGCAATGGTCGAGCCTAACAGTGATGCCAGGAAAAGCTTTTTCATCCGAAGCTCCTTTGGGCGTTTTCAACGCTGCGATTGCGGTTGTGTTGGTCTAGGTCAGCAATACCTGAGCCAATTTAGGCGCCGCTGATGACATTTTGATGTCGACGATCGGTCTGCCACTTTTTTTCAAACAGTAGGACTCAGGCTTCGGACTAAGCGTAGACCATGGCTAAAGGGCTGATACAAAAGGACTTGGCTGTAATTTTGCAGGTGTCTGACTCAACCGTTCGGCGGCTTTGTCATCTGCCAGTCACAAGCAGTGCCTAGGCTTGCAGGGAGTTGATGGAGCCGGTTTGAGCGACGGTTCCGCCCCGAAACAGTGCTGGTCTAGTCCAGATAGGTAACGTTGATGCGCATCGAGACCACCAAAGCGGTGACAGCCATCGGTCAGGTTTTGCAGGAACAGCTCGACCACGGCCTGTTGGCGTCCGGTAGCAAGCTGCCGTCCGAGCGCAAACTAAGTGAGTTGTTCGGTACCACGCGAATCACCGTGCGTGAAGCATTGTTGCAACTGGAGGCCCAAGGTCAGATTTATCGCGAGGAGCGCCGCGGCTGGTTTGTGTCGCCGCCGCGCCTGGCTTACAACCTGATGCAGCGCAGTCACTTCCACGCGATGGTCAGCGCCCAGGGG
This sequence comes from Pseudomonas sp. JAI111, assembly GCF_024809425.1. Classification (NCBI taxonomy): domain Bacteria; kingdom Pseudomonadati; phylum Pseudomonadota; class Gammaproteobacteria; order Pseudomonadales; family Pseudomonadaceae; genus Pseudomonas; species Pseudomonas sp. JAI111. Next base: position 781,517 of record NZ_JANUCB010000001.1, on the reverse strand, counting down.
CGTGTGCCGTCCACCGAGGTGATTTCGGCGCGCTTGCAGCCGGCGTCGGCGGCGGTGTGTGCGTGGTTGCAGTTGCCGGCGTTGTCGAGCGTGATCCAGATCTGCCGGGCGCGGCGTATCGATGAGCGGCTGGTGTTGTACGTGGAGCACTACCTCAATCCGCAGTATTTTCCGGGGATTCTGGAGTTTGATTTGAATCAGTCGATTACCGAGCTGTACGCCAGGCACTACGACTTGCACTACGGGCGAGTACGTTTCGAGATCGTGCCAACGGCGTTGTCGGTGGATGCGGCGGCGGCCTTACGGGTTTCGGTGGGAAGTCCGGGCTTGCGGATTGCCCGGGTCAATTATGACCAGCATGAGCGGTTGATCGACTGTGACCTGGAGTTCTGGCGGCATGACGCGATTCATGTCGGCGTTGATGTGGTTTGACTGGCGGGTTGTCTGGAAGACGGAGGCGCCCCCTATCGCGAGCAAGCCCGCTCCCACATTTGAAATGCATTCCAATGTGGGAGCGGGCTTGCTCGCGAAGGGGTCATGACAGCCACCCTATCAATCAAGTAGCGGGCACATCCTTCTGCGGCCCACCGCCCGCGGTGATCACCTGCACACTCATCCGCGGTGTCGCCAGATCCATCCCCGCTTCATCCAGATGCCGCTTCAGCGACAAATTGAACGCCCGTGAAACTTCCCACTGCTTGATCGGCGCGGTCTTGAACCGGGCGCGAAGAATCGCGTTGCCGGACTCGAAACTCTCGACACCCTGGATCTCCAGTGGCGACCAGATGTTGCGGCGTTGCAGCGGGTCGGTGCGCATTTTCTGACCGACTTCGCGCATCAGCTTGATCGCCTCGTCGATGTCCATGCTGGAAGGCACCGCTACCCGGAAGATCGCGTAGCCGAATTCCCGCGAGTAGTTCTGGATGCTTTTGATTTCGCTGAACGGAATGGTATGGACGATGCCGTCGATGTCCCGCAGCCGCACGGTGCGGATGGTCAGGCCTTCGACGGTGCCCAGGTGACCGCCGACGTCCACGTAGTCGTCGATGGCCAGGGAGTCTTCGATGATGATGAACAGGCCAGTGATCAAGTCCGCGACCAGCGACTGCGCACCGAAACCGATGGCCAGGCCGATCACACCGGCACCGGCCAGCAGCGGCGTGACGTTCATACCCATGTTCGCCAGCGCGACAATCAGCGCGATGATAAAAATCGCCACGAACAGCACGTTGCGGATCAGCGGCATCATCGTCTGCGCGCGCGCGTTTGCCAGGCCTTTGCGTGAGCGGGTCAGGGCGTGGTGCACGGCGGTGTCGCTGAGGATCCAGACCAGGTAGGCAAAAATCAGCGTGCCCGCGAGGCTGAACAGTTTGACGCTGATTTCATGGCCTTCACCCTCGGTGAAGCCGATCAGCGACATGCCCCAGACACGCAGGCCCAACTCGATGAACGCCAGCCACACCAAGAGATGGGCGAGGTTGTAGAAGAAGCTTTTCAGACGCTCCGAATACAGCGCATGACGTTTCACCCCGCGTTGCGGTTTCAGCGAATGGCGCCGCACCAGGCCGTTGATGACCATGCACAGCACCAGCAGCACGGTGCAGATCAGCGACTGACGCAATGCGGTGCTGGTGTCGCCGGCCGACACGAATGTGGCGAACAGCGAGATGGCCACCAACACCAGGGCCGGCACGTACCAGAAGGTCCCCAGAATATCGATGGTGTCGCTGAGCGCGCGGCGGGTCAGGCGGCGGGACAAAGGTTGGTTGCGGATCAGGTGCGCGATGGGGCGGCGGAAACGCAGGATGAACAGCCCCGTGGACAGCGCCGCCAGGACGTTGGCCACGGTGGCTGCGGTATGCGCCAAATGAGTGCCGAGGCTGGTGACCAGGCGCGGATCGCTCAGCGCTTCACCGAAGGCCGCGAAACTGCCGATCAGCCACAACGGCCGGAACGCTTGATGCCGCAGGATGTACAAGGCGCGATGGCGGTGCGGGCCGTCGAGCACGGAAAAGGCGATGACACAGATGGCCGAGAAACAGGTGCCGACCACCAGCGCATACGCCAGCACCATGGCCAGGCTTTTGCCCAGTGACGACGGCAGGGCGTAACTCATGTAGACCGTGATGACCAAGGCAATCAGCCACGGCCCGAGTTTGCGCAGGGCAAAACGCAACATGTCCAGGGCCTTGGGGTGTTGCGGCAGCTCTTCGGTCAGGCCAAAGCGCATGCGCACCCGGTGACCGACCCAGATCAGCGCAGCAGCCAGCAGACTCCAGACCATCAGGATCATGGCGAACGCGAAGATGATCGGCAGCCATTCATTGGCCGGCAGCATCAAGGCCATCAGCTCGTCCTCGGCCAGGGAAAACTCCTCGGACCAGCGCGTGAGCGGGCTATCGGCCCCGGAAAACTGCTTTTCGAAAGAGGCCAGCGTGCCGCCGATCAGGCCGAGAACGCCTTCCTCGGCAGCCGGCTGGGCTTTCTTGGTGACATCGCGCAGTTTCTTCAGGTCGGCCAGCAACTTTGCCCGTTGCTGATCGTTCTCCAGCGACTTGATGACTTCGTCCAGCGATTGTCCCAGCGGGGCCTGTGCCTCTGGCTGGGCCTTGGTTGAGCCGCTGAGCAGGCTCGGCAAACCAACCGCCTGCGCAGGCGCCATCGGCAGCAGCGTCATCAGGCAGACAAGGAAAAGATATGGCAGGGCGAAAAGACGAGCGAGCACTAGGCAGTCAACCTCGGATGAACGGATCGACCGAGTGTACGAGCCCGTCAAAATCAATGCGAGTCAGGGGGAGGATTTATTCGTTGAGTTTGGCGAGGATCTTGAACACCACCGTCGCGAGGATCGTCAGCATGCCGATCCACATGGCGAAGACACCGGCGTTTTTATCGCGAAAGTTGAAGCCGATTGCCAACAGGATCATCCCGGCAAGGATGGGGATCAGCATGGCGTGGAACGAGGACAACGTGATCATGGGTGACTGCCTTGTCGGACGGGTATTTAAAGTCTAGGTGGCTTTTGGGCGGCCGTTGGTGAGGTGTGCTGGATCTTTAAATCAGCGGGGTCTGAGCCGGCGCCATCGCGGGCAAGCCCGCTCCCACATTTGAAATGCATTCCAATGTGGGAGCGGGCTTGCCCGCGATGGCGTCAGTGATTACGGCAGCTCTTGGCAGGCGTAGAACGCGCTCAGCACTTTGACCAGGTGTGCCAGGTCGTGGCTGCCGCACAGTTCGCGGATCGAGTGCATGGCGAACGTCGGCAGGCCGATGTCCACGGTGCGCACGCCCAGGTGGCTGGCGGTGATCGGGCCGATGGTCGAGCCGCAGCCCATGTCGCTGCGCACCACGAAGCTCTGCACCGGCACTTCTTCGGCCATGCACAGATGGCGGAAGAACCCGGCGGTTTCGCTGTTGGTGGCATAGCGCTGGTTGCTGTTGACCTTGATCACCGGGCCGGCGTTGAGTTTCGGGCCGTGGTTGGCGTCGTGTTTGTCGGCGTAGTTGGGGTGTACGCCGTGGGCATTGTCGGCCGAGACCAGCAGGGATTTCTGAATGGTGCGTACGAACTCGTCACCTTCGGGCAGCAGGCGACGCAGGGTTTGCTCAAGCATCGGGCCATCGGCGCCGCACGCCGAGCAGGAGCCGACTTCTTCGTGATCGTTGCACACCAGCACGCAGGTTTCATCGGTTTCGGCGGTCAGCAAGGCTTGCAGGCCGGCATAGCACGACAGCAGGTTGTCCAGGCGCGCGCCGGCGATAAAGTCGCCATGCAGGCCGATGACGGCCGCGCTTTGGGTGTCGTAGAAGCTCAGCTCGTAGTCGAGCACCACGTCGGCATTCAAACCGTGCTCCAGCGCCAGCTGATTGGTCAGCACGGCGCGGAAGTCCACGCGCTCGTCGCCGGCAAATTGCGCGAGGATCGGCGGCAGTTCGTTCTGTGCGTTGATCGCCCAGCCCATGTTGGCTTCACGGTTGAGGTGGATCGCCAGGTTGGGGATCGTGGCGATCGGCGCCTTGAAATCGATCAGCTGGCTTTCGACCTTGCCATCGCGGCGGAACGTCACGCGGCCGGCCAGAGACAGGTCGCGGTCAAACCACGGCGCCAGCAGCGCACCGCCGTAGACTTCGACACCCAGCTGCCAGAAACCCTGGCGCTGCAGCTCCGGCTGGGGTTTGACCCGCAGGCACGGACTGTCGGTGTGGGCGCCGACCAGGCGAATCCCGCCATGCAGCGGCGAATGGCGTCCCCTCTTGAACGCGACGATCGAGGAATCATTGCGGGTGACGTAGTAACGGCCGTTGGCTTCGGTGGTCCACGGCTCACGCTCGTCCAGACGCACAAAACCCGCCGCTTCCAGGCGCTGGGCAAGGCTGGCGGTGGCGTGGAATGGGGTAGGGGAGGCCTTGAGGAAGTCGATCAGGCCTTGGTTCAACTCTTCGCGCATAAGAAGCTCCAGACAGCAATGGCGCAAGTTTACCGTATTGAAAGCGCAAAGTGCGGCGGCGCAGAACTTGTGGGAGTGGGCGAGCCCGCTCCCACAGGCTTTTTGCTAGCGCTTAAAACGGTGCCGGGCACTCGAAGCGCAAGCGTTCGCCGGTCTGGGGATGGGTGAAGCTGAGCATGCTGGCGTGCAGGCACAATCGTGGCCAGGCAGCCAGGGCTTGCTCATGGGCATAGAGGCCGTCGCCCAGCAGCGGGTGACCGATGGAGAGCATGTGCACGCGCAACTGGTGCGACCGGCCGGTGATCGGCGTTAACTCGACCCGGCACCAGTCACCACAACGCTCCAGCACGCGCCAGAACGTCAGGGCGTGTTTGCCGAATTCGTGGTCGACCACGTGGCGCGGCTTGGTCGGCGGATCGTAGCGCAAGGGCAGGTCGATGCTGCCGCTGTCCAGTTCCGGCTGGCCCCAGCACAGAGCGGTGTAGGCCTTTTCGGTTTCGCGGTCGTGAAATTGTCGAGACAGCTCGCGATGAGTGTCCGGGTCACGGGCTAGCAGAATGATGCCCGACGTTTCCCAGTCCAGACGATGGACGATTCGTGCTTCCGGGTAGCCGTTTTCTTGCAGGCGGGTAATCAGGCAATCCTTGTTGTCATCGGCCCGGCCAGGCACGGAGAGCAACAGGGTCGGTTTATCCACCACCAGCACGGCGGCGTCCTGATGGATGATGCGGATGTTGGACAACGGCATTAAAACAGCCTCGTAACAAACGCCAACGGCGACTCAGGCCCCTTCCTGTCACAGAAGGGCCCTGAGCCGCCGTGGCTCCCGCTGGATCGACTAGCGATCAGGCAGGGTGATATTGAGTTCCAGGATCGAGCAGCTGCCCTGGTTTTCCAGAGCGACGTGCACGTCATCGGACCCGATATTGACGTACTTGCGGATCACTTCCACCAGTTCCTTCTGCAAGGCTGGAAGATAGTCCGGCGTACTGCGTTGGCCGCGTTCATGCGCCACGATGATCTGTAGACGCTCTTTCGCTACCGACGCGGTGCTGACCTTTTTGCTGGCACGAAAGAAGTCAAAAAGATTCATTATCTACCTCCAAACAGGCGCTCGAAGAAGCCCTTCTTCGTCACATCGAGGAAACGATGCTCCACGGTTTTGCCCAGCAGACGATCGACCGCATCGCTGTACGCCTGACCGGCGTCGCTCTGGTCGTCGAGAATCACGGGCACGCCCGAGTTGGAAGCCTTGAGTACCGCCTGGGACTCCGGAATGACACCCAGCAGGGCAACCGCCAGGATTTCCTTGACGTCTTCCACGCCCAGCATTTCGCCATCGCTGACGCGTTGCGGGTTGTAGCGAGTCAGCAGCAAGTGTTCCTTGATCGGCTCTTCGCCTTTTTCGGCGCGACGGGACTTGCTGGCCAGCAGGCCCAGCATGCGGTCCGAGTCACGTACCGAGGACACTTCCGGGTTGGTCACGATAATCGCTTCATCAGCGAAGTACATGGCCAGGTGGGCGCCTTTCTCGATACCTGCCGGGGAGTCGCAGACCACGTATTCGAAGTCTTCCTTGAGCGCCATCAGGACTTTTTCCACGCCTTCGACGGTCAGTGCGTCTTTGTCGCGGGTCTGGCTGGCGGCCAGCACGTAGAGGTTTTCGAGGCGTTTGTCTTTGATCAGCGCTTGCTGCAGGTTGGCTTCGCCGTTGACCACGTTGACGAAGTCATACACCACGCGACGCTCGCAACCCATGATCAGGTCGAGGTTACGCAGACCAACGTCGAAGTCGACGATAACTGTTTTGTGACCGCGCAGAGCGAGGCCGGTACCGATAGCGGCGCTGGTGGTGGTCTTACCCACACCACCCTTGCCGGATGTAACCACTAGAATCTTGGCCAAGGTGTTTCACCCCTAAGGAAAAAGGACATTTAGCCCCTGAAAAACATCTCTTGAAAAACTACTGCAGTCGGACAGCCTTGGCTGGAATCCGGTCCGGAACAGCGATAAACACTGCTTTTGGCCTTTTTCCTACTTCGTTTGAGCCGTTTTCGCTACGTTTTAGAGATGCTTGGAAAATGCGGCAGTATCCGTTAAAGCCGAATGATGTTCAACACGTCGCCTGACAGGCTGACTTGCACACCCGAACCCCATAAAGGGTCGCGGCGCAAATCTTCGGACACCTTGTAATGGCCGGCGATGGAGACCAGTTCAGCGCTCATTTGCTGACAGAAAATCCTGGCCTTGGTGTCGCCTTTGACTCCGGCCAACACGCGACCGCGCATCGGGCCGTATACATGGATGTTGCCATCGGCGAGAAGTTCCGCACCCGGGCTGACCGACGAAATCACTACCAGATCGCAACCCTGAGCATATATTTGCTGGCCACCACGTACTGGCGACGTGATGACTTTTGTCGGTTTGATCGTCGGCTCGGGCGGCTTTTCCGGTTTTTTCTTCACCTGGCCTTCCAGCGGGTCCAGCGGACGCTCTCGGGCACCGGACGGCGGCAGCACCGGCAAATCGACGGCAATGGCGGCCGCGATGTCTTCGATGCGGCTGGCGCGGATCGCCAGGGTGCGCAGGCCATGCTGGCGGCAAACGCGCATCAGCCCCGGCAGATCGACCGCGCCTTCGCTGGCCGGGAGTTTGTCCAGGGCCAGCACCAACGGCGCGTTGCTGAAGAAATTCGGCGCTTGCGCAACCTTGGCGGCCAGTTGCCGATCAAGGTTCTCAAGGTCGTTGCGGGCCAGTTCCAGCACCGTAATGGCGAGCATGCTGCCCTTCAACTGGAACACGGGATCTTGGTCTAGCGGTTCGGTTTGGCTCATGGTCGGCATACAACGGCTTGTCACTAAAAGTGCCGAGACTTATAACGAGAACGCCCGCAAGCCGCAAGCCGGGTCGAACGATGTAGAATGCGCGGCCATTGTCTTTCCGGAACATTTAATGGATCGCCCGCGTTTTCGAAAAACATTTCTTATGCCGCGTTTCTGGCCGCTGTGGTGTGGCTTGGGGCTGTTGTGGCTGATTGTTCAGTTGCCGTATCCGGTGTTGCTGTTTATCGGTCGCCTGCTGGGCGCATTGATGTATCGGGTGGCGGGCGACCGACGGCGCATTGCCAAACGCAATCTGGAACTGTGTTTTCCTGAAAAGTCCGCTGCCGAACGCAAGCGCCTGCTCAAGGAAAACTTTGCCTCCACCGGCATCGCCTTCTTTGAGATGGCCATGAGCTGGTGGTGGTCGCGCCAGCGTCTGGCAAAGCTGGCCCATGTCGAAGGGCTGGAGCATCTGACAAAGGCGCACAGTGAAGGCAAGGGCGTGATCCTGATGGCGGTGCATTTCACCACGCTGGAAATCGGCGCGGCGCTGCTGGGGCAGCAGCACACCATCGACGGCATGTACCGCGAACACAAGAATCCGCTGTTCGACTACATCCAGCGCCGTGGCCGCGAGCGCCACAACCTTGATTCGCTGGCGGTGGAGCGCGACGACGTGCGTGGCATGCTCAAGCTGCTGCGATCCGGTCGGGCGATCTGGTACGCGCCGGACCAGGACTATGGCGCCAAGCAAAGCATTTTCGTGCCGTTTTTCGGGATCCAGGCGGCGACCGTCACCGCCACCAGCAAATTTGCGCGATTGGGCAAGGCACTTGTCGTGCCGTTCACCCAGCGCCGCCTGGCCGATGGCAGCGGTTATCGACTGGTGATCCATGCACCGCTCGAAGGGTTTCCCGGCGAGACTGAAGAGGCCGATTGCATTCGTATCAACCAGTGGGTCGAAGGTGCGTTGCGCGAATGTCCGGAGCAATATCTCTGGGCCCATCGGCGCTTCAAGAGCCGTCCGCCGGGCGAGCCGAAGCTGTATAAAAAGCGCGGTTGAGTCACCGATTCCCTTAAGCGCCATGGAGTGTTGCGATGAGTCCTGCTGAACCGGTTACAGGGTTGATTCTTTCCGGCGGCGGGGCTCGGGCGGCTTATCAGGTGGGCGTGCTGGCGGCGATTGCCGAGATACTGCCGATGGGCGCGGCGAATCCGTTTCCGGTGATCGTCGGCACTTCGGCGGGGGCGATCAATGCGGTCAGCCTGGCCAGCGGGGCGATGGATTTTCGCGGGGCGATCGAGCGCCTGACCGCTTTCTGGCAGGGCTTTCGCAGTCATCTGGTGTTGCGCAGTGACTGGCCCGGCGTGATCAGCCAGGCCACCCGGTTTGTCAGCCACAGTTTGCTGGGGCTCGGGGCGCCGGTGCCGGTGGCGTTGCTCAACAGTTCACCGCTGCGTGGTTTGCTCAACGACAAACTGCACATGAGCGGCATCGCCGAGGCCATCGCGCAAAAGCAGTTGCACGCGGTTGCCGTCACGGCGTTCGGTTACGAGTCCGGACAGGCCGTCACGTTCTATCAAGGCGGCGGGACTATCGACGCCTGGTTGCGTCATCGACGCATCGGCATTCCCACCCAACTCAGCGTCGAGCACTTGCTGGCCAGCTCAGCGATTCCGCTGTTGTTCGCCCCCGTGAAAATCGGCGAGGAGTATTTCGGCGATGGCGCGGTTCGCCAATCCGCACCGATCAGTCCAGCGCTGCACCTGGGCGCGAGCCGAGTGCTGGTGGTGGGCGTCAGCGGTAACCCGCGCGGTGTCGACCCGGAGCAGCCGCTGCAACGCGCCTATACGGGGCAGCAACCGTCCCTGGCGCAGATCGGTGCGCACATGCTCAACAGTACGTTCATTGACAGCCTGGAAAGTGACATCGAGTTGCTGCAGCGTCTGAATCAGTTCAGTCACCTGCTGCCCGATGGCACGCCGACCCGTGCGCTGGGTGTGGCGCCGGTAGACGTGTTGGTGATTTCGCCAAGTCAGCCAATCGACGAGATTGCGGCGCGGCATCGGCAGGAGTTGCCGGCGGCGTTGCGCCTGTTTCTGCGTGGGCCGGGTGCAACCAAAACCAGCGGGGCGGGGGTGTTGAGCTATTTGCTGTTCGAGGCGGGATATTGCAGCGAATTGATTGACCTGGGGCGCCGGGATGCGTTGGCCAAGACGACAGAGCTATGCCGGTTTCTCGGGTTGGCGGAGCCTGTGGCTTTGGCTTGAGATTGGCGGTGCGGCCATCGCTAGCAGGCTAACTCCCACAGTGGATCTTCAGTGTCACTCAGATCACCTGTGGGAGCGAGCCTGCTCGCGATGGCGTCCTTGCAGACGCCGCCGGATCAGAAGTGGAACTTCACCAGGAAGCTCGTCACGTTCTGATTGGTGGTGAATGCACGGGTATCGTCGATCCCGTACTTGTCTTTCCAGTAGTCGTACTCAACGCCGACATACAGCTGCTTCGCGCCGATATTCAGCGCTTTGCCCAAGTCGTATTTGACCTGTGGGTTGAAGTGCAGGTTGGCGTGGTATTCGCCTTTGTTATTGACGTCGTTGTCCATCACCCAGTCCATGTAACCATCGATCAGGATGCTCGAGTCGCCGACCGGAATGGTGTAGGACCACACGGGTGTGACCTGCCAGACGTTGTCACCCGGGCGCGAACCGTCGGTGTGGCGCTGGTAGAAGTTCAGCTGGAAGTAGTCGAACCCGGGAATCGCCAGGTCGAAACCCGGACCGATCAGGTAAGACTCGACATCGCCTTCACCAAACTCGTACGTCATGGCCAGCAATACGTCTTTGATCGGGCCGAATTCGATCTTCTGGTCGAGTACTTTGCCCATGGAAATACGTGGCTGGAATTCACCGTAGTAGGTGTTCGAGCCGACGTTATGGTCCGCGGCACCGTTGTAGAAGATCTTGTCGACGAAGAAGAAGTTATCCCCGTATTTCCAGGCGTCGGCATGCTCGAAGGTGACCGTTTGCTGGATGGCCGGGTTGACCTTGAAGTCCTTGCCATACAAGTAGGTCAGGCTGTTGTTCTGCCATTGCAGCAAGTCGCCAGCCATTGCCTGGCCCCCGGCCAGTAACGAACCCGCGAGCATCAGGCTGGTGCACGTACGTTTCATTCGGTTGCTCCCAAAAAGAAGGTGGTTCCACGTTATTTTTCTAAGGTCGGCGCTCTGGTGTGGCGCCTTTTTCTTTAGCTGTAAAAAATTATCCATCCGGTCAGCTTTAGTGCTGTTAGCAAGAGCTGCGCCAAGGCTTTCGATAAGCAAAAAAACTCCCGCTCGGCTGCTCAAGAACAGTCGATTGAGAGGGGTTTTGGAGGGCCTTGGTACCGTCCAGAGCCTGGGTAAGTTGGCTTTCTGGTCAGGAATTAAATCCGGGCTTTTTTTTAACGCGGATTCAGGCGGCCGCGGAGAATACTGACTCCTTGGCCAGGTCTCAAGTGCCCCGCAACAGCGCACCGACGACAGGTTTGGAGCACGGTTGCGGGCCATCTTAAAAGTGCACCTTCACCAGCAGGCTGGTGGTGTTCTCATTGGTGTCGAGGCGGGCGCTGTTTTCGATGCCGTATTTGTCTTTCCAGTAGCTGTACTCGACGCCGACGTACACCTGTTTCTCTCGCCAGCCCAGGGCTTTGCCCAGGTCGTACTTGATCTGCGGATTGAAGTGCAGGTTGGCGTGGTAGGTGCCCTGTGAGTTCTGGTCGTTATCCACGACCCAGTCGATGTAACCGTCGATCAACAGGTTCGAGTTGCCCAATGGCAGGGTGTAGGACCAGGCCGGCGTGATCTGCCAGACATCGTCGCCGGGACGCGAGCCTTCGGTCTGGCGATAGTAGAAGTTCAAGGTGAAAAAGTTGAAGCCCGGTACCGCGAGGTCGAAACCGGGGCCGATCAGATAGGCCTCGGTGTCGTCTTCGCCATTTTCGTAGGTCATGGCCAGCAGCACGTCCTTGATCGGGCCGAATTCGAAACGGCGGTCGAGGATTTTGCCGAAAGACAGGCGCGGACTGAACTCGCCATAATAGGCGTGAACGCCTTTGTTCCGGTCTTTCTCGCCGTTGTAGTAAGTGCTGTCGAGGAACAGGAAGTTGTCGCCGTACTTCCAGCGGTCGGCGTGTTCAAAGGTGATCGTCTGCTGGATCGACGGGTTGACCGCAAAGTCCTTGCCATACAGATAGCTCAGGCTGTTGGTCTGCCACAGCAGCAAATCGCCGGCCATGGCCTGACTGGCGGCCAATAGACCGCCGCCTAACAGCATGTTTGTCTGTGTTCGAATCATCTGTTGCTCCCTCTTGTTTTTATTGTTTGAGGCACAGGCAGCCCTGACCTGTGGGAGCGGGCTTGCTCGCGAAAGCGGTGTGTCAGTCAACAAAGATGTTGAGGCTGATGGCCCCTTCGCGGGCAAGCCCGCTCCCACAGGTTTCTGTGGCGCTGGTGGGTTAGTGCGGGTGAGCGGGGCAGTCGTTGATGGCCGCGCGTTCTTTACCGCCGAGGATGTTGAACAGCAGGTTCAGCGACAGCGCACTCAAGGTCGCCATGGCGATGCCGCTGTGTGTGATCGGACTCATCCACAACGGCAAGTGGGCGAAGAATTCCGGTCGCACCACCGGAATCAGTCCCATGCCGATGCTCACCGCCACCAGCAACTGGTTGCGACGGTCACCGATGTCGGCTTCCTGAAGGATCTTGATGCCGGTGGCAGCGACCATGCCGAACATCGCAATCGCTGCGCCGCCCAGCACCGCTGGCGGAATCGACGCCACCAGAAACGCCGCTTTGGGCAGCAGGCTCAATACCACCAGCAAACCACCGGCAACGATGGTCACCGAGCGGCAGCGCACGCCGGTCATCTGCACCAGGCCAATGTTCTGGGCGAAAGAGGAGTGGGTGAAGGTGTTGAAGAAACCGGCGACAAACGAGGCGCCGGCATCGCACAGCAAGCCGCGACGCAGCATCCGTGGGCAGACTTCCTGACCGGTGATTTTGCCCAGGGCAAGGAACATCCCGGTGGACTCGACGAAGATGATCACCACCACCAGGCACATGGACAGGATCGGTGCGAGTTCGAATTTTGGCATGCCGAAGTGCAACGGGGTGACGATCTGCAGCCATGGCGCCTGGGCCATGCCGCTCAGGTCGACCATGCCGATCAGCCCGCAGACCACGTAGCCCAGGCACATGCCGATCAGCACGGAAATGTTGACCCAGAAACCGCGCATGAAACGGTGTACCAACAGAATGGTGGCCAGCACCAACGCGGCGATGGCCAGGTAAACCGGTGAACCGAATTGAGCCGCGCCAGCGCCACCACCGGCCCAGTTGACGGCCACGGGGAACAGCGACAAACCGATCGAGGTGATTACGGTGCCTGTCACCAGGGGCGGGAAGAAGCGTACGACTTTGGACATGAAGGGCGCGATGATCATGCCGAAGAAACCGGCGTCGATGGTCGCCCCGAAGATCCCTTGCAGACCGATACCCGGCATGCCGGCCATGGCGACCATGCTGCCCACCGCGGCGAAACTGGCGCCCATCATCACCGGCATGCGAATGCCCATCGGGCCGATGCCCAGCGACTGCACGATGGTGGCGATCCCGGCTACCAGCAGGTCGGCATTGATCAGAAAGGCGATTTCTTCGCGGTTCAGGCCGGCGGCCTGTCCGATGATCAGAGGCACTGCGATGGCGCCGCCGTACATCAGCAGAACGTGTTGCAGGCCAACCAGAATCAGTTGCAAAAGGGGCAATCGCTGAATAGCGGGTGCGTCGGGGATGCGCGCTTCGGATAGCTCGGACATGCAACACCTCGGATCTTTTTTATTCTTGTGATTTTGTGCGTCAGGTTGACCGCGGCGCGGCCAATCGCGGGCAAGCCCGCTCCCACAGGGAAAACCTGAATCCTGTGGGAGCTGGCTTGCCTGCGATGCTTTTCAACGGTTAGTTGGTTTGAGCTCCCTGAACAATCCAGGCACCGATCAGGTCACGTTCCTGCTGGGTCATCTGGGTGATGTTGCCCAGTGGCATGATCTGGCTGGTAACGGCTTGCGCCTGGATGCGTGGTGCGTTCTGGCGGATCTGCTCGGGGGTGTCGAACATCACGCCGGCCGGTGCGGCACTGAACAGCGGGCTGGTCGGTTTGGCCGAGTGACACACTGCGCAACGTTCCTGAATCACGCTGTGCACCTTGTCGAACGCCGGACCCTGGTTCGACGCCTGGGCCGGTGCGGCAGCCTGAGCTGCAGGTTTTGCGGCTTCAGGTTTGGCGCCACCACCGAGAGCGGTTTCCGGCAGCGGCTGGTACTCGATGGCGCCAGGCGCCTTGGCCACTTCAGGTGCGCTGGACATCGGCGCCGGACCTGTCACGTAAGCCAGGCAGATCATGCCGACCGCTGCCACCGGCAACGTCCAGGCAAACTTGTGGCTGTCATGACGGGTGTTGAAGTAGTGACGCACCAACACCGCCAGCACCGCGATCCCGGCCAGGATCAGCCAGTTGTATTGGCTGCCGTAAGTGCTCGGGAAGTGGTTGCTGATCATGATGAACAGCACGGGCAAGGTGAAGTAGTTGTTGTGCCGCGAACGCAACAGTCCTTTGGCCGGCAGCGCCGGATCGGGCGTGCGGTTCTCGGCAATCGCTGCCACCAGTGCGCGCTGCGCCGGCATGATGATGCGGAACACGTTACCGACCATGATGGTGCCGATGATCGCGCCGACGTGCAGGTACGCACCGCGACCGCTGAACACTTTGCTGAAGCCGTAAGCGGCGCCAATGGTCAGCACGAACAGGATTGCACCGAGAAGGGCAGGGCGTTTGCCCAGGGCCGAGTCGCAGAGGAAGGAGTAGATGAACCAGCCGATGAACAACGAGCCGATACCGATGGCCACGCCTTCAGGACCGCTCAGGGTGCTGCCGGGTGCCAGCAGATACAGCGTCGGGTTGGAGTAAAACACCACGCACAGCAGCGCAATGCCTGACATCCAGGTGAAGTAGGCTTCCCATTTGAACCAGTGCAGGTTGTCCGGCATGGTCGGTGGGGCCAGTTTGTATTTTTCCAGGTGGTAGATACCGCCGCCGTGGATCGCCCACAAATCGCCGGCCAGACCGCTTTTCGGGTTGACCCGATTGAGGTTGTTTTCCAGCCAGACGAAATAGAACGACGCACCGATCCAGGCCACGCCAGTAATCATGTGAACCCAGCGCACGCTCAGGTTCAGCCATTCCAACAGATGTGCTTCCACAGTCTTTACCTCTCGCCTGTCACTCTGTTGTCGAGTGATCAGACCTTCTCTTATTGGTGGGGGGCGAGGATCAAACGCTCATCCTCTTTGAAAAAATGCTCATCGCAGTTGTTGCCTGTGCCACTGCGATCAACCACCAGGAAGTCATCCCGCTTTTCGATCGTCAGCACCGGATGGTGCCAAACGCCGCGATGGTAATTAATGCCCTGCCTGCCGTTGGTGACGAAGGCGCGGACCAAGCCTGATACAGGTTCATCGCCAAGTGGCGCGACCACGATCAGAAAGGGGTTGCCGAGCAGCGGAATGAAGGCCTGGCTGCCCAGCGGGTGACGCTCCAGCATGCTGACGGTCAGCGGCATGTCCTGCGCATCGGCGCGGAAGATGCTGATGATCGCCTTGTCTTCTGGCGTGGCGGTTTCCACCGTCGCCAGTTTGTGAAAGCGCATGGTCGAACCGTTGTTGATCATGAAGTGATCGCTGCCGTCGGTTTCGATCACGTCACCGAAAGGGGCGAAGGCTTCTTTGGTCAGCGGTTCAATCGTCAGTGTGCGCATGCTGTTCTTTTCCGAATTCTGTGTTGTTGATCGTTCCCACGCTCTGCGTGGGAATGCAGCCCGTGACGCTCCGCGTCACATCCAAAGCGGACGCAGAGCGTCCAGTGATGCATTCCCACGCGGAGCGTGGGAACGATCGGATGTTACTTCGCGACCTTGCCAAGAACGCGCAGGCGACTCACACCTCCGTCCGGGAACACGTTCAGGCGGATGTGGGTGATCGGGCCCAGGGCTTTGATCTGCTCGGCGAAGGTGTGTTCGGCGTGCATTTCCAGTTTCTGCGCCGGCAGCAATTCGCGCCAGAACAGCGATTGGGTTTCGATCTGGCTGTCGGTGCCGCCCTTCACGAAGGCGCCCTGGATCGAGCAGGTATCCGGGTAGTTGCCTTTGAAGTGCAGGGTGTCGACGATGACTTTTTCGATCTCGCCAGCATGACCCAGCGCGACGATTACCCAGTCATTGCCCGGGGTACGACGACGTGCAGTTTCCCAGCCGTCGCCCATGTTGATGCCGCGGCCCGGGTTGAGGATGTTGCTCATGCGACCGAAGTGTTCGTCGGAGCAGGCGAGGGCGCGGCCACCGTTGAGGGCGGCGGCCAGGTCGACTTGCTCGTTGTCACCGACAGCGGACCAGTCGCGGAACGGAATGCCGTAGACGCGCAGACGGGCCACGCCACCATCCGGGTAGATGTTGAAGCGCAAGTGGCTGAAGGCCTGGTCATTGCTGATTTCGTGGTAGTGGTGGCTGTTGCCTTGCAGCTCGACAGCGGACAGCACCTCAGTCCACTGGGTGTTGTCGTCCGGTTCGCCCGAGGCCAGGAAGCACGCTTCCAGGGAGGCCGACGGCGGGAAGTTGCCGGTGAAGAATGAAGTGTCGATGTCCACGCCTTTGATAGAACCTGGTACGCCCAGGCGGATCACGGCGCTGTCGTAGCCTTCAAAGCGCTTGCGGCGCGATTCCCAGCCGTCCATCCACTTGCCGTTGTCATCGAACACGCCTTCTTTCCACACAGCCGGAGTCGGCTGGAACAGGCGGTTGGCATCAGCGAACCAGTCATCGGTGACCGAAATGATCTTGGTGCCCAGGCGGGCGTCGGCCAGGTTGACGAACTTCTCGAAAGGTACGGCGTAAGCTTTCATTCTTCTTGTCTGCCTTTAATAAGTTGGCTTGGGATGCTTGCCAGGCCCTGGGTGTTTCTTCGCGTTTAAGAACACTCGGGCGAGGCTTGCTTATAGGGTCAGTAATCGGAACAGGGCGATCTTGTTGATCTGCGCCAGCGCACATTTGAATTCGGTATCTGCCGAGTTGTGAATGCGCGTTTCGAACGCCGCGAGGATCTGATGCCGGTTGCTGCCTTTTACCGCCATGATGAAGGGAAACTTGAACTTGGCCTTGTAGGCATCGTTCAGCTCGGTGAAGCGAGAAAACTCTTCGGCCGTGCATTGGTGAATACCGGCGCCAGCTTGTTCATTGGTGCTGGCTTCGGTCAGTTGGCCCTGGACGGCGGCTTTGCCGGCCAGGTCCGGGTGAGCGTTGATCAGGGCCAGTTGGCTTTCGTGATCAGCGCTCAACAGGATGTCGCTCATGCGCTGGTGCAAGGTTTCGATCTCGTCGATCGAGGCGTCCTGGCCCAGGTCGAAAGCCTTTTCGGCTACCCATGGCGAATGTTCGTAGATGTCGGCGAAGGCTTTGACGAACGCGTCGCGGCTCAGGGTCGAGGGTTTCAGTGTTTGAAAGGTGCTCATTGGGCAGCCCCTTGGTACGGGTGGGTTTCGTGCCAGTGGCGCGCGATGTCGACACGGCGGCTGAACCACACCTGTTCATGACTTTTAGCGTATTCGATAAAGCGCTTGAGCGAGGCCAGGCGCGCCGGACGGCCGATCAGGCGGCAGTGCAGGCCGATCGACAACATCTTCGGCGCTTCGGCGCCTTCGGCGTACAGCACGTCGAAGGCGTCTTTGAGGTATTCGAAGAAATCGTCGCCCTTGTTGAAACCCTGGACCTGGGTGAAGCGCATGTCGTTGGTGTCCAGGGTGTACGGGATCACCAGGTGCGGTTTGCCGGTCGGGTTGTTGGGTTCCCAGTAGGGCAGGTCGTCGTCGTAGGTGTCGCAGTCATAGAGGAAACCGCCTTCTTCCATCACCAGTCGACGAGTGTTCGGACCGGTGCGGCCGGTGTACCAGCCCAGCGGGCGTTCGCCGGTGAGTTCGGTGAGGATGCGGATCGCTTCGAGCATGTGCTCGCGTTCCTGCGCCTCGTCCATGTACTGGTAATCGATCCAGCGATAGCCGTGGCTGCAGATCTCGTGGCCGGCCTCGACCATTGCGCGGATCACATCCGGGTGGCGCTGGGCGGCCATGGCCACGGCGAAGATGGTCAGCGGAATGTCGAATTCCTTGAACAGTTTCAGAATCCGCCAAACGCCGGCACGGCTGCCATACTCGTACAAGGATTCCATGCTCATGTTGCGCGCGCCTTGCAGCGGCTGCGCCGAAACCATTTCCGAGAGGAAGGCTTCAGACTCTTTATCGCCGTGCAGGATGTTGCGCTCGCCGCCTTCCTCGTAATTGAGTACGAACGACAAGGCGATGCGGGCATTGCCCGGCCAGTGGGGGTGAGGAGGGTTACTGCCGTAACCGATCAGGTCGCGTGGGTAGTCAGCGCTCACTGCAGTCTTCCTTCTTATTCGTTGACAGGTTGTGTGGCGGCCTGGCGATGAGATGACAGGCTGGTGTCACAGCGATGGGCTGATTGTATACAACTTTATATTCACTTTGTAAGCCTGAATTTTTGCATTTTTGATGAACTGTCATCTCTTCATGCTATTGCAAGAAACTTGCCCAGTTGGTCAGGTAATGGATAGGAGGTCCGCTGAGGGTATGGTTTTGCGTCAGATTCACCTTGAAATCGTGGATGGCGGGACTGGCTGCAAAAATGTCGTTTTTATTGTGTACAATTTTTTTGAAAAGTGTCTTAATCAGTCGCTCGCCGCAGCGTTTCGTGCTCCGAATCGGTGCGGTCTCCTTTCAACTGACTTCGGGAGGCGCGAGGCCTGACTGCTCTTTGCAGGCGGGCGCGCAGAATCAATGGGACGTTTGACTACACACGTTTTGGACGCTGCACACGGTTGCCCGGGCAGCTCGATCAAGGTCGAGTTGTACCGCGTTGAAGGCTCGCAGCTGGAATTGGTCGCCAGCGCGATCACCAACAGCGACGGCCGTGTCGATGCGCCGCTGCTGCAGGGCGATGACTACCGTTCCGGGGTCTATCAGGTTCAGTTTCATGCGGGCGATTACTACCGCGCCCGTGGCGTTCAGCTCCCGGAGCCGGCGTTCCTGGATGTGGTGGTGCTGCGTTTTGGCATCTCTGCCGAGCAGGATCACTACCATGTACCGCTGCTGATTTCGCCATACAGCTATTCCACGTACCGCGGCAGCTGATCCCCCAAGCAGCTGCCTCAACCTGGAAGCGACTGCGCATATAGCTTCTTTGGTCTTTCGCCCGCTCACACTGCGGGCTTTTTTTTGCCTGCTGGAAAGTCAAAGGATCGCAGCCTCGTTTCACTCGACAGCTCCTACAGGGGAATGCGTCTCCATGTAGGAGCTGTCGAGTGAAACGAGGCTGCGATCTTTTGCTCTTTAACGGCTCAACAGCGACGCAGCGCCGGCACCACTGAACAACCCGGCACTCACCCGGTTAAACCAGCTCTGGCCCTTGCCGCTGCGCAAATACCGCGCCGCACCATGAGCCCCCAGCCCATAAGCCAATTTGCACAGCAGATCGAGCACGGTCCAGGTCGCAATCATCACCAGCAATTGCGGCAGGAACGGCTGCCCTGCATTCAAAAACTGTGGCAGGAAAGCGGCGAAGAACAGGATGTCTTTCGGGTTGCTCGCACCCAGCACGAACGCGCGCCCGAACAGTGCGCGAAAGCGTGGCACTGGCGCAGCCTGGGGCACTTGAGCGCCCACCGATGGCTGGCGCGATTGCTGCCAGCTCTGCCAGGCGAGGTAGAACAGGTACAACGCGCCGACGATTTTCAGGGCGCTGAACAACTGTTCCGACGCCAACAACAGCGCGCCCAGCCCTAACGCCGAGGCACTGAGCAAGCAGATCGAGGCAATCACGCCCCCCAGAAACGCCGGATATGAACGACGCAAGCCGTAATTCAGGCTGTTGCTGATCATCAGCAGGGACAGCGGCCCCGGGATCAGGATCACCACCAGCGCAGCGCCGCTGAACAGCAGCCAGGTTTCCAGACTCATCTCTTTCCTCCATTTGTGCAAAAGCCCCACCCGACGGGGTGAGGCTGTTTTGAATCCTGTTTTTGAAGCGTATGCGGCTTACAAGAAAACGAACTTGGCGATGAAGATCGCGCACAGCACCCACAGACTGACGGAAATTTCCTTGTGCTTACCGGTGAACGCCTTGAGCACCACATAAGTGATAAAGCCCAGTGCGATACCGTCGGCTACCGAGAAGGTCAGCGGCATCATGATCGCGGTCACGATCGCCGGAATGCTGTCCGTCGCTTCGTCCCATTCGATGTGCTTCATGCCGCCCATCATCAGCATCGCCACATAAATCAGCGCACCGGCGGTTGCGTAAGCGGGGATCATGCCAGCCAGCGGTGCGAAAAACATCGCCGCAATAAATAGCACACCTACGGTCACTGCGGTAAGACCAGTCCGACCACCCGCTGCCACACCGGCAGCACTTTCCACGTAGCTGGTGACTGGCGGCACACCGACCATTGCCCCGAAAACGCTGGACGCGCTGTCGGCTTTCATGGCGCGAGAAAGGTTTTCGATCCGGCCGTCAGCGTTCACCAGGTTGGCGCGCTGGGCGACGCCCATCAAGGTGCCGGCGGTGTCGAACATGTGCACGAAGAGGAACGCGAGCACCACGCTGATCATGCTGACGTTGAACACGCCGGCAATGTTCATGGCCATCCAGGTGGGCGCCAGGCTCGGCGGTGCCGACATGATGCCTTCGTAGTGGACAAGGCCCAGGCCCCAGCCCGCGAGGGTCACGGTGATGATGCTGATGAGGATCGCACCGAACACCTTGTGGTAGCTGAGCACGGCAATCATCAGGAAGCAGATGGCGGCGAGCAGCGGGCCGGGTTCGCGCAGGGAGCCGAGCTTGATCAAGGTCGCCGGGCTATCGACGACGATACCGGCGGTTTTCAGGCCGATCAGCCCGAGAAACAGACCCACGCCGGCGCCCATGGCGAAGCGCAAGCTCACCGGGATGCTGTTGAGCAACCATTCGCGAATCCGCGAAAAGGTCAGGATCATGAACAACACCCCGGAAACAAACACCGCGCCGAGGGCGGTTTCCCAGTTGTAGCCCATGGTGCCGACCACGGTGTAGGTGAAGAAAGCGTTCAAGCCCATGCCTGGCGCCAGGCCGACTGGCCAGTTGGCGTAGAGGCCCATCAGCAGGCAGCCCAATGCCGCGGCGATGCAGGTCGCGACGAACGCGGCACCGTGATCGATCCCCGCGTCAGCCATGATGTTGGGGTTGACGAAAATGATGTAGGCCATGGTGATGAAGGTTGTCAGACCGGCAATCAGCTCGGTCTTCACCGTGGTGCCATGCAAGGTGAGTTTGAAGATGCGCTCCAGCCAGCCATTGCGTAACGGCGGCGAGAGTTCCAGCGTCGGGGCTTCGGATTTGCGGCTTTCCACAGCGAGTACTCCTCAAGAGTTTTATTGTTATTTCCAGGGCCGGACCCATGAGGGTGGCGGCGGCCCTTTGAGGCACTTGCGAATTTGTTGACCGGTTGGTCAGGAACTCGCACGAAGTGGATTATGCTTTTGTATACAAATAAAGCAAATAATGTTTTTGATCTTGTAGACGAAAAGTTTGGCGATAGGGATATATCGCCTGGAAGGGGGCCTTCGGGAGCAGATCGTTCCCACGCTCTGCGTGGGAATGCCGCCAGGGACGCTCTGCGTTCCGCCCGGATGTGACGCAGAGCGTCACGGGATGCATTCCCACGCAGAGCGTGGGAACGATCGGTTAAGGCTCAGTCCGCGAGCGCTTGGGTTTGCCCCAGCGCAAGATTCACCGCCAACCACCCATTCACCGCCGACTCCCCAGCCTCGGCAAACACCCGCTCGAGCAATTTCACCTGCTCGCGTCGCAGCGACTGTTCGAACCGCGCGCCATCCTCGGTCAATTCGAGCAGCCGCTTACGCTTGTCGGTCTCGGACGAGACGCTGTTCACCAGATGCATTTCCACCAACTGACGCAGCGGCATGTTCAGCGCCTGCTTGGTCACGCCGAGCAAGGCCAGCAGCTCCTTGACGCTCAGGTTCGGGTAGCGGGCGATAAAAAACACAATGCGTTGGTGCACCCGACTCAAGCCGCGGCGCTCAAGCATTTCGTCAGCCTTTGCGGTGAACGCCTGGTAGCCGAAGAAGAACGCTTCCATGGCTTGTTGCTGGGTGCCAGGGTTTTTAAGGTCAAGCATGTTGACGTTTCCGTTGGAGTTGTCGTAATTTCGGTCAACTAGTTTGACTCATTTTCCTCAGGCCTCGCTACCGGTGACCCCCATGGCTTTTTCCGAACGTGTCTCGCGCCTTAAAAGTTCTTTGATCCGAGAAATCCTCGCGGCCGCCCAGCGCCCGGAAGTGATGTCGTTCGCTGGCGGCTTGCCGGCCGAAGCCATGCTGCCGAAAGTCGAGTGGGCCGACATGCCGCTGTCGATGGGTCAATACGGCATGAGTGAGGGCGAGCCGGCGCTGCGTGAAGCCCTGGCGGCCGAGGCACGAGCGCTGGGCGTTCCGTGCGAAGCGAGTCAGGTCCTGGTGGTCAGCGGCTCTCAACAAACTCTCGATCTGGCGGCCAAGCTGTACATCGACAAAGGCACCGAGATCTTACTGGAAGCGCCGACCTACCTGGCGGCGTTGCAGATTTTCCAGTTGTTCGGGGCGGACTGCATCACCGTGCCGCTGGAGGCGGATGGCCCCGACCTGGAGCAATTGCGTGCACGTCTGGAAAAACATCGTCCGGCGTTTATCTACCTGATCCCGACGTTCCAGAATCCCTCGGCGGTGCGCTACAGCGAAGCCAAGCGTGATGCGGTGGCGGCGTTGCTGGATGAATTCGGCGTGACCTTGATCGAAGACGAGCCGTACCGTGAGTTGACCTTCGATGGCGGCAGTGCGATGCCGATTGTCAGTCGCCTGAAAAAGAGCAGCTGGATCTACACCGGCACGGTATCGAAAACCTTATTGCCAGGCTTGCGGGTCGGTTATCTGATTGCCAGCCCGGACCTGTTCCCGCACTTGTTGAAACTCAAGCAGTCGGCGGACCTGCACACCAATCGCGTGGGGCAGTGGCAAGCGTTGCAATGGATTGGCACTGAGAAGTTCGACCATCATTTGCGCGAGTTACGAGATTTCTATCGGGGGCGCCGGGATGCTTTCCAGTGTTCGCTGCAAACGCATTTCTCCGATCTGGCGGACTGGAACGTGCCGCAGGGCGGGCTGTTTTTCTGGCTGACGCTCAAACAACCGATGGACACCCGGACATTGCTCAAGCCTGCGCTGGCGGCGGATGTTGCGTTCATGCCGGGTGAACCGTTCTTTCCCGATCCGGACAACAATCCCGGGCACCTGCGGCTCAACTTCAGCCACATCGACCCGGCGCGGCTGGACGAAGGGCTCAGTCGATTGGCGGCGGTGATACGCCAGGCCTACGCGGCGAAAGCGGCTTGAGGGGAGGGTATAAACCAATAAACCGGCTCATGGGCCGGTTTATTTTTGTCTGGAATTTGCGGTGTCCTCATCGCGAGCAGGCTCACTCCCACAGGTTTGTGAGCGACACAAATCCACTGTGGGAGCCAGCCTGCTGGCGATGGCGTCAGTCAGCGCACCACAAAACCATCAGGCTGCAGCAAATCGCTTATCCAGATAATCAATAATCACCTTGGACTCATACATCCAGGTGGTCTGCCCATTCTCTTCAATGCGCAGGCACGGCACTTTGATTTTGCCGCCTTGCTGCAGCAGGGTCTGGCGATCCTGTTCATTGTTTTTCGCATCGCGCAACGCCACCGGCACGTTCAGACGGCGCAAGGTGCGGCGGGTTTTCACGCAGAACGGGCAGGCGTGAAACTGATACAACGTCAGGCTCTTGGCCGCCGTGTTGACCTGGGCCTGAACCTCGGCGGGACGTTGTTTCTTGCCGGGACGGGTGATGAAGTCGATGAAGATGATCAGTTGGCCAAGGCCGACACGAAGCGCTTTTACGAACACGGTATAAGCCTCACAGGGGCAAGCAGAAGGCGCGCAGCTTACCTGATTTTCACAGGCGAAAAAAAACCGGCGATGAATGCCGGTTTTCTTCGTGCTGCGGGTTACTTGATCAGACTGAGAAACTCGCTGCGGGTCGCCGCGTTTTCGCGGAACTCACCCAGCATCACCGAGGTGATCATCGACGAGTTCTGTTTCTCCACACCGCGCATCATCATGCACATGTGCTTGGCCTCGATTACCACCGCAACGCCCAGGGCGCCGGTGACTTGCTGGACCGCATCGGCGATCTGGCGGCTGAGGTTTTCCTGGATCTGCAGGCGGCGGGCATACATATCGACGATCCGCGCGACTTTCGACAGGCCCAGCACTTTGCCGCTCGGAATGTAGGCGACGTGAGCCTTGCCGATGAACGGCAGCAGGTGGTGTTCGCACAACGAGTAGAGCTCGATGTCCTTGACCAGCACCATTTCGCTGTTATCGGAGCTGAACAAGGCACCGTTGGTGACTTCTTCCAGTGTCTGTTCATAGCCGCGGCAGAGGTACTGCATGGCTTTGGCGGCACGCTTTGGCGTGTCGAGCAGGCCCTCGCGGGAGACGTCCTCGCCCAATTGGCCGAGAATCGCGGTGTAATTCTGTTCCAGTGTCACAGAGGCTGATTCCATAAGGGTTTCAGGAGGGTACTTATTCTGTCTGTACCAATTTTGTATCAATCGAGCTGTTTCGTTTGCCTAGGTCATCCGGTTGGTGCTGGAGGTCCACAGGGCATAGGTCGACAGCATCTGACGCTTTGACCGAGCTTAAAGGCAGTGATTGCAGGGTTTCATACCCGTCGTGCTGCACATGGTAGCTTAAGTGTGTCGGCAGTTGTATGGCCGGCGGGCGTGAACCTTCAATCCGGTCGGTGCTGACCTGAGGTATCTGTAGACCACACCGGCCTGCTTGGGTTGAAGAGACAAATCTGATCCAGGGCTGATAGCATTGCGCTATCCCTTGCCCTCTATCCTAGGAATGGAATCCATGTTTAAAAAAACCTGTGCGCTGGCCCTGTCCATGGTAGCCATTATCTCGGGTGCGCAGAATGCAGTTGCAACTGACTACCTGTTTAAGAAATACGCTTATGACTCACCTATCTCAAATTACACTGAGACTAACGGTTATTATGATTGTTCGTCGCAGGTAGGTACGACGGCTAAATGTACTGAATTAGTTTTTATTGAAAATAAATTCACAGCGTCGCTAGTTTTCAAAAATGACAAGCTTTCGATGGTTTCGCTACGCTCCCCGTTTGAGCGTGAGTTGTACCTGCGCGCCATGGCGGCCATTAGGAAGAGCTTTGGCATGGTAGTGATTGGCAATGGGCAAGATACTTTCGATGTACTTTCGATGGCGAGCAAAGTGTCAAAACCCGAGTTTGTAAAAATCGGAGCTTCTAATTATGAAAGGATGGCCTTGGCTGGAGGGCATGTTACTTATACTTTCATAGATAATAGAGTTTCGATTGGATATGCTAAAAGTTTTCGTCGATTATTGGAATTTGCGCCTGACAATGCGAGGACTGTAGATCTGATCGCCGATAGCGTAGGTAAAGATGCTTATTTGATTTTAAAGTTTTCCTTTCCAAAGCTTGACCAAAAAAAGCTGGATCAGCAGGCAAATAAGCCAGTCGAGTCGTTTTAAGGAAAATTGCCATAAGGCACGGCGCCGCAAGCGTGAAGCGGCAGCTTTACTCGTCGCGGCCTTCCATCATGGTTCGTTTGAGCATCACATAAACGGCGCCGGCGCCACCGTGCCTGGGTTGGCACGAGGTGAAGCCGAGCACCTGCGAATGCTGGCGCAGCCAGGTGTTGACGTGACTTTTGATCATCGGCCGCTTGCCGTCCAGGCGCACGGCTTTACCGTGGGTGACGCGCACGCAGCGGATTTCGAATTTGGTCGCTTCGGCCAGAAACGCCCAGAGGGTTTCCCGGGCCTTTTCAACGGTCATGCCATGCAGGTCCAGGCTGCCTTCGAACGGAATCTGTCCGATCTTGAGCTTGCGCATCTGGCTTTCCTGAACGCCGTCACGCGCCCACATCAACTCGTCTTCCGGGCCGACGTCGATGACGAACTGATCGGACAAGCCATCAACCGTGGTGGCGTCGGTGCGAACGGTCGCGGCCTGTCGCAACTTGGCGATTTGCGCGCGGTCGGCCTTGGGTTTGCCGGTGTCGGCGCGATCGTGCTTGATCGGCTTGACGCCTTGGATTGCACTTTTGAACAGGGAAAAATCGTCGTCTTGCATGTCAGCCTCCGCGAAGGGCGGCCAGTTTACCCAAGTCGGGGCGCTATCCATAACAATTGAGGCCCGCCAAAGGGCGGGCCTGGATTCAGTCGTGTTTTTTCATCAGGTGCGGGGATATGTTCAGCTCTCGCGACTGGCGCGAGCGGCGACGGCAGCGGCGCCACAACCACACGCCGATATAGAGCACCAACAGGCCGACGGCCAGAATGATCGCCGAGCCCAGCCGGCTGGCATTCAACTCGCCCAGGGCCGGTGGACGACCCAGCAGGCTGGCGGCGCCCGCCATGGCCAGCAACACACCGCAGGTTGCCAGCAAGGCCGCAAACGCGGCGCCGAATCGAAAGCGCCAATTGCGTTGCCCTTTGGGCCGCAGGCGGCGTGCATCAAAACCATCGGATAACTTCATTCCGACCTTCCTCAATGGGTATCGGCCCTTCGACCGGGAGTTGTCCGGGTTGTTCCTGAGGCTAAGTCAATTGCAGCAAATGAGAGGCTTTTGTGGATGAGCGGCGGTATTGACCGCTCACCTAGGCCGATCAGATCAGATCGTGAGTCAGCGCGAGGGTGGCGAAGTTATCCGCCATGATCGCCATTTCAGTTTGCTGCACATGCTCGGCCGTGAGTACGCCACCCTTGTAGGGCAAATCGCGGGTCGCGCAGGCGTCCTCCACCAAGGTGCAGCGAAAGCCCAGGTTTTTCGCCGCGCGCACGGTGGTGCTAACGCTGGAATGACTCATGAAACCGCAAACGATCAGGTCCAGGGAGCCCAGTTCTTGCAGTCGATCGTACAATTGGGTGCCATGAAACGCGCTCGGCAACAGTTTGCCGATGATGGTTTCGTCGCCCTGTGGCTCAAGCCCCGGGATAAACTCACCGCGCTCGCCTTGTGGATCGAACAGGCCACCCACGGTACCCAGGTGACGCACATGCACAATCGGCCGACCCGCCGCGCGGGCAGCGGCGACCAGTTGCTTGATGTTCGCGACGGCAGCATCCATGCCGCTCAGGGCCAACGGACCACTGAGGTATTCTTTCTGGGCATCGATGATGACTAGGGTCGCATGACCCAGATTGGCTGCTGCGTAACCGCGGCCGCTGAGTTGAAACATCGTTTTTGGAACGGACATTCTGGGGCTCCTTGGAGTGGGGCTTTTGCGACATTGTCCTCTGGCTGAGCGGTTCTGTGAATCGCTACTATCGCAAACGCCGTCGTTGCTGGCGTGCAGCCTTGTCAAGATGCACATTTTGTTCAATAGCCACCGGTAAAAATGGATATGTCCTACATCTGATCCGGTGTTTTTCCTGCGTCGTCGCGGCGCGTTTTGGCTGTTAGAATCGCCAGTCGTTTTTTCTGGAGTCTACCCCGTGATCACTTCCCGCCTTCGTACCCTGCGTGACCATATCCGTTGGGCCGTCAGCCGCTTCCATGGGGAGGATCTGTTTTTCGGCCATGGGACCGACAACGCCTGGGACGAAGCCCGTCAACTGGTGCTCGGTGCCTTGCACTTGCCGTGGGAAATCGCCGACAGCTATCTGGACTGCAATCTGGAAGAGGACGAGGTGGTCAATCTGCAACGGTTGCTCAAGCGTCGCATCGAACAACGCATTCCCACCGCTTACTTGCTGGGCGAGGCCTGGTTCTGTGGCATGTCGTTCATTGTCGACGAGCGCGTCCTGATCCCGCGTTCACCGATTGGCGAACTGATCGAAAAACGTTTCGAGCCTTGGTTGGGCGCCGAACCTGCGCGGATTCTTGACCTGTGCACCGGTTCCGGTTGCATCGGCATTGCCTGTGCCTATGAATTCCAGAAGGCCGAAGTGGTACTGGCCGACCTGTCGTTCGAAGCGCTGGAGGTGGCCAACCAGAATATCGAGCGTCACGGCGTGGATGAGCGGGTGTACACCGTTCAGGGTGATGGTTTTGACGGTTTGCCGGGTCAGCGTTTCGACCTGATCGTGTCGAACCCGCCCTACGTCGATGCGGAAGATTTCGCCGACATGCCGGATGAATACCAGCATGAACCGGAATTGGGCCTGGCCTGTGGCGACGATGGTTTGAACCTGGTGCGACGGATGCTCGCCGAGGCGGCGGATCATTTGACCGAGAAGGGCTTGCTGATTGTTGAAGTGGGCAACAGCCAGGTGCACGTCGAGGCGCTGTACCCGGAAGTCGACTTCGCCTGGCTCGATTTCGAGCGCGGCGGGCATGGCGTGTTCATGTTGACCGCAGAGCAGTGCCGCGATCATCAAGCGCTGTTCGCTTCCCGCGTCTGACTGAACCAGCCTGATCGTTCCCACGCTCTGCGTGGGAATGCCTCAATGGACGCTCTGCGTCCACTTGGGATGCAGAGCGTCCCGGGCTGCATTCCCACGCAGAGCGTGGGAACGATCAGCGATCAGCGGTGCGTCGCAATCCAGATCAACAACCCCGCCTGAAACACCGCAAACGCCACCAGGCACGTAATGGTAAAGCGCAGCCCGGCGTCTTCACGCTTGTACTTGCTGACTTTTTCTTCGTGTTTCTTGAGCTTCACTTCCTGCTCGGCGAGATTCTGCTCCGCCTGCTGAAGCATCTGCGCCGCCTCGATGATTTCCACCACCTGAAGCTTTTCGCTGTTCCAGTCACCCTTCAGGTCGCCGACCTGAACCTCTTTGACGCTGCCTTTCAGATGCTGGGCGTCGGCGTACACCACCTCAAAGCCGTGCGCTTTGAGAAAGCTATCTCGCCGCAGGCGTGTGTCTTCGTTCAGCGCATCTTTATTGTTCAGGTCAGTGCCATCAACGGTGTAGCCGGGCCAGCGCTTCTTCGCCCAAGTGATGCCTTGGGCAGCCATGAAGCGGCCGATACCACGGTTGACCGGCTCGACCTGCAGGCCGCTGTCTGGCCCGAAGTGCACACATTTGGTCGTGTGATTGACCCACACATCCAGATGATTCTGCTCTTTGCGTACGCGCTGGCCGGGCAGCGTGATGCTCATGCGCATCAGGCTGTATTCCTTGCTGGTGCGCTCGGCGTAACCGAACTCGACAAAGCGCAATGGCCGCCCACCGGTGTTGCGGTCGGTTTGCAGCGGCGCCAGGCGGAGCATCTTGTGGTGCTCGACATGGACGTCCGCCCACGGCAGCTCGACCGCTGGCGGTACGTCTTTTTCAGCGG
Source organism: Pseudomonas sp. JAI111 (assembly GCF_024809425.1). NCBI lineage: Bacteria > Pseudomonadati > Pseudomonadota > Gammaproteobacteria > Pseudomonadales > Pseudomonadaceae > Pseudomonas > Pseudomonas sp. JAI111. The sequence goes on along the minus strand of NZ_JANUCB010000001.1, from coordinate 752,690 downwards.
TGGTGTCGGGTGAAGTCTGGGTATCTGTCATCGCGGCGAGTCCTGTCCAAGCTCTGCTTGTCGCCCGCCATAGCGCTGGCGACAAAGGCTTATCGGCCGTTTTTTTCAGGACTGGAGGGTAGGTCGCTTAACGAGAGTGAAGTCCGTCAATAAACTCGATGATTCGCGTCCCGAGTTCGGCGGCCAGTGGCAATTGTGGATCCTTGTAGGACGCCAGTTGCCGCTTTACATCGTTGGGCACGATGCGCATGACGTGGTTCATGCCTTCGATCACCACCAGTTCGGCGTCCGGTTTGGCCGCCTTGAGCATTTTGGCGTCACCCACGCCAACCTGGATGTCGTTGCTGCCCTGAATGATCAATGCCGGCATCTTCAGCTTCGCGAACGCTGCGGCCGGATCCTGGCGGAACAGTGAAATCATGTACGGCTGCACACTCGGGCGGAAAATCGCCTCCAGTTGCGGCGGCACGTTATCGTCAGCGTGGCCCGCCTTGAGGCTGTCGAGCAACTCATTGCTGCGCTGCATCAACGGTGGCGGCAGGCGGTTGCTCAATTGCTGGCGTATGACCTGGTCGATTGGTCGGGCGCTGCCGGACAAGGAAATCACCGCAGCGGCATCGACGCTCGGAGCGGCGAGGGTGGCAATCAACGCCCCTTCGCTGTGGCCCAGCAAAATCAGTTGGCCGAAACGTGGATCGGTTTTGAGCTTGCGGGCCCAGGCCTCGGCGTCGGACACATAGGCTTCCACCGAGAGATTGCGCTCGTCTGGCGTCGCCGCGAGACTCGCCGCCACCCCGCGTTTGTCGAAACGCACACTGGCGATGTTGTGTTTGGCCAACACCCAGGCCAGCCGTTTGAGGCTGTCGTTGCGTCCGCCTTCGATGTTGTTTCCGTCACGATCCGTAGGACCGGAGCCGGAAATGATCAGCACAACCGGCACCGGAGTGTCGGACTTTGGCAGCAACAGCGAGCCGAAAAGCTCTCCGCTACCGGTATCAAGGGTGATCGGGCGTTGCAGGACAGTGGCCTGGGCAAAGCCGGTAAACAGGGTAAGAGTCAAGACTAGAACTCGCAGCATCATCACGCCATCATTCACAAAGGTGCCGGTTGGACTCGCAGGCACCCATAAGGTTCGAGGATGAACTACTTGGGTAGCCTGCGTATACTGGCGCGCATTACGTATTCAGGTTCATTTCACGGAGCGTCCTGCATGTCCGGCAATACCTACGGCAAGCTGTTCACTGTCACCACCGCGGGCGAAAGCCATGGTCCGGCGTTGGTCGCCATTGTCGACGGCTGCCCGCCGGGGCTGGAGATATCCCTTGAGGATTTGCAGCGCGATCTGGATCGCCGCAAGCCCGGCACCAGCCGCCACACCACTCAGCGCCAGGAAGCCGACGAGGTCGAAATCCTCTCGGGCGTATTCGAGGGGCGTACCACCGGTTGCTCCATCGGCCTGCTGATCCGCAACACCGACCAGAAGTCCAAGGACTACTCGGCGATCAAGGATCTGTTCCGCCCGGCCCACGCCGATTACACCTACCACCACAAATACGGCGAGCGCGATTACCGCGGCGGCGGTCGCAGCTCGGCGCGTGAAACCGCGATGCGCGTGGCAGCCGGTGCAATCGCCAAGAAATACCTGGCCACCCAAGGCATCGTCATTCGCGGCTACATGAGCCAGCTCGGTCCGATCGAAATCCCGTTCAAGACCTGGGATTCGGTAGAAGAAAACGCTTTCTTCTGCCCTGACCCGGACAAGGTGCCGGAGCTGGAAACCTACATGGACCAGTTGCGCCGCGACCAGGATTCGGTCGGCGCGAAGATTACCGTGGTCGCCGAAGGCGTGATGCCGGGCCTCGGCGAGCCGATCTTCGACCGTCTCGATGCCGAACTGGCCCATGCGCTGATGAGCATCAACGCAGTCAAAGGCGTGGAAATCGGCGCCGGTTTCGCCAGCGTGGCCCAGCGTGGCACCGAACACCGCGATGAAATGACTCCGCAAGGTTTTCTCAGCAACAACGCGGGCGGCATTTTGGGCGGGATCTCGTCGGGCCAGCCGATCGTTGCGCACCTGGCACTCAAGCCAACCTCAAGCATCACCACACCCGGCCGTTCCATCGACATCCACGGCAACCCGGTGGAAGTCATCACCAAAGGTCGCCACGACCCTTGCGTCGGTATCCGCGCAACGCCGATCGCCGAAGCGATGATGGCCATCGTGCTGATGGATCACCTGTTGCGTCATCGCGGGCAGAATGCCGACGTGCGTGTGAGCACGCCGGTGCTGGGTCAGCTTTAATGGCTGACCTTAATGCCGCTGCGGTCTGACGACGTGGCGGCGCTCCCGTACTGGCGGCTTTCCAGTTTCTATCTGTTCTATTTCGCCTTGCTCGGGTCGACGGCGCCGTTTCTGGCGCTGTACTTCGATCACCTGGGTTTTTCCAGCGCGCGCATCGGCGAACTGGTGGCGATCCCGATGCTGATGCGCTGCGTGGCGCCGAACATCTGGGGCTGGCTCGGCGACTACACCGGCCGACGCCTGGCCATCGTGCGCTTCGGCGCCGTGTGCACGCTGCTGACGTTCTCGCTGATTTTCGTCAGCAAGACCTACGCCTGGCTGGCGATGGTCATGGCCTTGCACGCGTTTTTCTGGCACGCGGTGTTGCCGCAGTTCGAAGTCATCACCCTGGCGCACTTGAAAGGCCAGACCTCGCGCTACAGTCAGATCCGCCTCTGGGGTTCCATCGGTTTCATCATCACCGTGGTCGCGCTCGGCCGGTTGTTCGAATGGCTGAGCCTGGACATTTATCCGGTGGCGCTGGTGCTGATCATGGCCGGGATCGTGGTGAGCAGCTTGTGGGTGCCCAACGCCCAACCCGTTCACGGTGAGCGGCCAGCGGCGGACGGCTTTCTCAAGCAACTGCGCAGCCCCGGGGTTCTGGCGTTTTACGGGTGTGTGGCGCTGATGCAGATGAGTCACGGTCCGTATTACACCTTTCTGACGTTGCACCTTGAACGACTCGGTTACAGCCGTGGCGTGATCGGGATGCTCTGGGCGGTCGGCGTGGTTGCCGAAGTCCTGATGTTTCTGGCCATGAGCAAGATCCTCGCGCGTTTCTCGGTGCGTCGGGTGCTGCTGGCGAGTTTTCTGCTGGCGGCGTTGCGCTGGTTGCTGCTGGGATCGTTCGCCGAGCTTCTGTGGGTGCTGCTGTTTGCCCAAGTGTTGCACGCGGCAACATTTGGCAGCTTTCACGCCGCTGCCATCCAGTTCGTGCAACGTAGCTTCGGCGCGCGCCAGCAAGGGCAGGGCCAGGCGTTGTACGCGGCGCTGGCCGGCACCGGTGGCGCACTGGGCGCGTTATATGCCGGCTACAGCTGGAACGCCCTTGGCGCCACATTGACCTTTAGTATTGCAAGCCTCGCAGCGCTGGCGGCTGCCGTTATCATTGCCACACGACTGCAAGAGGACAGGCCATGAGCCTTACCCGTGAACACCTCGCCCAGGAAATCATCGACGCCGGGCGTTTTCTGTATGGTCGCGGCTGGTCGCCAGCCACCAGCAGCAACTATTCGACCCGCCTGTCGACGACCGAAGCGCTGTTGACAGTGTCCGGCAAGCACAAAGGCCAGCTCGGTGTGGATGATGTGTTGGCCGCCGACCTGTCGGGCAATAGCCTGGAACCGGGCAAAAAACCGTCCGCCGAAACCTTGCTGCACACCCAGCTCTACAACTGGCGCCCGGAGATCGGCGCGGTGTTGCATACCCATTCGGTGAACGCCACGGTGCTGTCACGCCTGACGCCGGGCGAATTCATCGACTTCGAAGACTACGAATTGCAAAAAGCTTTCAGTGGTATCTCGACCCATGAATCCCGGGTGCGCGTGCCGATTTTCGACAACGATCAGGACATTGCGCGCCTCGCCACCAAGGTGCAGCCTTGGCTTGAAGCCCATCCGGATTGCGTCGGCTACCTGATTCGCGGCCATGGCCTCTACACCTGGGGCGCACGCATGAGCGATGCGCTGCGACAGATCGAGGCCTTTGAATTTTTGTTCGAGTGCGAGTTGAAGACGCGTTCGCTCTTTAACCGTAATGCATGAACCGTTAAGGAGTTGCCCTGATGAGCAGCCTGTCCGTTTACCACGTCTCAAGCCCTGACATTCCGAACAAGGTGTTGACCCATTTCGAAGACATCGCCTCGACCCTGGCCGAGCAGGGCGTGCGTTTCGACCGCTGGCAAGCCACGGCGAAAATCCAGCCCGGCGCCAGCCAGGAAGAAGTGATTGCCGCGTATCAGGAGCAGATCGACAAGCTGATGACCGAACGCGGTTACGTCACGGTCGATGTGATCAGCCTGAACAGCGATCACCCGCAAAAAGCCGAATTGCGCGCCAAGTTCCTCGACGAACATCGCCATGGTGAAGACGAAGTACGATTTTTCGTCGCTGGCCGTGGGCTGTTTACCCTGCACATCGACGATTACGTCTATGCGGTGCTCTGCGAGAAGAACGACCTGATCTCGGTGCCCGCCGGCACACCTCACTGGTTCGACATGGGCGAGCATCCGCATTTCGTGGCGATTCGCCTGTTCAACAACCCTGAAGGCTGGGTGGCCAACTTCACTGGCGAAGACATCGCCAGCCGCTTCCCGCGTCTTGAGGACTGAGCCAATGCCGATCAAGGCGATTCTCACCGACATTGAAGGCACCACCAGCGCGGTGAGTTTTGTGTTCGACGTGCTGTTTCCCTACGCGGCCAAACACTTGCCGGACTTCGTTCGCCAACACGCCGAACGCGCCGATGTGGCCGAGCAACTGACGGCCGTGCGCCGGGACAGCAATGAGCCTGAGGCGCACGTCGAGCGAGTCATCGACATTCTGTTGGGCTGGATTGCCGAAGACCGCAAGGCCACTCCGCTCAAGGCATTGCAGGGCATGGTCTGGGCCCAGGGTTATCAGGCCGGGCAGTTGAAAGGCCACGTTTATCCGGACGCCGTTGAAGCGCTCAAGCGCTGGCATCAGGAAGGTTTCAAACTGTTTGTGTATTCCTCGGGCTCGATTCAGGCGCAAAAGCTGATTTTCGGCTGCTCGGAGGCGGGGGATTTGTCGCCACTGTTCAGCGGCTATTTCGACACCACGTCGGGGCCCAAGCGTGAAGCGTCGTCTTATGCGCGCATCACCCAGGCCATCGGCGTCGAGCCGTCGCAGATTCTGTTTTTGTCCGACATCGTCGAAGAACTTGATGCGGCGCGCACGGCCGGCATGGCGACTTGCGGGCTGGCGCGAGAGGGCGGGGAGCTGGCGGGGCATACGACCGTCGACAGTTTCGCGCGGATCGACCCTTCCACTTTCTAAGCCTCGAAACACATAACCTGTGGGAGTGAGCCTGCTCGCGATAGCGGTTTGTCAGTCAACATAAGTGTTGAATGTTCAGACGCCATCGCGAGCAGGCTCACTCCCACAGGGATTGCAAAACATCAGAAACAAAACAGGCCGTGGAGCGAAAGCTCTCACGGCCTGTTTGTTTGCTGCGTACTGACTTATACAACCGCAGGTTTTACGCCGAGTGATACGTCGGCAGGGCAAACCGTTGCTGGCTTTGCAGCATGGAGATCTGCGGCAGTTCGCTGGCTTGTTCGGCCAGGTCACGACGGATCGCACTGATCACCCAGGACAACTGATCACCAGCATGCAATTGCTGGTAGGAAATCGAACGCTTGAACACTTTGCCTTCGTTGCTGCGCAAGGTCAGCAGAATGCCACCGTCAGGACGCGGCTGGGTGGTCACTTCGAAGTTGGAGAACAGGGAGGTAAATTTTTCTTGGATCAGGCTCATGTCTATCAGCTCCGTTAGCACTTGATTAGCAAGCATGGAGAGGTAGTTGCAGCGATTGTGCCAGCACCTGATTTTTTAAAAATCGTTATAAATCAACAAGTTAATTTTTAGGTGGTTTTTTGGATTCGTGCAAACTGCATGAAAGGCCATCGTGCATCCTGCATTTTGCGTGGTCGGGCACGATTCAATGGAACCATTTAGCCGCGTTGAGGTTCACGGTTTTCAGCCTGCTGGTGCAGATACAAAACATTTCAAAAACCGCGTGTACAGCTCAAGAACCGCTGACGTATTTTCGGTCTCATAGAACGCCGCCCGACAATAAAAAGATCTAACGGGAGCACGCATGAGCGACACGATTACCTGGGGCATGATGCTCCGCAAGCTGCCTTCCATTGCCAAAACCATTCCCCGAGTGGTGAAAGGCATGAAAGTCGCCAACGTCAAGGACCCGACCCAACCGTGTGGCCTCGGCTGGACGTTCGAGCAAGCCGCGTTGCGCAATCCCGATGGCCCCGCGTTGCTGCAGGGCGATGTGGTGCTGAGTTATGCACAGGTCAACCAGTGGGCCAATCGCATCGCCCATCACCTGATTGTCCAAGGCATCGGCAAGGGAGATGTGGTGGCGGTTTTCCTCGAGAACCGCCCGGAACTGCTGGTGACGATATTGGCCGTGGCCAAGGTCGGTGCGATCAGTGCCTTGCTCAACACCTCGCAAACCCGTGACACACTGGCCCACAGCCTGAACCTGGTGACGCCTGTGGCAATCATCGTCGGCGAAGAACTGGTCCCGGCCTTCAGCGCGGTCCGCGAACGGGTATCGATCGAGACGACGCGCACCTGGTTCGTTGCCGATCAAGACACCTACACTCGTCCCGGTGTCGCGCCTGCAGGTTTCATCAATCTGATGACTGACGCCGCCACCGCGTCCAGCGAGAACCCCGTCAGCAGCCGGCAGGTTTATTTCGACGATCCTTGTTTCTATATCTACACCTCGGGCACCACCGGGTTGCCCAAGGCAGGCGTCTTCAAGCACGGTCGCTGGATGCGCAGCTCGGTAAGCTTCGGCCTGATCGCCCTGAATATGCAGCCCCAGGATGTGGTCTATTGCACCTTGCCGCTGTATCACGCCACCGGGCTTTGCGTGTGTTGGGGCTCGGCGATCAACGGCGCATCAGGATTTGCCATCCGCCGCAAATTCAGCGCCAGCCAATTCTGGCATGACGTGCGCAAGTATCGGGCGACCACCCTGGGGTATGTCGGTGAATTGTGCCGCTATCTGGTGGATCAACCACCCAGCCCCGACGACAACCAGCATCCAGTGACCAAGATGATCGGTAATGGCTTGCGTCCCGGCGCCTGGCGCGAGTTCAAGACACGCTTTGGCGTCGGGCACATCTGTGAGCTGTATGCCGCCAGCGACGGCAACATCGGGTTCAGCAACATTCTCAACTTTGACAACACCGTCGGTTTCTCCCTGATGGCCTGGGAGCTGGTGGCCTACGACCATGACAGCGGCCAGCCGACGCGTAACGCCAAGGGCTTCATGCGCAAAGTCGGCAAAGGCGAGCAGGGCTTGTTGCTGGCGCGGATCGACGACAAGGCGCCACTGGACGGCTATACCGATCCGCAAAAGACCGAGAAAGTCATCCTTCACGACGTGTTCGTGAAAGGCGACCGTTACTTCAACACCGGCGATCTGCTGCGCAACATCGGTTTCGGTCACGCGCAATTTGTCGACCGGCTGGGCGACACCTACCGCTGGAAGGGTGAAAACGTTTCGACCACCGAGGTCGAGAACATCCTCCTGAAACACCCGAATATTTGCGAAGCCGTGGCCTACGGCGTCGAAATCCGCAACACCAACGGACGTGCCGGCATGGCCGCGATCACGCCAGCGGAGTCCTTGGCGACCCTGGATTTCAGCGAATTGCTGGCGTTTGCCCGCGAGCAAATGCCCGCGTATGCGGTGCCACTTTTCCTGCGGGTGAAAGTGAAAATGGAGACCACCGGCACCTTCAAATACCAGAAGACCCGGCTCAAGGACGAAGCCTTCGACCTCGCTAAAACCGGCGACGATCCGATCTACGCCTGGCTGCCCGGCACCCAGACTTATGTGCAAGTCACCGATCAGGTGTTGGCGGATATTCACGGCGGCGCTTTTCGTTATTGAAAGCAGCGCTATTGAAGGTGGCTATGGCGGCCCTTGAGAAAAAAGAAGTGACAGCTTCGGGGCTGCTCGGGAAACTGTCGGCTTTGCGAATAACCGAACGTGGAGTGCCCGATGTCAGACCAAAGCCGCCAGATGACCCCCGAAGAAGCCGCCGAATTTGCCGAGCAGGTCTTCAACAAAGCGCGCGAGGGCGATGCGGCGATGATGGCCGCGCTGCTGAGCAAAGGCCTGCCGCCGAACCTGCGCAACCATAAGGGCGACACCTTGTTGATGCTCGCCGCTTACCACGGTCATGTGGACACGGTAAAAGTGCTGCTGGAACACAAGGCCGACCCGGAAATCCGCAACGACAACGGCCAGAGCCCGATTGCCGGCGCTGCGTTCAAAGGCGATCTGGCGGTGGTCGAGGCGTTGGTGGAAGGTGGCGCACAAGTCGAAGGCTCGTCGTTTGACGGTCGTACCGCGCTGATGATGGCGGCGATGTTCAACCGCGTCAAAATCGTCGACTACCTGATCAGCAAAGGCGCCGACCCGAAAGCCAAGGACGCCAATGGCGTGTCGGCACTGGACGCTGCGAAAACGATGGGCGCCGTTGATACCACTGCGCAATTGCAGAAACTGCTCGGCTGATCGGCTACGGATTGGGGGGCGTAATGCGCTATCCTTCGCGCCCTCAAAATTCACTCGCTACAGGATCCGTCCCATGAAAGCCGCACTCGTCGAACTCATCAGCAAAATCAGCTCCGGGTGCATGAGCGATGACGAAATCCTGAAAGTCGCTGAGGAAGCGGCCCAGGCCTACGCCGATCCCGAAGCTTTTCTGGCGGCCAATCCGGATATCAACTACGACGACACCTTCCCGATTCCGCTGGGCGAGTGGGTGGTTGTCGGCAGTCTGCCGGAAACCGTGCTGTTCCAGGCCGATACCTACATGGATTTGTTCGCGCAGATCGTCGCCTCGTTCGGCCCGGGCGTGGATTTCAACATCAAGCCCAAGCAACTGGCCAAGACCGAAGCCCTGACCGCACTCAACCGCATTCAGGTGCAGATGGGCAGCATGAACAAGGAAAACGGCGGTTACACGCTGATGAACTTCAGTCAGTTGCTCGACGACGAGTTGCAAGTGGTGCTGGTCTTCGGCAACGACGTGCCTCGCGTGCTGGAGCTGTGCGCCGAAGTCGGCATCGCTGCCGCGCCTTCGCTCGAAGCCCTCAAAGTCGCGATTCACGTTTAAATAACGGAACCCTCGCAAGGCCCGGCTATCCTAAGAGTGCATACCACTCTTAGGAGCGACACCATGGGTTCCACGTTTAACGGTCTGGTTGGCCTGATCATTCTTGCCCTCGATATCTGGGCAATCATCAACGTGCTCAAAAGTGGCGCTGAAACAGGGATGAAAATCATCTGGGTGCTGCTGATCCTGCTGCTGCCGGTCCTGGGCCTGATCATCTGGGCCATCGCCGGGCCACGGGGCAATGTTCGGATCTGATCTCTCTCTGAAGGTCGACACCTTACCTGTGGGAGCGAGCCTGCTCGCGATAGCGGAATGTCGTTTACACCTTTACTGACTGACACTCCGCTATCGCGAGCAGGCTCACTCCTACAGGGTATTGGGTCGACTCATCAGCGAGGTTCGACCTGTCATATTCCGCGACGTAGAATGCGCGCCTTTCCCGGTCAATCGTGCCGATCGATTGGCCATCATGGGCGGGTAACCGTCCGTTGCCACCCGCATTCCTCGGAGCACTTCCCATGAGCACGACCCCGACCAGCGAATACCTGGAAACCCTCTACGAAGGCTACGGCCAGCGTTTTCGCATGGAAAAATTGCTGCATGAAGTGCGCACCGAACACCAGCACCTGGTGATCTTCGAAAACCCGCGCATGGGCCGGGTGATGGCGCTGGACGGGGTAATCCAGACCACCGAAGCCGACGAATTCATCTACCACGAAATGCTCACCCATGTGCCGATCCTGGCGCACGGCAGCGCCAAGCGCGTTCTGATCATCGGTGGCGGCGACGGCGGCATGTTGCGTGAAGTGGCCAAGCACGGCGGCGTCGAGCACATCACCATGGTCGAGATCGACGGCACTGTGGTCGACATGTGCAAGGAATTTCTGCCGAACCACTCCAAAGGTGCGTTCGATGATCCACGCCTGAACCTGGTGATCGACGACGGCATGCGTTTTGTCGCCACCACCACTGAAAAATTCGACGTGATCATTTCCGACTCCACCGACCCGATCGGTCCGGGTGAAGTGCTGTTCTCGGAAAATTTCTACCAGGCGTGCCGTCGCTGCCTCAACGAAGGCGGCATTCTGGTCACGCAGAACGGCACGCCGTTCATGCAGATCGAAGAAGTCAAAACCACCGCCGGCCGCTTGCGCAGCCTGTTCCCGGACTGGCACTTCTATCAGGCCGCGGTGCCGACCTACATCGGTGGCTCGATGACCTTTGCCTGGGGCGCGACCAATACGGCTTATCGCAAACTGTCTCGTGAAACCCTTCAACAGCGTTTCGCCGGCAGCGGCATCGTCACCCGCTACTACAACCCGGAAATCCACATTGGCGCCTTCGCCTTGCCGCAATACGTGCTTCAAGCCGTGAACAAGCCAAGCAACGATTAAAAGTTATCCACAGCGTCTGTGGAAGCGGGCTCGCTCGCTCCCACAGGTTATATATTTCATACCTTTACGGTGTAATCCGTTGAACGATCAGTCAGACCAAAAGTCCAGATAGAGGTAAGCCCATTTGCGGGTTTGTTCGAGGAGGCACTGATGCAAAAGTGGAAAATCACTTTCGTGGATGATCACGGTGAGACAGTCGACGAAGTCTTCGAGTGCGACGATTGCCCGGATAACGAGAAAGCCGCCGAACTCCTCAAGGAAAGACTTTTTCCTATCGCCGCCAAACTGGATCTGAATGATCTGGAAGGGCGAACGGCTGATGCGAGTGTCAAAAGTCTCAAAGCCCAAAACAGCATTGAAATCCTCGGTATTGCTCCCGTCTGATACAACTTCTGGCACATTCTTGAAACACCAGGCCTTGGCAGCAGCTCTGAGTTGGGGCTACTCTGCAATCGAGATCAGCGAACGGATCGCTAAGGTCTGGTCTTGTCAGCTACATGCTTGCTTCCCACCGGCAACATCGTTGCCGCATCGCTCGCACCCATCGGTTGCGAGTGCAGGGAATACGGAAAGTCTATCCATCAATTTGAGGGGGACGTTTCATGAGCACAGCCTATCAAGAAGACATCAGCAGCAGCGTGCTGCGCCGCATGAAAGAAGGCGGTTTTGACTTTTCACGATTCCATCCCATCGAGTTTTACGCCATTTTCCCTGATGAGGAGCGGGCACGCAGGGCGGCAGGGCATTACTGTGGTGAATCCTTGAATGCACAAATCAGCGTGCGCGATGACGGCGCATGGGCGCTGGAACTGAGCAAAGTGATGTACGCCACCTATGACGGGATTGGCGACTTTGAGCAGGATTTCGAGGCGGTGGTCGAGCCTCTGGGCGGCATCATCGAAGGGTGGGGCGTCAAGCAGGAGGTACGAGGGCTACTCGCATAACGCTATGAACAGTGACAACGCTCAGCAACGGCTGACCTTCGGGTTGGCCGTTTTCGTTTGTGTGACCGCAATCCCCTCGGCAAAACCCTGAAACAAGAATCCGGCGCAAAAAAAACCGCCTGAGCAGGCGGCCAAAGGGAAGTTTCGGTCAGGTTTTGCAGCGGATGCACGGATTATCGGTATCGACTCCCGGGCAGTGAAATCAACTCTGACTATGCTGGTGATAGGCGAGAACTTCGCCTTGCAATGAAGCGGGGGCGATCAGCTTGGGGCGTTTGCTGCACAGGATTGGTGCGGTGCTAACGGAGTCATTATCCAACTGATTGATATTAAAGCGTTTCTGCCGATGGCACGGGCCTTGCGAAGCCTAGATGTCCGGGTGACAAGGAGTACGGCATGATCCGCACCTATTTTGATGAGATGTACGATGCCGGCGGCCAGGTCCGCCCGCATTATCGGGAGTTTGCCCGTTGGCTGGCCGAGACGCCTGACGAGCTATTGGCACAACGGCGACGCGAGGCCGATCTGTTATTTCATCGTGCCGGGATTACGTTCACGCTTTACGGTGATGAGCAGGGGACGGAGCGCCTGATTCCCTTCGACACCATCCCCCGCAGCATCCCCGCCAGCGAATGGCGGATTGTCGAACGCGGCTGCATCCAGCGGGTCAAGGCGTTGAACATGTTCCTTGCCGACCTGTATCACGAGCAGCGCATCATCAAGGCCGGCATCATTCCGGCCGAACAAGTGCTGGCCAACGAGCAATACCAGTTGGCGATGCAAGGGCTGGACCTGCACCGCGATATTTATTCGCACATCTCCGGCGTCGACCTGGTGCGTGATGGCGACGGCACGTACTACGTGCTCGAAGACAACCTGCGCACACCGAGCGGCGTGAGCTACATGCTCGAAGACCGCAAGATGATGATGCGCCTGTTCCCCGAGTTGTTCGCGGCCCAGCGCATCGCGCCCATCGACCACTACCCGAATCTGTTGCTCGACACCCTGAAAAGCTCCAGCCCGATCGATAACCCGAGCGTGGTGGTGCTGACGCCGGGCCGCTTCAACAGCGCATTTTTCGAACATGCTTTCCTGGCGCGGGAGATGGGCGTTGAACTGGTGGAGGGCGCTGACCTGTTCGTGCGCGACGACAAGGTATTCATGCGCACCACGGACGGGCCGAAAGCCGTCGACGTGATTTACCGGCGCCTCGACGATGCGTTTCTCGATCCGCTGGCGTTCAACCCGGATTCGATGCTCGGCGTGCCGGGACTGTTGTCGTCCTACCGCTCCGGCAACGTGGTGCTGGCCAATGCGATCGGCACCGGGGTTGCGGACGACAAGTCGGTGTATCCGTTTGTCACGGACATGATCCGTTTCTACCTCGATGAGGAACCGATCCTGAAGAACGTGCCGACGTTCCAGTGCCGTAATCCCTCTGAATTGTCCCACGTGCTGGCCAATCTGCCAGACCTGGTGGTCAAGGAAACCCAGGGCTCCGGCGGTTACGGAATGCTGGTGGGGCCGGCGGCGACGGCGGCGGAGATCGAGTCGTTCCGTGCGCGGATCAAAGCCAAGCCCCATGCGTACATCGCGCAACCGACGTTGTCATTGTCGACGTGTCCGACCTTTGTCGAAAACGGCATCGCTCCACGCCACATCGACCTGCGGCCGTTCGTATTGTCTGGCCGCGAAACACGGGTTGTGCCCGGCGGTTTGACCCGTGTCGCCCTGCGCGAAGGCTCCCTGGTGGTGAATTCCTCCCAGGGCGGCGGAACCAAGGACACCTGGGTAGTCGAGGATTGAAGGAAGCTTGCCATGTTAAGTAGAACTGCCTCGGATTTGTATTGGATGTCGCGTTACCTGGAGCGGGCGGAAAACCTCGCACGGATGCTCGACATCAGTTATTCGCTGTCGCTGATGCCACAGGATGGTCGCGGAGACGGTCTGCACGAATTGGCCATGCCATTGCTGATCACCGGGACCCTGGACGATTACCTTGAGCGCCACGGCGATTTGCACGCCGAACGGCTGCTGCATTTTTTCGCCCTGGACGCCGCCAACCCGGCCAGCATCTACAGCTGTCTGGGCGCTGCGCGGGCCAGTGCCCATGCGGTGCGAGGGCGAATCACCGCTGACATGTGGGAAAACATCAACGCCACCTGGCTGGAAATTCGCGGGATCGCCGATCAGGGTTTGAGCCGTTACGGCATGAGCCGTTTCTGCGAGTGGATCAAGGAGCGTTCCCACCTGTTCCGCGGCGCGTCCTACGGCACGATCATGCGTAACGATGCATTCCGCTTCATTCGCCTGGGGACGTTTATCGAACGGGCCGACAACACGTTGCGCCTGCTCGACGCCCGTTATGAGATGGCCGGTGATCAGGCCGAGGCGGTCAGCGACGGCACCGCTCACGCCTATTACCAGTGGAGCGCGTTGCTGCGGGCGTTGTCCTCGTTCGAGGCATACACCGAGATCTATCGCGACGCGCCCGGCGCCCGCCATGTCGCCGAGCTTCTGTTGTTGCGAGCCGACGTTCCGCGTTCCTTGCGCGCCTGCACCGAAGAAATCGACCAGATCCTCGCCCAGTTGCCGGGGGCCAATGGCCGTCCCGCGCAACGTCTGGCGGCGGAGATGGACGCGCGCCTGCGCTACACCGGCATCACCGAAATTCTCGACGAAGGCCTGCACGCCTGGCTGACCGAGTTCATCCCGCTGGTGCGCCAGTTGGGTAACGCCATTCACAGTTCCTACCTGGAGGCTGCATGAGACTTTCCATTAGCCACGAGACCACCTATCACTACGAAGATCAGGTGCGGGCGAGCATCCAGTATTTGCGACTGACACCCCACGACAGTGAGCGCCAGCATGTTCTGAGCTGGCAACTCGACCTGCCGCGCCCTGTGCGTGCGCAACTGGACCCGTTCGGCAATATCCTGCACGTGCTGACCATGGACGAGCCGCATGAAGCGATCATCATCGGCGCCCGTGGCCAGGTCGACATCGACGAACTGCGGGAAGCCGAGCATGAAAGCCAGTCAGCGCTCCCGTTCCTGCGTTTCACCCGTCTGACCGAAGCGGACGAAGCGCTGCGGGCGTTTGCGGAAAAAGAATGCAAGAAACGTCGGGATCGTACGGCGCTGATTGATTTGATGCATGGCCTGAACTCGCACATGACCTACACGCCGGGCTCCACCGAAGTCGACACCAGCGCCGCCCAGGCTTTCGCCGGGCGTGCAGGCGTCTGTCAGGACCACACCCATGCGTTTCTCGCCTGCGCGCGCAGCCTGGGCATTCCATCGCGTTATGTGTCGGGTTATTTGTACAGCGAGAACAGCGAGCACTTGGCCAGTCACGCCTGGGCGGAAGCCTGGCTGGATGACGCCTGGTACAGCTTCGATGTGACCAACGAACTGGCTCGCCCGGAACGCCATTTGAAACTGGCCGTGGGCCTGGATTATCTGGATGCCTGCCCGGTGCGCGGTATGCGGCGCGGAGGTGGGTGTGAGCAGATGCACGCGAAGGTGTTTGTATCGCCAACGCCGATACCTGCGCCGGTTATCTCCGTTCAGCAACAATAATCCACAACACCACAAACCCCTGTGGGAGTGAGCCTGCTCCCACAGGGGTTAGGTGTCAGGGCTTGGCTTTGCGCCCCGCCATGTGTTTCAAATACCCCACCAACATCTCCAGATCGCCATCCGGCAACACCGACGGCGCAAATGCCGGCATCTTCGCCTGCGGCCACTGGCGCAAACTCTGCGGATCACGAATGTAGCGCTTGAGAAATTCCGCGCCGAAGTATTCGGTCGGGCTGAACGGAATATTCAGGTCCGGCCCAAACTGCGCGTCCCCCGCACCATTGAGTCGATGACAGGCCAGGCAATTTTTCTGAAACAGCGCAAAGCCTTTATTCACCGGATCATCCGCCTTCAACGCAGGATCAGGTAGCAGGGCAGGGAAGCGCTCGGCCACGGGCGCCATGCGCTTGAGGCTTGCCACCTCGTATGGCCATTGCTCGGGGCTGATATTGCCGGCTTGTGGATTGGTCCACACCAGATAAAACGGCCCGGCGCTGTGCTTGCCTTCGGACAATGGTGGCCACGGCTTGGCCGGGTCCTCAATCGCCAACCATGCGCGCGCGCCCTTGGTATTGAGTAACGGCGCCGCCGGCAACTCCGCGGCAAACCCGTCCAGCGCCACGGCTTGCAGATGGTCGTCCGGCTTTATACCGGTCAACAACGCGCTCAACGGAACGGCGCGATAGCTCATGTCCCGTTTGTAGGAAACGTCGTTACTGATGGTGATGGTCTGGGCTTGAGGGTGCTTGAGCAACTCCTCGGTCTGCCAGGTGCGACTGTTCGCGCCCAGCTCCAGATTCAGCTGTGCGGCATACAGGGGCGAGCCAAGCAGCAAGGCCCCGAATAAAATAAGCGTTTTCAAGATGATCGCCGTCCATGTCGTGAGAGTGCCTTAAAGGTTGGCACACCCACGCTGGCCCGGGTAGCGAGCCAGTCACATATTTTGGATGGCGATATAAAAACCTGGCACCGTTAAATGATCGACTAGCCGATCACCTTCGTCAGGTTCGGCAAAATCAACAACAGCGTAGTGGCGAATAAAATGAGCCCGGCTTGACGTACTTTCGAATGTTTGAACATGGCTTGACCGCCTTTTTTGTTATTTCCTGATGCTTGCCTGCATATCTCCATGACGGCGAGCGCTGCACTTCCTGTAAGACGAGTGCCTCGGCAAAACCCGACGACAACTTCGTACATGTTCACCTTAGAGCCCGCGTCACGCTTGGTTTAGATCCATTTCATATGGTTCGCTTGCTGCAGGCTATTAAAAAGGCATGAGGCCTATTGCCAGCTTCTTGGGCGCCCTTTTGCTAGACAGCTTGGTGACGTGAATCGGTTAATCGGCGGGTTGGCGACCGTCCGTCTGAGCGTGTCCGTCAACGCCAGTGAGCATTGCGGTCATTGAATCGGTGCGGGCTCGGAATAAGGTGGAGGCTCAGTGTTTACTCACCGCCAGGTTCGAGGACGTCATGACCCAAGCTTTGATTTTCGACGCGTTACGCACGCCCCGTGGCAAAGGGAAGCCTGAGGGCTCCCTGCACAGTGTCAAGCCGGTGAATCTGGTGGCCGGGTTGCTCACGGCATTGCAACAGCGCATGTCGCTGGACACCAGCCAAGTGGATGACGTGGTGCTCGGCTGTGTCACGCCAATCGGCGATCAAGGCTCTGATATCGCCAAGACCGCAGCGCAAGTGGCCGATTGGGACGTCAGCGTGTCAGGCGTGCAGATCAACCGCTTTTGCGCCTCGGGACTGGAAGCCGTGAACCTGGGCGCGATGAAAGTCCGTTCCGGTTTCGAAGACCTGGTGGTGGTCGGCGGCGTCGAGTCCATGTCTCGCGTGCCCATGGGCAGCGATGGCGGCCCTTGGGCGTTGGACCCGGAAACCAATCTGCACAGCCATTTCACCCCGCAAGGCGTGGGCGCCGACCTGATCGCCACCATCGAAGGTTTCAGCCGTCAGGACGTCGATGCCTACGCGCTGCACTCGCAGCAGAAAGCGGCGCGGGCGCGGGCCGATGGTTCGTTCAACAAGTCGCTGGTGCCGGTACAGGACCAGAACGGCATTATCCTGCTCGATCACGATGAGTTCATTCGCGCCGAATCGACCCTCGAAGGCCTGGCCAAACTCAAGCCGAGCTTCGAGATGATGGGGCAAATGGGCTTCGACGCTACCGCGTTGCGCGTGTACAGCCATATCGAGCGGATCAACCACGTGCACACGCCGGGCAACAGCTCCGGGATCGTCGACGGCGCGGCGCTGATGCTGATCGGCTCCGAGGCCAAAGGCCGGGCACTGGGGTTACAGCCGCGGGCGCGGATCGTTGCCACTGCGGTGACCAGTACCGATCCGACCATCATGCTCACCGGCCCCGCACCCGCTACGCGCAAGGCATTGGCCAAGGCCGGGCTGAGGGTCGAAGACATTGACTTGTTCGAGGTCAACGAAGCCTTCGCCTCGGTGGTGCTCAAATTCATCAAGGACATGGCCATCGACCCGGAGAAGGTCAACGTCAACGGCGGCTCCATTGCCATGGGGCACCCGCTGGGCGCCACTGGCTGCGCGATTCTCGGCACCTTGCTCGATGAACTGGAAACCCGGCGCCTGCGCTACGGCCTCGCGACCCTGTGTGTCGGCGGCGGCATGGGCATTGCCACCATCATCGAACGCCTCTGAGCCCCGACCTTAAGGAACAAATGACATGACAGAAGCCATTCGTTACGAAAAAGGTCAGGACCAGATCGTCGTCCTGACCATCGACATGCCGGGCCAGAGCGCCAACACCATGAACGCGGTCTATCGCGAGGCCATGGCCACCTGCGTTGCCCGACTGGTGGCCGAAAAGGACAGCCTTGCCGGCGTGATCATCACCTCGGCCAAGAAAACCTTTTTTGCCGGTGGCGACCTCAATGAATTGATCAAGGTCGGCAAACCCGAAGCCAAAGCCTTCTATGACATGGTGCTGACCCTCAAGGCTCAATTGCGTACGCTGGAAACACTCGGAAAACCGGTAGTCGCCGCGATCAATGGCGCTGCATTAGGTGGTGGTTGGGAAGTCTGCCTGGCGTGTCATCACCGCGTGGCACTGGACAATCCATCGGTGCAGCTAGGTTTGCCGGAAGTGACCCTTGGCTTGTTGCCGGGCGGCGGCGGGGTGGTGCGCATGGTGCGCATGCTGGGGATTGAAAAGGCTTTGCCTTACTTGCTCGAGGGTAAAAAAGTCCGGCCACAACAAGCGTTGCAGGCGGGGATGATTGACGAGTTGGCGAAGGATCACGATGAGTTGCTGAGCAAGGCGCGGGCCTGGATTGTGGCCAATCCGTCGGCTGTGCAGCGTTGGGACGTGAAGGGTTATCAGATTCCGGGTGGCACGCCGTCGAACCCGAAAGTCGCGCAAATGCTGGCCATCGCGCCGTCGATCCTGCGCAGTAAAACCCAAGGCTGCCTGCCCGCGCCGGAGAAGATCCTGTGTGCGGCGGTGGAAGGGGCCCAAGTGGATTTCGACACGGCGCACCTGATCGAAACCCGCTACTTCACCGAATTGACCACCGGCCAAATCGCGAAAAACCTGATCGGTACTTTCTGGTTTCAACTCAATGAGATCAACGCTGGCGGCTCGCGACCTCAAGGTTTTGCCCCTTACGTAACGCAGAAAGTCGGCGTGCTCGGTGCCGGGATGATGGGTGCCGGTATTGCGTTCGTCAGCGCATCAGCCGGTATTGATGTGGTGCTCAAGGACGTCACGCTCCTGGCTGCGGAGAAGGGCAAGGCGCACTCGGCGGCGCTGCTGGACAAGAAAGTTGCCCGTGGCCAGATGCTTGCCGAGCAGCGCGAAGCGATTCTGGCGCGGATTCACACCACGCAGAGCGATGCGGATCTTGCCGGTTGCGATCTGATCATCGAAGCGGTGTTCGAAGACCGTGAATTGAAAGGCAAAGTCTCGTCGGCCGCGCAGAAGGTCGTTGGCGCTGACGCAGTGATCGCCTCCAACACCTCGACCTTGCCGATCAGCGGCTTGGCCACCGCCGTACCGGACCCAACCAAGTTCATCGGCCTGCATTTCTTCAGCCCTGTGGAAAAAATGCCATTGGTGGAGATTATCAAGGGCACCCACACCAGCGACGAAACCCTGGCGCGTGGGTTCGATTTCGTCCTGCAAATCAAGAAAACCCCGATTGTGGTCAACGACAGTCGCGGTTTCTTCACTTCGCGGGTGTTCGGCACCTTCACCAACGAGGGGATCGCCATGCTCGGCGAAGGCGTTAGCGCGCCGATGATCGAGACCGAAGCGCGCAAGGCCGGCATGCCGGTCGGACCTTTGGCGATCTCCGACGAAGTGTCCCTCAGCCTGATGAACCATATCCGCCAGCAAACCGCCAAAGACCTGCAAGCGGAAGGGAAACCGCTGATTGAACACCCGGCGTTCGCGGTGATTGACCTGCTGCTCAAGGAATACAAACGGCCCGGTAAAGCGGCCGGAGGCGGTTTCTACGAATACCCGGCCGGTGGCCAGAAACATCTGTGGCCCGGACTGAAAACCCGTTTCGAGAAAGCCGATGGGCAGATTTCGCCCAAGGATGTGCGCGATCGCTTGCTGTTCGTACAAGCCATCGAAACCGTGCGTTGTGTGGAGGAGGGCGTGCTGACCTCGACGGCGGACGCCAACGTCGGCTCGATCTTCGGTATCGGCTTCGCGGCCTGGACCGGCGGCGCGCTGCAGTTCATCAACCAGTACGGCGTAAAAGATTTCGTCGCCCGTGCCCAGTACTTGGCCCGACAATATGGCGAGCGTTTCGCGCCACCTGCGCTGTTGCTGGAGAAAGCCGCCAAAGGGGAGGCCTTTTAAGGGACGTATGACGCACTCCGGGGCTTGCCTTGCCACCGTGTTTCAAGGCAGGCTCTGGGGTGTGCATTATTCCCATCACGTGTCAGGTATTTTTTATGTCGTTACGCATCTGCATTCTGGAAACCGACATCCTGCGTCCAGAACTGGTCGATCAATATCAGGGTTACGGGCAGATGTTCCAGCGTCTGTTTTCGCAGCAACCCATCGAGGCCGAGTTCAGCGTCTACAACGTGATGCAGGGCGAGTACCCAAGCGATGATCTGACGTTCGACGCCTACCTCATCACGGGCAGCAAGGCTGACTCCTTCGGCACCGACCCGTGGATTGAAACCCTGCGAGCCTACTTGCTCAAACGTTACGAGCGCGGCGACAAACTGCTGGGCGTGTGCTTCGGCCACCAGTTGCTGGCGCTGCTGTTGGGCGGCAAGAGCGAGCGCGCAACCCAGGGCTGGGGCGTCGGCACGCACAAATACAAAATGGCTGCGAAAGCGCCGTGGATGAGCCCGTTGCGCGAAGAGCTGACCTTGTTGATCAGCCACCAGGATCAGGTGACGTCGCTGCCGGAAAACGCCACGGTCATCGCCTCGAGCGATTTCTGTCCGTTCGCCGCGTACCACATCAACGACCAGGTGCTGTGTTTCCAGGGCCATCCGGAATTCATTCACGATTACTCGCGAGCGTTACTGGATATCCGTCAGGAAGCGCTGGGCGAGAAGGTTTATTCCCAGGGCATGGCGAGTCTTGAGCATGAGCATCACGGCACAACCGTGGCGGAATGGATGATGCGGTTTGTCGCGCACAAGCCCGAAGCTGTTTGACGCTAAAAGCGCCGACATTGGCTCTGCGGTATTGCGCAGATCCAATGTGGGAGTGAGCCTGCTCGCGATTATTCCAGGCGACTCGGAGTTGGCTACAACCACCCCGACTTCTTGAAACTCGCCCACAAACCCACGCATCCCAACGTAATAAACCCCAACACCGCAAAATACCCGTAATGCCACGCCAGCTCAGGCATGTTCTGGAAGTTCATCCCGTAAATCCCGGCCACTGCCGTCGGGAATGCCAGAATGGCCGCCCACGCCGCAAACTTGCGTTGCACCACGCTTTGGCGTGCCGCTTCCAGCAAAACCCCAACTTCAATCGTCTGGCTGGCAATGTCCGCCAGGGTCGTCAGATCCTCCAGTTGCCGCGTTACGTGAATCTGCACGTCGCGAAAGTAGGGGCGCATGTTCTTGTCGATGAAAGGGAAGCTCAGCTTTTGCAGTTCCTCACCGATTTCCACCATCGGCCCCGCGTAACGACGCAGGCGCAATACATCCCGGCGCAGGCTGTGAAGTTTCTGGATGTCACGTTCCTTCAACTCGCTACACAGCACGTTGCGCTCAAGTTCATCGATCTCGGCATGGATCGCTTCGCCCATCGGCTGGTAGTTTTCAATAACGAAATCGAGGATGGCATAGAGGACGAAATCTTCCCCGTGCTCCAACAGAATCGGACGTGCCTCACAACGTTGTCGGACGAGGGAGTAGGACGCCGAATGACCATTGCGTGCGGTAATGATGTAACCGTTGCCGGCAAAGATATGAGTCTCGATGAACTCCAGTTTGCCTTCATTGCGGATCGGCGAATACGTGACGATAAACAACGCATCGCCGAAGGTTTCGAGCTTCGGTCGGCTGTGTTTTTCCAGGGCGTCTTCAATGGCCAGTTCGTGCAGATTGAACTGGCGTTGCAGGTTGGCCAGCTCGTGCGCATTCGGCTCTTCGAGGCCGATCCAGACAAAGTGGCCAGGCTTTGCAGCCCAGGCAGCGCCTTCGTCGAGGGTGATATTGGAGACTTTCTTACCGGCGCTATACACCGCTGCAGCAACGACTCTACCCATGATGTTGATTCACTTCTTATTCAGCGTTTTTTATCAGCGAAAACTCAGTGGCAAGCACTATTAAGCTTAGCCGTGTCTGCTGCTTGAGAGTCAGCAAACACCGCAGAGTTCGTGGGCCAAAGCTCGCAGGCAAAAGAAAACCCGCACCAGGCGGGTTTTCCTTTTACGCGGCTTGCAGTTGCCGGTCCATCGACTCGATGCACTCGCGCATTTGTTCACGGCACTGGGCAATCAGCAGGGGCATGTCGTCCAGGCTCAATCCCGCGGTTGGAATCGCCGGCAGCGAGCGAATCAGAATTTTCCCACTGCGCCAGCGGTTCAATTGCATGTGTTTGACGTAGGTACTGACGCACACCGGCACGATGGGCACCCCGGCGGCAATCGCCATCTGGAACGCACCTTTCTTGAAGGGCAGCAGTTCTTCACCGAGGTTGCGCGTGCCTTCCGGAAAGACCCAGATCGAGGTGTCTTCATGCTGCAAGGTATGAGTGGTGGTCAGCATCGACTGGCGCGCCTTGTGCGCATTGCCGCGGTCGATCAACACATTGCCGGCCAGCCAGAACAACTGACCGAACAGCGGCACCCACTTCAGACTTTTCTTGCCGATGCACACGGTGCGGCGGGGCACCACGTTGCCGAACACAAACAGATCGTAATTGGACTGGTGGTTGGCGATGATCACGCAGCTCTCGGGTTTGTTCATCAACGGCCCGACGTCGGCCTTTACGCGCAAACGTAAAATACACATCGCCGGCCATGCATACAGGCGCGCGCACAGACGGCTGTTGTCCGGGTTGAACGGTCGGCACAGCCCGAGTATCACTCCCAGCACGCCCGCCAGAACAAAGTGCAGGCCCATCAATAACATACGCAACACAAACAGCATTTGCAGGCCCACCGGGACAAAAGGTGGCGCAGTGTACGGATGTGCACTGTTTTCGGCAATTGCCCCTATAGAGGAAGGAGATAGACGATGTTTGTGCGCATGTTTCCGACTTGTGGGTCAGACGCGTTCTAGAGCGGTTGTTGAGATTTCAACAATAGGTGTAAGAAAAAGCCCGACACGACGGTCGGGCTTTCGGTGTAGCGCGTTTGGACTTAACCCAAGTGTTCCTGATCCAGGATGATCGCGTTGTCCAGCGTCTCCAGCAGTGCCTTGCGCACTTTCAACTTGGTGTTCTTGTGCGCGGTCATGTTGATCTTCTTCAACTGACGGGCTGCCGCCAGCGCCGCGCCTTGCAGCTCCTCGGCCGACACCACCACGTCGAGGAAACCGGCATCCACAGCGCTTTGCGGATTAAACATCTCACCGTTGATGACCGAACGGTGGAACGCCGACTTGCGCAGACGATCACGTGCGATCTCGATACCGGCGTGGTGCATGGTCATGCCGATCTGCACTTCGTTCAGGCCAATGCTGAACGGGCCGTCGACACCGATGCGGTAGTCCGCCGACAACAGCAGGAAGGCGCCTTTGGCCACCGCATGCCCAGGGCACGCGACGATGACCGGGAACGGGTGCGACAACAGGCGACGGGACAGGGTCGAGCCGGCGGTGAC
The DNA here is from genome assembly GCF_024809425.1 of Pseudomonas sp. JAI111. Classification (NCBI taxonomy): domain Bacteria; kingdom Pseudomonadati; phylum Pseudomonadota; class Gammaproteobacteria; order Pseudomonadales; family Pseudomonadaceae; genus Pseudomonas; species Pseudomonas sp. JAI111. The sequence goes on along the minus strand of NZ_JANUCB010000001.1, from coordinate 729,241 downwards.
CAATGCCACTGCTTCTTTAGGGCCGGACGTCATCACCTTCAAGTCATAACCGCCGGACAGAATCCCGGGCGTACCGGTAATAATCACCACCGCACGATCAGTCACTGCCTGATCCAGCGCAGCATTGAACGCCGCAATCACGTCTGGCGAGATGGCATTGACCTTGCCATTGCTCAAGGTCAGGGTCGCGATACCGTCTTCGAGATGGTAGGAAATCAACTCACTCATGACGCTATTCCTTATATGAAAGTTGGGGCAGACGTTACCCACCGCGACAGGCCAGGTAAAGCGCCGTGACTGACCCGCCAGTCACCCTTTCCCCGCCCGGCAAGCGTAGCCCGCCGTCCCCACAACGTATTCCCCCCTCTATAGAAGAGGGTGCGAAGCCGGAGATTGGCAGGTTTGCCATGGCCCGGAATCTGCTGGAACGACTGAAACGCTAAGCGCATGAAAATTCTGCAAAAAAAAGTTTGCCATCGCAAAAGCTTTCGACTACATTAGCGCGCCTCGACAGACAGAACATGTTTGACGAGATACGGTGAAGTGTCCGAGTGGCTTAAGGAGCACGCCTGGAAAGTGTGTATACAAGAAATTGTATCGAGAGTTCGAATCTCTCCTTCACCGCCAAATTCGATGTAACCAGAACCCCTGATTTCGAGAGAAATCAGGGGTTTTGTGGTTTCTGGGAGACTGAAAAATAGTCACGGCTCCGATTTGGAAGCAGCTCAATCGGTGGAGAAACGTCCTGAAGTAATGTAGGAACAGTCATTGGGGTGTCGGAAGTAATGCTGGAAAGCCAGTTGTTTCGGTGCTTCCATGGGGCTTGCACCTCTGATGAGCTGCTTTGGGTAGGGGTTTTTGTTTTGCTCTTCAAAGGTACAAAATGAATCAAAGAGCAGCGCAAGTGGCGCTCTCCCTTATCCGAGACGGACATACGCAAGAATGCAGGAAATGACCATGAAACAGGCCGAGCTGGAAAAGGTTCACGTAGAGATCGTCAAGTTGCTCTCTGAACAACGCAAACTGAATGCCGAAGCTGGCAAGATGACCCGTGAAACTTTTTGGTATCCGGTGGCTGTTGCGACGGGATTGATTGGAACGGTGGCAACCATTACGACGGTGTTGATCAAGCTTCTATGACCTTGTTGATGCAGTTGCCCAACGCCCGATACATTTCCTGATACTTGAGCGAAATATGAATTCAAAAGCCCAGCCGATGCTGGGCTTTTCTGTTTTCATCCGTTGGCTGTCGGCGAATAATGCCTGCCCCCGTGAAGAAGGAATTCCGATGATCATCACCACAACCCAAACCATTGAAGGCCGACAAATCACCGCCTACCTGGACATCGTCAGCGCTGAGTCGGTGCAGGGCGTCAACGTTATCCGCGACATGTTCGCTGGCATGCGGGATTTTTTCGGTGGTCGTTCTCAGACGTTGGAGCGGGCGTTGAAGGAAGCGCGGATTCAGGCGACCGACGAGATCAAGGAGAGGGCGCGGGCTCTTCAGGCGGATGCGGTGGTGGGACTCGATTTTGAGATCAGCATGCCGTCCGGCAACGGCGGGATGGTGGTGGTGTTTGTGACCGGGACGGCCGTCAAGTTGAGGTGAGTGGGGCGGCGATCTTGTTTATCCGCCGGGTTGATTTGTAGGAAGCGACGCGGTCCATTCGTCGGGCATGGCAAAATCTGAATTACAAGTCCGGTAATGACCGACTAGTCTTAAAAGCCTTGGTGGTCGGTATTTTTCAGGCAATAGGGCTTGCCGGTATCGATCCCGCTTTGAGAGGGGAAGAGCTATGGCTGATCCGTATATCGAAGACGACGGGGCAGAGTTACCAATCAACAATTGCGTGCAATGTGGCCAGACAGAGTATGTGGCGGGGTTTGGCGAAGACCCGGTCCAGACCCGAAAATTGAAATCCAAGGCGCCCCAAGGGGCCAGGACGAAATTCTTGCCTCGGGTGGCGGCGCCTCCCAGGAAGTAACATTCAACGGTTCAGACCCCGCCTATCAGAGCGGGGTTTTGATTTTTCCAGGACCGATTTTCCGCGAAATGGCCTACAGAAGAATGATCATTTTCCTGTTGATTTAATTTCACAAACTTTTCACACCTCGCTACGTAGTCTCAGCTCATCCGTTAGAAAGCAGTACCTGCCCGTTCCCCAGCGGGCTTTTTTTTGCCTGTCATAAAACCTTTTCCATAAAAACTGTCCAACCGTCGCTAATTGCGAGGTACGGTGGTTTTTGTGTGGACGTTACCTCCTCAAAAGCATTCAATCCCCGGCTTTTCGGTTTCCCCTATTTCTGAGGTTTTTCGTCATGCGTTTAACACTGCCTGCTCTGGTTCTGGGACTTCTGGTGACTCAAGGTGCAATGGCTGCCGGTGATGGCACTGCGGCGATCGGTGGCGGTCTGGGTGGTGCGTTGGGCAACGTGGTCGGCCAGAGCATGGGCGGCAGCACTGGCGCGGCGATTGGTGCTGGCGTTGCAGGCGCAGCCGGCAGCGCTGTTGCTGCACGTAAAGGCAGCCGCACCAAAGCAGCCATTGGTGGCGGTGTCGGCGCGGCGGGCGGTTCGGTGATCGGTAACAGCCTGGGCGGCAAGAACGGTTCTACCATCGGCGCGGGCTTGGGTGGTGCGTTGGGTGGCGGTGTAGGTAGCAACTTGGGTCACAAGCGCCACTGATTTTGGATTGATTTGCTGAATAGCCCGGCTTTATGCCGGGCTTTTCGTATCTGAATGTTTCTTTTTCGCTTACTTCGAATTAAAAGCTGTCCAACCTTCATCGCTGACCGGATTCAGTGAGTGCAGGTGTTAGACTCACGGCCATCCGCAGAGCGTACTCTTACCCCCGATGCGGAATTTGAGGTTCATATCATGCGTTTGACTTTGTCCACGTTGTTTCTGGGACTTTTGGTCGCTCAAGGTGCAATGGCTGCCGGTGACGGCACTGCGGCAGTTGGCGGTGGTTTAGGCGGTGTATTGGGCAACGTGGTCGGCCAGAGCATGGGCGGCAGCACAGGCGCGGCGATTGGCGCTGGTGTGGGTGGCGCGGCTGGCAGTGCCGTCGGCGCTCCAAAGGGAAGTCGCACAGAAGCAGCCATTGGCGGTGGTCTGGGCTCTGCCGGTGGTTCGCTGGTCGGTAATCGCCTTGGTGGATCTACCGGTTCGACCATTGGCGCAGGCCTTGGCGGTGCAGCAGGCGGCGCCCTAGGCAACAACCTGGGCACTGACAGCGGCGGTGGCGGTTCTCATTCCGGAAACGGCCACAAGCATAAGAACAAACACAGAAACAAAAATCACTGATTCGTCAGCGAGTGACAGAAAAAACCCGGCCTGGTGCCGGGTTTTTCGTGTCTGTTTGTTGAGTATCGGAACGTTTGGCTGTGGCCCGCCTCGAACTTCATAGATCCCTGAATCCTACGAGGCACGTCATGACACCTGAAACCGAAGGCAAAGAAGAAAAAGGCCCGAGCGGACTGCCATTCATCAATGATCCCGGCAACGAAGATCCAGGTTCATTAATGGATGACGCTACGGTGCCGCTCAACGATTCCGATGATGCCGGTGATGTGGGTAACGTCGAGTATGAAGAAGAGGACGAAGACGAAGAAAACGAAGAAGATTGACCTGCATTCGAGCGGATCGACCGATCGTCTCTTTGATCGAACACTCGCGGAGACTCGCCCTCGAAATTTCAGGGCCTGCTTTTCAGGCCCTTTGAGAGGTGCTGAATGAACGCTGATCCGAAAGACGCCGACATCGACGAAACCCCTGAATACCCGCTGCCTTCGCCCACCGATTCTTTGAGTCGCGATCAACGTCCACCGGATGACGACGCCGCAGAGGAGCAATTGCGCACGAATGATGTAAAACGTGGCGATGTAGAAGCCACCCCGGAAGACCCGGATATAGCGGGTAATGACGCTTCGGGTGAGCCGAGTTGAAAACTGCTTGTTCTGGGGGGGAGCAAGGCGAGGGCGCTAACGTTGAAGGAAAGTATTACTAGCCCGGGCATAGTCCGGGCTTTTGGTTTGTAAAGTATTTAGTGTTTTTCTGTTTCAATCCATTTTCTAAAGTATGTTTGCTGTTCCTTCGGGTCGTTAGTTAGGTTGTTTTCTTCATAATCAAATATGTAGACTACATCGCTGAGGTCCGGTGTTTGGCCTAAAGTCAGTTCATATGCTTTTAGTCCAAGGGACATTTGGGATGACATACTGGATGGATGTACGTTTACCTTTGCGCCTTTGCAAAGAAAGTTTATATCTGAGTTGTCTTCTCTAATGCGAGCAAAGCATCTATAAAAATCACTGTCTGAGTATGTTTTGCAAAATCCATTCTGCATTGTGAATTTAATTGTGACATTTTCGTTGTCGCAGTCTAATTGAGCAACCTCTTTTCTTCCGTTTCTCTCAATCGTAATTTCAACGGTCCGTATCATTTTTGCACCTTTCTATTCGGGTTTGGTATTGAGTAGCCGAATTCTTTCCCGTTATCAAGTATCAGTGTTGCTCCGAGTACATCTTCATTTCTTATATGTTTTTTTATGGCAATCTCTTTTTCTTTATCAAATAAATACAGTGCTCCTAACTCTTTCTTTAAGTCGTGGCCCGGAATTTTGTTGAGTGTATATAGGTAACCTATTTTTGTGTGATACCCAGTAGCGAATTGTTTTCCCGCCTCTCTAGATGTCGATGTGCTAATAAAATTGCTTGGCGGATGATCGCTATCTATAGAGTGAAGTAACAAGTCATTACTTTTCCCTTTGCTATTGAAACCAGTTTCAAACACATCATGAGGCTCTCTCTCATCGCCACGATATAGGTAATCTTCCTCTTCTTTTGGCTTTGGTAGTACTGGATCGGGATCGTTGGTCGCTGCCTTATTAGTCTCAACTTCATCCCCAAACGAAGGCTTGCGACACCCATCCCCCCCAGGACACTCACTCAACCCCAACGGATCAACCCACCCCGTCGGGTTCCTTGTGTACTGATACCCGTTTAACCCACCTGCCAATCCACTCGGATCCGGCGTCAGATACCGCCCCACATCCGGGTTGTAATAACGATGTCGGTTGTAATGCAGCCCCGTCTCGGCATCGAAATATTGCCCCTGAAACCGCAACGGCTGATCCAGCACCTGATGGGTATCGCGGTTGAGTCGGGTCAGGCGGCCATACGCGGTGTATTGCGCGGCCCAGATGATGTCGCCGCTGTAGTCGGTCAGTTCTTGGGGCGTGCCGAGGTGGTCGAGTTGGTAGTAGAACGGGCAGGCCTTGCGCGGGCCTTTGCCGTCTAGCATGGCCAGTGGGCGGAAGCTGCCGGGTTCGTAGACGTAGCTACGGTAGTGTTCGTGGCCGCTTTCGGCGACGAGGTGGTCGCCTTGCCAGAAGAACTCGGTGGTTTTGCCGTCGACGGTCTTGGCGATGCGGCGGCCGAAGGCGTCGTAGCGATAGCTGGAGCAACGACCGTCCGGTGTCGTGACACCGATGAGCCGGTGCTGGCAGTCGTAACGGTATTCGGTGACGAGTTTTTGCGCGGTGCCGCGGCGTTCGCGGATCAGGTTGCCGAAGGCGTCGTAGTCGTAATGGCGGTCGCCTTGCATGCGCAGGCGGTTACCAACAACCTTCGCGATACCGGGACGGTCCTGCATCAGCAGGTTGCCGGCCGGGTCGTGGGCGAAGCTTTCCGGCGGCTGGTCGCGCAAGTGACGGACGCGGATCAGGCGGTTGAGCGGGTCGTAGGTGTAGTTGCGTTGGCCGTGACGGGTGTCGGCGATGCTGTCGAGATTGCCGTTGGTGCTGTAGGCATAGTCGCGGCGGTACAACGCTTGGTGCTGCTGACTGACTGAGTGAGCCTTCAGGCGACCCTGATCGTCGTAGGCATAGTCGCTGAGCAACTGGCCTTGCTGGCGTTGTCGTTCGCGACCGAAGACGAACTGGTGGGTCGTGAGCCGCGCGCCGTTGAGGTCGATGGCGGTGAGTGCGCCGCCCTTGGCGTGGTGATAATCGAGTTTGCTGCCGTCGGGCAGACGCAGATGGTTGAGCTGGCCACAGGCGTCGTAGGCATAACGCAACGTGCCCCAGCCCTGATGCTCGGTGATCAGGCGATCCTGTTGGTCGTACGCGAATTCCAGCGGATGGTCGTGGCCATCGTCGACGCTGACCAATCGGCCGAGGCTGTCGTAGCGGTATTGGACCTTGACGCCATCGGGCAGTTTTTTGACCAACAGGCGTCCAGCGGCATCCCGTTGATAACTTGTAAAAAGCTGCGTGCCGTCATCGCCAAACTCGGTTTTCTCCAGCAGATGGCCGTTGAGGTCGTAGGCGTACGCCGTGCGTTGACCATCAAATCCGGTTTCCTGTCGGATCAAGCCGCCGGGGGTGTAGTCCAGCCGATATTGTTCGCCGGATTCGTTTTCGATTTCCGTGAGCAACAACTGCGCGTTGTCGTAGCGATACTTCAGCTCGGTGCCGTCCGCGTTGAGGCGGCAGCTGACCAGGTGCAGATCGTCGAGGTATTCGTAACGCGTGACGCGGCCCAGCTCGTCGCGTTCGGCGGTGATCTTGCCGTAGGCGTTGTAGCTGTAAGCACGACTTGCGCCGGTCGGCAGCGTCGTCTGGATCAGTCGGCCGACGGCGTCCCATTGGTATTTCGTAACAGCGCCATGCTCGTCCTGACGGGTAAGCTGCCGCCCCAGTGCATCGTAGGAAAAGCGCCGTTGACCACCGTCCGGCAAGGTCTCTTCGAGCAGTTGCCCTAAGGCGTTCCAGACGAACACATGCCGGCTGGTATCCGGGTAACGGATCGACAGCACCCGCCCTTGAGCGTCGTAGTGATAGTGGGTGACCTGCCCGTCAGGATCGATGGCTTCGGTAACGTCACCTTGGGCATTGCGCCGCCAGGTCCACACCGCTTCACCGCGATAACGCGCATGCAGGAAACCGTTGCGATACTCGTAGGACGTTGGCTCCTCTTCCGGTGGAATCAGCGCCACCAGCCGTCCGACTTCGTCGTAGCGGTATTCGGTCACCGCGCCCAGCGGACCCTGCTCGGCAATCAACCGCCCCTGGTCGTCGTAGGCCTTGAGCTGTTCGCCGCCGTCCAGCTCAACCCGCCGCACCAGCCGCGCCTTATCGTCATGGACATAAAACTCTTCGCTGCCATCGACGTTTTTAACCAACACCGCGCCGTCGTCATCCCAGGCATAACGCGTATCCATCTGCGCAAACGAAGCCCAATGCCGCACACATCGCGCCGCCTTGCCGGACCGTTCCCACTCCCAGAAGAAACTCGCCCCACCGGCCAGTTGCCGCTGCAGAATGACGTGGTGATCGTCGTAGTCGTAGCGCTCGCTTTCACCGGCGGCGTTGGTGGCTTCGATCAGTCGCTGACGGGCGTCGTAGCGATAAGTAGCCAGCGTTTGCTCGGTACGCCAGGCGTTTTCAGGTGCGTCGGAACTGAATGACTGATACTCGACCGCGACGATGTGCCGGCGCTCATAACGCAGCAGCAGTGACCGACCTGCACCGTTGTCGATCCGCTGAATGCGCCCCTGACCGTCGCGGGTGATGCGCAGTCGGTTGTTGTAGGCGTCACTGATCGCGGTCAGGCAACCGCTTTGAAAGTGGTAAAACCGCACGGCTTCGCCAGCCAGCGCGAGCACCCATTCTTCAGGCTGATCCCCCAGATAAATCGCCGCGCGCGACAGGCTGTTGTGAATGGCCGGGCGCTCGGCGCTTGGTAGCGGAAACCTCGTGCGACGATTTTCATGATCGATCCAGACGACGTGTTCTGCGCCCAGCTCCAGCCGATGCGCCAGCGAATGACTCCAGCCCCAGCCCAGCCCGCAATCAATTTCCACGGCGCTGGTACGGTAGAGGCGTGTAAACGCGAATGGCAGCAAACCGTTGAGCGAGCCGTCATCAAGGGTCAGCAACTCTTCGCCGGTGACCATCGACACCGGGCAGCCGTTGGTGCAGGTCAGCGGCCCACAATCGGCGCTGTCGCCATTGGGATTTTTCGCCTGCTCGGGGGCGTCATCCCGGTGTTCCTGCCGGGTCAATCGAGTCATGGCTGCGGACTTGTCGCGAGCAATGGCGACCGGGTTGTTCACCAGCAACACCGGCGTGCCGCCCGTGCTGATTTGCAACGGCACCGCGGGCGCGGGGTTCACCGATGCTTTTCGAGCGTGGACCGCGAGAGGTTTGAGAACGCCGGCGTGGTCAGTCAGGTCGGATCGGGTGCCGAGCGCCGCCAGTCTCAGGCTCGCGGCGGCCAGCCAGTTTCGCGCACGGTCCGATTTGACCTTGTCCAGGACCTTGGCGCTGATGCCGAGCGTCAGTCCTGCGTTACCGCTGAAGCGCGCCAGCAGCAATCCAATCAGTATTCCGGTACGAATTTCTGCCACGACTTCGGCGACGAACTGCGGCGGTAACATCCGCAACCAACTGGTGATGGCGGCGAGATGAATGAACATCAGCGGCTCGTCACTCAACACCAGCAACAGGTTGGCAATCGATTCAGCCGAAGCGTTCAGCAGTGTTTCAAGTTCGGTTTCGGTCAGGTACTCAAGGAGTTTTTGGCTGTTGGCTTGCAGGTCCGTGATCAGCGCGTAGATCTGCTTCACGTCATCCCACAAGCTGTTCAGCGAATTCTCGAAACCGCGCCAATCGGCCTGTTGCAGCTGACCGTAGCGTTTGATGAATCCGGCCTCAGCGAATTCGGCCCACGAGGATTCGAATTCGCTGGTCCACTCGTTACGCAACCAGCCTTCCAGATCGACGATGACGCTTTGATAGGAGGCATAGAGCGCTTTGACATGTGCCGCGGAAACGTTCGGAAAGAAGGTGATTCGATACCGCAGGCTGCGGTCGCACTCGGGGATTTCGAGGACGCCGCTGGGGCCGATCTGGTGATAGACCGGCTCGCCAAATGTACCGTCAGAGGCCAACGGCTCAAGCATCACCGGCGTATCGCCGATCGGCACAAAACGCGCCGCGTCGAACATGTGCACCAAGGTCAGGGGACCGGCGGCCGGGCACGCGGCGACGGTGGCGCTGACGGGAGTGGTGGCGGTTTTTGGCGCGACCAGGCGGACTTCGTTACCGACCTTTAACACCTGCTCGATATCCAGTGCCTTGCCGGTCCAGAAGCTTTGCGCCCAGGCATCGTAGTCATTGAGGCAGAGCCGAAAATCAGCGAGCAGCGCTTCGACATCCGGCTTCTCGGGGTCCATCGCGGCGACCACCAGAAGGCCGATGGCGTTATTCAAGGCCAGTACCTTGTCCGGTACGAACATTCGCAGTCCCTCGCGCAGATCAAATTTGAGCGCGAGACTTTGCTTGGGATCAGCGGCTAAAGAAGTCGGGAAAGGAGGCGTTTTATGTAGGGGAAATCGCTAAATGACGACGAGCGCTTTTTGTTTCCGTGAGGCATTGCCCGTTGCCCAATGCCAGCGACGCTCGTTATGCTGCTGAATCCTTTAATCGATCACGGACCCGGCCGTACCTGCGCCGCCTCTGGGATGTCAGTAAAAAACGGATCCGATGCGATGAATGCAACGCTCAATGAGTTCGGCCCGATCAAGGCCGTGATTTTCGACATGGATGGCTTGCTGCTGGACACCGAGGGCATTTATACCCAGGTGACCGCGCAAATTGCCGCGCGGTATGGCCGGGTCTTCGACTGGAGCATCAAGCAGAACATCATCGGTCGTGGCGCGGGTGATCTGGCGCGTTATGTGGTCGAGGCCCTGGACCTGCCGATTACTGCCGAAGAGTTTCTGGTGATCCGCGAGCCACTGATGCGCGAGCTTTTTCCGACCGCGTTGGCGATGCCCGGCGCCGAAGAACTGGTCCGGCACTTGAAGGCTCACAACATTCCCATTGCGGTCGGCACCAGTTCTTCGAGTCAGTCGTTTGGTCAGAAAACCACGTTGCACCGCGATTGGTTCGCGCTGTTCGATTTCGTCGTGACAGCTGACGACCCGGAAGTGGGCGCGGCCAAACCGGCGCCGGACATCTTCCTGACGGCAGCACGGCGCCTGGGCGTTGCGCCTGCAGATTGCCTGGTGTTTGAAGATTCACCCTTCGGTGTCACGGCGGCGAAAGCGGCGGGGATGACCGCGATTGCGATTCCGGACGCAGCGATGGCTGACGAAAAGTACGCACACGCCGATGGCATTCTTCGTACGCTGAAGGCGTTCATACCGAGCGCTTGCGGTTTGCCGGCGCTTGAGTGGGCATAAAGCAGCAGACACAAAAACGCCGGCAGATTTGCCGGCGTTTTTTTTTGCGGTTTAAAGCATCAGGCGCCAAAACCACCGTCGATGGTCAGGCTGGCGCCGGTGATGTAGCCGGCTTCCGGACCTACCAGGTAGGCAACAAAACTGGCGATTTCTTCAGCTTTACCATAGCGACCCACTGCCATCAACGGGATCAGGCTCTCGGCGAAGTCACCGCTGGCCGGGTTCATGTCGGTGTCGACCGGGCCCGGTTGTACGTTGTTGATGGTGATGCCGCGCGGGCCCAGGTCGCGCGCCAGGCCTTTGGTCAGACCGACCAGTGCCGATTTGCTCATGGCGTACGGGCCACCACCGGCGAAGGGCATGCGGTCGGCGTTGGTGCTGCCGATGTTGATGATGCGACCGCCTTCAGTCATGTGTTTTGCGGCGGCCTGGGTAGCGACGAACACGCTGCGCACGTTGATGGCCAGGGTTTGGTCGAAGTCTTCGAGTTTGAAATCTTCCAGCGGTGCAACGGCCAGCACGCCGGCGTTGTTGACCAGGATATCGAGGCGACCGAAGGCTTTGACGGTGGCGTTGACGGCATTACGAATGGCCTCGGCGTCGGCGCTGTCGGCCTTGATGGCCAGGGCTTTACCGCCATTGGCAATGAGGCTGTTTTGCAGTTCTTCGGCTTTGGCGGTGGAGCTGACGTAAGTGAAGGCAACGGTCGCGCCTTCAGCGGCCAGACGTTTGACGATGGCGGCGCCGATTCCGCGGGACCCGCCTTGAATCAAAGCCACTTTGCCGCTGAGGTTATGAGTAGTCATATCGATCTCCAGAGTCCCGAGGCGAGATTGTCTCGGTTGATGGAGCCTAGTATCGATTCAGGATTACCCGCTGAGTAGACGGTTATTGCGATAGTCTGTGTAAACCAAAAGTTTATAGTGGTGCTTATGGAAACCTTCAGCAGTATCGAATGCTTCGTGCGCAGCGCCGAAGTCGGAAGTTTTGCCGAAGCCGCGCGGCGCCTGAGCCTGACCCCGGCGGCGGTGGGCAAAAGTGTTGCAAAGCTTGAGGCTCGCCTCGGCGTGCGCCTGTTCCAGCGCAGCACGCGCAGCCTGACGCTGACCGAGGCCGGGCAGCTGTTTCTCGGCGAAGTCAGTTCCAGCCTGCTCACGATTCAGAATGCCGTGGCCAACCTGGCGAGCGCTGAAGGGCGCCCGGCGGGAACGCTGAAGGTCAGCATGGGCACGGTGTTCGGGCGTTTGTATGTGGTGCCGTTGCTGGGCGAATTTCTACGACGGTTTCCGGCAATCAGCCCGGACTGGCATTTCGATAACCGCCAGGTGGATTTGATTGCGCAGGGGTTCGACGCGGCGATTGGCGGCGGTTTTGAACTGCCGCAAGGCGTGGTTGCGCGCAAGCTGACGCCGGCGCATCGGGTGTTGGTGGCGTCGACTGATTATCTGGAGGGGCGGCAGGCGATCCTTGAGCCTGAAGATCTCACGGATCACGATGGCATCCTGATTCGGTCGCCGCAGACAGGGCGCGTGCGTTCCTGGCAGTTGACCAGTCGTACCCGGCAAAACAGCCCGCTGACGCTCAAGGCGCGAATGACCATGAGCGATTCGGAGGCCGCTTGTGCGACGGCGGCCCAGGGGTTGGGCATTGCATTAGTGAGCATGCCGTTTGCGTCCGTTTATCTGGAGGCCGGGACATTGCAGCGGGTGTTGCCGGACTGGTATGTCGACGATGGCAACATTTCCATCTATTACGCGGAACACAAACTGCTGCCCGGCAAGACCCGGGCGTTTGTGGATTTCATCATTGAGCAGTTTGCGCAACAGGGGTTGGTGCAGCGGTTCAGTGCGGTTTGAGCCTGGCTTGAGACCGCTCCATCGTTCATCGCGGTCTACCTGCCAAACCGTCCCGGCCAGCCAATGATGTTCTTGGGCCGCGGTGTCGCATACGTCCGCACTTTCGATGTCGACAATCCAAGGCGTACCAACGACTCGGCAATCGTCACCGCCGCCGTCACGCCATCCACCACTGGAACCCCGGTGCGCTGGCGGATCTGCTCGTCCAGCCCGGCCATCCCGCCACAACCCAGGCAGATCACCTCGGCCTTGTCCTCAAGCACGGCCAGTTCCGCCTGACGCACAATCGCTTCCAGTGCCCGCTGCGGATCGGACTCCAGCTCCAGCACCGCCAAACCACTGGCCCGTACCGATGCGCAACGGTCCCACAGCCCGGACAGTTTCAGTCGGTCCTCAATCAGCGGCACGGTGCGGTCCAGGGTGGTGACCACCGAATAGGCATGGCCCAGGAACATCGCGGTGCCGGCGGCGGCGTCGGTGATGTCCACCACCGGCACGTTGAGCAGTTCCTGCAAACCTTCGCGACCGTGTTCGCCGTATCCGGCTTGAATCACCGCGTCGAATGGCTGGTCGTAGGCCATCACCCGGTCCATCACGGCAATGGCGGCCAGGTAGCTTTCGAAATTGCCTTCGATGGAGTCGGCACCGAAGTAGGGCGTCAGGCCGATGATTTCCGTCCCCGGTGCCGCCACTGCTTGAGCTGACCGGGCGATGGCCTGGGTGATGGATTCGGTGGTGTTGACGTTGACCACGAGAATTCGCATGGAAAATCCTTATAGCGCAAAGGTTCTGCAGCCCGACATCGCCGGGCCGTCACGGGATTAATGGCTGACGTTATCGACCGCGATGCTTTCACCGCTGACGTCGGCGTAGTGCGGCTGCCGTTTGGCAATGATCAGGTAGAGCATCCCTGCAATCGCGGCGCCAATCAGCCAGGAAAATGGCGACACGTAGTGGAAACCAGGCACCAGTGCCAGGACGATGGCGATCAACGCTGCAGGAATAAACGCCGCCACCGCGCGTAAATTGACCCCGCGGCTGTAGTAATAGGCGCCATTGGGATCTTCGCTGTACAACTGCGGCACGTTGACCTGGCCTTTTCGTACAAGCCAGTAATCGACCATGATCACGCCGTACAACGGCCCGAGCAGGGCGCCGAGGCCGGACAGGAAATACACGATCACCAGCGGGCTGTTGTAGAGGTTCCACGGCAAGATCAGCACGGCGATGGTCGCGCTGATCAACCCGGCGCGGCGGAAGGTCAGGTATTTCGGTGCCAGGTTGCTCAGCACAAACGCCGGGGCGACGAAGTTGGCCATGATGTTCACAGCCACGGTGACGATCAGGAACGCCAGGCAACCGAGCACCAGGAAGAAGGTGTTGGGGATCGAGGCGATGATCTCGGTCGGGCTTTCGATGATCCGGCCATTGATCTGAAATTGCGCACCGCAGAGCAGGACGGTGATGGCCGCGAATACCAGAATATTTACCGGCAGGCCCCAGAAATTTCCGACCTTGATGGTTTTTCGGCACGGCGAAGAACGGGCGAAGTCGCAGAAATTGAGGATCAGCGTGCCGTAGATCGCCAGCCACAACGCACCACCGGCAAAGATGTTGCGCCACATCTCACCACCGGTCAGCGGTTCGCGAATCGACCAGGCGATGGTGGCGTTGGCCTGGGTGTACATCCACCCGGCGAGGGCGGCGACGGTCAGCAGAATCACCGGTCCGGCGAACGCTTCGTAGCGCCGGACCATTTCCATGCCATAGGCAAGGATGCCCAGTTGCACCAGCCAGATGGCCACGAAACATACCCAGCCGAGGGTCGATAGACCCAGGATTGAGTCGTGGTCGTACTCGGCGAAGCCGGGATGCACCGCCGTCAGCAACACGCGAAAGACCACCGACGCCAGGTACGTCTGAATGCCGAACCAGGCGATGGCGATAACGGCGCGGATCAATGCAGGAATTTGCGCGCCATGAATGCCGAAACTGATCCGGCTGATCACCGGAAACGGCACGCCGGTCTTTTGGCCCATGTAGCCCGAGAGGTTCATGAAGCAATACACCAGCGCCGCGCCAATCCCTAGCGACAGCAGAATCTGCCAACCACCCAGGCCCAGCGCATACAGGCCGATGGCAAAGGAGTAGTTGGCGATGTTGTGCACATCGTTGGTCCACAGGGCAAAGATGCTGTAGCGACCCCAGCGTCGACCTTCGGCTTTGGTCGGCGCCAGGTCTTTGTTGTGCAGGCGCGGGCTGAGTAACACGGGTTCTTGAAAGGTTTGATCCTGAGCAGTGGTTGGGAAGGAGGGCAGATCCAGCGCGATGTTGTTATTGGAGGGGCTAGTACGCATTCCGGCAGGCTCCGAGCTTGGCGTCGCGATGACTGTGCATGAGCGTGAGCTCGACAAATCTTCGTCGCTGGCGGCAAGCATCATTGGTTACGGGGCATCTGCAGCCTGTACGGGATAGGGCGCTTCAGGCTTGCGGATCTAAAGTGTGTGTATGTTTTTGTACGATTGTATACAAAACATGTATGCACTTAAGCCAGATCCATGCCAGCTCTGAATCTATCAATTGCAGCGCTCATTTCGAATTGTTATTGAGGGTGGATAAGTGGTTGAAAAAAAAGCGATATAAATTGACCGATTGAACAGCTATTTATTTTTCAGCGAAGTGGGCGGGAAAACGCGACTGGGGAAGTCAGGAAAGGGCGCTGTAACTTTTTGGGGCGCATAAACAAAAAGTGCACACATAAATGGCACCTATGGTGACATTCGTGTGTACACATTTCTGAGAGGATCACACTGACCCTGTGGGAGCGAGCTTGCTCGCGATAGCGGTGTATCAGTCGACAAGAATGTTGAATGTCAGTCCGCATTCGCGAGCAAGCTCGATCCCACAGGGGATCTCCATAAGGCTCGGGATCAGGCCTTGGATTTGCTGATGATGTTCCCCGCATGCAACCCGCATTCTTTCTGCGTCGCTTCTTCCCACCACCAGCGGCCTTCACGTTCGTGCTGGTTCGGCAGTACCGGGCGGGTGCAGGGCTCGCAGCCGATGCTGATGAAGCCGCGTTCATGCAGGCTGTTGTACGGCAGTTCAAGCATGCGGATGTAACCCCAGATCTCTTCGCTGGTCATTTGCGCCAGCGGATTGAATTTGTACAGGGTACGTTCCGGGGTGGAGAAAGCGGTGTCGATTTCCAGCACGGCGACTGCACTGCGGGTTCCAGGGCTCTGGTCGCGGCGTTGGCCGGTGGCCCAGGCGGTCACGCCAGACAGCTTGCGACGCAGCGGCTCGATCTTGCGGATGCCGCAGCATTCGCCATGGCCGTCCTTGTAGAAACTGAACAGGCCCTTTTCCTTCACGAATGGTTCCAGTTTCGTGTAGTCCGGGGACACCAGTTCGATGTCGATCTTGTAGTGCTCTCGCACCTGATCGATGAAGCGGTAGGTCTCGGGGTGCAAACGGCCAGTGTCGAGGCTGAACACTTTGACGTTCTTGTTCAGCTTCCAGGCCATGTCCACCAGCACCACGTCCTCGGCGCCGCTGAAAGATATCCACAGGTCATCGCCAAACTCGGCAAACGCGAGTTTCAGGATGTCCTGGGCGGATTTGTTGGCATAGGTCGTGGCGAGTTCCACAACATCGAACGATGGGCTCATCAGGGCGGCTTCCTACAGGTCGGTGGCGCTGGGCGCTCTATATGGATGCGATGGTAACAAAATCCTGCAACCGCTGGCGCGCCCTCTGCGTTGCGCGCGCTTGCTTGAGTCGCTAGAGTTCGGCAGTCCTTTTGCTCGCTCGACTCAATAATCAATACAAATGGGAGTGTCTTGTGGAAATTGCCTGTCTGGATCTTGAAGGTGTGCTGGTCCCGGAAATCTGGATCGCCTTTGCCGAAAAAACCGGAATCGAATCCCTCAGGGCCACCACCCGGGACATTCCCGACTATGACGTGTTGATGAAGCAGCGCCTGCGGATTCTCGATGAGCACGGCTTGAAACTCACCGACATTCAGGACGTGATCGCCACGCTCAAGCCGCTGGACGGCGCCATCGAGTTCGTCAACTGGCTGCGTGAGCGGTTTCAGGTGGTGATTCTGTCGGACACGTTCTACGAGTTCTCCCAGCCGCTGATGCGTCAACTGGGGTTCCCGACGTTACTGTGCCATCGCCTGATTACCGATGATTCGGGGCGGGTGACAAGCTATCAGCTGCGTCAGAAAGATCCCAAGCGCCAGTCGGTCCTGTCGTTCAAGAGCCTCTACTACCGCGTGATTGCAGCGGGAGACTCCTACAACGACATCACGATGCTCGGTGAGGCGGATGCGGGGATTCTGTTTCATGCGCCGGACAACGTGATTCGCGAGTTTCCGCAGTTCCCGGCGGTGCACACCTTTGCGGATTTGAAGCAGGAGTTCATCAAGGCTTCCAACCGCGCGCTGACCTTGTAGTCGTCTTAGAAGACGCCGCTGATCGTTCCCACGTCGAGGCGTCGAACGCGTCTGCGTGGGAATGCTTCAATGGACGCTCTGCGTCCGCTCTGGGACGCGGAGCGTCCCGGGCTGCATTCCCACGCAGAGCGTGGGAACGATCAAGCCCGGAATCAAAGGTTTTGCAGGGTGTCGAGCAGGACTTTCACCTTGGTAATCGATTCCTGATACTCGGCCTGCCACTGCGAATCCGCGACGATCCCGCCACCGCCCCAGCAGCACACCTGCCCATCCTTGACCAACAAACTGCGAATCGCGATGGAGCTGTCCATCTCGCCACGCACGTCCAGATACAACAACGAACCGCAGTACAACCCGCGTCGGGTCGGCTCCAGCTCATCAATAATCTGCATGGCGCGAATCTTCGGCGCGCCGGTAATCGAGCCGCCCGGGAAACTGCCGGCAATCAGGTCCAGCGCGTCGCGGTCCTCCGCCAGTTCGCCGGTTACGCTGCTCACCAGGTGATGCACGTTCGGATAGCTTTCCAGGCTGAACAACTCCGGCACCCGCACCGAGCCGATGCGGCAGGTACGGCCCAGATCGTTGCGCAGCAGGTCGACGATCATCAGGTTTTCCGCGCGATCCTTGGGACTGGCCAGCAGTTCGGCGGCGTTCGCCGCGTCTTCGGCTGCAGTCAGTCCGCGGGGCCGAGTGCCTTTGATCGGGCGGGTTTCGACGTGGCGTTCGCTGACTTTAACGAAGCGCTCCGGCGACAGGCTCAACACCGCGCCGCCATCGGGCAGGCTCTGGAAGCCCGAAAACGGTGTCGGGCACGCCGCCCGCAGCGCGACATACGCGGCCCATGGATCACCGTGGCACTGAGCCCGAAAGCGCTGGGCGAAGTTGACCTGATAGCAGTCGCCGGCCTGGATGTAATGCTGAATGCGCTCCAGCGCGCTTCGATACTCGTCCGCACTCAGGTCGGCTTGCATCGGGGCTTTCAACTTGAAAGGCTCGACCACCGTAACCGCAGGCTGGCTGAACAACGTGATCAGGCGCTGACGTTCGCTGTCGATCAGCGAGGGGTGGAACACCAACTGACTGGTGCTCAACTGGTGATCGCTGATCAGTGCCCAGTCGTACAGGCCGAACCGCGCGTCGGGCAATTGCAGGTCGTCCTGCGCCTGACTCGGCAAATGCTCCAGATGCCGGCCGAAATCGTAGCTCAAATAGCCGATCAGGCCGCCCGCGAAGGGCAGGTCAAACGGGACGTCCGCTTCGCCCAGTTGTGTCAGCTTGTCGCGAAGACGTTGCAGGAACGCGCTGCCTTGCTCAGAGGGCAGCACCGCCAGTTGCTCCAGCGGCCACGCGCTGAGCAGGTCATATCGCCCACGATCAGCAGTGGGCCGGCCGCTGTCGAGCAGCACGGCGCCGGGAGCATGACGAATCGCCGCGAAGTACTCGGCGGGGTTGGCACGATAAGGCAGCGGATGTACGGAACAGGTCAGCATGGGCGGGGCAGATCAGCCATCGAGGCGGGGTGGCGATTGTAGTCCTCTGCAGGAATTGCTCCTAGAGGGGATTGATCGTTCCCACGCTCTGCGTGGGAATGCATCCCGTGACGCTCCGCGTCACAGGCGGACGCAGAGCGTCCGTGGCGGCGTTACCACGCAGAGCGTGGGAACGATCAGTGTGAGGGGATCAACCCTCAACCGCCGGAATATGCCCGAACATCTCCTGCACAAACTCTACTCGCTCGCGCACTGTCTCGGTCATCCCGCGGGCCTTCAATTCTTCGAGCCGCGCTTCCACCGCATGGGTGCGCAATGTCAGGCCGCAATCATTGGCAATCTGAATGTTCAGGCCAGGCCGGGCATTGAGCTCCAGGATCAGCGGGCCTTTTTCCTGATCGAGCACCATGTCGACGCCGATGTAACCCAGTCCGCACAGTTCATAGCAGCCGGCGGCGAGTTTCATGAAACCGTCCCAATAGGGCAGTTGCACGCCATCCACCGCGTTGGTGGTGTCCGGGTGTTTGGTGATGATGTTGTTCAGCCAGGTGCCGCGCAAGGTCTGTCCGGTCGCGAGGTCGACGCCAACGCCGATTGCACCCTGGTGCAGGTTGGCCTTGCCGCCGGACTGGCGCGTCGGCAAGCGCAGCATCGCCATCACCGGGTAGCCCATCAGCACGATGATGCGGATGTCCGGCACGCCTTCGTAGCTGATGCTTTTGAAGATCTGGTCGGGGATCACCCGGTATTCGATCAGCGCACGGTCGCGGTGACCGCCCAGGGAATACAAACCGGTGAGGATGCTCGAGACATGGTGCTCGAGTTCCTCATGGCTGAGGATCTTGCCGGACACCGTGCGATAACGGCCCTCGAAGCGGTCGGCAATCACAATGATGCCGTCACCGCCAGCGCCCTGGGCCGGCTTGATCACGAAGTCGTTGCGCCCGCCGATGATCGCGTCGAGGTTATCGATCTCCTTTTCGGTGGAGATGATGCCGTACAGCTCGGGCACATGAATGCCGGCGGCGATTGCGCGTTCCTTGGTGATGATCTTGTCATCGACGATCGGGTACAGGCTGCGCTTGTTGTACTTGAGCACGTAGTCCGCGTTGCGCCGATTGATGCCCATGATGCCCTGGGCTTCCAGGGCCTTCCAGGTCTTCCAGAAGCCGAACATCAGGCGTCAGCCTTCTTCAGGAAAGCCTTGAAACGCACCAGTTCGGTCAGGCGGTAGCCGCGATAGCGACCCATTGCCAGCATGAAGCCCACCAGGATCAGCAACACGGCCGGGAAGGTGAACACGAAGTAGATCAGCTCCGGCACGCTCATGATCAAGTGAGCCAGGGACGCGGCGAACAGCGTGCCGATGGCCACTTTCATGGCGTGCCCGGAACCGCGCTCTTCCCAGGTGATCGACAGGCGTTCGATGGTCATGGTCAGAATCACCATCGGGAACAACGCCACCGACAGCCCGCGTTCCAGCCCGAGTTTGTGGCTGAACAGGCTGATCGCCGCGATCAGTACGACCACGAACGTCAGCACCACCGAGAGCCGGGGCAGCATTTGCAACTTCAGGTGTTCAAGGTAGGAGCGCAGCGACAGGCCCAGCGCCGTGATCACGGTAAACAACACGATACCGAAGCCGAGCTGGGTTTCGCGGAAGGCGAGGGCGATCAGCACCGGGGTGAACGTGCCGAGGGTCTGCAGGCCGATCAGGTTGCGCAGGATCAGGATCACCAGCACGCCAATCGGGATCATCACCATGATCATGAAGGTCTGCTGGGTTTGCAGCGGCAGCCCGTACAGCGAGTATTCGAGGAAGTTGGCGTCGGTGTTTTCGTCGGTCAGCTTGGCCAGGCGAATCGCGTTCATTTCGCTGTTGTTCAGGCTGAACGTCACGTTGGCTTTTTTGCCGCCATCGACGGTGATCAGGTTTTCGTCGCCGGTCCACCACAGCAGGCGGTCGGTCGGCAGGCCTTGTTCGCCGGTTTCCGGGTTGAAGTACAGCCAGTCGGTGCCGTTGAAGCTGCGCAGCCAGAGTTCAGGCACTTGCGGCTGATCGGCCACCAGGCGGATGGTGTGGACCTTTTCCACCGGCACGTGGGCGATGGACAGTACCAGCTCGACGATTTTGGCTTTGTTGGGGGTGGACGTATCGCCGCCCAGCAGCAGCTTGACGTTGTCGTCGCTGAGATTGTTGACACGCTTGATCGCTTCGCCAACGAAGGTTTCGACGTCAGCCGAATGTTGGCGGATTGGTGCGAGCAGGGCTTCGGCGGCGACTTTTTCCGCGCCTTCGACGGCAATGCTGTCGCGGAAGGTCGGACCTTTGACTTTTGCTTTTTCGCCGGTGTAGCGCTTGGTCAACACCAGCCGGTAATACAGGGTCTGGTTGCCCTTGGCCCGACGCGCCGACCAGGTGACCTTGCGGTTGCCATCGACACGGTTTACGGCCACGCCGTAGTTATTGGAAATGAAGCTCTCATTGAGGCTGACGTAATCACGGCTCAGCGGTGGCACGAACATCTGGATCTTGACCGGGTCTTTGGCACTGGCGACGAACTCGACCTTGGCGTCGATGTTCCACAAGTCGTCCGTGGCGTCTTCGGTCACGGGAATGCCGAGCACGAAGATCTGATAGGCCGTAACTGAAATGCCCAGGACCACCAGGATGGCGATCAGCAATTTCAGATGGAGGGTAAGAGAGCGCATTGGAATTACTCTGCGGTATGTGCGTCGGTGGCGCAGGCGGGTTTGCCAGCAGCGTATTTAAGACTGGGGTCGACCAGCGCATCGAAGCGCTTGAGTGCTTCGGAGCCGATCAGGAGCGGGTATTGGAAGGCGCTTCTGTCGGTCAAGTTCACTTCGATGCTGCGCAAAGCCGAACCCATGCAGATATCCAGCTCGATCACCGGACGGGCCGTGTACTTCTTGCCTTCTTCCGGGTCGTAGTCGCCGGCGCGGCGCTTGATTTTGCTGACCCGGGCCAATGGCCGTTCGATCGGGTGCGAATGGGCGGCGTCGATGGCCAGGTAGAAACGCACCCAGGATTCGCCGTTACGCTTGAAACGTTTGATATCGCGGGCACTCAGGGACGCGGTTTTCGCCCCGGTGTCGAGTTTGGCGGCGACTTCCAGGTCGATGCCATCGAGAGATGCGTACTCATTGAGACCGTACACGGTCTTTTCCCCCGCCGCGGCGAAACCGGGCAGGCAAAGAAGATAAAGGAATGTCGGGAAGGGCTTGAGTCTCATAAATCCTGGTGCGCAGCGGTCCGTGTATCGATCAAGGCCCTGGCATTGCTGCGCAAGCTCCCTCGTATGCCTATCAGCTATTTATGACAAGCAGTGCAGATGTCACCGACAAATGCGGCCGGCATTCTAGCACGGTCGTTTTATGGCGCCAGCGCTGGCGGACGGCTATAAACAGTGGTGCTGCTTCGTTATGGTGCAGTCGGTTATTAGACGATTGTCGACAATATCTATTTATCCTTTGACTGTGACGCCTGTTTTCGCTAGTTTTTGCGGCACTAGCTTTCAAGGTGTCGACAATATGCTGGATCAACTCGATCCCCCGGTCATTGCCCAAGACGATTCGGAGACGCTTTCCGAAAACGTCTTTCGCCGCATTCAGGCGGCTATCGTCAAAGGCGAGATTGCCCCGGGCAGCAAGATCTCCGAGCCGGAACTGGCGCGTACTTATGGCATCAGCCGTGGACCGCTGCGCGAGGCGATTCACCGTCTCGAAGGCCAGCGCCTGCTGGTGCGGGTGCCGCATGTCGGGGCGCGGGTGGTTTCGCTGAGCC
This sequence comes from Pseudomonas sp. JAI111, assembly GCF_024809425.1. Classification (NCBI taxonomy): domain Bacteria; kingdom Pseudomonadati; phylum Pseudomonadota; class Gammaproteobacteria; order Pseudomonadales; family Pseudomonadaceae; genus Pseudomonas; species Pseudomonas sp. JAI111. The sequence goes on along the minus strand of NZ_JANUCB010000001.1, from coordinate 707,380 downwards.
ATGCCGAGCTGCTGGAGCTGTACGAAATTCGCGAATCCCTCGAAGGCATGGCCTGTCGCCTTGCGGCCGAGCGCATGACCCTCGAAGAAATCGACGAGCTGCGCCGGGTCCTCGAAACCCACGAGCGCGATGAGGCGTTTCAGGCGGGGCGAGGCTATTACCAGCAGGAGGGCGACTTCGACTTCCATTACCGGATCATTCAGGGCAGCGGCAACCGCACCCTGACGCAAATGCTCTGCGGCGAGCTTTATCAACTGGTGCGCATGTACCGCATCCAGTTTTCCACCACGCCCAATCGCCCGCATCAGGCCTTTGCCGAGCACCATCGAATTCTCGACGCCATCGCCGACCGTGACGGTGAGCTGGCCGAGTTGTTGATGCGCCGTCACATCGGCGCCTCCAAACGCAATATCGCCCGTCATTACCAGGACGGCGCGCACCAGACAGCCACAGAACGAGGTGAGTCATGAGTTCCAACAAGAGCACTCCAGGCCAGCGTTTCCGCGATGCGGTCGCCAGCGAACATCCGCTGCAAGTGGTCGGCGCGATCAACGCCAACCACGCACTGCTGGCCAAGCGCGCCGGTTTCAAGGCGATTTACCTGTCGGGTGGCGGGGTGGCTGCCGGCTCCCTCGGCGTGCCGGACCTGGGCATCACCGGCCTGGATGATGTGCTGACCGACGTGCGTCGCATCACCGACGTCTGCGACCTGCCGCTGCTGGTGGATGTGGACACCGGCTTCGGTTCCTCGGCGTTCAACGTTGCGCGCACCGTCAAGTCGATGATCAAGTTCGGCGCGGCGGCGATTCACATCGAAGACCAGGTGGGCGCCAAGCGCTGCGGTCACCGTCCCAATAAAGAAATCGTGTCGCTGCAGGAAATGGTCGACCGCATCAAGGCGGCCGTCGATGCGCGTACCGATGACAGCTTCGTGATCATGGCCCGCACCGACGCCCTGGCGGTCGAAGGCCTGGAGTCCGCCCTGGATCGCGCCGCCGCGTGCATCGAGGCCGGCGCCGACATGATCTTCCCGGAAGCCATCACCGAGCTGGACATGTACAAGCTGTTCGCCAGCCGCGTGAAAGCGCCGATCCTGGCCAACATCACCGAATTCGGCGCGACGCCGCTGTACACCACCGAGCAACTCGCCGCTGCCGACGTGTCGCTGGTGCTGTACCCGCTGTCGGCCTTCCGTGCGATGAACAAAGCCGCGGAAAACGTCTACACCGCGATCCGCCGCGACGGCACGCAACAGAACGTCATCGACACCATGCAGACTCGCATGGAGCTTTACGATCGCATCGACTATCACACCTTCGAGCAGAAGCTCGATGCGTTGTTTGCGGCGAAGAAGTAAGGCACCACTCAACAACTTGCCGATTCCCTAACAAATTCAAAAACTGGAGACAGCAATGGCCGAAGCAAAAGTACTCAGTGGCGCCGGGCTCCGTGGCCAGGTTGCCGGGCAAACCGCCCTGTCCACCGTGGGCCAGTCGGGCGCAGGCCTGACCTATCGCGGTTACGACGTTCGCGAACTGGCGGCTGACGCGCAATTCGAAGAAGTGGCCTACCTGCTGCTGTACGGCGAACTGCCGACTAAAGCGCAACTCACCGCCTATATCAACAAACTGGGCAAGCTGCGCGACCTGCCGCAAGCGCTCAAGGAAGTGCTGGAGCGCATCCCTGCCGACGCCCACCCGATGGACGTGATGCGCACCGGTTGCTCGTTCCTGGGCAACATCGAGCCGGAGAAAGACTTCTCCGAGCAGCACGACGTGACCGACCGCCTGCTGGCCGCGTTCCCGGCGATCATGTGCTACTGGTATCGCTTCAGCCACGACGGCAAGCGCATCAGCTGCGTGAGCGACGAACAATCCATCGGCGGCCACTTCCTGCACTTGCTGCACGACAAGAAGCCGAGCGAGTTGCACGTGAAGGTGATGAACGTTTCGCTGATCCTCTACGCGGAACACGAATTCAACGCCTCGACCTTCACCGCGCGGGTGTGTGCTTCGACCCTGTCGGACATGTTCTCTTGCATCACCGCCGCCATCGGTTCGCTGCGCGGTCCGCTGCACGGCGGCGCCAACGAAGCGGCAATGGAAATGATCGAGCGCTTCAAGTCGCCGGAAGAGGCGATCAAAGGCACCCTCGGCATGCTCGAGCGCAAAGACAAGATCATGGGCTTCGGCCACGCGATCTATAAGGACAACGATCCGCGCAACGAGGTGATCAAGGGCTGGTCGAAAAAACTCGCTGAAGAAGTGGGCGACACCGTGTTGTTCCCCGTCTCCGAAGCCATCGACAAGACCATGTGGGAGCAGAAAAAACTGTTCCCGAACGCTGACTTCTACCATGCGTCGACGTACCACTTCATGGGCATTCCGACCAAGTTGTTCACGCCGATTTTCGTCTGCTCGCGCCTGACCGGCTGGGCGGCGCATGTGTTCGAACAACGTGCCAACAACCGCATCATCCGCCCGAGCGCCGAGTACGTTGGCGTCGAACAGCGCAAGTTCGTGCCAATCGAACAACGCTGAATGGTGGGGGCTCCCACACTGGTTGCTGAATGAACAGGGACCATTGTGGGAGCGGGCTTGCTCGCGAAGACGGACTGACATTCAACAGGGATGTCGACTGATACACCGCTTTCGCGAGCAAGCCCGCTCCCACATTTGACCGAGTTCACTTCAGGGCTAGTGCCAGACGCCCACCTTCTGTAATCACCGTGACCGAGTCCTGACGATGAACACTGAATTCCGTAAACCGCTGCCCGGCAGCCATCTGGATTACTTCGACGTCCGTGCGGCTGTCGAAGCCATCCAGCCCGGCGCCTACGACACTCTGCCGTACACCTCCCGCGTGCTGGCGGAAAACCTGGTGCGTCGCTGCGACCCGGCCACGCTCACCGAATCCCTGAAGCAATTCATCGAGCGCAAACGCGACCTCGACTTCCCGTGGTTCCCGGCGCGCGTGGTTTGCCACGACATTCTCGGCCAGACCGCGCTGGTCGACCTCGCCGGTCTGCGTGACGCCATTGCCCTGCAAGGTGGTGATCCGGCGCAAGTGAACCCGGTAGTGCCGACGCAACTGATCGTCGACCACTCCCTGGCCGTCGAGCGCGGTGGCTTCGATCCGGAAGCGTTCGAAAAGAACCGCGCCATCGAAGACCGTCGCAACGAAGACCGTTTCCACTTCATCAACTGGACCAAGAAGGCGTTCAAGAACGTTGACGTGATTCCGCCAGGCAACGGGATCATGCACCAGATCAACCTGGAGAAAATGTCCCCGGTGATCCAGGTGCGTGATGGCGTCGCATTCCCCGACACCTGCGTCGGCACTGACAGCCACACCCCGCATGTCGATGCGCTGGGCGTGATTGCCATCGGCGTCGGTGGTCTGGAAGCGGAAAGCGTGATGCTCGGCCGCGCCTCGTGGATGCGTCTGCCGGAAAGCGTCGGCGTCGAACTGACCGGCAAGCTGCAACCGGGCATCACCGCCACCGACATGGTGCTGGCGCTGACCGAATTCCTGCGGCAGCAGAAAGTCGTCGGTGCATGGCTGGAGTTCTTCGGCGAAGGCGCGTCTGCGCTGACCCTCGGCGACCGCGCGACCATTTCCAACATGGCCCCGGAATACGGCGCCACCGCGGCAATGTTCTACATCGACCAGCAGACCATCGACTACCTCAAACTCACCGGCCGTGAAGACGAGCAGGTGCAGTTGGTCGAGAATTACGCCAAGACCACCGGCCTGTGGGCCGACAGCCTGAAAGGCGCGCAATACGAGCGCGGCCTGACCTTCGACCTGTCCTCGGTAGTGCGCAACATGGCCGGCCCGAGCAACCCGCACGCTCGTGTTGCGGTTTCGGATCTGGCCGCCAAAGGCATTTCCGGCCAGTGGGAAGACGTGCCGGGCCAGATGCCGGACGGCGCGGTAATCATCGCTGCCATCACCAGTTGCACCAACACCAGCAACCCGCGCAACGTGATCGCCGCCGGCCTGCTGGCGCGCAATGCCAACAAGCTCGGGCTGACCCGCAAGCCGTGGGTCAAATCGTCCCTGGCACCGGGCTCGAAAACCGTCGCGCTGTACCTCGACGAAGCCGGCCTGACCACTGAACTCGAGCAATTGGGCTTCGGCGTCGTGGCTTTCGCCTGCACCACTTGCAACGGCATGTCCGGTGCGCTGGACCCGGTGATCCAGCAAGAAATCATCGACCGCGATCTGTACGCCACGGCTGTGCTGTCCGGTAACCGCAACTTCGACGGGCGGATTCACCCGTACGCCAAAAACGCATTCCTCGCGTCGCCGCCGCTGGTGGTCGCTTACGCCATCGCCGGGACCATCCGCTTTGACATCGAAAAAGACGTGCTGGGCCTGGACGCCAACGGCAAGGAAATCCGTCTGAAAGACATCTGGCCAAGCGACGAAGAAATCGACGCAGTGGTAAAAGCCTCGGTCAAGCCGGAGCAGTTCCGCCAGGTCTACATTCCGATGTTCGCCATCCACGAAGACACCGGCCCGAAAGTGACGCCGTTGTATGAGTGGCGCGAGATGAGCACCTACATCCGCCGTCCGCCGTATTGGGAAGGTGCGCTGGCCGGGGCGCGTCCGCTCAAGGGCATGCGCCCGCTGGCGGTGCTGCCGGACAACATCACCACCGATCACCTGTCGCCGTCGAACGCGATCATGCTCGACAGCGCCGCCGGTGAATACCTGGCGAAAATGGGCCTGCCGGAAGAGGACTTCAACTCTTACGCGACCCACCGCGGTGACCATTTGACCGCGCAGCGCGCCACCTTCGCCAACCCGAAACTGTTCAACGAAATGGTCAAGGAAAACGGCAAGGTCAAACAAGGTTCGCTGGCTCGCGTCGAGCCGGAAGGCCAAGTGATGCGCATGTGGGAAGCCATCGAAACCTACATGGAACGCAAGCAGCCGCTGATCATCATTGCCGGCGCCGATTACGGTCAGGGCTCGTCCCGCGACTGGGCGGCCAAGGGCGTACGCCTGGCCGGCGTGGAGGCGATTGCCGCTGAAGGTTTCGAGCGCATTCACCGCACCAACCTGGTGGGCATGGGCGTGTTGCCGCTGGAGTTCAAACCGGGCACCGACCGTCACACCCTGGCCATCGACGGCAGCGAAACCTACGACGTGATCGGTGAACGCACACCGCGCGCCGACCTGACGCTGGTGATCCATCGCAAGAACGGTGAGCGCGTTGATGTGCCGGTGACTTGCCGCCTCGATACCGCCGAAGAAGTGTCGATCTATGAGGCCGGCGGCGTGTTGCAACGCTTTGCCCAGGACTTCCTCGAAGAATCGGCGGTCGCCGTCTAAAACAGGCTGTGCGGGCAGGGGATTACACCTCTCTTGCCCGCTTTGAAGGAGCACAAATGGCTCACGCACCCCAGATCAAAATCCCCGCCACCTACATGCGTGGCGGCACCAGCAAAGGCGTGTTTTTCAGCCTCAAAGACCTGCCCGAAGCAGCACAGATTCCCGGCCCGGTCCGCGATGCGCTGCTGTTGCGCGTGATCGGCAGCCCCGACCCGTACGACAAGCAAATCGACGGCATGGGCGGCGCGACGTCCAGCACCAGCAAAACCGTGATCCTGTCGAAAAGCATCAAGGCCGATCATGACGTTGATTACCTGTTCGGTCAGGTCTCTATTGATAAACCTTTCGTCGACTGGAGCGGCAACTGCGGCAACCTGTCGGCGGCCGTCGGTTCGTTCGCCATCAGCAACGGTCTGGTGGACGCCAGTCGCATTCCACACAACGGCATTGCCGTGGTGCGCGTGTGGCAAGCCAACATCGGCAAGACCATCATTGCCCACGTGCCAATCACCAACGGTGAAGTGCAGGAAACCGGCGATTTCGAACTCGACGGCGTGACCTTTCCGGCCGCCGAAGTGCAAGTCGAATTCATGGACCCTGCGGCGGAAGAAGAGGGCGGCGGTGGTTCGATGTTCCCCACCGGCAACCTGGTGGATGACCTGGAAGTGCCCGGCGTCGGGACCTTCAAGGCGACCATGATCAACGCCGGCATTCCGACGATTTTCGTTAATGCCGAAGACATCGGTTACAAGGGCACCGAGTTGCAGGGCGCGATCAACAGCGATCCGAAAGCCTTGGCGATGTTCGAGACCATTCGCGCTTATGGCGCGTTGCGCATGGGTCTGATCAAGGACCTGGACGAAGCGGCCAAGCGTCAGCACACACCCAAGGTCGCCTTTGTGGCCAAGCCTGCGGATTACGTATCGTCGAGTGGCAAGGCAATTGCGGCGGGAGATGTCGACCTGCTGGTGCGCGCGCTGTCGATGGGCAAATTGCACCACGCAATGATGGGCACCGCTGCGGTGGCCATCGGCACGGCGGCAGCGATTCCCGGCACCTTGGTGAACCTCGCGGCGGGCGGCATCGAACGCAACGCGGTGCGCTTCGGGCATCCGTCCGGCACGTTGCGCGTCGGCGCCGAGGCCAGCCAGGTGAACGGCGAATGGACCGTGAACAAAGCCATCATGAGCCGCAGTGCGCGGGTGTTGATGGAAGGGTTTGTCCGTGTGCCGGGTGATTCTTTCTGATCCGGAACCTGAGATAAACAAAAAAACCTGTGGGAGCGGGCTTGCTCGCGATGAGGCCATAACATTCAACATCGATGGTGCCTGACACACCGCCATCGCGAGCAGGCTCGCTCCCACAGTGGATCGTATTCCAAATAAGAAAGTAGTAGCTGACAGAGATTGCCCTGAACCGAGGTCCCATTAACGAAGCACTAACCGAGTGAATCGAACATGAGCGCCAACGTCGACCTGAACAACCGCCCCGACTACGACAGCGTCCTGCAGGACATCGCGGACTACGTCCTCAGCTACAACATCGAATCCAGCGAAGCCCTGAACACCGCCCGCAACTGCCTGATGGACACCCTCGGCTGTGGCCTGCTGGCCCTGCGTTTTCCCGAATGCACCAAGCACCTGGGCCCGATCGTCGAAGGCACCGTCGTTCCGTTCGGCGCCCGGGTTCCTGGCACCAGTTTCCGTCTCGATCCTGTCAAAGCTGCGTGGGACATCGGCTGCATCGTCCGTTGGCTCGACTACAACGACACATGGCTCGCCGCCGAGTGGGGCCATCCGTCCGATAATCTTGGTGGCATTCTCGCGGTGGCGGATCACCTGTCGCAAAAACGCCTGGCCAATGGCGATGCGCCGCTGACGATGCGTGCAGTGCTCGAAGCGATGATCATGGCCCACGAGATTCAAGGCGTGATTGCCCTGGAAAATTCCTTCAATCGTGTAGGCCTTGATCACGTGTTGCTGGTGAAAGTCGCCTCGACGGCGGTCACCGCCAAACTCATGGGCGCCAATCGCGAGCAATTGCTGTCGGCGCTGTCCCACGCCTTTGCCGATGGCCAGGCGCTACGAACTTATCGCCATGCGCCGAATGCCGGGTCGCGCAAGTCCTGGGCCGCAGGCGATGCTTCCAGCCGTGGCGTGCGTCTGGCGGACATTGCCATGCGCGGTGAAATGGGTATCCCCGGTGTGCTGACCGCCAGGCAGTGGGGCTTCTACGACGTGCTGTTCAGCCACACCAACAACGATCTGGCGCTCAAGCCCGAGGACAAACGCGCGTTCAGCTTCTCCCGCCCGTACGGCAGCTACGTGATGGAAAACGTGTTGTTCAAGATCAGTTTTCCGGCTGAATTCCATGCGCAAACGGCGTGCGAAGCGGCAGTGACCTTGCATCCACAGGTTAGAAATCGTCTGCATGAAATCGACAAAATCGTCATCACCACCCACGAGTCGGCGATCCGCATCATTTCCAAGGTCGGTCCATTGGCGAATGCGGCGGACCGCGACCACTGCCTGCAATACATGACCGCCGTGCCGTTGGCCTTCGGTAATCTGGTGGCCGAACAGTACGAAGATGACTTCCACACCGCGCACCCGATCATCGATGTGCTGCGCGAGAAAATGGTCATCGTCGAAGACCCGCGCTTCACCCGCGAATATCTGGAAGCCGACAAGCGCTCCATCGCCAACGCGATTCAGGTGTTCTTCAAGGACGGCTCAAGCACCGAGAACGTGGTGGTCGAGTACCCGATCGGTCATCGCCGTCGCCGCGCCGAAGGTATTCCATTGCTGGAAGACAAGTTCAGGGCGAACCTGGCGACGCGGTTCACCGGCCAGCGCAGCGCCGAGATCCTGGCCTTGTGCAAGGATCAGCAAACGCTTGAAGCAATGCCGGTGAATCGCTTTGTCGATCTGTTCGTAATCTAAGGGCGACGCCTGAGATGTCGCGGGCTACTGGCTGCCCTCGACATCCTCCAGGCTAAAGGTTTCGGTGTGGTCGTCGTAGGAGAAAATCTCGGCGTAACGACCCCAGGCGATCACCACTTCCAGGGTTTTTTCCACGAACGCTTCGGTCAGCGAATCCTGCAGTTCCTGCTCGAAGCGCACACGCGGTGCCCGGTGGCCATTGCGTTCCAGCAACACCTGCCGGATGCGCGCCGCCAGCGGCACGTGGCGGATCAGGTGTTCGGCAAACAGGGTTTTGCGCTCCTGGGTGCCGTAGTCGGCGAACAGTTTGCCGGCGTCGGTCAGTGTGATGTCGGCGCCCTTGAGTTCGGCGAACCCAAGGTGTTCCAGCATCTCGGCCACCGGAAACAGATCATCGACTTCCAGCAAACGCCGCTCGGCGACGGTGGGCAGGCCGGCGTGGCCGTTGTACGGCTCGGCCGCCAGGGTTTCGATCAAACCGGCCATCAGGTTGGTGGACACTTCCGGCAGCGGGCTGCTCATTTTCAGTTCGGGCTTGCCGGTGATGGCATCGGCGGTTCGGCGATCGGTCATTTGCGCATAAATGTCATCGACCATCTGCCGGAAGGCCGGATCCAGACGATTGCGTGGGTGGGCGAACGGTACTTTGATTTCCGCCACGACCCGCCCGGGGTTGGACGACAACACCAGAATGCGGTCGCACATCAGCACCGCTTCTTCGATGTTGTGGGTCACGATCAGGATCGACTTGATCGGTAGCTGCTTGCCGCTCCACAGATCCAGCAGATCCGTCCTCAGGGTTTCGGCGGTCAACACGTCGAGCGCCGAGAAGGGTTCGTCCATCAACAACAGGGTCGGGTTGACCACCAGGGCACGAGCGAAGCCCACGCGCTGACGCATGCCACCGGACAGCTCGCGAGGGTAGGCGTTTTCGAAACCGTCGAGGCCGATCAGGTCGATTGCCGCCAAGGCACGCTTGCGTGCAGCCTTGCGTTCGACCTGCAAGGCTTGCAGGCCGGCCTCGACGTTTTCCAGCACCGTCAGCCAGGGAAACAGGGCGAAGGTCTGGAACACCATGGCCACCCCTTCGGCCGGGCCGTCGAGCGGTTTGCCGTTGTACAGGACTTCGCCCGACGAAGGTTCGATCAGGCCGGCAATGATCCGCAGCAACGTGGACTTGCCTGAGCCGGAGCGGCCAAGCATGCCGACGATCTCGCCTTCGCGCAGGGTCAGATCGACCCCGCTGAGCACTTGCAGCTCCTCCTTGCCCTTGCCAAACACCCGGTTGACGTCACTGAGCGAGTAGATTTCGGGGCGGGTGGACGCGTTTTCGGTATAGGTATTCATCACAGCGAATCCGGTCAGTTGAGGCGCAGTTTGTTTTCGGCCATGGCGTACATCGGCCGCCAGACCAAGCGATTGAAGGCCACGACAAAGAACGACATCACCACCACCCCCAAGGTGATTTTCGGAAAGTCGCCCGCTGCCGTCGTTTCGGCGATATAGGCGCCGAGGCCGTGGGCGACGACTTTTTCCTGCCCCCAGGATACGAATTCGGAAACGATGCTGGCGTTCCACGCGCCGCCCGACGCGGTGATGGCGCCGGTCACGTAGTAGGGGAAAATGCCCGGCAGCATGACCTTGCGCCACCACAGCCAGCCGCGAATGCGGAAGTTGGTGGCGGCTTCCTTGTAGTCATTGGGGAACGCGCTGGCTCCGGCGATCACGTTGAACAGGATGTACCACTGGGTGCCGAGCACGATCAGCGGGCTGAGCCAGATGTCCGGGTTCAACTGGTAGCGCAGGATCACGATGACAAACACCGGGAACAGCAGGTTCGCCGGGAAGGCGGCGAGGAACTGCGCCAGTGGCTGGATCTTTTCCGCCAGCGCCGGTCGCAGGCCGATCATCACGCCCAGGGGTACCCAGATCAGCGAGGCGATGAAGATCAGTCCGGCCACGCGCAGCAGGGTGAAGAACCCCATCAGAAATACATGGCCAACCTCGCCGAGTGTCACTTCGGTGCCGACATACAGCACGATGTGATACAGCGCATACGCCGTCAGCACTGCGATCAGCGAGCCCCAGATCCAGTCGATCGTCTTCGCCGTGGCCGGGCTTTCCGAGGCCATGGCTTTGCGCGCCGAGCGCGGCAGGTTCAGGCGCATGTTGCCCAGGCGGCTGATGATGCGGGCGAAGGGGCGCAATATCCGCTGGATCATCCGGGTACGCTGGATCAGCTTGAGCACCCATGACTCGGGCGCGGCGGTCTGCGAGGCGGTGTTCTCCATGCGGAACTTGTCGGCCCAGGCCACCAGCGGACGGAACAGGAACTGGTCGTAGATCAGGATGACCACGATCATGGTCAGGATGACGTAGCCCACCGCGTGCATGTCCTGTTGCGCGATGGCCAGGGCCAGGTATGAACCGATCCCTGGCAGGGTGATGGTCTGGTCGCCGACGGTGATCGCTTCGGACGCCACCACGAAGAACCAGCCGCCGGACATGCTCATCATCATGTTCCAGATCAATCCGGGCATGGCGAAGGGCACATCCAGCTTCCAGAACTTCTGCCAGCCGGACAGTTGCAGGTTGGTCGACACTTCCACCAGGTCCCGCGGCAGCATGCGCAGGGACTGGTAGAAACTGAAGGTCATGTTCCAGGCCTGGCTGGTGAAAATGGCAAAAATCGCCGCGAACTCCGCTCCCAGCACCCGACCGGGAAACAACAGCAGAAAGAAGGTGACGGTAAAGGAGATATAGCCCAGGACTGGCACCGATTGCAGGATGTCGAGCACGGGCACCAGCAGTTTTTCGGCCCGTCGGCTTTTTGCGGCCAATGTGCCATAGAGCAGGGTAAACAGCAGGGCCGCGACCATCGCCGCGAGCATGCGCAGGATGGTGCGCATGGCGTATTCGGGCAGATTGGCGGGGTCCAGGGAGACCACTGAACTCTGCAGGGTGGCGATCGGTGCCCATGTTTCCCGTGCACCGATCGAGAAAAACAGCAAAAAGCCGATCACCAGCGGCATGGCGATCAAGTCCCAGCGATTGGGGAGCAGGCGCCGCGTCGAGGCCGGGATGAAGTGACGGAACACTCTCTTCATAAACAGTGATTCCAGCGGTTCCAAGTAGGGGCGCGGCAGTCTGAGCGTAGCTTCTGTCTGCACGACCCACTGAGAATGAGTGGGTGCTCGTTCTATAGGTTCAAGGGGGCAGTGGCTGTTGCGGACCCGGTGAATTCATCAGGCCAGGAGGGCTGGCGCATAGGTTGTTGAACCCGATGCGCGGCTTGAGCGGATTGTATATTTCCAAATGTTACAAAGGCGTAAAGAGCGTGTCAGTTTTGGGTGAAGAAGATTTCATCTGAAATGCATTCGAAACGCAGGATCACCCGGCGCTTGTGCAGTGGGGTCGGCCGAGTGTGCTTAATTCTTCAGGAGATGACCGGTTGTTGCAGGCGGGATTTGAAGCGTTGATGCGGACATTGAGCGAGCAAGCCCGCTTCCACAATTCGATCAGATTTCAGCTGGACGAACTCGATCAAACTGTGGGAACGGGCTTGCTCGCGAAGGTGACCCTAAGGGCGCTGCAGAACTACTTGAACCGCCGCTCGACACCTTTCTCCACCAGGATCTTCGCGGAAATTTCTTCCACCGAAAAATGCGTGGAATTGATGTTCGGTATGTTTTCGCGGCGGAACAGGTTTTCCACCTCGCGCACTTCGAATTCGCACTGGGCGTAGCTCGAATAGCGGCTGTTGGGCTTGCGCTCGTTGCGGATCGCGGTGAGGCGGTCCGGATCGATGGTCAGGCCGAACAGCTTGTGCTGGTGGGCGCGCAGGGCGGCCGGCAGTTGCAGGCGTTCCATGTCGTCTTCGGTCAGCGGGTAGTTGGCCGCGCGGATGCCGAATTGCATGGCCATGTACAGGCACGTCGGCGTCTTACCACATCGCGACACGCCCACTAGTATCAAGTCGGCCTTGTCGTAATAGTGGGTGCGGGCGCCGTCATCGTTGTCGAGGGCGAAGTTCACCGCCTCGATACGCTCCATGTAATTGGAGTTGGTGCCAATGGAGTGGGATTTGCCGACGGTGTAAGAAGAATGCTCGGTCAATTCCTGTTCCAAAGGCGCCAGGAAGGTCGAGAAAATGTCGATCATGAAACCATTGGACGTCGCGAGGATCTCACGGATGTCCTGATTGACGATGGTGTCGAAGATGATCGGCCGGAAGCCGTCGGTTTCGGCGGCTTTGTTGATTTGTTGTACCATGGCCCGTGCTTTATCGACGTTGTCGATGTACGGACGCGTGAATTTGCTGAAGGTAATGTTTTCGAACTGCGCCAGGAGGCTTTGGCCGAGGGTTTCGGCTGTAATGCCAGTGCCGTCGGAAATAAAGAAAGCAGATCGTTTCATTTGCACCTTGGGCCTTAAGCTAATAACGAATCTTGGATATGATAGGCGCGATTTGCCGGCCGCCAGTGGCCCGCATTCTCACTTATTTTCCAGGTCCAGGCCATATAGCTGGCAAACGCTCCCCCGAGCAGCCGGCTTCTGAGCTTTTCCAACACAGTTAGTGGAGAGATCACCTTGGTAGAGTACGTAGTTTCCCTCGATAAGCTCGGCGTCCATGATGTAGAGCACGTAGGGGGCAAGAACGCATCCCTTGGCGAGATGATCAGTAACCTTGCAGGCGCCGGTGTATCGGTGCCCGGTGGCTTTGCCACGACAGCTCAGGCTTATCGTGATTTTCTGGAACTGAGCGGCCTGAACGATCAGATCCACGCCGCCCTCGACGCCCTGGACGTCGATGATGTCAATGCCCTGGCCAAGACCGGTGCCCAGATCCGTCAATGGATCATGGAAGCCGAATTCCCCGAGAAGCTCAACGCCGAGATCCGCACCGCGTTCGCCACGCTGTCGGCCGGTAACCCTGACATGGCCGTGGCCGTGCGCTCTTCCGCTACCGCCGAAGACCTGCCGGACGCTTCCTTCGCCGGTCAGCAGGAAACCTTCCTGAACATCCGTGGCGTCGAAAACGTCATTCGCGCCGCCAAAGAGGTGTTCGCCTCCCTGTTTAACGATCGCGCCATTTCCTACCGCGTGCATCAGGGCTTCGACCACAAGCTGGTTGCCCTGTCGGCCGGCGTGCAGCGCATGGTCCGCTCCGAAACCGGCACCGCCGGCGTGATGTTCACCCTCGACACCGAATCGGGCTTCCGTGACGTGGTGTTCATCACCGGCGCCTACGGCCTGGGTGAGACCGTCGTACAAGGCGCGGTGAACCCGGATGAGTTCTACGTCCACAAAGGCACGCTGGCAGCCGGTCGTCCGGCCATCCTGCGCCGCAACCTGGGCAGCAAAGCCATCAAGATGATCTACGGCGAAGTCGCCACGGCCGGTAAATCGGTCAAGACCATCGACGTGGACAAGGCTGATCGCGCACGTTTCTGCCTGACCGACGCCGAAGTCAGCGAGCTGGCCAAGCAAGCGATGATCATCGAGAAGCACTACAAGTGCCCGATGGACATCGAATGGGCCAAAGACGGCGACGACGGCAAGCTCTACATCGTTCAGGCGCGTCCTGAAACCGTTAAGAGCCGCACCCAGGCCAACGTCATGGAACGCTACCTGTTGAAAGAAACCGGCACCGTGCTGGTGGAAGGTCGCGCCATCGGCCAGCGCATCGGCGCCGGCAAGGTCCGCATCATCAAGGACGTGTCCGAGATGGACAAGGTCCAGCCAGGCGACGTACTGGTTTCCGACATGACCGACCCGGACTGGGAACCGGTCATGAAGCGCGCCAGCGCCATCGTCACCAACCGTGGCGGCCGTACCTGCCACGCGGCGATCATCGCTCGCGAACTGGGCATCCCGGCCGTGGTCGGTTGCGGCAACGCCACCCAGCTGTTGCAAGATGGACAGGGCGTGACCGTTTCCTGTGCAGAAGGCGACACCGGCTACATCTTCGAAGGCGAACTGGGCTTCGACATCAAGAAAAACTCCGTTGATGCCATGCCGGACCTGCCGTTCAAGATCATGATGAACGTCGGTAACCCGGACCGCGCCTTCGACTTCGCGCAGCTGCCGAACGCCGGTGTGGGCCTGGCCCGCCTGGAGTTCATCATCAACCGCATGATCGGTGTTCACCCTAAGGCGCTGTTGAACTACGACGGTTTGCCGCAGGACATCAAGGACAGCGTCGACAAGCGCATTGCCGGCTACGACGATCCGGTCGGCTTCTATGTCGAGAAGCTCGTTGAAGGCATCAGCACCCTGGCCGCTGCGTTTACCCCGAAAAAGGTCATCGTGCGTCTGTCGGACTTCAAGTCCAATGAATACGCGAACCTGATCGGCGGCAAGCTCTACGAGCCGGAAGAAGAAAACCCGATGCTGGGCTTCCGTGGCGCCTCGCGTTACATCAGCGAATCGTTCCGTGACTGCTTCGAACTCGAATGCCGCGCCCTCAAGCGCGTGCGCAACGAGATGGGCCTGACCAACGTTGAAATCATGGTGCCATTCGTCCGTACCCTGGGCGAAGCCAGCCAGGTCATCGACCTGTTGGCAGAGAATGGTCTGAAGCGTGGCGAAAACGGCCTGCGCATCATCATGATGTGCGAATTGCCGTCCAACGCGATCCTGGCGGAAGAATTCCTCGAGTTCTTCGACGGCTTCTCCATCGGTTCCAACGACCTGACTCAGCTGACGCTGGGCCTGGACCGTGACTCCGGGATCATTGCGCATCTGTTCGACGAGCGTAACCCGGCGGTCAAGAAGCTGCTGGCCAACGCGATTCAGGCCTGCAACAAGGCTGGCAAGTACATCGGCATTTGCGGTCAGGGTCCTTCGGACCACCCGGACCTGGCCAAATGGCTGATGGAACAAGGCATCGAAAGTGTTTCGCTGAACCCCGATTCCGTACTGGAAACCTGGTTCTTCCTGGCTGAAGGTCAAGCGTCGGCTTGATGGCGTAAGTGAAAGGGCTGCTCTCTTTGGGGCGGCCCTTTTAGAGTTTTAAGTAGGGCGGGCTCCTCTGGATGCCGCCCTTTTTTGTGCAAGAGCATTATGCAAAGCAGCAGCAACCTATTTCCTGTCGCCCTGATCAGCGCCGAGCGGCGCGGCGATCTGAGCGAAGACGTCTATCGTTTGAAACCGGGCAACAGCCCTGACGGCACCGTCGAGCTGGCGGTGACGCGTTTGGGCATGGCCGATGAGCCGGCGGTGCGTGGCGTGCCGGTCATCCTGTTGCACGGCAGCTTTTCCAATCGCCGGTTCTGGTTCTCGCCAAAGGGGCTAGGGCTGGGCGCCTATCTGACGCGTCTGGGATTCGATGTGTGGATTCCCGAAATGCGCGGCCACGGCTTGTCCCAGCGTAACCAGAACTACCGCAATAACCGTGTCAGCGACTACGCCCGTTACGATTTGCCGGCCATTGGCGCCTTCGTGCGCGAGCAAAGCGGCCAGGTGCCGCACTGGATCGGTCACTCGTTGGGTGGCATTACCCTGGCGGCAGCGCTGGGTGGCGAGTACATCGGCGAGCCTGTGGTCGCCTCGGCGGCGTTTTTCGGGACGCAGGTCAGTCGCACCTACTGGCCACTGAAAATTCCACCGGTGGAGTGGAGCGGGCGCTTTATTCTCAAGCGTTTTGCACAACTGTCAGGTTCACGGCTCAAGCGCGGCCCGGAGGACGAGCCCATTGGCCTGGCCCTGGAAAGCATGCGCTGGTATGGCCTGTTCGGGCGCTTTGGTGATGCCGACAAGGATTGGTGGGCAGGATTGGCCGGCGTTCGGTTGCCCGTACTGGCTGTCAGTGCTGCAAGCGACCATCAGGACCCGATGTGGGCGTGCCGCAAGCTGTTCGAACAAATCGGTTCCGAGCACAAGCAATTCATCAACCTGGGGCGCGAGCAGGGCTTTGGCGACAACTTCGGCCATGTCGAGATGCTCGTCAGCAAAGCCGCTCAGGTCGAAGTGTGGCCATTGGTGGCTCGCTGGCTGACCGATCAACAGACACCGTTGCTGGGTGAAAAGCCGCATCTGGCGACAGCGAGCTGAGCCCGAAGCTCTAACAAGGGCATTTCGCTCTGATCGGCTTGCGGCTAAGATATGACGCATTCAGCTGTTCCGGTCACTTTGCGACACTCTCGATTGTCTTCCTTTTTACAGGAGTTTCTCGATGAACCATTACCTCACGCCTGACCTGTGCGATGCCTATCCAGAGCTGGTGCAGGTGCTGGAACCGATGTTCAGCAATTTTGGCGGCCGCGATTCGTTCGGCGGCGAAATCGTGACCATCAAGTGCTTCGAAGATAACTCGCTGGTCAAGGCACAAGCCGAGCTCAAGGGCAATGGCAAGGTGCTGGTGGTGGATGGTGGCGGTTCGCTGCGCCGTGCGCTGCTGGGTGACATGATCGCCGAGAAAGCTGCGCAGAACGGTTGGGAAGGGCTGGTGATCTACGGCTGCATCCGCGACGTCGACGTCATCGCGCAAACCGACCTGGGGGTCCAGGCCCTGGCCAGCCATCCGATGAAAACCGACAAGCGCGGCATCGGCGATCTCAACGTGGCCGTCACCTTCGCTGGCGTGACATTTCATCCCGGCCACTACATTTATGCGGACAACAATGGCGTGATCATCTCGCCCAGTCCGCTGAAAATGCCTGAATAAAGCTTTCCAACCCAGGGGTGAGGATGTTCGAGGAAGAAAACGCGCAGTGGGGGCTGGTGCATGCCCTGGTGCTGGACGGTAAAGGCGGTGCGCGTGCGATAGCCCGGACTGAACTCGACGATTTGCAACTGCAGGCCCATGAAAGTCTGTGGTTGCACTGGGATCGAAGTCACCCGCAAACCCAGACGTGGCTACGCAAATCCAGCGGTTTGAGTGAATTCAGCTGTGACCTGCTGCTTGAAGAAAACACCCGGCCTCGTCTTTTGCCTCTGCCTGACTCCGAGCTGTTGCTGTTTCTGCGAGGGGTCAACCTGAACCCTGGCGCGGAACCGGAAGACATGGTGTCTGTGCGTATTTTCGCATCCGCCCAGCGGGTGATTTCCCTGCGCCTGCGTCCATTGCGCGCGACCGATGAACTGCTGGTTCAGCTCGCTGACGGCAAAGGGCCGAAAACCGCCTCTGAACTCATCCTTTATATGGCTCAGTACCTGACCAACAAGGTGCAGGATCTGGTCAGTTGCCTCTCGGAAGTGGTCGATGAGGAAGAAGAAAAACTGGATGCCGACGAACGGTATACGCCCGAGCACGGAGCCGTTTTGCAGATCCGCCGCAGGGCTGCCGGACTGAAACGTTTCCTTGCGCCGCAGCGCGATATTTTCGGGCAACTGACACGGATCAAATTGCCCTGGTTCGTCGATGATGATGGCGATTACTGGAACGAATTGAACAACAGCCTGACCCGCTATCTTGAGGAGCTGGAATTGACCCGGGAGCGGGTGGGGCTGGTCCTCGAGACTGAAGACCGGCGTTTGAGCGTGCGCATGAACCGCACGATGTATCGCTTCGGGATTATCACCGGGATCTTTTTGCCGATGAGTTTTCTGACCGGTCTGCTGGGCATAAACGTCGGTGGAATTCCGTTCTCGTCCAACCCTTATGGTTTCCTGATTGCCTGCCTGATGATGGTCACGGTGGCACTCGGACAGTGGTGGTTATTCCGACGTTTGCGCTGGGTCTGAGGATGAGTCATGTGACCCGGGCAAAATTGGCCGCGTCTTTCACAGACATCACGAGAGGTGCGTATGCACGATCCGTTTGAACAGTCTTTGCGTGACATGCTGAACGCTTCGCCGTCCACCCGTGACGACGATGCGTGTCTGGGGCGTGTCCTGAAAACCGCCAACCGGCAGGTCGGCGCTGGTGATCTGTTCAGCCTGCTGGGCCGCTGGTTGCCCGCGCTGATGATTGCCGTCAACAACGGCTCGGCGCACATCTCGCCGGTTTCCCGTCACCGTAAACCTACCGCTCGCACTGCTGATAAGGCTGATTGAATATGGAACTTGATCTCTGGACTCAGAGCCTCGTCACTGCAATGACTGCGTTATGGACCAAGGTTGCCAACTTCATTCCGAACCTGTTTGGCGCACTGGTAGTGCTGCTGCTGGGTTTCGTCGTGGCGAAGCTGCTGGACACGTTGCTGTCCAAGCTGCTTGCCAAGCTGGGCCTTGATCGCCTGATGGGCGGTACCGGTCTGACCAAGCTGCTGTCCCGGGCCGGCCTGCAAGTGCCGATCTCGACCCTGATTGGCAAGATCGTTTATTGGTTCGTTTTGCTTATTTTCCTGGTTTCTGCTGCAGAATCCCTTGGACTTGAGCGAGTTTCAGCTACGCTGGATATGCTTGCGCTGTATTTGCCGAAAGTATTCGGCGCCGCGCTCGTGCTGCTGGTAGGGGTCTTGCTGGCGCAACTGGCCAATGGGCTGGTTCGCGGCGCAGCGGAAGGCGTAGGGCTGGATTACGCTTCGGGCCTGGGACGAATTGCCCAGGGCCTTGTGATCATCATCAGCATTTCAGTTGCAATCAGCCAGTTGGAGGTCAAGACTGACCTGCTCAACCATGTGATTGTGATCGTATTGATTACCGTTGGTCTGGCCGTTGCGCTGGCCATGGGGTTGGGAAGCCGTGAAATTGCCGGTCAGATTCTTGCGGGAATCTATGTGCGTGAGTTGTATCAGGTTGGGCAACAAGTGCGTGTTGGCGAGGTCGAAGGTCAGATTGAGGAGATCGGCACGGTTAAAACCACGTTGCTGACCGATGAGGGCGAGCTGGTCTCTCTCTCCAATCGGATACTGCTGGAACAGCACGTGAGTAGCCGCTAACCCGGCAAACCCTGCTAATGTATGCCGCCGCAAAGTGCCCGGTAAGGGCTGCGGCGGACATTGACCTGACTGTCGGCCCGACTTGTTTTGAATAAAGCTCAATCGCTCTCTACGCGCTACGACCCCCGCGAGCTCTCTGATGAGGAGTTGGTCGCGCGCTCGCATACCGAGCTGTTTCACGTAACCCGCGCCTATGAAGAACTGATGCGGCGTTACCAACGAACATTATTTAACGTCTGTGCACGATATCTAGGGAACGATCGCGATGCAGACGATGTCTGTCAGGAAGTGATGTTGAAGGTGCTGTATGGCCTGAAGAACTTTGAGGGGAAATCGAAGTTCAAGACCTGGCTCTACAGCATCACGTACAACGAATGCATCACACAGTATCGGAAGGAAAGGCGAAAGCGTCGCTTGATGGACGCTTTGAGTCTGGACCCCCTCGAGGAAGCGTCTGAAGAGAAGGCGCCGAAACCTGAGGACAAGGGCGGACTTGATCGCTGGCTGGTGTATGTGAACCCGATTGATCGTGAAATTCTGGTGCTACGTTTTGTCGCAGAGCTGGAATTTCAAGAGATCGCGGATATCATGCATATGGGTTTGAGTGCGACAAAAATGCGTTACAAACGTGCTCTAGATAAATTGCGTGAGAAATTTGCAGGCATTGCTGAAACTTAGTTCAGCGCAAATATCTCTTACGTGTAGGCAAGTTCTGATAGACTTGCCGCCGAGTTGTCCCCCGGTTTGCGGGACTGCTTCACAATCACCAGATGGGGATTTAACGGATGAAACTGAAAAACACCTTGGGCTTGGCCATTGGTACTCTTATTGCCGCTACTTCGTTCGGCGCTCTGGCACAAGGCCAAGGCGCAGTTGAAGGCGAGCTCAACTACGGGAAAAAGTACAACGACAGCGTTAAGAACGTTGAAGATGGCTACACTCCTGGCGCTTCCATCGGTTACTTTTTGACCGACGACGTGTCGTTGAACGCTACCTACAACAACGATGACCACACCCGTTCGAACAACGGCACTGGCCATCAAAAAATCGAAGGCGACCAGTTCGGTCTGAACGCCCAATACCACTTCAACAACGCTGGCGACGCTCTGCGTCCTTACGTTCAAGGTGGTGTTAAGCACGGCAGCATGACCAACGTAGCCGCTGATGGCCACACCGGTCGTGACCAGTCGACTTTCCTGACTGCTGGCGCTGGCGTTAAGTATTACTTCCTCGAAAACTTCTTCGCCCGTGCTGGCGTAGAAGCTGACTACAAGCTGGACAACGGCAAGTGGGACTACATCCCGTCCGTTGGTGTTGGCATGAACTTCGGTGGCGGCAACAAGCCTGCTGCTGCTCCAGTTGCCGCTCCAGCTGAAGTCTGCACCGACAGCGACAACGACGGCGTGTGCGACAACGTTGACAAGTGCCCGAACACCCCAGCCAACGTAACTGTTGACGCTGATGGCTGCCCGGCAGTTGCTGAAGTTGTTCGTGTTGAGCTGGACGTGAAGTTCGACTTCAACAAGTCGGTAGTCAAGCCTAACAGCTACGGCGACATCAAAAACCTGGCTGACTTCATGAAGCAGTACCCATCGACCACTACTGTTGTTGAAGGTCACACTGACTCCGTCGGTCCTGACGCTTACAACCAGAAACTGTCCGAGCGTCGTGCAAACGCCGTTAAACAAGTTCTGACCAACCAGTACGGTGTTTCGCCGTCCCGCGTTCAGTCTGTTGGCTACGGCGAATCCCGCCCAGTTGCTGACAACGCCACTGAAGCTGGTCGCGCTGTAAACCGTCGCGTAGAAGCGAAGGTTGAAGCTCAAGCTAAGTAATTAGCTCGCAGCTCTGAGAAAAGCCCGGCTTAGGCCGGGCTTTTCTTTGTCTGCGATTTGGTGAAGGCGGGGTTGAATCAGGCGGATTGATCGGCGGTGATAGCCGGTAAACCGTGTTCCCACAGAGTCGACGTTGCACGGGCTGCCACTGCTCCGATCACCAGAATGGCGGGGCTCTTGAGTTGAAAGTCGCTGGCCGCCTGTTCCATGGCTGTCAGATCGCTGCGACATTCCCGTTGGTGTGGCAGGGACGCGTTTTCAATCATTGCCACCGGCGTATCCGTCGCCATGCCTCCCGCCAGCAATTGCTCGCGGATCTCGCTCAACTTCGCCACCCCCATGTAGATCACCAGCGTCGTGCCGCCTTGGGCCAGGGCTTGCCAGTTCAGGCTGCTGCCATCTTGGGTGTGGGCGGTGACGAGCGTCACACCACGCGCCACGCCGCGCAGGATCAATGAAATATCGCATTGCGTCGCTCCGGCCAGTCCGGCGGTGATGCCGTTGACCAGCTCAACGTCGACACCGTGCTCGCGCAACCACTGCGCTTCCTCTCCGCCGCGACCAAAGATGCACGGATCGCCGCCCTTGAGCCGCACCACGCACTTGCCCTGCCGGGCATAACGCAGCATCAGGCGATGAATGAACGCTTGGGGGGTGGAGCGACATCCGCCGCGTTTACCCACAGGAATAATCCGCGCACCAGGGCAATGTTCCAGCACCGCGTCATTGACCAGATCGTCGATCAGCACCACATCCGCTTCTCTCAATGCCCGAACAGCCTTGAGGGTCAGTAATTCAGGGTCGCCAGGACCCGCGCCCACCAGCCAGACTTTTGCGCTCATAGTGTTTTCCTCACGAGATGACGGCGATCGGCTGCGCAGTGGCAGCCAGCAGGCGCTTGATTTCCGGTACGCAGGAGCCGCATTGCGTGCCGCAGCCCAATGTTTGTTTCAGGCCCTGCAAGTCCAGGCCACGACTGATACCGGCGCAGATGGCGCTTTGGCTGACGTTTTTGCAGTTGCACAGGGTTTTTGTGCCGAGTGACGCGGCGCCAGCGTTGCCCGGTGGCGTGCTCAGCGGGGCCAGCAGCCAGCGCCGCAGTTGTTCGTCGGCGCGGCCTTCAAGCCAGAGGTTCTGAAGCCAGTGTTGGGCGAGTGTTTCGCCGGCCAGGCGCAGGGCAGTGATTCGACCGTTCTCGATTCGCACCCGTTTGCCAATGGCGCGCCGCGGATCGTCATAGGCCAGAACCGGGCCATCGTTGAGCGCCAGGCACTGATCGATATCACGCAGCAGTTGTGGATCGGGCGCTGCGGCGCTGGCAGCGCGTATAAGCAGCGCCGGACGCTCGCGGCCGATCAAGCTGAGGCTGGCGTAGGAAAACGCCTCACAGAGCGGTCGTAGCGTCTCAATATGCTGTTGAACATTGCCCTCGATGAGGGCGAATAGTTGCCACGGCAACTGCACCGGCTCAAGTCGCACGCCGCTGTGTTTGAGTTCCGGTTGTTTCGACAGCGGATCGAAAGCGGGAAGGGTGAGGGTGTTCACGCCGCCCTTGAGAAAGCGGTCACCAAAATGCATCGGCAGAAACGCCTGGCCAGGCCGCACGCTGTCATCGCTGCTGACCGGCACAATCACCGAGCCGCGACGGCTTTTGACGTTGATCAGGTCGCCCGGTTGCAGGCGATGCCGGCGCAGTTCATCCGGGTGCAGGCTCAGCACGGCCTCGCTGACATGACCGAAAAGCTGCGCGGCAGTGCCGGTGCGGCTCATGCCATGCCACTGGTCACGCAGACGGCCGGTGATCAGGGTTAGCGGGAAGCGTGCGTCGCGTTGTTCCTTGGCGGCGCGATACGGGTCGGCCACAAACTGCGCGCGCCCGGTGGCAGTCGGAAAAACGCCGTCGGGGTACAGACGAGCGGTGCCTTCGCTGGCGCCCGTGGGGAAAGGCCATTGTTGTGGGCCGAGACGGTCGATCAACGCATGGCTGATACCGGACAGGTCCAGGTCGCGTCCGCGAGTCAGTTGTTTGTATTCGTCGAACACCTGCGCAGGCGACTCAAAGGCAAACAGGCTGTTTTGCCCGGGTCGCAGGTGTTTTTCCAGGCGTTGTGCGAAATCTACCGTAATCGACCAGTCTGGACGGGCTTCACCCGGTGCGACGATGGCCCGGCGAACGTGGGAAATGCGCCGTTCAGAGTTGGTCACCGTACCGTCCTTTTCACCCCAGCTGGCGGCAGGCAACAGCAGGTCGGCGAAGGCGGCGGTTTCGGTGGTGCGAAAAGCCTCCTGCAATACTACGAACGGGCATGCCTCCAGTGCGGCGCGCACGGCGGTCTGGTCCGGCAGCGATTGCGCAGGGTTGGTGCAAGCGATCCACAGGGCTTTGATTTTTCCGCTACGGACTTGCTCAAACAATTCAATCGCGGTCAGCCCGGTGTTTGCTGGCAGCTGATCAACCCCCCAGTAGGACGCCACTTGCGCGCGATGTTCGGCATTGGCCGCTTCGCGGTGCCCCGGCAGCAGGTTCGACAGGCTGCCGGTTTCCCGTCCGCCCATGGCATTGGGCTGACCGGTCAGGGAGAACGGTCCTGCACCCGGACGGCCTATTTGCCCAGTGGCCAGGTGCAGGTTGATCAGCGCGCTGTTCTTCGCGCTGCCAGCGGTGGACTGGTTCAGCCCCATACACCACAACGATAGAAAGCTCTTCGAGGTGCCCACCCACTCAGCGCATTGCTGCAATTGCTCGACGCTGATCCCGCACAGTTGCGACACCATTTGCGGCGTGTAATCGCGCACCAGGCTTTTCAGCTCACCCAGGCCCTCGGTGTGCGCCTTGATGAAGTCGCGGTCGATCCAGTCTTCCCACAGCAGCAGGTGCAAAATCCCATGGAACAAAGCGACATCGGTCCCGGGAAGAATGGCCAGGTGCAGGTCAGCCAGATCGCAGGTGTCGGTGCGACGTGGGTCGATGACGATGACTTTCATCTGTGGGCGGCGGGACCTGGCTTCTTCCAGGCGACGAAACAGCACCGGGTGGGCGTAGGCCATGTTGCTGCCGACGATCATCACGCAGTCGCTCAACTCCAGGTCTTCGTAGCTGCAGGGCGGTGCATCGGCACCAAGACTGCGCTTGTAGCCAACCACTGCCGACGACATGCACAGGCGTGAATTGCTGTCGATGTTGTTGGTGCCGACCAGCGCTCGCGCCAGTTTGTTGAAGGCGTAGTAATCCTCCGTCAGCAACTGCCCGGAAATGTAGAAGGCCACGCTGTCCGGGCCGTGCTCGGCGATGGTTTGCGCGAAGACATTGGCGGCGTGATCGAGGGCGGTGTCCCAGTCGGTGCGGCTGCGGGCCAGGCCTTTGCCAAGGCGCAACTCGGGGTACAAGGCGCGTGCGGTCAGGTCGCCGGTCAGGTGCAAGGTCGAACCCTTGCTGCACAGTTTGCCGAAGTTGGCCGGGTGGGCCGGATCGCCGCTGACGCCGAGGATGCGCTCGCCGTCATGCTCGATCAGCACGCCGCAGCCAACCCCGCAGTAGCAGCAAGTGGAGGCGGTGATCTGGCTGTTCATCAGCGTGCTTCCCGCAGGGCCAGCAACACACGGCCGTTCTCGACCCGTGCCGAATGATGATGGGCGCAGCCAATGTCCGGGGCTTGGGCCTCACCGGTTTCCAGGTCGATTTGCCAGTTGTGCAGCGGGCAGGCAACGCGTTTGCCATAAATCAAGCCTTGGGACAGCGGTCCGCCCTTGTGCGGGCAGCGGTCGTCGAGGGCGAACACTTCGTCGTCGCTTGTACGAAAAATCGCGATGTCGCCTTTCGGGCCGGCGATGATCCGGGAGCCGAGGGCATTGATGTCTTCCAGTGCGCAGATATCCAGCCAGTTCATGCCTGCACCTCCAGGTTCTTCACGGGGATGACCTCGAACTCTTTCTTCAGCAGGGGTTGCTCCAGGCGTTCTTTCCACGGGTCCTGTTCGAACGACAGGGAAAATTGCAGGCGCTCATTCAACGATTTGCGGCGCTGTGGGTCTTCCAGCACGGCTTTCTTGATGTGTTCCATGCCGACCCGTTGCAAGTAGTGCACGGTGCGTTCGAGGTAGAAGGCTTCTTCGCGGTACAGCTGCAGGAATGCGCCGTTGTATTCGCGCACTTCTTCGGCGGTTTTGAGCTTGACGAAAAACTCCGCGACTTCGGTTTTGATCCCGCCGTTGCCGCCGATGTACATCTCCCAACCCGAATCCACGCCGATAATTCCCACGTCCTTGATGCCCGCTTCCGAACAGTTGCGTGGGCAGCCGGAGACGGCGAGTTTCACTTTGTGCGGCGACCACATGTTGAACAGGTCATGTTCCAGCTCGATCCCCAGTTGCGTGGAATTTTGCGTGCCGAAGCGGCAGAACTCGCTGCCGACGCAGGTTTTTACTGTGCGGATGGATTTGCCGTAGGCGTGGCCGGAGGGCATGTCCAGGTCTTTCCAGACGCCCGGCAGGTCCTGTTTCTTGATGCCCAGCAAGTCGATGCGCTGCCCGCCAGTGACCTTGACCATCGGCACGTTGTATTTGTCCGCCACATCGGCGATGCGTCGCAGTTCTGAAGGATTGGTCACACCGCCCCACATCCGCGGGACCACAGAGTAGGTGCCGTCTTTCTGAATATTGGCGTGGGCCCGTTCGTTGATCAGGCGCGATTGTGGATCGTCCTTGGCTTCGCCCGGCCAGGTCGAGATCAAGTAATAGTTGAGCGCGGGGCGGCAGGTGGCGCAGCCATTCGGGGTGCGCCAGTTCAGGTAGCTCAGGGTGCCGGCGATGGTCAGCAGGTGCTGTTCGCGGATGGCCTGGCGGATTTGCCCATGATTGAGGTCGCTGCACCCGCAGATGGCTTTTTCGCTTTTCGGTTTGACGTCGGCGGCACCGCCCACGGTGTTGATCAGGATCTGTTCGACCAGCCCCGCGCAGGAGCCGCAGGAGCTGGCGGCCTTGGTGTGTTTCTTCACGTCGTCGACGCTGAACAGACCGTGTTCCTGAATCGCCTTGACGATGGTGCCTTTGCACACGCCGTTGCAACCGCAGACTTCGGCGGTGTCGGCCATGCTCATGGCTTTGTCCTGGCCTTGGTGTCCTACATCGCCGAGGGCATGCTCCATAAAACTAGAGCCGCCGAACATCAGGTGATCGCGGATCTCGCTGACGTTATGAGTCCCTCGGATTTGCTGAAAATACCAACCGCCATCTGCCGTATCGCCGTACAGACAGGCGCCGACCAGCACGTCATCCTTGATCACCAGTTTTTTGTAGACCCCGCCGATCGGGTCGGAGAGCGTGATGGTCTCGGTGCCTTCGCCGCCCATGAAATCGCCGGCGGAAAACAGGTCGATGCCGGTGACTTTCAATTTGGTCGAGGTCACCGAGCCCTTGTAGGTGGCGAAGCCCAGTTGGGCGAGGTGATTGGCGCAGACCTTGGCTTGCTCGAACAACGGCGCGACCAGACCGTAGGCGATGCCCCGGTGACTGGCACACTCACCGATGGCGTAGACCCGAGGGTCGTAGGTTTGCAGGGTGTCGTTGACCAGAATCCCGCGGTTGCAGGGGATGCCGGATTTTTCCGCGAGTTCAGTGCTCGGGCGAATGCCGGCGGCCATGACCACCAGGTCGGCGGGGATGATGTCGCCGTTCTTGAACTGCACCGAGCCGACCCGGCCATTGCCGGCATCGTGCAGCGCCTGGGTCTGTTCGCACAGGCGAAAGTGCAGGCCGCGGCCTTCAAGCGCGGTTTGCAGGAGCTGGCCGCTGGTTTTGTCCAGTTGCCGCTCCAGCAGCCATTCGCCGATGTGCACCACGGTGACGTGCATGCCGCGCAGCATCAGGCCGTTGGCGGCTTCAAGGCCGAGCAGGCCGCCACCGATGACCACGGCGTGTTTGTGGGTCTTGGCGGTGTCGATCATCGCTTGGGTGTCGGCGATGTCGCGGTAGCCGATCACGCCCTGCAGGGTGTTGCCGGGGATCGGCAGGATGAACGGCGTCGATCCGGTCGCGATCAGCAAGCGATCGTATTCGGCCTCGGTGCCGTCTTCGGCGATGACCCGGCGCTTGACCCGGTCGATCTCCACCACCTTGCGGTTGAGCAGCAGCTTGATGTTGTTTTCCAGGTACCAGTCCAGCTCGTTGAGCACAATCTCTTCGAAGGTTTGTTCGCCGGCCAGGACGGGGGAGAGCAGGATACGGTTGTAATTGGTGTGGGGTTCGGCGCCGAAGACGGTGATGTCGTACAGCTCATTGCTCAGTTTGAGCAATTCTTCCAGGGTGCGAACCCCGGCCATGCCGTTGCCGATCATCACCAGTTTTAGTTTTTTCATTCAGGTTCTCCGGGAGCTCGGACCCGCCTTTTCAGGGCGTTCAGGTCGTGCTCGACAAATTTTGCGCAAACAAAAAAAGGCGTCCCGCTAGCTAACTAGCGAGGACGCCTTTGTCCTGGTCCCGTTCTCTCGGGAAGCGCATCCTTCGTCGTTGAAGGCTGGGCTTTATGTAAGTTGAGAAAGGTAATGCAGCGGTTGTGCCAAGTTGCCAGAGCCCGTATTTAAAGAGGGAAATAACAGTTTTGAGTCAAAGCGTCCGACTTATTGCACCGAATCAAAGCGCGTCGCCCATTAATGGAGCGGCCTTTATTTAGATTTTCGTGTCCGTAATAGCGCCTTCGCGAGCAAGCCCGCTCCCACATTGGAAAGGCGCTCACCCTGTGGGAGCGGGCTTGCTCGCGAAGGGCGCGACTGGGTATCAACCATGAAACACGAAAACCAGCAGCACCAGATTCACCAGCAACGA
Organism: Pseudomonas sp. JAI111; assembly: GCF_024809425.1. Lineage (NCBI taxonomy): Bacteria > Pseudomonadati > Pseudomonadota > Gammaproteobacteria > Pseudomonadales > Pseudomonadaceae > Pseudomonas > Pseudomonas sp. JAI111. The sequence continues at coordinate 679,616 of NZ_JANUCB010000001.1, read as the reverse complement.
CACCAGCGCCAACGTCCGCCAGACTTTCAGCGGCTCACGCTCCAGCAGCGGTCTGGGGCGCACGCTCAAGCTGCGACGTTCACCCTGTTCCAGTACCAGCAGCCATTCCTCTGCGGTTTCAAAGCGCTGGGCCGGCTGCACCGCAACCGCACGATCAAGGCTTTGCGCGATCCATTCCGGTACGTCGGGGCGGTAGCGACTGGCGCTGATCGGGACACCAAACCGTGGGCGCTGGAAGGCTTCGATCTCGCCGTAGGGATAATGCCCGGTCAGCAGGAAATACAAGGTCACACCGACCGCATACAGATCCTGTTGCTGGGACGGCGGGTCGCCGCGAAAGGCTTCCGGCGCGATATAGCTGGGTGTTCCGGGCAGGGCAGACGGTTGATCTTCAGACAGTCCCGGGCAGTAGGCGAGGCCGAAATCGAGCAGGCGCAACTCGCCGTCGTCCCCCAGCAACAGGTTTTCCGGTTTGATGTCGCGGTGCAGGATTTGCCGTCGATGGAGCATGCCGACGGCCCGCAGCAGGCGTTCAGCCAAGTCTTGCCACTGGGCCAACGGTAGCTGCTCCACGCGTTCGTGAAGGGCGGCGAGGGTAGATCCGGAATATTCACGCATCACGTAGTACAAATGCTGACGCTGACTGGCGGCATGCACTTCAGGAAAATGCCGTCCGGCGACGCGTTTGAGAAACCATTCTTCCGACAGCAAGGCTTGCCCGGCCAGATGATCATCGCGCAACGCAACGGGCAAGGTTTTCAGCAGCCAGGGTTGTTGCTGACTGTCGCGAACCCGATAGAGCAGCGATTGCTGGCTCTGGCCGAGAATCCCGTCGACCTGCCAACCCTCGAACATCTGGCCCGGTTTCAATGCCGGAGGCAGCGGCCATTGCTGCAAATGAATCAGCGCATCGCCAATGCTGGTCTCACCGAGGGCATCGACCCGCACCAACAGGGCGCTGGCATTGTCCTGGCTGCCGGCCAGGTGCGCGGCGCTGACCAGGGTCTGCGCCGCACTGTTAAGGTCTGGCTGATCTCGCAGAATCGCAGCGATGGCAGTGTCGCCGAGGACGGCCCAAACGCCATCGCTGAGCAGCACAAAGCTCTCATCGAGGCGCAGTTCACCGTCGAGAAAATCCAGCACCAGATGCTGATCGAGGCCCAGCGCACGCTTGAGTACGTGCTGCATGCCCGGCTGATCCCAGACGTGGTCTTCGCTGACCCGTTGCAAGGTGTCGGCGTGCCAGCGATAAACCCGGCAATCGCCGACGTGGGCCAGGGTAAAGCGCCGGCCACGCATGACCAGGGCGCTGACCGTGGTGAGCAGCGGTTGCCCGCCGCCATTGGCCTGCAACCAGCGATTTTGCGCCAACAGCAGGCGATCCAGCGCCTGCGCAACACCCCAGGTTTCCGGGGTGGCGTAATAGTCCAGCGCCAGGGCCTGCAAGGTCGAACGGGCGGCGAGACCGCCATCGGCGCACTGGCTGACCCCGTCGGCGATGGCGAACAAGAAACCCTTGCTCGCCGCCAGCGCCGGGGCCGGCGTGACCAGGCGCAGGGCGTCCTGGTTTTCCGCGCGTGGGCCGATGGCGCTCGCTTCGGCAAAGCTCAGTTGCAGGCTCATTAACGTCTCAGACCCGGGCAGCGGTCACTGCGGCCGAACCCCAAGTGGTTCTCCAGCGACGCTTCACGCCGTGCAGACCAAACCAGGCAAGAACACCGAGGCTGGCGAACAACCACAAGGCCAATTGATAACTGCCGGTGCTTTGCTTGATCGCGCCCATGCCCGCTGCCAGGGCAAAGCCGCCGATGCCGCCGGCCATGCCGATCAAACCGGTCATTACGCCGATCTCACGACGAAAACGCTGCGGCACCAGTTGGAAAACCGCGCCGTTACCCGCGCCCAGGCCAAGCATGGTGCAGACGAAAAGTGCCAGTGCCGCGTAGGAACTTGGCAGGTTGAAACCCACCGCTGCGATGCAGACCGCGGCGACCGTGTACATGCCCAGCAATGTGCGGATGCCACCAAAACGGTCGGCCAGTGCGCCGCCCAATGGACGCATCAGGCTGCCACCGAATACGCAGGCCGCGGTGTAGTAGCCGGCGGTCACAGGGCTCAGGCCATATTGGTCGTTGAAATAGCCGGGCAGTGCGCTGGCCAGGCCAATGAATCCACCGAAGGTCACGCTGTAGAAAAACATGAACCACCAGCTGTCGCGGTCGCCCAGGGCTTTAAAGTAGTCGGACACGGACTTGGCTTTCGGCCGTTCAGGCGCGTTTTTCGCCAGCCAGGCGAAGACGATGATGGTCAGGATCAACGGGATCAGGGCGAAACCGAACACATTGCTCCAGCCGAAGGCCGCCGCCAACACCGGGGCGATCAATGCTGCCAGCACAGTGCCCGAGTTACCGGCACCGGCGATGCCCATGGCTTTGCCTTGGTGCTGCGGTGGATACCATTGCGACGCCAACGGCAGGGCGACGGCGAAGGACGCACCGGCCATGCCGAGGAACAGGCCCAGCACCAGCGCTTGCTCGTAGCTGTGAATGCCGAGTTTCCAGGCACCGAACAAGGCACAGATGACAATCACCTGGCCGATCAGCCCGGCGGTTTTTGGCGACAGGCGATCAGCCAGCATGCCCATGATGAAGCGCAGCACGGCGCCGGCCAGAATCGGCGTGGCCACCACCATCCCTCGCTGTTGGGTGGTCAAGTGCAGGTCGGCGGCGATCTGCACCGCCAGCGGGCCGAGCAGGTACCAGACCATGAAGCTCAGGTCGAAATAGAGGAAGGCCGCGAACAATGTCGGGGTATGGCCGGATTTCCAGAAGCTTGAATTCATCGCGCACCTCAGCTGTAGGGAGTCTCGAGAAAGAGTCATGAGCTTGCAGGTGGGGCGCCGCATCGGCCGCACCACCGGCCCCGGTCTCTGGGGCCAAAAACTAAAAAACGCCGCCACCCGATTCGCCATGGGCAAATAAGGTGAGCGACGTCTTTGTCGTAGGTGGGGCAACCGCCGTTGGTTACCTGTAGTGATTACTTAGCGAGATTTGTGCCATGTTCAGCATGATCGTTTCCACGCGCAGCATCTGATCGTTCCCACGCTCCGCGTGGGAATGCATCTCGTGACGCTCTGCGTCACAGCTCGAAGCGGACGCAGAGCGTCCATGGCGGCATTCCCACGCGGAGCGTGGGAACGATCATTGGGCGGGGGGTTAGCCGAGCAGTTCACTCATGGCAATGATCTGCTCCGCCACCTGAATCAGCTTCTGCTGCCGGCTCATGGCCTGGCGGCGCATGAGGGTGTAGGCCTCTTCCTCGTTGCAGTCTTTCATTTTCATCAACAGCCCTTTAGCCAGCTCGATGCGCTTGCGCTCGGCCAGTTGCTGATCGCGGGCGTTGAGCTGGGCGCGCAAGGCCTGGTCGCTTTCAAAGCGCGCCATCGCAACGTCGAGAATCGGCTGCAAGCGTTGTGCGTGAATGCCTTCGACGATGTAGGCACTGACGCCGGACTTGATCGCCTGACGCATTACGTCGGGGTCGTGTTCGTCGGTAAACATCACGATCGGCCGCGGTTGATCACGCGACACCAGCACCACTTGCTCCATCACATCGCGGCTCGGTGACTCGGTATCGATCAGGATCACGTCCGGACGCACCGTTTCGACGCGTGCGGGCAGGTCAATGGTCAGGCCGGATTCATCGATGACCTCAAACCCGGCTTCGGTGAGGGCGGCTTTCAGGCGACCGACTTTCTTCGCCGTGTCGTTGATCAGCAGGATACGCAACATGTTCGCAGTCTCCTGTCAGCGGGTGGCGAATCGGTGCGAGCTGTCGCTCATGGCGTGCAACTTGAAACTGCGGGCGTAACCGGCCGGGTCACTGCCGTCCCAGATTTTGCCGTCGATCAGTTGGCTGGCGCGCATGGCCTGGCCCTCGGCGGCGACACCAACCGCCGCGGCCGCCTCACGGTACAAGTCTAGTTGTTGGACCTGACGGGCTACGCCGAGGTAGTCCGGGTCGTCACGCAACAAGCCCCAGCGGCGGAATTGGGTCATGAACCACATGCCGTCGGACAAATACGGCAGGTTGACCTCGCCATCGCCATGGAAGCGCAGGGCGTGCGGATCCTGCCAGCGATTGCCGAGTCCGTCGGCGTAATCACCCAGCAACCGAGGCTCGATGCAGTCGAGCGGCGCATCGAGGTATTCCGGCGCGCTCAACAGTTTGGCGGTGCTGCGACGGTTCTCGGTGCTTTCCTCGATGAAGCGGCTGGCCTCCAGAATCGCCATCACCAGCGCCCGCGCCGTGTTCGGGTATTGCTCGACAAAGGCACGGGTGCAGCCGAGGACTTTTTCCGGATGATCGGGCCAGATCGTCTGGGTCGTCGCCAGGGTAAACCCCAGGTTCTGCTTCACCGCACTGGCAGACCAAGGCTCGCCGACGCAGAAACCATCGATGCGACCCGCCTGCAGGTGCGCGACCATTTGTGGTGGCGGCACCACCACGCTGTCGACGTCCTGCAACGGATGAATGCCCTGGCTCGCGAGCCAGTAATACAGCCACATGGCGTGGGTGCCGGTCGGAAAAGTCTGGGCGAAGGTCAGTATTGGGCGACTTTGGTGCACATGCCGATCCAGTGCTTCAGGACTGGTCACGCCCAAGGCCTGCAAGCCATGGGAGAGGTTGATGCTCTGACCGTTCTGATTCAGCCCCATCAACACCGCCATATCGGTGGCGGCTACACCGCCGATGCCCAGGTGTACGGCGTAGATCAGGCCGTAAAGGCTATGCGCGGCATCGAGTTCGCCGCTGACCAGTTTGTCCCGCAGGTTCGCCCAGGACGATTGGCGCTTGAGGTTCAGGGTCAGGCCATAAGGCTGGGCGAAACCCTGCGTGGCCGCGACCACCACCGAGGCGCAGTCTGTCAGGGCCATGAAGCCGAGGTTGATTTCGGTCTTTTCCGGGGCATCGCTGCCGTTGACCCAGGCGAGTGGGCCCGCTGTGGTTTCATTCATGACTCAACACCTTCCAAAAAAAAACGTCGCCCCAGACCCTTGCGTGAGCAAAGCCTTGTGACGACGCCATTGTCCTTCCACTCATCCCGCCGTTGGCATGAGTGCTGATGCCTATGTCGGTGCAAGGCATATGCCATCGCCCGTTGATTTTGCCGCGTGCCTCGCTTGCGACCCCGATGCCCGGCTATAATCGCCGCCTCATTTCGCCGCCATTCGAGTCAAAGCCGCCCATGTACACCCTGGCCCGTCAGCTGTTGTTCAAACTTTCCCCGGAAACCTCCCACGATCTGTCCCTGGACCTGATCGGCGCGGGCGGGCGTTTGGGCCTCAACGGTTTGCTGTGCAAGGCCCCGGCGAGAATGCCGGTGAAGGTCATGGGCCTGGACTTCCCGAATCCGGTCGGTCTGGCGGCCGGCCTGGACAAGAATGGCGCGGCCATCGACGGTTTCGCGCAGTTGGGTTTTGGATTCGTTGAAATCGGCACCATCACCCCGCGCCCGCAGCCGGGCAACCCGAAACCACGGATTTTCCGTCTGCCGGAAGCCGAGGCGATCATCAACCGCATGGGTTTCAACAACCTTGGTGTCGATCACCTGTTGGCCCGTGTGGCGGCCGCCAAGTACAAGGGCGTGCTGGGCATCAACATCGGCAAGAACTTCGATACGCCGGTTGAACGTGCGGTCGACGACTACCTGATCTGCCTGGACAAGGTCTACGCCCACGCCAGCTACGTGACAGTCAACGTCAGCTCGCCGAACACCCCGGGCCTGCGCAGCTTGCAGTTCGGCGATTCGCTCAAGCAGTTGCTGGCGGACCTGGCGACCCGCCGCGCGGAACTGGCATTGCGCCATGGCAAACACGTGCCGCTGGCGATCAAGATCGCCCCGGACATGACCGATGAAGAAACCGCGCAGGTCGCGCAAGCATTGATCGAAACCGGGATGGACGCGGTGATCGCCACCAATACCACCCTGAGCCGCGTGGGCGTCGAGGGCCTGGAGCATGGCGAGGAGGCGGGCGGTTTGTCCGGAGCGCCGGTTCGCGAAAAAAGCACCCACACCGTTAAGGTATTGGCGTCGGAGCTGGCAGGTCGCCTTCCGATCATTGCTGTGGGCGGCATCACCGAAGGCAAGCACGCGGCTGAGAAAATCGCCGCGGGCGCGAGCCTGGTGCAGCTCTATTCCGGTTTCATCTACAAAGGTCCGGCGCTGATTCGCGAGTCCGTCGACGCCATCGCAGCCCTGCGCTGATTCTCTTGCAGGCATAAAAAAGGGCACCTCGAAGGTGCCCCTGGGCCGGAGCCCGCCGCCCGGATGGGGCGTGCGTGGTTAAGTCGTTCAGTAATCAGATTGTCGTGTCGGAGTGTTTGGCCCTGTAAATTAGCCGACGGCGTGAAGTTCGTTGAGTCTGTGGATTCCCGCAGTGCCAGTCATACCGTCCCAGTTGTCGCCGCGTCCTTCTCGCCAGCCGTTAATCCAGGCTTGGCGTACCGACGGTAGAGTAAATGGGCAAAGCTCACGGGATTTGCCACCAACGCCATATTGATATCCGCGCAAAAATGCTCTTTCCAACGGATCACGCTTAAGTCTTCTCATAGGGTGTTGCCCTCACTTGTTGACTGTATTTATCGCGTCGACCTCAACTGAGGTCTGGCAGAAAAAATCCTGCCGTTGGGGCTCGCTGCCGGCGTCGCGAGCCAAGGTGTCGACGTCGTTGCGGCGTCAACCTGTATTGAGTTCTAACCAATGCGTCACACCGATGGAATGATCGTTTTGTCATAAGGACGTAACCATTAAGGTGGTATGGCCATAAGTAACACGATGTTTGCCCGTGTTTATTGACCAAACCCCGGTATGATCAGCCCCGCGCTGGATGATCGCGCCAATCCCTTGCTGAGAATGCCTCGCGTTGCCCGGAGGCATTATTCGACGAAGGGTCGGTTTATGACATTTTGTTGCATCAACTTTTTTATCTGCCTTTGCATCTAAGCTCTTTTAACCCGGGCTTGCAGGGTGGGACGGCACACCTCCGTGCCACGCGGGCGCTCTTTTAGAAAAGCGCCTGATTGAAAACCGGGCCGGCAATGCGTTGCCGGTTCACTAGCCAAAGGCTTTGAAATTCCAATGTCCGATCAATTCGAAATCTTCCTCACTTGCCCCAAAGGCCTTGAAGGCCTGCTCATCGAGGAAGCCGTCGGGCTTGGCCTTGAGGACGCGCGTGAGCACACCTCGGCTGTGCGCGGCATGGCCACCATGGAAACCGCTTATCGCCTGTGCCTGTGGTCGCGTCTGGCGAACCGGGTGCTGCTGGTGCTCAAGCGTTTCCCGATGAAGGACGCTGAAGACCTGTATCACGGCGTGCTCGACATCGAGTGGCAAGACCACATGCTCAATGACGGCACCCTGGCCGTCGAATTCAGCGGCCACGGCTCGGGCATCGACAACACCCACTTCGGCGCCTTGAAAGTCAAAGACGCCATCGTCGACAAGCTGCGCACCCCGCAAGGCGACCGTCCGTCCATCGACAAGCTCAACCCGGACCTGCGCATTCACCTGCGTCTGGACCGTGGCGAAGCCATTCTCTCGCTCGACCTGTCCGGCCACAGCCTGCACCAGCGCGGTTATCGCTTGCAGCAAGGCGCGGCACCGCTCAAGGAAAACCTTGCGGCCGCGATCCTGATCCGTTCCGGCTGGCCACGCATTGCGGCCGAAGGCGGCGCACTGGCTGACCCGATGTGCGGTGTGGGTACGTTCCTGGTCGAAGCGGCCATGATCGCTGCCGACATGGCGCCGAACCTGCGTCGCGAGCAGTGGGGTTTTACCGCTTGGCTCGGTCACGTACCGGCACTGTGGAAAAAACTCCACGAAGAAGCCACCGAACGCGCCGCTGCCGGCCTGGCCAAGCCACCGCTGTGGATTCGCGGTTACGAAGCTGACCCGCGACTGATTCAGCCGGGCCGCAACAACGTTGAGCGTGCGGGCCTGAGCGAGTGGATCAAGATCTACCAGGGCGAAGTCGCCACGTTCGAGCCACGTCCGGACCAGAACCAGAAGGGCCTGGTGATCTGCAACCCTCCCTACGGCGAGCGCCTGGGCGACGAAGCAAGTCTGCTTTATCTCTACCAGAACCTCGGCGAGCGCCTGCGTCAGGCTTGCCTGAACTGGGAAGCGGCCGTCTTCACCGGCGCTCCGGAGCTGGGCAAGCGCATGGGCATCCGCAGCTTCAAACAGTATTCGTTCTGGAACGGCGCCTTGCCGTGCAAGCTGCTGCTGATCAAGGTCACCCCGGACCAGTTCGTCACCGGCGAGCGTCGCACCCCGGAACAGCGTCAGGTCGAGCGTGAACAAGCTGAAGTCGAAGTTGCCGACAACGACGTGGCACCGGGCAAGTACGAGAAGTACAACAAGAACGGCAACCCGATCAAACCGGCCCCGGTGGTGATCGAGCAGCCGCGCTTGAGCGAAGGCGGGCAGATGTTTGCCAACCGCCTGCAAAAGAATCTCAAGGCGCTGGGCAAGTGGGTCAAGCGCGAAGGCATCGACTGCTATCGCGTCTACGATGCCGACATGCCGGAATACTCCATGGCCATCGACCTCTATCAGGATTGGGTCCACGTCCAGGAATACGCCGCGCCGAAATCCATAGACCCGGAAAAAGCCTCGGCACGCATGTTCGATGCCTTGGCGGCCATTCCGCAGGCCTTGAACATCGACAAGAGCCGCGTAGTGGTCAAGCGCCGCGAGCGCCAGAGCGGTACCAAGCAGTACGAACGCCAGGCGGCGCAGGGCAAGTTCGTCGAGGTCAATGAAGGCGGTGTGAAGTTGCTGGTCAACCTGACCGACTACCTCGACACCGGTCTGTTCCTCGACCACCGCCCAATGCGCATGCGGATTCAGAAAGAGGCGGCCGGCAAGCGCTTCCTCAACCTGTATTGCTACACCGCGACCGCCAGTGTTCACGCGGCCAAGGGCGGCGCCCGTAGCACCACCAGCGTCGACCTGTCGAAAACCTACCTCGACTGGGCGCGTCGCAACCTGTCGCTGAACGGTTTCTCCGACAAGAACCGTCTGGAGCAGGGTGACGTGATGGCGTGGCTTGAAGCCTGCCGTGACGAGTACGACCTGATCTTCATCGATCCGCCGACGTTCTCCAACTCCAAGCGCATGGAAGGCATCTTCGACGTGCAGCGTGACCAGGTGCAATTGATCGATCTGGCCATGGCACGGCTGGCGCCGGGCGGCGTGTTGTACTTCTCCAACAACTTCCGCAAATTCACGCTCGAGGAAAACCTCACCGAGCGTTATGCCGTCGAAGAAATCACCGCCCAGACCATCGATCCGGATTTCGCCCGTAATGGCAAGATTCACCGTGCCTGGAAAATCACGGCCCGTTGACGGTTAAGCCGATTGGATCCACAGAGCCTTGATTTTTAAAGGCTCTTTGGTTCTTTCAGTGCTGGTCAAATTAGTGGCTAATAGCTATAACTCAACGCATGGCCAATGGGCTTTCCCGCACCTGGCGTTTTGAGTTGCGTCTATGTCGTTGCACGCCGTGCGCCCCAAGATCCTGGGTTTTATCAGTGAAGATGTCTCGGCCTGGCTGGTCGCGCTGCTGGTATTGCTCGTTGGCGGGATTCTCACCGGTTTGCTGGCCTGGTCGACGCTCAATCTGTTTCAGCATCAGTTGCGGCAACGTTTCCAACTGCTGGCCAGCGAACGTTACAGCCGCATCGAAGAACGTTTCGAAGACCAGGAGCAACGCCTTGACGGGGTGCGCCGGTTCTTCGCCAATTCCGAGTCGGTCTCCCGCGAGGAGTTCGACGGCTACACCCAACCACTCTTGCACCGCACACAGGCGTACTCGTTTGCCACGCGGGTCACTCGCGCCGAACGTCCTGCCTTCGAACGCCGGGTGCGCGACGAGGGGTTGAGCGACTTCACCATCCGCGAACTCAATGGCGAAGGCCAACTGCAATTGGCGGCCGAACGGGATGAGTACGTGGCTGTGCTTTACAGTCAGACGCAAAGCCGGCTCGGCTCGCCGCTGGGGTACGACTTGTGGGCCCAGCCCTTGCGCCGCGATACGCTGGAGCGGGCCAACCAACGGGGGGGCATGGCGGTGTCGAAGCCGATGCACCTGGTCAGCATCGAGCCGGCTTACGCGCGCGGGGTGTTGTTGGTGGCGCCGGTGAAGCAGGCCAGTGATCCGGCCGGGAAACCCTCCGGTTATGTCATGGCGGTGATCAGCATGCGTCAGCTGCTGGCGGATGGGCTGCCTGAGGCCAGTCATGACTACCTCTCGGTGCGAATCCTCGATTTGTCCACCGATGATCAGCACGAAGTGCTTTATGAATCCTCCAACACGCCAGCCACCAGCGAGTTGTCAGCGACACGCCTGTTGCGCATGGCTGACCATGACTACCAAGTCGACATCCTGCCCAGCGAAGCCTTTCTGCAAGCCAACCATTCCTCGGTGAGCAGCCTGGTGGTGCTCGGCGGTTTGCTCAGTCTGTTGCTCAGTGCATTGCTCTATGTATTGGTCAGTCAGCGCCAGCGTGCGCTGAGCATGGTCGAGCAGCGCACCCAGGAGCTGCACGCCCGTGAGCAGGAGTTGCGCGGCACCCACGGCCAGTTGCGTGGCGTGCTGAATGCGGCGACTCAGGTGGCGATCATCGCCACCGACTTGCGCGGTGTCATCAGCACGTTCAACGCCGGGGCCGAGCAGATGCTCGGTTACTCCAGTGCCGAAGTGGTGGGGCGCATGACCCTGGAAAACCTGCACTTCCCCCGCGAGCTGGTCACCCGCGCGGCCGAATTGAGTGCGTCCTATGGCAAGCCGATTCCGACCTGTCAGGCGATGCTGGTCGAAGGGGGCGAAAAAGGAGGCCACGAAGCGCGGGAGTGGACGTTGGTCCGCCAGGATGGCAGCCATTTGACGGTCAACATGCTCGCGACTCCGGTGCTCGACGAACAAGGCCTGTGGGTTGGGCATCTGGCCATTTGCATCGACATCACCGAACGCAAACGCGTGCATGAGGCATTGGCCGCGCGGGACCTGCTGCTGAAAAAACTCAGCGCCCATGTGCCCGGTGGCATTTATCAATTCAAGATGGAATTCGACGGGCGCTTCAGCTTGATTTACGCCAGCGACGGTATTCGCGACATCTACGAACTCGAACCGGACGTGCTGTTGTTCGACGCCGAAGCGATCTTCACGCGGATTCATCCTCAGGACATGACGCGCGTGCGCGCCTCGATCCGGGCGTCGGCGGACACCCTCAGCCCGTGGCGCGAGGAATACCGGGTGCTACTGCCCAAGCGTGGGCTGCGTTGGGTGCGTGGCGAGGCGACTCCGGAAGAACTGCCTGGCGGTGGCGTGCTCTGGCATGGCTATGTTTCGGATATTTCCGACATGAAGCGGGTGGAGGAAGAACTGCGGGCGTTGTCGATCACTGACTCCCTGACCGGAATTCACAACCGCCGCTACTTCCAGGAGCGCCTGACCACGGAAATGTCCCGGGTCGAACGCGGTGGCGGCGAATTGTCGGTGATCATGCTCGACATCGACCACTTCAAACGCATCAATGACCTGCATGGCCACGCTGTGGGCGATCGGGTGTTGCAGGTCGTGTGCGAACGAATCAGTCATCGCCTGCGCCGCACGGACGTGTTCTGTCGCCTGGGCGGCGAGGAGTTCATGGTGCTCTGCCCGGACATTGACGGCGAGCATGCGCATGTCTTGGCCTTGCAGCTTTGGCAAGGGTTGCGCAGTTCGCCGATTGAAGGCGTTGGCATCGTGACCGCGAGTTTCGGGATTGCCAGTTGGCGCGTCGGGGAGGGCGCGGATGCGCTGTTGTTGCGGGCGGATTCGGGGGTTTACGCGGCGAAGCAGGCGGGACGGGATCGGGTACAGGAAGAGACGAAGTAAGGCTTTCTGCTGACCCTGTGGGAGCGGGCTTGCCCGCGATAGCGGTGTATCAGTCAACATGATTTCGACTGACACTCCCTCATCGCGGGCAAGCCCGCTCCCACATGGATCTCCAGTGTTTGGTAAAACAGGTCAGAGCACCGAAGCCGTTTCCGGCACTTTCGGCTGGCGATACAGGTCCAGCAGCACCTGATCCAGCACCGACGAAGCACCAAACGGCGCCTTGTCGTTGAGAATCGCCACCACCGCCCAGGTATTGCCGTTGACGTCGCGGCTGAAGCCGGAGATCGCGCGTACGGTGTTCAGGGTGCCGGTCTTGACGTGGGCTTCGCCGCGCATGGCGGTGGTTTTCAGGCGTTTTCGCATGGTGCCATCGGTACCCGCAATCGGCATCGAACTGATGAACTCGGCAGCGTACGGGCTGTGCCATGCGGCTTGCAGCATCGCCGCCATTTCACGCGCGCTTACCCGTTCGGCACGGGACAGGCCGGAACCGTTCTCCATCACCAGGTGCGGCGCGGTGATGCCTTTCTTCGCCAGCCACTGGCGCACCACACGCTGGGCAGCCTTGGCGTCGTCGCCGTCAGCGTCGGTGCGGAATTTCTGGCCCAGGCTCAGGAACAACTGCTGGGCCATGGTGTTGTTGCTGTATTTATTGATGTCGCGAATGATTTCCGCCAGGTCCGGCGAGTAAGCCCGGGCCAGCACCTTGGCGTTGCCTGGCGTCGGGGCCAGGCGATCCTTGCCCTGGATGCTGCCGCCCAGTTCTTTCCAGATCGCACGCACCGCGCCAGCGGTATACGTGGCGTGGTCGAGCAGCGACAGGTAAGTCTGCGAGCTGCAGCCATCGCCCAACTGACCGCCAACCGTCACGGTCACGCTGCCATCGGCCTGGGTCACCGGGTTGTAGCGCACGCCACCGGTGCATTGCTTGGAATTGATGGCTTTGACCTGGTTTTCAATGTTGATGGTGGCGATCGGCGGTTCCACCGAAATCAGCACCCGGCCATTGTCGTTGCGTGCCACGAAGCGCAGGGCCTTGAGGTTGACCATCAGCGAATCTGGCTTGACCAGGAACGGCTTGTTCTCGTCATTGCCGTCATCGTTGAACTCGGGCAATTGCGGTTGGACGAAGAAGCTGCGGTCGAGCACCAGGTCGCCGGTGATTTGCGTCACGCCGTTGGCGCGCAGGTCACGCATCAGCAGCCAGAGTTTTTCCATGTTCAATTTCGGATCGCCGCCACCCTTGAGGTAGAGGTTGCCGTTGAGGATGCCGCCGCTCAGCGTGCCGTCGGTGTAAAACTCGGTTTTCCACTGATGGTTCGGGCCGAGCATTTCCAGCGCGGCGTAGGTGGTGACCAGCTTCATGGTCGACGCCGGGTTGACCGAAACGTCAGCGTTGAAAATGGTTGGGGTGCCGGGACCGGTCAGCGGAATCATCACCAGCGACAGGGCGGTGTCCGGCAGTTTGCTGGCCTTGAGGGCTTTTTCGACGTTGGGCGACAGGCCGGTATTGATGGAAGCGGCGGAAACGGAGAAGGCCAGGGGAAGAAGGAAACCGGCCAGCAGCAATGGACGCAAAGACTTGATCATGTGAAATAAAACCCTACAGCCGAGGGGAAAAAAGACGAGGGCATGGAGACAAAAATCCCTCAGTGGTCATGAAAGTGTCGGCATTATGCCCCAAGGTGCAACCGCTTGTGCCGTGCCAGGCCTCTCTGATTTGCTATTTTTTTACCGGCGGTAGGCGTCACGCCACCGAGAGTCGGGCAATCAGCGGCTGAAACTGCTAAAGTGCCGCCCGTTATTACTTATGAGGATTGTTCCAATGGCGACTAACCGTTCCCAGCGTCTGCGCAAAAAACTGTGCGTCGATGAATTTCAAGAGCTGGGTTTCGAACTGAACCTGGATTTCAAAGAAGATTTGGCTGATGAAGCCATTGATGCTTTCCTCGACGCGTTCCTGAAAGAAGCCATGGAAGCCAACGGTCTGGGCTATGTTGGCGGCGACGACTTCGGTCTGGTTTGCCTGCAGAAGCGTGGCTCGGTATCCGAAGAGCAGCGTGCCGCTGTTGAAGCCTGGCTCAAAGGCCGCAGCGAACTGACCGAAGCAACCGTCAGCCCGCTGATCGACGTCTGGTACCCGGAAAAGCCGATCAATCCGGTAGCTTGATGTCATAAAAAACGGCGACCCAAGGGTCGCCGTTTTTTTATGCCCAAAAGATCGCAGCCTCGTTTCACTCGACAGCTCCTACATTGGAATGCATTCATCCTGTAGGAGCTGTCGAGTGAAACGAGGCTGCGATCTTTTGCTTTTTCAGGCCTTACGCCAGTTCAGGATCAACAGCGTCAACACCCCCGCCACAATCCCCCAGAACGCCGACCCGATGGAAAACAATGTCAGCCCCGACGCCGTGACCATAAAGGTGATGAGCGCCGCTTCACGCTCCTTCACTACGGTCATGGCGATGCTCAAGCCATTGATGATCGAACCAAACAGCGCCAGCGCGGCAATCGACAGCACCAACTCTTTAGGCAACGCGGCAAACAACGCCGCCAGCGTCGCGCCAAACACGCCGGCGATCCCGTAGAAAATCCCGCACCACACCGCTGCCGTATAGCGCTTGTTACGATCTTCATGGGCATGCGGCCCGGTGCAGATCGCCGCGCTGATGGCCGCCAAGTTGATCCCGTGGGAGCCGAACGGCGCCAGCAGCAACGAAGCGATCCCGGTGGTGGTGATCAGCGGGGAGGCCGGCACGGTGTAGCCGTCGGCGCGCAGCACGGCAATGCCGGGCATGTTCTGCGACGTCATTGCCACCACGAACAGCGGGATGCCGATGCTGATGGTCGCGGCCAGAGAGAAATGCGGCGTGGTCCAGACCGGCGTTGCTACTTCCAGATGAAAGCCGCTGAAATCCAGCAGCCCCATGAACCCCGACAGCGCCGTGCCGATCAGCAGTGCCGCGAGCACCGCATAGCGTGGCGACAGGCGCTTGATCACCAGGTAAGTGAAGAACATTCCCAATACCAGCCCGGTGCGATGCTGGGCAGCGACGAAGATTTCGCTGCCGATCTTGAACAGGATCCCCGCCAGCAATGCCGCAGCCAATGAAGCCGGAATTCTTTTCACCAGGCGTTCGAAGCTGCCGGTCAAACCACAAATCGTCACCAGCACCGCGCAGGTAATGTAGGCACCGATGGCTTCACCGTAACTGACGCCGCCCAGGCTCGTGATCAGCAACGCTGCGCCGGGCGTCGACCAGGCGATGGTGATCGGCGTGCGGTAACGCAAGGACAGGCCGATGGAGCAGACCGCCATGCCGATCGAGATCGCCCAGATCCACGACGAAATCTGCCCGCTGGTCAAACCCGCCGCTTGCCCGGCCTGGAACATCAGGACCAGGGAGCTGGTGTAACCGGTCATCATCGCGATGAAGCCGGCGACGATGGCCGACGGTGAGGTGTCGGCCAGGGGGCGGAGCTGCGTGTGCGTGGCGTCGTTCATGACAGCGGTGTTTCCTTGTTCTGATAAAGATGTCCGTTGCAACGCCAACCTACTGTGGGAGCGAGCTTGCTCGCGATAGCGATTTCACATTCAACATAAATGTCGACTGACCCGCCGCCATCGCGAGCAAGCTCGCTCCCACAGGGATCGCGGATTCTGTGTTCAAGCCTAAACTCAAAAGTAACCAGTCGTTGCAATACAGCGGAAGTGACAAACAGCCGTACAGTCGTGTTGCCACCATCCATTGTGTACAATCGCAGTGTTTTTTACGCGATACTTGCCAGCGACCCACTGTGCCGTATTACAGTCACGGTCAATTCGCCGCAGTTCTCCCGACTCGAGTGCCCATGAACGAACAGTTGCAACCCCTAAAGAAACAACCGCGAGCAGGCAAAGCCGGCCGCAGCGGTACCCAGGACGATATTGTCTACGCGCATATCTTCGAGGCCATCCTCGAACAGCGTCTGGCGCCCGGCACCAAGTTGAGCGAAGAAGCGCTGGGGGAAATTTTCGGGGTCAGTCGCACCATCATTCGCCGCGCGCTGTCGCGCCTGGCCCATGAAGGCGTCGTGCTGCTGCGTCCAAACCGTGGCGCGGTCGTTGCCAGCCCGAGTGTCGAAGAGGCCCGTCAGGTGTTCCTCGCGCGGCGTCTGGTGGAGCGGGCGATCACTGAGCTGGCCGTACAACACGCCACCGCCGAACAGATTGCCGAGTTGCGCCAGATGGTCAACGACGAACGCGACAGCTTCTCCCGTGGCGATCGTGGTGCCGGTATCCGTTTGTCGGGCGAGTTCCACCTGAAACTGGCCGAAGCGGCGAAAAACGCGCCACTGATCAGTTTCCAACGCAGCCTGGTGTCCCAGACATCGTTGATCATTGCCCAGTATGAAAGCGGCAATCGCTCGCACTGTTCCTACGACGAGCACACCCAGCTGATCGACGCGATCGAAGCGCGCAACGGTGAGTTGGCAGTGAATCTGATGATGCATCACATGGATCACATCGACAGCAAACTCAACCTCGACGAAGAAAGTGCGTCGGATGACTTGCATGCGGTGTTCTCGCATTTGTTGCAGACCAAGAAGCCAGGGCGTTCGTCGGCGAAGATCTGATGGTCCGTGGTGCGCCTATCGCCAGCAGGCTGGCTCCCACAGGGTTTTGAGGTCGCACGCAAATCTCGTGAACCCCACACATCACTGTGGGAGCCAGCCTGCTGGCGATGGCGGCAGGACAGGCAATAAAAATCCCCCAGGCTGAAAAGCACTGGGGGATTTTTTATGCCCTGAAAAGCTCTGATCGTTCCCACGCTCTGCGTGGGAATGCAGCCCGTGACGCTCCGCGTCACTGGACGCGGAGCGTCCCCTGAGGCATTCCCACGCGGAGCATGGGAACGATCAGTGTGGAGAGAGCTTAGCGCTGATGCACCTGATTCCCCGCCGCGTACGTCTGCAGCACCGTCCGGTCATCGCCCAGCGTCATCAACACAAACAACGTTTCGGCGATGTTATTGGCCTGCTTCAAGCGATAGCTCAGCAGCGGCGTGGCGTTGTAGTCCAGGACCAGGAAGTCGGCGTCGGTGCCCGGTAGCAGGGTGCCGATCTTGTCTTCCAGGCGCAACGCGCGCGCGCCGCCCAGCGTCGCCAGGTACAGCGATTTGAACGGGCTCAGCCGCGCACCTTGCAGCTGCATGACTTTGTAGGCTTCGTTCAAGGTTTGCAGGATCGAGAAGCTGGTGCCACCACCCACGTCCGTGCCCACACCGACATTCAGTTTGTGCTTCTCGGCCATCGGCAGGTTGAACAGGCCGCTGCCGAGGAAGAAGTTCGAGGTCGGGCAGAAGGCGATGGCCGAGCCGGTTTGCGCCAGTCGTGCGCATTCGTCGTCGCACAGGTGCACGCCGTGGGCAAACACCGAGCGCTCGCCAAGCAGTTTGTAGTGATCGTAGACGTCGAGGTAACCCTTGCGCTCCGGGAACAGCTCCTTGACCCATTCAACTTCCTTGAGGTTTTCGCTGATGTGGGTCTGCATGTACAGGTCTGGGTATTCGCTGAGCAACTGACCGGCGAGGGTCAGTTGTTCCGGGGTGCTGGTCGGCGCGAAGCGTGGGGTGACCGCGTAATGCAGGCGGCCCTTGCCGTGCCAGCGCTCGATCAGCGCCTTGCTTTCGACGTAGCTGGATTCAGCGGTGTCGGTCAGGTAGTCCGGCGCGTTGCGGTCCATCATCACCTTGCCGGCGATCATCCGCAGGTCCAGCTGTTCGGCGGCTTCGAAGAACGAATTCACCGATTGCGGGTGCACGCTGCCAAACACCAGCGCGGTAGTGGTGCCGTTGCGCAGCAGTTCCTTGATGAAAATGTCCGCGACTTCATCGGCGTGGGCCTTGTCGGCGAACTGGCTTTCGCACGGGAAGGTGTAAGTGTTGAGCCAGTCGAGCAACTGCTCGCCATAGGCGCCGACCATGCCGGTTTGCGGCAGGTGAATGTGGGTGTCGATGAAGCCGGGGGTGATCAACGCATCCTGATATTGGGTGATCTCGATATCGGCCGGCAGGTTTGGCAGCAATTCGCTGGCGTGACCGAGGGCGCTGATCTGGCCGTTTTCGACCACCAGCAAGCCATCTTCGAAATACTCATAGGAGGTTTCGATGCCCACTTCGGCGGGGTCGGCGATGCTGTGCAGGAGGGCGGCGCGGTAGGCTTTACGAGTGAAAGGCATGGGGTTTCTCAACGTGTGGCTTGGCTGCGGCGTGAAGCAGGCAGCAGTTTGGCAATTGATGATCCGGCGCTGGCAGTGTGCTGGCCGAAATCCGCGTTATAGGTGGCGATGATCTCGCCGGCGATGGAGATGGCGATTTCCACAGGCAACTTGCCTTTGACTTCGCCGATCCCCATCGGGCAGCGCATGCGTTGCAGCACGCTGCTGTCAAAACCGCGCTCGCGCAGGCGATGCTCGAACTTCACCCGTTTGGTCTTCGAACCGATCAGGCCGAAGTAGGCGAAGTCATTGCGCTTGAGGATCGCGGCGGTGAGTTCGAGGTCGAGCTGGTGATTGTGGGTCATGACGATGCAGTAGCTGCCGGCGGGCAGGTCGTCGACTTCGTCCACCGGTTCTTCGCTGACAATCTTGCGTACGCCGTGGGGGATGTGTTCAGGGAATTCGTCTTCCCGGGAGTCGATCCAGCGCACGCGGCAGGGCAGGCCGGCGAGCAGTGGCACCAAGGCGCGGCCGACATGGCCGGCGCCGAACACGGCGATCTGCGCCTGGACCTGGCCCATCGGTTCGAACAACAACACGGTCACGCCGCCGCAGCACTGGCCAAGGCTGGCGCCGAGGCTGAAGCGCTCCAGAAGGGTGTCCTGCTTGCCGCTCGCGAGCATCTCGCGGGCGATTTGCATGGCTTTGTATTCCAGGTGCCCGCCACCGATGGTGTCGAAGGTCTGGGTGGCGCTGATGACTATCTTCGAACCGGCATTGCGCGGCGTCGAGCCGAGCTCTTCGATGATGGTCACCAACACACAGGGTTCACCCCGGGATTGCAGGTCGGCGAGGGCGTCGATCCAGTTGTACATATTCACCTCGACATCGTTGTTGTCTGTCAGTCCGCCATCGCGAGCAAGCTCGCTCCCACATTGGATTTGTATTGATTCATAAATCGCCACATAACCCTGTGGGAGCGAGCTTGCTCGCGATGGCCGCGCCTCGGTCTTACAGCGAAGCCAACTCGGCTTCAGCCTCCGCAGGCTTCAAAGCCTTCAACTGCCGCATCTGCTCACAACCCCACAACACCCGCTCCGGCGTCGCCGGCGCGTCGATCTTCGGTTGATGCTTGTAATCACCCAAGCTCGCCACGGCGTCCTTGATCGCGCACCACGAGGCAATGCCGAGCATGAACGGTGGCTCACCCACAGCCTTGGAATGGAACACCGTGTCTTCCGGGTTCTTGCGGTTTTCCACCAGCTTCACCCGCAGGTCCAGCGGCATGTCGGCCACGGCCGGGATCTTGTAGCTGGCCGGGCCGTTGGTCATCAATTTGCCCTTGGCATTCCAGACCAGCTCTTCCATGGTCAGCCAGCCCATGCCCTGGATGAAACCGCCCTCGACCTGACCGATGTCGATGGCCGGGTTCAGCGAGGCGCCGACGTCGTGGAGGATGTCGGTACGCAGCATCTTGTATTCGCCGGTCAGGGTGTCGACGATCACCTCGCAACAGGCCGCGCCAAAGGCGTAGTAGTAGAACGGCCGACCCCTTGCCTGGCTGCGGTCGTAGAAGATTTTCGGAGTCTTGTAGAACCCGGTGCTGGACAACGACACCTGAGCGAAATACGCCTGCTGGATCAGCGCTTCGAAGGTCAGGATGTGATCGCGAATCCGCACGTGACCGTTGTGAAATTCCACGTCTTCTTCGCTGACCTTGTATTGCCGTGCAGCAAATTCGATAAGGCGTTTCTTGATGATCTCGGCGGCGTTCTGTGCTGCTTTGCCGTTCAGGTCGGCGCCGCTGGAAGCCGCGGTCGGCGAGGTGTTCGGCACCTTGTCGGTGTTGGTTGCGGTGATCTGCACGCGGTCCATTTCCACCTGGAACACCTCGGCCACAACTTGCGCGACTTTGGTGTTCAGGCCTTGGCCCATTTCGGTGCCGCCGTGGTTCAGGTGGATGCTGCCGTCGGTGTAGACGTGGATCAGCGCGCCGGCCTGGTTGAGGAAGCTGGCGGTGAAGGAAATACCGAATTTGACCGGGGTCAGCGCCAGGCCTTTTTTCAGGATCGGGCTGTTGGCGTTGTAGCGACGGATCGCTTCGCGGCGCTCAAAGTACTGGCTGCTCTCTTCCAGTTCGGCGGTCATTTCCTCGAGCATGTTGTGCTCGACGGTCTGGTAATAATGGGTGACGTTGCGTTCGGTCTTGCCGTAGTAGTTGGCCTTGCGCACGGCCAGCGGATCGAGGACGAGATGCCGGGCGATGGCGTCCATCACTTCTTCAATCGCGACCATGCCTTGCGGGCCGCCGAAACCACGATACGCCGTGTTCGACGCGGTGTTGGTCTTGCAGCGGTGACCGTTGATGGTCGCATCGCCCAGGTAATACGAGTTGTCGGCGTGGAACATCGCACGGTCGACAATCGACGCCGACAGGTCCGGCGAGCAACCGCAGTTGCCGGCCAGTTCCAGGGCGATGCCGTGCAGGCGGCCGGTGCTGTCAAAGCCGACGTCGTACTCGACGTAGAACGGGTGACGCTTGCCGGTCATCAGCATGTCCTCGACCCGCGGCAGACGCATTTTGGTCGGTTGCCCGGTCAGGTGCGCGATCACCGCGCACAGGCATGCGGGGCTCGCCGCCTGGGTTTCCTTGCCGCCAAAACCACCGCCCATGCGGCGCATGTCGACGACGATTTTGTTCATCGAAACGTCGAGCACCTCGGCGACAAGCTTCTGCACTTCAGTCGGGTTCTGGGTCGAGCAGTAAACGATCATGCCGCCGTCTTCGGTCGGCATCACCGAAGAGATCTGGGTTTCGAGGTAGAAGTGTTCCTGGCCGCCGATGTGCAGCGTGCCCTGGATGCGATGTTCGGCAGTTGCCAACGCGCCGGCCGAGTCGCCGCGCTGATGGGTGTGGCTGTCGAGCACGAAATGGCGTTTGCGCAGGGCTTCGACCACGTCCAGCACCGGCTCGAGATCTTCGTATTCGATGATCGCTGCCATCGCGGCTTTGCGTGCGGTTTCCAGGTCTTTCGCCGCGACGGCCACCACGGGCTGCCCGACGAATTGCACCGTATCGATGGCCAGCAATGGGTCACCCGGCAGCAACGGGCCGATGTCTTTCAGGCCCGGCACGTCTTCGTGGGTGATGGCAATGCGCACGCCTTCAGAGGCGTAGCAGGGCTTGGTGTCGATGCTGATGATTTTCGCGTGGGCGCGGTCCGACAGGCGTGCGTAAACATGCAGCTGGTTCGGAAACTCCAGGCGGTCGTCGATGTACTGCGCTTCACCGGACACGTGCTTGGCGGCGCTGTCGTGCTTGACGCTGCGGCCGACGCCGGTGGTCAGGTCCTTGGCGAACAGTTCAGCCAGTTCGGCTTGGGTCTTCTCTACAGCGTGATGATTAGACATAAGCGGTCACCCGAGTCTCGATGTGCGGTGTTTGCAGTTCGATGAAGTATTTACGCAGCAGGTTCTGTGCGCTGAGCAGGCGATATTCCTTGCTGGCGCGGAAGTCCGAGAGCGGCGTGAAATCTTCGGCCAGTGCGGCACAGGCGCGTTCGACGGTGGCGTTGTTGAACGGTGAACCGAGCAACACGGCTTCGCAGTGGCTGGCGCGTTTCGGAATCGCCGCCATGCCACCGAAGGCGACACGGGCGTCAGCGACCATGCCGTTGTCGATGCGCAGGTTGAACGCGGCGCAGACGGCGGAAATGTCATCGTCCAGACGCTTGGACACCTTGTAGGCGCGGAATAATTGTTCAGCGCTGGCACGGGGCACGATGATCTTTTCGATGAACTCGCTTTCCTGGCGCGCGGTGACGCGGTAATCGATGAAGTAATCTTCCAGCGCCATCGTTCGGCGGGTTTCGCCTTTGCACAAAACGATCTGCGCGCCGAGGGCAATCAGCAGCGGTGGCGAATCACCGATGGGCGAGGCGTTGCCGATGTTGCCGCCGAGGGTGCCCTGGTTGCGGATCTGCAAGGACGCGAAGCGTTGCAGCAGTTCGCCGAAGTCCGGATATTCGGCTTTCAAGGCGTCGTAGCAATCGGAGAGGGCGGTCGCGGCGCCGATTTCCAGGCGATCGTCGAAGCGCTCAATGCGCTTCATTTCGACGACATTGCCCACATAAATCATCACCGGCAGTGTGCGGTGGAACTGGGTGACTTCCAGCGCCAGGTCCGTCCCGCCAGCCAGCAGGCGCGCCTGTGGATAAGCGTCGTAGAGGTCGGCCAGATCAGCCACGGTCAGCGGCACCAGGCAACGCTTGTCGCCACTGTTGAGTTCGCCGATGTCGGTGGGGGCGATGGCCTTCAGGCGCGCGATGGTCTCGGCTTCACGGGCGTCGAACTGGTCTGGCTGCTTGGCGCAGCAGGATTGCTCGGCGGCTTGCAGGATCGGCCGGTAGCCGGTGCAGCGGCAGAGGTTGCCGGCCAGTGCTTCGTGAGCCTTGTGCGAGTCGGGTTGATCGCTGTTCTTTTGCAGCGCGAACAGCGACATCACGAAGCCCGGGGTGCAGAAGCCGCATTGCGAGCCGTGACACTCGACCATGGCTTTCTGCACGCTGTGCAGCTCGCCCTGGTGCTTGAGGTCTTCGACGCTGATCAATTGTTTGCCGTGCAATGACGAGACGAACGTCAGGCACGAGTTGAGGCTGCGATAGCGAATATGTTCGCGGCCATCGTCATCCGTTTGCAGCTCGCCGACCACCACGGTGCAGGCGCCACAGTCACCGCTGGCGCAGCCTTCTTTGGTGCCGGGCTTGCCCACATGGTCGCGCAGATAATTGAGCACGGTCAGGTTTGGGTCCAGGGCGTGCTCGCTACGGAGTTCCTGGTTAAGTAAAAACTGGATCACGGAAGGCCTCGCAGACTCATTATTGTTGTTAACCGACTTGACCCGAATTTATCAGGTCTGACTTTGCGGTCAATGATTTTCTGACTTAAAGGTCAGGAAATAGCATTTTGTCGATCAACGACTCGTTCCTTCATTATTGACCCTCGCGGGATAGCTTGCCTTTTGCGTGATTCGTGCCAAAAACCGCTGAGTGGGCACTCCGCCATGACCCTTCATGTGCGCTACACTGCGCCGCTTGTACAGATCGAAGAATTTGAAGGACACCCATGACGTTCAAGGCGCCGGACAGCCTCGCCGAGCAAATCGCCCATCACCTCGCCGAACGCATCATTCGTGGCGAAATGAAGCCGGGAGAGCGCATCCAGGAACAGAAGGTCACGCTGGCCCTCAATGTCAGCCGCGGATCGGTCCGTGAGGCATTGCTGATCCTCGAACGCCGCCACCTGATCGCGATCCTGCCGCGACGGGGCGCGCATGTCACCGAGCTCACGGCCCACAAGGTCCAGAGCCTGTGCGCGCTGATGAGCGAACTTTACATTCTGCTTGGCAACGCCGTAGCCAGCGGCTGGAAAGTCCAGGCCGACATGGCGCCGTTCGTGCAGATCCAGCAGCGCCTGGCCGCCAGCTATGAGCGACAGGACATCCGCACCTTCGTTGACGACAGCTTCAACGTGATGCGTGCTGCGTACCCGTTTGCCAACAACCCTTATTTGCAGGAAACCGTCGAGAATCTGCAGCCGGCCATGAGCCGCGCGTATTTTCTCGCCCTGGACCAGCGCAAAGCGTCGATGAGCGAATTTCTTGAGCTGTTCGAACGCCTGCTGGCGGCGGTGCTGGCCCGGGACTTTGCGCAGATTCGCGAAGTGCTGACGGCTTACGGCCAGCGCAGCTGCGATCTGGTGGTTTCCGCCCTGACGGACGCTTAAGCGTGCGGCTAAAGTGCATCAAGCTGGCGGGGTTCAAATCCTTCGTCGACCCGACCACGGTGAACTTCCCCAGCAACATGGCGGCCGTCGTCGGGCCCAATGGCTGCGGAAAGTCGAACATCATCGACGCCGTACGTTGGGTGATGGGCGAAAGCTCGGCCAAGAACTTGCGTGGCGAGTCGATGACCGACGTCATCTTCAATGGTTCGACCAGCCGCAAGCCGGTGAGCCAGGCCAGCATCGAGTTGGTGTTCGATAACTCCGACGGCACGTTGCTCGGTGAATACGCCGCCTATGCGGAAATTTCCATTCGCCGCAAAGTGACCCGCGACAGCCAGACTACTTACTACCTCAACGGCACCAAGTGCCGGCGCCGCGATATCACCGACATCTTCCTCGGCACCGGCCTGGGCCCGCGCAGCTATTCGATTATCGAACAGGGGATGATCTCCAAGCTGATCGAGTCGAAGCCCGAAGACCTGCGCAACTTTATTGAAGAAGCGGCGGGCATTTCCAAATACAAGGAGCGCCGGCGCGAGACTGAAAACCGTATCCGCCGCACCCACGAAAACCTGGCCCGCCTGACCGATCTGCGCGAAGAACTCGAACGCCAGCTCGAACGCTTGCACCGCCAGGCCGAGGCCGCCAGGAAGTATCAGGAATACAAAGGCGAGGAGCGTCAGCTCAAGGCCCAACTGTCGGCCCTGCGCTGGCAGGCATTGAACGAACAGGTTGGTCAGCGCGAAGCGATCATCGGTAATCAGGAAGTCACCTTCGAAGCGTTGGTCGCCGAGCAGCGCAACGCCGACGCGGCCATCGAGCGCTTGCGTGACGGGCACCATGACCTGTCCGAACGCTTCAATCTGGTGCAGGGGCGTTTCTATTCGGTCGGTGGCGATATCGCGCGGGTCGAACAGAGCATCCAGCACGGTCAGCAGCGTTTGCGGCAGTTGCAGGACGATCTCAAAGAAGCCGAGCGCGCGCGTCTGGAGACCGAGTCTCACTTGGGCCACGACCGCACTTTGCTGCTGACCCTCGGCGAAGAGCTGGACATGCTCACCCCCGAGCAGGAAGTCACCAGCGCCGCCGCCGAAGAAGCCGCCGCTGCGCTGGAAGAATCTGAAACCACCATGCACGCGTGGCAGGAGCAGTGGGACACGTTCAACCTCACCGCCGCCGAACCGCGTCGCCAGTCTGAAGTGCAGCAATCACGTATCCAGCAGCTGGAAACCAGCATGGAACGTTTGGCCGACCGGCAGAAGCGCCTTGGCGAAGAACGTGCGTTGCTCTCGGCGGACCCGGAAGACGCGGCGATCATGGAGCTCAGCGAGCAGTTGGCCGCGTCCGAGGCCACGCTTGAAGATTTGCAGGCCAGCGAAGAAGCCCAGGTCGAACGCCTTGAGCAACTGCGGCAGGAATTGCAGCTTGCCCTGCAAAACCAGCAACAGGCCCAAGGCGATTTGCAGCGCCTCAACGGTCGTCTCGCATCGCTTGAAGCCTTGCAGCAAGCGGCACTCGATCCAGGCACCGGCACCGCTGAATGGCTGCGCGATCAGCATCTGGCCGACCGTCCGCGCCTGGCCGAGGGCCTGAAAGTCGAAGCAGGTTGGGAGCTGGCGGTGGAAACCGTGCTGGGCGCCGATCTGCAAGCGGTGCTGGTGGACGATTTCGGCGACTTCGATCTGGCCGGTTTTGCCCAAGGCGATTTGCGCTTGCTCAGTCCGGCCAGTGATGGCGTGCGGGTGCCGGGCAGCCTGCTCGATAAAGTTGAAGCCTCTGTTGATCTGGCGCCCTGGCTGGGCCAGGTCAAACCGGTCGACACCCTTGAGCAGGCCTTGGCCTTGCGCGGTCAATTGGCCACCGGTGAGAGCCTGATCAGCCGCGATGGCTACTGGGTCGGCCGGCACTTTTTACGTGTGCGCCGAGCCAGTGAAGCGGAAAGCGGCGTGCTCGCCCGTGGCCAGGAAATCCAGCGTCTGACCCAGGAGCGCGAAGAGCGCGAAGCCACGGTCGAAACTCTCGAAACGAAATTGCAAAACCTGCGGGCGCAACAGCGTCAGCAGGAGAACGGTCGCGAGCACTTGCGTCGTTTGCTGCAAGACGAAGCGCGTCAGCAAGGCGAGTTGAAGGCGCAGCTATCCGCCGGCAAAGCCAAGGCCGAGCAACTGACCTTGCGCCGTACACGCTTGGATGAAGAGCTCACCGAACTGGCCGAGCAGCGCGCGCTGGAACACGAAAACATC
Organism: Pseudomonas sp. JAI111; assembly: GCF_024809425.1. NCBI lineage: Bacteria > Pseudomonadati > Pseudomonadota > Gammaproteobacteria > Pseudomonadales > Pseudomonadaceae > Pseudomonas > Pseudomonas sp. JAI111. The sequence goes on along the minus strand of NZ_JANUCB010000001.1, from coordinate 653,442 downwards.
GGCGAAGCGCGTCTGCAGTTGCAGGAAGCCCTCGACGCCATGGCGCTGGACACCGAGCAGCGCGAGTTGCTGCTGGCCCAGCGCGACAGCCTGCGCGAGCGACTTGATCGCGTGCGTCAGGAAGCCCGGCAGCACAAGGATCACGCCCATCAACTGGCCGTGCGTCTGGGCTCGCTCAAGGCGCAACATGACTCCACGCGCCAGGCGTTGGAGCGACTGGAAATGCAGTCCGAGCGCCTGAGCGAAAAACGTGAACAACTGAGTCTCAATCTGGAGGAGGGCGAGGCGCCACTGGAAGAGTTGCGCTTGAAACTCGAAGAGTTGCTCGACAAGCGCATGACCGTTGACGAAGAACTCAAGACCGCGCAAATCGCGCTGGAAGACGCCGACCGCGAACTGCGCGACGCCGAGAAACGCCGTCACCAGGCCGAACAGCAGTCGCAGTTGATTCGGGGTCAGATGGAAACCCAGCGCATGGAATGGCAAGCCCTGACCGTGCGCCGCAAGACCCTCGAAGATCAATTGCTGGAAGACGGCTACGACCTTCACGGCGTGCTTGCCACGCTGACGACCGAGGCCAACGAGAAGGACGCCGAGGAAGAACTTGAACGCATTGCCGCACGCATTCAGCGCCTCGGTGCAATCAACCTGGCGGCCATCGACGAATACACGCAACAATCCGAGCGCAAACGTTATCTGGACGCGCAGAACGACGATCTGGTGGAAGCACTGGACACCCTCGAGAACGTGATTCGCAAGATCGACAAGGAAACCCGCAACCGCTTCAAAGATACCTTTGATCAGATCAATGGCGGTTTACAGGCTCTTTTCCCGAAAGTTTTCGGTGGAGGACGCGCGTATTTGGAACTGACGGGCGAAGATCTACTCGATACAGGGGTAACGATCATGGCGCAGCCGCCAGGAAAGAAGAACAGCACCATCCATTTGCTCTCCGGTGGCGAAAAAGCCCTGACGGCATTGGCCCTGGTGTTTGCCATCTTCAAGTTGAATCCGGCGCCGTTCTGCATGCTTGATGAAGTTGACGCACCACTGGACGACGCTAACGTGGGACGCTACGCACGGTTGGTTAAAGAGATGTCGGAAACGGTGCAATTCATCTACATCACCCACAACAAGATCGCCATGGAAATGGCCGATCAACTGATGGGGGTGACGATGCACGAACCGGGTTGCTCGCGTCTGGTGGCGGTGGATGTCGAAGAGGCAATGGCGATGGTGGATGCCTAGCGGCGCAGTTAGAAGCCATAAGCCTCAAGCTTCAAGAGGAGTGACTTGAGGCTTGAAGCTTGCGACTTTTAGCTTGAGCTGCGCATGCCATGCGTCTGTGCGGGTTGTTGAATGAAGATGGCAAATCGACACAATTTGCGCAGCGATTTTGACAGACGGTGTAAAGTTACCTTTGGTCGTGCTAGTTTAATGTCAATTTTTCGTATACGTGGGCAAAACGCCTGTCAGAACATAGAGTTGGCGCCACGTTTTAAAGCGGTTTACGAGTTGTAAACCCCTTATTTTTCAGCATTTTTTATAGAGGCACGGGATTAAATGGAAATCGGTCTGCGCGAGTGGCTGATCGTCATCGGCATTATTGTCATTGCCGGTATTCTTTTCGATGGCTGGCGTCGCATGCGCGGCGGCAAGGGAAAACTGAAATTCCGTCTTGACCGAAGTTTGTCCAACCTGCCGGACGAGGACACCAGCGCCGAGCTGTTGGGCCCGCCTCGTGTGCTGGATACTCATAAAGAACCGCAGCTGGATGAGCATGATCTGCCGTCGGTAAGCATGCCGGCCCGGGAACCCCGCGAATCGGGTTCCAAGCGCGGCAAGCGTGGCCATGGCGAGCCGTCGCAGGGCGACATGAACCTCAGCCTGGACCTCGATGGCGGCCCGAGCTTCAGCAGCCGTGACGATGACTTCCCGGATGACAGCAAATCCTCGCCTTCGGTCAGCGACAAGGAACAACCGCAAGCCGAAGAAGTGCTGGTGATCAGTGTTATCTGCCGTGATGCGGCAGGCTTCAAGGGCCCGGCGTTGTTGCAGAACATTCTGGAAAGCGGTCTGCGTTTCGGCGAGATGGATATCTTCCACCGTCACGAAAGCATGGCCGGCAATGGCGAAGTCCTGTTCTCCATGGCCAATGCGGTCAAGCCGGGCGTGTTCGACCTGGACGACATCGACCATTTCAGCACGCCAGCCGTGAGCTTTTTCCTCGGTCTGCCAGGTCCGCGTCATCCGAAACAGGCTTTCGACGTGATGGTTGCCGCGGCACGCAAGCTGTCCCAGGAGCTGAACGGTGAACTCAAGGACGATCAGCGTAGCGTGCTGACCGCCCAGACCATCGAGCACTACCGTCAGCGCATCGTTGAATTCGAACGCCGCGCCCTGACCCAGAAACGATAAAGGCAAAAGATCGCAGCCTCGTTTCACTCGACAGCTCCTACAGGATGAACGCATTCCAATGTAGGAGCTGTCGAGTGAAACGAGGCTGCGATCTCTTGATCTGGATGAAATGAGATTGAGCAGCCACGGCTGCTCTTTTGCTTTATGAGAGAACACCCATGACCGCCGCCAAAACCCGCATTCTAGAGCTGCGTGCCGAGCTTGATCAGCACAACTATCGCTATCACGTGCTGGATGAACCGAGCATTCCGGACGCCGAATACGATCGGTTGTTTCACGAACTCAAGGCCCTTGAAGCGGCGCATCCCGAACTGATCACCAGCGACTCGCCGACCCAGCGTGTGGGCAGCGCGGCGTTGTCGGCGTTCACCCAAGTGCGTCACGAAGTGCCGATGCTCAGCCTCGGCAACGCCTTTGAAGAAACCGACATGCGCGAATTCGATCGCCGCGTGACGGAAGGCCTGGATCTGCCGGCCGGCGACTTGTTTGGCGGCGGCGCGGCGGTGGAATACAGCTGCGAGCCGAAGCTCGATGGCCTGGCGGTCAGCCTGTTGTATCAGGACGGTGTGCTGGTGCGCGGCGCCACGCGCGGCGATGGCACCACCGGCGAAGACATCAGCGTCAATGTGCGCACCGTGCGCAATATTCCACTCAAGCTGCAAGGCACCGGCTGGCCCGCGACTCTCGAAGTGCGCGGTGAAGTGTTCATGTCCAAGGCCGGTTTCGAACGCCTGAACGCCACGCAACTTGAAGTGGGCGGCAAGACCTTCGCCAACCCGCGCAACGCGGCGGCAGGCAGCTTGCGGCAACTGGATTCGAAGATCACCGCCAATCGTCCTCTGGAGTTCTGCTGCTACGGCATCGGCCAGGTGTCGGAAGATATCGCCGATACGCACATCGGTAATCTCAAACAGCTTCAGGCATGGGGTCTGCCGATCAGTCGCGAGTTGAAACTGGCCCACGGCATCGATGAATGCCTGGATTACTACCGCGACATCGGTGAGCGCCGTAACGGGCTGGCCTACGAAATCGACGGGGTGGTGTTCAAGGTCAACAGCATCGCCTCCCAGCGTGAGCTGGGTTTCCGCGCTCGCGAACCGCGCTGGGCCATCGCGCACAAATTCCCGGCGATGGAAGAGCTTACCGAGTTGCTCGATGTGGAGTTCCAGGTTGGCCGCACCGGTGCCGTGACGCCGGTGGCGCGCTTGAAACCGGTCAAGGTCGCCGGCGTTACCGTGGCCAATGCAACGTTGCACAACATGGATGAAGTGGCACGCCTGGGCCTGATGATCGGCGACACCGTGATCATCCGTCGCGCAGGCGACGTGATTCCGCAAGTGGTGCAAGTGGTCATGGAGCGTCGCCCGGAAACTGCGCGGCCGGTACAGATTCCGCAACAATGTCCGGTCTGCGGCTCGCACGTCGAGCGCACGCAACTGGTCAAGCGCAGCAAGGGGCGCGAGACCGTCAGCGAAGGCGCGGTCTATCGTTGTGTCGGTCGACTGGCCTGTGGTGCGCAACTCAAGCAGGCGATCATTCACTTCGTGTCGCGCCGTGCCATGGACATCGAAGGCCTGGGCGAGAAGAGCGTCGAGCAACTGGTCGATGAAGGCCTGGTGAGTTCGCCGGCCGATCTGTACGCCCTGACGTTTGAGCAAGTTGTCGACCTGGAAGGTTTTGCCGAGCTGTCGAGCAAGAACCTGCTCAGCGCTATCGAAGACAGCAAGCGCCCGAGCCTTGCACGGTTTATCTACGCCCTCGGGATTCCCGATGTCGGCGAGGAGACGGCCAAGGTGCTGGCGCGCTCTCTCGGCTCGCTGGAGCGGGTTCAGCAGGCATTGCCGCAAGTGCTCACGTATTTGCCGGATGTCGGCCTGGAAGTGGCACACGAGATTCACAGTTTCTTTGAAGATGCGCATAACCAGCAGGTGATCAAGGATCTGCTCAAGCATGGCCTGCAGATTCAGGATCAGGGTGAGCTGGGTGCCGATTTTGCCGCGAGTACTACGCTGGGCGGCTTCCTCGACAAGTTGAACATTCCTTCGGTCGGACCGGGCGGGGCGCAGAAGTTGGCGGACAAGTTTGGTTCGCTGGAAGCGGTCATGAGCGCCGACTGGCTGGACATGCGCCAGGCGTTGCCCGAGAAGCAGGCCAATTCGGTTCGCGAGTTTTTTGCAGTCGCTGAAAATCGTCAGCTCGCTGAAGCCGCTGAAAAACAGCTGCGCGATTTCGGCATGCATTGGCAGAGCGAGAAAAAAGTCGTCGAAGGATTGCCGCTGGCCGGGCAGACCTGGGTGCTGACCGGTTCGCTGGAGTTGATGAGCCGCGATGTCGCCAAGGACAAGCTCGAGAGCCTGGGTGCCAAAGTGGCCGGTTCGGTATCGGCCAAGACTCATTGCGTGGTGGCTGGGCCGGGGGCTGGCTCCAAGCTGGCCAAGGCCAATGAGCTGGGGTTGAAGGTTCTGGATGAAGAGGCGTTTGTCGAGTTTTTGCGCCAGCACGATATTTCGGTGTGATGCCATTCGCGAGCAAGCCCGCTCCCACATTTAACTGAGTTCTCCCTGTAAGAATGCGATCAAATGTGGGAGCGGGCTTGCCCGCGAAGGCGATAGTTGTATTGCGCAAAAAACCGGGAACGATCGACGGCCATTCATGATCTAGTCTTGGCAAGCCCCAGGGAGAGATCGTCATGTACCGCTTCTTCGAACAGCTCAGTACACGCATTGCCGCGCCTTTCATCGGCGAAAGTTCGCGTAACAGCAAAATCTGGCACTGCCGCTGCGGCCAGTCGCTGTTCTTTCGCAACAGTCAGTGCCTGGCCTGTTCGGCGGCGTTGGGTTATCAGCCGGAGCAGAGTCGTTTGTCTTCGCTGCAACCAGGTGTGCAAGCCGATACATGGTTGCTCGATGCCGATCCCGAGGCGGGAGTGTTCCGTCGCTGCGCCAACCTCGATTCGCCGGCGGCGTGCAACTGGCTGCTGCCGGCCAACGATCACGATGCGTTGTGCATCGCCTGTAGTTTGAATCGAACCATCCCTGATCTGTCGATTGCCGAAAACCATGAACGCTGGCGCAAGGTGGAAACCGCCAAGCGTCGTCTGGTCGCGCAGTTGATCAGTCTTGGTTTGCAGGTCATCCCCAAAACCCTTGACGAAGACACCGGCCTGGCGTTCGATTTCATTGGTGTCGACCTTGAAGGCAACGCGCCAACCACCGGTCACGCCAACGGCCTGATCACCCTCGATATCAAGGAAGCCGACGACGCTCATCGTGAGCAGGTCCGGGTGCAAATGCACGAGCCCTATCGCACGCTGCTGGGGCATTTTCGGCATGAGGTCGGGCATTATTATTGGGACCGGCTGATCGCCAACAGTCACTGGCTGGAACCGTTCCGCGGTTTGTTCGGCGACGAGCGGGCGAGCTACGCCGAGGCCCTCGAACGGCATTACCAGCAAGGTGCGCCGCTCGACTGGCAGCAACAAGCCGTCAGCGCATACGCCACCATGCATCCGTGGGAAGACTGGGCCGAAACCTGGGCGCACTATCTGCACATGATGGATGCGGTGGATACGGCGCTGGGGTTTGGCATGAGCGCGAGGGAAATGGATTTCGATTACCAGCCGTTTCCGTCCAGCGTCCTCTACGATCCACAACATCCCGGCGGTGCGGCGTTCCTGTCGTTCGTCAATGCGTGGATCGAACTGGCTGGCATGCTCAACGAGCTGTCGCGCAGCATGGGGCAGCCGGATTTCTATCCATTTGTCCTGCCGCCAGCGGTGATTGCCAAACTGCACTTCATTCACCTGGTGATCCAGGAAGAGGGCGGCAGGGTGGATGAGGTGCTGCAGGATCTCTAGCTGCACGCGGCTTCAATCTTCGATGTTGCGCAGGTATTGCATGTCCTTGAAGCAGCACAGATTTTTTAATCCGCACGAACGGTTGTAAGTTCTTCTCAGACAGGTACAATGGCGCGGCTCGCCGTCAGGTGAGCGTCGTTATGGTGACCCCATCGGTCCCCCCGCAACGATTACCCGTGAACCTGGTCAGATCCGGAAGGAAGCAGCCACAGCGGGAACATTGTGTGCCGGGGTGTGGCTGGTGGGGTTGCCTCCATAACGCACCGCGAGCCTTCTCTCGCGTTATCTTTTAAAAAAATACTTTTTGCTGTCACGGACCTTGTCCGGTGCGGTTTTTCGTCGTTTCCGATTTTCCACATGAGCACCCAAAGGAGGCCAGCCTGTCCGTATCAGACACGGCAGTCTCCTTTTTCATGAGCGGCAGTTTTTCGCCGCTAAGGCTTGGACAAGGCCTGGTCAACCGCTGCGATCAGCTTTCCCAGATCCTTGGGGGTTGCTTTGTGTATGACACTGAACAAATACGCCCGCTGTTCATCTTCATCGCCTGAATCTGCAAAAAAGACTTTGAGCTTTACGTCCAGTGCATCAGCAAGCCGGAACAAGGCTTCAACGCTGGGCGTGTAGGTTCCGGTTTCAAAGCGGCTGATGGTTTTGGGGTCAAAACCGGTTTTTTCGCCGAGTTCAGCCTGAGTAAGCCCCGCGCCCTTGCGGTAACGTCGGATGGCCGGACCCAAACTTGAAATGTGCATCGCTCAATTCCCATTTAGAATCAAGAACTTAACGATAGATTTTTGCATTAGGCAACTGCATGATCCATCACCTTGCTTTGCAAAATGTGATGCATTTCGTAGAATTGCCGCCATTAAGCGGTATTTGGTGACCTGTTTCCAGAAAATCGGCAATGCGAAACGGCCGGCACTGCGCTTCTTTGTCAGCGTTTCTTGAGGTCTTTGAGCCTGGCTGATCAAGGTTCTGCAGGCCATCAAATGCTGATCATGGAGTTGTAACGTGTCTGCGCAGTCCCACCGCTAGTGACAGCGAGCCTGATTCATGGATGAGAAATACCGCAGGGCCGTGGATGCCGCCGCCATATTTTCCGAGACGGACCTGAGCGGCCGGATCACCTACGTCAACGATCAGTTTTGCGCCGTGTCCGGCTATAGCCGTGCGGAATTGATCGGTCAGAATCACCGTCTTCTCAACTCCGGCCTGCACGGCACCGACTTCTTCGCGACGATGTGGCGCACCATCGCGCTGGGCAACGTCTGGAAGGGCGAGATCTGCAATCGGGCAAAGGACGGCAGCCTGTATTGGGTCGACAGTACCATGGTGCCGGTACTCGACGATGCCACCGGGCGCGTTGACCGATACCTGTCGATTCGTTTCGATGTCAGCGAAAAACGCCAGTTGCTGCACACCCTGCAATGGCGGGTCGGGCACGACGTGCTGACCGGGCTGCCCAATCGTGCGTTTCTTTCAGACTTGCTGGATCAGGCGCTGGAGTTTTCCCGTCAGGAAAACATCCCGTTGGCCGTGTGCATGCTCGACCTCGACGGGTTCAAGGCGGTCAATGACGGCTACGGTCACGCCAGTGGCGATCAGTTGCTGGTTGAAGTGGCCAAGCGTCTGCGCCAGATCGTGCGTGCCGAAGATGTGGTGGCGCGGTTGGCCGGTGACGAGTTCGTGCTGGTGTTGCGTTATGTGCGTGATCTGACGGAATTGCGCGCGGCACTGAACCGGGTGCTGGGAGCGATCTCGGCGCCATACACGCTGCATGGCAAGGATATCAATGTGTTCGCCAGCATCGGTGTCACGCTGTTCCCCCTCGATAACGAGGATGCCGAAACCTTGTTGCGTCACGCCGATCAGGCCATGTACGTGGCCAAGCAGCGCGGTCGCAACCGTTTTCATCTGTTCGATGTGTCCAGGGATCAGGAAGTCAAAGTCACCCACCAGACGGTCGAGCGGGTGCGCCAGGCGCTGGCCGCCGATGAGCTGTGCCTGCATTTTCAACCCAAGGTCAATATGCGCCTGGGCGTAGTGGTGGGTTTCGAGGCGCTGTTGCGCTGGCAGCACCCTGAGAACGGCATAGTGCCGGCCCGGGATTTTTTGCCTGTGGTGGAAGAGACGGACCTGATCATCGACATCGGCGAATGGGTGATGGATCAGGTGCTGTCGCAGCTCCGCCGCTGGCAGCAGGCGGGGCAGTGCTGGCCGATCAGCATCAATATCGCGGCGCGGCATTTTCAGCGCGCGGACTTTGTCGACCGGCTCAGTTATGTACTTGCCCGGCATGCGGATGTCGCTCCGCAAATGCTGGATCTGGAAATCGTCGAGTCGGTCGCGATCGAAAACATCCAGCATGTCAGCGAATGTTTGCAGGCCTGCCAAGCGCTCGGCGTGCAGTTTTCCCTGGGCGATTTTGGCACTGGATATTCATCGCTGAGCTACCTCAAGCGCTTGCGCACCCAGACCATCAAGATCGATAAATCGTTTGTGCGCGACATTCTTGAGGATCGCGACGACCTGGCCCTGACCACGGCGGTGATCGGTCTGGCACGGGCGTTTGGCCGGCAGGTGATTGCTGAAGGGCTGGAAAGTATCGAGCACGGTGAACTGCTGCTGCGGCTGGGGTGTGAAGTTGCCCAAGGCTATTTCATCGCCCGGCCAATGCCGCCCGCCGATGTTCCGGATTGGGTTGCGAAGTTCGTCGCGCCCGCGCGATGGCAGGCGCTGGATCAGGTTGGCTGAAGTTTGCTGGCCAACACTGATCTCTTGTGGGAGCGAGCAGGCTCGCTGCCACAATGGCGCCGCGTTGATCGGAAGATTCGTCTAGAGCGTACCGGGCTCGCCGCCTATATAAAGCCGGATGATGTCATCGATCTCCCCCGACATTTTCATCCGCAGCAATGTGCGCAGGATCCGTTGCACCGGCACCTTGGGGTCGTTGCGCACATAGCAGCCGACACGCTGCTCCTGCAGCACCGCCACGCTTTTGAGTTGCCGTTCGGGCAACAACCGCTGATTGAACCAGTCCAGCGTCCATTGATTGCTCACGGCGTAGCGATAGCGTCCGGCGTGGAGTTTTTCCAGTACTTGTTCCTGACTGCGCGCGTCCTCGCGCTGCAATCGGTCGGCGTCGAACAGCGGTTGCAGAGTCGGGTAGCTGTAGCCGAGCACCGTGCCGATGGATTGCCGCGGCAAGTCCGCCGCGATTACGGCGCTCGGTGGGGTCTGCCGGGTGATCAGCACGTCGGGCTGAGTCCAGAGCGGAATGCTCCAGATATAATCGCCGGACTGATTGGGCTGCCAGGACTGCGCGGCATAGCAGCGGACATCGACTTCGCCGTGTTCCATGGCGTTTTGCACACGTGTCCGGGGCAGGACATGAAATTCGGCCGGGACGCCGACCTGGGTCGCAAGACTGAGCATCACGTCATACAGAATGCCCTGGGTCGGGCGACCGTGGTCCAGTTGCACCATCGGCATCGCCCAGCTGTCGGGTATTACAAAACGCAACGGCGGCTCGGCGGCGGCGACGTTCAGACTTATCCACAGCAGTGCCCCCAAGGCAAAACGCATAAACGCTCCGGTATGACGAAAACCTGAGTGGATAAAAGCCCCCAAAGTGCATCTTAGCCAGATTAGACGAGCGCGCCGGATGCAATTTTGGCCTTGCTCCGCTAGCATTAGCCGCTTGTGTTCCTTCGTGGCGACGGTTTTCGATGAGTTATCAGGTTCTTGCACGTAAATGGCGTCCGCGCTCGTTCCGCGAAATGGTCGGCCAGACCCATGTGCTCAAGGCTCTGATCAATGCCTTGGACAGCCAGCGGCTGCATCACGCCTACCTGTTTACCGGCACGCGCGGGGTCGGCAAGACCACCATCGCGCGCATCATTGCCAAATGCCTGAACTGTGAAACAGGTATCACTTCGACACCCTGCGGCGAGTGCTCTGTATGCCGCGAAATCGATGAAGGCCGCTTCGTCGACCTGATCGAAATCGACGCCGCGAGCCGGACCAAGGTCGAGGACACCCGCGAGCTGCTCGACAACGTGCAGTACGCGCCGAGCCGTGGGCGCTTCAAGGTCTACCTGATCGACGAAGTGCACATGCTCTCCAGCCATTCCTTCAATGCGCTGTTGAAAACACTTGAAGAGCCGCCGCCCTACGTCAAGTTCATCCTGGCGACGACGGATCCGCAGAAACTTCCTGCAACCATTCTTTCGCGGTGTTTGCAGTTCTCCCTGAAAAACATGACCCCGGAACGGGTGGTCGAGCATTTGACCCATGTGTTGAGTGCCGAGAACGTGCCGTTCGAAGATGACGCGCTGTGGCTGCTGGGTCGCGCCGCCGACGGTTCGATGCGCGACGCCATGAGCCTGACCGACCAGGCCATCGCCTTCGGTGAAGGCAAGGTCATGGCCGCTGACGTGCGGGCGATGCTGGGCACCCTTGATCACGGTCAGGTCTACGATGTTTTGCATTCGTTGATCGAAGGCGACGCCAAGGCGCTGCTCGAAGCAGTCCGTCACCTGGCCGAACAAGGCCCGGACTGGAACGGTGTGCTGTCGGAAATTCTCAACGTGCTGCACCGCGTTGCCATCGCCCAGGCCCTGCCTGAAGGTGTCGACAACGGTCACGGCGATCGCGATCGGGTGCTGGCACTCGCTCAGGCACTGCCGGCCGAAGACGTGCAGTTCTACTACCAAATGGGCCTGATCGGTCGCCGCGACCTGCCGCTGGCGCCGGATCCGCGTGGTGGTTTCGAAATGGTCCTGCTGCGCATGCTCGCGTTCAGACCGGCAGACACCGCTGATGTGCCGAGGCAACCGCTAAAGCCAGTGGGGATCAGCCAGGCCACAGTTGATTCCGCAAATTCAGTGGCTGCCGCGCCTGTTGTTGCGCCGGTAGTCCCTGCGGCAGTTGCACCGGTCTCGCCTGCGCCCGTCGCTGCGGTTGTTGCTCCAGTCCCGGTGCCAGTGCCTGAACCCGAGCCTGTTGTGCCGGTGATCGTGCCTGAACCCGTCGTTGAGCCCGTAGCGGTCGAAGCGGTGGTCGACCTGCCGTGGAACGATCCGGTAGAGCCTGAAGTCGTCCAGCAACCGGCCGTCGAGCCGGTTCTGGAAACCGCCGGCGAGCAACCTGATTTGCCGCCGATGCCATTGCCGACACCTGACAGCGTGGTGCCGGACGCGCCGGAATGGGCCGCTGCGCCGATACCGGAGCCGTCGGTCGCCGAAGTCGATGCTGCCACGCCGGGCATGGACCTGGACGACGAGCCGCCGCTGGACGAGGATTACATCGAGCCAGACCTGGATTCGGCCTACAGTTACCTTGATGAACTGGCCAGCGAACACTCCGCCGAGCCGGCGCCAGAACCTGAGCCCGAACCCGCGGCCATGCCGGCCACCGGTCTGGCCCTGCAATGGCTGGAGATGTTCCCGAAATTGCCGATCTCCGGCATGACGGGCAGCATCGCCGCCAACTGCACGTTGATTTCAGTCGAGGGCGATCACTGGCTGATGCACCTGGATCCGGCCCACAGCGCCTTGTTCAACGCGACCCAGCAACGTCGACTCAACGATGCGTTGAACCAGTTTCACGGGCGCACGCTGACCCTGACCATGGAGCTGATCAAGCCCGAGCAGGAGACGCCGGCCCAGGCCGCGTCCCGTCGCCGTGCGAACCGTCAGCGCGAGGCGGAGGAATCGATCCACGGTGATCCGTTCATCCAGCAAATGATGCAGCAGTTCGGTGCGGTGGTCCGCAACGATACTATTGAACCTGTCGAAGCCCTGGTCAGTCAGGGCTAATAACTGAAGGCGTTCGGCCTCAAGGGCCGGGCGCTGTTTTAATCCAAGTACTTTTGAGGTGATTCCCATGATGAAAGGTGGCATGGCCGGCCTGATGAAGCAGGCGCAGCAGATGCAGGAAAAAATGGCCAAGATGCAGGAAGAACTGGCCAACGCTGAAGTCACCGGTAAAGCCGGCGGCGACATGGTCACCGTGGTGATGACCGGTCGTCACGACGTCAAGCGCGTGACCATCGACCCAAGCCTGGTCGAAGGCCTGAGCGAAGACGACAAGGAGATGCTGGAGGCCGTGTTCGCCGCCGCCGTCAACGACGCCGTGCGCAAGATCGAAGCCAACAGCCAGGACAAAATGGGCAGCATGACCGCTGGCATGCAACTGCCACCGGGTATGAAACTGCCGTTCTGATTCGCCAAGGCGCGTCCGATGAGCTACAAAAAATGCCAGGCATCGCGCCTGGCATTTTTGTTTCTGGCACACACTTATCGTTCCCACGCTCTGCGTGGGAATGCCTCAATGGACGCTCTGCGTCCGCTTCGCAAGGGACGCGGAGCGTCCCGGGCTGCATTCCCACGCGGACGGTTCGACGCCTCGACGTGGGAACGATCAGTGCCAGACAGAAACATCGAACGCCACACCCTCACAACGGTCTGCTCCCTATACCATCGAATTCAACATTCAAGGAGACGCTGCCATGTCTGACCCACTGACCCTGAACCAACGCATCGTCCTGGCGTCCCGGCCTGTAGGCGCGCCGACGCCGGAGAATTTCCGCCTGGAGCGCGAAGCGCTGCCGGACCTGGCCGACGGTCAGGTCTTGCTCAAGACTCTGTACTTGTCGCTGGACCCCTACATGCGCGGTCGCATGAGTGACGCACCGTCCTACGCCGCTCCGGTGCAAATCGGCGAAGTGATGACCGGTGGGGCTGTCAGCCGCGTCGAACGCTCGCTGAATCCGAAATTTCAGGAAGGTGACCTGGTGGTCGGCTCCACTGGCTGGCAGAGCCACAGCATCAGCGACGGTGGCAACATCGTTCCCGTGCCGTCCGGGCTCCCGAGCCCGTCGATGGCCCTTGGGGTGTTGGGCATGCCGGGCATGACGGCGTATATGGGCCTGATGGACATCGGTCAGCCGAAAGCCGGTGAAACCCTGGTGGTCGCGGCAGCGTCGGGCGCAGTAGGCTCGGTGGTCGGCCAGGTGGCCAAGATCAAAGGCCTGCGTGTGGTTGGCGTGGCGGGTGGCTCGGAGAAGTGCCGTTATGTGGTCGAGGAATTGGGCTTTGACGCCTGCGTCGACCACAAGAGCCCCAACTTCGCCGAAGAACTGGCCCAGGCGTGCCCCGAAGGCATCGATATTTATTACGAAAACGTGGGCGGCAACGTATTCGATGCGGTAGTGCCGCTGCTCAATGCCAAGGCACGGATTCCGCTTTGTGGCCTTATCGCTTCCTACAACGCCCACGAAGCACCGACCGGGCCGGACCGCTTGCCGCAATTGCAACGGACGCTTTTGACCAAGCGCGTGCGTATCCAGGGCTTCATCGTGTTTGACGACTACGGCGATCGTCAGCCGGAATTCGTCAGCGCGATGGCGCCGTGGGTGCGTGATGGCAAGGTGAAATTCCGCGAAGACGTGGTCGATGGCCTGGAGCAGGCACCGCAAGCGTTCATCGGACTGCTGGAAGGACGTAACTTCGGCAAACTGGTGGTGCGGGTCGCGCAAGACTGAGTATTTGACGCTAAAGAGAGGCGCGGGTATAAACCGCGTCTCGTTGTTATGTCGGACGTTTCCCCATGAGCTTCAGCCCTTTGATTCGCCAACTGATCGACGCCCTGCGAATTTTGCCGGGCGTGGGTCAGAAAACCGCCCAGCGCATGGCGCTGCAACTGCTTGAGCGTGATCGCAGCGGTGGTTCGCGATTGGCCCAGGCCTTGAGCCAGGCGATGGAAGGGGTGGGCCATTGCCGGTTGTGCCGCACGCTGACCGAAGATGACCTCTGTCCGCAATGTTCGGACACCCGCCGCGACGACACCTTGCTCTGCGTGGTGGAAGGGCCGATGGATGTCTACGCGGTGGAGCAGACCGGTTTCCGTGGTCGCTACTTTGTGCTCAAGGGCCATCTGTCGCCACTTGATGGGCTGGGACCTGAGGCCATCGGTATTCCGCAATTGCTGACGCGCATCGAGGAGGCCGGTACGTTCACGGAAGTCATTCTTGCCACCAACCCGACCGTGGAAGGTGAGGCGACGGCGCATTACATCGCGCAGTTGCTCAGCAACAAAGGTTTGATTGCCTCGCGCATTGCCCATGGCGTGCCGTTGGGCGGTGAGCTGGAGTTGGTGGATGGCGGGACGTTGGCGCATTCGTTTGCCGGGCGTAAACCGATTGCCTTGTAGTGACTGATTGAGCCCCATCGCGAGCAAGCTCGCTCCCACAGGGGTTTTGTATGCACTGTAATTCCAATGTGGGAGCGAGCTTGCTCGCGATGCAGGCGCCTCGGTCTACCTGATTCACACAATCCTCTTGAAAACCAAGCAAGCGCTCGGTTAACTTCGCTGAACCTTCAGTGGAGCTCGCCGATGCCTGCCTTTGAGGAATACTTCGACCCCAGCCACCAATTGGTCCGCGACAGCGTCAGACGTTTCGTCGAGCGCGAGATTCTTCCGGACATCGACCAGTGGGAAGAAGCCGAAAGCTTTCCCCGCGAGCTCTACCTCAAGGCCGGTGCGGCGGGCATTTTGGGGATCGGTTACCCCGAATCCCTGGGCGGCAGTCACGAAGGCGACCTGTTCGCCAAGATAGCGGCCAGCGAAGAATTGATGCGTTGTGGTTCTGGCGGTCTGGTGGCGGGCCTCGGTTCGCTGGACATTGGCTTGCCACCCATCCTCAAGTGGGCCAGGCCCGAGGTCCGCGAGCGTGTGGTGCCGCACGTGCTGTCCGGTGAGAAAATCAGCGCCCTGGCAGTCACCGAACCCAGCGGCGGCTCCGACGTCGCCAACCTGCAAACCCGCGCCGTGCGTGAAGGCGATTTCTACCGGGTTAGCGGCAGCAAAACCTTTATCACCAGCGGTGTCCGCGCCGATTTCTACACGGTTGCGGTGCGTACGGGGGAGCCGGGTTTCGGTGGCATCAGCCTGCTGCTGATCGAAAAGGGCACGCCCGGTTTCACGGTCGGTCGCCAGTTGAAGAAGATGGGGTGGTGGGCATCGGACACCGCCGAACTGTTCTTCGATGATTGCCGGGTGCCGGCGGGCAATTTGATCGGTGCCGAGAACATGGGGTTCGCCTGCATCATGGGCAATTTCCAGAGTGAACGCCTGGCCCTGGCGCTCATGGCCAACATGACCGCGCAGTTAGCCCTGGAAGAAAGCCTGAAATGGGCGCGTCAGCGCGAAGCGTTCGGCAAGCCGATCGGCAAGTTCCAGGTGCTTAAACACCGTCTTGCGGAAATGGCCACGGCATTGGAGGTGTCACGGGAGTTCACTTATCGTCAGGCGGCGAAAATGGCGGCGGGGCAGAGCGTGATCAAGGAGATTTCGATGGCCAAGAACTTTGCCACCGACACGGCTGACCGGATAACCACGGATGCCGTGCAGATCCTTGGGGGCCTGGGTTACATGCGCGAAAGCCTGGTGGAGCGGCTGTACCGGGATAACCGGATTCTGTCGATTGGCGGCGGGACGCGGGAAGTGATGAACGAAATCATCAGTAAGCAGATGGGGCTCTAATCCTTGGTGTGGCGGCTGACGCTATCGCGGGCAAGCCCGCTCCCACAGGATTATCGTCAGATACACATCTTGTGTACGGCGACGATCACTGTGGGAACGGGCTTGCTCGCGAAGAGGCCCTTGAGAACGCCGCTTACGCTTACTTCTCGCTCAACGCAAACTGCGTCAGGCAGAACGTCGGGATCCCCATCTCTTGCAGCCGCTTCGACCCACCCAGCTCCGGCAAATCGATAATCGCCGCCGCTTCATGAACCCGCGCGCCCATGCGTCGAATCAGGTTCGTCGCGGCGAGCAGCGTGCCGCCGGTGGCGATCAGGTCATCGAACATCACCACCGAATCGCCTTCGCACAAGCTGTCGGCATGCACTTCGAGGAACGCTTCGCCATATTCGGTGGCATAACCTTCAGCCAGCACGTCGGCCGGCAGTTTGCCCTGCTTGCGAAACAGCACCAGCGGCTTGTTCAGTTGATAGGCCAGCACCGAACCGATCAAGAAACCGCGAGCATCCATCGCGCCGATATGGGTGAAGTCCGCCTCGACATAACGGTGGGCGAAGCTGTCCATCACCACGCGCAGGGCCGTAGGAGACTGGAACAAAGGTGTGATGTCGCGAAAGATCACCCCCGGCTTCGGAAAGTCGATTACCGGGCGGATGAGGGATTTGATGTCGAAGGCATCGAAGGCCATAGTCGAAGAATCCTGGCAGGCTGCAAACGTCGCAGTATAACGGCGGCTGAACCGTTTCGCTCAGCCGCATTCGTTACCGTCAGCCTTCGAGCGAGCCACCGGCCAGTGCACAGAGCTGGATCGGGTCGAGGATGTGGATTTCCTTGCCTTCGGCGGCGATCAGTTCGTTTTGCTGAAAGCGCGTGAATACGCGGGACACAGTCTCCACGGCCAGGCCCAGGTAATTGCCGATTTCGTTGCGCGACATGCTCAAGCGGAACTGGTTGGCCGAGAAGCCTCGGGCGCGGAAACGTGCCGAGAGGTTGACCAGGAACGTGGCGATGCGCTCGTCGGCGGTTTTCTTCGACAGCAGCAACATCATCTGTTGATCGTCACGAATCTCGCGGCTCATCACGCGCATCAGCTGGCGGCGCAGTTGCGGCAGTTGCAAGGCCAGTTCATCGAGACGTTCGAAAGGAATTTCGCACACCGACGTGGTTTCCAGGGCTTGCGCCGACACCGGGTGCTTTTCGGTGTCCATGCCCGACAGGCCGACCAACTCGCTCGGCAGGTGGAAGCCGGTGAGCTGTTCTTCACCGCCATCGCTCAGACTGAAAGTCTTGAGGGCGCCGGAGCGAACGGCATAAACGGAGTCGAAGGTGTCGCCCTGGCGGAACAGAAATTCGCCTTTTTTCAGCGGTCGGCCACGTTTGACGATTTCGTCCAGCGAGTCCATGTCTTCCAGATTCAAAGACAGCGGCAGACAAAGCGGGGCCAGACTGCAGTCCTTGCAATGGGCCTGGCTGTGAGCACGCAGTTTTACTGGCTCGGACATTTCTTCAATCCTTGTGGGAAAACACACATAAGCCGTAAGGGTAACTCACGGGAGGACATTCAAGCCAGCATGCGCCGTTTTGTCGCTTGTCGATGACGGGGCGCTCTCTCGACGCTTAACGCCTGCCTGATGACTGCCGACTCGATGAGGCACTAGATCACCCGGGAAAAACGCTGGTTATTGTGCTGTTGCAGATAGGCATCGAACACCATGCACACCGACCGCACCAGCAGACGTCCGGCGGGCAGTACGGTGATCCGATCGTTGTCGAGCGTGATCAAGCCGTCATCGGCCAGGGTCTGGAGCTGCGGCCACAGTTCCCCGAAGTAGCCACGAAAATCGATGTTGAACGTCTGCTCTATCGCCGAAAACTCCAGGTTGAACGTGCAGATCAATTGCTGAATCACCGCCCGCCGCACGCGATCATCGGCGTTGCACACCAGGCCACGACTGGTCGCCAGTTGAGCGCTGGCGAGGGCGCTCTGGTACTGGCTCAGGTCACTGTTGTTCTGGCAGTAAAGGTCGCCGATCTGACTGATCGCCGACACGCCCAACCCGATCAGATCGCAATGGCCGTGGGTGGTATAGCCCTGAAAATTGCGCTGCAGGGTCGATTCTTCCTGGGCAATCGCCAACTCATCGTCGGGTAACGCAAAGTGATCCATGCCGATGTAGCGGTAACCGGCGGCGGTCAGCTGTTCAATGGTGCGCTGGAGCATTTCCAGTTTCTGCGCCGGTGTCGGCAGCTCGTTGCTGTTGATCCGCCGTTGCGGCAAGAAGCGTTCCGGCAGGTGCGCGTAGTTGAATACCGAGAGCCGGTCCGGTTGCAGCGCGATGACTTCGTCGACGGTGCGCGCGAAGTTCTCCGGGGTTTGTTTCGGCAAGCCGTAGATCAGGTCAATGTTGATCGAGCGAAATTGCAGGGTCCGGGCGGCATCGATCACCGCGCGGGTTTCTTCCAGGCTTTGCAGGCGATTGACTGCCCGTTGCACCGCCGGGTCGAGGTCTTGCAGGCCAATGCTGACCCGGTTGAAGCCCAGCTCGCGGAGCAGGCCCATGGTCGACCAATCCGCTTCGCGTGGGTCGATCTCGATGCCGTAGTCGCCGGAATCGTCGTCCAGCAAGTTGAAGTGTTTGCGCAACTGGGCCATCAGCTGGCGCAGTTCGTCGTGGCTGAGAAAGGTCGGGGTGCCGCCGCCGAAGTGCAGTTGCTCGACTTTTTGCGTGGGGTCGAGGTGGCAGGCGATCAGCTGGATTTCCTGCTCCAGGCGCTGCAAGTAGGGCTGGGCGCGGCCGCGGTCCTTGGTGATGACTTTGTTGCAGGCGCAGTAGTAGCAAATGTTCGCGCAGAACGGCACGTGCACATACAGCGACAACGGGCGTAGCGCCTTGCGGCTGTCGCGCAGGGCGTGAAACAGGTCAAAGGTGCCGACCTGTCCGTCGAATTGCATGGCGGTCGGGTAAGAGGTGTAGCGCGGTCCCGCCAGGTCGTAACGGCGGATCAGATCAGTGTCCCAACGAATGGCGTCGAGCATCATGCGGGCGTTCCCCCGGATAGGCTGGCAGTGTCAGCGAGTCTAGGGCGCGGGGCGGTGGGGCATCTTGATTTGCATCAAAGGTCAGGATTTGTGTTGTTAGTGAGGACCCCATCGCGAGCCTGCTCGCGATGGGGGGGGCCGCCGATCTAATGCCCCATCAACCAATGCTGATGGGGCCCCGGCAAGGTCCACAGGCCGAACAGGATCACCAGCAACCCGCCGGTCATCCGCACACTGCGTTTGCGCAACAACGCCGTGACCCGCTCAGCCGCCAGGCCTGTGGCGAGCAGCACCGGCCAGGTGCCCAGGCCGAAGGCCAGCATCAACAGCGCACTGTCCAGCGCATTGCCCTGACTCGCCGACCACAGCAAGGTGCTGTAAACCAGACCGCACGGCAGCCAGCCCCACAGCGCGCCCAGCAGCAAAGCACGTGGCAGGCTCGACACGGGCAGCAGTTTGTTGGCGACCGGCTGGATATGCCTCCACAGGCCGCGACCGAGGCTTTCGATGCGGGTCAGGCCGCTCCACCATCCGGCGAGGTACAAGCCCATGGCGATCAGCAGCAAACCGGCGATCACCCGCATGAACATGGCCGCCGGGCTGTTGGCCACGGCCCAGCCTGCCAGGCCGATCAAGAGTCCGGCGGTGGCATAGCTGAGAATTCGTCCCAGGTTATAGGCCAGCAGCAGCCGAAAGCGGCGGCTGCGTTGCTCCTTGGGAATCGCCAGGGTCAGCGCGCCCATCAAGCCGCCGCACATTCCCAGGCAGTGCCCGCCACCAAGCAGGCCGAGAATCACCGCAGACACTAACAGCGGCGCCAACTCAAGCATGCGGAGGAGCCTTGTCGTCCGGTTTGACCGGATGACCGCTGGCTTCGTCGACCGCGGCCTTGTGGTTCGGGTCCTGGTCGTCGAACAGAATGCTGTGGGCCGGGCCGTCGAGGTCGTCGTACTGACCGCTGTCGACCGCCCAGAAGAAGATGTAAACGGCGATGGCCACGATCAGCAGCGCGGCCGGGATCATCACGTAGAGAGCTGGCATCTGGACTCCATGCCCGCGCGGCTCAGGCCGGCAGCGGACGGGTTTCTGGCGTGGTACGGCTGGCAGGCGCGCTCGGCAGGCGAGTCAGGCGCAGGGCATTGAGCACCACGGTCAACGAACTGATGGACATGCCGACCGCGGCCCATATCGGCGTGATCCAGCCGAGGGCGGCGAACGGCAACATGAGGCCATTGTACAGCCCGGCCCACAACAGGTTCTCGATGATTACCCGGCGGGTGCGCCGCGCCAGGCTGAAGGCTTGCACCAGCGCCTCGAGGCGGTTCGAGAGCAGGACCGCATCGGCACTGGTTTTCGCCAGGTCGGTGGCCGAGCCCATTGCCACGCTGATATCGGCGGCGGCCAGCACCGGCACGTCGTTGACCCCGTCACCGAGCATCAACACCTTGCGGCCTTCCTTGTGCAGCTGTTGCAGGACCTGCAATTTGTCATCCGGGCGCAAGCCGCCCCGGGCTTCATCGATGCCCAGTTCGGCGGCGACGCTGACGACCATCGGCGAGG
This sequence comes from Pseudomonas sp. JAI111, assembly GCF_024809425.1. NCBI lineage: Bacteria > Pseudomonadati > Pseudomonadota > Gammaproteobacteria > Pseudomonadales > Pseudomonadaceae > Pseudomonas > Pseudomonas sp. JAI111. The sequence continues at coordinate 633,025 of NZ_JANUCB010000001.1, read as the reverse complement.
TGTCGCCCGACAGCAGCAGTGTGCGCCAGCCACGGGCCTTGCAGGCGTCAACCAGCGTTTGGGCGTCGGCGCGCAGGCGGTCGTCGAGCACAAACCAGGCCAGCGGCCTCTGGCTGTCGCCGAGCAGCAGCCATTGGCCCGCTTCCTTCGGCATCGACGGCACGGGCGCGCCACTGAGCTCACAGACGAAGCCTGGTTGACCGATGCGCAAGCGTTGCGCGCCGACCAACCCTTCAAGGCCCAGCCCCGGTGTGCTGTGGACTTCTTCGGCGGCCAGCGGTGCGCGACCAAAGGCGCGGGCGATCGGGTGTTCGGAGCGGTTTTCCAGCGCGGCGGCCAGGCTCAGGCATTGATCGCTGCCGAGTTCGCCGAGCGGACGGATCGAGCGCAACGCCAGGCGTCCTTCGGTCAGTGTGCCGGTCTTGTCGAAAATTACCGTGTCGATTTGGTTCAGGCCTTCGAGCACATGACCGCGCGTCAACAGTAAACCCAGTTTATGCAGGGTGCCGGTGGCGGCCGTGAGGGCGGTCGGTGTGGCCAGCGACAAGGCGCACGGGCAGGTGGCAACCAGCATCGCCAAGACAATCCAGAAGGCGCGAGATGAATCCAGCTCCCACCAGAGCAAGCCGATGGCCACGACGGCAATCAGGGTCAGCAGTAAAAACCATTGCGCGGCGCGGTCGGCGATTTCCGCCAGGCGCGGCTTCTCGGCCTGGGCGCGGTCCAGCAGGCGGACGATGGCCGACAGCCGAGTGTCCTGGCCGAGGGCGAGGACTTGCACGGTCAGGGCGCCTTCGACATTGAGCGTGCCGGCGGTGACGGCATCGCCCAGCGTTCGAGGTTGCGGCAGGTATTCGCCGGTCAACAGCGATTCGTCGATGCTTGACTGGCCATCGAGGATCTTGCCGTCCGCCGGCAGAATCGCGCCGGGGTGTACCAGCACCTGATCGCCGACGCGCAATTCGCTGAGCAGGATTCGTTCGCTCTGGCCGTCAGTACTCAAGCGCAGGCACGAGGCGGGCAACAGGTTTACCAACTGCGCGGTGGCGGCGGCGGTGCGCTCCCGGGCGCGACGTTCCAGGTAACGTCCGGCCAGCAGGAACAGCGCGAACATGCCTACCGCATCGAAATACAACTCGCCGACACCGCTGATCGAGGTCCAGATCCCGGCGATGTAGGCGCTACCGATTGCCAATGACACCGAAACATCCATGGTCAGGTGACGGGTGCGCAGGTCGCGCAGGGCGCCTTTGAAAAAGGGCGCGCAGCTGTAGAACACAATCGGCGTCGTGAGGAATAGTGCAACCCAGCGCAGGATGGTGTGCAGCTCGGGGCTCAAGTCGATGTTGAATTCGGGCCAGGTGGCCATGGTCGCCATCATCGCCTGGAACCACAGCAGGCCGGCCACGCCGAGTTGGCGCAGGGCCAGGCGATTTTCGGCGGCCAGTTGCTCGCTGGCGCGGTCGGCTTGATAGGGATGGGCGGCGTAGCCGATGTGGCGCAACTCGCTGAGCACCTGGCTCAGTGGCAATTGCGCATCAGCCCAGCGTACATGCAGGCGATGATTGGACAGGTTCAACCGCGCCTCGGCTACCGCCGGCAAGCCGCGCAGGTGTTTCTCGATCAGCCAGCCGCAGGCGGCGCAACTGATGCCTTCCATCAGCAAGGTGGTTTCGGCGAGTTCGCCATCGTGGCGCACGAACGGTTGTTGCACGTCGGCGCGGTCGTACAGCGCCAGTTCATCCACCAACTGCACGGGCAGGGCTTCGGGGTTGGCCGAGGATTCGCTGCGATGATGGTAATAGCTTTCCAGACCGCCGGCGACGATGGCTTCAGCCACGGCCTGGCAGCCCGGGCAGCAGAACTCGCGGGTTTCACCGAGGACCACGGCGGTGAAGCGGCTGCCGGTCGGGACGGGCAGGGCGCAGTGGTAGCAGGGGAATGGACTGGTCATGGGGTTTTCACAGCGTGTTGTCCGATGATCGTTCCCACGTCGAGGCGTCGAACCGTCTGCGTGGGAATGCCTCCCCGGACGCTCTGCGTCCGCTTCGGCTGGGACGCAGAGCGTCCCTGGCTGCGTTCCAACGCAGAGCGTGGGAACGATCAAGGTGAGGCTTACTTCTTCAGGTCTTCGGCGCCTTGCAGCGGCTCATCGCCCAGCATCAGGTCCTTGTCATGGATGACCTGTTCTTCCTCGAACAGACGCCAGGTCTTGTCGTCCTGCACACCCAGCAATTCGACAAAGCGACGGCCTTCAATCTTGTCACTCAGCTGGCCGATGTAGCGACCTTGTTCGGTTTCGCTGCGGGTGAGGGTGATCTTGCGATCCTTCTCGGGTTGGGTCGGTGAGATCAGGTTCAGTTGAAGGGTCTTGGGTTGACTGTTGCCGCTCAGGCGCAAGTCGACTTCGCCCGTCACGTCGTCCAGATGCACGCTGGCGCGCAGCAACAGGGTCTGTGCCAGCAGTTCGCGGTCCAGGGAGCGGTTGATGCCTTTGCCGGCCTCGTAGTAATTGTCATTGACCAGGTTGTCGGGATTGTTCACCGCGATGGTCACCATGGACAAGGTCAGGGTCACGGAGCAGGCCAGGATGGCAATAATGATCCATGGCCAAAGATGCTTGTACCAAGGGCTTGCGGCATTTGCTGCGGGCATGATCACTTCTCTCAACGAATTTGTGGGCCGATGAATCGGCTCTTGGCTTCAACGTGGACACTGTTGTCGTCGGCATCCTTGAGGGTGAATTTGACCTCGTTGGTGCTCGACGGCAGTTTCTCCGGCGCCATGGACAATTCCACGGGCTGGCTGAAAATCTCCCCGGCGGCGACTTTGATTTCACGCTTGCCTTGCAGCTTCAGGTCCGGCAAACCAGAGGCTTCCAGCACGTAGGTGTGGTCACGCTGGTCTTTGTTCATGATCTTCAGGCTGTAGACGTTTTCGATCCGGCCTTCGGCGTTCTCGCGGTACAGCACGCGGTCCTTGCTGACGTCGAAACCGACCAGCGAACGCATGAAGAACGCGCCGGCCAGCAAGCCCATCATGGTCAGCAGCACCAAGGCGTAGCCGATCAGGCGCGGGCGCAGTTTATGGGTTTTTTGCCCGGACAGGTTATGTTCGGTGGTGTAGCTGATCAAACCGCGTGGGTACTCCATTTTGTCCATGATGCTGTCGCAGGCATCGATGCAGGCGGCGCAGCCGATGCACTCGATCTGCAGGCCATCGCGGATGTCGATCCCGGTCGGGCAAACCTGCACGCACATGGTGCAATCGATGCAGTCGCCAAGGCCCTGGGCCTTGTAGTCGATGCCTTTCTTGCGCGGGCCACGGCTTTCGCCGCGACGTGGATCGTAGGAAACGATCAGCGTGTCCTTGTCGAACATCACACTCTGGAAGCGCGCATAGGGGCACATGTAAATGCACACTTGCTCGCGCAGCCAGCCGGCATTGCCGTAGGTGGCGAGGGTGAAGAACGCGACCCAGAAATACGACCAGCCATCCGCTTCGCCGGTGAAGAAATCGATGGTCAGTTCGCGAATCGGCGAGAAGTAACCGACGAAGGTCATGCCGGTCACGAAGCCGATCAACAGCCACATCGAGTGTTTGCTGAGTTTGCGCAGGAATTTGTTAGCGCTCATCGGCGCCTTGTCGAGCTTGATGCGTTGGTTGCGGTCGCCTTCGGTGACCTTTTCGCACCACATGAAAATCCACGTCCAGACGCTTTGCGGACAGGTATAACCGCACCAGACCCGGCCGGCGTACACGGTAATGAAGAACAGGCCAAAGGCGCTGACAATCAAGATGCCGGAAAGCAGGATGAAATCCTGGGGCCAGAAGGTGGCGCCAAAAATGAAGAATTTACGTTCCGGCAGGTTCCACCACACGGCTTGATGACCGCCCCAGTTCAGCCAGACCGTGCCGAAATACAACAGGAACAAAAAGGCCCCGCCCATCATTCGCAAATTGCGGAACAGGCCGGTGAAGGCTCGGGTGTAGATCTTTTCTCGGGAGGCGTAGAGGTCGACGCTGTTGTTCGCGTTTTTGGCAGGCGGTGTGACGTCGTGTACCGGAATCTGATTGCTCATCATTGCATCCCACGGCAGTGGAAAAATGCCTCGGTCAGTGCATGCCGACCGCGGTCGAAAAGGGGTGTAGCAGTGGCGCAATGATACGCCTGTAGCTCTACCTCAAGGGTGCGACCTTTGGTCACGTTGGTAGAAATCAACTGACGGTGTAATGACTTGAATCAATTGACTTATGAATTATGGACGGTTTTTCGAGATTCAGATTGGGAGGTGATGCGATTCGTGGCCGCCCGGCATGCCGATCACCGAAGGGATTGCCGCAGCGGCTTCCTGGTGGGGCTCACCAAACGCTGAATATAAACTGCAAAAAAATTGGGCGAAGTTGTTCTTCTGTATTAATTGCGGGTTGCGGAAATATATTTATTTAATTGGCTCTGGTTGGTTGTTTGAGGTTTTTGTTCGATTTCATTAAGTTGGTGGGGTGCAGCTTTAATCGCACTTTATTTAATACTAATGGAAACGGAATTTCATGATTGCCAAGAAAGTTAAGCAGTTTGTGCTGGGCGTGTGCCTGTTGTCTACGATGCCTTTTGCCTATTCAGTGGAGGGTGCTCCACATCACATGATCTTCGCTTCGGATACGCAATACCCGTGGACCGATAAGCTCGACCGCAGAGAGCCGGAGTCAGAAGCGGATTTCAATAGCCGTTCAAAATGGCTGGTAGAGACCCAGTTTGCGAGTATTGCCGACTTTCGGAAAAACAATGCGCAATCCCATGTGCCGCTGATGATCAATGGTGATATCACCGCTTTCGGTCACGGCTGGCAGCGCTCTTACATGAACTCGGTATTGAAAAAATACTTCAAGGACGATTATCTGTATGGGTTGGGTAATCACGATTATGAGAATAACGTGGATGATTGCTTCAGCAATAGTTGCGCGGCCGGCAGTATCGTGGAGTTCAAAGAACACCATGAAGGCAAGGTTGATAACTTTGATCTGAACATTACGGGCAGTTTCATTAGCCGGCAGTATTCGGGCAGCCTCGCCTATTCCAAGAACATCGGTGACGTCCATATGGTGCAACTCAATAATGAACCGACCTATGCGACCAGGATTTCTCACGCGTTAAACCCGACGACCTTCGATATCAACAGTACCCTCGATTGGCTTGAAATCGATTTGAGACACGCTCGGATTCAGGGCTACGCCATCATTATCAACATGCACAAGCCGGAGGAAATGATGGGGAACAGTGAGCAAGTGAGGCGTTTCCACCAAATGATCAGGAAGTATGAGGTCACTGCCATTTTTGCCGGCCATTACCATCAAAATGGCGGTGATGCCTATGAAGTGAATGGCGTGCCAATGTACCTCAGCGGCGCCAGTTCCCAGCAAACCTACCTGATTGCCAGCTTCTCGGATGATCGCAAGCAATTGCACATCAACCTTGTGACGAACAACCAATGGCAGACCCGAAAGCTGCTGGATACGGTACCGGTGAAATCGATCTGGGCCAGTCGCCCATAAAAAAGGCCCCGCCAGATCACTGGCGGGGCCCTTTTTATTGCATCAAGCATTTGCCTTACTGAGCATCTGCCGCCGGAGCCTTCTCACCGTGAGAAAGGCTGTAGACGTAAGCGGCCAGCAGGTGAACCTTGTCGTTGCCTTGCAGCAGTTCTTGCGCAGGCATCTGGCCCTGACGGCCGTAACGGATGGTCTGCTGCAGTTGAGCGAAGCTCGAACCGTAGATGAACGCTGCCGGGTGGGTCAGGTTAGGTGCGCCCATCGCTGGCGTACCTTTGCCTTCCGGACCGTGGCAAGCCACGCAGTTGGCGGCGAAAAGCTTCTGGCCGGCAACCGGGTCAGCCTTGGTGCCTTCCGGCAGCTTGCGGCCATCGAGGTTGGTCAGTACGAACGAAGCAACGTCCGCAACGCCTTGCTCGCCGATCACGTCAGCCCACGCTGGCATGACCGCATGACGGCCGCCCATGATGGTGGTCTTGATGGTTTGCGGCTCGCCGCCCCAGCGCCAGTCGGCGTCGGTCAGGTTCGGGAAGCCATAGGCGCCCTTGGCGTCGGAACCGTGGCAGACCGAGCAGTTGGAGGCGAACAGACGGCCACCCATCTTCAGGGCTTGCGGGTCCTTGGCCACTTCTTCGATTGGCATGGAAGCGAACTTGGCGAAGATCGGACCGAACCTGGCGTCCGACTTGGCCATTTCCTTTTCCCACTCGTGAACGCCGGTCCAGCCGGACTGGCCGTTGGCGAACGCGGTCTGCTTCTCGTTATCCAGGTAGTTGTAACCTGGCAGCAGGCCTTTCCAGTTGCCCAGGCCCGGGTACAGCACCAGGTAGCCCAGGGCGAAGATGATGGTGCCCACGAACAGCATGAACCACCATTTTGGCAGTGGGTTGTCGTACTCCTCGATCCCGTCGAAGGAGTGGCCAACCGTTTCTTCGGTGGCTTCGCTGCGCTGGCCCTTGCGGGTGGACAGCAGCAGCCAGGTCAGGGCGAAGATGGTGCCGAGACTGAGGACTGTGACGTACAGACTCCAGAACGTAGTCATTCTTTGTTACTCCTAGAAGCTTGCTCGACGTGCTTGATGGCTTCGGGATCATCCGCGAAAGGCAGCAAGGTCGCGTCTTCAAACTCCGACTTGCGCTTGGGGCTGAATACCCACAACGCCAGACCGATGAAGGCCACCATCACAACAACGGTGCCCAGGCCACGAATCATCCCGATATCCATCTAAATCACCGTTTGCTTTTGATGATGGTGCCCAGGCCTTGCAGATAGGCCACCAGCGCGTCCATTTCGGTTTTGCCCTTCACAGCATCCTTGGCGCCGGCGATGTCTTCGTCGGTGTAAGGGACGCCGAGCGTGCGCAAGACTTCCAGTTTCTTGGCGGTGTCTTTGCCGTCGAGCTTGTTTTCCACGAGGAATGGGTAGGCCGGCATTTTCGACTCAGGCACTACGTTGCGCGGGTTGTACAAGTGCGCACGCTGCCAGTCATCGGAGTAACGACCGCCGACGCGGGCCAGGTCCGGACCGGTACGCTTGGAACCCCACAGGAACGGGTGGTCCCAGACGCTTTCACCGGCGACCGAGTAGTGGCCGTAACGTTCGGTTTCAGCACGGAACGGGCGGATCATCTGCGAGTGGCAGCCGACACAACCGTTGGCGATGAACACGTCGCGTCCTTCGACTTCAAGCGCAGGGCGAGGCTTCATGCCTTCGACCGGCTTGTTGGTGACGTCCTGGAAAAACAGCGGAACGATCTGGGTCAGGCCGCCGATGCTGACGGCGATAACCATGAAGAAGGCCAGCAGGCCAATGTTCTTCTCGACTGCTTCATGCTTCATCAGTGAGCTCCAACTACAGCAATCTGTTCAGCGGCTTTGGCTTCTGCCGGGTTCGAGGCACGTACGGTACGCCATACGTTGTAAGCCATGAACAGCATGCCGCTGGCGAAGAACGCACCGCCCAGGGCGCGAACGATGTAGCCAGGGTGGCTGGCTTGCAGGGCTTCGACGAACGAGTAGGTGAGGGTGCCGTCGTCGTTGATTGCACGCCACATCAGGCCCTGGGTGATGCCGTTGACCCACATCGAGGCGATGTACAGAACGGTACCGATGGTTGCGAGCCAGAAGTGTGTGTTGATCAGGCCGATGCTGTGCATCTGCGCGCGACCGAACAGTTTCGGGATCATGTGGTAGATGGCGCCGATCGAGATCATCGCTACCCAGCCAAGAGCACCGGCGTGTACGTGGCCGATGGTCCAGTCGGTGTAGTGCGACAGCGAGTTCACGGTCTTGATGGCCATCATCGGGCCTTCGAAGGTCGACATGCCGTAGAACGCCAGCGATACCACCAGGAAGCGCAGGATCGGGTCGGTGCGCAGCTTATGCCAGGCGCCCGACAGGGTCATCATGCCGTTGATCATGCCGCCCCAGCTTGGAGCCAGCAGAATGATCGACATCGCCATGCCCAGGGACTGAGCCCAGTCCGGCAGTGCGGTGTAGTGCAGGTGGTGCGGACCGGCCCAGATGTACAGGGTGATCAGCGCCCAGAAGTGCACGATCGACAGGCGATAGGAGTAGATCGGACGCTCGGCCTGCTTCGGAACGAAGTAGTACATCATCCCCAGGAAGCCGGTGGTCAGGAAGAAACCGACCGCGTTATGGCCGTACCACCACTGGATCATCGCGTCCGTTGCACCCGCATAGGCGGAGTAGGACTTGAACAGGCTGACCGGCAGCGACATGTGGTTGACGATGTGCAGCATCGCCGTCACGACGATGAAGGCACCGTAGAACCAGTTGCCGACGTAGATGTGCTTGGTCTTGCGCTTGACGATGGTGCCGAAGAACACCAGACCGTAAACAACCCAGACGATGGCCAGCAAAATAGCCAGGGGCCATTCCAGCTCAGCGTATTCCTTGGTGGTGGTGTAACCCAGCGGCAAGGTAACGATGGCGCCGATGATCACCGCTTGCCATCCCCAGAAGTGGAAGGCGGCGAGACTGTCGGAAATCAGTCGCGTTTGGCAGGTTCGCTGCACGACGTAATAAGAAGTGGCAAACAGTGCACAACCACCGAAGGCGAAAATCACCAGGTTGGTGTGCAACGGGCGTAAGCGTCCAAAAGTCGTCCACGGCAGACCGAAGTTCAATTCCGGCCATACAAGCTGTGAGGCGATGAAGACACCAAGCCCCATGCCAAGGATCCCCCAGACCACCGTCATGATGGCGAACTGGCGGACTACCTTATAGTTATAAGCAGTCGGACTGATTGCTGTGCTCATTCTAAGGTTCCACGGTTTGGGTGTTTTATTAGGAGTAAAAATCGGTCGCAAGTATGGAGAAAGCAGGGGGTCATTGCAACGCGCCATGACCTGGATCAATGCTTTCAAAAGCTGATTCTGCGGCCTTTCCATGCGCCGCGTAAGGACAAAATTGCCCCCGGACAAAATGTCGCAGCGAACGAAAAGTGTGAGGGGGTCAGGTCAGTTGTAACGGGGTGTGTTCAAACACAACGATCGGGTGACAGACGGCGATTGGCACGACAGCCGGTATCTACCAGCCTTTGCGGCCTGTCATCGAGCGAATTCGTCGAACGCATCGGGTTGGGTCGACCTGGAACCGGCTCATGCCAGTCCGCATCGCAGAAGCTTAGACCCGAATCTGGTGAACCGAAAGGAGCGACCCAAGGAGGGGTGCGACACTTGGTCGCAAAAAAGCAGGGAACTGCCGCATCCGGGAGAATGCGGCAGTAGAGCGGTCGAGATTTATTCGCGTTTGCCTTCGGCTTGCAAGCGCTCGGTGCTCAGACCGTGAGACAGGCTGTAAACATACGCAGCCAGCAGTTGTACTTTGTCGTTGCCGAGCAATTCGTTCTGCGCCGGCATGTGGCCCTGGCGGCCATGACGTATCGTTTGTTGCAGTTGCGCCAGGCTTGAACCGTAGATAAATCCGGCCGGGTGCGTCAGATTCGGCGCTCCCATGGCTTCAGTGCCCTGGCCGTTTGCCCCATGACAGGCCACGCAGGTGGTGCTGAACAGTTGCTGTCCGGCTTGCACATCGGCACCGCTGTCGGCTGGCAATGGCAGTCCCGCCAGTTCGTGACGTACATACGCGGCAACGTTTTTCACACCGGTTTCGCCGAGGATTTCACCCCAGGCCGGCATTGCCGCCATGCGACCGCCCATGATGGTGGTCTTGATGGTGTCGGCAGCACCGCCCCAGCGCCAGTCGGCGTCGGTCAGGTTCGGGAAGCCGAAGGCGCCCTTGGCATCCGAGCCGTGGCAGACCGAGCAGTTGGAGGCGAACAGACGACCGCCCATTTTCAGCGCTTGCGGGTCCTTGGCCACTTCTTCCAGCGGCATGGCGGCGAATTTGGCGAAAATCGGCCCAAACTTTGCGTCAGCTTTGTTCATCTCCTTTTCCCATTCGTGGACGCCGGTCCAGCCGTCCTCGTAACCCGGCAGGACGCCTTTCCAGTTGCCCAGGCCGGGATAGAGGATCAGATAACCCACGGCAAACACCAGCGTGCCGGCGAACAGCATGAACCACCACTGCGGCAGCGGATTGTCATACTCCTCGATGCCGTCGAAGCTATGGCCCATGGTCTGGTCGACGCTGCCCTTGGTTTCGCCCTTGCGGGTGCCGATCAGCAGCCAGGTCAGGCCGATCAGGCTGCCGATGGTCAGTACGCAGATCCACGTACTCCAGAAGGTGGTCATGGCCGGGTACTCCTTGTTGTTGCGGGTTCTTGAGGGCTATCGGGTTGTGGTTCGTCGGCGAACGGCAGCAGGCTCGCTTCGGCGAATGCCGGGTTGCGCTTGCTGTTGAACACCCACAACGACAGGCCGACGAAGGCCACGAACACCACGACCGTGCCCAGGCCTCGGATCATTCCACTGCTTAACTCAACGACCATGGCTCACCTCTTGCTCTTGATGGCAGTGCCGAGCACTTGCAGGTAGGCGACCAGTGCGTCCATTTCGGTCTTGCCCTTGAGCGAGGCCGTTGCACCGGCGATGTCGTCGTCGGTGTAGGGCACGCCCAGGGTGCGCATGGTCTTGATCTTGGTTTCGGTGTGGCTGCTGTCGAGTTGATTGGCCACCAGCCACGGATAGGCCGGCATCTTCGATTCCGGCACGACGTTGCGCGGGTTGTACAAGTGCGCGCGGTGCCAGTCTTCGGAGTAACGGCCGCCGACTCGTGCAAGGTCCGGCCCGGTGCGTTTCGAACCCCACAGGAACGGGTGATCCCAGACGCTCTCACCGGCGACCGAATAGTGGCCGTAGCGTTCGGTCTCGGCGCGAAACGGGCGGATCATCTGCGAGTGGCAACCGACGCAGCCTTCGCGGATGTAGATGTCACGTCCTTCCAGTTGCAGCGCGGTGTAGGGCTTCATGCCTTCCACTGGTTTATTGGTCACGTCCTGAAAGAACAGCGGGACGATCTGGGTCAGGCCGCCGATGCTCACGGCAAGCACCATCAACAGCATCAGCAGGCCGACGTTTTTCTCGATTGTTTCGTGTTTCATGGCGGACTCCTCAGGCCATCTGCGCGGCAGCGGCGACTTCGGCAGGCTGCGAGGCCCGCACGGTGCGCCAGGTGTTGTAAGCCATCAGGAACATGCCGCTGAGGAAGATCGCACCGCCCACCAGTCGCACGACGAAGCCTGGGTGGCTGGCCACCAGGGTTTCGACGAAGGAGTAGGTCAGCGTGCCGTCCTCGTTGACGGCGCGCCACATCAGGCCCTGGGCGATGCCGTTGACCCACATCGAGGCGATGTACAGCACGGTGCCGATGGTCGCGAGCCAGAAGTGCGCGTTGATCAGGCCGATGCTGTGCATCTGCGCGCGACCGAAGATTTTCGGGATCATGTGATACAGCGCACCGATGGAAATCATCGCCACCCAGCCGAGCGCGCCGGCGTGAACGTGGCCGATGGTCCAGTCGGTGTAGTGGGAGAGGGCGTTGACCGTCTTGATCGCCATCATCGGCCCTTCGAAGGTCGACATGCCGTAGAAGGCCAGGGACACCACGAGGAAGCGCAGGATCGGGTCGCTGCGCAACTTATGCCAGGCGCCCGAGAGCGTCATCATGCCGTTGATCATCCCGCCCCAGCTTGGCGCCAGCAGGATCAGCGACATCACCATGCCCAGCGACTGCGCCCAGTCCGGCAGCGCGGTGTAGTGCAAGTGGTGCGGACCGGCCCAGATGTAAAGGGTGATCAGCGCCCAGAAGTGCACGATGGATAAGCGATAGGAATACACCGGGCGCTCGGCCTGTTTGGGCACGAAGTAATACATCATCCCCAGGAAACCGGCGGTGAGGAAAAAGCCCACGGCGTTGTGCCCGTACCACCACTGGACCATCGCATCGGTCGCACCGGCGTACACCGAGTAGGACTTGGTGAAACTCACCGGCACTTCAAGGTTGTTGACGATGTGCAGGATCGCCACGGTGATGATGAACGCACCGAAGAACCAGTTGCCGACGTAGATGTGCTTGGTCTTGCGCTTGGCCAGCGTGCCGAAGAACACGATGGCGTAGGCGACCCAGACGATGGTGATCAGGATGTCGATCGGCCATTCCAGCTCGGCGTATTCCTTGGAACTGGTGTAACCCAGTGGCAGGCTGATGGCCGCCAGCAGGATCACCAGTTGCCAGCCCCAGAAGCAGAACGCGGCGATTTTCGGCGCGAACAATTGGGTCTGGCAGGTGCGTTGCACCGAATAAAACGAGCTGGCGAACAGGGCGCAACCGCCAAAAGCGAAGATCACCGCGTTGGTGTGCAACGGGCGCAAACGGCCGAAGCTGGTCCACGGTAGATTGAAGTTGAGTTCGGGCCAGACCAATTGAGCCGCGAGAAAAACCCCGAGACCCATGCCGACGATGCCCCACACCACCGTCATAATGGCGAATTGGCGGACCACCTTGTAGTTGTAGGCGGTACTGATAGAAGTGTTCATGGTTCCCCATCCACGGTTCAGCCGAAGTGAGCGCCAGCAGCGCCGCTTCGCCTGGAGTTATAGGCAGACTAAAAGCGAGGCAAGCATGGACAAAGAGCACAAGGCCAGTATTGACGGGGATCAATGGGCGCAATGTGTGCGGGAGCATGGATGGTTGTGGAATGCCGCGTCAGCGCCGGCCTCGGCGACGTTGATTCTTGCCCACGGTGCCGGTGCGCCGATGGACAGCCTCTGGATGAGCGATATGGCTGCGCGCCTTGCGGTTCAAGGGGTCAATGTATTGCGCTTCGAGTTTCCATACATGGCGCAAAGGCGCGTCGATGGCGGCAAGCGTCCTCCGAATCCGGCGCCAAAACTGCTGGAATGCTGGCGTGAGGTGTATGCCGTGGTGCGACGCCATGTCACTGGGCGTCTAGCCATTGGCGGCAAGTCCATGGGCGGGCGGATGGCCAGTCTGTTGGCTGATGAACTGGGTGCGGATGCCTTGGTGTGCCTCGGTTATCCGTTTTATGCGGTGGGGAAGCCGGAGAAGCCTCGGGTCGAGCATCTGGCTTCTTTGCGGACTCGGACGTTGATTGTGCAGGGGGAGCGGGATGCTCTGGGTAATCGTGAGGCGGTTGAGGGGTATTCGTTATCGACGGGGATTGAGGTGTTTTGGTTGGCCGCTGGGGATCATGACTTGAAGCCTTTGAAGGCCTCGGGGTTTACCCATGAGCAGCATCTGGCGGCTGCGGCGGGCAAGGTTGCTGCATTTCTTCAGTGAGATTTGAGGGGGGGCATATCCGTTGCTGCGGTAACGGCCACTTAGGGTTTCGCCCTGACGGCGACTCACTTTTTTTACAAACGCCTAAAAAAAGTAAGCAAAAAAACGTTTGCTCCTACGTTCGGCCCGCTCGCTGGGGCTCGGGGTTCCTTCGCTCCGGGAACCATCCGGGGGCATCGCCTCCGGTTTGCTTCGCTGCACCTCCTCTCGATGTGTTCGACTTCGTCGAACGGTCGCTGCGCTCCCACCCCCGGATGAATCCCTCCCCTCAGCCTTCCGATGTCGCCCGTGGATCAAGATCAAGAGCTGCAGCCGAGCTAACGCTCATCCTGTTGAGTGGTGAGGAGCAGAAGCAGAAGCAGAAGCGGTACGCGTTCTGCTCTTGCTCTTCTGTGGGAGCGAGCTTGCTCGCGAAGGCGGCCTGACAGCCGACCATTCTCTAACTGAATGCATTCCAATGAAAACTGTGGGAGCTGGCCTGCCAGCCAACCAATCTCTAACTGAATGCACTCCAATCAAAATTTTGGGAGCTGGCCTGCCAGCGATGGCGGCCTGCCAGCCAACCATTCTCTAACTGAATGCACTCCAATCAAAACTGTGGGAGCTGGCCTGCCAGCGATGGCGGCTTGCCAGCCAACCAATCTCTAATTGAATGCACTCAAATCAAAACTGTGGGAGCTGGCCTGCCAGCGATGGCGGCCTGACAGCCAACCAATCTCTAACTGAATGCACTCCAATCAAACCTGTGGGAGCTGGCTTGCCAGCGATGGCGGCTTGCCAGCCAACCAATCTCCAACTGAATGCACTCAAATCAAAACTGTGGGAGCTGGCCTGCCAGCGATGGCGGCTTGCCAGACAACCAATCTCTAACTGAATGCACTCAAATCAAAACTGTGGGAGCTGGCTTGCCAGCGATGGCGGCTTGCCAGCCAACCAATCTCCAACTGAATGCACTCAAATCAAAACTGTGGGAGCTGGCCTGCCAG
>NZ_JANUCB010000001.1:618427-618669 GCF_024809425.1 Pseudomonas sp. JAI111 | reverse complement strand
CCAGCGATGGCGGCTTGCCAGCCAACCAATCTCTAACTGAATGCACTCAAATCAAACCTGTGGGAGCTGGCCTGCCAGCGATGGCGGCTTGCCAGCCAACCAATCTCTAACTGAATGCACTCAAATCAAACCTGTGGGAGCTGGCTTGCCAGCGATGGCGGCTTGCCAGCCAACCAATTTCTAATTGAATGCACTCAAATCAAACCTGTGGGAGCTGGCTTGCCAGCGATGGCGGCTTGCCA
>NZ_JANUCB010000001.1:0-618330 GCF_024809425.1 Pseudomonas sp. JAI111 | reverse complement strand
CCAGCCAACCAATTTCTAATTGAATGCACTCAACCCAACTGTGGGAGCTGGCCTGCCAGCGATGGCGGCTTGCCAGCCAACCAATTTCTAATTGAATGCACTCAACCCAACTGTGGGAGCTGGCCTGCCAGCGATGGCGGCCTGACAGCCGACCAATTTTTTACTGGTGTCCCCATCTAAATGTGCAAGCGAGCTTGCTCCGGGCGGCGATCTGCCGAAAGCGGTCTGACCAGATCACATCAAGGGATCAGGGAAATATCCGGCCGCTGTCTGTGCATAAACGTAATCCCGAGAGCACGTTTAAAGTACACGAACCGTTACGCCATAAGGGCTACAACACCTTGCGTCGTTGCCTACGCGTACGCCAGAATCCGCCGGCTTACGCGGCTATGGGGTGGGCTATATCGTATCCCTGTCACTGAAAAACAGTGATCGGGTTTGGTAGCCCGCTTCGAAACCGTCGTATGGCGTCACCGTATGCAGTCCTTTATTTGGGGCTCAGATTTTTATGGTGGGCATGCGTGGGGCTCCTTTGTGAGCGCCGGGTTTCCCGTTTCGACCGGTCTACCAACCCGCGTATGGCCACCACCCTTCGTTTGGTAGCGAGGGTGATGGCTCCTAAAATTCGAAACCGGAGTTACACCTATGTTCAAAGCCACACCCAACCCACCAGAAACCGATCCAACCTCCCACGATCCCGAGCTCGAATCTCAAAAGACAAAAGAAGCCGCCGACCGCGCACTCGACTATTACCTCTGCCCCGAAATCCCGAAGTACTTCCCACCCAAGACCCGCCCCATCTACCAGGTCGACCCCACGCTGGATGACGAAACGCTGCTCGTCGAAGCCAGTGAATCGCTGTCGTCGGCCAATACCATGGCCGGCAATATCGCCAACTCGGTGAGAGGTCCGGAGCGCAAACCGCTGCTGGCGCTGCAACAGCTGATCATGTTGAACGAGCTGCTGGTCAATCGATTGCTGGACAGGCTTCGTTTGCCGCAGTAATCGCGAATAACGCCAAGTCAAAAACAAAAAAACGGGTAGCTCTCACTATCCGTTTTTTTGTTATCACTTACTCAATCAGCGGTTAAACCGCGCCACCAACAAGCAATGAGCCTGGAGCACTCAGCAATGCCGAATTGTGCTGCTTCGCAACAGGCAACTCGCCAGAGATCACAAATTCATCGAACGCTTTCTGTCCATCAACCACGGCTTGCCGGACATCGAGAAAACTCAGTTCATCGCGAACAGGTTTTCTGTCGTTCTTTCTGGTGGTGTTCATTGGTGTTTCCCGATTTTGAATTCGTGATGAGTGCGAACGATGCGGCCTGCTCCTTTGGCGCACAAGTCAGTCGATTCCGGTTTTGCTGTAGGGCGGGGAGGGCATAAACGCAACTTTGCGAGCACGTTTAAAGTACACGAACCGTTACGCCATAAGGGCTACAACACCTTGCGTCGTTACCTACGCGTACGCCAGAATCCGCCGGCTTACGCAGCTTGGAGAGGGATATATCGTTTCCTTGTCACTGAAAAACAGTGATCGGGTTTGGTAGCCCGTCTGTAATAGCTGTATGGCAACACCGTATGCAGTCCCTTTTCATGGGGCTCGGTTTTATGGTGGTCATGCGTGGGGCTCATTCGTGAGCGCCGGGTTCCTATTGCAGCCGGTCTACCAACCCGCGTATGGCCGCCACCCATCGTTTGGTAGCGTGGGTGATGGCTCCTTGAAGTCTGCAATAGGAGTTACACCTATGTTCAAAGCCACACCCAACCCACCAGAAACCGATCCAACCTCCCACGATCCCGAGCTCGAATCTCAAAAGACAAAAGAAGCCGCCGACCGCGCACTCGACTATTACCTCTGCCCCGAAATCCCGAAGTACTTCCCACCCAAGACCCGCCCCATCTACCAGGTCGACCCCACGCTGGATGACGAAACGCTGCTCGTCGAAGCCAGTGAATCGCTGTCGTCGGCCAATGCCATGGCCGGCAATATCGCCAACTCGGTGAGAGGTCCGGAGCGCAAACCGCTGCTGGCGCTGCAACAGCTGATCATGTTGAACGAGCTGCTGGTCAATCGATTGCTGGACAGGCTTCGTTTGCCGCAGTAATCGGTGGCACTGGCGATTGACGTTTCAGCAGGTCAATAAAAAGCCCGGGAGCTTTCGCTTTCCGGGCTTTTGTTGAATGAAGAGCAAGATCAAAAGATCGCAGCCTGCGGCAGCTCCTACATTGGAATGCATTTCCCTGTAGGAGCTGCCGCAGGCTGCGATCTTTTGCTTTTAGCGGTTAAACCGCTCCACCAACGAATACTGGGTATTCGCGGTTTTGGTCAGCTCTTCACTCAATAACGCCGAGTTCTGCGCCTGTTCCGAGGTCTGGTCTGCCAAGTGCGAGATGTTGCTGATGTTGCGGCTGATTTCTTCGGCAACTGCACTTTGCTCTTCGGTTGCCGCAGCAATCTGCGTGGTCATGTCGGTGATGTTGGCCACCGCTTCGCTGATTCCCACCAGCGCCTGATCCGCTTCCAGTACCCGCGCCACGCCTTCTTCAGCCTGGCGATGCCCGGCTTCCATGGTTTGCACGGCGGTGCTGGCGGTCTGTTGCAGCTTGGCGATCAGGGCGTGGATCTGTCCGGTGGATTCGCTGGTGCGTTGCGCCAGTTGGCGCACTTCGTCGGCCACCACCGCAAAACCACGGCCCATTTCGCCGGCTCGGGCCGCTTCGATGGCGGCGTTCAAGGCCAGCAGGTTGGTCTGGTCGGCGATGCCTTTGATCACATCGACCACGCCACCGATTTCGTCGCTGTCCTTGGCCAGTTGGGTCACGGTCATGCCGGTCTCACCGACTACCACCGACAAGCGCTGAATGGCATCGCGGGTTTCGCCTGCGATGTCGCGACCGCGACCGGTCAGGCGATTGGCTTCCTGAGTCGCATCGGCGGTGCGTTGCACGTGGCTGGCGACTTCCTGAGTAGTGGCGGCCATTTGGTTGACGGCAGTGGCCACTTGCTCGGTTTCAACGCGTTGCCGTTCCAGGCCTGTGGAGCTGTTGTGCGCCAACGCGTCGGACTGCTTCGCTTGCTCGGTGAGGTGTTCGGCGGTGTCCTGCAGACGGGTCAGGCAGGTTTTCAGGCGTGCTTCCTGGCTGAGGATCGACATCTCCAGGCGCGCTTGCGCACCGCGGCTGTCGGTATACATCTGTGCGATCAACGGGTCGGAAGTGGTTTGCCCGGCCAGGACCAGCAGGCGTTTGAGGCCGCGCTGTTGCCAGCTCAAGCCCATCAGCCCCAACGGAACGGAAAGGCCGGCAGCCAGGGCAAAGCCCCATTGGGACGTCAGCGTGGCGCCGATCATGAAGCTCAGCTGGCTGACCAGAATGAACGGCAGCCAGTCCTGAAGCACCGGCAGCCATTTGTCCCTTGAAGGAATCGGCGACTTGCCCTGATTGATGCGTTGGTAAAGCGCTTCGGCACGGCGGATCTGTTCGGCGGTGGGTTTGATCCGCACCGACTCGTACCCGATCACCTGATTGCCTTCGAACACGGGCGTCACGTAGGCGTTAACCCAGTAATGATCCCCGCTCTTGCAGCGATTCTTGACAATGCCCATCCATGGCAAGCCTTGTTTCAGTGTGCCCCACATGTGCGCGAACACCGCCGCCGGCACGTCTGGGTGACGGACCAGGTTGTGCGGCGCACGGATCAGCTCTTCACGAGAAAACCCGCTGATTTCGACAAAGGCGTCGTTGCAGTAGGTGATCACGCCCTTGGCATCGGTGGTGGAAATCAACCGTTGCTGAGCCGGGAAGGTCCGTTCGCGCTGTGTGATGGGCTGGTTATTACGCATGGCTTTTTCAATCCGCAAGGCTTTGAGAGGTTGTCGGCGGTGTCAGGAATTTATTGAAATTATTTTTCGATAATCAGCAGCGCGTCGCAAAACAGCCATTGCATCAGCCGGCGAGCATCGGATACGTGAACAGCGCGAAATGCAGCACGTTCAGGCCGAAATGGGTGGCGATGGCCGCGCCCAAGCCGCCAAAACGGTAGGCCAGACCATAGCCGACACCCGCCAGGCTCGCCAGAAGCACCCATTGCGCGCCGGCACCCGCATGCACCAGGCCAAATAACAGTGAAGCAAGCAGTAACGCCAGATGTTCGCCGTAGGGTCGGTGTTTCAAAAACCGGCTCAGGCTGCCTTGGATATAACCGCGAAACAAGGCTTCCTCCACCAGCGTCACCAGCAACAGGTTGTTCAGCACCCACAACCCGGCTTGGTCCGGCCATTTCGGTGCCCAATGGATTACGCCCAGCAATAGCGCGCCCCCCAAGGCGAGCACGGCGCTCAGGGGCAGTGCGAGTGCGGTGGCAGTCAGGGAGCGGCGCAGCGAGTGCCGGCCGATGATCCACGGGCAAACCAGCAGTAACCAGAAACCGATCAGGGATTTGTCCAGATTCAGGTACATGGCGAACTGCACGGCATCATCGGTGAAGCGTTGCGGGTCGATAGCGCGACCGTTGTAGAAACCCGGCAGCCAGTGCGTCGCCAGCGCCAGGGCCAGGATAATGAACACCCCGTGACCCAGGTAGCGAGCGACGGGAACCAGTTGTTGGCGAACGGCAAAACCGGCAATCAGCAGCAACGCAAAGGAAATGCCGGCGAGCCCGCCAAGGTGACCGTAGGCCAGTGCGAGGGTGTAGCCGAGGGAGAGGAGGGCCAGATACATCCATGGCAGGGCAATCATTGGAAGTCCTTGTGTCCAGAAACTGGCCGGCACCGCGGTTCCCTGTGGAAGGTGTTGTTCAGGGGATTGGCGCTCGACACATAACCCCTGTGGGGGCGAGCCTGCTCGCGATAACGTCATCGCATTCAACTTCAATATTCCCTGATACACCGCTATCGCGAGCAAGCTCGCTCCCACAGTGACGGTGGTGTCCGGCATACAAAAGCGCGGCGATTATAGAGACGAAATATCCACACAACAAAAAACACCGCCCGAAGGCGGTGTTTTTGTCAGCGGTGGATCACGACGCAATCAACTGCCGCAACACGTAATGCAAAATCCCCCCTGACTTGAAGTATTCCACTTCGTTGAGCGTGTCGATCCGGCACAACACCTCGACTTTCTCGCGCTGGCCATCTTCGCGGGTGATTACCAGGGTCAGGTTCATTCGCGGCGTCAGCTCGACGCCAGTCAAACCCAGGATATCCAGGGTTTCCTTGCCGGTGAGGTTCAGGCTCTTGCGGTTCTGATCCAGCTTGAACTGCAGCGGCAACACGCCCATGCCCACAAGGTTGGAACGGTGGATGCGCTCGAAGCTTTCGGCTATGACCGCTTTCACCCCCAGCAGATTGGTGCCCTTGGCCGCCCAGTCGCGGCTCGAACCCGTGCCGTATTCCTGACCGGCGATCACCACCAGCGGCGTGCCCGACGCTTGATAGCGCATGGCGGCATCGTAAATCGGCATCCTTTCCCCGGTGGGGATGTAAATGGTGTTGCCGCCTTCTTCACCGCCGAGCATTTCGTTGCGAATACGGATGTTGGCGAAGGTGCCGCGCATCATCACTTCGTGGTTGCCGCGACGCGAGCCGTAGGAGTTGAAGTCCCGAGGCTCCACGCCTTTTTCGCGCAGGTAATGGCCAGCAGGACTGTCAGCCTTGATGTTGCCCGCGGGGGAGATGTGGTCGGTGGTCACCGAATCGCCGAGCAGCGCGAGAATCCTCGCCGCAGCGACATCCTTGACCACCGGCGGTGGCCCGCCGATGTCATCGAAGAACGGTGGGTGCTGGATGTAGGTCGAATCGTCCTGCCAGACATAAGTCGCCGCTTGCGGCACTTCAATGGCCTGCCACTGCTCGTCACCGGCAAACACTTCGGCGTATTCCTTGTGGAACATGGCGGTGTTGACTTGGTTTACCGCATCCGCGATTTCCTTGGTGCTCGGCCAAATGTCCCGCAGGTAAATCAGGTTGCCATCCTTGTCAGTGCCCAAAGGCTCGCTGCTGATGTCGATGCGTACCGTGCCGGCCAGCGCGTAGGCAACGACCAGCGGTGGGGACGCCAGCCAGTTGGTTTTCACCAGCGGGTGCACGCGTCCTTCGAAGTTGCGATTGCCCGACAGCACCGAGGCGACGGTCAGGTCGGCAGCCTGAATGGCTTTTTCAATCGGCTCCGGCAAAGGCCCGGAGTTGCCGATGCAGGTGGTGCAGCCGTAGCCGACCAGGGCAAAACCCAGCTCATCCAGGTATTGAGTGAGGCCTGCAGCCTTGTAATAGTCGGTGACCACTTTGGAGCCAGGGGCCAGCGAACTCTTGACCCACGGTTTGCGCTTGAGGCCTTTCTCCACGGCTTTCTTGGCCACGAGGCCCGCGGCCATCATCACGCTCGGGTTGGACGTGTTGGTGCACGAGGTGATAGCCGCGATCACCACCGCGCCGTTTTTCAACCGGTAGACCTGGCCGTCGTATTCGTAGTCGGCTTCACCGGCCATATCGGCATTACCCACCGCAACGCCACCGCCACCTTCACTTTCGAGGCGACCGACTTCCTTGCTGGTGGGTTTGAATTGCAGCTCGATGAAGTCGCTGAACGCTTGCGCGACATTCGGCAGCGAGACGCGGTCTTGTGGGCGTTTTGGCCCGGCAAGACTGGCTTCGACGCTGGCCATGTCCAGCGCCAGGGTGTCGGTGAACACCGGCTCCTGGCCCGGCAACCGCCACAGGCCCTGGGCTTTGCTGTAGGCCTCGACCAGTTTCACGGTTTCCAGTGGGCGCCCCGACAGGCGCAAGTATTCGAGGGTGATGTCGTCCACCGGAAAGAAACCGCAGGTGGCGCCGTATTCCGGGGCCATGTTGGCGATGGTCGCGCGGTCGGCGAGCGGCAGGTCGGCGAGGCCGTCGCCGTAGAATTCGACGAATTTGCCGACCACGCCTTTTTTGCGCAGCATCTGCGTGACGGTCAGCACCAGGTCGGTGGCGGTGATGCCTTCCTTGAGCTTGCCGGTCAATTTGAAGCCGATCACTTCCGGAATCAGCATCGACACCGGTTGCCCGAGCATCGCCGCTTCCGCTTCGATCCCGCCGACGCCCCAGCCGAGCACGCCGAGGCCATTGATCATGGTGGTGTGGGAATCGGTGCCGACCAGGGTGTCGGGGAAGGCATAGGTGCGGCCGTCCTCATCCTTGGTCCAGACGGTGCGGCCCAGGTATTCAAGGTTCACCTGGTGGCAAATGCCGGTGCCCGGCGGCACCACGCTGAAGTTGTCGAAAGCGCTCTGGCCCCAGCGCAGGAAGGCGTAACGTTCGCCGTTGCGCTGCATTTCGATATCGACGTTCTGCTCGAAGGCACTGGCGCTGGCGAACTTGTCGACCATCACCGAGTGGTCGATCACCAGGTCCACCGGCGACAACGGGTTGATCCGCTGCGGATCGCCGCCGGCCTTGGCCATGGCGGCGCGCATGGCGGCCAGGTCGACTACGGCGGGCACGCCGGTAAAGTCCTGCATCAGTACTCGCGCGGGGCGGTACTGGATTTCGCGATCGGAGCGTCGCTCTTTGAGCCAGGCGGCAATCGCTCGCAGGTCGGCGCCGGAGACGGTTTTTTCGTCCTCCCAGCGCAGCAGGTTTTCCAACAGCACTTTCAACGACATCGGTAATTTGTCGAGGTCACCGAGGCTCTTGGCAGCGTCGGGCAGACTGAAATAATGATAGGTCTTGTCGTCGACTTGCAGGGTTTTAAGGGATTTAAGGCTATCGAGGGACGGCATTGCGATCACTCCTTTGAGTCCGCACGGCTGCGGACTGAGGGGACGGACAGAGCATTCAACCTAGCCCTGTTTGAGCGTTAAAGCTAATAACTGGACTCTATGGATAAGTCCAAGGTTCCGATCTCGGCTATCATGCGCCGGTTTTCGTGACAGGCTTTGCTTCAACGCAAGTCTGGGCATCGCGCAGTGGCTGAATTCCTCGCCATCTGCCCAGGAGTAACAATGAACACCCTCTTTATGCATTGCCGGCCAGGCTTCGAAGGCGAAGTCTGTTCCGAGATTTCCGAACATGCCGCACGGCTGAACGTGGCTGGTTATGCCAAGGCCAAGACCGCCAGCGCCTTTGCCGAGTTCATCTGCACCGAAGAAGACGGCGCCGAGCGCTTGATGCGCGGCCAACGGTTTGCCGAGTTGATCTTTCCACGCCAATGGGCTCGCGGGATCTTCATTGACCTGCCGGAAACCGACCGCATCAGCGTGATCCTCGCGCACATGGCCGACTTCCCGCTGTGCGGGAGCCTGTGGCTGGAAATGGTCGACACCAATGATGGCAAAGAGCTTTCAAACTTCTGCAAGAAATTCGAAGTTCACCTGCGCAAGGCGCTGATGGCGGCGGGCAAGTTGGTCGAAGACGCCCACAAGCCACGCCTGCTGCTGACGTTCAAAAGTGGCCGCGAAGTATTCATGGGCCTGGCCGAGTCGAACAACTCGGCGATGTGGCCGATGGGCATTCCACGCCTGAAGTTCCCGCGTGAAGCGCCAAGCCGTTCGACGCTTAAACTGGAAGAGGCCTGGCACCACTTCATCCCCCGCGATCAGTGGGATGAGCGCTTGCACAGTGACATGACCGGCGTCGACCTCGGCGCCGCGCCCGGTGGCTGGACCTGGCAGCTGGTCAATCGTGGCATGCTGGTGACCGCCATCGACAACGGGCCAATGGCCGAAAGCCTGATGGACACCGGCCTGGTGCAGCACTTGATGGCCGACGGTTTCACTTTCAAGCCCAAGCAGCCAGTGGACTGGATGGTCTGCGACATCGTCGAGAAACCGGCGCGTAACGCCGCGATGCTCGAAGAGTGGATTGGCGAGGGGCATTGCCGCGAAGCGGTGGTCAATCTCAAGTTGCCAATGAAACAGCGTTATGCCGAAGTGAAGCGTTTGCTGGAGCGGATTGCCGATGGCTTCAAGGCCCGTGGCATTCGGGTCGAGATCGGCTGCAAGCAGCTCTATCACGACCGCGAGGAAGTGACCTGCCATTTGCGCCGGCTTGACGTAAAGAAACCCAAATCCCGCTGAAGTTGTGCACTGATCGTTCCCACGCTCCGCGTGGGAATGCCGCCGGGGACGCTCTGCGTTCCGCCTTTGGATGTGACGCAGAGCGTCACGGGATGCATTCCCACGCGGAGCGTGGGAACGATCAACGCGTAACGCAATAGATGACCGAACACCCGGCAATGCGAGACAATGCCGGCCAGTTTCAGGAGTTAATCATGAGTGAAATGCTTGATACGCCGGTAGACGGCACCCTCGACGCCACCGGCCTGAATTGCCCGGAACCGGTGATGATGCTGCACCAGCACATCCGTGACCTGGTGCCTGGCGGCCTGCTCAAGGTCATCGCGACCGATCCCTCGACCCGTCGCGACATTCCCAAATTCTGCGTGTTTCTCGACCACGAACTGGTCGCGCAGCACGAAGAGGCGGGCACTTACCTGTACTGGATCCGCAAGAAACTCGCTTAACCCGCCGAAGAGCTGATGCGGATCCGCTTGCGTGCGCTACGCGTGAGGCGGATCGACAGCATCAGCGCCGCGCAGCTCAAGCCCACGATCAATCCCTGCCACAGCCCGCTCGGGCCGCTCGGTGTGCCGAACCAGTCGGTCAAGCCCAAGGCGTAACCCACCGGCAAACCGATCCCCCAATAGGCGAACAGCGTCAGGATCATCGTCACCCGCGTGTCCTGATAACCGCGCAACGCGCCGGCCGCGGTCACCTGGATCGCATCAGAAAACTGGAACAGCGCCGAATACACAATCAGCATCGACGCCACGCGAATCACTGTCGGATCAGCCATATAGATCGTTGCGATGTGTTCGCGCAGCACCAGCATCATGCTCGCCGAAATACACGCGTAAGCCAGCGCCGTGCCCATGCCGACCCCGGCAGCGAAGCGCGCCTCGCGTGGTTCCTGGCGCCCGAGTGCCTGGCCGACCCGAACCGTCACGGCCATGCCCAGGGAGTAGGGGATCATGAACACCAGCGAGCTGAAGTTCAGCGCGATCTGATGTCCGGCAACCACTGTGGCGCCGAGGCTGCCAATCAGCAGGGCGATCACCGCGAAAATGCTCGACTCGGCGAACACCGCAATGCCGATGGGCAGGCCGATGCCCAGCAGGCGTTTGATCACTGACCATTGTGGCCAGTCAAAACGGCTGAACAACTGACTCGACTGGTAGGCCGGTGCCCAGCGCTCCCAGCCGGCCATCCCCAGCGCCATCACCCACATCACGATCGCCGTGGCCCAGCCACAGCCAACACCGCCCATGGCGGGCACACCGAAGTGGCCGTAGATGAAGACGTAGTTCAGCGGAATGTTCAGCGCCAGGCCGCACAGGCCCAGGACCATCGCCGGGCGTGTGCGGCCCAGGCCGTCACTGAAGCAGCGCAACACATGGTAGATGGCAACGGCGGGCAGGCCGCTGGCGATGCCGTGCAGGTACTGCATGCACGGGCCGATCAGCTCTGGATCGACCTTCATCTTGTGCAGGATCGGTTCGGCGCTGAACAGCATGGCCGTCGCCATCAGGCCCACGACCAATGCCAGCCACAGCGCCTGACGCACGATCGGACCAATCTCGCTGTGGGTGCCGGCGCCGAAACGCTGGGCGACTTTCGGGGTGGTGGCCAGCAGCGTGCCGGTCATCAGCAGGAACACCGGCACCCAGATCGAGTTGCCAAGCGCCACCGCCGCCAGATCGCGCGGTCCGACCCGACCGGCCATCACCGCATCGACGAAGCCCATGGCGGTGGTTGCCAACTGCGCGATCATGATCGGCAGCGCGAGCGCGAGCAGGGTTCTGAGCTCCAGGCGAACCCGGGCCGGGCGGGTGAGGGAAGTAGCGGCGGGGCGGTCAGTCACGGAATTCAAGGGCGAAACGTCCAAAGATTTTGAGGCGCGAGGCGGCGCATTCTACGCGTTGACGCTGCGGTCAGGAAAAGTCCTGTGTTAGGGATTTGTAAGCGGTTTGCGGATCTTTATGCATCCCGGGTGGCCCATCACCTTCATCTACGCCTAAACTGCCGATCCCCCAAAGGAGCCTGCCATGCTGATTGTTGCCGACGAAAATATCCCGCTGCTCGATGCCTTCTTCGAACGTTTCGGCGAAATCCGCCGAGTGCCGGGACGCTCCATCGACCGCGCCACTGTCGAGCAGGCCGATGTATTGCTGGTGCGTTCGGTGACCAACGTCAACCGCGCGCTGCTTGAAGGCAGCAAGGTGCGTTTTGTCGGCACCTGCACCATCGGCACCGATCACCTGGACCTGGACTACTTTCAGAGCGCTGGCATCACTTGGTCCAGCGCACCTGGCTGCAATGCCCGCGGCGTGGTCGACTACGTGCTCGGCAGTCTGTTGACCCTGGCCGAGATCGAGGGCGTCGACCTGAACCAGCGCACTTACGGCGTGATCGGTGCCGGCGAAGTCGGTGGTCGCCTGGTCAAGGTTTTGCGTGGCCTGGGCTGGAACGTGCTGGTGTGCGATCCACCAAGGCAAGCCGCTGAAGGCGGCGATTACGTCAGTCTTGAACAGATCATCGAACAGTGCGACGTCATCAGCCTGCACACCCCTTTAAAGAAACACGGCGCCCAGTCGACCTGGCATCTGTTCGACAGAAACCGCCTGAACCAGCTCAAGCACGGCGCCTGGCTGATCAACGCCAGTCGTGGCCCGGTGGTGGATAACGCCGCCCTGCGCCAAGTGTTGATGCAGCGTGAAGACCTGCAAGCGGTGCTCGACGTTTGGGAAGGTGAGCCCGAAGTCGATGTGGCGCTCGCCGAGCTCTGCGTTTTGGCGACACCGCACATTGCCGGTTACAGCCTTGATGGCAAACAGCGCGGGACGGCGCAGATCTACCAGGCGTATTGCGAATTTATCGGGCAAGCGCCGCAGGTCAGTTTGAGCGATTTGCTGCCGGCGCCGTGGTTGTCGCAGGTCACCCTGAGCGCCGAAAGCGATCCAGCCTGGGCACTAGCGATGCTGTGCCGCGGCGTGTACGACCCGCGCCGCGACGATGCGGATTTCCGTCGTAGCCTTGTCGGCAATGTGAGCGAGCAGCGTGCGGCGTTTGATGCGTTGCGCAAGCATTATCCGCAGCGGCGCGAGATCGATGGGCTCAAGGTGCGGATCGAGGGGGATTCGCCTGAGTTGCTGAAGATTGTGTCGGCTTTGGGTGCGTTGACTGTCTGAAAAATGGGGTTGGCGCCATCGCGAGCAGGCTCGCTCCCACATTGATTTGTGGTACGCAAAAGCTGTATTCGCTGGAGATTTCTTGTGGGAGCGAGCTTGCTCGCGATGGTCGCGCCACAATTTCCAGAAAGCACCCATAAAAAACCCGGCCATCAGTGCCGGGTCAAGAAGACGGTGGCTATATCACTCTTGTTCGGCAGGCTTGACCAATCGCTTTTCCAGTTCGCGGCAAGCGTTCTGGATCATGTCTTCAGTGATCGGTACTTCGCGCCCATTCTCATCAATAATCGAGCAACCCAGAGACTGGTCGGGCTGTGTGCGGATCACTTGAATCTTGTCATCGCTGCTGTGTTGCAAGGACATGGCCTGTCTCCTCTTCAGGTTGTGCGCCTACTTTAAAACCGCCAGGTGACCGGGCTGTGACAACTCCCTACGGTCTTTCCAGATCGGCAACTCCACTCCACCAGAAATTCCCGAACGTTGCCACCTGCACTTTAGACCAATAGCGTCTAGCGCCTAGTCTCTGCGGACATAATTAAAGTGACTCATTGTGATTTACAGCGTTTCAGCCCACGTTGAGCGGTGTAGGCTGAGCCCATCCGATGCGTACCTGGAAAACCTCGATGCTCTCTGCCCGTCACCGCCGCGCGCTCCGCCTTACCCTGCGATTTCTGGTCCCCTATCGTTGGCAAGCCTTCGGCGCTTTGCTTGCGTTGATCGTCACCGCCGGCATCACCTTGTCCATGGGGCAGGGAATTCGGTTGTTGGTGGATCAGGGGTTCATGACCCAGTCGCCGCACTTGCTCAACCAGTCCATCGGCCTGTTCATGGTGTTGGTGGTGGGGCTGGCGATCGGCACCTTTGCGCGCTTTTATCTGGTGTCCTGGATCGGCGAGCGCGTTGTCGCGGACATCCGCCGGCAAGTGTTCAATCACCTGGTTTATCTGCATCCGGGTTTCTACGAAGACAATCGCAGTTCCGAGATTCAGTCACGCCTGACCGCCGACACGACGTTGCTGCAATCGGTGATCGGCTCTTCGTTGTCGCTGTTTTTGCGCAATTTGCTGATGGTGATCGGCGGGATCGTCTTGCTGTTCATCACCAACCCCAAACTCACCAGTATCGTGGTGGTGGCGCTGCCCCTGGTGATCGCGCCGATCCTGATCTTCGGTCGCCGGGTGCGCAGTTTGTCGCGCCTGAGTCAGGACCGGATTGCCGACATCGGCAGCTATGTTTCCGAAACCCTTGGCCAGATCAAAACCGTGCAAGCCTACAACCACCAGGTCCAGGACGAGCAACGATTTGCCGTCACCGTTGAAGAGGCGTTCGACACCGCTCGCAAACGCATCTTCCAGCGGGCCTGGCTGATTACGTTGGTGATCGTGCTGGTGCTGGGCGCCGTCGGCGTGATGCTCTGGGTCGGCGGCATGGACGTGATCGCCGGGCGCATCTCGGCGGGGGAACTGGCGGCATTTGTCTTCTACAGCCTGATTGTCGGCAGCGCCTTCGGCACGTTGAGCGAAGTGATCGGCGAGCTGCAGCGCGCGGCAGGGGCGGCGGAACGTATTGCCGAGTTGCTGCGTTCGGAAAACATCATCCAGCCCCCAACCACTGGCCTGGTGACCCTGCCTGATCGGGTAAAGGGCAATCTGGCTCTGCAAGACGTGCGCTTTTCCTATCCTTCACGCCCGGAAAGTTATGCCGTCGATGGCTTGAGCCTCACCATCAATGCCGGGGAAACCCTCGCCTTGGTCGGTCCGTCCGGTGCTGGCAAGTCAACGGTGTATGACCTGCTGCTGCGTTTCTACGATCCGGCCTCAGGGCAGATTCTTTTGGATGGCGTGCCGCTGACCCAGCTCGATCCCCTCGACCTGCGCCGCTGTTTCGCCCTGGTCTCGCAAAACCCGGCGTTGTTCTTCGGCAGCATCGAAGAGAACATCCGTTACGGCAATCCGACGGCAACCCTGGCTCAGGTCCAGGAAGCCGCAAAAATCGCCTACGCCCATGAGTTCATCGAGCAAATGCCCAATGGCTATCAGACTCACCTGGGTGACGGCGGTCTCGGATTGTCCGGCGGCCAGCGTCAACGCCTGGCCATCGCCCGGGCGCTGCTGGTGGACGCACCGATCCTGCTGCTGGACGAAGCCACCAGCGCCCTCGACGCACAGAGCGAACACCTGATCCAGCAAGCCCTGCCAAGCCTGATGAAAAACCGCACCACGCTGGTCATCGCCCATCGTTTGGCTACAGTGAAAAACGCAGACCGGATCGCGGTGATGGACCAGGGAAAACTGGTGGCGGTGGGGACGCATCATGAGCTGATTGCGAGCAATGCGCTGTATGCGCGGCTGGCGGCGTTGCAGTTCAGTGATGGGCACGAAGCGGCATGAACGAGATCTGCTGAATGCTGCCGGGTTCGGGCATTATGTCGACCTCTGTTGCGAACGCGACGTACTTGGCCTGCCGCGAGAAATCCAGGAAGTGCGTAATGCGTTTGCGACTTATGAGGCCATGCCTGAGTGGCGGTCGTGCAGCCGCGCGGACCTGTTACGGGCGCATGAGTTGCTGATGGGTGGATTGATTGACGACTGTGGGCAGTTTCGCCGAGCCGGTGTAGGTATTTACCGTGGCGAAAAGTTGGTCCACATGGCCCCGCCGCCGAGTCGTGTTGCGCACTTGATGGACGATTTATTGGCATGGCTCGGGGATTCGGATTGGCATCCTTTGATTGTCAGCTGCGTGTTCCACTACGAATTCGAGTTCATTCATCCCTTCGCTGATGGAAATGGTCGAATGGGGCGACTCTGGCAAACCTTGATACTCAGTCAATGGAGATCGGTGTTGGCTTATCTGCCAGTCGAAGCGGTTATTCGAGAGCAGCAGGATGCCTATTACGCAGCATTGTCGGCGGCAGACCAGTTGGCTGAATCGACACCTTTCGTCGAGTTCATGCTGCAAGCGTTGAGTGTTGCGTTGAAGGAGGCGGCCGCCACTGAAGCAGTAACCGACCCAGTAACCGACCCAGTAACCGACCTAGTAACCGACCCAGTAGGGAAGTTGTTGGCTGCGCTTCATGTTAATGGTCCGCTTAAAATCAACGACTTGATGGCTGAGGTCGGTTTGGTGCACAAGGCCACCTTTCGGGCTAACTACCTCAAGCCTGCATTGGCTGCTGATTTGATTGAAATGACCCATCCCGAATCGCCAAGTAGCCCGGCTCAAAAGTATCATCTGACCTCGCAGGGTAAACAGACTGCCACACGGCTCAAATCGGTGTAGACGTTCATAAACAAAAATGCCCGCATCAATCGATGCGGGCATTTTTGTTTAGTGCGTCAAACCAGCTTCACTGATCGTCAAAATACCGCTCATGCCAGTCCACCAGTGGCTGTGGCGAGTTGAGTTTCTGGCCGTAGATCACCGAGTACGACAGCACGTTTTGTACGTACTGGCGGGTTTCGTCGAACGGGATGCTCTCCACCCACACGTCGAAGCTCAGGTGATCGGCGCCGCGCAACCATTGACGAACGCGGCCAGGGCCGGCGTTGTAGGCGGCGGAGGCGAGGACGCGGTTGCCGTTGAACTGACTGTGAACCTGGCTCAGATAGGCGGCGCCGAGCTGGATGTTTTTGTCCGGGTCGAGCACTTGTTGCGGCGAGGCCAACGGGATGCTGAATTTACGCGCGGTTTCCTTGGCGGTGCCCGGCATCAGTTGCATCAAGCCGCTGGCGCCGACGCCGGAGCGGGCGTCGTCCATGAAGGCGCTTTCCTGACGAGTGATGGCAAACACCCAGCTCGAGTGCAGGCCCCGGACCTTGGCTTCACGCACCATGGTTTCGCGGTGGGCCATCGGGAAGCGAATGTCCAGATCGTCCCAGTATTGCGCCTGGCTGATGGTGCGGATCGCCGGGAAATACCATTTCAGGTCGTAGGCCAGTTTTGCCTGGGCGACCATTTCATCCCGATTGAAGTGCCGGCTGACGTGGTACCACTCACGACGGCCATCGACGATCTGCCCGCGGGCGTGAAACTCCAGGGCGCGACGAATGCCCGGCGTGTTGCGTACCTTGTTCATCAATGCCTGGCTCAGCACCAGCGGCTTGTTCGCCAGCGAGTACGGAGACTGCGAACGGTCGGCGGCGAGGAAACCGTAGAAATCGCGCTCACGGGCGAGGTTCTTGTAGAGCGTTTGCGCTTCCGGGTTCTGCGGCTGCGCCAGTTCCAGGCTGCGAGCCTGCCAGTAACGCCAGCGATTGGTGGTCGCCAGATCCTGCGGCAGGCGGCGAGTCAACTGATAGGCATCTTCCCAGCGGGCCAGACGCAGCAATAGGCGCAGGCGCCATTCCGACACGGTGTTGTCGCGCAGCTCAGGGTCATATTTGGTCATGACGTCCAGCGCGCGAGGGTCGAAGCGGCGGGCGAGGGTCAAACCGATTTCACGGGCGATGGCCACTTTCTCATCACGGGAGAAATGCATGCTGCTGGCATAGCCATCCAGCAAGTTCATGGCCTTGTCGGGATCCTCGCGGGCCAGGCGGCGCAAGCCGAGGCTGACCACGTCGGACATTGGCTCATCGGCCGGGGTGAAGCGCGAAGGCTGGTTGAGCAGCTCGGGTTTTTGCGCCACATCGATCAGCAAGCGGCCTCGAGGGGCCAGGGTCGTCAGGCCGCTGACCAGACTGTTGGCTAACGGATAGTTGCGCGCCTGGGCGGCGAGCTTGGTGCGCTCCCAGCGTTTCTGTTCGGTCAGCTGACCTTCGGCGGCCCATTGCCCAAACAGTGCATCGCACGCAGCGGGCTGGGACTTGCCGGTCAGCCAGAGTTTATTCGCGTTGGCGTAGCCTTCGGTTTTCTGGTTGTGACCGATCTGATATTGCGCGTTCAGGCAGTCCAGCTCCGTGAAGTTGAGCTTGGGGTCGTAGTACTTGACGAAAGTCGCCCAGTCACCGCGCTCGGCCAGCCAGCGCAACCAGCGCAGTTTCATCCAGTTGGCCTGCGGCAGGTCACCATGTTCGGCCAGAAATTTTTCGATCTCGGCATTGCTGGCGGTTTTCAGCCGAGCGGTCAGCTCATCGTAAGCCAGGTAGGGTTCCAGCGGATAATCGCTGAGGGCCTGGCTGTAGCGGAAATAAGGGCCGGTATCGCCCTTGGCCAGGGCACGCTTGGCCTCATCGTAATATTGACGTTGGGTAGACAGGTCCACCGCCTGGGCGGTTTGAACGGCAGCGGCAGAGAGAATCAAACAAGATAAAAAACTAAAAAGGCGACTGCGCATGAGACGTCCGGGCAGAGAAAATCATGACAAGTGCTGACGTAAGTCGCACTGGATAATCTGTAGCTTAGCCTTTTGCCAGCAACGGGCGAAAGCTTTGCCGGCCTCGCGGCACAAGTTCGCAACAATTGTCATGCAGAGTGAGACGAAGGTGAAATTGCCGGCCTTCTGAAGCCTCAAGTCAGGTAGAATACGCGCCCGGTTTTTGGAGAAGCTCATGACCCTGCTCAAATTCAGCGATGTGTCCCTTGCTTTCGGCGCTATGCCGTTGTTGGACAAGGTGTCCTGGCAGATCGCCCGTGGAGAGCGGGTGTGCATCATCGGCCGCAACGGCACTGGCAAGTCCAGCATGATGAAGCTCGTCAAGGGCGACCAGAAGCCCGATGAGGGCTCCGTTTGGCGTGCGCCAGGCCTAAAGATTGGCGAATTGCCGCAAGAATTGCCGGTAGCCGACGAGCGGACCGTGTTCGACGTGGTTGCCGAAGGCCTGGACGGTGTCGGCGAGCTGCTCGCGCAGTATCACCACCTGAGCCAGAACATCGTCACCGATGCCGACCTGGACAAACTGATGCATGTCCAGCATGACCTCGAAGCCCGTGATGGCTGGCGTCTGCAGCAACTGGTCGACAGCACCTTGAGCCGTCTGCAATTGCCGGCCGACAAAACCCTCGCCCAATTGTCCGGCGGCTGGCGTCGTCGCGTCCTGCTGGCTCAGGCCCTGGTTTCCGAACCGGACCTGCTGCTGCTCGACGAACCCACCAACCACCTGGACATCGGTGCGATTGCCTGGCTCGAAGAAGCGCTGAAGGATTTCCAGGGCGCCGTGCTGTTCATCACGCACGACCGTTCATTCCTGCAGAACCTCGCCACCCGCATTCTGGAACTGGATCGCGGTGGCCTGATCGACTGGAATGGCGACTACGCCAGTTTCCTCGTTCACAAAGAAGCCTCGCTGGCGGCTGAAGAGACCGCCAACGCGCTGTTCGACAAGAAGCTGGCCCAGGAAGAAGTCTGGATCCGCCAGGGCATCAAGGCGCGTCGCACCCGTAACGAAGGCCGCGTACGCGCCTTGAAAGCCCTGCGCGTCGAGCGTAGCGAGCGTCGTGAACGCACCGGCAAGGCCAACATTCAGTTGGACACCGCTGACAAGTCCGGCAAGCAGGTAATGGTTCTCGAGAACGTGAGCTTCGCTCACCCGGGTGGCCCGTTCCTGATCAAGGACTTCTCGATGGTCCTGACGCGCGGCGACCGTATCGGTCTGCTCGGCGCCAACGGTACCGGCAAGACCACATTGCTCAAGTTGATGCTCAGTGGTCTGCAACCGACCAGCGGCACAGTGGAGGAGGGGACGCGCATCGACGTGGCCTATTTCGACCAGTTGCGCCATCAGCTGGATCTGGAAAAGACCGTGATCGACAACGTTGCCGAAGGTCGCGACTTCATCGATATCGACGGTCAGAGCCGTCACGTCCTGAGCTACCTCGGCGACTTCCTGTTCAGCCCGCAGCGTGCCCGCACGCCGGTCAAGGCGCTGTCGGGTGGTGAGCGTGCGCGCCTGCTGCTGGCGAAACTGTTCAGCAAGCCGGCCAACCTGCTGGTCCTCGACGAACCGACCAACGACCTCGACGTGGAAACCCTCGAGCTGTTGGAAGAGGTCTTGCTGACCTTCAACGGCACCGTGCTGATGGTCAGCCACGACCGGGCATTCCTCGACAACGTGGTGACCAGCACCCTGGTCTTCGAAGGTGAAGGCAAGGTTCGCGAATACGTCGGTGGTTATCAGGACTGGTTGCGTCAGGGCGGTTCGCCGCGTCTGTTGGGCGTGACCGAAAGCAAATCCGGCAAGGCCGACTTGACCTCCGCGGTCGTGACTGTCGAAGCAGCGCCGGTGGCAGCAGCGGTCGAAGCACCGGTGGCGAAGAAAAAGCTCAGCTACAAATTGCAGCGTGAGCTGGAAATGTTGCCGGGCCAGATTGAAGTCATGGAAAAGCAGATCGCTACCGTTGAAGCTCAGATGGCAGATACGGCTTTCTATCAGCGTCCGGCGACGGAGACAGCAGCGGTAATCGCCCAGCTGGAACAGTTGCAGGCTGAACTGGACGTGATGGTCGAGCGCTGGGCCGAGCTGGATGCCTGATTGACCCTGCGATAAAAAAGCCCGGCGCTCAGTGATGAGCGCCGGGCTTTTTGTATGGATTGCGATCTACAGGCTGTTGTAGGTGCCCTGTGGCGCGGTTAGCTCTTGATCAGGCGAACCGCGAGTACATCGCAAGGCGCACCGTGCAGCACGTCATTGGCGGTCGAGCCCAGCAGCAGTGCGAGGCCGTGTCGACCATGGCTACCCACCACGATCAGGTCGCAGGTTTGCTCCTTGGCCAGGTGGTGGATCTCCTGGCGT
Source organism: Pseudomonas sp. JAI111 (assembly GCF_024809425.1). NCBI lineage: Bacteria > Pseudomonadati > Pseudomonadota > Gammaproteobacteria > Pseudomonadales > Pseudomonadaceae > Pseudomonas > Pseudomonas sp. JAI111. The sequence continues at coordinate 598,429 of NZ_JANUCB010000001.1, read as the reverse complement.
GGCTGGCCGTAGGTCAGGTGGCTGTATTCCTTGGAGAGTTCCGGGTATTTCACGATCAGCCGGTCCAGACGCTCCTTGGCCTGATCAAACTGTTGTTGTTGCAGTTGTGACAGGTCCATGGGGACGTCGCCGCCAAAGGCCATGGCCATGGGTTCGACGATGTGCACCAGGGATAATTTCGCACCGCTACTCACTGACAGCTCGCGAGCACGGTGGATGACAGGGTCGCACTCTTCGGTTAGGTCTACAGCGACCAGAATGTGGGTGTAGGGCATGAGGTGCTCCTCCTGAGGATTGCAATATTGGTAAGTATGGCTGGTTTCAAGCGCATTGGTTCCAAAGTGACTCAAAGCGCCCATCAAGAATCGGGAGTACAGATATGACGGTCTGGATAGTGGTGTCAATCCTGCTGGTGGTACTGAGCCCGCTGGCATGGTTGCGCCCGTCTCGCGGGCAGAGTGGTCGAATGGCGTTGCGCATGGAGGCGCGACGCATCGGGCTGTCCATGCAACTGGCACCGCAAGAGTGGCCGCACTGGCTGAGTCAGGAGCCGCCAAGCCCTTGTGCCCAGTACCATCGGCCGCGTCGTGGCAATCAGCCCGCGTGCTGGAGCTACTGGCAAAAGTCGCCGGGTGTGTGGGTGAATCAGTGGCAGGAAGTCTGTGAAGATCAGGCACTGCTCAATCATTTCGAAAAATTGCCAGCCAATGTCTACAAGGTTGAGGCGGACAAGCAAATGATTACGCTGTATTGGGGCGAAAAAGGAGAAGCGACAGTATTGCAGGACATTGATGCGGTGCTGAAAGCGCTGGCATGACCCGTGGACATTTCGCGCTGCAATGGCGCGAAACCTCCGACAGACAGGCAATAAAAAGCCCGACATCATCATCGGGCGGGGTTGGCCAGGCAGGCCGGTAATTCTTTGCGTCGCCAAATCTTCGCCGGGCATTCGCCAACAGCGTTGATATTTTTTCCTCAGGTTCCTGCCAGCGTAGCTTGTTAAACAAAGGCTGCAGCGAATTAGGGCGACTTTTCTAACTATTGATTCTATGAATGGCTAGACATGCATCCGCGTGTTGAAGATCTTCGCAGTACGGAAGTGACCGCAAAGTCGCGTTTCAACCCGTATTTTGGGCGATTGACAATTGTCGGAAATTCCGTGAAGGTGGCGTACCCAAATCAAACGGGCGTATGAATTGAGCGTTTGTTTTCAGAATGCTCCTACAGAATCCCGACTATCGCGTTGGCGGGTGTGCCGGGTGGATGGGCGTAGCATCGACGTTAAACGTCCTGCCAAGCCATTTGCCTGCGTCCGACGTGTACTGTTCAGCTTCCATATCGTGGAGATCAGTTGATGATTTACGAAGGTAAAGCCATCACGGTTAAGGCTCTTGAAAGTGGCATCGTCGAATTGAAATTCGACCTCAAGGGTGAGTCCGTCAACAAGTTCAACCGTCTAACCCTGAACGAACTGCGTCAGGCCGTAGACACCATCAAGGCAGATGCTTCGATCAAGGGTGTGATCGTCAGCAGTGGCAAGGACGTCTTCATCGTCGGCGCCGACATCACCGAATTTGTCGAGAACTTCAAGCTGCCTGATGCCGAGCTTGTTGCTGGCAATCTGGAAGCCAACAAGATTTTCAGCGATTTCGAAGACCTCAACGTCCCGACTGTCGCCGCGATCAACGGTATCGCCCTGGGTGGCGGTCTGGAAATGTGCCTGGCGGCGGACTATCGCGTCATGTCGACCAAGGCCAAGATCGGTCTGCCGGAAGTGAAGCTGGGCATCTACCCTGGCTTCGGCGGCACCGTGCGCCTGCCGCGCCTGATCGGTGCCGACAACGCCATCGAGTGGATTGCCTCCGGCAAGGAAAACCGTCCTGAAGACGCACTGAAAGTCAGCGCCGTCGATGCAGTGGTTGCACCTGAGAAGCTGCAGGAAGCAGCCCTTGAGCTGATCAAGCGCGCCATCTCCGGCGAGTTCGACTACAAGGCCAAGCGTCAGCCGAAGCTGGAAAAGCTCAAGCTGAACGCCATCGAACAAATGATGGCTTTCGAAACCGCCAAAGGTTTCGTTGCCGGGCAAGCGGGCCCTAACTACCCGGCGCCGGTTGAAGCGATCAAGACCATCCAGAAAGCCGCGAACTTCGGTCGTGACAAGGCGCTGGAAGTCGAGGCGGCCGGTTTCGTCAAACTGGCCAAGACCTCTGCCGCGCAGAGCTTGATCGGTCTGTTCCTGAACGATCAGGAACTGAAGAAAAAGGCCAAGGCCTACGACGAAATCGCCAAGGACGTGAAGCAGGCTGCCGTATTGGGCGCTGGCATCATGGGCGGCGGTATCGCCTATCAGTCGGCGTCCAAAGGCACTCCGATCCTGATGAAGGACATCAACGAGCACGGCATCGAGCAAGGTCTGGCTGAAGCCGCCAAGCTGCTGGTTGGCCGCGTTGATAAAGGTCGCATGACCCCGGCGAAAATGGCTGAAGTGCTCAACGGCATTCGTCCGACCCTGTCCTACGGTGATTTCGGTCACGTGGATCTGGTGGTTGAAGCTGTCGTCGAGAACCCAAAGGTCAAGCAAGCCGTGCTGGCTGAAGTCGAAGACAAGGTCAAAGAGGACACCATCCTCGCGTCCAACACCTCGACCATTTCCATCACCTTGCTGGCCAAAGCCCTCAAGCGTCCGGAAAACTTCGTCGGCATGCACTTCTTCAACCCGGTGCACATGATGCCGCTGGTTGAAGTGATTCGTGGCGAGAAGTCCAGTGAGCTGGCGGTTGCCACCACCGTTGCCTACGCCAAGAAAATGGGCAAGAACCCGATCGTCGTCAACGACTGCCCGGGCTTCCTGGTCAACCGCGTGCTGTTCCCGTACTTCGGCGGTTTCGCCAAGCTGGTCAGCGCTGGTGTGGACTTCGTCCGTATCGACAAGGTCATGGAAAAATTCGGCTGGCCGATGGGCCCTGCCTACCTGATGGACGTGGTCGGCATCGACACCGGTCACCACGGTCGTGACGTTATGGCTGAAGGCTTCCCGGACCGCATGAAAGACGACCGCCGCTCGGCTGTCGACGTGCTCTACGAAGCCAAGCGCCTGGGCCAGAAGAATGGCAAAGGCTTCTACGCCTACGAGACCGACAAGAAAGGCAAGCAGAAGAAGGTGGCCGATCCGTCGGTGCTGGAAGTGCTCAAGCCGATCGTTTACGAGCAGCGCGAAGTCACTGACGAAGACATCATCAACTGGATGATGATCCCGCTGTGCCTGGAAACCGTGCGTTGCCTGGAAGACGGCATCGTCGAAACTGCTGCCGAAGCCGACATGGGTCTGGTCTACGGTATTGGTTTCCCTCCATTCCGTGGCGGTGCGCTGCGCTACATCGATTCGATCGGTGTTGCCGAGTTCGTTGCCCTGGCTGACCAGTACGCTGATTTGGGCGCGCTGTACCACCCGACCGCAAAACTGCGTGAAATGGCCAAAACCGGCCAACGGTTCTTCGGTTAAGCGTCCCAACTTTTGAGCGAGAGTGAAATTTTATGAGCTTGAATCCAAGAGACGTCGTGATTGTCGACTTCGGTCGTACTCCGATGGGCCGCTCCAAGGGCGGCATGCACCGCAACACCCGCGCCGAGGACATGTCGGCGCACTTGATCAGCAAATTGCTGGAACGCAACGTCAAGGTCGACCCGAATGAAGTCGAAGACGTCATCTGGGGCTGCGTAAACCAGACCCTGGAGCAGGGCTGGAACATCGCCCGCATGGCGTCCCTGATGACTCAGATCCCGCACACTGCCGCCGGCCAGACCGTCAGCCGTCTGTGTGGTTCGTCGATGAGCGCTCTGCACACCGCCGCACAAGCGATCATGACCGGTAACGGTGACGTGTTCGTGGTCGGCGGCGTCGAGCACATGGGCCACGTGAGCATGATGCACGGTGTCGATCCGAACCCGCACATGTCGCTGTACGCGGCAAAAGCTTCGGGCATGATGGGCCTGACCGCTGAAATGCTGGGTAAAATGCACGGCATCACTCGCGAACAACAGGATGCTTTCGGCGTGCGTTCCCACCAGCTCGCTCACAAGGCGACTGTGGAAGGCAAGTTCAAAGACGAAATCATCCCGATGCAGGGCTACGACGAGAACGGTTTCCTGAAACTGTTCGACTACGACGAAACCATTCGTCCGGAAACCACCCTGGAAAGCCTGGCGGCTCTCAAGCCTGCTTTCAACCCTAAGGGCGGCACCGTGACAGCGGGTACTTCGTCGCAGATCACCGACGGTGCTTCGTGCATGATCGTGATGTCGGCGCAGCGTGCGCAAGACCTGGGCATCCAGCCTATGGCGGTGATCCGCTCGATGGCAGTGGCAGGTGTGGACCCGGCTATCATGGGCTATGGTCCAGTACCGGCCACCCAAAAAGCCTTGAAGCGCGCGGGCCTTGGGATTAACGATATCGACTTCTTCGAGCTCAACGAAGCTTTCGCCGCACAGGCCTTGCCAGTGCTGAAAGATCTGAAAGTGCTCGACAAGATGAACGAGAAGGTTAACCTGCACGGCGGCGCAATCGCCTTGGGTCACCCGTTCGGTTGCTCCGGTGCCCGTATCTCCGGCACTCTGCTGAACGTGATGAAGCAAAATGGCGGCACCTTCGGGGTAGCCACCATGTGCATTGGTCTCGGCCAAGGCATCTCCACCGTCTTCGAACGCGTTTAAGCGTTCCGTTGACGGAAGCCGGGGCCAAGTGCCCCGGTTTTTGTTTTTCTGAATTTATTTTTGTTTTTATTTTTAAAAGATTTGAGTGAGGGCCAAGCCATGCCGATACAACCTGGGCTCTACCAGCATTACAAAGGTCCTCAGTACCGCGTATTCAGCATTGCGCGGCACTCGGAAACCGAAGAAGAAGTGGTCTTCTATCAAGCCCTGTATGGCGATTACGGCTTTTGGGTGCGTCCCTTGAGCATGTTCCTGGAGTCGGTCGAAGTTGACGGCGAACAGGTGCCACGCTTTGCTTTGGTGCAAGCCGAACCGAGCCTTTTTTCGAAGCCATAAGCTGAGTGCGCGTAAAACCCTGCGCTTGACCTCACCTTGTAGCCACTATATATAGCGGTGCCGCGTCAGGCGCCAACCGCCTTTCACTTCTAGAATTCAGGAATTTTCTGATCCATGGGCAAATCGCTGGTCATTGTGGAATCCCCGGCTAAGGCCAAGACCATCAACAAGTATCTGGGTAACCAATACGTGGTGAAGTCGAGTATCGGCCATATCCGAGACCTGCCCACCAGCGGTTCGGCTAGCGCCAGCAAAGAGCCAGCCGCCAAGCGCGGCAAGGCCGCCGCGGGTGAAGGTCCGGTGCTCACGCCGAAAGAGAAAGCGCGCAAGCAGCTGGTCTCGCGCATGGGTGTCGATCCCGATCATGGCTGGAAAGCCAAGTACGAGATCCTCCCGGGCAAGGAAAAGGTCATCGAAGAGCTGCGCCGGCTCGCCAAGGATGCTGACACCATCTATCTCGCAACCGACTTGGATCGCGAGGGGGAAGCCATTGCCTGGCACCTGCGCGAAGCCATCGGTGGTGACGACAGCCGCTACAAGCGCGTGGTGTTCAACGAAATCACCAAGAAAGCGATCCAGGAAGCCTTCTCCAAACCGGGCGAGCTGGACATTGATCGTGTAAACGCACAGCAAGCACGTCGTTTCCTCGACCGTGTCGTGGGTTACATGGTTTCTCCGCTGCTGTGGGCCAAAGTTGCCCGTGGTCTGTCTGCCGGTCGTGTGCAGTCGGTGGCGGTGAAGCTGGTCGTTGAGCGTGAGCGTGAAATTCGCGCGTTCAACCCGGAAGAGTACTGGGAAGTTCACGCTGACCTGGGCACCGCCAAGGGCGCGACCGTGCGCTTTGACGTGGCTCGCGAGAAAGGCGAGGCCTTCAAGCCGCTCAACGAAGCCCAGGCCATGGCTGCGCTGGAGAAGCTCAAGGCTTCCAGCTACAGCATCGTAAAACGCGAAGACAAGCCGACCAGCAGCAAGCCGTCGGCACCGTTCATCACGTCCACCCTGCAACAGGCTGCGAGCAACCGCCTGGGCTTCGGCGTGAAGAAAACCATGATGATGGCCCAGCGTTTGTACGAAGCGGGCTACATCACTTATATGCGTACCGACTCCACCAACCTCTCGGCCGATGCCGTGACGATGGCGCGCACTTATATCGAAGGCGAGTTCGGCAAGAAGTACCTGCCGGAAACTCCGAACGTCTACAGCAGCAAGGAAGGCGCACAAGAGGCTCACGAAGCGATTCGTCCGTCCGACGCCAATACCGAGCCAAGCAAGCTGTCGGGCATGGAGCGTGACGCAGAGCGGCTCTATGAGCTGATCTGGCGCCAGTTCCTCGCTTGCCAGATGCTGCCGGCTCAATACCTGTCGACCACGGTTACTGTCGGTGCCGGTGATTTCGAGCTGCGCGCCAAGGGCCGTATTCTGAAGTTCGACGGTTACACCCGCGTCATGCCGCAAATCGCCAAGCCAGGCGATGACGATGTGCTGCCGGACATGGCCCAGGGCGACGCGATGAAGCTGATCAAGCTTGATCCGACCCAGCACTTCACCAAGCCGCCGGCGCGTTACTCGGAAGCGAGCCTGGTTAAAGAAATGGAAAAACGCGGCATCGGTCGTCCTTCGACCTATGCAGCGATCATTTCGACCATTCAGGACCGTGGTTACGTCGCGCTGCACAACCGTCGTTTCTACTCGGAAAAGATGGGTGACATCGTCACTGAACGTCTGGCCGAGAGCTTCTCCAATCTCATGGACTACGGCTTCACCGCCGGCATGGAAGAGAACCTCGATGACGTGGCCCAAGGCGAGCGCGACTGGAAAAACGTGCTCGACGAATTCTACGGCGACTTCAAGAAGAAGCTCGAAGTAGCCGAAAGCGCCGAAGGCGGCATGCGCGCCAACCAACCGGTAATGACTGACATTCCGTGTGTGGTGTGCGGTCGTCCAATGCAGATTCGTACAGCGTCCACTGGTGTGTTCCTGGGTTGCTCGGGCTACAGCCTGCCGCCGAAAGAACGCTGCAAGGCCACGGTCAACCTGGTGCCGGGCGATGAAATCGCTGCGGACGACGAGGGTGAGTCGGAATCACTGGTCCTGCGCGGCAAACACCGTTGCCCGATCTGCAGCACGGCGATGGATGCTTACCTTCTGGATGAAAAGCGCAAGCTGCACATCTGCGGTAACAACCCGGATTGCGACGGCTACGAAGTTGAAGAGGGCAACTATCGCATCAAGGGCTATGAAGGTCCGAGCCTGGAGTGCGACAAGTGCGGCAGTGAGATGCAGCTCAAGACTGGCCGTTTCGGCAAGTTCTTCGGTTGCACCAATCCAACGTGCAAGAACACCCGCAAACTGCTGAAAAGCGGTGACGCGGCGCCGCCGAAGATGGACCCGGTGAAGATGCCTGAGCTTAAATGCGAGAAGGTCAACGACACTTACATCTTGCGTGACGGTGCTTCCGGTCTGTTCCTGGCGGCCAGCCAATTCCCGAAAAACCGCGAGACTCGTGCTCCGCTGGTCATGGAAATCGTGCCGCACAAGGATGAGATCGATCCGAAGTACCATTTCCTCTGCGAAGCACCGAAAAAGGATCCGGACGGCCTGCCTGCCGTGATCCGTTACAGCCGCAAGACCAAAGAGCAGTACGTACAGACTGAAGTCGACGGTAAGCCGACTGGCTGGAAAGCGTATTACGACGGCGGCAAGTGGACTGTTGAAGACAAGCGTCCGGCAGCCAAGGCTTAATCAGGCGCGATATACAGAAGGCCGCATGCAAACCCTCGGGTTTTCATGCGGCCTTTTTGTTTTGTGCTTGCGGGAGGCGGAGGTGATCCACGACACTGTCTGACCTGCGTGAAGCAATTATTTCGTTGTGGAGACTGCCGTCATGGCCCACGAACTCTATACCCGCACCAACCAGAAGATTTATTTCGCCGGCCTGTCGCTGGAAGCGCTGGCCAAAGCCGAAGAAGGGCGGGCAATGAACTCCCTGGCGTTGATTCAGGCAGGACGTGAATCGGCGCTGTTCCACCTGTACGGTGCTCTGCTGGGCTTGTGTCATGAAATCGCCGGCTTCTATCGCCTGCCTCAGGCCAACGCGCCTCGGGCCGAGTTACTGCTGACTCGCGAGGTGCTGGACACTATCGCCATTCCCGAAATGGCCGAGATGGTCGAGTTGGCGCAAAACCCTGAAACCTGGCTGGCCAAACTGTTGGCGGCGCATGCAGCGTTGTTTCAACCACCTCGCGCTCCGCACAAGCCTAAAGGCGATGTGACGCAACCACTCATCCTGGCGGTTAACCTGGATGATGAACAGGCGCCAGAGGAGCTGAGTCGGGAAGAGCTGGAGAGCTGGCGTCAGAACCTGAAAGGGTTGGCGATTCGGTTTCGCGAAGGTTTGAACGAGTGTTAAGGGAAGGATGACCCGATGGGTCGTCTGCTCAGGGATGAGCGCTGGTAGATGTTGCTTCGTGATGACATCTGGTCAAGTTACTGAGCGAAGCCTGGCCGATGCCTATATAATCCCCGCCTTTCGTGGAGAACAGACCTTTATGCCAACGTCCTTTCTAGAAATTGTCGAGTTACCAGACGGCCGAATCGAGCTGCGCAGGGCCGAGGACGAAGGTTCTCTGGTTACTTTGGATTTCTCCGAGGATGCCAAAGTGTTCCTGCAAGGCCAGCACGTGGAAGTCGCCAAGGCGATGTTGAGCGTCGGCGTGCAGATGGCAGGGCGCCTGGTTGAAGGTGAATTCAATACGGATGAGAGCTCGCGGGTCCTTCATTGATCCCGTTCGTCGCTTTCTGCTGATACCGCTCCAGTCCGGCTTCTCTGTCCGTTGAGAAGCCCTGCGCTATTCATGGCGCCTTGTTGCACGTTAACCCAGTCGAATATTCAGACTTTGGGCGTCCCCGATACGGGCTGCGCTGATCAGTTGTTGCCGTGAGTTTGTGTTCAGCGGGTTGAGCCAGCTGACAACCGTGTGGCTGCGGCCCAGGCGCAAGGCTTCGCAAGTCAGCTGCTGGGCGCTCTGAGTGCCGCGCGGTTGCAGCAGCAGGATGCGTTCGCGATTGAGGCCAGCTTCGCGCAGCCATACTTGAGTCAGGCTGGCGGGCGGAGCAATCAGTGTCAGCCAGCGTGCGTCCTGATCCTGACTCAGCTCCCGAAGAATGGGCGCCAGAAGATTCAGGCAGTTCCCCGCCGCACCACGCAATGACAGCTCGCTGAAGACTTCGGGTTCTGCGCCCCAAGGCGACTCGACCACGTCTTTCAGGATCGGTGCCAATGGCTGTGCCAGAAATGCCTCGAACAATGGCAGTTGGGCTTGTTGTGGTGTGTGTGGGAACTGCATAGAGCCTCCTTTAGCGGCGAATGACGCCAACACTCAAGCCTTCAATCACCAGCTCCTGATCTTTCAGGTTCACTTCGATAGGGGCGAATTCAGGGTTTTCGGCAAGTAACCAGACTTTGCTGCCATCGCGCTTGAAACGCTTGACGGTCACTTCGTCACCGATCCGAGCCACGACGATCTGGCCGTTGCGGGCTTCACGGGTGGTGTGGACCGCCAGCAAGTCGCCGTCGAAAATACCGACATCTTTCATGCTCATGCCATGAACGCGCAGCAGGTAGTCGGCGCGCGGATGGAAGAAAGCAGGGTTGATGTTGCAGGACTCTTCGATGTGCTGCTGGGCCAGGATCGGCGCACCGGCGGCCACCCGGCCAATGATCGGCAGTGTGGACTCGTCGGCCTTGGCTTCGAAGCCAGGGATGCGAATGCCGCGGGAGGCGCCCGGGGTCATTTCGATCGCACCTTTTCGGGCCAGTGCCTTCAGGTGTTCTTCCGCCGCGTTGGGCGATTTGAAACCCAGTTCCTGAGCGATTTCCGCACGTGTTGGCGGATAACCGTTGTCTTCGAGGCAGCGTTTGATGAAGGCCAGAATCTCTGCTTGGCGTGGCGTCAGCTTTAGCATATTGATCGCTCTGTCTTTTTATACAGTGACTGGGATTATATACAGTGGATCGGTCTTGGCAATGCCCCTTTTTTTACTGGCCGCTGGACGGTCAATCAGGCAGCTTATTAAAGCGTCGACGATGTATGGTTAAATAGCTGACCGACCATTCCCAAAACGAACCGGCAGGCTTGACAACGCACAGGCTGAAACGTATGTTTCAAACAAGTGTTTGTCAGGCGGAGTAGCCATGGCCCAGTCGGAAACCGTTGAACGCATTCTTGATGCTGCCGAGCAGTTGTTCGCCGAAAAAGGTTTCGCGGAAACCTCTTTGCGTCTGATCACCAGCAAGGCCGGTGTCAATCTGGCGGCGGTGAACTATCACTTCGGATCGAAAAAGGCGCTGATTCAGGCCGTCTTCTCGCGTTTTCTCGGCCCGTTCTGCCTGAGCCTCGATAAAGAGCTCGAACGCCGTCAGGCCAAGCCTGAAAACAAGCCGACGCTTGAAGAGTTGCTCGAAATTCTTGTCGAGCAGGCGCTCGTCGTGCAGCCCCGCAGTGGCAACGATCTGTCTATTTTCATGCGGTTGCTGGGCCTGGCTTTCAGTCAGAGCCAGGGCCACTTGCGACGTTATCTGGAAGACATGTACGGCAAGGTATTTCGCCGCTACATGATGCTGGTCAACGAAGCCGCACCGCGTATTCCACCGATCGAATTGTTCTGGCGCGTGCACTTCATGCTCGGGGCCGCGGCATTCAGCATGTCGGGGATCAAGGCGCTGCGTGCGATTGCCGAAACCGATTTCGGCGTCAACACCTCCATTGAGCAGGTGATGCGCCTGATGGTGCCGTTCCTGGCCGCTGGCATGCGCGCCGAAACCGGCGTTACCGATTCGGCGATGGCCACTGCGCAGTTGCGCCCGCGCAGCAAATCAGCCCCGGTTGCCGCCAAGGTTTAACCGCACACGGGTGGGCGGGGCAGCTGACATCCGCTAAGCTAGCCGCCCATGCCGACTCTCGTTCTGAACCCGCTCCCTATTGATATCGCCGTCCTGCCGGGCACCGCCTACGGCGGCGATTATGTGCGAGACGGATTCATCGTTCTCAAGGAATCTTTATGACTGCTGGCCTGCAAGGCTCGTTGATGGTGGACGTCGCCGGTACCTGGCTGACGGCCGAAGATCGCCAATTGTTGCGCCAGCCCGAAGTGGGCGGCCTGATCATTTTTGCCCGCAACATAGAGCACCCACGCCAGGTGCGCGAGTTGAGCGCTGCAATCCGCGCCGTTCGCCCCGATCTGCTGTTGGCGGTAGACCAGGAAGGCGGGCGGGTTCAGCGTCTGCGTCAGGGCTTTGTCCGGCTGCCGGCCATGCGTGCCATCGCCGACAACCTGAACGCCGAATACCTGGCCGAGCAGTGTGGCTGGATCATGGCGACCGAAGTATTGGCCGTTGGCCTGGACCTGAGCTTCGCCCCGGTGCTCGACCTGGATTACCAGCGCAGCGCCGTTGTCGGCACCCGTTCCTTTGAAGGTGACCCGGAGCGCGCCGCACTTCTGGCCGGTGCCTTCATCCGCGGGATGAACAGTGCTGGCATGGCCGCCACGGGCAAGCATTTCCCGGGTCACGGCTGGGCCGAGGCGGACTCCCACGTGGCCATTCCCACCGACGAGCGTAGCCTCGACGAGATCCGCGCCAAAGACCTGGTACCGTTTGCCCGATTGAGCAAGCAACTGGCCGCCGTCATGCCGGCGCATGTGATTTATCCACAGGTCGATTCCCAGCCTGCCGGTTTCTCCCGGCGCTGGTTGCAGGACATCCTGCGTGGCGAGTTGCAGTTCGATGGCGTTATCTTCAGTGATGATCTTTCCATGGCTGGCGCCCACGTGGTCGGCGATGCCGCCAGTCGAATCGAAGCCGCGCTGACCGCCGGTTGCGACATGGGCCTGGTGTGCAATGACCGCGCTGCCGCGGAGTTGGCGCTGAGCGCCGCCCAACGCATGAAGGTCAAGCCGTCGCCGCGTATCGCGCGGATGCGCGGGCAGTCGTTCGCCGGCACCGAATACCGTCAAGACCCGCGCTGGCTCGCCGCAGTCGGCGCGCTCAAAGAAGCTCAACTGATTGATTAAGGACTTTTCGTTATGACGGTTTACGCGATTATCGGTGGCACCGGCCTGACTCAGTTAGAAGGCCTGAACATTCGTCAGTCGCTAGCGGTGGATACCCCTTACGGCGCCCCTTCGGTTGAGGTGCAGATCGGTGAGTACGCGGGCAAGGAAGTGCTGTTCCTCGCGCGTCACGGTCACCCGCACCGATTCCCGCCGCATCAGGTGAACTACCGCGCAAACCTCTGGGCACTGAAGCAGGCCGGTGCCGAAGCGATCCTGGCGGTCAATGCCGTGGGCGGTATTCACGCGGCGATGGGCACCGGGCATTTCTGCGTGCCGCACCAACTGATCGACTACACCAGCGGCCGCGAACACACCTATTTTGCCGATAATCTGGAACACGTCACTCACATCGATTTCAGCTACCCCTACAGCGAATCACTGCGTCAGCAATTGATTGCAGCGCTGGCTGCCGAAGGCGTTGGCTACAGCGATCAAGGCGTGTATGCCTGCACCCAAGGTCCTCGCCTGGAAACCGTTGCTGAAATCGCGAAACTGGAGCGTGACGGCTGTGACATCGTTGGCATGACCGGCATGCCGGAAGCAGCGTTGGCGCGTGAACTTGAACTGGATTACGCCTGTCTGGCGCTGGTGGTAAACCCGGCAGCGGGCAAGTCCTCGGCGGTGATCACCATGGCCCAGATCGAGCAGGCGTTGCATGACGGGATGGGCAAGGTGAAGTCGACGTTGGCGCGGGTATTGGCGGGTTGAATTTCGGCCTGATGAAATGTCCGGCTGCCTTACTGATTTCAAGCGGCGTTGATTTATGACGGCAATAACCAAACAACTTCATGCACTTCGTTGGGCAGAGGTGTTCAGTCATCGCGCTCTGGAGAAGGCCCGCAGTTACGCGGATGAGGATCGGATAACGATCCATCAGATCGACGATTCGATGATTGTCGCATCGTGCGTCGGCTCCAAATCGCAGGTGTATGAGCAAGTCATTGAGCTCTCTGAATCTCTGCAGGGGCAAGAAGAGCTTCGATGCGTTTGTTCCTGTCCTGTCATGTTCAATTGCAAGCACTGCGCTGCAGTTATCTATCACCTGCAAGATCATCACGGTCAACAGCCTGAAAGCGCCGTTCAGGTCCACCTGAATCGCGAATTGGAGCGCTGGCTCGACGCAATTCCTTTAACAGACAAGACGCCCGGTGAGCCGGCGCTGGGGACGAATGCCTGCCTGCTCTACAGGCTCAAGGCAACGCCTGTCGCCGGGAAATGGACGCTGGAGGTTTTCAAGGCTCGCCAGCTCAAGAACGGCGCCTTTCAAGACATCAGGGCCATGTACTCATTGTCGGAAATGCTGGTGCGACAACCCGCCTATGTGTCTGAACTGGACCTTCGAGTCGCCAGGCTTCTGGTGGCCGTTCACTCCCATCACGCGTATTACGGCGGTTACCCCTTGGAGGGCAGCAGTGGCGCCGAACTCCTGGAGATGTTGTTGCGTAGCGCTCGGCTGTTCCTTGATTTCGAGCAACCGCCCTTGGCTCCAGGAGCGAAGAGGGCGGGTAAGTTTGCCTGGGTCGAAAGATCCAACGGCAGTTTCTACCCTCAGTGGAGCAGCGACGAAGCCGCGTGCGAAACAGTGCTGGCCGTGGCGCCCCTGTACTACCTGGATCGCGAGCAGCTACAAGTCGGAACGCTGTTCAACGAACTGGATGACAAACTGGCTTGTCACCTGACTTTGGCTCCGGAAATCCCGGCACATCAGGCAATGCAATTCAGCCATCGGATGAGTGCCTCGACGAAAGTTGCTCCACCGCACAGGCTGACGGAGCGGGTGATCGATGACATTAATCCCCAAGCGCACCTGACGCTCAATAGCGGCATGCGCTACAAAAACTGGAAGTATGAGCCTGAGCATCGCGCCGCATTGGCGTTCACCTACGACGGGCATCCGACGTCGGACAGAAACCCGGAAGTGTTGATCTTTTCCGGTACTGAAACCCGGCGAATTCAGCGCCAGCCCGCCGCCGAAAAAGCCTTGCGTCAGACCCTGCAAAAATATGGTTTCAAAAAGGCCACGCGCAAAAGCAGCGTGGACCGCCCCGGCGAGATGTTCGATCTGCCGGATGATGCGGCCTGGCTGGCCTTTGTTCAAAACGGGCTTCCGGCGCTGCGCGAGAAAAACTGGCACATCGATATAAGCCATGGCTTTCACTTCAACGTGCAGCCTGTAGAAGACTGGTATGCGCAAGTCGAGGAAGAGTCGGGGCATCAGTGGTTTGACCTGCAACTGGGCATCGTGGTCAACGGCGAGCGTCACAGCCTGCTGCCGATATTGCTGCATTTGCTGCGTAGCCAGCCACAGTTGATGGATCCTGCAACTCTGGCCCAACGCAACGATGATGAATTGTTGCTGATTGGACTGGGTGATGGTCGTTTCGGTGCCAAACCCGATGGCAAAGTCGCGCTGCCCTATGGGCGGATAAAACCGCTTATGGCCACCCTGGGCGAGTTGTACCTGGGAGGGCATCAAGGTGATTCACTGCGTTTGAGTTTGCCGGATGCCGCGCGCCTCAGTGCACTGGAGGGCGTCCCGCTGGTTTGGCAGGGCGGTGAACGACTGCGCAGTTTTGCACAGCGTCTGCGTGAGTCGAACCATGCTCACGTCTCGGCGCCCGAGGGCTTGAAAGCGACACTGCGACCTTACCAGCTGGAAGGTCTGAACTGGATGCAAACCCTCCGCGAGCTGGAAGTCGGTGGCATTCTCGGTGACGACATGGGGCTGGGCAAAACCCTGCAAACCCTGGCTCACCTGCTGACAGAAAAGCAGGCCGGGCGGCTTGATCGTCCGGCACTTGCCGTGATGCCCACCAGCCTGATCCCCAACTGGCTCGACGAGTCACAGCGCTTTACTCCGCAATTGAAGGTGTTGGCGCTGCATGGCGCGGCACGGCAAAAAGACTTTGCCAACCTGGCCGAATACGACCTGGTGTTGACCACCTACGCATTGCTGTCGCGGGATCTGCCGGTTTTACAGCCTCAGGTCTGGAGCGTGCTGATTCTCGATGAGGCGCAGAACATCAAGAACCCGGTCAGCAAAGCCGCTCAGGCCGCCCGTGATCTACAGGCGCGTCAACGGCTTTGCCTGAGTGGCACACCGCTGGAAAACCACCTCGGCGAGCTCTGGTCCCAATTTCACTTTTTGCTGCCCGGTTGGCTTGGCGACAGCAAAACCTTCAATCGCGACTACCGCACACCGATTGAAAAACACGGCAACAGTGAGCGGATGCGACATTTGACCGCTCGGATAAAACCCTTTTTGCTGCGTCGCAAGAAAGATCAGGTCGCCACCGAATTGCCGCCGAAAACCGAAATCATCCACTGGGTTGATCTCAGCGATGGGCAACGGGATGTGTACGAAACCGTGCGCGTGGCGATGGACAAGAAGGTCCGCGACGAAATCGCCCGCAGTGGCGTCGGTCGCAGTCAAATCATCATCCTCGATGCATTGCTCAAGTTGCGTCAGGTCTGCTGCGATCTGCGCTTGATCAACATGCCGATCACGGCAAAGGCCCTTCGATCAGGCAGTGGGAAACTGGTCAGCTTGATGGAGATGCTGGAAGAGTTGCTCAGCGAAGGCCGTAAGATTTTGCTGTTTTCGCAGTTCACCTCGATGCTGGCGTTGATCGAGGAGGAGTTGCAGCAGCGTGGCTACGGTTATTCATTGCTGACGGGCGAAACGACGGATCGGCGTACACCGGTCAGGGATTTCCAGAGCGGTAAAGTGCCGCTGTTTCTGATTAGCCTGAAGGCCGGAGGTACAGGTCTGAATTTGACGGCTGCGGACACGGTGATCCATTTCGATCCGTGGTGGAACCCGGCGGTAGAAAATCAGGCGACCGACCGTGCCTACAGGATTGGGCAAAACAAACCGGTGTTCGTCTACAAGCTGATTGCCCGTGGCACCGTCGAGGAAAAAATACAGGCATTGCAACAGGAGAAGGCCGCGTTGGCGGGGGCGGTGCTTGAGGGTGGGACGACGGGTGGATTGAAGCTTGAGCAGAGTGATATCGAGGCGTTATTTGCGCCGCTGCCGGGTCTCAAATCTTGATCAATAGTTTATGAGTGAGGGTCTCTTCGCGAGCAGGCTCGCTCCCACAATGGTTTGATGCTGCCCCCGGTATTGCGGGCAATCCAAATCCAATGTGGGAGCGAGCCTGCTCGCGAATGCAATCTATCAGGCACCGGCGATTCAGCGCTTCTCCAGCTTGTCCGGCAACGGCGCAAACAACGCTTCGATATCATCGCTCTGCAACTTCCAGTCCCCGGTCTGACGTCCATCCAGTACGCCGGCCGCCAGGTCGGATTTTTCCTTTTGCAGATGCTGAATCTTCTCTTCCACCGTCCCGCGGGCAATCATCTTGTAGACGAACACCGGCTTCTCCTGACCGATGCGATACGCCCGGTCAGTCGCCTGGTTTTCCGTCGCCGGGTTCCACCACGGGTCGTAGTGAATCACCGTATCCGCTTCGGTCAGGTTCAAGCCAACACCACCGGCCTTCAGGCTTATCAGAAAGATCTGACGCTTGCCGCTCTGGAAGTCTTTCACCGGCGCGCGCCGGTCTCGGGTCTGTCCGGTCAGCAGTGCATATTCAACGCCGCGTTTCGTCAGCTCCACTTCGATGAGCGCCAGCATCGAGGTGAACTGCGAAAACAGCAGAATCCGCCGACCTTCTTCGAACAATTCCTCAAGCATTTCCATCAAGCTGTCGAGCTTGCCTGACGTGCTGCCGCGAGTGGGCAATGCCGCGTCGTTGACCAGGCGCAAATCGCAGCACACCTGACGCAGCTTCAGCAGCGCCTCAAGAATGATGATCTGACTGCGCGCCACGCCTTTTCGGGTGATTTCGTCGCGGACTTTCTTGTCCATCGCCAGGCGCATGGTTTCGTACACATCGCGCTGCGCTTCATTGAGTTCGACCCAATGGATGATTTCGGTCTTGGGCGGCAATTCCGTTGCAACTTGTTCCTTGGTCCTGCGCAACAGGAACGGCTTGATCCGACCGTTCAGATGCTGAAGCCTGATTTCGCTGGCACGCTTTTCGATCGGTACTCGGTAATCGCGGTTGAAGCTTTTGACGTCACCGAGCCAGCCGGGCAGCAAAAAGTGAAACAGCGACCACAGTTCGCCCAAGTGGTTTTCCAGCGGCGTGCCACTCAGGCACAGGCGCTGGCGTGCGTTCAACTCGCGGGCAGCTTGAGCGGCCTTGCTGTTGGGGTTTTTGATGTATTGCGCTTCGTCCAGAACCAGCACGTGTAACGGCTGCGCCGCCAGGCGTTCGATGTCTTTGGGCAGCAATGCATAAGTGGTGAGGATCAGATCGTAATCGGCCAGAGTGTCGAAATGCTTTTTGCGACTGGCACCGTACAGCGCCAGTACGTTGAGCTGCGGCGTAAAGTGCGCCGCTTCATCCAGCCAGTTCGGGATCAGGCTGGTGGGCATTACCACCATGCACGGCCGGTCGAGGCGTCCGGCGATTTTCTCGCTGAGAATGTGCGCCAGGGTTTGCAGGGTTTTGCCCAGGCCCATGTCGTCCGCGAGAATTCCGCCGACTTCCAGTTGCCGCAACGACTGCATCCAGCTCAGGCCTTCGAGCTGATACGGACGCAAGGTCGCATTCAGGCCTTCCGGCGCGGCAGCGGTAAAGTCTTTGATGTCACGCAGGCGCTGGGCAAAGGTGCGGATCTGCTCGCCGCCTTCCCACAGCAGCGGTATGCCTTCCAGTGGATTCAGGCGTATGGCATCGGCCTTGCTCAGGCGCAATGTGGTTTCGCCAGGTTCCTGCAGATAAAACTCGCCGAGGGTTGCCAGCACCGGTTTCAATCGACCGAAGGGCAGGGCGACTTGCAAGGGGCCGTGCTCGGAATTCGGGCGATTGGGGATGTTCACCAAAATCAGCTCGTCATCACGACGGCGGGCGAGGCGTTCCGGGTTGAGGATTTCGGTGTGGGAGCGCATCAGGTTCAGCAGGATCGGCAGCAGGCTTAGTCGCTCGCCGTTGACGATGATGCCCAGCTCCAGATCAAACCAGTCGCGCTCCGGCGCCTGTTCGACGGTGGCGTACCAATCATCCACGGCCGTCAGATCGAAACCGAAATCCTCGTCGATCTGCAGCTCCCAGCCCTGGGTACGCAGTTTCGGCAGCTCATTGAGGGTGAAGGTCAACCAGGCGCTGTCATTGACCATCTCATAGAGTTCGCCGGCGCTTTCCGGCAAGGCCTTGCTTTGCCGGGTCGCAACTTTGAAACCGAGGATTCGCAGCTGTTCCCTGTAGGCCTGTTCGACTTCCGGGTGGCGCTTTATCCGCAGTGTCTGGGTTTCCTGGCGAATCAGGATGTCGGCATTCTTCTGCCCGCTGACGTATTCATCCAGATAGCTGAACGACAACGCCGCGCGATGCTGGATGTAGCGCTGCATCTTGCCGTTGCGCGGTTCGAAGGCGCTGAACTCGATACTCGCCAGCCACAGGCGCGGCACCGGTTGCACGTTGTCCACCAGCACTTGTGGCGGCGCCTTGGGGCTACGGTTTTCCAGCACCGCCTGAAGTTTTTCCAGCAGCTCGGCATCTTGCGCGGCAGCGGGGTAGTCCAGGGTTTCCTGAACTTTCAGCAACACCGCCGCGCAATGTTTGCAGTTGCTGTGCACCGGGCATGTACATGTCGCATCGATCATCAGCAGCGTGGATTTGGCTGACTCGCGCAGGCGAATGGTCTGACGGTAGACGTTACCGCCAGAGCCTTCGCACGCAGCGAGGATCGTTGCGTCGCCGGCCTCGACGATCCTGACGCGGTTCTCAAGCGCGTAGCGGCGGCCGCGCTCCAGGCTTTGTTCCTTGAATCGGCTGACCCAGGAAGGTGCCAGGGGTTTGCTCAGGGTCGGGGCCATAAGGACTTCAATCAGTCCGGAATTTCATCGGGGACTGGCCGAGGCGCAGGGACGGTCAGCGAAGTGATCTTGATCAGCAGGGCCAGGTGGCCGTTATCGAGGAAATTCAGTTGTCCGTTCTTGGTGTGACTGTTCTGCTTCAGGCGTTCGCTGGCGGTGACCAGGCCGTTGGCGTCAATCTGGTTGACCCAGAAGTCGGCATCGACGTCGGTGAAACGCCCCAGTTTCAGGGTCAGGGTGCCTTCGATCGGGAACTGGCCGAACTGTTCCTTGCCGTCGTTGATCGCAACTTTGGTGGCTTCTTCGCCCAGGGTTTGTTGCCAGGCCTTGTGCAGCAACACCGTGTAATCCGTGCTGGCGGTAAGTTTTGCCACTTCACCGTTGAGGCTCGGCGTGCGCAGACTGTCGGGGCTGATGCGTTGGGCGCCGGCCGCCCAGTCTTCCGGTGCGGCTTTGCTGACAATGGCAGGCACGGCGTTCTGCCGGATCAGGATCATTTCAATCTGATACAGGTCATCGGCAAACGCCGTCGGGGCGAACGACGTTATCAGCAACGTTGTCAGCAAGGTCAGTAAACGAAACAGGCGCATGCGGCGTCCTTCAAGCAGTTTTCGGGATGAGGCATTCAAGCAGCGCCTCTACAGTATTAAAGCGCTCTTGCGGGCTTTCCATCGGGACCATGAATTTAAACATCGTGGCGCCTTCGAATTTGTAGCGTTTTGGCTGGCCCTGAATCAGTTTGATCAGCGTCAGCGGGTCGACCGGTGTTTGCGCCGCGAACTCGATTCGACCGCCTTGCGGGCCACCGTCGACTTTCTTGATGCCCAGCAGTTCGGCCTGCAACTTCAACGCCGTGATGCGCATCAGGTTCTTGGTGGGCTCTGGCAACAGGCCGAAACGATCGATCATCTCCACCTGCAGGTCCTTGAGGCCTTCCTCGTCAGTGGCCGAGGCGATGCGTTTGTAGAGAATCAGTCGGGCATGCACGTCCGGCAAATAGGCTTCGGGAATCAACGCCGGGACTCGCAGGTTGACTTCCGGACCTCCGCCGAGCGGCTGATCGAGGTTCGGTTGCTCGCCCTTGCGGATCGACTTCACCGCGCGCTCAAGCATCTCCATGTACAGCGTGAAACCGACGGCCTGGATCTGACCGCTTTGGCCGTCGCCCAGCAGTTCGCCCGCACCACGGATTTCCAGGTCGTTGGTCGCGAGGACGAAGCCCGCGCCGAGGTCCTGGGTATTGGCGATCGCTTCCAGACGTTTTTCCGCATCCGGGGTGATTTGCTGGCGCGGCGGTGTCAGTAGATACGCGTAAGCCTGGTGGTGGCTGCGACCGACCCGGCCGCGCAACTGGTGCAACTGCGCCAGGCCGAACTTGTCGGCACGCTCGATGATGATGGTGTTGGCGCTCGGCACGTCGATGCCGGTCTCGATGATGGTCGAGGCGATCAGCACGTTGAAGCGCTTGTGATAGAAGTCGCTCATCACCTGTTCGAGATCACGCTCGCGCATCTGTCCGTGGCCGATGCCGATCCGTGCTTCCGGCACCAGTTCGGCGAGGTCGGCGGCGCATTTCTCGATGGTCTTCACGTCGTTGTGCAGGTAATAGACCTGGCCGCCACGCAACAGCTCACGCAGCAGGGCTTCTTTGACCGTGCTCTTGTTCTGTTCCATGACGAAGGTGCGCACCGAGAGGCGACGGGCCGGCGGCGTGGCGATGATCGACAGGTCACGCATGCCCGACACCGCCATGTTCAGCGTGCGCGGAATCGGCGTGGCAGTCAGGGTCAGGATATCGACTTCGCTGCGCAGGGCCTTGAGCTGTTCTTTTTGACGGACACCAAAGCGGTGTTCTTCGTCGATGATCACCAGCCCCAGGTTTTTGATTTTCACGTCATCCTGCAGCAGCTTGTGCGTGCCGATGACGATGTCGATCTTGCCTTCGGCAAGGTCTGCGACCGCCGCGTTCACTTCCTTGGCCGACTTGAAGCGGCTCATGACTTCCACGGTCACCGGCCAGTCGGCGAAGCGGTCGCGGAAGCTGTTGTAATGCTGCTGGGCGAGCAGGGTGGTCGGTACCAGGATCGCTACCTGGCGACCGCCATGCACGGCGATGAACGCGGCGCGCATCGCCACTTCGGTCTTGCCGAAACCGACGTCACCGCAGACCAGTCGATCCATCGGCTTCGGCGCGAGCATGTCGGCGCGTACGGCATCGATGGTGGTTTGCTGATCTGGCGTTTCTTCGAACGGGAAGCCAGCGCTGAATGTCGCGTAATCGGCTTTCGGGTCTTCGAAGGCATAACCTTCGCGAGCGGCGCGACGGGCATAGATGTCGAGCAACTCGGCGGCCACATCGCGCACCTGTTCGGCGGCTTTGCGCTTGGCTTTCTGCCAGGTTTCGGAGCCAAGACGATGCAACGGGGCCAGGGCGTCGTCGCTGCCGGTGTAACGCGCGATCAGGTGCAGGTTGGCCACCGGCACGTAAAGCTTGGCGCCCTCGGCATATTGCAGAGTCAGGAACTCGGCGGCCTGATTGTCGATTTCGAGGGTCGCAAGTCCCAGGTAACGACCGACGCCGTGATCGATATGAACCACTGGTGCGCCTTCGCGCAGCTCGGTGAGGTTCTTGATGACCGCATCATTGTTGGCGTCGGCGCGTTTTTCGCGGCGACGGCGTTGCATCACGCGCTGCCCGAACAACGGGCTTTCGGCGACCAGCGCCAGGGCCGGATCGTCCAGCAACAGGCCTTCGTCGAGCGGCGCAATGGTGATTGCCAGGCGTTCCTTGCTCGCCACGAAGTCCGGCCAGCTGTCGACGGTCTTCGGTCGTAGCTTCAGGCGTTCAAGCAATTCCAGCAGCACTTCGCGACGCCCCGCGGACTCGGCGGTGAACAGCACGCGTCCGGGGAACTCGTCGAGGAAACCGGCCAGCGCCGCCAATGGCTGGGTGGCCTTGGCTTCGATGGCCAGGTTCGGCAATTCGCGCGCCGGGAAGCGCTCGCGGCCGACACCGGTTTCCACGTCCTGTTGACTGGCCACCACCCGAGGCCAGTTTTTCAGGCGGGCAAAGCAATCTTCCACCGGCA
Organism: Pseudomonas sp. JAI111; assembly: GCF_024809425.1. Taxonomy (NCBI): domain Bacteria; kingdom Pseudomonadati; phylum Pseudomonadota; class Gammaproteobacteria; order Pseudomonadales; family Pseudomonadaceae; genus Pseudomonas; species Pseudomonas sp. JAI111. Next base: position 576,292 of record NZ_JANUCB010000001.1, on the reverse strand, counting down.
GGAACAGTTCGGCCGGTGGTAATAAAGGACGGGACGGATCGACGCGGCGCTCTTCGTAGCGATTGCGCACATCGTTCCAGAAGTTTTCCGCCGCCTGCTCGATGCCCGGCAAGGAGAACACTTGCGTGTCCTGAGGCAGGTAATCGAACAGCGTCGAGGTGTCATCGAAAAACAGCGGCAGGTAATACTCGATACCGGCCGGGGTGATCCCGCTGCTTAAGTCCTGAAAGATCGGGCAGCGGCGGAAGTCGACATCGAAGCGTTCACGAAAGCGTGCCTTGAAGCGTGTGACCGCGTCTTTCTGCAGCGGGAATTCTCGCGCGGGCAACAGGCGAACGGTGTCCACTTTGTCGATGGAGCGCTGGTTTTCCGGATCGAATGTACGAAGCGTCTCGATTTCATCGTCGAACAGATCAATCCGGAAGGGCAGTTTGCTGCCCATCGGGAACAGATCGATCAGCGAACCGCGCACGGTGAATTCACCGTGTTCGTAAACCGTATCGACATAGCGATAGCCGCTGGCTTCCAGTCGGGTACGCATTTGCTCGACATCGAGCTTCTGACCCACATCCAGAACAAGGCTGCTGCCAAGCAGGAATTTGGTCGGCGCCAGGCGATGCAGGGCCGTGGTGATCGGCACCACCAGCACGCCGTGGCTCAGTTCCGGCAATCGATAAAGGGCGGCGATGCGCTGGGAAATGATGTCCTGGTGTGGCGAAAACAAATCGTAGGGCAGGGTTTCCCAGTCCGGGAAATGCAACACCGGCAAATCCGGGGCGAAGAAACTCAGCTCCTGTTCCAACCGTTCGGCACTTTGGCTGTCGGCGGTGAGCAGCAGGGTAAAGCGCTTGGCAGCGCTGGCGGCCTCGGCGATGGCCAGGCTCAGGGCGGCACCGGGCAAGTTGCCCCAGTGCTGTTTACCTGCCGCGGCAGGGAGAAGCGGTAGACGCAGAACGGGCACGGAAGGTTGAGCTCCAAGCGTTGCGACAAAGTCGGTAATTGTAGCGGCCCCGGGTGCCGCCTGTCAGTTGCTAGTGTGTCTATTACGCAGGTTTGGCGAAATGTAGTGGTAAAGACAAAATCTGGCCGTTTTTTACTGAAAATTGATGATTATGTAGTGGCAAAACGACCGAGTGTTACGGAGGGTTACGGATAAGACAGCGGTATCTCCAAAAAATTGACTGCGCTGAAAGCCGCGTATTTACTGGGCTTTAGCGATGCGTGATTTTTTTGAACAGAAATTTGTTACGGATCGCACGACAGGCGCGCATTGCTACGGGAGGCACTCGGCGGCATAATGTAGCCCCTTTTTTCTGCCCCTACATGTGGAAGGTTCCCGTGACTCAGAAGCCCGACCAGTGTCTTGGTGAATGGATCGACCGTGAAGCACTCGCAGAAGCGATGATTCCGCTTATCGGTCAGCTCTACCGCAATAACAACGTGGTGAGCTCGATCTATGGCCGCAGCCTGATCAACCGTTCAGTCATTGCGATTCTCAAAGCTCACCGCTTTGCTCGTCACCGCCAGTCCGATGACAGCGAACTCTCCGTCCACGAAACATTCCCGCTGCTCAAGGCGATGAGCGAGCTCAAACTCGGCGCCGCTTCGGTCGACCTGGGCAAGCTTGCGGTCAAGTTCAAGGCCGAAGGCAATGGCCGTACTGCCGAGCAGTTCGTGCGTGAAGAACTGTCTGACGTGGTTGGCCAGCAGAACGTTGCCGCGCGCAAAGGCACTGACGTGGTTCTCTACGGCTTCGGTCGTATCGGCCGTCTGCTGGCGCGTATCCTGATCGAGAAAACCGGTGGTGGCGACGGCCTGCGTCTGCGCGCCATCGTTGTCCGCAAGGGCGCCGAGAACGATCTGGTCAAGCGTGCAAGCCTGCTGCGTCGTGATTCGGTTCATGGTCCGTTCGATGGCACCATCACTATTGATGAAGCCAACAACACCATTACCGCCAACGGCAACCTGATCCAGGTTATCTACGCGAAAAACCCGACTGAGGTGGATTACACCCAGTACGGCATCAAAGACGCACTGCTGGTGGACAACACCGGCGTATGGCGTGACGCCGAGGGCCTGGGCCAGCATCTGTCCTGCCCGGGCATCGACCGCGTCGTGCTGACCGCGCCTGGCAAAGGCAAGCTGAAGAACATCGTTCACGGCATCAACCACGGTGAAATCACCGCTGATGACAAGATCGTTTCGGCCGCTTCCTGCACCACCAACGCCATCGTGCCGGTACTGAAAGCTGTCAACGACAAGTTTGGCATCATCAATGGCCACGTCGAAACCGTTCACTCGTACACCAACGACCAGAACCTGATCGACAACTTCCACAAAGGCGATCGCCGTGGTCGTAGCGCCGCGCTGAACATGGTAATCACCGAGACCGGTGCTGCCACCGCTGCTGCCAAGGCATTGCCTGAGCTGGCCGGCAAGCTGACCGGTAACGCGATCCGCGTTCCGACGCCAAACGTGTCGATGGCGATTCTCAACCTGAACCTTGAGAAAGCCGCCACCCGTGAAGAGATGAACGAATACCTGCGCTACATGGCGTTGCACTCCGATCTGCATAAGCAAATCGACTACGTCAACTCGCAGGAAGTGGTTTCCACCGACTTCGTTGGCTCGCGCCACGCTGGCGTTGTGGACGCTGAAGCGACCATTACCCAAGACAACCGCGTTGTTCTGTACGTTTGGTACGACAACGAATTCGGTTACAGCTGCCAGGTGGTTCGCGTGATGGAAGACATGGCCGGTGTAAACCCGCCAGCTTTCCCGCGCTAAGCTTCAATAGCTGCACATGAAAACGCCCCGACCTAGGTCGGGGCGTTTTTGTTTGTGTATCTGTTGGGTCTTTGTTGCCTGCACTGGCCTCATCGCTAGCAGGCTAGCTCCCACAGAGGACTTGTGAACGCCACAGATCCAGTGTGGGAGCTCGCCTGCTGGCGATTGCGGTCTGTCAGGCGCCGCGGACCACTGACGCCTGCGCAGTCCGCAACTCATGCCGATTGCCGCGGAACAACACCAGCGTGGCAATCAAGCCCAACACCGCTGCGCCGCTGAGCCAGATCCCCGGCGCTGCCTTGTTGTCCAGCACATGGATCAGATAAGTACAGGCCGCCGGTGTGAAACCACCGAAGGTCGCAGTCGCCAGGCTGTAGGCCAGGGAGAACCCGGTCGTACGAACCTCAACCGGCATGATCTCGGTCAGCGCCACCACCATGGCGCCGTTGTACGAGCCATACAGGAACGACAACCACAACTCGACGATCAGCAAATGGCTGAAACTCGGGTTCGCCACCAGCCACGACAGGGCAGGGTAAGCCGTGAGAATTGCCAGAATCGTCGCCGCCAACAGCAGGGGTTTACGACCAATCTTGTCGGAAAGCGCGCCCATCACCGGCAGCCAGAAGAAGTTCGACAGCCCGATGCACACCGTTACCAGCAGCGCATCCAGATCCGACAAATGCAGCTCGGCTTTGCCGAAGGTCGGTGTATAGGCGGTGATCAGGTAGAACGACACGGTGGTCATCACCACCAGCGCCATGCCTGCGATAACGATGCCGAAGTTCTGGCTGATCGAACGGAGGATGTCCCGCAGGGTCGGGCGATGTTTGCGTGCCTGGAATTCGGGGGTTTCTTCCAACGAACGGCGAATCACGAAGATCACCGGCACGATCATGCAGCCGATCAGGAACGGCACGCGCCAGCCCCAGTCACCCATTTGTTCCGGGCTGAGCCAGTGGTTCAAGCCCACACCCAGCAGGCCGGCGAACACCACCGCGGCTTGCTGACTGGCAGACTGCCAACTGACGAAGAAGCCTTTGCGGCCCGGGGTGGAGATTTCAGCGAGGTACACCGACACGCCGCCCAATTCCACGCCAGCCGAGAAGCCTTGCAGCAATCGGCCAAACAGTACGATCAGCGGCGCCGCGACACCCAGCGTGGCATAACCCGGTACGCAAGCAATCAAGACCGTACCGGCAGCCATCATTGCCAGGGTAATGATCAGTCCTTTGCGACGGCCATGACGGTCAATGTAGGCACCGAGGAATATGGCCCCCAACGGACGCATCAGGAAGCCGGCACCAAAGGTGGCCAGTGACAACATCAAGGAAGCGAAGGCGCTGTCGGCAGGGAAGAAGGTTTTGGCGATGGCCGTGGCGTAAAAGCCGTAGACCATAAAGTCGAACATTTCGAGAAAGTTACCGCTGACAACGCGAAAAATCGCTTTGCCTTTGCCCGTATTGGAAGCCATTTATAGATACTCACTCTGGTAAATCTTGTTTGAAAGCGCTGCACCTGCGTCGGCCTGTGTGGCTAGCGGGAGCGCGAGCACAGGTTTTGCTTGCGGGCAGCAGAGGCAGGTCTCGCTCTCATTCGCTCCGAAGCCCATAATGGCGGGCGCGGTTTTGAGGGGAGATGAAGATTTGTTAACTGGACGGTGGGGAGCAATTGTGATGCTGGCCGGCGTTTTGTCCGGTTGTGGTAACGGCGACAGTCTGGAAACCTTCGGCGGTCCGACCATGGGCAGCACCTATTCGATCAAGTACGTACGTCACGCCGGTCTTCCTGCTCCGAACGCAGTCCAGGCCCAAGTCGAAAAAATCCTCGCCGAGGTCGATCAACAACTGTCGACCTACCGCAGCGACTCCGACATCGAGCGATTCAACGATTTGCCGGCCAATCGCTGTCAGAAAATGCCTGCGCCGATCCTCAAGCTGATCCGCGTCGGAGAGCAGCTCTCTGAACAAAGCGAAGGCGCCTACGACCTGACGGTGGAGCCGCTGCTCAATCTCTGGGGGTTCGGTCCGCAGGCTCGTGAGGAAAAAGTCCCCACCGTGCAGGCGCTGGCTGATGTCAGGCAGCGAGTCGGGTATCAGCACCTGCGCATCGACCGCGATCAACTGTGCAAGGACGCCGCCGTCGAAGTCGACTTCAACAGCATCGCTGCCGGTTACGCCGTCGACACGATTGCCGCAAAACTGGAAGCGATGGGCATCCACGACTACCTCGCCGAAGCCACCGGGGAACTCAAGGCGTCGGGCAAGAAGCTCGATGGCTCGCCTTGGAAGATCGCATTGGAAGAGCCCCGCGACGATCAGCAGGTTGCGCAAAAAATCATCGCGGTCGACGGCTATGGTCTGTCCACCTCCGGCGACTACCGCAACTATTTTCAGCAGGGTGGCCGGCGCTATTCCCACACCTTCGATGCCCGTACCGGTGCGCCGGTCTCGCACACCTTGGCGTCCGTCACGGTAATTAATCCTTCCGCGTTGATGGCCGATGGCTTATCGACGCTGTTGCTGATTCTCGGCCCCGAACGGGGTTGGGACTACGCAGAAAAACACGATATCGGCGCATTTTTTGTAATTCGTGCCGATACAGGTTTTGTCACACGATCCAATCAGGCTTTTGAGCGGCTCAGTGCCGGAAAAACCGAATGATCACGGCGATTCGCGCATTGAAAGACTGGCGTTGTAGTGCAGGCAAAACTAGCCTACGACGCGACCAAGGGTTAATGTGCCCGGCGTTGACGCTTCTATAGACTGTGTCCGGGTTCTGCATTGGCCCCAAATTGTTCCTTCACGCCGCAGATGGCGTGATTTAGCCGCAGGTGCCGAGGGCGCCGCGGCCTGTTCTGAGGAGTACGCATGGCTGTCTACAACTACGACGTGGTGGTGCTGGGTTCCGGCCCGGCGGGAGAAGGCGCGGCAATGAACGCCGCTAAAGCAGGGCGCAAGGTGGCGATGGTCGATAGCCGTCGCCAGGTCGGCGGTAACTGCACCCACTTGGGCACCATTCCGTCAAAGGCACTGCGTCACTCGGTCCGGCAGATCATGCAGTTCAACACCAACCCGATGTTCCGGGCCATTGGTGAGCCGCGCTGGTTTTCGTTCCCGGACGTGCTGAAAAGCGCTGAAAAAGTCATTTCCAAACAAGTCGCTTCGCGCACTGGCTACTACGCCCGTAACCGTGTCGACGTGTTCTTCGGCACCGGCAGCTTCGCCGACGAGCAAACCATCGAAGTAGTCTGCGCCAATGGCGTGGTCGAAAAGCTGGTCGCCAAGCACATCATCATCGCCACCGGTTCGCGCCCGTATCGCCCGGCGGACATCGATTTCCATCACCCGCGTATCTACGATAGCGACACCATCCTCAGCCTCGGTCACACCCCGCGCAAACTCATCGTTTACGGCGCTGGCGTGATCGGCTGCGAATACGCCTCGATCTTCAGTGGCCTGGGTGTATTGGTTGAACTGGTGGACAACCGCGGTCAGTTGCTGAGCTTCCTTGACTCGGAAATTTCCCAGGCCCTGAGTTACCACTTCAGCAACAACAACATCACGGTTCGCCACAACGAAGACTACGACCGCGTCGAAGGCGTGGACAACGGTGTGATCCTGCACCTCAAGTCCGGCAAGAAGATCAAGGCCGACGCCTTGCTCTGGTGCAACGGCCGTACCGGCAACACCGATCAGTTGGGTCTGGAAAACATCGGCGTGAAGGTCAACAGCCGTGGCCAGATCGAAGTCGACGAAGCCTACCGCACCTGCGTGCCGAACATTTACGGTGCCGGTGACGTGATTGGCTGGCCGAGCCTGGCCAGTGCCGCGCACGACCAGGGCCGTTCGGCCGCTGGCAGCATCGTCGATAACAACAGCTGGCGCTTTGTGAATGACGTGCCGACCGGTATCTACACCATTCCGGAGATCAGCTCGATCGGCAAGAACGAGCAGGAGCTGACCCAAGCCAAAGTGCCGTACGAAGTGGGCAAGGCGTTCTTCAAGAGCATGGCGCGTGCGCAGATCGCCGGCGAGCCTCAGGGCATGCTGAAGATCCTGTTCCACCGCGAGACCCTGGAAGTGCTGGGCGTTCACTGCTTCGGCTATCAGGCGTCGGAGATTGTTCACATCGGCCAGGCGATCATGAGCCAGCCGGGAGAGCTGAACACGCTGAAGTACTTCGTCAACACGACGTTCAACTACCCGACCATGGCCGAAGCCTATCGGGTAGCGGCGTACGATGGCCTCAACCGGCTTTTTTGAGCGGCTCCGGCCGGTGGCCTGAGCCGGCCGGGGAGACCGATTTCAGCAATTCTCGAGCGTGGCGCTGGCCAAACCGGGAAAGTCTGTAATCAGGCTGTCAACGCCGAAGTCGGCGAGTCTGCGCATCAGCGCGGGCTCGTTGACTGTCCATACCGACACATGCAACCCCTGACGTTGCGCCTTTTGCAGGCGTTCCGGCGTACACAGGGTCCAGTTCAGCGCCAGAATCTCACAGCCATAGCTTTGTGCGACCTTCAGCGGGTCGAGCCAGGCGTACTCGGCCACCAATCCGCGGGACACGTCCGGCACCAGGTCCAGCGCGGCTTTCAACACTTCGCGCGAACTTGAGGTGATGGTCACTTTATCCAGCAAGCCGAAACGCTGAGCCATCTCGCGAATCGCCAGAACGGTCGTCGCGGCGCGGGTGCGTGAAGCGCTTTTGACTTCCAGCTGCCAATGCTCGAAATCGCATTTCTCGAACAGTTCTTCCAGTGTCGGAATCGGGCAGGGCTTGATCCAGCCCGGGCCGCCCTTGCGCGCGTCATAGGTCACCAGCTCGGCCGCCGTGTGCTCGACGACCTTGCCGCGCCGCTCCGTGGTGCGTTTGAGCGTCGGGTCGTGGATGACCATCAACTCGTTGTCCTTGGACAGGTGCAGGTCCAGTTCGCAACGGCGTACGCCGTGCTTGAGACATTCCTGAAAACTGGTCAGGGTGTTTTCCGGTGCTTCGCCCTTGGCGCCGCGATGGCCGTAGATGAGGGTCACGGTTCTTCCTTAATTAAATGCCTGATTCGTTTTCGCGGGCCAGACGTCGTTCCTGGGCCTGCTTCTGCAAAATGTAACGGGCCAGCAACTGGCGCTGGGCATCGGTCGGATACTCGAACTCGGTGCCGACTTCATAGCTTTCGCCCTTTCTATCGCAATGGGTGACGCGCGCGCGCAGCAACAGGCCGAGGGCTTGCGGCATCAGCACCAGTTTGACCGACAGGCGCGCGTCCACGGCGATTGGGGTCGGGTGCTGGAATTCCACGCCGCCTTCGGAAATGATCACCGGCTGCGGTTCGCCAATCTGCCCGAGCACGGTGATGGCGATCACCTGGCTCAGTAAATCGATGCGTTTGTTCTGGGATTTCAGGAACGCCGCGAGATTGCGGTCACGCTCACTGATCTGGCGCAGCAGGTGCTGCGACTCGAATTCGCTCAGGTGCAGCTCGCTGAGCAAGTTGAATAGTGGAGAAGCATCCTGCAACACTTCCTGGCCTGCGGCTTCGGGAGCGGACAGGGGCCGAATTTCCAGTGCGATCATGTCCTCGATACGGTAGTATTCGCGGCGATCTTCTTCATCTAATGTCGACATGGCGAACCCATGGTAGCGGCGGTGGTCTGAGTGTAAAGCTGGTTACCGACCCCCGCCACAAGGACGTTCCTTTTCCCTCCGAACAAGCCCCGACATGTTCAGACCTCTCTTCGTATTTATTGGCACGCGTTATACCCGTGCAAAGCGTCGCAATCATTTTGTGTCGTTCATTTCCCTGACTTCAATGATCGGACTGGCCCTCGGCGTGGTCGTGATGATTGTCGTATTGTCGGTCATGAACGGCTTCGATCATGAGATGCGCACCCGTGTGCTGGGCATGGTGCCCCACGCGACCATCGAGTCCAGTGAGCCGATCAGCGACTGGCAAAGCCTGGCCGCCAAGGTCAAGCAGAACCCGCAGGTGACGGCCGTTGCGCCATTCACCCAGATGCAGGGCCTGCTGACCAACAACGGCAAGGTGTCCAAAGTGCTGCTCAATGCCGTCGACCCTGCGCTGGAAAGGCAGGTCTCGATCATCGACAAGTTCATGCTCCAGGGCAAACTTGACGATCTGGCGCCTGGCAGCTTTGGCATCGTCATTGGCGACAAGGCCGCGGCCAAGCTTGGTGCGGCCATCGGCGACAAGCTGACGTTTGTCGCGCCTGAAGTCACGGTGACCCCAGCCGGCATGTTTCCGCGCATGAAGCGCTTTACCGTCGTCGGCATCTTCCATGTCGGCGCCGGCGAGATCGACGGTTACCTGGGCGTCACCAACCTGCAGGATCTGGCCAGGCTGCATCGCTGGAAACCGGATCAGGTCCAGGGCATCCGCCTGAAGTTCGACGACCTGTTCCAGGCGCCGCGCGTGGCGTGGACAATCGCCCAGCAGCTCGGTGAAGACCGCTTCTATGCCCGCGACTGGACGCGCACCCACGGCAACCTGTATCAGGCGATCCGCATGGAGAAAGCCATGATCGGCCTGCTGTTGCTGCTGATCGTCGCCGTCGCGGCCTTCAACATCATTTCCACGCTGGTGATGGTGGTCAACGACAAGAAGGGCGACATCGCGATCCTGCGCACCCTCGGCTCCACGCCGGGGCAGATCATGGCGATCTTCATGGTGCAGGGCACGGTCATCGGTGTGATCGGTACGCTGATTGGCGCCGTGGTCGGGATCGTCGCCGCGCTGAACGTCAGCGCCGCGATCTCGGTCCTGGAAGGCTTGATCGGGCATAAATTCCTCAACGCCGACGTTTACTTCATCGATTACCTGCCGTCGCAAGTGCAGAGCCAGGATGTATTGATGGTCTGCGCCGCCGCGTTGGTCCTGAGTTTCCTCGCCACCCTGTATCCAGCCTGGCGTGCTGCGCGCACCCAGCCTGCGGAGGCGCTACGTTATGAGTGAGTCGGGCATGAGTGATAAAGCAATCTTGAGCTGCCGCAACCTGGGCAAATCCTACGAGGAAGGCCCGGAGTCGGTAGAAGTTCTGGCAGGGCTGCAACTGGAGCTGCACCCGGGTGAGCGCGTGGCGATTGTCGGCACCTCCGGTTCGGGCAAAAGCACGTTGCTTAACCTGTTGGGCGGTCTCGACACGCCAACCAAGGGCAGCGTCTGGCTCGACGGCGAAGAGCTGTCGGCCCTGAGCGAGAAGAATCGCGGCCTGTTGCGCAACCGGTCGCTGGGTTTCGTTTACCAGTTCCACCACTTGCTGCCGGAATTCACCGCGCTGGAAAACGTCTGCATGCCGCTGCTGATCGGCAAGACGGCGATCCCGGAAGCGCGTCAGCGTGCGACGGCATTGCTGGAGCGGGTAGGGCTGGGTCATCGGCTGGAACACAAACCGTCCGAGTTGTCCGGCGGCGAACGTCAGCGCGTGGCCATCGCCCGTGCCCTGGTGAACAAGCCGGGCCTGGTGATGCTCGACGAGCCGACCGGCAACCTCGACTCCCATACCGCCCAGGGCATTCAGGATTTGATGCTGGAGCTCAGCACCTCGATGCGCACGGCGTTCCTGGTGGTGACTCACGACATGAACCTGGCCCGCCAGATGGATCGCGTCCTGCATTTGCAGGAAGGTTGCCTGACCCCCATCTGACTGGTCGAAACCCGACGTCACTGAACAGTGCGTCGGGTCTTTTATTTTTATACGGTGCCCCAGCGAATGTTCAGACCGTTATCGATCTTTATCGGCATGCGCTATACCCGCGCCAAGCGCCGCAATCGCTTCGTTTCCTTCATCTCGATGACCTCGATGATCGGCCTCGCCCTTGGCGTGCTGGCGATGATCGTGGTGCTGTCGGTGATGAACGGCTTCCAGCGCGAAATGAGCTCACGAATCCTCGGCATGGTGCCGCACGCGACCATCGTCGGCGTCAATCCGATTGACGATTGGCAGCCGGTGGCCGCCGCCGCGATGAAAAACCCGGAAGTCACCGCCGCCGTGCCGTTCACTGAAATGGAAGGCATGCTCTCCTATAAAGGCACGATGCAGCCGATTCAGGTCAGCGGCGTCGATCCTGCGCTGGAAGGCAAGGTGTCGATCGTTGCCAAGCACATCGTGCAGGGCAGTCTCGAGGCTTTGAAGCCGGGTGAATTCGGCGTGGTGATCGGCGAGATCACCGCGCGACGTTTCCGCTTGAATGTCGGCGACAAGATCACCTTGATCGTGCCGGAAGTCAGCACCGCGCCGGGTGGCATCACCCCGCGCATGCAACGGCTGAACGTGGTTGGCGTGTTCAAGGTGGGCGCCGAACTGGACGGTTCGATGGCGTTGATCCACATGGCCGATGCCGCGCAGATGCAGCATTGGCAGCCGAATCAGGTGCAGAGCGTGCGCCTGGCGGTGAAGGATTTGTACGCCGCGCCGAAGGTCTCCAGCGATATTGCCGGCGCACTGGGCACGGCTTACAAGGCTGACGACTGGACCCACACCCAGGGCAGCCTGTTCAGTGCGATGAAGATGGAAAAAACCATGATCGGCCTGCTGTTGCTGATGATCGTTGCCGTGGCCGCATTCAACATCATTGCAACCCTGATCATGGTGGTGAACGACAAGGGCGCGGACATCGCGATCCTGCGCACCATCGGCGCGACACCCCGGGAGATCATGGCGATCTTCATGGTGCAGGGCACGGTGATCGGGATTGTCGGCACCTTGATTGGCGGTGTGCTTGGCGTGATTGCCGCGCTGAACGTCAGTTCACTGGTGGGCTGGATGGAGCGGGTGAGCGGGCAGCACATCTTCAGTTCTGATGTGTATTTCGTCAGCAATCTGCCTTCGGAATTGCAGGGCGGGGATGTCTTGTTGATCTGCTCCGCCGGTTTCATCATGAGCTTTTTGGCGACGGTTTATCCGGCGTGGCGGGCGGCGAAAGTCGAACCGGCAACCGCGTTGCGGTATTCGTAAGCTTTGATAACCGCACCCTGATCGTTCTCACGTCGAACCGTCTGCGTGGGAACGATCAGGTTCGTGGCAACTCAATCACAAACCGCGTCCATCCCTTATCCGACTCACAATGAATCTGCCCGCCATGGGCACGGATGATTGACTGGGTGATCGCCAGCCCCAATCCCGCATGTTCGCTACTGCCTTCCTGGCGCGCCGGATCAGCGCGGTAGAAGCGATCGAACAAGCGCGGCAGCAACGCCTGGTCAATACCATCTCCGCTGTTCTCGATCGTCAGGCTCAAACCATTGAGCTGATCGGCAATCCGCACCCGAATCTCGCCATCGGCGGGGGTAAAGCGCAACGCGTTATCCAGCAGGTTGGAAAGCGCTCGACGCAGCATGCTTCGGTCGCCCTCCATGTGCGCGCTTCCTTCACGGCTCAGCAACACACGGGCGTCTTCGGCCAGCGGCGCAAAGTATTCCAGCAACACATCCACTTCCTCTGCCAGCTCCAATGGCTCTCGATTGGGCGTCAGCAATCCATGGTCAGCCTTGGCCAGGTACAGCATGTCGTTGACCAGTTGTGCCATCCATTGCAGCTCTTCGAGGTTGCTGTGCAGCGCTTCGCGGTAATCCTCCAGGGCGCGCGGGCGGGTGAGGGTGACCTGGGTGTGGGTCAGCAAGTTCGACAGCGGGGTGCGCAGTTCATGGGCAATGTCGGCGGAAAACGCCGAGAGCCGTTGGAAGGAATCGTCCAGGCGTCCGAGCATGGCGTTAAAACTGTGGGCCAATTCCGTGAGTTCTGACGGCATGTTCTCTTCGGGCAGCCGGGCATTCAGCGATTGCGCCGAAACGCCGCTGGCAATCGCACTCATCCTGCGCAACGGCCGCAACCCGCTGCGCGCCGCCCATGCACCAAGCAGTGCCGTGGCCAGCGCTGACAAGCCCACGGTCAGCCAGATCAGGTGCTGCATGCGTTGTAAAAAATGCTGGTGATGGGTGATGTCCAGCAGCAGGGTCAGTTGTGGCGAGTCGGGCTTGTCGGGATACAGCGGAGCATTCAATACGCGATAGTCCGTGCCTTCGTCGCTGACCGTCGACAGGCCCGGCTGATGTGGCAAGTCCTCGGGCAAGCCTGTCGAACTGTCATACCAGCGCTTGCCATCGCTGCCCGTGATCCGTAGCGACAGATCAGCTTGTCGACTCAATTCATCGGCCAGCCTGATTTCGCTTTCGCTCGATTGAATGTCATGAAGTGCCCGGCGCAGGCCAATCAGTTTGCCGTCCAGCAACTGCTGGTCCAGTTCAACGAAGTGCGCCTCGCTGGCGCGACTGAACAACACCCCGGCGAACAGTGAAACCACGGCGGTGCACGCGGCAAACAGCAGCGCGAGGCGACTGCTTAAAGAAAGCCGGCGCATCAGACAGGGCGCTCTTCAAGGACGTAACCCATGCCGCGCACGGTGTGAATCAGCTTGTTGGGGAATTCATCGTCGATCTTCAGGCGCAAACGACGGATCGCAACTTCGATGACATTGGTGTCGCTGTCGAAATTCATGTCCCAGACCTGAGAGGCGATCAGCGATTTGGGCAGTACTTCACCCTGGCGCCGCAGGAGCATTTCCAGCAGGGCGAACTCCTTGGCGGTCAAGTCGATGCGCTGACCGCTGCGCTCGACCCGGCGACGGATCAGGTCCAGGCGCAAGTCGGCCAGTTGCAGGCTGGTTTCCTGGGGCGAAGCGCTGCCACGGCGCAACAGGCTGCGGACGCGGGCCAGCAACTCGGAGAAGGCGAAAGGCTTGACCAGATAGTCGTCGGCCCCCAGTTCGAGGCCGTGGACTCTGTCCTCCACTGCATCTCGCGCGGTCAGAAAAAGTACCGGCGTATCGAGACCGGCACCGCGCACGGCTTGCAGAATCTGCCAGCCATCGCGCCCGGGCAGCATCACGTCGAGAATCAGCAGCGCGTAGTCGCCGCTCAACGCCAGTTGCTGTCCGGTGTTGCCGTCGGCCACCAGTTCCGTGTTGAAGCCGGCCTCGGTCAGGCCTTGGCGCAGGTAGTGGCCGGTTTTCGGTTGGTCTTCGACAATCAGCAGTTTCATGGGCAACTCAAGGCAAGTGGAACGAACGCTTTATACAGTGGGCCGCATTAATACAGGTCAACCTGACAAAGTTGTAATCTGGCTGTCAGCTTGCGGGCAGTGGTAGCAGTTTAGAGTTTTCCACAGGCTGAACCTTATCTAGTTGGAGTACGACTATGTTTTTGCGCAAACCGCTGCTGCTGGCCGCCTGTTTGCTGGCGCTGAGCTCGCCGGTATGGGCCTCGCCTGCGTCGACCTACGATTTCGGTCAACCGGCCCCGGCGTCCAAGGCGACCCGCAGTGTCGAGATGGTGATGGGTGACATGTCTTTCACCCCCAAGGCCATCGATATCAAGGCCGGTGAGACGGTGCGTTTTGTCCTGGTAAACAAAGGCCAGCTGTTGCATGAATTCAACCTCGGCGACGCGGCGATGCATGCCAGGCATCAGCAGGAAATGCTGAAGATGCAGCAGAGCGGCATGCTCACGCCGACCGGCATGAAGGAAATGGACCACGGCTCGATGGCGGGCATGGACCATGGAATGATGAAACACGACGATCCCAATAGCGTCCTCGTCGAACCGGGCAAAACAGCCGAGCTGACCTGGACCTTTACCAAGGCCACCAACCTGGAATTTGCCTGCAATATTCCAGGTCACTATCAGGCCGGTATGGTCGGCAAGTTGACTGTCAGTCAGTAAGCACTCAAAGGCGGGAGCAAAGGCTGGTAGAATCCGCTGATTCTTCAGTCAGGTTTCCGCCATGCATCCCGCAGCCGAACACTCGCCGCTGGGCAAATCCAGCGAATACATCGCCACTTACACGCCGTCTTTGCTGTTCCCGATCCCGCGCACCGCGAAATGGGCGGAGCTGGGCCTGACCGCTGAAACCCTGCCGTATAAGGGCGTGGACTTCTGGAACTGCTTCGAGTTGTCATGGCTGCTGCCGTCCGGCAAGCCCGTGGTGGCAATTGGTGAATTCAGCATTCCGGCGGATTCGCCGAACATCATCGAATCGAAGTCGTTCAAGCTGTACCTGAATTCCTTGAACCAGACGCCGTTCGCCGATACTGCCACCCTTGAAGCTACCCTGGCGAAAGACCTGTCGGCGGCTGCCGGCAAACCGGTCGGCGTGCGTATTCGCAGCCTCAAGGAGGTTGAAGCCGAAGGTGTCGTGACGTTGCCGGGCGAGTGCATCGACGATCTGGAGATCAGCGTCAGCAATTACGAGCACCCGCGCCCTGAGCTGCTGCGCTGCGATCAATCGCGCATTGTGGAAGAGAGTGTGCATAGTCACCTGCTCAAATCCAATTGCCCGGTGACCAGCCAGCCGGACTGGGGCAGCGTGGCGGTGGAGTACCGTGGCGCGGCGCTGGATCACGCGAGTCTGCTGGAATACATCGTGAGCTTCCGCCAGCACTCGGACTTCCATGAGCAGTGCGTGGAGCGGATTTTCCTCGACCTGCAGCGCTTGCTGAAACCCGAAAAATTGACCGTGTATGCGCGGTATGTGCGCCGTGGTGGGTTGGACATCAACCCGTATCGCAGTACCGAAGACGTGCAACTGCCGAACCAGCGCCTGGTCCGTCAATAAGCAGCCGATGTGGGAGCGAGCAGGTTCACTCCCACAGGGGATTGCATTGCAAATCACGGATATGAAAAAGCCCCGCTAGCGATAGCGGGGCTTTTTTGCATCTGGTGGGTTCAAATCCCCATGCTGGCCAAGGCTTGCACAATGTTGCGCAAGGTGCCGGCAAGGGTAGGGTGCTCTATTTCGAAGCGCTCGACGGCCAGGTTCACATTGTCGGCGAGGCTGGAGTCCTGGGTTTTGGTTTCGAGCTCTATCTCCAGTTCGATCTGTTGCATCAGTGCGTGCAGGTCGGCGCGCTCGGCTTCCGTCAGCGGCGGATTCTGTTCCAATTGCTCGCGCAGAGTGTTGAGCTGTTCTTGCAGTTCGCGGGCAGGCATGACGTTCTTCCTTTTATCGATAGGCACTGGCATAGACCGCGGCAGCGCGCCAAAGGTCTATGGCTGACCTTTAGATTAATCCACTCGCGCGCAACCTGCATGATCTCAGTCAGGGCTTTTCGCCCTTTAGCCGACGCAGGCTGATATCTGCCAGGCAGGTGTCGAGTTCGCCCAGGTGATCGATCACCGAGTGCACGCCGAGGCTGAACAGCTGCACCGTCGCCTGGCCACGCAAGTGTTCGCGCTCTTTCGGGCTCAAGGCGAGCCACTCATTGGGTGCCAGTCCGCAGAGCGAGCCACAGGAGGCCAGGCCGATGGTCCACAGCCCGGCATTCAGGCCTGACTGCAACAAGCGAGGTTCGCCACTGACCAGCACGCAACCATCCAGTTGCCCGACGTTCAACGCCATCAGCGCCTGCCAGCAAGCGTTCGGCGCTGGCCAGGGAGCGTTCGTTGCGAGGTGTTGCGAAGATTTGATCCACGAAGGCAGGGCAGCGGCCAGCGAGTGGGTGAGGGTGGGGGGCAATTCGTCGAGCCAGGCACACGGAATCTGCTGACGCTGCAAGCTGCTGAGGCTGTCCAGCGCGCCGGGCGTGGCTTCGGCATGCTCGGGGGCGGGACTGCCGTGACGCGTCCGGGCACCGAAATCCACCAGGCAACCACTGAGGCCGAACAACACGGCGGTCAGGTTGGGGGCAGCGAGGGGCAAGGTGTTGGCGTGCGGCATATCAACGTCCCTGAAATAGCCACAAGGCTAGGTGCGGTCCATGACAGTTGCGTGACAGGCAGGTGAACCGCTCCCGATTCAGAAGAATCATCTGTAGCCTGTTGCGGTGAGGCTGCCTAAATCGGCGTTTCCGTCTTATACTGCCCAGCTTAACGCCTGGGCTCATGTGCCCGTGCCAGTATAATCCAAGGAGTTTTCTATGCGCTGGAGCAATTATCTAGCTCAGTTTTGTGTGTGTGCCAGCGTAACGCTGGTTCCGTTCGTAGCCCAGGCTGCTACGGAAGAAGACCCTTGGGAAAGCGTCAACCGTCCGATCTACCAGTTCAACGACTTCGTCGATACCTATGCACTCAAGCCTATCGCTCAAGGCTATGAGTTCGTGACGCCGCAGTTTCTGGAAGACGGCATCCACAACATGTTCCGCAACGTGGGTGATGTCACCAACCTTGCCAACAACATTTTGCAGGCCAAACCAGCCGCCGCTGGCGTCGATACGGCTCGCCTGATCTTCAACACCACCTTCGGCCTGCTGGGCTTCTTCGATGTGGGCACCAAAATGGGCCTGAATCGCAGCGACGAAGACTTCGGCCAGACCCTCGGGTATTGGGGCGTGGGCAGCGGTCCGTACGTGATGCTGCCGCTGTTGGGCCCAAGCACGTTGCGTGATGCGCCATCCAAGGTCGTCGACAACTACACCGGCCCATACCCGTACATCAACGATGTGCCTGTGCGTAACTCGGTCTTCGGTCTGAACATTGTCGACACCCGCGCCAGTCTGCTGTCGAGCGAGAAGTTGATCACCGGCGACAAATATACCTTCATTCGCAATGCGTATTTGCAGAACCGCGAATTCAAAGTCAAAGACGGCAAGGTCGTCGACGATTTTTGATCTCGACTTGTAAAACGAAGAAGGCGGCCAGTTGGCCGCCTTCTTTGCGTTTGGGGGGTTATTTCATCTTCAAGATTGTAAGCCCGAGTTTCTGACTGCCACCGTCCTGTTCCTTCACCCACACGACCTCAGTGTCGGCCTCAAGCCCTTTGAGTGCCGCGTGATCGGAATCGATACGCACGCTGAGCCGGTCTCCAACCCTGAACGAACGCGGCGCCTCGACCTGCATGCCGCTGCTGGAAAGGTCGATGCAGACAGCTGGCACCTCATCGCCTTCATGAATCAGCGACACATCGGCATCGACCCGCATGCGGATGAAATCGCGCTTTTCGCTGTAGTCCCGATCGGTTTGACGCATGGGCTCCATCCTTCCATTGGGTTACGGTTTTGTCTGTTCTTATAACTCCCGGTGATTTGACAAGTAAAGTCGTCAAGCGACCATCGGCGTGAGCTTGAAACGCCCCGCGGATGGGAGTACCGTCTGCGCCTTAGAAGGGCACCTCTGGTGAACCTGTGAGTAGGGCGGATGCTCGAAAATGGTGCGACAGAGAGGCTAGAAAGCGAATCCAGTAGTGTGAGCCGGGCCACAGCCCCGCCTGCTACGCCAACCTAATTCTGGCGCCGTTTGCCCACATGCCAAAAACCAGTGCCACGCTGCTGATAATCGATGATGACGAAGTAGTGCGCGCGAGCCTCGCGGCCTATTTGGAAGACAGTGGTTTCAGTGTCCTGCAGGCCAGTAACGGTCAGCAGGGTCTTCAGGTATTCGAGCAAGACAAGCCCGACCTGGTCATCTGCGATCTGCGCATGCCGCAGATGGGCGGTCTCGAACTCATTCGTCAGGTCACTGAGCGGTCACCGCAAACGCCGGTGATCGTGGTGTCGGGTGCCGGGGTGATGAACGACGCGGTCGAGGCCTTGCGCCTGGGCGCGGCGGACTACCTGATCAAGCCTCTCGAAGATCTGGCTGTGCTCGAGCACTCTGTGCGCCGGGCCCTGGATCGCGCACGCTTGCTGGTGGAAAACCAGCGTTACCGCGAGAAGCTGGAGAAAGCCAACCGCGAGCTCGCCGCCAGCCTGAACCTGCTCCAGGAAGACCAGAACGCCGGTCGCCAGGTGCAGATGAACATGCTGCCGGTCAGCCCCTGGACCATCGATGAGTTCCAGTTTGCTCACCAGATCATCCCGTCGCTGTACCTGTCGGGTGATTTCGTTGATTACTTTCGGGTCGACGAGCGTCGGGTAGCGTTCTATCTGGCGGACGTTTCCGGTCATGGCGCCTCTTCAGCCTTCGTCACTGTGCTGCTGAAGTTCATGACCACGCGCTTGCTGTTCGAGTCCAAGCGCAGCGGTACATTGCCGGAATTCAAGCCTTCAGAGGTTCTTGGTCATATCAACCGGGGCCTGATCAGTTGTAAGCTGGGTAAACACGTCACAATGGTCGGTGGAGTCATCGACGAGGAGACAGGTTTGTTGACCTATAGCATCGGTGGTCATTTGCCGTTGCCAGTGTTGTACACGCCAGACAGTGTTCGTTATCTGGAAGGACGTGGCCTGCCGGTGGGCCTCTTCAATGAAGCCACCTACGAAGACCACGTACTGGAACTGCCTCCGACGTTCAGCCTGACGCTGATGTCCGATGGCATTTTGGACCTTTTGCCAGAACCGACACTCAAAGAAAAAGAGGCGGCTTTGCCCCAACGGGTCAAGGCAGCGGGCGGCAGCCTGGATGGTCTGCGGCAGGTTTTTGGATTGGCCACGCTAGGGGAGATGCCGGATGATATCGCCCTGTTGGTGTTGAGCAGGAATCTTTAATGAGTACCGGTAGAATCCAGTTCGCCGAGCAGGACGGCACCTTCGTCCTGAAGTTCGTCGGTGAAGTTCGCCTGACCCTGTGTTCGGCGTTGGATGCGACTATTGATCGGATCTTCACGGCGTTGAACTTCAACGCGATCGTGATCGACCTGACCGAAACCCGCAGCATCGACAGCACCACCCTTGGCCTGCTGGCTAAATTGTCGATCCTGTCGCGGCAAAAGGTCGGCCTGCTGCCGACCGTCGTCACCACCCACGAAGACATCACGCGTCTGCTGGAGTCCATGGGCTTCGAGCAAGTGTTCAACATTGTTAACCGCCCGATTCCGTGCCCTGAGTGCCTGACCGACTTACCGGATCAGGACCAGTCCGAAGAAGTGGTGCGAATCAAAGTGCTGGAAGCGCACAAGATCCTCATGGGCCTGAACGACTCCAATCGTGAAGCGTTTCATGATCTGGTGAACGCACTCGAGCGCCACTGACGTCTGGCGAGGTAGCAAGCGCCCCCAACAGGGATGCGCGACAAGCGCCAAAACCAACGCATAAAAAAGGGCGAACCCGTCAAGGTTCGCCCTTTTTGCGTTTGCCTTACTGGATCAGAGCTTGGCTTGCAGCAATGCTTCAAGTTTTTCCTGGTCGCGAGCGAACTGACGAATACCTTCAGCCAGCTTCTCGGTCGCCATCGCATCTTCGTTGGACAACCAGCGGAACTGCGCTTCATTCAAGCTCAAACGCGCTTCACCGGCATGACCCGGCGCTAGTTTGCGCTCCAGCTTGCCGGTGTCGGCCGCCAGTTTCTCCAGCAGATCCGGGCTGATGGTCAGGCGATCACACCCGGCCAACTGCTCGATCTGATTGAGGTTGCGGAAGCTTGCGCCCATGACCACGGTCTTGTAGTCGTTGGCCTTGTAGTAGTTGTAGATGCGCGTCACCGACTGCACGCCCGGATCATCCGCGCCGGTGTAGTCGTTGCCGTTGGCTTTCTTGTACCAGTCGTAGATACGACCGACAAAGGGCGAAATCAGAAACACGCCCGCATCGGCACACGCAGCAGCCTGGGCAAACGAGAACAACAGCGTCAGGTTGGTCTGGATGCCTTCTTTTTCCAGGATCTCCGCAGCGCGGATGCCTTCCCAGGTGGAAGCGATCTTGATCAGCACGCGGTCGCGGCCAATGCCTGCTTTGTCATACAACTCGATCAGACGGTGCGCGCGCTTCAATACGGCGTCAGTGTCGAACGACAAGCGTGCATCCACTTCGGTGGAAATGCGACCCGGTATGACCTTCAGGATTTCCTGGCCGACGGCAACGCCAAAACGGTCGCTGGCCAGGCCTACATCACCTTTGCAGTCGTGAACGCAGGCGTTCAGCAACTCGGCATAACCAGAAATGGCTGCGGCTTTGAGCAGCAGGGAAGGGTTGGTGGTAGCGTCCACGGGTTTAACGCGAGCGATAGCTTCGAAGTCGCCGGTGTCGGCAACTACGGTAGTCATTTGTTTGAGTTGTTCCAGCTTGGAAGTCATGGGCGTGCTCTGTCCTATGGGTCTAATGACATTACCCGAGCGCTGACAGCCACTCAAGGGCGCATGTACGTATCGATGGGTCCCGGCGGCAACAACCGGAAAACGGATGTTTGAAAGGCTGGGCACGGTAGTGATAATACGATGCCAAAACACGACACAGGTTCAAAGCGATTGACCGCTGGCATCGCTCGGTCAACGCCGGTGCGTCCACTCCCATGCCAGGATTTGAGCATTTTGCGCTGTTAAAAAGGGTCGGCTGCAGACGTTATAAGATGTCAAATAGAGGCGTGCGGATGCCGTGTAATGTGCTGCTGATAAATGGACGCAGTGGATCGGAACATGGCTTCACAGGAGCAACAAGCGTGCGTCAGCGTGGAGGTCGTCGATAACCTTATTCTGGGTTATGTCATGAAAAAACTGACCGACGTTTTTGAAGCGTTGATGGAAGTTTCCCGGCAACACCACCCGGACAATATGCAGGGTTTGCTGCAGATGGGGAGTGTCAAAGGCGCAGCCCTCATTCCCTTCTGGCTGAAGCGCGTGGAATCCAGCGCGCCCATCCAGGTCTCTCATGTGTTGATCGAGCAAATGAACGACGCGCAGACATTCAAGCAAGACCCGCGTTTCCAAGCGCAAATCGTTCTGTTTGATGCGCTGGTGGAGGCATCGCTGGCGATGGATATCGAGCGTTATTCGCAGTTGGACAAAGAGGCCCCTCTCCCATAAAGGGGCACTGACTGGCTAGTGTGATTTTAATAGTGACTTGACCGCAGTCCCCGCAGGCTTTGAAGTCCCGTCCGATGACAAGATTCCGAAACTTCTCTCGCGATCATTGCCTCCAGAATCGCTGTTTTTCCATTCATAGATAGACGTCAGCGGTATGTTCAGTTTTCGGGTGTCGTTGATGAATTGGGTGATTCGAGAGGCTTGCCCGCTGGTACCGCCGATGGAGATGAGCGATGGCACGCCCCATTCGCTGATGACGCCCGGCAGATGAAAGTTGTCGAGTATGAAAGCTTGAGCATTGCTGATTTGCGCGCTCGACATGCCGTAGGGGTGATAGGAAATCGCGCTCAGGCACTTGGGGTGGTCATTGATGATTTTGTTCAGTGCGACGGTAGCCTTGGAGTCCTGGGTGGGTGCTTTCGCAAATCCAAAGCCGATTATCGGGGTTGAAGTGTCGCGTTTTTGTAGCCCGTTGCACACGGCGTTCATGAAGGGCACAAACGTTACTTCGAAGTCTTGAGTCGGCCAATACTTCGGCAAGTCCGGTTCATTCCATATTTCGATGGCGACAAGCTGGGTGCGGTATGCATTGTCCAGGCTGATGACCGAGCGGGCGAATGCCTCGCCTGCCGCGACGAGATCGCTGTCACCGCTGTTTGTCGTACTGGTCAAGGGTTTGGTTGAGCGGACGGTCATCAATACCGGCAGATCAGCGGTTTTGGCGGCGGCGAAGGCTGCGCTGATCTGCTGTTGATACGACGGGGTGCCCAAGCTGTTGGTCCATACGCCAAAGCGCACGAATCCAAACCCCGAGGCTTTGATCTGTTGGGCATCTTTAGCGGTGAAGCTTTGGATTTTTACCTGAACGCCTATTGTCTTGTCGTCTTTCGCCAGCACTGCAAAAGGCTGCGCGGCGTAAGCAGGACTGGCGGCGCATAGAAAGAGCATGGAAGTTGTCATCAGTCGAAAGCGCGTCAAGGTCATTGGCAATTTTCCTGGTAATCAAGTGTATCGTCCCGGTGTTAGTCGAATGAAAGTAACATCGACCAGTCGATACAGCCATACCCTTAATCGCTTACTTAAAATACACCGTTGTTATTTTTTGTCAGATAAATAATGGCGGACATGCAGTTGTTATTTTTGGTCCGGTTATTCTGGTTGGGCGTTTTTTAGGGGGCGTGGTATTTAATACACTTGTAATTTCATGATGGATCCAGCGCTGAATGCGGGACGATCTTATGGGTTCACTCAACTCCCGCTGCACATTGGCCGATTCGACACTACAACGGGAAGAGTAGCCTTGTTTAAAAAAATTCTTGTCGTTTGCGTAGGCAATATTTGCCGAAGCCCCACAGCCGAAATGTTGCTGCGCAATGCGCTGGAACCTTCAATTTCAGTGACCTCTGCGGGCCTTGGCGCGCGGGTGGGCGAGTCTATGGAGCCCGATGCACTTTCGGTACTGGAAGAACATGGACGCGCTGCGCCGAACTTCAAAGCACGGCAGATAACAGCGGCCATCGTTAATGAATCAGACCTTATTCTGGTCATGGAAAAAGAGCATGTAAAACGCGTGCTCGATATTGCATCACATGCCAGAGGCAAAGTGTTTCTGCTGGGGAAGTGGCAGCGTGAGCGCGAAATAAAGGATCCGTATCGTCAGGGAAAAGCTGCTTTTGTCCATGCCCATGCATTGATTGAAGAGGCTGTTTGCTCATGGGCGCAGCGCCTCGGACGTTGATGGATGATTTTCAGATTAGCAATATTGGTAAAAGAATAGACCTTATGCAGTTACCGTCAGTAATCAGCACCCGGGATAAAGATAGAGACGAGATTGATCTTCTCGGTTTACTCGGCACATTGATTGACCATAAATGGTTAATAGGTGCTATCACCGGTGCGTTCATGGTGACCGGTGCCGCGTATTCGGTTTTATCGCCGCCCGTGTATCTGGCGAACGCCCTGGTACAGGTCGAGCCGAAAAAGAATGACATGCTGGGCTTCTCGGATATCAGCAGCATGCTTGGCGGGCAATCGCCGGCGGCTACCGAGATTGGCATCATCAAGTCCCGCGCGGTCATTGGTAAAACGGTCGATGATCTGCGCCTGGATATTGTGGTCACGCCCAACACTTTTCCCGTGATTGGCGGCTTTCTGGCGCGTCGTTATAAAAGTGCTGCTGATCAACCGGTGTCACCTGCACGCTTTGGGTTGAGCAGTTTTGCCTGGGGCGGTGAGCGCCTTGAAATCGAACGGCTCAAACTGCCCGATGAGTTGCTGGGCAAGAAGCTGATGCTGATTGCCGGTGAGCAAAACCGATTCCAGCTGTTTGATGACAACGGCGGTTTGTTAGTCAGCGGTACCGCAGGCGTTGCCGCTGCAGAGAACGGCGTCGAGGTGCTCGTAACGGGTATGGCCGCCAACCCGGGGACGAAATTCGAGGTGGTGCGCAATTCACGTATCGTCACCATTCAAAGTTACCAGGACGCGCTGGATGTCTCCGAGCAAGGCAAGGAGTCGGGCATCATCAGCCTCGCCCTGGCCAGCACCGACTACGCCCTGGCGGTGAAGATACTCAACAAGATATCGACCCTGTATGTGCAGCAGAACGTGCAACGCACATCTGCCGAGGCGGCGCAGAGCCTGGACTTCCTGCAGGCACAGCTTCCTCAAGTCAAAGACGATCTGGTCAAAGCCAGCAACGCGCTCAACAGCTATCAGACTCGCGGCAATACCGTGAATATCTCTCTGGAGACCAAGTCTGTCCTGGAGCAGATTGTGGTGCTGGATACGCGCCTCTCGGATTTAAAGCTGCAGCAAGCCGACCTGGATCGTAAATTCACCCGCGAGCACCCGGCTTACCGCGCCTTGATGGCTCAGATGGGCGATTTGAACAGCCAGCGCCGTGGACTGGAGAAGAAGGTTCAGGATCTGCCGGCGACACAGCAAGAGTTGTTGAACCTCACCCGTGATGTCGAAGTGGCGACGCAGATCTACACCCAACTTCTGAACAAATCCCAGGAGCTGGACATCGTGAGGGCCGGTGCAGTCGGCAATGCGCGGCTCATTGATACGGCGGATGTCGACATCACCACCCCGGTCAAACCACGTAAAGTCCTGATCGTGCTTATAGCGACTTTTCTGGGAGCGTTTGTCGGCGTCGCCCTGGTGTTAGTACGCAAATCGCTAAGTCGCGGACTTGAAGGGCCCGAAGCCATCGAGCAACTTGGGCTGCCTGTTTACGCCTCTATTCCGTACAGCGCGTTGCAGCAGGAAGAGGACACCAAGAAACTCCGGCTGGCCGACGGTAGTGCTAATCAAGGCTTTCTATTGGCGCTGCGTAACCCCACCGATTTGTCCATCGAATCGATACGCAGCCTGCGAACCTGTTTGCATTTTGCGGGGCTGGACGCGACCAACAATCGCATCATGATTTCCGGCCCGAGCCCTCAGGTCGGCAAGACATTTGTCTCCTCTAACCTCGCCGCCGTCATGGCTCAAAGCGGGCAGCGGGTCATCCTGATCGATGCCGATATGCGTAAAGGTCATTTGCACAAGACGCTGGCGACCCCGATCAACAATGGCTTGTCGGACCTGTTGGTTAAACGCTGCAGTCTGGACCAGGCGATCAATAAGCTGGAGGTCGAAAACCTGCACTTCATCAGTCGTGGCCAAGTACCGCCGAATCCTTCGGAACTGCTGATGCATGCCAACTTTCGAGAGCTGATGGCGGAACTCAGCGAACGCTACGACGTGGTCATCATCGACACTCCGCCGCTCTTGGCTGTCACTGATGCGGCCATTGTCGGACGTGAAGCCGCCATCAATCTGATCGTGACGCGTTTTGGCGTCAACCCGGCCAAAGAAATCGAATTGACCATACGCCGGTTTGCTCAAAACGGCATCGAGTTGAAGGGCGCCATTTTCAATGGCGTCGAGAAACGGGCGTCCAGTTATTACGGTAATAGCAGTTACGGCTATTACAACTATGAATACGCCTCTGACAAGGCGTGACGCGACTTCTATCTGCCAGGTAATTGACCGAGCGTGGGGTGAAACATACCCACGCTCAGCGCTTTATCGCCTGCGACTACGATCATGGAGATGGGTAGATTGTGAAAAAAATACTGCACGTGGCCGAAACGATTAAGGGCGGAGTGGCAACAGTCATTCGTACGATATCGACGCCGCCCGAGGGTGACGCTCGTCAATACGAGTTGGTGTATCTGATCCCGTTCGATCAGAAAAAAGAACTGCACGGTATTGATGAAAAAGACATCAGGACCTTCTCCAGGAACAAGCGGGATGTGATCTCCCTCCTGCGGTTTGCCTGGCAACTGATCTGGGTGATCTTCAAGGAAAAGCCTGATGTCGTGCACCTGCACAGCACATTCTCCGGGGTCATTGGCCGGTGTGTCTGTCTGGTCATGCGCCCATGGCGTGCACCCAAAATCATCTACTGCCCACATGCATTTTCTTTTTTGATGGAGAGCTCTCCGGTCAAACAGAAAGTGTATTCGCTGGTCGAGCGGCTTTTGCAGAAAGTCACCGACGTCATTATTTGTGTCAGCCAGTACGAAATGGATAAGGCAGCTTCGTTCGGTATCGACCGGCACCGGATGAAGCTGATCTACAACGGTATTCATTACAAAAGCGATGAGAACAAGTCTGGCGAAAGCACGGACATTCAGCTGTTGTTCGTGGGGCGACTCGACTATCAGAAAGGCTTCGATGTGCTGCTCAAGGCGTTTGCTGAAGTCGAGCGAACGGACTTGCGGCTTACGGTCGTGGGCAGTGCTGTCAATGAAGAGTCCGTCGAATGCCCGGCGATCGACGCTGTGGAATACCTGCCTTGGGTAACGCCTGCTGAAGTCAACGAGCTGTATAAAACCGCCGATGCCCTGATTGTTCCCAGTCGTTGGGAAGGCTTTGCCATGGTGCCGCTTGAAGGCATGGCCATGGGCGTGCCGGTGATTGCCAGTGACTGCACTTCGCTGCCTGAGCTGGTGACGGACAACATCACCGGCTACTTGTTTTCGACGGGCGATTACCAGGCGCTGGCCAACATTCTACTGAACATCAAAAAGCAAAAATTGTTCGAGCTCGGGACCGAAAGCCGCAAGAAAGTGCGCGAGCGGTTCAGTGCGACCTTGATGATTCAGCAAACCTACGACGTGTATTCCGCTCAAACCTATTAAGTAGAAATCAAGATGATGAACGTAACTATTTTGCATGGCTACAGTGCGTCCAACTCGGGCGATGGCCTTCTCGTTGATTTGGCAATCGCCTTGGTGCTGCGAAATTTCGGGCCTGACACTTTAATCAACGTAGTTGCGTCGGACCCCAAATCATTCAGTTATCTTCCCTATAAGCGGTATGACGCGCCTGTCATGGCGGCTAAAGGATTTGGCCGGGTCAAGGAAGCGCTGTTTCTCAACCAGTCTTACACCGCGCTGGCTGATCTTTTGAGCACCTGTGATTTGATTGTCGGGGTCGGCGGTGGGTACATGCGCTCCAAAAGCGCCTTTGAACATATCAAGCTGAAACTGGGGCATGCCAAGCAACTCGAGACGGCCATCTTGAGCAAGGTGCCGTCGGTTTACCTGCCGCAGAGTATCGGTCCGTTCCATGGCCAGAGCAGCAAGATCGTAGAGCACTACGCCAGCGCCGATGCAGTGTTTGTCCGCGACAACCGTTCTTCAGCCATTTTCGCGGCCCATGAAAACGTGTATCGCGCGCCGGATCTGGCGGTCCAGGCGTTGGCCAAGAAGATCCTGCTGCAACCCAAGTTCACCCGCTGTGCAGCGTCGCCGGCCGTGGTTTGCGTGGTGTTACGCAAACCGCCGCAATGGAGCAAAGACAAGAAAGTCGGCTACGTGGCCAATCTGAAACTTCTTCTGCAGCGATTGCGGGCCAAGAGCAAAGTGGTGTGCGCCGTACAAAGCGCCGTGCGCGGCAACGATGACGGGGCGTTTTATCGTGAACTCGGTATCACCGAGGATCTGCTGCCGTTGAAGGCGACACTGGCCAAGTATCAGCCCGACCTGGTCATTTCCGTAAGACTGCACGGCGCCATCGAGTCGCTGCTGGCCGGCGTACCGGCGTTCCATATCAGCTATGAGCGCAAAGGCTTTGGAGCCTATGAAGACATGGGCGTGGAAGACTGGGTGATCAACGGCGCAGACATCAACGTCGACACCATCATCGACACTGTCTATGCGCCGAATGCGCTGAGCCGATTCGGCAAAAGACTCACGGACACCTGTAAGGAAATCGAAGCTAAAACGCTGCAGATGGACACTATCATCAAAGGGATTGTTCGATGATATTCCGGCTGTTGCTGCGGGGCGGCGCACTCGGTGCCAAGTTTTTGCTGGTGTTGGCCATTACTCATTATCTGGGCTACGACGCATTGGGTTTTTACGGCGTCGTGGTGGCGGCCTCACTGATAGCCTCGAAGTTTTACAGCGTCGGGTTCAGTTCCGAGATCAACCGGCTGATCAGCGTCGGCGGCAGTTCGCGAGGTGTCGTCGACAAGGTGCTGATCTTGTACCTGGCGGTGGGTCTGTTGTTGTCGGTGGTGACGGTCACGCTTTACTCGCTGATCAGCAATGTCGAAGCGAGTGCCGCGTTGATCGCTTGCGTGACGCTGCTGTTGCTCACCGAGCATCTGTCGTTCGAAATCAATTCGTTTGTCTTTTCCGCACAAAAAGCCAACTGGGGCGCGTTGCTGTTCTTCATAAAAACCGGGCTCTGGGCGCTCATTGCTGTCGGCGGACTCATGACGGGCGTCGTGTCTTCCATCGCCAGCGTGCTGTGGTTGTGGGTAGTCACCAACGTGCTGGTGATCCTGGCCGGCTACTTCATTGTGGTTAACGTTCACCGGGAGCGGGAGGTCAGTACCGTCACCACGGTGTCCGTCTGGAAAGCCGGGCTGCCTTTTTATCTGGGCGGCGGCTTGATCGCGTTGAGCCAATACGCCGAGCGCTTTCTTATTCTGGACATCGAGCCCTACGCCAGCCTCGGCAAGTACGTGTATTCCTGGTCCGCCGCCAATACCCTGCAAGCGCTGTCCTACGCTGTTGTTGCTGTCGTCGGCATTCCCGTACTCGCCAAGCGCTACAAGAATAATCCACAGGCGCTGACGGTTCGGCAGCTGTTCCTGAATCAGTGGGTGCTGCGTTCGTTGGTGGTTTCCGCCGCTGTGGCGGTGGCGATCTACGCCTTTTTCAACATCCTGCTGGATTATGTCGATGTAGCTGTTCCGCGCCCGGACAACAGGATTTTAGCGGTCCTGATTTTTTCGTTTGCGCTTCGTGCCATTGGCGACATCGTTTGGGGAGGCCTTATCGCTTCGAAGAACAGTCGAGTGTCATTGGCCAGTGCGGCGATCTGCCTGGTGATTTCGCTGCCCGTCAGCTACGTGCTGATCAAGCACTATTCAATCTATGGCGCGGCGTGGGGCAATGTCTTTTCGATTACGGTGCAACTGGTCGTTATTGCGTTGTTGACTCGGTTTGCCCGGACGAAGGGGACTGTGTAATGGCGTTATCCCTGCCTTCCATCGAGTTTCGCGGCAGAAAACTGGATTCGTCCATTTCCTTCCTGATTCTGTTTTGCGGTCTTTTCCTGTCCATTGCGATGCCGCTGTTGATGCACCGCGATCCGGGTCCTGATGCGATGACTTTGTGGACGTCCTACGCTCGCTCGGACAACTGCAACTTCTGGAATCCGTTTTCGCCAGACCGTTCTTCCTACGAATGTTCCGCGTACCTGTTGCGACCCACCGGGATCAACCTGGACAACGCGTGGGCCTACGGCATGTTGTGCAACTTGTTCCTGACGTCTATTCCGATCTTCATCTTCAGAAGAATACCGCTGACGATCTTTCTGACCCTGTGCCTGTGGGGCGTGGTCAGGTCGTTCTTTCTGGATAACCTGACCAAGGAAATCATTGTTTCTGTGGCGGTCATCGCCATCCTGTTTTTTTCCTTTTCGAAGCGATACCGGGCGGGCTTTTTTCTTTCTGCGCTGTTCTATGGCGTGCTGATTCGGCCCTACTGGATATTGTTTTCGCTGGTCTGGGTCGGTGTGTGCGTGATGAAGAAGCGTGTATCGCGCTTCAGCTTTTTCGTGATGTTGTTCATGTTCTATCTGGTGATTGCCACTGCGATTCAACTGCTGGTCGGTTATTCGGTGTCGTCGATTCGCGCCAGTAACAACGAACAGCGCACTCTCGGGGAGGAGGGCTCGAAGTCATTGATTGTGTCGTGGCTCAGCGGCGGTGACTTCGTTTCCCAGGCCGTGGACTCGATGAGCATTTTCTTCAGGCTGTCGTTCCCGGTGGAGTTGATCCTGTTGTCTGGCCTGGGCCAGATCATCTTTGTCGTGCTGATGATGATGACCTCGTTGTTGATCTTCAAAATGATGACGGCGAGTCACTTCAAGGGCTCGATCATCGAACCGAAAGTCAAAGAGCTGATTGCGATCCCTCTGTCGTTCTTATTGGTGCAGGGCTTGTTCGAGCCTGACTTTGGCTCGTTCGCACGACATTTCTCCATGGTGGTGCCGGTGCTCTTTCTGGGGCTGGGGCTGCAGTTACGCGCAAGAAACCCCGGGCCGGTTGAATCACGGGTCTTGAACTGAGGTTTGGGCTGTATGCAAAGCAAGAAGAAGTCGCTGGAAATAGAAACCCTCAGAGGCCTGGCGTGTTTGCTGCTGGTGCTCTATCACGTGATCGGGCCGTTGGGCGGTGGATTGAAAATAGACCTGGGGTCGCCGTTTCGAGTGCTGGCTGATTCGATGGTGTACGTCCGGATGCCGCTGTTTACCTTCATATCGGGCTACATCTATTCCATCTACAAAATCAGGGGCAATGACTTTTCCGCTTACTGCATAGGCAAGGTAAGACGGTTGATCGTGCCGTTGTTTTTTGTCGGTGTGCCATTTTCGGTGTTGCAGGCTGTCGCGCCGGGTGTGAACAAGGACGTCGGTTTAATCCAGGCGTTGTTGTCGTTTTATCTGCCGGTCAACCATTTTTGGTTCTTGCAGGCGGTGTTCATCATTTTCATGTTTGTCGGTTTTCTGCAGTGGCGTGGTCTGTTGCAAACGATGACGCGGCTGTACCTGTTGTTTTTGTTTTCAGCGGTGGCGTTCTTGTTGCCGCCTTTCGCGATCGATGCGTTTGGCATTAATGGCGCGTTCTATTTGCTGCCGTTTTTCGTCACGGGGATGATCTGCCACGAGAAGGTCGCGGTGATAAAGCAATCGCTCAAAGTGATCGGGCCGGTGGTGTTTGTGTTGATCTCCATCGCATTGCTCTACATTGCTGCGGTGGACCGCGAACTGATCGTCGATCGCAGAAGCCTTGTCGGATTGCTTGTCGGCTGCGCGTCCTGCGTGGCGCTGCTGTCGAGTGACATGCGTTCAAAAGCGCTGATCTGGCTGGGCGGATACTCTTACGCGATCTTCCTGTTTCACGTGTTGTTTGCAGCCAGTTCACGGTTCGCGTTCGGTCGTCTGGGCATTACCGACGACAGCGTCCTGGTTATCGGTGGTGTGCTCTGCGGACTATTGGGGCCGGTGCTGTTGTCGAACGTGTTCAGTCGTTTCGCCCTGACGTCCGTGCTGTTTCTGGGTGAGCGCGCGAGCGGCAAAAAGACGCCAACACCCGAGCTGAAAGTGTCTCAATCCTGAGCAGCATTCAGCGGGTGATTTGATAGAGGAATGAGCCAATGGCCTATGTCGATGATGTGCGTCCCGTGCCAGCTCCGGTTGTCGAGGTGCGCAGTTCAAGTGAACGGCTTGCCGGGCTGGGCAAGGGCAAAGCGGGGGAGGTGCTGGACATCTCGGTGATTGGCGACAGCTACAGCGCCGGGCAGGACTTTTATCTGAACAACCTGACTCAGCGCCTGGCCAAGAATTTCGGTTTCGCCGGACCCGGTTATGTCGGGTTCAACCATGGCGCTGCGCTCGGCGGTACCAACGTCAAATACACCCGCAGCAGCGAGAAGTACTTCAGTGGTGATTGGGACGTTTCCAGGCTTGGCCAGGCGAGCCCGGACAGCCGTACCGTGACCGGCCAGGTGGGGGCGTGGCTTGAGGTGGATTCCAGTCAAACGGCCGTCATCGATACCTCCATTGCCCAGGCCAGATTGCTCTATCTGGGCGACGGCAAAACCAATGAGTTGCGCTATCGGTGGGCACCTTCAGACCCGTGGCAGGCATTGACGATGGCGGGCTCCGGGGTTCAGGAAGTGCAATTGAGCGTCCCCGCCAGTGCTGATTGGGCGTTAAGGCTCGAAGTGGTGAAGGGGGCGCCGACGTTGTTCGGTTTGTGGCTGGCCAATAACCGTGGAGGCGTCAGGGTCTCCAAACTCGCCGCTTCCGGCGCCGCTTCCGCTGACTTTTATAAAGACGACAGCCAGTGGCAAACCCAGTGGAAGGCAGTCGTTTCAAAGATACCGGCGGACGTTTACTTGATTATGTTGGGGGGTAACGATCAGGGGTTCGGCGTGAAGCCCCAGGACTATCTGGAGAACATCAAAGGGCTGGTGCGGATGATTCGCGAGATCCATCCGGCGGCGAGCATCAACGTGATTCTGCGTCAGGACACCACGCGATCCAGTGCCTATCCGATGTCGGATTATGCCCGGGTGCTGGAACCCTGGGCGCGTTCGCAAACCATCACGTATTTGAGTTTGCAGTGTGCATTCGGTCCGGACTTTAAACGCTATGCCAGCGACGGGCCGACCCCGATGATCGGCCCGGACAAGATACATCCCATCCCCGGTTCGGGCGGCCGGCTGATCGCCGATCATCTTTATCGACTGATCGTCGGTGGGCTCGAGGAGCAGGGCTGCGCTGGCGGTTTGAAATAATCGTCACCGCTCAAAATGCTCCAGATGACCGAGCAGCTCTGCGGTTTTCAGCGGCATCAGATCCGCATCGCAGCGCGTTTCAATCGTGATCACGACAACCGGGTCGCTGTCGTGGGGACGAACCCGGAATCGCCAGTCGTTGAATATCATTTTAAGTCCGTTGTGCTCCTCGATATCCAGCGCCTGGTGAACGTACAGGCTCTTGAGGTGAGCGAGCAGGGGAAGCAGCTCCTTGACCGGGCGAAGGAGATCGCCCGACGAGGGAAACACCCCGATGCGCTCCACCAGCAGGCTGGTGCCCAGCCAGGCCATCACTGCGAAGTTGCTCGCCTTCGGTTTGATGTCTGCCGAGCGTTTTGCGGTGGTCATAGTGGCCTGCCTCGATGAATGGGTTTGATGGCGGATGCGCAGGGTCAACAGTGCTTAAAGGCCGTTGAGATACAACTGCTCATAGCAAAAATTGGTCGCGTCGATATAGCCTTCCGCACCACCGCAATCAAAGCGCAGGCCCTTGAATTTGTAGGCCAGCACGCAGCCATTTTGTGCCTGCTTCATCAGTGCGTCGGTGATCTGGATTTCGCCGCCCTTGCCAGGTTGCGTGTCGGCGATCAGGTCGAAGATGTCCGGGGTCAGGATGTAGCGGCCGATGATTGCCAGGTTGGACGGCGCATCCTCAGGGGCCGGTTTCTCGACCATGCTGTTGACCCGGTAGATCCCTTCGGAAATCAGTTCGCCGGCAATGACGCCGTACTTGTGCGTCTGGTCATGGGGGACTTCTTGAATGGCCACGATCGAGCAGCGGAATTTTTTGTAGAGCTGGATCATCTGCGCCAGGACGCCGTCGCCTTGCAGGTTCAGGCACAAGTCGTCTGCCAGCACCACGGCAAAGGGTTCATCGCCGATCAAGGGGCGACCGCTGAGAATCGCATGCCCCAGGCCTTTCATTTCGACCTGGCGGGTATAGGCGAAGGTGCAGGTTTCAATCAACTCACGGGTGCCGGCCAGAAACTTTTCTTTTTCGGTACCGCGAATCTGGTGTTCCAGCTCGTAGCTGATATCGAAATGGTCTTCCAGTGCCCGTTTGCCCCGGCCAGTCACAATGGCCATGTGTTGCAAACCGGCATCTCGTGCTTCTTCAACCGCGTATTGAATTAAAGGCTTGTTGACGATCGGCAGCATTTCCTTTGGCATTGCTTTGGTAGCAGGCAAGAAGCGCGTGCCATAGCCGGCGGCGGGGAACAAGCATTTACGAATCATAGATATATCCTGGAAAGTCATTGTTCACAGAACGCGAAAGACGGGACTGTGAATATCGATGTATTACAGCGTTTGCACTTTAATACCCCAGCAGTGGTTTCATGGCAATTAGTGGCACACTTGTAACTTTGGAAATGTTATTAGTTGTCGGGTCTGTGCGGTTTTAGTTAGTTTTAGTCGGTGTCTGTTAATAGTGTTAATTAGGCCGAGATGCTAATAAGTAGTGGGCGTCACTGTGTGATATGTGCCGGGAGTTATAGGCCTGGCAGCGGACAGTTGAACACTTAAATACCCCACTATGGACCGCTCTATGAAGATTCTGGTAACGGGTGGAACCGGTTATATCGGTTCTCACACCACACT
This sequence comes from Pseudomonas sp. JAI111, assembly GCF_024809425.1. NCBI lineage: Bacteria > Pseudomonadati > Pseudomonadota > Gammaproteobacteria > Pseudomonadales > Pseudomonadaceae > Pseudomonas > Pseudomonas sp. JAI111. The sequence continues at coordinate 542,331 of NZ_JANUCB010000001.1, read as the reverse complement.
TGCGCTGCTTGAAGCGGGCTTCGAAGTGGTCGTGCTGGACAACCTGTGCAACAGCTCTGACGCCGCGCTGCATGCGGTAGAAGCCATCTGCGGAAAATCCGCGTTAATGATTCACGGGGACGTGTGCGACAGGCCCTTGCTGGACCGGATTTTTCAGCAACATTCCATTGATGCCGTCCTGCATTTCGCCGGCCTCAAGGCCGTCGGCGAGAGCGTGCGCAAGCCGCTTGAGTATTACGAATCCAACGTCTGCGGGAGCATTACGCTGTGCCAGGCGATGGCCGCGGCCGGCGTATTCCGGCTGGTGTTCAGCTCATCGGCCACGGTGTATGGCGCGCCGGAACAGATGCCGATTCGCGAGGATTTCCCCACGGGCACGCCCACCAATCCTTACGGGCAATCCAAGCTGATCATCGAAAACGTGTTGCGTGACCTGTGCGCAGCAGAGCCGAAATGGAGCATCGCGCTGTTGCGTTACTTCAATCCGATCGGCGCTCACCCCAGTGGGCATATGGGTGAAGATCCCAGCGGGATTCCCAATAACCTGGTGCCTTACATCAGTCAGGTCGCCGTCGGCAGTCTGCAGGAGCTTTCGATATTCGGCGACGATTACCCCACGGTCGATGGCACCGGTGTGCGCGACTACATTCATGTGGTGGACCTGGCGGACGGGCATCTCAAGGCACTGCAATCGATCTCGACGCGCAGCGGAATCAATGTCTGGAACCTCGGCACCGGCGACGGTTACAGCGTGCTGCAGGTGGTTCGGGCATTCGAGCAGGCGTCGGGGCGGCCAGTCCCTTATCGCGTGATGCCGCGCCGCTCGGGCGATATCGCCGAGTGTTGGGCTGATTCCTCAAAGGCGCAGAAGGAACTCGGTTGGAAGGCCACGCGCAGTTTGCAGGAAATGATGACGGACACCTGGCGCTGGCAATCGAAGCATCCCCGGGGATACCTCGATCAAGGCTGATGGGCGTGGGTTTAACGGGGGTGTTTTTCACTCGATTGTTATATCTGGCGGCGATGTTAATTAAGGTCGGGAAAATTGACTGGAAACAGTGCCCGCAAGTCCGTAGATATAAAGAACACGCCGGAAGGAGTTTGATATGAAAAAGATGATGTTATGTGCCTTGTTGTCCATGACGAGCGGCTGGGCACTCGCCGCGGAAGAGGCACTCACACTGGACACCAAAGTTGTGGGTGAGGTGACGGCTGGCCAAGCGGCGGTGGCCAGCACCGCATTGGTGGCCGGTGCAGTGGCCGCGTCCAACAGCGGCGGAAGTTCCAATGGCGGAACTGGCAGCACCGGGACAACGGGCACTACCGGGACGACCGGCACAAGTAACTGATAAATATCGCAGGTGTCATTCAAGATTGCCCGGCTAACACTGGGCGATCTTGTTTTGGGTTTGCCCTTGAATAGCGTAGTGCCATTATGATTCGTAGTGTTCCATTTTTAATGCTGGCAAGTATTGCTTTGCAAGGTTGTATGTTTTCGCCGGGACAACATCTGAGCACCAGCGAGATTACGCGCGAAGGCGCCAGCGAAAGCAGTCGGGTCGAGCTTATTCCGATTACCCCCAAGCTCATTGCCATGGACAGGGCCACGCAGAAACACGAGTCCTTGCCCGCTGAGTTGTTGAGCCCGCCCGACGAATACCGCATCGGTAACAACGATGTCTTGTACATCACGGTGTGGGACCACCCTGAACTGACCGCACCCTCGGGGGCGCAACAGCAAATCGATGCCAACGGCCGTCTGGTTCGTTCCGACGGCACGCTCTATTACCCCTACATCAAGGAAGTCCAGGCCGCCGGCAAGACCGTCCAGCAACTGCGATCCGATATCGCCGAGAAGTTGTCGACCTTCATCTCGGACCCGCAAGTGGATGTCGCGGTGTTGCGCTTTGCCAGTCAGAAAGTGGTGGTCTCGGGCGCCGTATTGAAAGCCGGCCCGCAAGCGATTTCGACCAATGCGCTCAATGTGGTCGAAGCCTTGGGCTCGGCCGGCATCGATCCGGTGAATGCCGACTTGTCGGGGCTGCTATTGACGCGCAACGGGCGGGTGTACCCGCTCAATCTGGATGCGCTCAGCCAACAGAATGCCGAGCTGCAAAAGGTCTACCTCAAGGGCGGCGATCAGTTGTACCTGCCGTACAACGACAGCAAAAAGATCTACGTGATGGGCGAGGTCAATCAGCCGCGCGCGCTGACGTTCAAGACCCGCACGATGAATCTGTCTGACGTCATCGGCTCGGTCGGCGGCCTGAACCAGACCACGTCGAACGGCAATGCCGTGTACGTCATCCGGGGCGTGGAAAACCTCGATACAGAACCCGCAAAAATCTATCAGCTGCAAGCCGAGTCGCCGTCCGCCATGGCGCTCGCCACTCACTTCGATGTTCGCCCGCAAGACATTGTCTACGTGGGCCCTGCCAACGTCACCCGCTGGAACCGCTTCATCAGTCAGTTGGTGCCATCTGCCTCGATTCTCGGTATGGGCGCAGCGGCACAAAACAATTTAAGTGAAGCCAATAGCAGATAAGGCCTGGTCCCACTGTGAGAACGTTGAACGTTAGCGTCTGCTTGATGGCGGCCTTGCTGTTGTGTGGATGTAATCCCCTGATGAAGGCCACGATGGCGAACTTCAAAGCCGTGGCCAGCGGTCCGGATGATCTGGAATTGACCCCGGCCCAGGTGGCCGCGGTTCGATACCCCCAACTCAAACTGACCACCCCGTCCGGCATCGGGGTGTTGGCGATGGTGCGTGCCCGAGGTGACTTGCAGTACTGGGTCGCGTCCGGCAAGCAAGTGCTGATGCTGCGCGATGGACTGGCGGTTCGCACTGTCGGTCTGGGCTTCGGTGGTGATCTGGACGGGACCCGTTTTGACGCGGTTTCGCCGTTCAGGCAAGGCCTTCATCGGCTGCCCGACGGTTACACCAGCCAGCGCTGGATCGATCTCTATCACGGCTACGAAGTGGGGGTTGCGGTAAACAGTCGCTTCACCCGGCAAGCCATGGAAACCATCAGGATTCTGGACAAGGAATACGCTGTGCTGCGTGTCGATGAGCAGATTGATGCGCCGGCGATTGGCCTGCGCGCGACCAATCATTTTTGGGTCGATCCCGATAGCGGTTTCATCCTGCAAAGTGAGCAGCAGCTGACGACGCAACTGCGGGTGAAGATCGTGCAGTTGACCGCTGAACGCGGGGCGGTCCGTTGAAACTTTCAAAGGTGTTGTGCACGTGTCTGTTGTGGGGCGCGGCGGGTGTGAGTCAGGCGGCAGTCATTGTTGATGGCGACGTCGGCCATCCGGGGGCGGTCGAGCTGCAACCCGGTGGCCGCGCGCTGGACGTGATGCGCATCGCGCGGCCCAACCCCGAAAGCTACTGGCTGGCGGCTGCCTGGCTGCGACGTTCGTTGCTCGAAGAGCAGACCCGGCTCAAAGCCGGCGTCTTGTTCGATTTGAAAGTGCTGCAGCGCACGGCATTGCTCTTTGATCGCCCCAGCCGCGCGGCACTGGCGCTGCAGATGTACGAGCACGTCATTCGCTTGCCGGTGACCGGGCGTCAGGTGGCCGTGCTGGATCCGGTCGCGGTCGAAGTCGGGTTCGCGCGCAACTTTCGCCTCGATGATGGCGACAGCCTGATCTACCCGATGCGCTCGGATGTGGTTGACGTGTTAGGCGCGGTCGCTGAACCGTGTCGGCTCGCCTATCGGCCGATGCAAGAGGCTCGTGATTACCTGCAAGCGTGTTCGCCGCTGAGCGACGACGCCGAAGCTGATTACCTGTGGATCATTCAGCCCGATGGCGTCACCCGACGAGTCGGTATCGCGCCGTGGAATCGCGAAAGCGGTCAGGTGCCTGCCGCGGGCAGCAAGATCCTGGTCCCCGTCAAAAATGATGATCTCAATCCGCCTATACCTGAACTGAATCAGCAGTTGGCCGAATTTCTTGCCACGCAACTGGCTGAGGTGGTTCCTTGAATTTACGTTTTGCAGCAGTGTTGTTATTGCCGTGTGGTCTGGCTCACGCAGAGCCGCGATTGACTCAGAGTGATTTCGGCGGCGTGGGCTTGATGCAAACGCCGACCGCCCGAATGGCGCCGGCCGGCGAGTTGAGTGTGAACGCCAGTCGGACCAGCCCCTACAGTCGCTACAGCGTTTCATTGCAGCCGTTTGAATGGCTGGAAGGCTCGTTTCGCTACACCGCCATCACCAATCGCAGGTACGGTCCCGAATCGTTGAGTGGCGACCAGAGTTACAAAGACAAGGCCGTGGATCTCAAGGTACGCCTGTGGCAAGAAACCCACTGGGCACCTGATGTGGCCCTGGGTTTTCGCGACGTGGGCGGCACCGGTCTGTTCTCCAGCGAGTTCCTGGTCGCCAACAAACGCTATGACGACTTCGATTTCAGCGCGGGCATTGCCTGGGGCTACATTGGCAATCGAGGCGATTTCGAAAACCCGCTGGGTTGGGCGGACGATCGCTTCAAGACCCGGCCGCAGGGCGAGGGCACCGGTGACGTCAATACCAGCGCTTATTTCCGTGGACGTCCCTCGTTGTTTGGTGGCGTGACCTACCAGACTCCCTGGGAGCCGCTCAGCCTGAAACTCGAGTACGAAGGCAACGACTATAAAAACGAACCGAAGGACAACGTGATCAAGCAAGACTCGCCCATCAACCTGGGCGCGGTGTTCAAGCTGACCGATTCGGTTGATCTGAGCGCTGGCTGGGAACGCGGCAATACCGCGATGTTCGGCATCACCCTGCACACCAACTTCGTCAGCCGCAAAGCGCCGGCCAAGACTTACGATCCGCCGGCGGAGCGTCTGCCGGCACACGCACCCAACATTGCGCCGGACCAGGTCAATTGGGCCAACGTGTCGCAACGATTGCAGAAAAACGCCGGCTACAAAGTCGAGCGCATTAGCCAGCGCGGCTCAGAGTTGTTTGTGTATGGCGAGCAGTCAAATTATTTCCATTCGGCAAAAGCGGTCGGCCGCGCCAGCCGGATTCTGGACAACAGCGTCAACGACGACATCGACTGGTTCACCCTGGTGAACAAGCGCTACGACATGCCGCTGGAAGAAACCAGCGTGCCGCGTGAGACCTTTCGCGAAGTGGTCAACAACGAGGAACCACTGCAAACCCTGCATCGCAGCACCGAGGTCAATGCGGCGATGCCACACACCGAGACCACGCTCTATACCGCAGCGCGTGATCCGTTCAACTACGGGGTCGGGCTGGGCTACAAACAGAACGTCGGTGGCCCTGATGGTTTGCTCTATCAGTTGAGTGCCGATGCGGACGCCGAGTATCGTTTCACGCGCAACACGTGGTGGAGCGGCATGCTCAGTGCCAATCTGGCGAACAACTACGACCACTTCACCTACGACGCGCCAAGCGGTTTGCCACGGGTGCGCACCGACCTGCGCAAGTACCTGACGACGTCGGACGTCACCATGCCGACGTTTCAACTCAGCCACGCCGAACAGCTTGATAAAGACCTGTTTGGCATGGTCTACGGCGGTTATCTGGAATCGATGTTCGCCGGCGTTGGCGGTGAGGTGCTGTTCCGTCCGACGGGCCAGCGCTGGTCGGTGGGCGCGGACCTGAACTACGTGCGTCAGCGCGAGTTCAACCAGGGCTTTGGCCTGCGTGATTACTCGACCGTGACAGGTCACATCACCGGCTACACCGATTTGCCTTTCGATACCCAGGCAGCCGTCAGCGTTGGACGTTACCTGGCGCGGGATTGGGGCACCACGATCGACCTGTCGCGGGAGTTTTCCAATGGCGTGCGATTCGGTGCCTGGGCCACGTTGACCACTGCCACCACCGCAGAATACGGCGAAGGCAGTTTCGATAAAGGCATCTACCTCTCGATTCCTTTCGACGAACTCATGAGCATGTCGACCATGCGCCGCGCCAATATCGTCTGGTCGCCACTGACCCGGGACGGTGGCGCGCGGCTCAATCGCAGCTACTGGCTACACTCCATGACCGATAGCCGTGACAGCGACATGTTCTACCGCAACTTCGACAAGATCACCGAGTGACAGCGAGCGGGCTACAGGGCAATCAGCGCTGTAGCTCGCGATGCGATCGACCGTAAGGGCCATGCTCTGACGGTCGTACGCTGAAGCCTCTTCTGTGCAGCGTTCGCTGCGTTATCCGACCCACTGAAACCCGTAAGCCAGATCCCCCGGCGATGGTCCTGTCACGCCCGGTCAATGGCCTTGATAGGTCGGCAAAGCCTGATAGACGCCCACGAAAAAGGGGACTTGCGTCCCCTTGTCATTCTGAAGTGCCCGGCCACTAAGCCATCAATAGATGTCTTTGGAGAGCAGGGTGAACGGTGTCTTCACCAGGATCTTCAGGTCCAGCCACAACGACCAGTTGTTGATGTACTTGAGGTCGATTTCCACGCGTTTCTGCATCTTGTCGAGGGTGTCGGTCTCGCCACGGCATCCGTTGATTTGGGCCAGGCCGGTAATCCCCGGTTTGATTCGGTGACGGGCCATGTAGGCGAGAATTTTTCCGGAGTAGTAATCGTTGTGCGCAACCGCGTGCGGACGTGGGCCCACCAGTGCCATATGCCCTTGCAGCACGTTGAACAGTTGCGGCAACTCATCCAGCGACGTGCGGCGGATAAACCGCCCAACCGCGGTGATCCGCGAATCGTTTCGACTGGCCTGTTTGACTTCATGGTCGTCGTGCACGCGCATCGAGCGAAATTTCCAGACCTGGATCACCTTGCCATTCCAGCCGTGACGATCCTGTTTGAAGAACACCGGCCCTGGAGAGTTGAGTTTCACAGCCAGGGCAATCAGCAACAGCAGGGGGCTGAGCAGGACAATGGCCAACAGCGCCACGCTCTTTTCCAGCAGGCTTTTACTCAGTGCGGCGGTGGGCTGGCTGGTCAACGGGCTTTCGTTCAAGTAGATCGCCGGCAAACCGTCCACGACCCGCACCGAGTGATTGAGCAGCGTCAGGCTGTTCAAGTCTGGCACCCAGACCACATCGACATTGGCCCCCAGCAGATCGATGTACATGGCTTCGATCTTTGCCGCTTCGCTCAGGGGCAGCGTGATGTACAAACGGCGGATGTCGTGGGCTTTGATCAACTCCAGCAGTTGCTCCTGAGGACCGACGATACGCGGCGCCCCCAAGCCCAGCGGAACCGTGGTGTCCGTGCTGACCAAACCCACCAGCGGAAAGTGCTCAAGGCTGCGCAGCTTTCTGGCGAGCCCCAATGCCAACTCGCCTGTGCCGACGATCAGGGTTTTATGCTCGCTCTGAAGTGACCGTTGATAGTATTGCGCGAATCCATGCAGCGGCACGTACAGCAGAGCTTGCCCAAGGTAGCCGACGGCCGCCCATACCAGGATGATCTGGCGCGAAAACAGCTCATCAGCCTTGCAGATAAACGCCACGCAGGCCAATGCCGCGAGTGTCATCGACCAGCCCATCAGCAAACGTCCCAAACCCGCCAGGTAGTTGTCCTTCTTGGCATAGACGCCACACCATGTATAAGCGGGCACCGAGGCCAATACCGTCAGAATGGCGCAGACTCGATAATAGAACTCCAGTGTTCCGGTCTGGTTATAAACTAATAAAAACAACAGGGCCGTTACATAGCCCTGACCCAATGCCCACTGTCCCCAGAAGGTCAGTCCTTTGAGGTGGGTATTTCGATTGATACGAAGATTGTTAACCATGCGATATCCCCAAAATACGTCCATTTGCGCGTCGACAGACAACAGCCAAAGTTGATGAGTAAGCGTTATTGTTTTTATAAGATGGCGTCGCATTGACGATCGAAACGCCACTGTGCGGCGCGCTCGTCAGTGAATAGATTAATTGATCGATCTGAAAGCAGTCTGACGACTTTTAACGGGTCGCTAGTTGCTGTTTCGTTAGATTGAATGGGAAGTGTTAGAAATGGTCGACAATAAAGGAGCTGGCGCAGCGCAGCGCGGGAGGAAATAAATCAAGGGTATAAAGGGGAGTAGAGTCGTGAAGTGCTTTCTTGTTTTTGTAATGCACTACCAGGAGGGTCATTAGTGTGGCTCAGGTGTTATTTTTCCCCCGTGTGATTTTCTGTATCAGGCAATAGCCACGGTTTCGAACCGCGCGGAAAAGGCGCTCGCCATTACTGGCATTTTTAAATTTTTCCTGTAGTCGACTAAGACACATCTCGAGACCGCGATAGTGCTCCGGTTCTCTGCCAATGCTGCGGATCAGATCATCTTTGCTGACCACTCGGTCATCATGGTGCAGCATTTTATTGATCAGCGCCGCCTCAAGGCCGGTCAGGACAATCTCGACATCATCTTTGATCAGCGCACCGCTGCCATTGCTCAGTTGCCAGGCGTCTGAGCACGGAAAGTGGGCTTTTACGTTCATTGAGACGGACTCGTCCCGCGTGTCGCCTGTCAGCGAAGTGGTGTTATTAAACGATGTGTCGGATTGCGCGGCTAACCACTCGGACTCAAAGGTCGCAAGTATGCGCTGAGTATCATGTTTGATAACAGGTGGGACATTAATGTCCAGGTGAGGGGAGATGAACTCCATGAGTTTTGGCGTTGAGGAGGGAAGGGCAACACCTTCGATAAACATTTTTGCCTGTGATGTGCCGAATGAGTTATATCGCTCGCTCGACAGTAATGCCTCAAGCTCAAGTTGTAGTGCCGGGCTGTGTGTGACGACGACAAAGTATTTTCTGGGGAGGGGTGTGCTGCTTTCCATGTCTCTCTCCTGAAGGGGGTGCTCGGTTTTAATTTAATAGGATGTCGGCAGGGGAGTAATGGCTCCCTTGAAAGTATTCAAACGGCAGTGCACGAGCCAGTATATGGCTAGCAGCTTGCTCTACTCTGTCCGCAATAAATGCAACCTTTGTGGTGTGCGTCAGCATCGTCATGCGTTCATGAAGTCGATTGAAAAGTTCTGGATTGCCAGTGAGTTTAAGACTCAAGTCTAGGGTTGAAAGCGGGATCTTTATATAGTCGAATAAATTCAGGGTTGTAAACATCTCGATACTTTCATCGTCGATGTTGTAATCGTCGAAGGCGATTTCAATACCGTGATCTTTCAACAGGTAGATGTTGTTTAGGATTTTCTTTTTTTCGACGAAACTGACCGCCGAGAGGGGCAGCTCATTGAGTGCGATCACCAGCGTCTGGCCAAGATTTCCCAGCGAATCGGCGCACTGGATCAGCTCTTCGGTGAGGGCGGAACTGGCCAGATCCGACTGCCTGACGCATACGAATCGACGGCTCAGGTACTTGCTTTCGCTTGAGGTATTGCGGTCTTTAAGCGAGAAGGCAATCTGCCGGGTTTGCGTGAGTACCTCACTGTAAAGGCTACTCATCGGGTTCACCCATGCAGGCGCGGGCTGAGCCTGATGGTCGTCAAACTGTATTCTGATCTCGCTGCCAAAAGGGCAGTCATCGCGAGTGAGGATCAATTGTCGAGACAAATAATGACTCGCAGGATAGACGTAAGACGCGCTCCCCGTTGCGTTCATAATGCAATAACTCCCTTGCCTGTTAACTCATCAAGCGGTCGCGATCAGACCCCTGATTAGACGATATCCATGGCCACGAATACTTTGGATGGCGTTGGTGCCATACGTGCCTTTTATTTTGCCGCGAAGGCGGCTTATTGATTTTTCCAAGGCTCTTGGGTCATAAAAATTTATATTTAGGCCCATGATTCTGGCGATTTCGTCGTGGCTCAATATTTGGTTTCTGGTTTCAGAAAACGCTTCAAGAATCTTCATTTCGGGAAACGAAACGTCGAGCTTTTTATAATCTCCAATCAGGCACATACGCGTCGGATCGAGGAGCAAACTGTGCTTCTTCTGCCACTCTGCACTGTCGAAAAAATCAACAAGTACGTCGCAGTTTTCATTCGGTAATGTCGCGAATTTAATGCAGTGGTCGGCGCCGGCAAGATAATATTTCATCTTGTTGTAAGTGCCTTTTCCTGTGATCGCGACAACTATAATGCTTGCCTGATTCTGTGCGCGAATACTTTCTACCAGCGCAAGGCTTTCAACAAACACCTGGGGACTGTCAATCACAATGAAGATTGCGCGGTACGATTGAGTGTCCCTGTTTTTTCTAAATGAATTGTTGTAGCACATTGTGTCAACGGGTATATCATGCGCAATGTGGCTAGCAACTAAAGTTCTGAAATCCTCTGCTATTGAATGGGTCCGCCCCATGGTGAGAATGCCTGGCACCTCCTTCACGTGGTTGTGGCGGGTCGTCGTTATTTTCCCTGTAAGCATCATGCTTTGACTCGGCTGGGTGCTGACATTTGGATGTTAAAGCACCAATTCTCATTTGTGACTGACAATTGGTAACATTTCACGGAATTTTCCAGCGACCATCACAATTTTTTTAACATTGCAGGTGGCTACGACGTGATTCTTCGCGGTTCCGGCATGCAGCACACAGCTGGCAAAAGAGTATCATTGTGCCATCTTTTTCCGTGATCTCTCGCTTTTCCAGATCAAGATCGTTACAGGCGATTCACACATTCAGTTACATACCGATTTTCCGAAGCGTTAATAATGGCCGCGACAGGTCTAGTTGGCGGAGAGATTTTGGCGTTCCGTCGACTTCCCTATAACTAATATTTGTTGTTATATAACATCTCTCTTGATGGAGGGGGGGCTGGACATTTAATAACATTAAGTTTTAATGCGCGGCCGGATGCGTTTTAATTTCTCGTTGGCGATACATCTAAAGCAGGTCAGTTGATGTGCTTTTGTCAGTGAGAGGAACTAATGGATTTTTGGACGACGGTTGCGGTATTGATTTTAGGCGTGGTCGAAGGGCTGACGGAGTTTTTGCCAATATCAAGTACAGGGCACCAGATTATTGTCGCGGACTTGCTCGACTTCGGCGGTGAACGTGCGATGGCGTTCAATATCATTATTCAGCTGGGTGCCATTCTGGCGGTCGTCTGGGAGTTTCGACGCAAGATCTTCGAGATCATTAAAGGCTTGCCAACACAACGTAACGCCCAACGTTTTACCTTGAACGTATTGATCGGCTTTATGCCGGCTGTCGTCTTGGGTGTATTGTTCGCCGACACGATTCACGAGTATCTGTTTAACCCAATTACCGTGGCGGTGGCTTTGGTTGTAGGCGGAATCGTCATGTTGTGGGCAGAACGGCGGGACCACGTGGTGTATGTCGATCATGTTGACGATATGCGCTGGACCGACGCGCTTAAAGTCGGTTTCGCCCAATGCCTGGCGATGATACCGGGCACCTCGCGTTCTGGTTCGACCATTATCGGTGGGCTGCTGTTCGGCCTGTCACGCAAGGCCGCCACCGAGTTCTCATTCTTCCTGGCCATGCCAACCATGGTCGGTGCGGCGGTCTACTCAGGCTACAAGTACCGGGATTTGTTCCAGGCCGCCGACCTGCCGGTCTTTGCCCTGGGTTTCGTCACCGCGTTCTTTTTCGCCATGATCGCCGTGCGCGGCTTGCTCAAGTTCATCGCCAGCCACAGTTACGCCGCATTCGCCTGGTACCGGATCGTCTTTGGGTTGTTGATCCTGGCGACATGGCTATTCGGTTGGGTCAACTGGACTGAAGCTGCAGCGCTCTGACACTAACCAACAGGCTGTCGATCAACAGCCTGGTGGTAACGCGGATAGTCGTTAACGCCCTTCAAGCAGCGCCGCTGCCTGATCCAGCAACGCCAAAGGCTCTTTCGCCTTATGGATATCCACCGACAACAACTGCCGGAACTTGCGCGCCCCCGGAAATCCGGTGCCCAATCCCAGTACATGTCGGGTGATGTGGTGCATCGAACCACCGGCATCAATGTGCGCGGCGATATAAGGGCGCAACTGGGCCAGCGCTTCGGCCCGACTGATCACCGGGGCCGTACTGCCGAACAGTTGCTGGTCCACTTCAGCCATCACATAAGGATTGTGATAAGCCTCGCGACCCAGCATCACGCCGTCAAACGTCTGCAAATGCGCATGACACGCCTCCAGCGTCTTGATTCCGCCGTTGAGAATGATCTCCAACTCCGGAAAGTCCGCCTTCAGCCGCGCCGCCACGTCATAACGCAACGGCGGAATGTCACGGTTTTCCTTCGGCGACAGCCCCTCCAGAATCGCAATCCGCGCATGCACGGTAAAACTCGTGCACCCGGCATCCCGTACCGTGCCGACGAAATCACACAACTGCTCGTAACTGTCCCGCCCGTTAATCCCGATCCGATGCTTCACCGTCACCGGAATCGACACCGCATCGCGCATCGCCTTCACGCAATCGGCCACCAACTGCGGATGCCCCATCAGGCACGCACCAATCATGTTGTTCTGCACCCGATCACTCGGGCAGCCGACATTCAGATTGACCTCGTCGTAACCGTGTTCCTGAGCCATGCGCGCGCACGCGGCCAGGTCCAGCGGAACACTACCGCCGAGTTGCAGCGCCAGCGGGTGCTCGGCTTCGTTGTGACGCAGGAAACGCTCGTGATCGCCATTGAGCAACGCGCCGGTGGTGACCATCTCGGTGTAGAGGAGCGCGTGTTTTGAGAGCAGGCGCAGGAAGAACCGGCAGTGGCGGTCGGTCCAGTCCATCATCGGCGCAACACTAAACCGCCGAGACAGCGCAGGGCTTGTGTTTTGTGGGTTTGTCACTGTTTGAGCTAGCATTTTTCTCTGCGCATTCTGGGTCGTTTTCAGGCGTGTTTAGTCAGCCTTGAAAACAAAGGGTCACCAGTTTACCAAGAGTGCCGGACATTCGCCCGGAAACAGGCCGCCCCGGCACGGGAACGTACAGCTGACAACGGCCAAATCATCGACAGCGCCCGTTAACTATCGCTCCAGGCACCCTACGTCGACTCAACTGAAATCAGGAGACATGCCTCGGCATGTCTTCCAAAGACTCACCGCGTAGAGCCTTCAGCACCAGTGAAAAGGCGGGTGTTGGCAAGCGACGGCTCGGGTAGTACAGGTGATAGCCCGAGAACAAAGGGCACCAGTCCTCCAGGACGCGTACCAGGCGGCCATCCTCGATATGCGGTGCAAATTCTTCTTCCGGCAAGTAGGCGATACCCAAGCCGCTGATTGCCGCCGCCGGGACATGTGCGCTGGTGTTCACAATGACCTGGCCCGTGACACGCACGTTGATCTTTCGACCACGCTTTTCGAATTCCCAGGCGTAGACTCCGCCAAGGGTTGGAAAGCGTATGTCGATGCATTGGTGATTCACCAGATCCTGCGGTTTCCTGGGCATGCCGTTGCGTGCGAAATACGCAGGCGATGCCACGGCAGCCATCCGTACCTGAGGTCCGATGGGAGCGGCGATCATATCCTTATCGACGGTGTCACCAAATCGGATGCCCGCATCGAAGCGGTCAGCAACGATGTCCCGGAAGCCATAGTTGATATCGAACTCAACCTTGATGTCAGGGTATTCCAGGAGCAGTGGAGTGAGTCGCGGAAGGAGGATGGTCTTCAGGACAAAATCTCCGCAGGTGATGCGCACCGTACCTGCAGGCTTGTCACGAAGCTCAGTCAAAGCATCCAGTTCTAACTCGATTTCGTCGAAACGATGACCGATGGCTTGCATCAGGCGTTCGCCGGCGCTGGTCGGCGAAACGCTACGAGTGGTGCGCGTAAGCAGGCGTATTTTCAGCCGTTTTTCCAGTCCGGAAATGGTCTGGCTCAAGGCGGACTGCGTGACACCCAGGTGGGCGGCCGCTCGGGTAAAGCTGCCTTCTCGGGCAACTGTCACGAAGGCCAGAAGGTCGTTCAGGTTATGCCGTGACATCGAAGCCCGCCTATCCAGATTGATTAGCTGTGCTTATAACTTCAACAAGCTTTCATTAGATTATCAAGCATGACGTATTCCCAGAGAATAGGGCAAGCCTCACCTGTCGTCGCAGGTATTGCTCATACCACTCGCTGATTCGGACCCTGGAAAGCAGGTCGATCGGCACCTATTCACTGATGGGAGCACCTCATGAGAAAACTGTTTTTGTTGCTCGGCCTTCTGATGGCGTCGCTCTCCGCACTCGGAGCAGACATGTCCAACGGAGCCGATAATTTTTACAAAAGCGAGAAGGTCACGATGCAAAAGGTGACCTTCAAAAATCAGTACCGGATGAATACGGTGGGCAATCTGTTTGTCCCTAAAGATCTGAAGCCCGGCAGCAAAAGCGCAGCGATTATCGTTGGCCATCCCATGGGTGCGGTCAAAGAGCAGAGTTCGAACCTGTATGCGCAGAAACTGGCGGAGCAGGGCTTCGTGACACTTGCGATCGATCTGTCGTTCTGGGGCGAAAGTGAGGGTCAACCGCGCAACGCGGTTGCGCCAGAAATCTATGCTGAAGACTTCAGTGCCGCTGTGGATTACCTCGGTACCCAGACATTTGTTGATCGGAGCCGGATAGGCGTCCTGGGCATTTGTGGCAGCGGCAGCTTCGTCATTAGCGCGGCCAAGATCGACCCTCGGATGAAGGCCGTTGCCACAGTCAGCATGTACGACATGGGCGCAGCCAACCGAAACGGTTTGAAGCATTCCGTCACTGTCGATCAGAGGAAGCAAGCTATCGCCGCCGCTGCCGAGCAGCGATACGTTGAGTTCACAGGTGGCGAAACCCAGTACACCAGCGGAAGCGTCCATGAGCTGACTGACACATCCAACCCCATCGAGCGCGAGTTCTACGATTTCTACCGCACACCACGCGGAGAGTTCACGCCCAAAGGTCAGTCACCGTTACTGACCACTCACCCGACGCTCACCAGCAACGCCAAGTTCATGAACTTCTATCCGTTCAACGATATCGAGACGATCTCGCCGCGCCCAATGTTGTTCATTGCCGGGGAAAATGCTCACTCGCGTGAATTCAGTGAAGAGGCCTATCGACTGGCCGGTCAACCGAAAGAGCTTGTCATCATTCCAGGTGCGGGCCACGTGGATCTCTATGATCGGGTCGATCTCATTCCGTTTGCCAAGCTGACCTCGTTCTTCCAGACCCACCTCAAGTGACGCGTTGAGCCGCGGATCTTTCATCACTCTACGTACCCAAAAAACGATTCCGACGCCACGCGCACGTTGCTGGCGTTGGAGCTTTTCGTGTTGGAGAACATCAGATGAGCAGCACCACCTTTCCTATCCAGGCCGCGAATCGACAGGTATGGGGAGCCGTCCTCGCGATGTCGCTGTGTGCGTTTGCCCTGGTGACTTCGGAGTTTCTGCCGGTGAGTTTGCTCACACCGATTGCGACGGATCTCGCGCTGACGGAGGGGCAGGCCGGACAAGCGATTTCCATTTCAGGCCTCTTCGCGGTCGTCACCAGTCTCTTCATCTCTTCAGTCATCCGTCGACTCGACCGAAGACCCGTTTTGCTTTTCCTGACCGGCTTGATGATTGCCTCAGGCACGCTCGTCGCCTTTGCCCCGAACTACTCGACACTGATGGTGGGCCGCGCCATTTTGGGAATTGCTATCGGTGGCAGTTGGTCAATGTCGACTGCCGTCATGATGCGGATTGCACCTGAGCGTTTCGTGCCTAAGGCCATCGCTTTGATCCAGGGCGGCACGGCACTCGCCACTGCTGTCGCGGCTCCCATTGGCAGTTACATGGGTGGGTTGATCGGTTGGCGAGGTGCATTTTTCTGCGTGGTTCCGCTCGCCGCGTTGGCGCTCTGTTGGCAAGCATTCACGTTGCCGAAAATGCCTGGCCAAAATGAGTCTGGCTCTGTAACGGATGTGTTTCGGCTATTGGCTAATGCGAAAGTCTCGCTGGGCATGGCAGCCGTGGCATTTTTGTTTATGGGGCAATTCGCGTTGTTCACCTATCTGCGTCCGTTTCTGGAGTTGGTGACCCGCGTTGATGTATCTGGACTCTCCCTGCTGTTGCTGATCATAGGCGTGGCAGGATTGGTGGGCACTATGGTGATCGGCCCGGTGTTGCACAGAAGTCTTCATCGAGTTCTGATGATCATCCCATTGTTGATGTCGGGGCTTGCTGCGGCTCTGCTCGTATTTGGCAACTCGATGTGGACGACAGCCGTTCTGCTGGGTGTATGGGGCCTGATCGCTACGTGCGCACCTGTCGGCTGGTTCACATGGTTATCGCGCACGCTTCCAGAGGATGCCGAAACCGGAGGTGGTCTGATGGTGGCGGTGATTCAGTTGGCGATCACACTTGGTGCGACCGTGGGCGGGGTGCTCTATGACGGAGTTGGCTACCAGGCAACGTTCATCGCAAGTGGAGTATTTCTTTTACTGGCAGCGGTGCTCGCGCTGTTTGTCTCGCGATCGGATGTGCCCTTATTGCGATGACAATGCCGCAATAGCTGAACAGATCCTGTCGGCCCGTCAGATTTCATCTTGTCTGACGCATTTGCGGCCTACGATGAAGGGCGCACATTCGTATGGCCACGCGTCGAACCCACAGGAAACTGAAAAATGATCCCGAACCTCCTCAAAGTCGTGATGATCGCCGGTGCTTTGCTGTTGAGCGCTTGCTCGGGCGTGAGTACCAGCACGTGTTTCTCACAAGGTTGCCAATCTTTCGACGGCCATGGTGCCAACCAGTTGAAGTTCGGTGGAAGTGCGATCGGCAACAGTTTCAGTGAGTACAGTTCGGGTTTGTTGCACGATGACTGAGGTGTGACGCGACGGCAGGGGAAACCTGTGCCGGCTCACGTCATTGCCTGATGCCCCGTCGACCACCGCGCAGCCGGACGCAGGCTGCGGGGATCGTGCGTTTGCGGCTATTTGGAGGCGGGCGTCGCTATCCATTGACCCAGGATTTTCTGGTAGTTGCCGGTGACCTTGGCCAAGTGCAGCCACTGATCGACGTACAACTTCCAGGTGATGTCATCACGGGGTAGCAAGTAGGCTTTCTCGCCGTACTGCATGAATTGGCTCGGGTTCACCGCGCACAAACCGGGTTTGAGTTTCTGCTGGTACAGCGCTTCCGACGCATCGGTAATCATCACGTCGGCCTTCTTGTCCAGCAGCTCCTGAAAGATCGTCACGTTGTCGTGAAGGCTCAACTGCGCCTTGGGAAGAAAGGCGTGGACAAACGCTTCGTTGGTGCCTCCGGCCGGTTCAACCAGGCGAACCCCAGGCTGGTTGATCTGCTCGACCGTCTGGTACAGCGCCTGATCTTCGCAACGCACCAGCGGGATCTTGCCGTCGACATCCAGCGTGGTGCTGAAGAAGGCTTTTTTCTGACGTTCCAGCGTGACCGAGATGCCGCCGACACCGATGTCGCACTTGCCCGCCAGCATATCGGGCATCAGGGTTTTCCAGGTGGTCTGCACCCACTCGACCTTGACGCCAAGGCTGTCGGCCAGCGTGTGGGCCATGGCGATGTCGATGCCTGAATATTCGCCGTCTTCGGCTTTGTAGGTATAGGGTTTGTAATCGCCCGTGGTGCAAACCCGCAGTTGGCCTTGCTGGATGACGCTGTCCAGATGCGATGGCTCCGCCTGAGCAGCAAGAGATAGCGCGAGCAGGCCGCCGAGGATGAGTGTGCTTTTTATGGTTTTCATTGATATCCGGCTTCCGTGATGGATTTGATCAGGCGTGACGCTTACTGCGCTACGGCACCTGACGGAAAATACACGCTGAATACTGTCCCATCCTCCGGGTTCGAACTCACCGAAACATCCCCGCCGTGGGCCATGGCGATTTCCCGGACGATAAACAACCCGAGCCCGACACTGCGTACATCACTGTCGGTGTCTGTGTCTGTGCCACGAGTCATCGGTTCAAACAGAACTGCAATCAACGATGCTGGAATAACCGGCCCGTGGTTTTGCACCGACACCACGGCCTGATTCTCTTCCAGTCGCGAGGTAATGGTAATCGGCTGCGCCAGGTCACCATAGGCCACGCTATTGGCAACCAGATTGCCAATGATCTGCTGCACCCGATCCGCGTCCAGATTTGCGTTACCGGTGCCGATGGACTGATGCAGCAACGTCGCCTCGGGAAATGCCATGCGCAGCTCGTCGACGCTCTGTCTGACGATCGTGTGCAAGTCCTGCGAAGTCGGAGAAACCCCGATGCCGCGCCCGACTCTGGCCAGCGCGAAGTCCAGGAGGTCGGCGATCATGCGCTGCGCGCGTTCCGCCGATTGGCTGATGTGGCCGAGCAGTTTGGTTTCCCTGGCAGTGCGCTCGCCTTGGGCGAGGATGTCCGAGGCCATTTTGATGGCGGTCAGCGGGTTTTTCAGGTCGTGGCTGACGATGGCGACCATTTGTTCGGCGAACGAGGCGCGTCGCTTGGCCTTTTCGTAGGCCCGGTTCAATTGGGTCTGAGCGTCGAGAAGGGCGGCATCGGCCGCCATTTTCTCCGACAACAGGCCCTCCGCGAGTTTGCGCGCGCTGAGCAGTTCACGTTCGTACTTGTCGCGGTCAATGGTGCCGAACAGCGCCAGTTCATTAAACGTACCGTTGGCGTGCTCGCGTCTGACCCCGTTGAGCAGCATGGTGACCGTGTGTTTGTCGTGGTGAACCAGATCGAGTTTTACCTCGGCCACGGAGCCTTGCATCTGCATCAGTGGCGCCCAGTGCGTCTGATGGAAAATGCGTCCGCCCATGGTCAGCAGGTCTTGAAAGCGCCGGCCAACCAAGGCTTGGGAATCGAAGCCGATCCAGTGGCAGAAGGTCTGATTGGCACGCAGGATCGTGCCGTCTTCTTTCGTCACCACGAGGCCGCAGGGCGCGCATTCGAACAGCGTCTGCGGGTCGGGCAACGGCGGTTCGTCAGTCGACATGTGGGTCTATCCAGGGCGACAGGAAGCTGTCCATGGCCTCGGAGCAGGCGCAGGGCGCGCTCATGTGGGGACAATGGCCGACGTTGGCCACCAGGCAGAGCGTGCTGTTGGGAAGCACGCCATGCAGGTATTCGCCGACGGCAACGGGGGCGATGATGTCGTCGCTGGATTGCAGGATCAGGGTTGGCGTGGTCAGGCCCGCAACGTCTTCGCGGTTGTCGGACATGAACGTGACGCGGGCAAATTGCTTGGCGATCTCGGGTTCCGTACGGCAAAAACTGTTGGTGAGCTCTTCGCCCAGCGCTGGCTGCCCGGGTGCGCCCATGATCACCGGAGCCATCGTGCTCGACCAGCCGAGGTAGTTGCTGTCGAGGGTGTCGAGCAGTGAGTGGATGTCTTCGAGCTTGAAGCCGCCCACGTAGTCGTCGACATCGATATAGCAGGGCGAGGGACCAATCATGACGTGGGCAGCGATGGTGCCGGGGCGCTGACGATCCACCAGGGCACCGATCATGGCGCTGACGGAATGCCCCACCAGAATCACCGGGCTGGTGGCGAACTGGTCGATGAGTTCGCCAAGGTCCTGGGCATACCCGGCCAGAGAGTTGTATTTTTCTTTGTCGTACGCCCCGAGGTCCGACTGCCCCGCGCCGACCTGGTCATACAATACGACCCTGCAACGCCCCGTGAAATGATCGACGAGGTAGCGCCACATGGTTTGATCGCAGCCAAAGCCATGGGAGAAGACCAGCGTCGCCGGACCGTCGCCCATCACTTTTATGTTGTTGCGATGTTGAAGGTCCATGTGAATTTCCCTGGTCGGGCCAAAAGTATTTTTGGCCACCGGGGGGAGTTTAGATAGTCGCAGGCATCAGGTCACGCATTGCCTTGGAAAGAGGCGCTCCTACGGATCGACCCTTTCCGGGCTCAACGTTCCCAACCAGGCGACCAACCCTACAATCAACACCGCCGCCACCAATTCCACGATCACGCTGCGCCGTAACGCATTCGCCGCCACCCGGTGCTGCCCATCCCGCAACGACTGCTGCAAAAGCGGCCCAAGGTGGAAGCGGTTCAGCGCGGCGAGCACCAGCATCCCGGCGAACAGTGCAACTTTGATGAACAGCAACACCCCGTAGGTGCTCAGAAACACCTCATCGAGCGTCGGCCCCACAATGAACAGGTAGTTCACGACGCCTGTGACCGTGATAAAGAGCACAATCAATGCACCGACCGTTTCGAACCGTGTCACCGTGCGAGCCAGCAACCGAATGCGGGCTTCGCTTTGCAGCGCATTGATTTTCGCCATCAACGCAAACGCCACCAAAGCCCCCAGCCACACGCCTGCCGCCAGCATGTGCAGAATATCGACGGTGAAATGCCAGGCACGGCGGTCACCTTCGTCCATCGCCCCATGACCGCTCCAGGCCAGCGAGGCGAGGGCGATCGCGCCCGCCATCGACGCCACCAGCAGGCTGAACCCTAGCGCCCGAGGGTGGAACAACATCGCCAGGCCGGCGACGACCAAGGCGACGAGACGCACGATCCAGGCGAATCCGACGTCGGTTTGCAACATCATCATCTCGATGTGCGGACGCAGCTCAGCAATGTCCGATTCACCGCTCATGGCGCTCGCCATCACCACCAGGCTGGCGACCGACAGCAGGGCGCCCAACGCTGCCGTGCCCGCCAAGATCGGGCGCAACGGCAACACGGTCCCCGAGCGCCGCTCCTGACCTTCAAGGCTGTACAGCGCAAACAGCGCCAACCCGAACAACAGCATCAAATCCACATACAGACCCAACCGCAGTGCAATACCGAGCGCTTCGTTCATCAATCACTTCACTTTGAACGTGACGTTGCCGGTGATCGGATGAGTATCGGAAGACACCGCGCGCCAGTCGACTTTGTAGCTCCCGGCAGACAGTGGTGTGAGCGGAGTGATGACCATGGTTTTCGGGTCACTGCCGCCCGAGACCTTGGCCTTCATCGGCATCGGGGAATGCGCCATGCCGGGCATTTCAGTCATCACCAGTTTCGCCCCGGAAAATTGCGTCATCAGGTTCTCGGAGAAGTGCAGTTCGATGGTGCTCGGCGCCGCACCTTCCGCCGCGTCGGCCGGGTTGGAGGAGAGCAGTTTGGGGTGTGCTTGAGCGAGTGCGCTCATCAGCAGCCCAAGGGCAACAACTGTCGTTTTCATCATGCGCATGCAAGGCCTCTTACCGCTCGGAGCGGTTGTGTTTTGGAGTTGGATTAATGCGTTTAAAACCACAGCCGAACGCCGAGGACCAGGCGCGCTTCGCTGCGATCCTCACCTTCGGCGTTGGCGTAGTCGGCGGTTTTGCCGTAGGTGCGATTCCAGGTCACGCCGAGGTAGGGCGCGAACTCCCGACGGATTTCATAGCGCAGCCGCAGGCCGGCTTCGGTGTTGGATAGTCCGGAACCGATACCCCGTTGCGGGTCGTTTTGGCCATAGGCGTTCAGCTCGGCAGTCGGCTGCAGAATCAGCCGGTTGGTGAGCAGGATGTCGTAGTCGCCTTCCAGTCGCACGGCGGTTTGGCCACCTTCACCGATGAACGCCGTGGCTTCGGTTTCAAAGTTATAGAGCGCCATGCCTTGCAAGCCGAAGGCGGCCCAGGTTTGCGGGGCGCCGGGTTTGAAGTCCTGGCGCACGCCACTCACCACGTCCCACCACGGGGAAATCGCATGGCCCCAAAGGGCTTGTATTTCGGCGTCCTCGGTCTTGCCGTTGAGGCGTTCGCCTTCGGAGCGTAGCCACAGTCGGTCGATGTCGCCGCCGATCCATCCGGAGACATCCCACGCCAGGGCGCTGCCGTTGTCCGCGTCCTGCCATTCGAGTTTGTCGGCGAGGAAGTAATAGTTGAGGGCGGTGTCATGCACGCCGTGGCCGGTCAGGCTGGCGAATACGGCAGCGCGGTCGGCTTCGGTCAGTGCCGGTATCGGCGTGCGGCTTTCAGTCGGCGCGGCGGGCTGCATCTGACCTTCGTCCATGCTTTGCAATTGGCTGTCGTCCATGCCGCTCATCTGGCTATGGTCCATGCCCTGCATGTCGTTGGTGGCGGCTATCGCCGGCGAAGGCGTCAGGCTCGCGGTCACGAGTGCGCAAAAAATCAGCGTCAGTCTGTTCATGGTATACACCTCATTCTTCCACGCGAACTTCACGGAACATGCCCATTTCCATGTGGTACAGGAGGTGGCAGTGATAGGCCCAGCGGCCAAGCGCATCGGCGGTGACCCGGTAGCTGCGTCGGGTGCCGGGCGGCATGTCGATGGTGTGTTTGCGCACCATGAACCGGCCGTTTTCGTCTTCGAGGTCGCTCCACATGCCGTGCAGGTGGATGGGGTGGGTCATCATCGTGTCGTTGACCAGCACCACCCGCACCCGCTCGCCGTACTTGAGGCGCAGCGGCGCGGCGTCGGAGAATTTCACGCCATTGAACGACCAGGCGAATTTCTCCATGTGGCCGGTGAGGTGCAGTTCGATCGTGCGACCGGGCTCGCGACCATCCGGGTCTTCGAAGGTGCTGCGCAGGTCTGAATAGGTCAGGACGCGGCGGCCATTGTTGCGCAGGCCCAGGCCCGGGTCGTCGAGCTTGGGGGTGGGGCTCATGGCTTGCATGTCCACCAGCGGGTTGTTTTTTTCCGTGTCCGGGTGAGCCTGCATGCCGGCCATGGCGCTGTGGTCCATGCCCGCCATATCGCCCATGCTGGCGTGGTCCATGCCGGCCATGTCCATGCCGCCCATGCCCATGTCGTCCATAGTCACCAGCGGTCGAGGGTCGAGTGCCGGAACCGGCGCGGTCGCACCTGCTTTAACCGCTAGCGTGCCTCGTGCAAAACCGCTGCGATCCATTGATTGCGCGAAGAGCGTGTAAGCCGCTTCGGTCGGCTCGACGATCACATCAAACGTCTCGGCCACCGCGATGCGAAACTCATCGACGCTCACCGGTTTGACGTGCTGGCCATCCGCTGCGACCACGGTCATTTTCAGGCCGGGAATGCGCACGTCGAAATAGGTCATGGCGGAGCCGTTGATAAACCGCAGGCGCAGTTTCTCGCCGGGCCGGAATACCCCGGTCCAGTTCATGGCTGGTGCCTGGCCGTTCATCAGGTAGGTGTAAGTTGCGCCGCTGACGTCTGCCAGGTCGGTGGGGTTCATTTTCATCTCGGCCCACATCGTTCGGTCGGCGACCGTGGACCCCCAACCTTTCTCGCTGACGTCGTGGATGAAGTCGCCCACGGTGCGCTTGTGCTCGTTGTAGTAATCGGACTGCTTTTTCAGGGTCTTCATCAGGCCGACGGCGTCTTCGTCGGTCCAGTCGGTCAGCATCACTACGTAATCGCGGTCGTACTGAAACGGTTCCGGCTCCTTGGCATCGATGATCAGCGGGCCGTATACGCCGGACTGTTCCTGAAAGCCCGAATGGCTGTGATACCAGTAAGTGCCGTTTTGCCTGACCTTGAATTGGTAGACGTACACGCCGCCCGGTTCGATGCCGTGAAAGCTCAGGCCAGGCACGCCGTCCATGTTGGCCGGCAGCAGGATGCCGTGCCAGTGAATGGAGGTGTCGACCTTGAGTGCGTTCTTCACGCGCAATGTGACGGTGTCGCCTTCACGCCAGCGCAGCAGAGGACCGGGAAGGCCGCCGTTGATGGTCATGGCGGTGCTTGGATGGCCGGTAATGTTGACCGCGGTTTCGCCGATCGACAGATCGAACTCGGTGCCCGCCAGCACTTGAGGTTCGCCAGGGCTGGTGACCGCCCAGACAGGCGTGCGCCATAAACCGAGGCCCGCGAGCAAACCGCTCGCGGCCAGGCCTTTAACGAAGGTGCGTCTTGTGGTGCTGGAGTGCATGCCGTTTACCCGGTCCGTCAACGTGGGAAGTTGACGGGGAGGCTAACGAGCGCTGCCTTTCAGAAGTCTGAGGCGGGGATTACAGTTTTGACAGGTTCACGCCGGGTTTACTTGCGCACAGTGTTTTTGCCGGCCGAGGCCATCGTGCCGCTGCCACAATTAATGTACGAAGAAGACTTCAGCCAGCGCTGATCCGGATAATAGGAAAACAGAAGCTGCCCATCTTTCATCGAATCGATCAGTCGACGAGCTACCGCCGGTCGGACAGCGGGGCAGCCGAGGCTCCTGCCGATCCGCCCGTTGATGCGGGCAAGTACCGGACTGACGTAAGGTGCGCCATGGATGACGATTGCGCGGTCAAGCGCGTTGTCATTGAAACCGGGCTCCAGGCCTTCCATGCGCAACGAGTAGCCGTTTTGTCCGACATAGCTCTGTTGCGTACGATATAGGCCGAGACTGGTGGCAAAGCTCTCGTTTTGATTGGAGAAGTTGACGGCCATGTTTTCGCCGCTGTTGCGTCCATGGGCGACGAGTTCATGAAACAGCAACTTGCGCTTCTTTAAATCGAACACCCACAGCCGTTGTTCGGTCGAAGGCAGCGAATAATCGATGATCGCCAGTCTTTGCACTGGGCCAGCGCCTTGAGCGATGCTGCATTGTGAAGCGCGAACGGCGAGGTTGATGACGTTGGCGTTAGCATTCGGAGCCGCTTTGATGAGGGCGGCGGAGAGCGAATCGGCGTAGGCTGACGGTACGGACATTGCAATAAATAGCAGGCCCGCGAGTAGATAGCCAAAACGTAGTGGCGCCATATAGATGTCTCATCATGTTAAGTTCGAGTCTAGCAGGGACATTGAAAGCTGGACCTTGAATGCGGGAGATTAAGGATTATTCATGGTGCTTTTAACAAGGTTATTCTTCATAAGCCGCATATTTTTTATGGGCTTTCTGATCAGCGGCGCGGCCTTTGCGGAAACTTCGCCGATTGAGCCTGTAGATGCGCCTATCTCCGTTATCGAGGCGGCAGCGGACGATAACGTCGCTCAATCGATTCAGGCGTCGCTCGAGCCTTTGAAAAGTGCGTTTCCACCGCTGCTCACGGCGCCACGCTATCGGCGGGTGGACGTCAGTCGCCTGGTCATGGATTTTTATACGCACCGTGCTTATCGCGCCGCGTGGACCGATGACCGCGATGTCGCGCAATTGATCGCCAGCCTGAACGCGACCGACGCCGATGGCTTGATCCCCGCGGATTTTCATGTCGATGAATTGGTCCGCTCCCACACCGCGATGCAGACGACCCCGGTAACGCCTGAGCAGCGTGCGGCGTTCGATGTGGCGACCACGCATACGTTTATCACCGCGCTGTTGCAGCTGCGCCGGGGCAAGGTCGATCCTTCGCGGCTCGATATCCACTGGAATTTCGATTCCAATGGCGTCGACCCTCGTGACGACGTCAACACCTTCTTCGCCGCGCTCGACCATCACGACGTGGCGAAGGCGTTTGCTCTAGCGCCGCCGCAAGAAGCGGTCTACGTCGGTTTGCGCCAGGCCCTGGCGCAATTGCGGGGTATTCGGGACCGGGGCGGTTGGCCGAAGGTGGCGGTGGATCATTCGCTCAAACCAGGCATGGACGAACCGGCTGTTGCGCAGTTGCGTGCGAGGATGGTCGCGGCCGGTTTTCTCGACCCACGATTGATCCACGGCACCCAATACGACGGTGCCGTCACCGCGGCAGTGAAAAAGTATCAAAACGAGCAATACCTGGGGGCGGACGGCGTTGCAGGGGGGACAACTCTGGCCGCGCTGAACGTGCCCGTGCAGGCGCGAATCGATCAGGTGCGGGTGAACATGGAGCGGGCGCGCTGGCTGCTCTACAAACTTCAGGGCACCTTCGTCATTGTCGATATCGCCGGCTATAAGGTGGCGATGTACCGCGATGGTCAACCGATCTGGCGCTCCCGGGTGCAGGTCGGTAAAACGGCTCGCAACACGCCGATCTTCCAGGCGCAGATCACCTACATCACGTTCAACCCGACCTGGACCGTGCCGCCGACGATCCTCAAGGAGGACGTGCTGCCCAAGATCCAGAGCAATCCCGGCTACCTGGCCGCCAACCGCATTCGCGTGCTGGACCGGGAAGGCAATGTGCTTGATCCCTCGACTGTCGACTGGAGCAACCCGCGCGGGCTGACTCTGCGCCAGGACGCAGGACCGGACAGCTCGCTGGGTCAGGTGGTGATCCGTTTTCCCAACGAGTATTCGATTTACCTTCACGACACGCCGCATCGCGAGCTGTTTGCCAAAACCGTGCGCGCGACCAGCTCTGGCTGTATTCGGGTAGAAAATCCGCTGCAACTGGTGGAGCTGTTGTTCAACGACCCGGTTAAATGGAACCGCGAAGGCATTCAAAAACAGTTGGCCAACGGCAAGACCGAGAACATCCGGCTTCCGGTCAAAGTGCCGGTGTTGCTGGCCTACTGGACCGTTGATCTGGGAAGTGACGGGCGAGTGGCATTCAAACCTGATGTGTATGGGTACGATGAGCCGGTATTGCGGGCACTGAACCGGCCTTCGCCGCTGCCGGTGCTGGATTTGCACTCGGCAGTGGGTTCAGTGGCGTCGGCGCGGCAGTAGTAGCGGGCGACCTTGAGGTCGCCCGCAGGTCTCAGAGCTCCAGCCCCTCTTGCACCACCGCCAGCAGGTTATGCTCGGTCAACGCCACCGCATCCGGTTGTTGCCCGGACTGCTCAATCGCCTGCAACCACCAATGCGTTTCGCCGTGTTCGCCTACGGTGCGCAGTAGTGCAAGCTCCCTGTTTTTGGCGTGAATCTCGACGCGGCCCGCACCATCTTCGGTGAAACGCGCAACTGGATCGAAAGTGATGCGGTGATCATTGCCCTCGATCAGCAATTGATCGATCGCATAGTCGAACGTCTCACCATCCAAATCGCGCTCAAAGACATGAGTGGGATTGCGCCGCAGGACCAGGCCCACTTCGGTTACGGGCACCAGCCACGCCTCGATCTGGTGATACAGCTCGTAGACCTGGCCCGGCCAACTGTCGATCACCTGCTCAGCATGGGGCTGCCGGGTTTGTCTCAACTTCGCCGCGAGTTCGTCTGCCTTACTCATTTCAATTCCCTGTGGTGGTCTATGAGTAATCGTAGTCGCTTCAACGTAACCCTGGTTTTGTCCTGCGTCATGTCAGCCATACAAGCGTGACAAATCATGTCGTGGCAAATGCTCAGTTCCGCGACTCCGTTAGCTCTGTGCGCAAAAACTCCACCAGAGCGCGCGGGCGCATTTGCACCGCGCGATGCGCCGGCTGTCCAAAGGACAATTGCCCCTAAAACTTGCGTAGACTAAGCTCACAAAAAATAAGGGCTTTGGGCCGTTGCCCATGCCTTGCCCTTACAGGACGAGCTTTTGCCTATCCCCATTCAAGACCCTCATCAAGCCCCGGGCGGTGCGTTGAAACGGTTGCCGCTGCTCAAGGCGGCGGTGCTGTTTATCGTGACGGTGTGCCTCTGTCTCTGTGCGCTTCTGTATCTGCAGCTGGAGCAATCACGCCGCCACGATCTGGAGCTGGCGCGGGTGGCGTCGTCGAACCTGACTCGGGCCATGGCGCAGCAGGCCGATGACGCTTTCATGAAAGCCGATCTGGTGTTGACCAGCCTGGTGGACTGGATCCAGACCGATGGCTACGGCACGGCGCAACGGCCTCGCTTGCAGAAAACCTTGGCCCGGCGGGTACAGGCGCTTGGGCAGTTGCACGGGATTTTCCTGTTCGACAAGCAGGGACAGTGGATTGTCACCTCGTTCGAGGACATGCCCCGAGGCCCGGGCGTCGCCGATCGGGAATACTTCAAATTCCACCAGCAGAACGCGTCCACGATTGCCCATATTGGGCCGGCGATTCGCAGTCGGCAGAATGGCGAGTGGATCATTCCGGTCTCCAGGCGGGTGAACGACAAGAACGGCAACTTCCAGGGCGTGTTGTTGGCCGAGATCAAAATGGCCTACTTCGACCAGTTCTTCAAAAGCTTCAGCATCGATGACAACGGCTCGATGTTTTTGGCGTTGACCGACGGCACGTTACTGGCGCGCCGGCCGTTTGTGGAGTCGCAGATCGGCACTTCGTTGGCCAAGGGGGACATCTTCCAGAAACACTTGCCCAACGCGCCCTCCGGCGACGCGATGATCAACTCGGTGGTGGATGGCACTGTGCGCTTGTATGGCTACCGTCAACTCGATGCTTATCCGCTGGTGGTGTCGGCGGCATCGTCCAGGGATTCGATTCTCAAGGATTGGTATGGCACGGCGTTTCAATCCAGCGTGATCGTGGCCCTGGTTTTGATGGGCATTGGCCTGTTCGGTTGGGTGTTCGTGCGTCAGGTGCGCCTTGGCGAACGGGTCGAGGCGGATTTGCGCAAGGCCAAGGACGCGCTGAAGCTGATCGCCACTCACGATAGCCTGACGGGGCTGGCCAATCGTCGGCTGTTCGAGCAGGCGTTGGACATCGAGTTTGGCCGGGGTGCCCGGCAGTCGAGTTCGTTGAGCCTGATCATGCTCGATATCGATTATTTCAAGCGTTACAACGATGCTTACGGTCACGTGGCGGGGGACCATTGCCTGGCTGAGGTGGCGCGGGCGGTCAAGAGTTGCTGTCATCGAAAAGCCGATCTGGCGGTGCGTTATGGCGGGGAGGAGTTTGCCGTCTTGCTGCCCGACACCAACATTCATGGCGCGCTGGTCATTGCTGAACAGATCCGCCACAGCGTCATGGGAAAGAACATCACCCACAGTGGTTCACCGACGGGCTACCTGACGGTCAGTCTGGGCTGCTACGCGTTTGTGCCGACCGCGCTCGACGCCATCGAAGTGTTCATCGAGCGCGCCGATGCGGCGTTGTATCAGGCCAAGCATTCGGGGCGAAACCGGGTGGCCGTGTTGTCGATGGAAGGCGGGATGGAAGCGCTGATGCGTTCGGATCGTTGATAAATTTCGGGCGGTTGTTTCAGTCCTGCAACAGATTTTGGCCGTTTGTCTCCCTGTCATATCCGTCTGTTTTGATCGTCTAGAGTTGCGGTAGCTCTGCCGAACCCGGCGGATCTCCCCACAGCACGGACGATTGCCAACATGTTGATCACTCAAGCATTGACAGCTGTTGCTCTAAGCCTTGCCGCCTGCGCCGTCTTCCCATTGGCCAGCCAGGCTCAATCGAAAATCACACCCGCAGAAGCTCACGCCATCGGTGTCGATGCCTACCTGTATTTTTACCCGCTGTTGACCATGGACATCACCCGCAAGCAGTTCACCAACATCGAACCTGGCAAGGAGTTCGGTAAAGGCCCGATGAACATGTTTGTGAGTGTGCCGCAGTATCCACCCGCCAATTTCAAAGGCGTGGTGCGGCCGAACTTCGACACGCTGTATTCCATCGCGTGGCTCGACTTGACCAAGGAGCCGCTGGTGATCAGCGCACCGGACACCGCCGGGCGGTTTTACCTGTTGCCGATGCTCGACATGTGGAGCGATGTGTTCGCCTCGCCGGGTTGGCGCACGACGGGCACCGAGGCCAGTCAGTTTCTGGTGACACCACCGGGATGGACCGGAACGGTGCCGCCCGGATTGAATCAATTGCCGGCGCCCACGCCTTTCGTCTGGGTCATTGGTCGCACCAAGACCGACGGGGCGGCGGACTACGACGCGGTGCATAAAATCCAGGCGGGCTACACCGTGACCCCGTTGTCGCAAATGGGCAAAAAAGCTGAACCGGTCAACGTGGTCATCGACCCGACGGTGGACATGAAAACGCCGCCGAAGATTCAGGTCGATACGATGTCGGCAGCCAACTACTTCACCTACGCCGCCGCGTTGCTCAAGGTCCATCCGCCTCACATCACCGACCAACCGATCCTGGCGCAAATGCAGCGCATCGGTATCGAAGCCGGCAAACCGTTCGACATCGAGGCGCTCGATGCCAACGTTAAGGCAGCGCTTCAAACAGTGCCCGAGGAGGCCCAGGCATTGATGAAGTGGAAGGTCGCAACCCTTGCACGGGTGGTCAACGGCTGGTCGATGAACACCGACACGATGGGGGTCTATGGCAACTACTACCTCAAGCGCGCGATCGTTGCGCAAATGGGGCTGGGTGCGAACTTGCCTGAGGATGCGATTTATCCGTTGAACATAGGCGACGACACCGGCAAACCGCTCGAGGGGGCTAACCGGTACGTGCTGCATTTCGATAAAGGTAAAGCGCCGCCGGTCAATGCGTTCTGGTCGATCACCTTGTACGACCCTGAAGGTTTCCAGGTCGGCAATGAGCTCAACCGTTTTGCGGTCAGTAGCTGGATGCCGTTCAAGGCCAACGCGGATGGATCGCTGGATATCTACTTCCAGAATGAAAGCCCGGGAAAGGAACTTGAAGCCAATTGGCTTCCCGCGCCCAAAGGCCCGTTCAACCTGACCATGCGTCTATATGGGCCCAAGCCTGAAGCGCTCAATGGAAAATGGGACCCACCTCCTATCAAGCGCCTGTAAATACCGCGCATAAAAAAGCAGCCCACGATGTTCATCATGGGCTGCTTTT
The DNA here is from genome assembly GCF_024809425.1 of Pseudomonas sp. JAI111. Lineage (NCBI taxonomy): Bacteria > Pseudomonadati > Pseudomonadota > Gammaproteobacteria > Pseudomonadales > Pseudomonadaceae > Pseudomonas > Pseudomonas sp. JAI111. The sequence continues at coordinate 512,069 of NZ_JANUCB010000001.1, read as the reverse complement.
ATGCGTCCAGCTGCCAGTGCCACCTCCGGCACCGCCGGTTCCGCCGCCGGCAGCCCCCGTGCCACCGCCCGCGCCGGACCCTGAACCGCTGGCACCGCCAGACGTGCCAGTGCCATTGCCTGCGTTGCTGCCGGATGCCGGTGAGCCTGGAGTGTTATCGGGCGGCGCCGACGAACCGCGAATTGCGCCGGACTGGATTCCGGTCGCGTCAGCGCCGATGCCGTTGTTGGAGACGGCATAAGCGACCCCGTTTGCCGCACACAGAAAACCGACCAGCAGCAGCGAGGTGATTTTGATGTTCATCGGGGCACGCCTCCCAGGATGAGTCGTTACCTGATGATGGTGTGCCGGGGAGGGCGATGGATGTTGGCTGGATGACGAGTGGTTGGCTTAAGGGCTTTTTCAAGCCCGATGTGTGACAAACACACTAATAGGATGTGCTTTCGACGGCCTGTATAAACGAGATCTTCCTGAAAATCCGGTTCTCATAGGCATTTCCCCCGAATGCATAATGAGTAACGCCCACCGCTTCGTATCCCTGCGCGGTGTAAAACCTCAGGGCGCGGTGGTTTTCAACCCAGGCTGTCAACCATAAAAAAGGAAGTCCGGATTCGCGTGTCAGCGTTTCGGCATGGTTGAGCAGAACACGCCCGATCCCTTGCCCTTGAGCATGTCGCTGCACATACAAACGTACCAGCTCCATGCTTTCCGATAATAGATTGGAGGTATCGGCATGACGGGCAATCTCTGCGAAGCCCAGCAGATGACCATTGCATTCGGCGACTACAAATTGAGTGCCTGGATGGCTCAGCCTCGCTTCGAATTGTGCAGGCGCATACACCGTCAATGCTTCTTCGGCGATATCGGCGCGCATGCCTTCCTTGGCATATGTATCGAGGAATACCTGAGTTGCGAGGCCACTGATGCAGAGTGCGTCAGCTAAGCGGCCGGGGCGGAAGTAAATAGACACGGTGACGATTTCCTTTTCGTTCATGTTGTTGGCGACTATTCAACGGGGAAAGCGTTTGGTTTGCCTGCTATGCCGAGTGGCTGCTTCGCGAACAAGCACTGTGAGGCATCAGCGACGGCTGTTTTCAGTCAGCTTCTTTTCAAGATTCTGTCGCACCAGCGGCCATTCCTCATCAATGATGCTGAAGCGCACCGAGTTACGCTTGCGTCCATCCGGCATGATCCGTTCGTGGCGCACGATGCCTTCCTGTTGCGCCCCGAGCCTCAGGATGGCAGCGCGTGATTTCTGATTATTTTCGTCGGTCGTGAATTGCACCCGCACACAATCCAACACCTCGAAGGCGTAGCGCAACATCAGGTATTTGGCTTCAGTGTTGACGAAGGTTTTCTGCCAGCGCGCGGAAATCCAGCTGCTGCCGATTTCGAGCTTGCGGTTGAGGCGGTCGATTTTCCAGAAGCGTGTCGACCCGATGACCTCTCCAGTGTCCTTGAGCACGATAACGAAAGGCAGGACCGTTCCCGCCTCGCGACCGTCGAGGGCTTTTTTAAGGTAGCTGTCGATGGTGGTCGGGGAGGGGACGACGGTGACTGTCAGGTTCCACAGTTCGCCATCCCGAGCGGCATTGACCAGTGCATCGGCATCGCTGATGTGCAGGGCGCGCAGGATGATGCGTTGACCTTCCAGGGTGTCCATGGGCGAGGCGTTCTCAGCATAAAAGGGGGCAGGTGACACGCGCCATTACAAGGTAGCGCTTATCAATTGGCAATAGTCGTGGAGCGATGACCAGGCAGGACTGCTATGGTCAATGGACGCTTGCCTGTCATGCACCGGATCAGGCAATCGATTGACAGGACTTGTGCATGGAAATGACTGCCGTTACCACTGCCGCCCCTGCGCGCCATACGCCGATCACACGCAACCTGGTCTGGGCCGTCGGGCTGTTATTTGTCCTCGGGGTGCTGATTGCCCTGGTTGCACTGTTCAACATTGCCGGCCGGCTCGATGCCCAGGACCTGGCCAAGACCACTTTCTACACCCAGCGCGCGCTGGAAAACCGCATCTCCGCCTCGAAAAACTACGTCGCCAGTTATGCCACCTGGACAACCGCCTACGATCACCTGAACGGTGAGGTTGATGTGCAGTGGGCGTATACCGAGCAGAACATGGGTAAAACCCTGTTCACCACGGACCATTACGACGCGGTCCTGGTGGTCGATCCTCAGCGGACCAAATACGCCGTGGTGCGCGGCGTTCAATCGCACGATGACGCTGCAGCCTTAGTGTCGACATCGATGGCGCAGTTGATCAAGGTTGTGCAGGCGCAGGAGAGCCTGCTCGTTCCGGTCAGCCAGTTCACGTTGTTCGAAGGCCAGCCCGCGTTGTTGACGGCTGCCGCGATCATCCCCAATGACGAGCGGCCAGCGGTCGATCCCCACAGCACCTCGGTGCTGGTGTTTGTGGATCAATTGAGCCCGCAAAAACTCAATGACTTGAGCACCGATTACGGTTTGCATGACTTGAGCCTTGCAGCTGACAACACCCTCGTTCCCGGCCAGCCTGCTGTGGCACTCACGGGCACCGGTTTCAGCCTGGTGTCGCGGCTCGAACAGCCAGGCCATCAACTGCTCTGGTCGCTGCTGCCTCCGTTGGGCGGCGCCTTGCTGATCCTTGCGTTGTTGACGATTTATTTCTTCCGCTATGTGTTGCGCGCGTCCGGCCATGTGGATGCCAGTTACATCAACCTCGACCTGTCGAACCAGGCGCTGGAGGCCAGTGAGGAACGTTTTCGCGCGGTGGCCGAGGCGGCTTCCGACTGGATATGGGAGATCGACGACAGGCATCACATCACGTACCTGTCCGGACGTTTCGGCGCCGTCACCGGGTATTCCGAGCAACAGTGGCTGGGACAGGACATCGAGCAATTGCTGTTTTGTGATACCACGTCCTTGTCACTGTGGCTGAACAGGCTCAATGAAGAACACAGCGTCAGTCATCTGCGTTGTTCCTATCGTGATCAATCCGGGCAGCAGCGCATTTGCCGGGTGTCTGCCCGCCCGATCCATCACAAAGGCACCGTGGTGGGTTACCGCGGAACGGCCAGTGACATTACCGATGAAGTGGCTGCCCACGCGCAAATCCAGCACCTGTCGTTGCACGACGCCCTGACCGGCCTGCCCAATCGCAACAAGTTGGCGCGCTACCTCGAAGAGGCCTTGGTGCTCAGGGAGCATTCGGCGGCGCTGACGTTGCTGATGATCGATCTGGACAACTTCAAGCCGATCAATGATTCCCTCGGCCACCCGGCCGGCGATGCAGTATTGCTGGAGGTTGCTGCGCGCTTGCGTGAGTGCACGCGGGACATCGATCTGGTCGCCCGACTGGGTGGCGACGAGTTTGTGCTGGTGCTCAATGGCATGGATAGCCACACGGAAATCGACCGGATCTGCGAGCGTATTCTCGAAAGCCTGCATCAGCCGATTCACTATGACCATCACACGCTGCACATCGGCGCGAGCATCGGGATCGCCTTGAGCCGGCGGCAGGGGCACATGCCGGAAGAGCTGATCCGGTGTGCCGACATCGCGCTGTATCAGGCCAAGTCCGACGGCAAGAAAACCTGGTGCTACTTTGCGCCGCACATGAACGATCAGATCCAGCATCGACGCAAACTGGAAAACGACTTGCGCCAGGCGATCAAGAACAACGAGTTCGTGATGCACTATCAGCCGCGTTATCACGTTGATGGCAAGCAGATCGTCTCGGTCGAAGCGTTGTTGCGCTGGCAGCATCCGGTGCAGGGCCTGCTGGCGCCCGATACGTTTATTCCATTGGCGGAGCAAACCGACCTGATCGTGCCGTTGGGTCGCTGGGTGCTGCGCGAAGCTTGCGAGACGGCACTGAGCTGGCCGGGCGAGCTGATGGTGTCGGTCAATTTGTCGCCCGTGCAGTTTATTCGCAGTGACGTGGTGGAGGATGTCAGGGAGGCGTTGATCCATAGCCGCTTGCCGGCCAGTCGACTGGAACTGGAGATCACCGAAAACGTGATGCTCAACGATGTCGATGGCGCCCTGGCGACCATGAACGCACTGAAAGAACTGGGTGTGCGGCTGAACATGGACGACTTTGGCACCGGGTATTCGTCGCTGGGTTACTTGCGCACATACCCGTTCGACGGGATCAAGATCGACAAGCGTTTCATCTCCTCCATGGGCGGTGCCGGTAATGACCGCGCGGTGGTGCAGGCGATCATCAACCTGGGCAAGGCGATGGGCCTGACCGTGACCGCAGAGGGCGTCGAGACGCTGGAGCAACTGGACTTCCTGATCTCTGACGAGTGCCACGAGGTGCAGGGTTTCTACCTCAGTCGGCCGATGGAAAAACAGGCGTTGCTGCCGTTGCTCAGGGCTTCGCAAGACGATTATCCGACGCAGGGCCCGCACCTTTAGTCGCCTGCCTGGTGTGTCGTGGCAACTGACACGACGCGCCCCGGTCACAACTGGATACCGTCAATCCGTTACGAGCCCGGGACCATGAAGAACCTGAAAATCGCCACCTTCAACGTCAACGGCATGCGTGCCCGCTTGCCGAATTTGCTGGCCTGGCTTGAGCGAGAAAAACCGGACATTGCCTGTTTGCAGGAACTCAAGTCGGTCGACAGCGCATTCCCCGCCGCCGAACTTGAAGCAGCGGGTTACGGCGCCATCTGGCAAGGCCAGTCGTCGTGGAACGGGGTGGCGATTCTGGCCCGTGATGCCCAGCCTCTGGAGAGCCGGCGCGGTCTGCCGGGGGATGACAGCGATACCCATAGCCGCTACCTGGAGGCTGCGGTGCACGGAGTTTTGGTGGGCTGCCTGTACTTGCCCAACGGCAATCCACAGCCCGGGCCAAAGTTCGATTACAAGCTGGCGTGGTTTGAGCGGCTGATCGCTTATGCCAAGGACCTCCAAAGCAGCGACCACCCGGTGGTGCTGGCCGGGGATTACAACGTCGTGCCCACCGACCTGGATATCTACAACCCGCGCTCATGGCTCAAGGACGCCTTGCTGCAACCGGAAAGTCGAGAGTGTTACCAGCGCTTGCTGGACCAGGGCTGGACCGATTCCCTGCGTCATCTGTATCCAGAGGATCGGCTTTACACCTTCTGGGATTATTTCAGGCAGCACTGGCAAAAAAATTCCGGGCTGCGCATCGATCACCTGCTGCTTAACCCGGCGTTGAGTCCTTATCTGCAAGAGGCCGGAGTCGATGCGTGGGTGCGCAACGAACCGCACGCCAGCGATCACGCACCGACGTGGATTCGACTGGGTTCGCGCAAGCGGCGTTGATTTCAATGCGCCAGGCGATTGGCTAAATCAATTGTCAGTCGGGCCGCTTTATCCCTTATACATGGCGCCCATCGGCGGAGAGATCCGCGGCCCCGTGCATAAGGACCGAGCAATGAGCGAGCCACGCCTGACGAACCGTGCGTTATACCTGCAACGCCTGGGTTTCGACGCGCCCCCGGCGCCGACCCTGGAGACCCTGCGCCTGCTTCAGTTGCGCCACACTGGCGCCTTCCCGTTCGAAAACCTCACCACGCTGTCAGGCGAGCCGGTGCTCATCGATCTGCCATCCATCGAGCAGAAAATTCTGCACACGGGGCGCGGTGGTTATTGCTACGAACTCAACAATGCGTTCCTGGCCTTGCTCCAGGAGCTGGGTTTCGCGGCGCGCGGCATCACCGGTCGCGTGGTCATGGGGCAGCCCGAAGGCGCCTGGACCGCCCGCACACATCGCTTGAGCCTGGTCACGCTGGATGGCGTGCGCTACATCACCGACGTGGGTTTCGGCGGCATGGTGCCGACCGCACCGCTGGTGCTCGACACCAATGCCGAACAGCGCACGCCACACGAACCCTATCGCATCGAGCGCCATGAAGACGGCTACACCTTGCGCGCCAACGTCGGCGGTGAATGGCGAGCGATGTACATTTTCGACCTGCAACGCCAGGAAGACATCGATTACGCCCTCGGCAACTGGTACGTCTCGACCCATCCCGACTCATCGTTTGCCAAACAATTGATGGTCGCGCGGACTGGAGAGGGTTGGAGACGCACGCTGAACAACGGCAGTTTCGCGATTCATCGGGTGGGTGCCGAGAGCGAGCGGCGGCAGGTGACGGATGTTGAGGAGTTGAGTGAGGTGCTGGAGCGTGAGTTCGGCATTCTGCTGCCGGAGCATGCGGGCTTGAAACAGGTGCTTGGGCGATTGATTGCCTCGGCATAGGCGTTCGATTGCACGCAACGAGAAAAGGAGCAGGCGTGATCGATCTGCTCCTTTGTCGGGTCGAATTCAAGGCTTCATTACGCGGTGGATCTCGCTAAGCACCTCTGCCAGTTTTTTCTCCAGGCTTTGCAGCTCGGAAGCTGAAATCCCCTCTTTGAAATGTCCGGCATTGGCAACAGCGACGCCCGGGTCGGAGGTAGCAGTTTTGCCCCCTTGGCCGAGTAACGCCTGGCGCAAGGTGTTATTGATCACGGTCTGGTAGCCATACCCCTCATCCTCAGCCATGGCGCGCGCCGCTTCGATGACGACGTCATCGAGCATGATGGTAATTCGGGTCTTGCCTTTGCTGGAGGCAACCGCTCCACGCTTGGCGTTGCTGAAGTCGTATTCATCTTTCATTGGTCAGTTTTCCCTGTAGCGGCGGCATTCGCTTTTGGTGGCGAGGCGCGCGGAAATGATTCGAACGAAATTCGGATCGCGATAGGTGTACGCAACGACCAACAAGCGAGCCTTGGCGTCCAGTCCCATGGTGATCCATCGTGGCTCATCATGATGATTGTCCTGAAATGTCAGCGCTCGATCGTCATAAAACACGGGTTCCGCTTCGGCGAGGCTGATGCCGTAGTGCTTAAGTTTGTTGGCTGCGTTTTTTGCCTTGTGATACTGAATTTCGAATGACTTCATTATGCATACTTTATATGTATAAGCGAGAGGCGTCCGTGCCGGCGGTCGCTTTGAATTCTGAAGACTAGCGGGCAGGGGAGCAGACAGAGGAAGGATGTATTTCAAAAATTTTTACGTGGGGGTAGGCCGCGCAGACAGAGGGCCGTGTGGACACATGTCCATAATCTGACTGGTGAGTTGTATACAACTCTATAGACATTTGTCCTAAGTCTTGCATACAGTGTGCGCATAACAAAAAACCAGGGAACCCCCCAACCATGAAAACGCCCCATGTTTCACACCAACGGCCCGAGGACGAAAACCTCGGGGTCGGCGCGAATATGGCTTACGGCCTGCAACACGTTCTGACCATGTATGGCGGCATCGTCGCAGTCCCATTGATCATTGGTCAGGCAGCCGGGCTTTCGCCGGCGGACATCGGTTTGTTGATTGCTGCTTCATTGTTTGCGGGGGGCTTGGCGACATTGTTGCAAACCCTCGGTTTACCGTTTTTCGGTTGTCAGTTGCCGCTGGTGCAAGGCGTGTCTTTCTCGGGCGTCGCAACGATGGTGGCGATCGTCAGCAGTGGCGGGGAGGGCGGGTTCCAGTCGATTCTCGGGGCGGTGATTGCCGCGTCGCTGATCGGGTTGCTGATTACTCCGGTGTTCTCGCGAATCACCAAGTTCTTCCCGCCGCTGGTCACGGGCATTGTGATCACCACCATCGGCCTGACGCTGATGCCAGTGGCCGCTCGCTGGGCCATGGGCGGCAACAGCCATGCCCCGGACTTCGGCAGCATGGCCAACATCGGGCTGGCGGCGGTGACGCTGGTGCTGGTTCTGTTGCTGAGCAAGATCGGCAGCTCGACCATCTCCCGTTTGTCGATCCTGCTGGCAATGGTGATCGGCACCGTCATCGCGGTGTTCCTCGGCATGGCGGACTTCTCGTCGGTCACGCAAGGCCCGATGTTCGGCTTCCCGACGCCGTTCCACTTCGGTATACCGACGTTCCACTTCGCCGCAATCCTGTCGATGTGCATCGTGGTTATGGTGACCCTGGTGGAAACCTCGGCGGACATCCTCGCCGTCGGTGAAATCATCGGCACCAAGGTCGACTCCAAGCGGCTGGGCAACGGTCTGCGCGCCGACATGCTGTCGAGCATGATCGCGCCGATCTTCGGCTCCTTCACCCAAAGCGCCTTCGCCCAGAACGTCGGGCTGGTGGCCGTTACCGGTATCAAGAGCCGATTCGTGGTCGCCACCGGCGGCTTGTTCCTGGTGATCCTCGGTCTATTGCCCTTCATGGGCCGCGTCATCGCCGCCGTACCGACGTCTGTCCTCGGCGGCGCTGGCATCGTGCTCTTCGGCACGGTGGCGGCCAGCGGTATTCGTACGCTGTCCAAGGTCGATTACCGCAACAACGTCAACCTGATCATCGTCGCCACCTCCATCGGTTTCGGCATGATCCCGATCGCCGCACCGAACTTCTACGACCACTTCCCAAGCTGGTTCGCGACCATCTTCCATTCGGGCATCAGCTCCTCGGCGATCATGGCCATCGTGCTGAACCTGACCTTCAACCACCTCACCGCCGGTAACTCGGACCAGCAGTCAGTGTTTGCTGCTGGCACTGAACGCGTTCTGCGTTACCAGGACCTGGCCGCGTTGCGTGAAGGGGATTACTTCAGCGAAGGCAAACTGCGTGACTGCGACGGGAATGAAATTCCGGTGGTGGAGGCGGGGCATGAGACGGGTGAGCATCGAGCGGCTCATGCCAAAAGTAGTGAGCATGTCTGACAGCAATCAAGGGCGGTTCGAGTGACAGGTTGACACTCGCTCCGCTCATGGCTGAAAATCTGATTCGAGGTCTGCAATTGCGCATCCTTGGGCTCGGCCTCCAGTATCGGCCCCCCATCTTGTTGGCAGCAGAGAAGCTGGCTCCCTCTGAAGTAGTGACGACTGGCATGCCGGTCGGATTCTGAACCCAAGGTCATTCGTGGCCAGGAGCTAAAGAATCGCTGCGACTACTCCTCGAAATATTCAAAAGGCGTCCTTCAAGGGCGCCTTTTTTATTGTCTTGGTTTTTATTTTCTTGAGTCCGGTTTGGCGATGGTGCCTACCAAAGTGCCTTCTGCGCGCCGCTTGGGATACCAGGTCACGACGTAATAGCCGAAGCCACGACGCTCGTTCCTCGGCTCAAGGATTAGCGAACCTGTAGGATTTTTCAGGACTGCAACCCTGTGGTCACCGCGCATTTCCTTGAACTCGCAGTAGATCGGAGCGCCAGGCACGACCATTTTGGCTATGTGTGTAGCGACGTCGTCGATGGTGTGACAGCCATACTTGGCTAAATCGGTCTTGTGGGCTTCCCAGACATGTCGAACGCCAAACCCTTTGTTTATTCCCTTATGAATTCCGACCCTCAGGAATATTTCACCTCCCCGTAATTCGAACTTGGGCATGTCGGGAAGGGTGCCAAAGCTCAAAGAGCCAGAAGGGTGAGGGACAAGGACGTTCTCCTTGAGTTTGAGTAACTCTGACACGTGAACAATCCATGGATATCGACAGGCGAAAGGCGCTATTCATAACGCAGAAACTCTTCGTCTTACAGACTGCATCTGGCCATCACAGATGTGGATATTGACGCTCTAGCTCAATGTTTTAAGGGGGGAGGAGGGAGCTATGAAATTGGGCTACGGAAAATCAGGAAACGTCCTACTCTTGGCGGGACACATTCAAACGCCCTGTTTTTCATTAGCCACAAAAAAGCCCCTGAATCTTTCGATTCAGGGGCTTTTCGATATTGCTGTCTGGCTCCACGACCTGGACTCGAACCAGGGACCCAGTGATTAACAGTCACTTGCTCTACCAACTGAGCTATCGCGGAATGGCGTGTATGTTACTGATTCAAAAAGAGAAGTCAAGCGCTTGTGTAGAACATGACAGGTTCATGGGGACGGACGGTGGTTTATCGACCGTGGGCGGTTACCAGAATCGCCTCAGAGGTCTACCATGGCCGCCCGGAAGTGGTTACACGCGCTGCCGGCCATTCGCCGAAAAGGTACGCGCCATGAATCACCCAATCCTCACTCCTCAAATCAACGGGGTGTTCCCATGAGCATCGCTCAGATCAGCCTGCCCAAAGGTGTCGGCCCGCACGCCGAGAAACTGTTCGATGCAATCACCCAGGCCAGCACCGCAGACGATCTGAATCGTGCGGGCGGCAAGGCTGAAGGTTTTGTCCTTGGTCTGGAAAGCGCCAAGGCGATCAAGAGTCAGGTTGCCGAATCGCTTTACGTCGCCTATGACGACGCCGCCAGTCAGCGCGCCAGCGAACTGGCTTAACCGCCGAACGTCACTGTGGCGAGCATCAGTTTGGCGTACAGCATCGTAGCGCCCAGCTGCACCAGCCACAGCGCCAGGCCGCCGAGAAATACGCCAGCAGCCACTTGCAGCACCAGGTTGTTACCGCGTTTGGCCGGGGTGCGAGGGACGAAATCGTCCAGCTCGTCACGGTCGGCGCGTAGGTCATCGTTTTTCATGTGGGCTCTCTGAAGAATTCTCGGGTGTACACAATACCTGTGGGAGTGAGCCTGCTCGCGATGAGGGCCCTACATTCAACATCGATGCTGGCAGGTCGACCGCCATCGCGAGCAGGCTCGCTCCCACATTTTGATTGGGGAGCAGTTTAAAGGTCTCGTTCCAGTTACCGAGAATTATCTGCGAACAATAAAAAACGGGAAGCCATCTGGCTTCCCGTTTTTCATATCACGCAACCACTCAGATCACTGCAACGATGGCCTTGGTCACCGCATCAATGTTGCTCTGGTTCAACGCAGCCACGCAAATACGGCCGGTGTCCAAGGCGTAGATACCGAACTCGCTGCGCAAGCGGGTGACTTGCTCAACGGTCAGGCCCGAGTAGGAGAACATGCCGCGCTGACGACCGACGAAGCTGAAATCACGCTGTGGTGCGTTTTTCGCCAGCAGGTCGACCATCTGGGTGCGCATGCCGCGAATCCGCAGGCGCATTTCGGCCAGTTCTTCTTCCCACTGTGCGCGCAGTACCGGGCTGTTGAGCACGGCGGCGACGATGCTTGCACCGTGGGTCGGCGGGTTGGAGTAGTTAGTGCGGATAACGCGTTTGACTTGCGACAACACGCGCGCGCTTTCTTCTTTCGATTCGCTGACGATCGACAGGGCGCCAACGCGCTCGCCGTACAGCGAGAAGGATTTGGAGAACGAGCTGGAGACGAAGAAGGTGAGGCCCGATTCAGCGAACAGGCGCACGGCCGCCGCGTCTTCGTCGATGCCGTCGCCAAAGCCCTGGTAGGCCATGTCGAGGAATGGCACGTGACCTTTGGCTTTCACCACTTCCAGAACGTTGTTCCAGTCCGCCGGGCTCAAGTCCACGCCAGTCGGGTTGTGGCAGCACGCGTGCAGCACAACGATCGAACCGGACGGCAAGGCGTTCAGGTCTTCGAGCAGGCCGGTGCGGTTAACGTCATGGGTCGCGGCGTCGTAGTAGCGATAGTTCTGCACCGGGAAACCGGCGGTTTCGAACAGGGCGCGGTGGTTTTCCCAGCTTGGGTCGCTGATGGCCACGACAGCGTTCGGCAGCAGTTGCTTGAGGAAATCGGCACCGATTTTCAGGGCGCCGGTACCGCCAACGGCCTGGGTGGTGATGACGCGACCAGCAGCGATCAGCGGCGAGTCATTGCCAAACAGCAGTTTTTGAACCGCCTGGTCATAGGCGGCAATGCCGTCGATTGGCAAGTAGCCACGGGAAGCGTGCTGAGCGACGCGAATCGTCTCGGCTTCGACAACGGCGCGCAGGAGTGGAATTCGCCCCTCCTCGTTGCAGTAAACACCGACCCCCAGGTTGACCTTGGTGGTGCGTGTATCGGCGTTGAATGCTTCGTTGAGGCCCAGGATTGGATCGCGTGGTGCCATTTCGACAGCGGAGAACAGGCTCATTTTTGCGGCGGCTCTGAATGGAGAGTGGAGGGACGTGTCGCGCTCCAGCCGAATGCACTAGAGCGGTGCACAAACGGGGAGCTAGTATAGAGGCCATCCACGATTGAAGGCGACAGACGATTGGGCTTTTAAGTTAAGTTTTTCCGATTATTTTTCGACCGTTAGTCGATTGGCATCGTCTAAGTCTTTACGCGATGTAGGACGTTTGCCTTGAAAGCGAAGGCATTCGACTCCACATTGAGCACAATCCAGTTTTTTCCTCGGGCGACGTCAGTCGTTTGCGGCCTTTCTCGTTGCTGCCGGTTTAACCGCGCTAGCGCGATATCAGAGGTATTTCATGTCTGAATTCCAGCTAGTCACCCGCTTCGAGCCCGCCGGCGACCAGCCGGAAGCCATTCGCCTGATGGTCGAGGGCATTGAAGCCGGGCTGGCGCACCAGACCTTGCTCGGTGTGACCGGCTCAGGCAAGACGTTCAGCATCGCCAATGTGATCGCGCAAGTTCAGCGTCCGACCCTGGTGCTGGCGCCGAACAAGACCCTGGCCGCGCAGTTGTACGGCGAGTTCAAGGCGTTCTTCCCGAACAACGCCGTCGAGTATTTCGTTTCCTATTACGACTACTACCAGCCTGAAGCGTACGTGCCGTCGTCGGACACCTTTATCGAGAAAGATGCGTCGATCAACGACCACATCGAGCAGATGCGGTTGTCGGCGACCAAAGCCTTGCTGGAGCGCAAAGACGCGATCATCGTCACCACGGTGTCGTGCATCTACGGCTTGGGCAGCCCGGAAACCTATTTGAAAATGGTTTTGCACGTGGATCGCGGCGACAAGCTCGATCAGCGCGCCTTGCTGCGACGCCTGGCGGACCTGCAATACACCCGCAACGACATGGAATTTGCCCGGGCGACCTTCCGGGTGCGCGGCGATGTAATCGACATTCATCCGGCCGAATCCGATTTTGAAGCGATCCGCATCGAGCTGTTCGATGACGAAGTCGAGAGCTTGTCTGCTTTCGATCCGCTGACCGGCGAGGTCATCCGCAAGCTGCCACGATTCACGTTCTACCCGAAAAGCCACTACGTGACGCCGCGAGAAACCCTGCTCGGTGCTGTCGAAGGGATCAAGGTCGAGCTGCAGGAGCGTCTGGACTATCTGCGTTCCAACAACAAACTGGTGGAAGCCCAACGTCTGGAACAGCGCACCCGTTTTGACCTGGAAATGATCCTCGAGCTGGGTTATTGCAACGGCATCGAAAACTATTCGCGCTACCTGTCGGGCCGTGAGTCCGGTCAGGCGCCACCGACCTTGTTCGACTACCTGCCGGCCGACGCCTTGCTGGTGATCGACGAATCCCACGTCAGCGTGCCGCAGGTCGGCGCCATGTATAAGGGTGACCGCTCGCGTAAAGAAACCCTGGTGGAATACGGTTTCCGCCTGCCATCCGCGCTGGATAACCGGCCAATGCGTTTCGACGAGTTCGAAAGCATCAGCCCGCAGACCATTTTTGTATCGGCAACGCCGGGCAACTACGAGGCGGAACATGCCGGTCGCGTGGTCGAGCAACTGGTCCGTCCGACCGGTCTGGTGGACCCGCAAATCGAAATCCGCCCGGCACTGACCCAGGTCGACGATCTACTTTCCGAGATTGGCAAGCGGGTGGCGCTGGAAGAGCGGGTGCTGGTCACCACGCTGACCAAGCGCATGTCCGAAGACTTGACCGATTACCTGGCCGACCACGGCGTGCGCGTGCGTTACCTGCACTCGGACATCGACACCGTGGAGCGGGTCGAAATCATCCGCGATCTGCGCCTGGGTACCTTCGACGTACTGGTGGGGATCAACCTGTTGCGTGAAGGCCTGGACATGCCGGAAGTGTCGCTGGTGGCCATTCTCGATGCGGACAAGGAAGGCTTCCTGCGTTCCGAGCGTTCGTTGATCCAGACCATTGGCCGTGCGGCGCGCAACCTTAATGGACGGGCGATTCTCTATGCGGATCGCATTACCGGTTCCATGGAGCGGGCGATTGGCGAAACCGAGCGTCGTCGCGACAAACAGATCGCCTTTAACCTGGCCAACGGCATCACCCCCAAAGGCGTGTTCAAGGACGTTGCCGACATCATGGAAGGCGCCACCGTGCCGGGTTCGCGCAGCAAGAAGCGCAAAGGCATGGCCAAGGCCGCCGAGGAAAGCGCCAAGTACGAAGCCGAATTGCGTTCGCCGGGGGAAATCGCCAAGCGCATTAAAGGTTTGGAAGAGAAGATGTACGCCTTGGCTCGGGATCTGGAATTCGAAGCCGCGGCGCAGATGCGTGATGAGATTGGCAAGTTGCGGGAGCGGTTGATCACTGTTTGATATAGGCGGTGCCTGTCAGGCCGTCATCGCGAGCAGGCTCACTCCCACATTCGACCGCGTTTATTTGAGTAACGCGGTCCAATGTGGGAGTGAGCCTGCTCGCGATAGGGGCGACTCGGTCTCAATGTGCCTCGCCAGCTTTCAACCCCGCCGGCAATTTCTTGGTCAACAACACCGCAATCATGCTGATTCCCAGCGCAATCCCGACAAAATGAAACGCATCGTTGTACGCCATGATCGACGCCTGCTGATGGGCGATCTCACTCAATTTACCCAACGCTGCCGTCTCACTGCCAAACCGGTCCGTCATCGACGCCATCCGCTCCGCCACTTGCGGGTTGCTCGGGACGATTGATTCACGCAGATAATCAAAGTAGGTCTTGGTTCGCGCGTCCAGCAAGGTCGCGAGGAGGGCGATGCCGATGGCGCCGCCCAGGTTGCGCAGGATGTTGAACAGGCTCGAGGCCGACCCCGCGTCCTGCGGCAGGATGTACGCCGTGGCGATCAGCGAGATGGTCACCATGATCAGCGGCTGACCCAGCGCGCGAACGAGCTGGATCTGATTGAACTGCGGCCCGGCAAAGTCCGGGTTCAACACCCCCGATGAAAAACTCGCCAGCCCGAATAGTCCGAAGCCCAGGGTGCACAGCCATTTCGGCGATATAACCTTCATCAGCTTCGGCACCAGCGGAATCAGAAACAGCTGGGGCACGCCCATCCACATGATCACTTCGCCGATTTGCAGGGCGTTGTAGTTCTGGATCTGCGCCAGGTACAGCGGCAACAAATAGATCGATCCGTACAACCCGACGCCCATGCCGACACTGGAAATACTCGACAAACCAAAGTTGCGATTGCCCAGGATGCCGAGGTTGATCAGCGGATTGGGTTTGGAAAATTGCACGATCACAAACGTGATCAAGCTGACCAGCGCAATGCTGCCAAGGGTCACGATCAGGTTCGACTCCAGCCAGTCCTTGCGATGGCCTTCCTCCAGAAACACTTGCAAACAGCCGAGGCCGACGCCGAGCGTAAGGATGCCCATGTAGTCGGTGCTTTTGAGCAGTTCCCAATGCGCTTCTTTCTTCTCCAGGCCATACATCAGGCCCGCAATCATGATCAGGCCCGGCGGAATGTTGATGTAGAAGATGTATTCCCAGCCCCAGTTCTCGGTCAGCCAGCCTCCCAGTGTCGGGCCGATAGAGGGTGCGAACGTCGCGGTCATGGCGAACATCGCCATGCCTTTGGCGCGGTGGTGTTCCGGGAGTTTGATCAGTGTGAGGGTGAACGCCAGCGGAATCAGTGCGCCACCGGTGAACCCCTGCAAGGCGCGGAAAATGATCATGCTCTCCAGGCTCCAGGCCATTGAGCAGAGCAGGGACGCGGCAAGAAATCCGAGCGAGACCCAGACCGCCAGGCGTCGTGCCGAGAGCAACTGCACCAGCCACGCGGTCAGCGGGATCATGATGATTTCCGCAACAAGGTACGAAGTGGAAATCCACGAGCCTTCTTCTAGCGTCGCCGACAACGCGCCTTGAATGTCCTTGAGCGATGAGTTGGTGATCTGGATGTCGAGAACGGCCATGAAGGCGCCGAGCATCACGCTCATCACCGCGATCCAGTCCCGCCGGGTCGGTTCGCCGACCGGACGGATCAGTTGATCACCGGCCATCGTCAGGGGCGTCTTTGATGTTCACTTTGGCGGTGACCGACATGCCCGGGCGAATCTTGCCGCGCAGCGGATTGTCCGCGGCGAACGTCAGTTTGACCGGAATCCGTTGTACGACTTTGGTGAAGTTGCCCGTGGCATTGTCGGGCGGCAACAGGCTGAACTGCGCGCCCGAGGCGGCGAACAGGCTGTCGACTCGCGCCTCGATCGGCGTGTCGCTGTAGGCGTCGAAGGTCAGCCTGGCTTTCTGCCCGGGCTGCATGTGGCCAATCTGGGTTTCCTTGAAATTGGCCTGAATCCAGATGTCCTGATCCGGGACGATCGACATCAGATACGCGCCAGCCTGCACGTACTGGCCTTCGCGAGCCGCGCGCTGGCCGATCAGGCCGCTGATGGGCGCGTGGATTTCGCTGCGTGTCAGGTTCAGTTCGGCCTGGGCGAGGTCGGTCCTGGCGTTGGCGATCATGGCGTCGAGGCGCTTGATCTCGGCGCTCAAGGAGTTGACTTGCTGGCGCTGACTTTGTGCATCCGCCTGAGCCTTGGTCACTTGCGAGCGGGCGATGTGATTGTCGGCGGAGAGGGTGGTGACCCGTTCTTCCGACACGTAGCCGGGTTTGCGCAAGGTTTGCGCCCGGGACAAGTCGATCTGCGAACGTCCCAGGCTCGCCTGGCTGGAAGCCACTTGCGCTTCGCTGGCGGCGATCAGGCTGGCTTGCTGGGTCAGTTTGCTCTGCGCTTGCAGGCGTTCGGCCTGACGGGTGGCCAGGGTCGCGTTGGCGCGGTCGACGGCGAGGTGGAAGTCATCGCCTTCGAGCTTGATCAGCAGTTGGCCTTTCTCGACGTGCTGGTTGTCCTGCACCAACACCTGCTCGATGCGCGCACCCAGTTGGCTCGAGACACGGGTGATCTCGCCCTGGACATAGGCGTTGTCGGTGCTTTCGTAAAACCGTCCCTTGAAGAACCACTGGGCGAAAAAGCCCCCGGCAATCAGCAGGACGATCAACAGGAAAATAAACAGGCGACGCTTGAGTTGGGCAGGCATGGGGCAGACTGTAGTCGAGAAATTGTAAGGGAAGTTATCAGCAGGCGAATTTGGCATACAGGCGATAGTGGGTAAATGCCATCGGCTGATAATCGATCATTCATCGCGGCTCAGGCCCGTTGTAGACGCAACGTTGGCTTAAATGCCCTGCTGACTGGAGCCGGGCGGGTATCGCCTGTTACCATTCGCCCTTTGTTTTATCTTCATTTCGAGACTTGCCATGACCACCGTCCGCACTCGCATCGCGCCATCGCCTACCGGGGACCCCCACGTAGGTACCGCTTACATCGCTTTGTTCAACTACTGCTTTGCCAAGCAGCATGGCGGTGAGTTCATCCTGCGGATCGAAGACACCGACCAATTGCGTTCGACCCGCGAGTCCGAACAACAGATTTTCGACGCCCTGCGCTGGTTGGGTATCGACTGGAGCGAAGGCCCGGATGTCGGCGGTCCGCACGGTCCGTATCGTCAGAGCGAGCGCGGCGACATCTATCAGAAGTACTGCCAGCAACTGGTCGACATGGGCCATGCCTTCCCGTGCTTCTGCACCGCCGAAGAGCTGGACCAGATGCGTGCCGAGCAAATGGCGCGTGGCGAAACCCCGCGTTACGACGGTCGTGCGCTGTTGCTGTCCAAGGAAGAAGTCGCGCGCCGCCTGGCCGCTGGCGAGCCGCATGTGATCCGCATGAAAGTGCCGAGCGAAGGCGTGTGCGTAGTGCCGGACATGTTGCGTGGCGACGTCGAGATCCCGTGGGATCGCATGGACATGCAAGTATTGATGAAGACCGACGGCCTGCCGACGTACTTCCTGGCCAACGTGGTCGATGACCACTTGATGGGCATCACCCACGTCCTGCGCGGCGAAGAATGGTTGCCGTCTGCGCCGAAACTGATCCTGCTTTACGAATACTTCGGCTGGGAACAACCACAGCTGTGCTACATGCCGCTGCTGCGTAACCCGGACAAGAGCAAGCTGTCCAAGCGCAAGAACCCGACTTCGGTGACGTTCTACGAGCGCATGGGCTTCATGCCCGAAGCGATGCTCAATTACCTGGGCCGCATGGGCTGGTCGATGCCCGACGAGCGCGAGAAGTTCTCGCTGCAGGAAATGGTCGACCACTTCGACCTGAGCCGCGTGTCCCTCGGCGGGCCGATTTTCGACATCGAGAAACTGTCGTGGCTCAACGGCCAGTGGCTGCGTGACTTGCCGGTGGAAGAGTTCGCTTCACGCCTGAAGACCTGGGCGCTGAACCCCGAATACATGATGAAAATCGCACCGCACGTGCAGGGCCGGGTCGAAACCTTCAGTCAGGTTGCACCGCTGGCCGGTTTCTTCTTCGCCGGTGGCGTGAACCCGGATGCCAAGCTGTTCGAGTCCAAGAAGCTGTCGGGCGATCAAGTGCGTCAGTTGATGCAGTTGATCCTGTGGAAGCTGGAAAGCCTGCGTCAGTGGGAGAAGGACAGCATCACCGCGACGATTCAGGCGGTGGTCGAATCCCTGGAGCTCAAGCTGCGTGACGCCATGCCGCTGATGTTCGCTGCCATCACCGGCCAGGCCAGCTCGGTGTCGGTGCTCGATGCGATGGAAATCCTCGGTCCGGACCTGACCCGTTTCCGTCTGCGCCAGGCGATCGACCTGCTGGGCGGCGTGTCGAAAAAGGAAAACAAGGAGTGGGAAAAACTCTTGGGCAACATCGCCTGAGAGCATTTGATCCCGTGCAGGAGCTGCCGGAGGCCGTGATCTTTTGATCCTGCCTTCGGCGACACCCCCGGTTTTTCGGGGGGAGGGCGGTAAGTGATTGTTATGTCGGCAAAAAACTTTGGAAATTGTTAAAAATAAATTTGACACGTTTCCGATGCGCCATTAAGATTCGCCCCGTCCTCAGCGATGAGGGGCTATAGCTCAGCTGGGAGAGCGCTTGCATGGCATGCAAGAGGTCGACGGTTCGATCCCGTCTAGCTCCACCAATTTACACTTCAAGGTCTGGCCACACCGGCCTTGAAGCGATCAACACTCAGCGTTGATCTGTTGTATAGAAGGGTTTGCGTCCCCTTCGTCTAGTGGCCTAGGACACCGCCCTTTCACGGCGGTAACAGGGGTTCGAGTCCCCTAGGGGACGCCAGTTTTACAGAAGCGATGTTGCAAGATGTCGCTCCGCCGCGAGGCGAAAAATCCGGGGCTATAGCTCAGCTGGGAGAGCGCCTGCATGGCATGCAGGAGGTCAGCGGTTCGATCCCGCTTAGCTCCACCAATTTTACAGTTCAAGGTCTGGCCACACCGGCCTTGAATCGATCAGCTCTCAGCACTGATCAGTTGTATAGAAGGTTTTGCGTCCCCTTCGTCTAGTGGCCTAGGACACCGCCCTTTCACGGCGGTAACAGGGGTTCGAGTCCCCTAGGGGACGCCACGATTACCCGCTCTGCGGGATTTTATAAGGGTCATTCAATTATTGAATGGCCCTTTTGTTTGTCTGGCGTTTGGCCAAATCCCCCCGTTTCTCTCAAACTGTGCTTCAGACCAGCGGTCACATCCACGACTTGCGGAAAATTATTATGAGAATAATATTCTAGTCGTAATATTCGGAGGCAACGATGAACGATAAAAAAGCTCAAACCCGCGAACGCATCCTCAAGGCCGCCAGTGCAGCGCTGATCCAGCGCGGCCCGGCCGAACCGAGCGTGGGCGAAGTGATGGGCGCAGCCGGCCTGACGGTTGGCGGCTTCTATGCGCACTTCGAAAGCAAGGACGCGATGATGCTGGAAGCGTTCAAGCAACTGCTCGGTCATCGCCGTAGCTTGATCGCAGAGATGGACTCGCAACTGACCGGCGAAGAGCGCCGTGCGTTGGTGGCTGCGTTCTATCTGTCGCGTAAGCACCGTGATTCCTCTGAGTCAGCCTGCCCGATCCCGGCATCTGTTGGCGAGCTGGGGCGTCTGCCGGACGAGTTTCGTGTGGCGTTGAATGAACACGTTGAAATGATGGTCGCGCAGTTGGCGGCCAGCCCGGAAGACACCGACAAAGCCTTGGCCGACATGGCCTTGATGGTCGGTGGTCTGGCTCTGGCACGGGCGCTGGGGCCAGGAGAGTTGTCCGATCGATTGCTGCGCGCCGCCAAATCTGCGGTGCTATGACCTGAAGGCAAGGCCTTGGGAGTGAGAGCGATGAACACGTTGAAGTGGGTTCGTGGCGTTAATGGCACCTTGGGCTGGTTTGCTCCGAAATTGGTCGCGAGCAAGATGCGACTGGCGTTCATGACGCCGCGAGAACTGCCACCACGTGATTGGGAGCTGCCGCTGCTGGCAAGATCCGAACGAATCACTCTGCGCTTCGGCCTCTCGGCGCTGCGTTGGGGGCAAGGGCCGGCGGTATTGCTGATGCACGGCTGGGAAGGCCGGCCGACGCAGTTTGCGAGCCTTATCACCGCGCTGGTCGATGCCGGTTACTCCGTGGTTGCGCTGGACGGCCCGGCGCACGGTCGTTCCCCCGGTCGCGAGGCCAATGTGGTGCTGTTCGCCAGGGCCATGCTTGAAGCGGCTGCCGAGCTGCCGCCTCTGCAAGCGGTCATCGGTCACTCCATGGGCGGGGCGAGTGCCATGCTCGCCGTTCAGTTGGGCCTGCGTACCGAAACCCTGGTGACGATTGCCGCGCCAGCGCGGATTCTCGGGGTCCTACGCGGTTTCGCTCGCCATGTGCGACTGCCACCCAAGGCGCGCTCTGCGTTCATTCGTCAGGTCGAGATAGATGTCGGTATGCGCGCTGCAGCGCTGGATGTCGCCCATTATCAGCTCGACATGCCGGGCCTGATCGTCCATGCCGAAGATGACAACTTTGTCCCGGTCAAGGAAGCCCAGTTGATCAGTGAGGCATGGTTCGACAGCCGACTGTTACGCCTGGAGGAGGGCGGCCATCAGCGCGTGCTGGCGGATCCCCGCGTGATTGACGGCGTGCTGTCACTGCTGGCCGGTCGCCGGCTGCAATCGCGCCAATCGGCGTAAGCATCCGTTACACTGCCCCGGTCAACATCATCTGACCGGGAGTGGGGCATGGGCTGGGATCGGGCAACGCCATTTATCATTGATCTGGAAGTCGGCGCCGAAGACATCGACGGGCTGGGGCACGCCAATAACGCGGTGTACGTGACCTGGCTCGAACGCTGTGCTTGGCGCCACTCGCAGCGGCTGGGCCTGGACCTGGTCGAATATCGTCGGCTGGACCGGGCGATGGCGGTGGTGCGGCATGAAATCGATTACCTGGCCGCGGCCTATGAAGGTGATGAGTTGCAATTGGCGACCTGGATCGTCGACTGGGACCAGCGCCTGAAAATGACCCGCCACTTCCAGTTGAAGCGGCCCAGCGACAACACCACGCTGCTGCGGGCGCAAACCACTTTTGTCTGCATCGAATTGTCCACCGGCAAGCCCAAGCGCATGCCGGCCGAGTTCATAGAAGGCTACGGTCCGGCGTTGCAGGTCTTGGACTCAGTGAAAATCTAATGTGGGAGCGGGCTTGCTCGCGAAGGCGGGCTGACAGCCAACATCTTCGTTGAATGTTAAATAGCTATCGCGAGCAAGCCCGCTCCCACAGGGGAATCTGCGATGTTCTGCAGATTTCCCGCGCAATCCAGTAAACTGCCGCACGTTTTTCGTCGAGTGTGTTTTTCATGCAAATTGCTTTGGCGCCCATGGAGGGGTTGGTCGACAACATCCTGCGGGACGTGCTGACCCGTGTGGGCGGTATCGATTGGTGCGTGACCGAGTTCATCCGGATCAACGATCAACTGCTTACGCCTGCCTATTACCATAAATTCGGCCCGGAACTGCTGACCGGTGCGCGCACCGCGTCCGGTGTTCCGTTACGAGTGCAATTGCTCGGCTCCGACCCCGTGTGTCTGGCGGAAAACGCTGCACTGGCGTGTGAGTTGGGATCCGAGGTCATCGATCTGAACTTCGGCTGCCCGGCCAAGACCGTCAACAAGTCGCGTGGCGGCGCCGTGTTGCTCAAAGAGCCTGAACTGCTCAACCAGATCGTCGAACACGTGCGTCGCGCGGTGCCGGCGCACATTCCGGTCACCGCCAAGATGCGCCTGGGCTTCGACAGCCCGGACGGCTCGCTGGTCTGCGCCACGGCCCTGGCCGAAGGCGGCGCGGCGCACATCGTGGTTCATGCGCGAACCAAAACCGATGGCTACAAGCCGCCCGCGCATTGGGAATGGATCCCTCGGGTGCAGGATGTGGTCAAGGTGCCGGTTTTCGCCAACGGCGACATCTGGAGCGTCGAAGACTGGCGCCGTTGCCGCGAAATCAGCGGCGTCGAAGACATCATGCTCGGTCGCGGCCTGGTCTCACGCCCGGACCTGGCCCGGCAAATCGCGGCGGCGCGGGCTGGCGAGGAGGTCATTGAGATGACCTGGAACGAGTTGCTGCCGCTGATCCAGGACTTCTGGCTGCAAGCCAAGGCACAGATGACACCACGCCAATCGCCGGGTCGCTTGAAGCAATGGCTGGCAATGCTGACCCGAAATTATCCTGAAGCGGTCGAGCTGTTTACCGTCCTGCGCCGTGAAACCGAACTGGACCAGGTCTCGCGTTTGTTGGGGTTACAGGTCTCTGAAGCGGCGTAAAAATTTTTAAAAAAACAGAAAAAAATCTCTTGAAAAGCAATCGGCGATCCTTATTTAAGGATTACGCGATGCCGAATTCGGGTCGCGGAGACAAAAAAACTTGCTGATCTGTTTTCAGGAGATTTGAATCATGAGTACTGCATTTTCGATGGCACCTCTGTTCCGTTCCTCGGTGGGCTTCGACCGTTTCAATGACTTGTTCGAAACCGCCCTGCGCAACGAGCCAGGTAGCACCTACCCACCCTACAACGTGGAAAAACACGGCGAAGACCAATACCGTATCGTCGTAGCAGCCGCGGGGTTTCAGGAAGAAGACCTGGACCTGCAAGTGGAAAAAGGTGTGCTGACCATCAGTGGTGGCAAACGTGACGCAAACGAAGACGTCACCTATCTGTACCAGGGCATCGCACAGCGAGCCTTCAAACTGTCCTTCCGTCTGGCGGACCATATCGAAATCAAGGCTGCCGGCCTGAGCAACGGTTTGTTGAGCATCGACCTGTTGCGGGTGATTCCGGAAGAGGCGAAAGCCAAACGAATCCCGATCAACGGGGCAGAAAAACCGGCTCTGCAGCACTGAGTCGGAGCTACGAAAAGGGCGCCATTGGCGCCCTTTTTTGTGTCTTCATTTCAACAACTTCTGAAACTCCTCCACCGGCAACGGCCGGCTGTGCAAATACCCTTGGTAAAAATGGCAGCCCAACCCTTGTAGAAACTCCAGCTGCTCCGCTGTTTCCACGCCTTCGGCGATCACCTTCAATTCCAGGCTGCGCGCCATGGCGACAATGGCGCGGATGATTTCGGCGTCGTTGGGGTCGGTGGTGGCGTCACGGATGAACGACTGATCGATTTTCAGTGTGTCGACCGGCAGCCGCTTGAGGTAGGTCAACGAGGAGTAACCGGTGCCGAAGTCGTCCATCGCAAAGCTCACGCCGAGTTTTTTCAGGCGGCGCATTTTGTTGATGGTGTCTTCCAGGTTCTGGATGACGATGCCTTCGGTGATTTCCAGTTTCAGCAGCGAGCAGGGCAGGCCGTGGCTGCCGAGGCTGTGCTCGATGCGCTCGACAAAATCGTTCTGGCGGAACTGCCTCGGGCTGATGTTGACGCACAGGCTGAAGCTGAGCGGGTTGACCAGGCCTTTGGCAACCAGGTGCTTGAACGCGGCACAGGCCTCTTCAAGGATCCAGGTGCCGACTTCCAGAATCAGTCCGCTGTCTTCCAGCACCTTGATGAACTCGGCGGGCGATTGCGGCCCGAGTTCCGGGTGGTTCCAGCGCACCAGTGCTTCGGCACCGACAATGCGGTTGCCCCGGGCGTCGACCTGGGGTTGGTAATGCACGTCAAACTCGCCGCGGGAAAGGGCCTGGCGCAGGTCGGTTTCCATGCGCAGGCGTTCGCTGGCGGCCTTCTGCATGGTGTTGTGATACATCTGTGTGGTATTGCGGCCCGAGTCCTTGGCGCGGTAAAGCGCGATGTCGGCGCGTTTAAGCAGGTCGGTCGGTGTCGAGCCATGGTCGGGAATCAGCGCGATGCCAATGCTCGGTGTCACCTGCAGGCGTTGGCCGTCGAGGAACATCGGCTCCGACAGCAATTCGCGCAGGGTATCCGCCAAGTCCCGGACCTGTGCGCTGACCTCGTTGCGCGAGCCTTCCAGGCCGCTGAGCAGCACCACGAACTCATCGCCGCCCAGGCGCGCCACGGTGTCTTCCATGCGTACGCTGGCTTCCAGGCGCGCGGTGATGATCTTCAGCACGGTATCGCCCACCGGGTGACCGAGTGAGTCGTTGATGTGCTTGAAGTGATCGAGATCAAGGAAGAGCAGCGCGCCACGCAGGTTATGCCGTTTGAGCAGGGCGATTTGCTGGCTCAAGCGGTCCATCAACAGCGCGCGGTTCGGCAGGTTGGTCAGCGGGTCGTGGTACGCCAGGTGACGGATTTGCGCTTCGGCATTTTTCAGCAGGCTGACGTCCCGGGCGGTCAGCAACAGGCACGCGGTTTCATTGAGGGTGATGGGCTCTACCGAGACTTCGACGGTCAGGAGTTCTCCGCGCTTGTTGCGGCCGATCATTTCCTGGTGGTGCACGCGGCCCTTGATCTGCAACTCGGCCAGCAGCGCCGAGCGTTGCTTCTCTTGTGCCCAGATGCCGACCTGATACACCGTGCGGCCCAGCACCTCATCGGCGCGATACCCGGTCAAGCGACAGAAGCCGTCGTTGACCTCCAGATAGCGCCCGGTGTCACGTTCGGTGATGGTGATGGCGTCGGGGCTTGAATGGAACGCCTTGGCAAACTTCTCCTCGCTGGCCTTCAATGCCGCTTCGGAGCGTTGCTGCTGGGTGATGTCGCGCAGTGTCGTGACGATGCATGGCTGGTCGCCGACGCTGATCTGCCGGCTGGAAATCACGCAGGTCAGGGATTGCCCGTCCTTGTGCTGAGCGACGATGGCTACGTTGTTCAGGCTCTGTTCGCGGATGACCTGTTCGATCCGTTGCAGGCTTTTTGCCGATGCGTCCCACAAGCCGAATTCGTCGGCGCTGCGACCGATCACTTCCGCGGCGCTCCAGCCGAAGGTCTGGGTGAAGCTGGAGTTGATCTCGATGAACTGGCCGGTGTCCTGGCGCGTCACGCAGATCGGGTCCGGGCTGACCTGGAACAGCGTGGCGAATTTCTCTTCGGAGGCCACCAGCCGTTGCTCGCGCTCCACTTGATCGGTGATGTCCAGCAAGGTGCCGGCCATGCGCAGCGGAGCGCCGTTTTCATCACGGTAAAGCCGGGCGCGGCTTTCCAGATAGCGCGAGCTGCCATCGTCCAGTTGCACGCGGTAGGTCAGTTGATAATTGCCCGCCGGCCCTTCACGCAGGCTGCGGTAGGCGTCACGCATGCTGTCGCGTTCTTCGCCGGGCACGCCTTCGAAAAACGCCTCGAAGGATTCATGAAAAGGTATGGGGTCCAGCCCGTGCAGCTGGGCGGCTCGAGCCGAGCCGTAGAGCATGCCGCTGGGAATGTGCCAGTCCCAGGTGCCGAGTTGCGCCGAATCCAGGGCCAGGTCGAGGCGTTCCTGGCTGTCCTTGAGGGCGTGTTCGGCAGCTTTGCGTTCGGTGGTATCGAGAAAGGTGCTCAGCAGATACGGCTGGCCTTCGAGTTCGACCTTTTGTGCGCTGAGGATGCCGTCGTGGATCTGGCCATTGCTGGCGCGAAACTGCACCTCCATGCTGGTCAGCTCGCCCTTGGCCTTGGTCGCCGTGACCAGCGCGGCCCGTTGCTCCGGGTGTACCCACAGGCCCAGTTCGACGGTGGTGCGGCCAATGGCATCTTGCACCGGCCAGCCGAACAGGCTTTCGAAATACTGGTTGGCTTCGGTAATCAGGCCGTCTTCCTGGCGGGTCAGCAACACCATGTTCGGGCACAGGTGGAACAGCGTGGCGAAGCGTTTTTCCGAGCTGCTCAGTGCCTGTTCGCGTTGGCGTTGGTGGGTGATTTCGCGGATCACGCCAATCATTCGCGGTCGACCGTGTTTATCCGGCAGCAAACTGCCATTGATTTCCAGCCAGTGCAGGCTGCCATCGGGCCAGCGGATGCGGTGATGCATCGCCTGCTCCAGCGGGGCACCGGCGATCACCGCATGGAAGGCGCGGATGGTTTTCGCCCGATCCTCCGGCGGCAGCAAATCGAGGTATTCCAGATCGGCCGGCAACGGTTGGCGCGGATCGAAGCCGAACAACGCCTGAGTGCCTCGTGACCAACTGATCTGCCCGCGCTCGATGTCCCAATACCAGGCACCCAGGCGTGCGCCATTGAGGGCGGCCAGCAGTTGCGGCGCGCTTTCCCAGCTCTGCTCGGATCGTTTTGGGTCAAGCGCCTGGATACGCGGCATCGGCGGAATACGGTCAACAGATTTGGGCATTGGCAACAAGCCTTGGGCTGAATTGGGCGTTAGGCACAGGAATTCGCGGCTGTATGGCAGTTACACACGTTAGCCTTGAGTCCCTGGCAGATCGATTTGTGCATCCAGCAGGGCCATGAAAGCCCGTGCCGCATTCGATAGCGTCCGTTCGGTGTGCAGGATATAGCCTAGCTGGCGAGTCAGTTGTATGCCCGGTAAAGGTATTCGCGCAACCTGATCGTCGAGCATGGTGCGCGGCAAAACGCTCCACGCCAAGCCGATCGAGACCATCATTTTGATGGTTTCGAGGTAATTCGTGCTCATGGCGATGTTCGGTGTCAATCCCTGGGCCTCGAACAGGCGCTGGACGATGTGATGGGTAAAGGTGTTCCCACCGGGAAAAACCGCCGGGTGCCGAGCGATATCCGCCAGGCTGACGGCGCCGTTGCTGATCAGCGAATGCTCCGGCGCGACCACGAAATCCAGCGGGTCGTCCCATACCGGCGTGGCTTTGACCAGGGAGTGAGGCTCTGGCGCCAGGGTGATGACTGCCAGTTCCGCGCGCCCATGGAGGATTTCTTCGTAGGCCACTTCCGAATCGAGGAACTGAATGTCCAGCGCCACCTGTGGGTAGCGGCGGGTGAACTCTCTTAATAAGGGCGGCAAACGGTGCAGGCCGATGTGGTGACTGGTGGCCAGTGTCAGGCGGCCGGTGACTTCGCCCGTCAGGTTCGTCAGCGCGCGGCGAGTGTCATCCAGCACATTGAGAATCTGGTAAGCCCGCGGCAGCAGGGCGCGTCCGGCCTCGGTCAGGCTGACTTCACGGCCCAGCCGGTCGAACAGCCGTACCTTCAATTGCTGCTCCAGCCCGGCAATCCGCTTGCTGATCGCCGGTTGCGTCAGGTGCAGGCGTTCGCCGGCGCCTGAGAAGCTCCCGGTCTCGGCAATCGCGATAAAGGCATTGAGGTTGGCGAGGTCCATTGCTGTATTCCAGTTGGTTATCCAAAGCATAAAAAATATGAATTTGAGTTATTTAATGTAACCCCCTAGGATCGACCTCACAAGCCAAGGGGTTATTGAAATGTTCAAGGCCCGGGGCATAGAAACAAGCTGATGAGGAAACCGTCTGATGGCCGGCAAAACGCTCTACGACAAGCTCTGGAATTCGCATTTGGTCAAGCAGCGCGACGATGGCTCTGCGCTGATCTACATCGATCGTCACATCATCCACGAAGTGACGTCGCCGCAAGCCTTTGAAGGCCTGCGTCTGGCCGGGCGCAAGCCTTGGCGCATCGATGCCAACATCGCGACCCCGGACCACAACGTACCGACCACCTCGGAGCGCAAGGGCGGCATCGAAGCCATTGCCGACGAGGTCTCGCGTTTGCAGGTTCAGACCCTCGACGACAACTGCGATGAATACGGCATCGTCGAATTCAAGATGAATGATGTGCGTCAAGGCATCGTCCACGTCATCGGTCCGGAGCAGGGCGCCACCTTGCCGGGCATGACCGTGGTCTGCGGCGACTCCCACACTTCGACTCATGGTGCGTTCGGTGCCTTGGCTCACGGTATCGGCACGTCCGAGGTCGAGCACGTGCTCGCCACTCAGTGCCTGGTCGCCAAAAAAATGAAGAATATGTTGGTGTCGGTCGAAGGAAAACTGCCGTTCGGCGTGACCGCCAAAGACATCGTCCTCGCCGTCATCGGCAAAATTGGCACCGCCGGCGGTAACGGCCATGCCATCGAATTCGCCGGTAGTGCGATTCGCGATCTGTCGGTCGAAGGCCGCATGACCATCTGCAACATGTCCATCGAGGCCGGCGCTCGCGTAGGTCTGGTGGCCGCTGACGAAAAAACCGTGGCCTACGTCAAGGGCCGTCCATTCGCTCCGAAAGGCGCGGAATGGGATTTGGCCGTCGAAGCCTGGAAAGATCTGGTGTCCGACGCAGATGCGGTGTTTGACACCGTTGTCGAGCTCGACGCGACCCAGATCAAGCCGCAAGTCAGCTGGGGCACCTCGCCTGAAATGGTCTTGGCTGTGGACCAGAATGTGCCGGACCCGGCCAAGGAAATGGACCTGGTCAAACGCGGCTCCATCGAACGCGCTTTGAAATACATGGGTTTGACCGCCAATCAGGCGATCACCGACATTCAGTTGGACCGCGTGTTCATCGGTTCCTGCACCAACTCGCGGATCGAAGATTTGCGCGCTGCGGCGGTGATTGCCAAGGGCCGTAAAGTGGCGTCGACCATCAAGCAAGCCATCGTGGTACCGGGCTCGGGCCTGGTGAAGGCTCAGGCCGAATCGGAAGGCCTGGACAAGATTTTCCTCGAAGCCGGTTTCGAATGGCGTGAGCCGGGCTGCTCGATGTGCCTGGCGATGAACCCGGACCGTTTGGAGTCGGGCGAGCATTGCGCATCGACCTCCAACCGCAACTTCGAAGGCCGTCAGGGCGCCGGTGGCCGTACCCACCTCGTGAGCCCGGCCATGGCCGCCGCCGCCGCGGTAAACGGTCGTTTCGTCGACGTCCGTGAATTGATCTAAAGGAGCGCAGCATGAAAGCTTTTACCCAGCACACTGGTCTTGTCGCGCCTTTGGATCGTGCCAACGTCGACACCGACCAGATCATTCCGAAGCAGTTCTTGAAGTCGATCAAGCGCACGGGTTTCGGCCCGAACCTGTTCGATGAGTGGCGCTACCTGGATGTCGGGCAGCCGTATCAGGACAACTCCAAGCGTCCGCTGAACAAGGATTTCGTCCTCAACGCCGAACGTTACCAAGGCGCCAGCGTGTTGCTGGCCCGTGAGAACTTCGGTTGCGGTTCCAGCCGCGAGCACGCGCCGTGGGCCCTGGAAGAATACGGTTTTCGCAGCATCATCGCGCCGAGCTACGCCGACATCTTCTTCAACAACAGCTTCAAGAACGGCTTGCTGCCGATCATCCTGAGCGACGCTGAAGTCGATGAGCTGTTCCAGCAGGTGGAAGCGACCCCGGGTTATCAGTTGCAGGTTGATCTGCAAGCCCAGACCGTGACCCGCCCGGATGGCAAGGTGCTGCGCTTTGAGATTGATGCGTTCCGCAAGCACTGCCTGTTGAATGGTCTGGACGATATTGGCCTGACTTTGCAGGATCACGAGGCGATTGCGACGTTTGAAGCCAAGCATCGTGCGAGCCAGCCGTGGTTGTTTCGCGACGCTTGATTTTGCGTAAGGCGTAAGACCGCCATCGCCAGCAGGCTGGCTCCCCCATTGGATTTGCGGCGTTCACAAAACCCTGTGGGAGCGAGCCTGCTCGCGATGGCGTCAGTAGAAACAACGCAAGACTCATCCTAAAAAAGGAAGTCCAGATGACCAGCACCGCCCAGCACAGCCAGGTAGTCCAAAAGCAATTCGGTGAACAGGCTTCGGCCTATTTGAGCAGCGCCGTTCACGCTCAAGGCACTGAATTCGCGCTGCTACAGGCCGAGCTGGCCGGGCAGGGCGATGCGCGGGTGCTGGACTTGGGGTGCGGCGCCGGTCACGTGAGTTTTCACGTGGCATCGCTGGTCAAGGAAGTCGTGGCCTACGATCTGTCCCGGCAAATGCTCGACGTGGTGACTGCAGCCGCTCAGGACCGTGGTTTGAGCAACGTAACCACGGTCAACGGTGCCGCCGAGCGCCTGCCGTTCGCCGATGGCGAGTTCGATTTCGTGTTCAGCCGTTATTCGGCGCACCATTGGAGCGATCTCGGCCTAGCCCTGCGGGAAGTCCGTCGGGTGCTGAAACCGGGCGGCGTGGCGGTGTTCATCGACGTGTTGTCTCCGGGCAGCCCGTTGTTCGACACTTACCTGCAAAGCGTCGAAGTGCTGCGCGACACTAGCCATGTGCGCGATTATTCCGCCGGTGAGTGGTTGCGCCAGGTCAGCGAAGCGGGGTTGCATACCCGCAGCACCACGCGCCAGCGGCTGCGTTTGGAATACACGTCGTGGGTCGAGCGCATGCGCACGCCAGAGGTGATGCGCGCGGCAATCCGCGAATTGCAGCAGTCGATGGGCAGTGAAGTGCGCGAATATTTTGAGATTGAGGCCGATGGTTCATTCAGTACCGATGTACTGGTGCTGATGGCTGAACGATAAGCGCCTGACAATAGACTTTTTCCACGGCGTACCCGCGGGCGCGCCGACTGATGACATGAGGAAAGCATGAGCAAGCAGATTCTGATTCTCCCGGGTGACGGTATTGGTCCGGAAATCATGGCCGAAGCGGTCAAGGTACTTACACTTGCCAACGACAAGTACAGCCTGGGCTTCGAACTCAGCCATGACGTGATCGGCGGCGCGGCCATAGACAAGCACGGCGTGCCACTGGCCGACGAAACCCTGGACCGTGCCCGCGCGGCCGATGCGGTTCTGCTGGGCGCTGTTGGCGGTCCGAAATGGGACGCCATCGAACGTGACATCCGCCCTGAGCGCGGCCTGCTGAAAATTCGTGCGCAATTGGGCCTGTTCGGCAACCTGCGTCCGGCGATCCTCTACCCGCAACTGGCTGAAGCATCGAGCCTGAAGCCGGAAATCGTTGCCGGCCTGGACATCCTGATCGTCCGTGAGCTGACCGGCGGCATCTACTTTGGCACGCCACGCGGCACCCGCACCCTGGAAAACGGCGAGCGCCAGTCTTACGACACGCTGCCATACAGCGAAAGCGAGATCCGCCGTATTGCCCGCGTTGGTTTCGACATGGCGATGGTGCGTGGCAAGAAGCTCTGCTCGGTGGACAAGGCCAACGTATTGGCGTCCAGCCAGCTGTGGCGTGAAATCGTTGAGGAAGTGGCCAAGGATTACCCTGAGGTCGAACTGAGCCACATGTACGTCGACAACGCCGCCATGCAGCTGGTGCGTGCGCCCAAGCAGTTCGACGTGATCGTCACCGACAACATGTTCGGCGACATCCTGTCCGACCAGGCGTCGATGCTCACCGGTTCCATCGGCATGCTGCCGTCGGCATCCCTGGATACCAACAACAAAGGCATGTATGAGCCGTGCCACGGTTCGGCGCCGGACATCGCAGGCAAAGGCATTGCCAACCCGTTGGCGACCATTTTGTCGGTCTCCATGATGTTGCGTTACAGCTTCAATCTGCAGGATGCGGCGGATGCGATCGAGAAGGCCGTTAGTCTGGTATTGGACCAGGGCCTGCGCACAGGTGACATCTGGTCGGCCGGTTGCACTAAAGTCGGTACGCAGGAAATGGGTGACGCAGTAGTCGCCGCGCTGCGGAATCTGTAATCTCTCGGGCCCGCTGCCACTTTCAACTTCGAAAGCAGCGGCCCACTTTTTAAAGAAGGTGTAGTTGCGATGAAACGTGTAGGTCTGATCGGTTGGCGCGGTATGGTCGGTTCCGTGCTCATGCAGCGGATGCTGGAAGAGCAGGATTTCGATCTCATCGAGCCGGTGTTTTTCACCACTTCGAATGTCGGTGGCCAAGGCCCGTCCGTGGGCAAGGACATTGCTCCGCTCAAGGACGCTTACAGCATTGAAGAGCTGAAAACCCTCGACGTGATTTTGACCTGCCAGGGTGGCGACTACACCAGCGAAGTCTTCCCCAAGCTGCGCGAAGCCGGCTGGCAGGGTTACTGGATCGACGCCGCTTCCAGCCTGCGCATGCAGGATGACGCGGTAATCGTGCTGGACCCGGTGAACCGCAAGGTCATCGACCAGCAGCTCGACGCGGGTACCAAGAACTACATCGGCGGCAACTGCACTGTCAGCCTGATGCTGATGGGCCTGGGCGGTCTGTTCGAAGCCGGTCTGGTCGAGTGGATGAGCGCCATGACCTATCAGGCGGCCTCCGGTGCCGGCGCGCAGAACATGCGTGAACTGATCAAGCAAATGGGCGCGACCCACGCCGCTGTTGCCGATCAACTGGCCGACCCGGCCAGCGCGATCCTCGACATCGACCGTCGTGTGGCCGAAGCCATGCGCAGCGACGCGTACCCGACCGAAAACTTCGGCGTTCCGCTGGCCGGCAGCCTGATCCCGTGGATCGACAAGGAACTGCCGAACGGTCAGAGCCGCGAAGAGTGGAAGGCCCAGGCCGAGACCAACAAGATCCTCGGTCGCTTCAAGAGCCCGATCCCGGTCGACGGTATCTGCGTGCGCATCGGCGCCATGCGTTGCCACAGCCAGGCGCTGACCATCAAGCTGAACAAAGACGTGCCGATCGCCGACATCGAAGGGCTGATCAGCCAGCACAACCCTTGGGTCAAGCTGGTGCCGAACAACCGTGAAGCCAGCATTCAGGAACTGAGCCCGACGAAAGTCACCGGCACCCTGAACGTCCCGGTTGGCCGCCTGCGCAAACTGAACATGGGTTCGCAGTTCGTCGGCGCGTTCACCGTCGGCGACCAACTGCTGTGGGGCGCGGCCGAACCGCTGCGTCGCATGCTGCGGATCCTGCTTGAACGTTAATTGATTGAAGCAATGAAAGAACCCGCGCCTTGAAAGAGGCGCGGGTTTTTTGTTTCCGGCAGCCTGATGTCGATCGTTCCCACGCTCCGCGTGGGAATGCCGCCAAGGACGCTCCGCGTTCTGCTTGCGCAAGTGACGCGGAGCGTCACGGGATGCATTCCCACGCAGAGCGTGGGAACGATCGGGGCAGGGGGTGAATTGCCTGTACGCCAACCACCCGGTAAAGTGCCGCTCCCCCCGTTTCGCCAGAGGTAGAACCATGAGCCAGTCCTTTGATATTGCCGTGATCGGCGCCACCGGAACTGTCGGCGAAACGCTCGTGCAGATTCTCGAAGAGCGCGATTTTCCGGTGGGCAACCTGCACTTGCTGGCCAGCAGCGAATCCGCCGGCCATTCGGTGCCGTTTCGCGGCAAGAACGTGCGGGTGCGCGAAGTCGACGAATTCGATTTCAGCAAAGTCCAGTTGGTGTTTTTCGCTGCAGGTCCGGCGGTGACCCTGAGTTTCGCTTCCCGCGCTGTCGCCGCCGGTTGCTCGGTGATCGACCTGTCCGGCGCCTTGCCGGCCGATCAGGCGCCGCAAGTGGTGCCGGAAGCCAACGCCGACATCCTGGCCAGCCTGAAAAAACCGTTCCAGGTCAGCAGCCCAAGCCCGTCGGCCACCACCCTGGCGGTGGTGCTCGCGCCGCTGCTCGGTCTGCTCGACCTGCAACGCATCCACGTAACCGCGTGCCTGGCAGTCTCCGCGCAAGGCCGCGAAGCCGTGACCGAGCTGGCCCGGCAGACCGCCGAGCTGCTAAACGTGCGTCCGCTGGAGCCGACGTTCTTCGATCGGCAGATGGCGTTCAACCTGTTGGCTCAGGTCGGCAAACCTGACGATCAAGGACACACCCTGCTGGAAAAACGCCTTGTTCGTGAGCTGCGTCAGGTCATGGCGCTGCCTTTATTAAAGATTTCCGTCACTTGCATTCAAGCCCCGGTGTTTTTTGGCGATAGCTTTAGCGTGACCTTGCAGTCTGCAAGCGCTGTGGACCTGGCGAAAGTCAACGCGGCGCTGGAAGATGCACCCGGTATCGAGCTGGTGGAAGCCGGCGATTACCCGACGCCAGTCGGCGACGCGGTAGGGCAGGACGTGGTGTACGTCGGTCGGGTTCGCCATGGTGTCGACGACCTGTCGGAACTAAATCTGTGGCTGACGTCAGATAACGTACGCAAAGGCGCCGCGCTCAATGCTGTGCAGGTGGCTGAATTGTTGATAAAAGACCTGCTGTAAAAGATACTTGGCAACAATTTTTCGAATGAGTCCGGTCGAGCGTTATGCTTGGGTGGATTGCTGATGGCGAGTCACCCTCCGGGACTTTCCGGGCATGTAAAGAAATGATCGCGCGCGACGACACTTCGGCGCTGCGCGCAATGCCTTACGGCAGCGACTATCAATACCTTCTCGCTGGCCGAGGAATGTTCAAACAAAGGATGAGGCTATGGTTCAAGTTCGCAAACTGGTGTTAGCAATAGCGGCCGCCTCGGCGCTGTCCTCCGGTATGGCGCAGGCACTCGGGCTCGGGGAATTGACCCTGAAGTCGACGCTGAACCAACCTTTGGTGGCGGAAATCGAGCTGCTCGACGTCAAGGACCTCACCGCTGCCGAAGTGGTGCCGAGCCTGGCCTCGCCCGAAGATTTCGCCAAGGCTGGCGTCGACCGCCGGGCATTCCTCAACGATCTGACCTTTACCCCGGTGCTCAACCCCAGCGGTAAAAGTGTTCTGCGCGTGACCTCCAGCAAACCGCTGTCCGAACCGATGGTGAAATTCCTGGTTCAGGTCATGTGGCCAAGCGGTCGACTGATGCGTGATTACAGCGTCTTGCTCGATCCTTCCAAATTCTCGCCGCAGACCGCTGAAGCGGCTGCGCAGCCTGCACCGACTCCTGCGGTCACATCGCCAGTCACCGGTGCCACCAAGCCTGCCCAATACACCACCACGCCGCGCGATACCCTGTGGGAGATTGCCGCGAAGGCGCGTAATGGCGGATCGGTCCAGCAAACCATGCTGGCCATCCAGGCGTTGAACCCGGATGCCTTTATCGATGGCAACATCAACCGGTTGAAAACCGGCCAGGTGCTGCGCATGCCGGATCAGACCCAAAGCACAAACCTGCCACAGCCTAAAGCCATCGCCGAAGTCGCTGCGCAGAACACTGCATGGCGTCAGGGGCGGCGTTATGTGGCCAAGCCCGGGACCGGGCAACAGCAGCTCGATGCGACCAAGCGCGGGCAGGCTGATGCAGGCTCTTCGCAAGCGGCCAAGGACAAACTGAGCCTGGTGTCGGCCGAGACCGCTAAAGGTCGTGGCAAAGGAGGTGATGCCAAGGCGTTGAGCAATAAATTGGCGGTCACCCAGGAAAGCCTCGACACGACTCGTCGTGACAACGCTGAACTGAAGAGCCGCATGACCGATCTGCAAAGCCAGCTGGATAAGCTGCAACGGCTGATCGAGCTGAAAAACAATCAATTGGCCAAACTGCAGGCCGAAGGCGCAGCCGGTGCACCCGCTGCTGCTGCGGCTCCCGCTAACACGCCGGCGATTACTGCCGAGCTGGCGCCAAGCCCTGCGGCAACGCCAGCGGGCGTGGTGCCTGCAACGCCCAAGTCTGAAACACCCGTCGCTGAAGTCGCTCCGGCACCTGTCGAGAAGCCTATCGAGCCGACGCCCGCGACCTCTGACGATCAAAAATTCAACGAACTGCTGACCAATCCGATTCTGCTGGGTCTGGTCGGTGGCGGTGCAGTGGTTCTGCTGCTCTTGCTGTTATTGCTGGCACGTCGACGCAAAGCACAGCAAGAGGCCGAGAAGCACCTGCGCATGGCCCGTGCCCTGGAGGACGAGAAGGAGTTCTCCACCGAGCCGGAGTTGCCCGAAAGCAGCTTCGAAGGTCTGGAAGTGCCACCGCCGAACGTGAAACTCGCGACCGCGCCGGCATTTGCACCTGCATTTGCACCTGCACCGGTGCCAACCCCCGCTCCGGCGCCAGTCATTGAGCCGGTTGTAGTCACGCAGCCCATTGCTGCGCCACTGATTTCGCCGGCGGCCGAGCGCGATGACGACGTGCTGAGCAAGGCTCAGTCGCATATCAATGCCGGTCGTCTGAATCAGGCTGCCGCGATGCTTGAAGACGGCATCAAGCAGGAGCCGCAGCGCAGCGACCTGCGCCTCAAGCTGATGGAAGTCTACGGTCAGCAGGGCGATCGTGATGCGTTCGTTGCCCAGGAGCGCCAATTGGTGGCCAACGGTGACAACTTCGCCCAGGTCGAAAAGCTTAAAACCCGCTTCCCGGCAATGGCCATCGCGGTTGCCGGTGGGCTGGCTGCTGCGGCACTCGCCGCCGAACTCGACGCGCAATACGTCAAGGACCTGCTGCTGGACGAGCCGCAAGCACCGGCAGCGGCGGATGATGACTTCGACAGCGCTTTCGACTTGAGCTTGGATGATCTGGAAGCCGCTTCTCCGACGGTGGTTGCGCCAGAGCCGGAACCTGCGGCCGAACTGGACGAATTCCCGCTGGACGACGACCTGAGCTTTGAATCGGTGTTGCAGCAGCAGACCGACATCAAGGAAAACCTCGACGACCTGTCGGACTTCGACCTCGACATGGATTTGGGCGGCGATCCTTCGCCGGCGATCCTCGCCGAAGACGACTTCCTGCTGGATCTGGACGAGGGCGTGAAGGACCTGCCGGTCGAGCCTGTTGCGCCTGCTAAGCCTGAGGTTCCACAGGACGATCTGGAGTTGCCGGCCGATTTCGATCTGTCGTTGTCCGATGAAATGGATGCCACCCCAGCTGAGCCAGATGCCTTCGCTGCCGAACTGAATGACGTCAACGCTGAGCTGGATCGTTTGTCCCAGAGCATCAGCGAGCCGACTTTCACCGCCGAAGACGCGGCGGCGTCGATGGCTGATGAGCCGGACTTCGACTTCCTCTCCGGCACCGATGAAGTGGCCACCAAGCTCGATCTGGCCCAGGCCTACATCGACATGGGCGACAACGACGGCGCCCGGGACATCCTCAATGAAGTGGTGACCGAGGGTGATGCCGGTCAGAAGAGCGAAGCCAAGGAAATGCTTTCGCGTCTGGCTTGAATGATCGGTCGGCAATAAACAAAACGGCAGCCCATTGAGGCTGCCGTTTTTGTTTGTGCGATGCTCTTCGGATCAGGCCAGCAGATCCTCATAAAACGCACCAAACGGCCGGGTAGGGTGGGCGATCTGAATTTCCAGAATCCATAACCCGACATTCGGGCATGCCTCGAAACTCCCCAGGTCACCGGCCCGATAAATCGCATGGGGGAAGTCGCTGACCCGGTGCCCCTTGATCTCCAGGTTCAACCTCCAGCCCATTGCCGTCGCCTGTTCGTCGGCATAGCGGTACAGCTCAGGGCCGGCGACCTGATGGGTTCGCCAGTAATCGTGGACCTGATCAAACAGCGTCTTTGCTGCCGCCGCGCAGGCCGTCATTTCAGGATCATCGCCGACGACAAACGTCGCGCCCGAGTCGCCCTCATGACGATCCCAGACCACGCCGAGGTCGATGAAGAAAATATCGTTGTCAGCCAGTACCGGATCGCCATCGGAGGGTTGCTTGAAGGTTTTCAGGGTGTTCTCGCCGAAGCGGATCTTGGAGGGGTGCCAGATACGGTCCATCCCCAGTTCGTTCAGCACCTCGAGGCTCATCGCCAGGGCTTCGGATTCGCGCATGCCGGGTTTTACGCGGCGGGCCATTTCGTCGATGGCTTCCCAGGTTTTGCGTTTCGCATGGAGCATGCCTTCGAGGCTGTAGGCCAGTCCGACGGCTTCTTTGAGGGTGGCGGTCATCATCAGGTCTCGGTGGTGTCTGTTTTTCGTTGTGTAGTTATCTATATAGCGAAGTCGGCCCGGGCGATGCAATGACACAAAATCCACACGCCTCTGGCGTCCCGGTGCGACGGCCTTATAATGCCCGCCTTTGCGCATATCAGCAGGCTGTTACTCCTTGGCAAATTTAGATAACCCGGCCGCCGAAATGGCAGCCGAGGGCTTTTTCCGGATCGCATTGGGCGTCGAATACAAAGGCTCGCGTTACCGCGGCTGGCAACGTCAGGCCTCCGGCGTGCTCACGGTGCAGGAAACCCTCGAAAAAGCCTTGTCCAAAGTCGCCGATTCGCCGGTGTCGCTGCTCTGCGCCGGGCGTACGGATGCCGGCGTGCATGCCTGTGGCCAAGTGGTGCATTTCGACACCCAGGTCGAGCGCTCAATGAAAGCCTGGGTCATGGGTGCCAACATCAACTTGCCCCACGATGTCAGCGTCAGTTGGGCCAAGGTCATGCCGGCGCATTTTCATGCGCGCTTCAAGGCCATTGCCCGGCGTTATCGCTATGTGATCTACAACGATCAGATCCGCCCCGCGCACCTGAATGAAGAAATCACCTGGAATCACCGTCCGCTGGACGTCGAGCGCATGGCCGAAGCGGCGCAGTATCTAGTCGGCACTCATGATTTCAGCGCCTTCCGCGCCGGCCAGTGCCAGGCCAAGTCGCCGATCAAGGAATTGCATCACCTGCGCGTCACGCGTCACGGCAAGATGATCGTCCTGGATATCCGCGCCAGCGCTTTTTTGCACCACATGGTGCGCAACATTGCTGGCGTGCTGATGACCATCGGTGCCGGCGAGCGCCCGGTTGAGTGGATGAAGGAAGTGCTGGAGAGCCGGATTCGCCGTTCTGGCGGGGTGACGGCGCATCCGTACGGTCTGTATCTGGTGCAAGTCGAGTATCGCGACGAGTTCGAACTGCCCGAGCGTTACATCGGCCCACACTTCCTGACCGGTTTCACGGAACTTGACGGCTGACGCCCTCGAATGCATTTGTTACCATCCGGGACTTTCTCGGATTTGCCCTGAGGTTCTATCGACATGTCAGCCGTTCGCAGCAAGATTTGTGGGATTACCCGCATAGAAGATGCGTTGGCGGCGGTCGAGGCCGGGGCGGATGCCATCGGGTTCGTGTTCTATGCCAAAAGCCCCCGGGCAGTCACGTTCCAGCAGGCTCGCTCGATCATCAGCGCATTGCCGCCGTTCGTGACCACCGTGGGATTGTTCGTCAACGCCAGCAGCTGCGAGTTGGGCGAATTGCTCGACGCCGTGCCGCTGGACTTGCTGCAATTCCATGGCGACGAAACAGCGGCAGAGTGTGAAGGCTGGCACCGTCCTTACATCAAGGCGTTGCGGGTCAAGGCCGGCGACGACATCGCCGCGGCATGCGATGCGTTTCCAAGTGCCAGCGGGATCTTGCTGGACGCTTACGTGGAAGGGATCCCTGGCGGAACCGGTGAGGCGTTCGACTGGTCATTGATACCACCAGGCTTGAGCAAACCGATCATCCTCGCGGGTGGCCTGACCCCGGAAAACGTGGCCGAAGCCATTACTCGGGTGCGGCCTTACGCAGTGGACGTCAGCGGTGGGGTAGAAGCGAGCAAGGGCATCAAGGATCACGCAAAGATTCAGGCATTCATCAAAGCGGTACGCGGTACGTCGATGTGACGGCTGGCACACTGCCGCCGTCCACACGCATGGCTGAGGATTTTTGGGTTGTACGCAGGTCACGCTTCACTGACCCGGCCATCCACTGATCATCGCCACACATATGAATTTAGCTCAAGGGCATACGCGGGGCTGCGAACCAGAGCGTTCGGGCCGCCGGTACTGGAGAAAGAAAGCATGAGCAACTGGTTAGTAGACAAACTGATCCCTTCGATCATGCGTTCCGAGGTCAAGAAGAGCTCGGTGCCTGAAGGTCTGTGGCACAAATGCCCGTCTTGCGAGGCTGTGTTGTATCGTCCAGAGCTGGAAAAGACCCTGGACGTTTGCCCCAAGTGCAACCATCACATGCGTATCGGCGCGCGCGCGCGCATCGACATCTTCCTCGACGCTGAAGGCCGTGCCGAACTGGGCGCGGACCTGGAGCCGGTTGACCGTCTGAAATTCCGCGACGGCAAGAAGTACAAGGATCGCCTGACCGCTGCCCAGAAGCAGACCGGCGAAAAAGACGCACTGATTTCCATGAGCGGTACCCTGTTGGGCATGCCGGTAGTGGTCTCGGCCTTCGAATTCTCCTTCATGGGTGGTTCGATGGGCGCAATCGTCGGCGAGCGATTTGTCCGCGCCGCCAACTACGCCCTGGAAAACCGCTGCCCAATGATCTGCTTCGCCGCATCTGGTGGTGCGCGGATGCAGGAAGCCCTGATCTCCCTGATGCAAATGGCCAAGACCTCTGCGGTGCTGGCGCGTCTGCGTGAAGAAGGCATTCCGTTCATCTCCGTGCTGACTGACCCGGTCTACGGCGGCGTTTCCGCCAGCCTGGCAATGCTTGGCGACGTGATCGTCGGTGAGCCCAAGGCCCTGATCGGCTTCGCCGGTCCGCGCGTGATCGAGCAAACCGTGCGTGAAAAACTGCCGGAAGGTTTCCAGCGCAGTGAGTTCCTGCTGGAACACGGCGCAATCGACATGATCATTCACCGTCAGGAACTGCGTCCGCGCCTGGGCAACCTGCTGGCACAAATGATGGGCCTGCCGACGCCGAAATTCGTCGCCGCGCCAATCGAGCCGATCGTGGTTCCGCCGGTACCTGCGAACATATGACCGAACGTACCCTTGGCGAATGGCTCGCCTACCTTGAGCAGTTGCACCCTTCGGCCATCGACATGGGCCTGGAGCGTTCGCAACAGGTAGCGTCCCGCATGGGGCTGGGCAAGCCGGCGCCTCGGGTGATCACGGTCACCGGCACCAACGGCAAGGGTTCCACCTGCGCATTCGTGGCTTCATTGCTGCGGGCGCAGGGCCTGAAGGTGGGTGTCTACAATTCTCCGCACCTGCTGCGTTACAACGAGCGGGTGCAGGTCAACGGCGTCGAAGCCACTGATGCTGAACTGTGCGAAGCCTTCGCTGCGGTGGAGGCGGGCCGTGGCGATACGTCCCTGACGTATTTCGAAATGGGCACCCTGGCGGCGTTCTGGCTGTTTCAACAGGCAGGGCTTGATGCCGTGGTGCTGGAAGTCGGCCTGGGCGGGCGTCTGGACACGGTCAACGTGGTCGACGCCGATATGGCGCTGGTCACCAGCATCGGCGTCGATCATGCAGACTATCTGGGCAATACCCGTGAGTCCGTGGCCTTTGAGAAGGCCGGCATCTTCCGTCAGGGTGCGCCTGCGCTCTGTGGCGATCTGAATCCTCCGCAACCGCTGCTGGACAAGGCGCGCGAGCTGGCTTGCCCGTTTTTCCTGCGTGGCCGCGACTTTGATCTCGGTGTGACCGATCACAATTGGCAATGGCGCGGTCTGGACGCTCAAGGGCGTGTGGTCGAATTGCACGACCTGCCGTTGCTCGACCTGCCGATGGAAAACGCCGCACTGGCTTTGCAGGCGTACTTGTTGCTCGGATTGCCGTGGGTGGATGCGCAGATTGTCGAGGCGCTGAAAGCGACGCGGGTGGTCGGTCGCCTTGATCGCCGTCAGTTCGACTGGCAGGGCAAGCGCCTGAACCTGTTGCTGGATGTGGGGCATAACCCGCATGCCGCCGAGTATCTGGCTAGCCGTCTGGCTAGCCGTCCGCCGGTCGGCAAGCGTCTGGCGGTGTTCGGATTGTTGGCGGACAAGGATCTGGATGGTGTCATCGGCGAATTGAATGCTAGTGTCCAGCAATGGGCGGTTGCGCCGCTGAATTCACCGCGGGCGCGTCCGGTTGCCGACTTGCAGGCCGCGTTGCAGAACCTTGGCGCCGCGGTAACGTCCTACGGCAGCGTGGCTGCGGCCCTGGAAGGGCAGTGTGCGCTGGCGACAAGCGA
Organism: Pseudomonas sp. JAI111; assembly: GCF_024809425.1. NCBI lineage: Bacteria > Pseudomonadati > Pseudomonadota > Gammaproteobacteria > Pseudomonadales > Pseudomonadaceae > Pseudomonas > Pseudomonas sp. JAI111. Next base: position 470,315 of record NZ_JANUCB010000001.1, on the reverse strand, counting down.
CGACGAGATTCTGTTGTTCGGATCATTTTATTGTGTCGCCGAGGCCCTTGAATGGCTGGCCCGGCGCTCCACGGAGGAAGCGGCAAATGGCATTGCTGGATAAGGCATACAAACAACGCATGGTTGGCGCCCTGGTTCTGGTGGCGCTGGCGGTGATTTTCCTGCCGATGCTGTTTTCCCGTCAGGACGAACAGCGTCAGGTAACCGTCGAAGCGCCGTCTGCGCCGCGCGCACCATCCGTGCCGCAAGTGCAGGTCGATCCTGTGGTGGTGCCAGAACCACAGGCGTTGCCTGAGGAACCTGTGCCGAGTGATGACGAGGTCGCTCAGCCGGTCGTGCCGGCGAAGCCGATCGCGCCTGCCGCACCCGTCGCGCCTGCCGCCAAGCCGGTCGCACCAGCGCCAGCTCCGGTGCCCGCTTTGGCTGCCAAGCCTTCAGTCGCGCCGTCTCAGCCGATTTCGGCTGCGCCAGGCAAGCCCGACACCACTCAGAGCCGCGTCGACGCCAATGGTCTGTCGGTCAGCTGGTCGGTGCAACTGGCCAGCCTGTCGAGCCGTGAAAGCGCGGAAAGTCTGCAAAAAGACCTGCGCAGTCAGGGCTACAACGCCTACATCCGTACAGCCGACGGCAAGAACCGGGTATTTGTCGGACCGCTGATCGAGCGTGCCGAGGCCGATCGTCTGCGTGACTTGCTGGGCCGCCAGAAGAATCTCAAGGGGTTCGTGGTGCGTTTCCAGCCTGAACGCAATTAAAACTATCGACCCGATTTGAAATGCACTGAAAATCGCAGCTTACCGATAGTCATGCGCTCTGCTAAAATGCGCCGCCTTATCCGTCTGTAGGCTGCACTGTGCCATTTACCTGGGTTGACTGGGCGATCGTTGCAATCGTCGCCATCTCCGCATTGATCAGTCTGAGCCGCGGCTTCGTAAAAGAAGCACTATCGCTGGTGACCTGGATCATCGCAGGAGTCGTCGCCTGGATGTTCGGTGGTTCATTGTCCGAGTACCTCGCCGGATACATCCAAACTCCATCGGCTCGTGTGATCACGGGCTGTGCCATCATGTTTGTCGCCACGTTAATCGTAGGCGCAATGATCAATTATCTTATCGGCGAGTTGGTTCGCGTCACCGGGTTGTCCGGGACCGATCGATTCCTCGGCATGGCCTTCGGCGCTGCGCGTGGCGTGTTGCTGGTGGTCGTGGCGGTCGGGCTGTTGAGCCTGGGGCCGGTACAGCAGGACGGGTGGTGGCAGCAGTCCCAGCTCGTGCCAAAATTTCTATTGGTCGCAGACTGGTCCAAAAACCTGATCCTCGGGTGGAGCAGTCAGTGGCTTGCCAGCGGTATCAGCGTACCCGCTGAGATACCGTTCAAGGAGCACCTCTTGCCGATGGCCAAAACGCCTCTGTGAGTTGTGTTCAGTTCAGATCCATTAAGTAGGGGTTGCGTCGCATGTGTGGCATCGTCGGTATCGTCGGTAAGTCGAACGTCAATCAGGCGCTGTATGACGCGCTAACCGTGCTCCAGCACCGCGGCCAGGACGCTGCCGGTATCGTGACCAGCCATGATGGCCGGTTATTCCTGCGCAAGGACAATGGCCTGGTGCGTGACGTGTTCCATCAGCGTCACATGCAGCGCCTCGTCGGCCACATGGGCATTGGCCATGTGCGTTACCCGACCGCAGGCAGCTCGACCTCGGCCGAAGCTCAACCGTTTTACGTCAACTCGCCTTACGGCATCACGTTGGCGCACAACGGTAACCTGACCAACGTTGAACAGTTGGCCAAGGAGATTTACGAATCTGACCTGCGCCACGTCAACACCAATTCCGATTCTGAAGTGCTGCTGAACGTGTTTGCGCACGAACTGGCCCAGCGCGGCAAGTTGCAGCCAACCGAAGAAGACGTGTTTGCGGCGGTCACTGACGTGCACAACCGTTGCGTCGGCGGTTATGCAGTCGTGGCGATGGTGACCGGTTACGGCATCGTCGGTTTCCGCGACCCGCACGGCATCCGCCCGATCGTGTTCGGTCAGCGTCACACCGACGAAGGCGTCGAATACATGATCGCCTCCGAAAGCGTGTCCCTGGACGTGCTCGGTTTCACCCTGATTCGCGACCTGGCACCGGGCGAAGCGGTCTACATCACTGAAGACGGCAAGCTGCACACCCGTCAGTGCGCGACCAACCCGTCACTGACCCCGTGCATCTTCGAACACGTCTACCTGGCGCGTCCGGATTCGATCATCGACGGCGTGTCGGTCTACAAGGCCCGTCTGCGCATGGGTGAGAAGCTCGCCGAGAAGATCCTGCGCGAGCGTCCGGAGCACGACATCGACGTGGTCATCCCGATTCCGGACACCAGCCGCACCGCGGCCCTGGAACTGGCGAACCACTTGGGCGTCAAGTTCCGCGAAGGCTTCGTGAAGAACCGCTACATCGGCCGGACCTTCATCATGCCGGGCCAGGCAGCGCGGAAAAAATCCGTACGCCAGAAGCTCAACGCCATTGAGCTGGAATTCCGCGGCAAGAACGTGATGCTGGTGGACGACTCGATCGTTCGCGGCACCACGTGCAAGCAGATCATCCAGATGGCCCGTGAAGCCGGCGCGAAAAACGTCTACTTCTGCTCCGCTGCCCCGGCCGTTCGCTACCCGAACGTCTATGGCATCGACATGCCGAGCGCTCATGAACTGATCGCCCACAACCGTTCGACCCAGGACGTGGCCGACCTGATCGGTGCCGACTGGCTGATCTATCAGGACCTGCCTGACTTGATCGAAGCGGTCGGTGGCGGCAAGATCAAGATCGAAAAGTTCGATTGCGCGGTGTTCGACGGCCAGTACGTCACCGGCGACGTCGACGAGGCTTACCTGAACAAGATCGAGCAGGCTCGTAACGATGCCTCCAAGGTCAAGACGCAGGCAGTCAGCGCGATCATTGATCTGTATAACAACTGAGTGACAACCGGCCCTGAGGGGCCGGTTTTGTATCTACTAGATGAGCAAGGCAAGGAGTGACAGCATGAGTCAGGATTGGGATGCCGGTCGGCTGGACAGCGACCTCGAAGGCGTAGCGTTCGATACCCTGGCCGTACGCGCCGGTCAGCACCGTACGCCGGAAGCCGAACACGGTGATCCGATGTTCTTCACTTCCAGCTATGTCTTCCGCACCGCTGCTGACGCGGCGGCTCGCTTTGCCGGGGAAGTGCCGGGCAACGTTTACTCGCGCTACACCAACCCGACCGTGCGTGCGTTCGAAGAGCGCATTGCTGCTCTGGAAAGCGCCGAGCAAGCCGTGGCCACCGCCACCGGCATGGCCGCGATCATGGCCGTGGTCATGAGCCTGTGCAGCGCCGGCGACCATGTGCTGGTGTCGCGCAGCGTATTCGGCTCGACCATCAGCCTGTTCGAGAAATATTTCAAGCGCTTCGGCATCGAAGTCGATTACGTGCCCCTGGCGGACTTGTCCGGCTGGGATGCGGCGATCAAGGCCAACACCAAATTGCTGTTCGTCGAATCGCCGTCCAATCCATTGGCCGAGCTGGTGGACATCGCCGAGTTGTCGAAAATCGCTCACGCCAAAGGCGCGATGCTGGTGGTCGACAACTGCTTCTGCACCCCGGCGCTGCAACAGCCGCTGAAGATGGGTGCGGACATCGTCGTGCATTCGGCGACCAAGTTCATCGATGGCCAGGGCCGTTGCATGGGCGGTGTGGTGGCCGGCCGTAGCGAACAAATGAAAGAAGTCGTCGGCTTCCTGCGGACCGCCGGGCCGACGCTGAGCCCGTTCAACGCCTGGATCTTCCTCAAGGGCCTCGAAACCCTTGGCCTGCGCATGAAGGCGCATTGCGCCAACGCGCAGCAACTGGCCGAGTGGCTGGAGCAGCAGGATGGCATCGAGAAAGTCCATTACGCCGGCCTCAAGAGCCATCCGCAGCACGAACTCGCCTTGCGTCAGCAAAAAGGTTTCGGCGCCGTGGTGAGTTTCGAGGTCAAGGGCGGCAAAGATGGCGCCTGGCGCTTTATCGACGCGACGCGCCTGATTTCGATCACCGCCAACCTTGGTGACACTAAAACCACCATCACGCACCCGAGCACCACCTCCCACGGCCGTCTGGCGCCGCAAGAGCGTGAAGCGGCGGGTATCCGTGACAGCCTGATCCGCATCGCGGTCGGTCTGGAAGACGTGGCTGACCTGCAAGCCGATCTGGCGCGCGGGTTGGCTGCCTTGTGATCGAGATGTCCACACCGGGCACTGGCACCCATGGCCGCGTTGCACTGGTCACGGGGGCCGCGCGCGGCATTGGTCTGGGGATCGCGGCCTGGCTGATCTGCGAAGGCTGGCAGGTGGTGCTGACCGATCTGGATCGAGCGCGGGGTTCGAAGGTGGCGAAGGTGCTGGGCGAAAACGCCTGGTTCATCGCCATGGACGTTTCGAACGAGGGTCAAGTGGCGTTGGGTGTCGCCGAAGTGTTGGGGCAATTCGGGCGTCTGGATGCGCTGGTGTGTAACGCGGCGGTGGCCGATCCGCACAACATCACCCTGGAAAGTCTTGATCTGGCGTACTGGAACCGTGTGTTGGCGGTCAATCTCAGTGGGCCGATGCTGTTGGCCAAGCACTGTGCGCCTTATCTGCGCGCTCACAGCGGTGCGATCGTCAACCTGGCCTCGACCCGCGCCGCACAGTCGGAGCCGGACACAGAGGCCTATGCGGCGAGCAAGGGCGGTCTGTTGGCCCTGACTCACGCATTGGCCATCAGTCTCGGGCCGGAGATTCGGGTAAACGCGGTGAGCCCGGGCTGGATCGATACCCGGGATCCGGCGGTACGACGTGCCGAGCCGTTGACCGATGCCGATCATGCCCAGCATCCTGCGGGCAGGGTAGGGGCGGTCGAAGACGTCGCGGCGATGGTGGCCTGGCTACTGTCGAAGAACGCCGGTTTCGTCACGGGCCAGGAGTTTGTGGTCGATGGCGGCATGACCAAGAAGATGGTCTACGCGTAGAAGCTGCAGGTCTCAAGCTACAAGCGGCAATTAAAGGCGAGCCCGTGCAGGCCCTCAATCCGCAATCCGGCTTTTACTGGCCGCTTGAAGCTTGTGACTTGAAGCTGTTTTGAAAAAAACTTCAATCCTGCTATTGACTTAGGTTCGCTACCTGCGTAAATTTCGCGGCCTCAACGAAGCAAAGGGTGATTAGCTCAGCTGGGAGAGCATCTGCCTTACAAGCAGAGGGTCGGCGGTTCGATCCCGTCATCACCCACCACTTCTTGAGAGTCTTGCGAAAGCAAGATGGAAGCTTTTAAAAGCCTCCACCGACGCGCAGCGGTAGTTCAGTCGGTTAGAATACCGGCCTGTCACGCCGGGGGTCGCGGGTTCGAGTCCCGTCCGCTGCGCCATATTTTCCGAGTCAGGTTCGCCTGGTTCGAGATTGAAAGCCTCGAAGCTTCCAGTCAGACGAGTTACTTGGACGCAAGTCCAAAGCGATACGCAGCGGTAGTTCAGTCGGTTAGAATACCGGCCTGTCACGCCGGGGGTCGCGGGTTCGAGTCCCGTCCGCTGCGCCATATCTGCTTCAAGGCCCACTGAACGCCTTGAAGCTACAAAGAAAGCCGCTGGCTATCTTTGAGTCGATAGCAAAGACCCTGGTCGAAAGACCGGGGTTTTTTGTGTCTGCGATTTGGCTTTTCCCTCCTTTCCCCTGGTCATCAGGGATTCGCATCGGTCACGCCGGTGCAGATCTGCAATGAATTTTGCCCTTTCTTGATAATTCCCCTCAATCACCCGCAGCCATGATTAGCCGGTGCCTGCACGCCGAAATCTCCCATCCGTTACTCATTCATTCAAGTGTTCACTGGGTGCAAAGCGCACAAAGCGCTTTATCTGACGCCTCAACACTAATTAGAATGAGTCGCATTTAAAATATTTCTTCGCGCAGGGTTTCTATAGATGAGTGATGCGGCGATGCCGACGGGGCAAACCTTCCACGACCTGTACCGCGACCACCGGGGCTGGCTGGAAAGCTGGTTGAGACGACGCATGAGCAATGGCAGCGATGCAGCGGACCTCAGCCAGGACACGTTCGTGCGTTTACTCGCCAGCTCCCAACGCATCGCTGACCTGGAAGAACCCCGCGCCTACTTGGCGACCGTCGGTAAGCGCCTGCTCACCAACTTCTACAAGCGTCGCAGTCTGGAGCAGACTTATCTCAATGCATTGGCGCTGTTGCCTGAAGACTGCGTGCCATCCCCCGAGCAGCGCTGGATTCTGCTGGAAGCCCTGCAAGCGCTCGACGAATTGCTTGATGGCTTGCCGAGGCCAGTGCGACGGGCATTTCTCTGGAGCCAGCTCGAAGGCCTGGGTTATCAAGAGATCGCCGAGCGCCTGCAAGTCTCGGAGCGCACTATCAAGCGCTATATGGCGCAAGCCTATGAACATTGTCTGCTGGTGGAACTGTGATCGGTTCAGCACCTTCGGCTGAAGCCCGACAAGTCGTAAGGGCCGCCGCGCAGTGGCTGGCGCTCATGGAGTCCGGTTCCGCCAATGAGCGTGATCGTGCCGAGTTGCAAAGTTGGCGCGACAGTCATTCCAGTCACGAACAGGCCTGGCAAAGGGCGCAACTCTTGCGCCAACGCTTTGCCGACCTTCCGCCCGCGCTGGCGATGGCCAGTCTGGACCGCCCGCAAGCGAGTCGGCGCGCCGTCCTCAAACGCGCTGTCGGCGCGGTGGCGCTGGTGCCGACAGCCTGGCTGATCAGTCGACAATTGCCGCTGGATGTCTGGGGAGCCGACCTGCGCACCGCGACCGGGGAGGGCAAGAAAGTCCGGTTGATCGATGGCAGTACGCTGCAATTGAACACCGCGAGCGCCGTCGATCTCGATATGAATAATCGGCTTCTGAAACTCGTAGAAGGCGAAATAGCGCTGAATGAGCCCGGCACCGCACCGCTGACGATCCAGACGCACTTTGGGCAAGTCATCGTCAGTCAGAGCGACGTGTGCGTTCGTCAGGGGCCGTCGGGGTGCAAGGTATCGGTGCTTAAAGGCACGGTGCAGTTGCAGCCTCTGCGCGGGCCAGTCTTTTCATTGCGCGGCGGCCAGCAAGTCAGCCTTCAAGCGGCGGGCGCCGGCGCTGTGGAACCCTTCGATGTGTTCGCCCCAGGCTGGCGCGACGGTGTGCTGATGGCGCAAAACCAACCCTTGGGGGATTTCCTGCGTGAACTCAGTACCTATCGTCCAGGCGTATTGCGCTGGGAGCCCGAACTGGAATCCCTGCGCGTCACCGGTAGTTTTCGTCTGCAAGACACTGATCGCATCCTTGCGTTGCTGGCGGCCAGCCTGCCGCTGGAAGTGCATTCGCGCACGCGTTATTGGGTAACGCTGCTGCCGCGCAAAAATAGTGTTTGAGGCGTGTCCCCTTTTTTCGTGTTGCTTGTCATTCAAGGCATGTAAAACGAAATCAGAGAGATTCTCAATGCCCGCAGTGATGTCTTGCAGTACGCGTCTGGCTCCATTCAGGCTGCGCCCGTTGTTGCACTTGAGCCTGTTGTTGAGCCTGAGTGCCTGTCCGTTGTTCATCACTGCTGGTTGGGCTGACGATGCTTCGCGACGCAGTTATCAGGTGCCGGCCGGCAGCCTCGGCGCCGCGCTGACCCGTTTCGCCGGACTGGCCGGGGTCAATCTGTCAATGGATCCGTCGCTCGTCAGCGGTCGCAACAGCCCTGGTCTTTCCGGTGAGTTCGCGGTCGAGGAGGGCTTTGCTCGACTGTTGCAGGGTTCCGGTCTGCAATTGCAGCCGGTGGGCGAGCAGGCGTACATCCTGACCCCGGTGCCAGAAGGCGGCAGCCTGCAACTGGCGCCGACTTCGGTTCTCGGTGCCACGGGCGGAACGGACGGCGAGGCGTATGCCGGTGGACAGGTCGCGCGCAAAGGGTCACAAGGCTTGCTGGGCTCGAAAGATTTCATGGAAACGCCGTTCAGCATGACCACCTACACCAGCGAGGTGGTCAAGAACCAGCAGGCGCGTACCTTGGGTGACCTGGTTGCCAATGATCCGTCGGTTCGCGTCACCAACCCGGCGGGCGGACGTTATGAGCAGTTCACGATTCGCGGGCTCAGCCTGTTCAACAGCGATGTTTCCTATAACGGCCTCTACGGCGTCCTGCCGACCTATACGATCGACATGGAGATGGCCGACCGCGTCGACATCCTCAAAGGCCCGAGCGAGCTGATCAACGGCATCTCGCCGCGGGGCAGTGTCGGTGGCGGGATCAACGTGGTGCCCAAGCGCGCCACCGACACGCCGATCACCTCGCTCACCGCCAACTATGCCTCCAACAACCAGATCGGCGGTGCCGTGGATATCGGCCGGCGCTTTGGTGAAGATGACAAATTCGGGATTCGTTTCAACGGTGTGAAGCAGTCCGGTGATACCGAATGGGACCACCAGAGTGTCGACCGCGACATGGCGGTACTGGGCCTGGATTTTCGCGGTGATCGGCTGCGACTCTCGACGGATGTCGGGCACACCGAGCGCGATACTGATGCCCCGCAGGAGCGTGTGACCGTCGGCGCCAACGCGCAGGTTCCCCATGCCAGCGATGTTCGCCGCAACTATGCGCAGCCGTGGAGCAAGGCGCGGACCAAGGACACCTTCGGTATGGTGAACGGCGAATTCGACGTTAGTGATTCCGTCATGCTGTACGGCGGTGTCGGGGCGCGTAAAAGCAATCATGACTTCCTCCGGCATGCCGTTTCGATTACCAACGACGCCGGTGATTTCAGCGTTCTGCCCCGCGACTTCACCCGTGACGAAAATGTCCGCACGGCGAATGTGGGTGTGCGCAACTGGTTCCACACCGGTCCTGTCAGCCATGAAGTCAACCTGGCGGCCAGCTACTTCTACATGGACTTTGAAAATGGCGGCGCCCGTTATGCCGCATCCCCCAGTAACCTCTACGACCCCGTGGAAACACCGACACCAGTCCGGCCCACGCGACAGGATCCCAAGGTCTACACCGAGAACCGCTTTAGCGGCGTGGCGTTGTCCGACACCCTGGGCTTCTTCGATGACCGCGTACTGCTGACGCTCGGTGCCCGCTGGCAGCGCGTGAAGGTCGACGACTGGTCGGACAATATCAAGGGCAACACCGCCTACGACGAGGAAAAAGTTTCGCCATCGGGTGGCATCCTGTTCAAGGCCACCGACAAGCTGTCGCTGTATGCCAACTACATGGAAGGCCTGAGCCAGGGCAAGATTGCGCCATCGACCTCGGTGAACGAAGACGAGATCTTCCCGCCGTTTATCAGCCGCCAGGTCGAGGTCGGTGCCAAATATGACGCGGGTCCGTTCGCCGTAACGGCAGCGGTGTTCCAAATCAAGCAACCGGCCTATGAAACCAACGCCATCACGCGGGTCTTCGGCCCGAACGGCAAGCGCGAAAACACCGGTATGGAAGTGAGCGTGTTCGGTGAACCGCTCAACGGTGTCCGCCTGCTGGGCGGTGTCATGTACATCGACAGCGAGCTGACCAACACCACCAACGGCACCTTCGACGGCAACCGCGCACCGGCCACACCGAAATACAACGTCAATGTGGGTGCTGAATATGACGTGCGGTCCGTGGAAGGCCTGACCCTGACCAGTCGCGCCATCTATTCCAGCTCGCAGTACCTGGACCAGTCCAACGTCAAGGAAATCGACGCCTGGACGCGCATGGACGTCGGCGCTCGCTACGCGTTCAAGCTCGACGAGAAGATCATCACCCTGCGGGCCAATGTCGAGAACGTGGCGGACAAGCGCTATTGGAGTTCCGCCGGAGCCTCGGATGACAGTGAGCCCGGATTGACGCTCTCGACCCCACGAACCTATCTCCTGTCCGCCACCGTCGACTTCTGAAAACGGGGCACATACAGGAAGTATTGCTGCGAGTTATCCGGGGCTGCTATCCCCGGTTACCCCTTGCGTTCATGGTGAGCGTGCGGACCATGCACTGGTTTTTTCAATCAGCTTGAGTAGAAGGAAAATAATTGGATGAACTTCACCGCACTGGCCACAGAAGTTGCTGCTTACGCCGATGATCGAACGGGCGGGCGGCCACGGCAGCATGCCGTTCGGCAAAGGCCAGGTGGTGAACCCTTTCCACCGGTTGCATCGTGAAGACTGAACTTCAACCTCATCCCTCCAGGCGCACGCTGTTGCGCCTGTCGTTGGGCGTGCTTGCAGTCAGGTTTTCCATGCCTGTGTGGGCGCAAACCGACGCCGCGCCGCTGCGGGTGATCACCCTGTTTCAGGGCGCCACCGACAGCGCCGTGGCGTTGGGCGTTACGCCGTGCGGCATCGTCGATTCGTGGAGCGAGAAACCCACCTATCGCTATTTGCGTTCGGCGCTGGAGCCGGTACCCCATGTCGGGCTGGAAACCCAGCCCAGCCTGGAGGACATCGCGCTGTTGAAACCAGACGTAATCATCGCCTCGCGCTTTCGTCATGAACGCATCGCCCCGTTGCTGAAGCAGATCGCCCCGGTGGTGATGCTGGAGGAAGTGTTCGAGTTCAAAAAGACCCTGGCGCTTATGGGCGTTGCCTTGTACCGGCAACAACGGGCCGATGAGGTGTTGGCCCACTGGCAGCAGCGTGTGGCGCAATTGCGTCTGCAATTGCAGCGCAAGTTTGCCGGGCGCTGGCCGCCCACCGTGTCGATTCTGGATGTGCGTGAGGACCACATCCGCAGCTATCTGCCGGCAAGCTTTGCGGGTTCCGTCATCACTGAATTGGGCTTTGACTGGAGTGAAGCCAGTCGGACGGCGAGCGGGGTGTCGATCAAACTCACCAGCAAGGAAAGCCTGGCGGTGGTGAATGCCGATATTTTCTTCATCTTCTTGCGCGCGGAGAAAGCGGCAGTGCAGCGAAATTATGAAAGTCTGGTGCAGCACCCGCTGTGGCAACAAATGCGCGCACCGCAACAGGGCCAGGTGTGGCGGGTCGACGGCGTCGCGTGGAGCCTGTCTGGCGGCATGCTCGGGGCGAACCTGATGCTCGATGACGTTGCCCGCCTGGTCACGGCGGACGCGGCCTCATGAGTAACGCGTTGAAGATGTGGAGTGCGGGCGTTGTGTTGTTGCTGAGCGCTGTGCTGAGCCTGGCGGTCGGGGCCACCTGGATTCCGTTGTCGCAGGTTTTCGCGGCGTTTGTGCATCCCGATCCCTTGAGCGTCAGCCATGTGCTGGTCACCACCACACGTCTGTCGCGGACCTTGATGGCCATGGCGGTGGGCGCGAGCCTCGCGGTGGCCGGCGCCCTGATGCAAGCGCTGACGCGCAATCCGCTGGCGTCTCCCGGACTGTTCGGGATCAATGCCGGGGCGACGTTTTTTATCATCCTGTTTTCGTCGTTGTTCTCCCTGTCGTCCCCGGACGCGTGGCTGTGGTGCGCGTTTATCGGTGCGGCGGTGGCGGGCAGTCTGGTGTGGCTGATCGGCAACATGGGGCAGGGCAGTCTCAGCCCGTTGCGCATTGTGCTGGCGGGTGCGGCGATGGCGGCGTTGTTCTCCGCATTCAGCCAGGCGTTGCTGGTGGTCAATCAGGATGGGCTGGATACGGTGCTGTTCTGGCTCGCGGGTTCATTGACCGAACGCAGCCTGTCGGTCGCCGCGCCGTTGCTGCTGTGTGGCGTGCTCGGATTGTTCGGCGCGATGCTGTTGGCGGGGCAGGTCAACGTGCTGAATGCCGGGGAAGAAATCGCTACTGGCCTCGGCCAGCGAACCGGATTGATCCGGCTGCTGATGAGCGTGCTGGTGGTGTGCCTGGCGGGCAGTGCGGTGGCGTTGGCCGGCAGCATCGGGTTTATCGGTTTGCTGGTGCCGCACATGGTGCGCAAAGGCTTGTCGATTGATCACCGCTGGTTGCTGCCGGGGTGCGCGCTGCTGGGCGCGATTGTTTTGCTGCTGGCGGATACCTTGTCGCGGGTGCTGATCTTGCCGCAAGAGGTGCCGGTGGGGGTGATGACCGCACTGTTCGGCGCGCCGTTTTTCATTCTGTTGGCCCGTCGTGGAGGTCGTTATGGATAAGGTCCTGACCTGGCGTCGTAGCGGGTTCTCCCGGCGGATCAATATCGCGACGTTGTGGCGATTGCTGGCGGCGTTGATGGTGACGGCCCTGATCATGCTGGGCTCGTTGTCCCTGGGCAAAGTCATGCTCTCGCCGCTGAAAGTGCTGCGCATCCTGCTGTCGAACCAGGACGCCAGCCTGACGTTTATCGTCGAGCAATTGCGCTTTCCACGCATCCTGCTGGCGGCGCTGGTGGGCGCGGCGTTGTCGGTGTCCGGGCTGATTCTGCAAAGCATCATCCGCAATCCGTTGGCCTCGCCTGACTTGCTCGGCATCACCAGCGGCGCCAGTACGGCGGCGGTGTTGTATTTATCGTTTTTCTCGGTGGCGCTGGGTCAACAGTATCTGCCGCTGGCGGCAATGCTCGGCGCGGGGCTGGCGGCACTGGCGATTTATCTGCTGGCCTGGAAACAGGGCGCCTCACCGCTGCGGCTGGTGTTGATCGGCGTCGGCATCTCGGCAATGTTGACCGCCGCCACCACATTCATTTTGGTGTTCAGTCCGTTGACCACGACCCTGTCGGCTTATGTCTGGCTGACCGGCAGCGTCTACGGCGCCAGTTGGCCCGAGCCGCTGGCGTTGGGTGCCTGGCTGCTGGGCATTTGTCCGCTGCTGGTTTTCCTGGCGCGGCAGGTGATGGTACAGCAACTGGATGACAGCCTCGCACTGGACATTGGCGTGCGCGTGCAATGGCTACGCGCCGGTTTGTTGCTGGTCAGCGTGGCGTTGGCCGGTGCGGCGATTGCCTGGGGCGGGGCGATCGCGTTTGTCGGGCTGATCGCGCCGCACATTGCCAAGCGTCTGGTGGCGCCGGGGTTTGGCGGCCAGGCGGTGATGGCCGCGCTGGTCGGCGCGAACCTGGTGGTGCTGGCCGACGTTGCCGGGCGCACGCTGTTTTTACCGCTGGACCTGCCCGCCGGGATTTTTGTCGCCGTGCTCGGCACACCCTTTTTTCTCTATCTGTTGATTAAACAACGTCATTAAGGAATTCAACGTATGACGTCGATTGCAAGTCGCGGCCTGACCCTGAGTTATCAGCGCCAGGTGATTATTGACGCGCTGGACATGCAACTGCCCCAAGGCAAGATTTCGGTATTGATCGGCAGCAATGGCTGCGGCAAAAGCACCTTGCTCAAATCCTTCGCGCGGCTGCTGAAACCGCAGCAGGGCTCAGTGATTCTCAACGGCGTGGATATTCAGCAGAAAACCACTGCCGCCGTGGCTTGGGAGTTGGCGATCTTGCCGCAAACACCGAGCGCGCCGGAGGGCATTACCGTGCGGCAACTGGTGGCGCTGGGACGCTATCCGTATCAGAGCTGGATGCAGCAGTGGTCGGCGGAAGATGAAGCCATGGTCAACCGCGCGCTGGCGCAAACCAGTCTGTTGGCCCTGGCGGATCGGCCGGTGGACGCATTGTCCGGCGGGCAGCGCCAACGCGCTTGGATCGCCATGACCCTGGCCCAGGACACCGGCATCGTGTTGCTCGACGAACCGACCACATTCCTCGACCTGGCGCATCAGATTGAAGTGTTGGATCTGTTGCGCGACCTCAACCGGCTCGAAAACAAAACCATCATCATGGTGCTCCACGACCTCAACCTGGCCTGCCGTTACGCCGACCACATGGTGGCGGTGCACAACCAGACCGCATTCGCCCAGGGCCGGCCCGACGAGGTACTGACCGAGGCGTTGGTCAAAACCGTGTTCGACCTCAATTGCCGGATCATCCCCGATCCGTTCTTCGGCACGCCGCTGTGCATTCCGTTTGGCCGGGAACTGCCGCAATGAATCTGGCCGGTCACTTCACGGCTTCAGAGTGGGCGGCATTGTCCGGTGAGTTGCGGCTCAAGGACAGCGCCGACCGCGACTCGCTGCGTTCGCTGCTGGCCCGGGACTTGTTGCAGGAAGAGGTGTGCGTGCAACTGCTGGACGCGTTGGGCCCGGTGATCGGCTCGCCGACTCGGGCGATTACCGCCTCGTTGCTGGGCAAGCGCTTGTCGTTTCTGGCGACCGGTGCCTGTTTGTATGCGATGTCGATGTATGACAAAGGCTTGCTGATGTCCCTGGACAACACGGTGGTCGAATACGGTCACGATGACGGGTTATGGACGTCTTCGATGCCGATTAGCCATTCCCGTCTACTGACGTATGAAGCGGGCAAGCGCGAAGCCTGGCGCGAATCCATCGTTCAAGCGCTGTTTGCCGATCTGCTAAAACCGCTGTGGCAAACCTTCAATCGGGTCACCGGCGTTTCCCGACGCATCCTTTGGGAAAACACGGCCGTTCGCGTCTATTCACTGTATGAAAAACATATGGTGACAATCGACGACCCAGCAGTGCGCGAACGCTGTGAAGCGGATTTCAACTGGCTGATGACCCAAGCCGAACCGGCGCTGTTCGGTCTCGATTACAACCCGCTGAGCCATTTTCGTCGACCGCCGACGCTGGTAGATGAGGGGCAACGCAGCATCCGCTTTCGCCGAACCTGTTGCTTCTACTACTTGGCCACCGAGCCCGTTGAATACTGCTCGAACTGCCCGTTGCTGCGTCCGGGGAAAAAATGCCGATGAGTTCCCTGATTAACCTCCGCCAATAAACCTCGGCCCGAACTTAATCGCTGAGTAGCGAATGAGCCGTCGTTCACCATCGGCCATTTTTCCGACCGCGACTTCGATTTATTGCAGCGCAACGCTGCAATATTTTGATTCTTTGGTCAGTTTTTCGTGTCTGGATATTTGCCGCGAGCGTATAAGCCTATAAACTTAACCTTTCGGTCAGCTTTGCACTGTCTATTCGGCCCTTTGTATCGTCAGGAAGGGCTTCTGCAAGACTCGAGATTCCCCGTACATAACCAGAAGGGCGGACCCATAACCGCCCAGAGGATGATCCATGTCCAACCGTGATATATCCCGGCGCTCGTTCCTGCAGGGCGGGCTGGTGGCGGGTGTGAGCGTCACGCTCACGCCGCTCAGCAGTCAGGCGCTGGCGGCCTTGATGGAAAACAGCGTGACCGTGCCGTCCGAGCAATGGCTCGGCAACAACGGCAAGGCGCGCTCGCGTAACGATGCCTTGTCCAAGGTCTGCGGCAGCAAAGTCTTTGCCCGCGACATCCGCGCCAAGGACATGCCGGGCTGGCCCGAGCAGCAAGGCCACGCCATGCTGCTGAAAACCACCAAGGCCGACCGCATTTATGCCGGGTACGACCTGGCGTGGCTCGGTGCCGAATTGCAGCCCGACCGCATCGTTACCGCCGCGGACCTGGACAAGGACGGCATCGTCTTCCCCGAAGAGCACGCGCCTGATCCGCTGCTGCCGGAAGGCAAGGTGCCGATGTTCATCGGGCATCCCGTGGCGATCCTGATCTGGAACGACTTCGAGCGCTTCCGCCAGGCCAAGGCCAAACTCAAATTCAATGACAAAGCGATTCGTTACGGTGCTCAGGTGCCGTTCTACGAAGGCGATCCCTACGGCAGCTTCCGCTATGTGCGGGTCGGCGGCGCGACCTCGGCAGACGAAGACGAATTCGCCAGCCTCAAGGATTCGATCCTGTTCCCGATGCTGAAAAACCGTCGCCCGGTGTGGAATTCCCACCCGAACTTGCACGGTAACCTGACCGAGCGCGGCTTGTTCTACGCCGACCGTATGAAGCAGCAGATAGACACTCCGCCAGACAACTGGCTGGTGTTCGACGAACGCTACAAAACCCCTTCGATCGAACCCGCTGCGATGGAGCCGGACAACGGCAACGGCTGGTACGACCCGGCGACCAAGACCCTGCATTTCGTGGTGGCGACTCAGTGTCCGCTGGAAGCCGCGACGGAAACCGCGAAGATGATCGCGCCGTCCCGCTTCGGCCTGGCCAACCTGAACATGCACCCCGGCTACACCGTGGGTTACGGGTCCAAAGACCACAACATTTTCGTTTATTACGCGGCATTGGCGGCGTTGTACGGCGCCGGTGTTCCGGTGCGGCTGGCCAACGATCGGTACGAACAATTCCAGAGCGGCATCAAGCGTCACCCGTTCGACATCCGCTACCAATTGGCTGTCGACAAGACCGATCACAGCTTCAAGATTTTCCGCGCCGAGATGAGCGTCGACGGCGGTGGAC
Organism: Pseudomonas sp. JAI111; assembly: GCF_024809425.1. NCBI lineage: Bacteria > Pseudomonadati > Pseudomonadota > Gammaproteobacteria > Pseudomonadales > Pseudomonadaceae > Pseudomonas > Pseudomonas sp. JAI111. The sequence continues at coordinate 454,103 of NZ_JANUCB010000001.1, read as the reverse complement.
GCATCAATTACAGCCCATCGGTGGCGGCGGTTGGCGCCACGGCAGCGCAGTCGATCTACTACATGCCGCAGAACGACCTGCAGGTCACGGCTTATCACTCTCGCGCCGTTGAAGCCGGCTCGATGCGCGGTTATGGCACCCTGCAAAGCATGGCGTCCACCGAGATGATGGTCGATGAAATTGCCAATCGCCTCGGCATCGACGCCATTGATCTGCGCAAGAAAAACGCCATGGTTTCGGGCATGAAAAACACCCAGGGCGCGGTGCCGGCGGGTGCCTTGCGCCTGCACGAGATTCTCGACAAGGCCGCCGTTCACGAAGTCTGGAAAAACCGCGACGCGATCAAGAAACAGCGAGAAGCCCAGGACCCGGACAACTGGTACGGCATCGGTTTTGCCATTTGCCAGAAAGACTTCGGCACCGGTTCCGAAGCACCGATGGCCAGCATCGAATTCAGCGCTGAAGGCCGCATCCACCTGCGTCACATCGGCATTGAAATCGGCACCGGCATGTCCACGTCGCAAGCAATGGTGGTGGCGGATTTCCTTGGCAGCCCGGCGCATGAAGTGAAGACCGGTGAGACCGAGTGGAAAGAGTTGCAGCTGATCACCAGCGGCAACCCGTACATCATGAGCCAGGCCGAGCAGGACGGATTCCTGCGTAATCCGCGCTGGGTCGGCAAGTTGGCTTCCGCTTCGTCGGCGACCAACTCCGCGTACTACTTCAGCCACGCCACCCGTGAAGCGGCGCGTGTGCTGTTCAACCACGGTTTGTGGCCGGCAGCGCTGCAGATCTGGGGCCAAGGTCCTTATGGCGGTCAGGCCAACCCGTATGTGGTACGTCGCGAAGACGCGCATTGGGTCGACGGCAAACTCACCGCCAACGGCATGCAGCCGCTGAGCTTTGAGCAGTTGGCCAAGTTCGCTCATGAGAAAGGCCTGGTCACCGGCGCGACGGTGCACGGTTTCAACCGCTGGAGCTGGGCCGAGGCCGAGTTCAGCATCGACGGCGTGCGTGAGCGCCTGCCGCTGGATGGCCTGGCAGTCAAGTACGGCGACGGCGCGCCAAGCGTGAAAAAGGCGCAGATGAGCAGCGCCGGTTTCCATCTGCTGGATCGGCAGAACGTCCATTACCCGGACACCCAGCTGAACAACGCGGCCGTGACTTACTACAGCCCGGTGGCGACGCTGGTGGAATTGAAAGTGAACAAGGGCTCGGCCGAAGTCCAGGTGCTCAACCATCACTCGTGGGTCGAGTGCGGTCGGGTGCTGGTGGAAGAGTTGGTGAAAGGTCAGATCGAAGGCGGCACCGCCATGGGCATCGGCCATGCGTTGCTCGAAGAGATGCCGCTGTACGAAGGCGGGCCGGGGGAGGGTGACTGGAACTTCAACCGTTACCGCCTGCCGATGGCGCGCCACGTCGCAGTCTGGAAGCAGACGGCCGAGATACTGCCGCCGCTGTCGCCCAGCGATCCATCCAAGGGCATTGCCGAAGTGGTGATGATTCCGGTGGTCGGTGCCATCGGTAACGCCGTGGCCCACGCCATCGGCAAACGGGTCCGCGACCTGCCTATCACTTCCGCACGCATCAAGGAGGCCCTCAATGGCTAACCGTCCGCTTCAACTGACCCTCAACGGTCAATCCGTCGGCCCGGTGGACATCCCTGATGACCTGCCGATGATCGATTACCTGCACGAATACAAAAACCTCACCGGCTCGCGTCTGGGCTGCGGCCAGGGCATCTGCCACGCCTGTGTGGTGATCGTCGACAACCCTGACGGCACCAGCGAAGAAGTGCGCACCTGCATTACCGGTGCGCACTATTTCGAAGGCAAAAAAGTGCGGACCATCGAAGGCCATGCAAAGCGCGACGAGCAGGGCAAGGTCACTGAGCTGAATCCGATCCAGCAGCGATTCGTCGATGAGTTTGCCTTCCAGTGCAGTTACTGCGCGCCGGGTTTCGTCAACGCCGCGACCGTGCTGGTGGAAAAACTGCAGCGTCAACCGATCGTCAAAAGCCAGCTGGAGCAAGTCATCGAGGACAGCCTCGGTCACCACATCTGCCGTTGCACCGGCTACGTGCGTTACTACAGCGCGACGCGCAACGTGCTCACCGATCTCGGCCTGGTCAAGGAGGGTTAAGCATGAAGCCTCTACTTTCCCGCCTGGCGTTGGCGGTTGGCCTGGTGGCCCCGGTGTTGCTGGCGCACGCGGATGATCAGGTGAAACGCGGCGAATACCTCGCCCGCGCCGCCGACTGCATGGCTTGCCACACCGCGCCGGGTGGCGCGCCGTTTGCGGGCGGTCTGCCGATCGTTTCGCCGTTCGGGACGATCTACGGCACCAACATCACCCCGAGCAAAGAGCACGGCATCGGCCTCTACAGCGATGACGAATTTTTCGCCGCACTCACCAAAGGCAAGCGTCGTGACGGCGCGAACCTGTACCCGGCGATGCCCTACACCTCGTATCACCTGATGCCGCGTGAAGACTCCGACGCGATCCACGCGTACCTGAAAACCGTCGAACCGATTGAACGCGCAGCGCCGGTCACGAGCCTGAGCTTTCCGTTCAACGTACGTCTGGGCCTGACGGGCTGGAACACGCTCTACGGCAAGGACGTGAAACTGGCGTCCACCGAAGGCAATAGCGAAGCCTTCAAACGTGGCCAATACCTGGTCGACGTGCTCGGTCACTGCGGCGAGTGCCACACGCCGCGTGGCTTGCCGGGTGCGATGCAGCAGGACAAACGCATGACCGGCGGCCTGCTCAACGGTTACCTGGCGCCGAGTCTGCTGGCCAACGACCTGGCCGCTCGCGGCTGGAATCATCAGGACCTGAGTTCGTTCCTCAAGCACGGCATGAGCGCCCAAGGCACGATGTTCAACGAGATGTTTCCGGTGTTCCACAACAGCACCCAAGGCCTCAACGACCCGGACCTGGCGGCGATGGCGACGTTCCTGTTGGGCGATCAGCCGCCGACGGCGAAAGCGCTGACTGACGTGCCGCTGGACAAGCTGAGCGCCAGCGCCCAACGCGGTCGTCAGGAATACTTGAACGTCTGCGCCGGTTGCCACGCATCGGACGGCGAGGGCAAGCCGCACATCGCGGTGGCCATGCGCGGCAACACCACGTTGCGCCTTGAAGATCCGCGCAACCTGGTGCGGGTTATCGACGACGGGATCGGTGAGCAGAAGTTTGCCGGGTTCGAGCGCATGCAACCGATGCCGGGGTTTGCCAACAAACTCAGCCACGAGCAGCTCACTGACCTGCTGAACTACCTGCGTCAGGGGTTGGGTGGCCAGTCGGCTGATCTGGCGGTGAATGACGTGCAGAAGCTGCGGGCCGATGCACCGCCGCTCGAGCACAAGGCGCACTGACATGCAGCATCTCGATCTGCAGGTGGTACGACGGGCGCTGGAATGGTCGATGGCCGGCCAGCGCACCTGGCTGTGCACGGTGCTCGCCACTTACGGTTCGGCGCCGCGCGCGCCCGGCTCGATGCTGGCGGTGAATACGGATGGGCAGTGGATCGGCTCGCTGTCTGGCGGCTGTGTGGAGGAAGACTTCCTCGAGCGCGTCGCCGAGGGAGCGTTTGTTGAAGCTGTCAGCGTGGTCCGTTACGGCGAAGGTGATGACCCGCGCGCTCGCGTGAGTCTGCCCTGCGGCGGCGTCCTCGATGTGCTGGTGGAGAGGCTTGAGCCCGACTGCGAGGTGCAGGCCCATCTGCGGCAACTGGAGTCGGCGCTGTTGGGCCAGCGTCGGCTGATCCGTGAAGTCGATCTCGCCAGCGGGGCGCGCAGTCTGTTGGATGACCGCGAGCAGGGCGTGCGCATCGAGCGCGAGATCGATCGGGTTCGTGTGCGGATTGGCGCGGCGCAACGGTTGCTGTTGGCGGGGTATTCCAGCGTCGCTCAGGCGTGTGCGGAGTTTGCGGTGGGCCTGGGTTTCGAGGTGATTCTCTGTGATCCGCGCGATGAAGTGCTGGAAGGTGTGGTGCTGGAAAACGTCGAGATTCGTCGTCAGTTGCCGTCTGTGTTCATTGCGGACGGCGGCTGCCACAGCGACACTGCGGTGGTGGCGTTGACGCACGATCCACGCATTGACGATTTGGCGATGATGGAAGCGGTGCGTACCGAGGCGTTTTACATCGGCGTGATGGGCTCGATGCAAACCTCGCAAAAGCGCTTCGAGCGGCTGCGCAGGATTGGTGGTTTGGGGGAGGCGGAGTTGTCTCGGATTCATGCGCCTATCGGCTTGAACCTTGGCAGCAAGACTCCGGCCGAAATCGCCTTGGCCGTACTGGCTGATATCCTGCGAATCCGCAGCGGCATCGCGCGGGATCGACTCTAACGCAATCCCCCCTGTGGGAGCGGGCTTGCTCGCGAAGGCGGCGTGTCAGTCGACATCAAATTTGACTGACATACCGCCTTCGCGAGCAAGCCCGCTCCCACAGGGTTTTTGGTGTCTGTCAGTACCCGAATTTGTCCCGCAGCCCGTAATACCACGCGCCCAATGCGGCAAACGGTGTGCGCAGCAATTGCCCGCCCGGAAACGGGTAGTGTGGCAGATCCGCAAACGCATCAAAACGCTCAGCCTGACCGCGCAATGCCTCGGCCAGCACCTTGCCCGCCAGGTGCGTGTACGTCACGCCGTGGCCGCTGCAGCCCTGGGAATAGTAGATGTTGTCACCCAAGCGTCCGACCTGAGGAAGACGCGACAGGGTCAACAGGAAATTTCCCGTCCAGGCGTAATCGATCTTCACGTCCTTGAGCTGCGGAAAAGCCTTGAGCATCTTCGGTCGAATGATTGCTTCGATGTTCGCCGGGTCTCGCGCGCCGTAGACGACACCGCCGCCGAAGACCAGACGTTTGTCGCCGGTCAGGCGGTAGTAATCGAGCAGATAGTTGCAGTCTTCGACGCAGTAATCCTGAGGCAGCAGGCTTTTGGCCAATGCGTCACCCAGCGGCTCGGTGGTGATCACCTGTGTTCCGCACGGCATCGACTTGGCCGCCAGTTCGGGCACCAGATTGCCGAGGTAAGCGTTACCGGCCACGATGATGAACTTGGCCCTGACCTTGCCCTCGGGCGTATGCACCACCGGGTTCGCGCCGCGCTCGATGCGAATCGCCGGCGACTGCTCATAAATAGTGCCGCCCAGCGACTCGACCGCCGCCGCTTCGCCCAGGGCCAGGTTAAGCGGATGAATGTGCCCGCCGCTCATGTCGAGCATGCCGCCGACGTATTGATCGCAGGCCACGACTTCACGAATACGCTTTTGATCCAGCAACTCAAGCTGCGTATGACCAAAACGTTCCCACAGACGTTTCTGCGACTCCAGATGGCCCATCTGCTTGGCCGTAATAGCTGCAAACACACCGCCGTCTTTCAGGTCGCACTGGATATTATATTTGGCGACCCGCTCACGAATGATCCGCCCGCCCTCGAATGCCATCTGCCCCAGCAACTGAGCCTGCTTGGGCCCGACACTGCGTTCGATCACATCAATGTCACGGCTGTAGCTGTTAACGATCTGCCCACCGTTGCGACCCGAAGCGCCAAAACCGACCTTGGCGGCTTCCAGCACGGTCACTTTAAAACCGTTCTCCAGCAGAAACAGGGCAGAGGACAGGCCGGTGTAACCGGCACCGATCACACAGACATCAGTCTCTACATCGCCCTGCAAGGCCGGACGCGGCGGAGCCGCATTGGCCGATGCGGCGTAATAGGACTCTGGGTAGGGGGTGTTCGCCATCCTGGTGCCTCTGTTTAATATATTTTACGAGTGCATCGATCCTACCCGAGTTAAAAATCGACCGCCAGCCACCGGAAAATCTTCTTTACCACCGCGAAATTAAATATTTTGCATATTCATAGGGTTAGCTCGAAAAAAGGTGTTGACACCCCTCCGGAATTCCGTAGAATGCCGCCTCACAGCAGGCACGTAGCTCAGTTGGTTAGAGCACCACCTTGACATGGTGGGGGTCGTTGGTTCGAGTCCAATCGCGCCTACCAAACAAAATCCGCTCTGCTGGGCGGTCTAGAAGGGCTCACCGAAAGGTGGGCCCTTTTTTGTTGTCTGCGATTTGTAAAACTCTCTCCTCAGAGCGCCAACTCGGCGCTCACCTCCAAGTACTCGATCTTCTTTTCGTCGTGCCCCTCCTGATAGTGCTTCGTCATCTTCTCGTCCGCATGGCCCATCAGCGCCTGGATATATTCCGTCGGGAATTTCTGCTGCTCGTAAAGCCATGACCCCAAAGCGCGGATCTCGTGAAAAGTGGGGCGCTTGCCGGCCGGCACATGGTCGTAGGTGTGCGCGGCATCCCTCGCCTTACTGAATTCCTTGGTCAGGTAGTCCGGTGTCACCGACGTCCAATGGTCCTTTGCGTCGATCTGTTCCCGGCGCCTTGCCTTCGGCTTGTAGTGGATCAGGTACGGCGAAACGATCGGCAACCGCATGCACTCGCCGACAACTTCACGCAACGCAGCACCCATGGTTATCTTCAGGTGAACTGGGTTGTCGTAGCCTTGAGTCTTGCCGGGCGATACGGTGAGCGTGTTCTTGTACATGTCCACGGCCGACTTCAACCAGGTGACGATGTCCTCTCGACGCTGAAGGCTGGCCAGCGCCAGGCGGATGGCTCGCTTCAGCCAAGGCGGCGTGGTCGCAGCGTCGATGATTGTCTTCAGCCCTTCGTGAGTGTGTCGCTGGCGCTTCTTCTCCGCTTCTTTTTTCACAAGGGTCAGCTCGGCGTTGTTGCGTTCAGCCAGGCCCTTGGCAACGGCGAAGGCGAAGGCGAAGATCTGAACCCATAACCCGCGATGCTTTGTGTAGGCGTTGTTGCTGAACTGGTCGAGATATTCGGCCATGGCCAGCACATCCATCTGACAAATCAGCCGATCGCCCAGGTCCTGCCGGTACCGCTTGAGCTTCCAAGGTACGAGCGGCGTAGGTTTTGTCTGGCACCATTGGAGCCGAGAACAAGATAGGCCGTTCCTTGATTTCAGGCATGACTGTTCCTTTGCCGCTATGGCGCCTATCAAATACATATCGGGGGGAGGTAGACCATCCGCCGAGACCGGCGAACAAATCGATTGCTGTGGGCATGGAGCATCCTATTCCGGGTCATGCCCGGGCGGTGGCGTAATTTGAGTATGTGGGCTATTGCTTGATAGCTGGCATGGGGTCGGTAGGGGGGCGTAAACATTGAATAGTGCAACTGAAACCAACAACGATTGGTCGGGATTTATCGCGGGCGCAGTAGCAACGTGGGATTGGTTGCAACATCTATTTGCGACGATCTGGAGCGGTCTAGGATGGCCTCACGCTACTTTAATTATGTTTATCGTCAGCGTTTATTGCTTCAGGGGGGAAATCAAAAGCATTCTTCCTCGAATTAAAAAGGTGGGAGCTAGCGGTGTTGAAGTTGATCCGCAACCACCTCTTGTGCAGCCATCACTTAAAAATGAAGAGAAGCTTCAGCATGACCATAGCGGTGATTATCCCAGTACTTTTGCGGTCGCATTAGGTTTAGTGCAGGGGGAGATTCTTAATAAAACCCCAACAGAGCAAGTCCAATATCTTGTCATTACTGATGCTAACTGGCGCGTGCTGTGGCTTTTTGAAAACACCTACTCGTTTATTTTTGGAGGCCAGATCCAATTTTTGCAAATGCTAAATCAGCGCGGAATAACAGGCTTGTCAGCTGCTGAAGCTGCAAAAGAATGGGAGGATTATAAAGAACGCTTTAAACCTCATCTTGATGAGTGGGAAATGAAACCATTTTTAGATTTTCTTGTTGTCAGGGAACTCATAACAAAGACGGATGATGCTTTTTTTATTGCGCCAAGAGGGAATGAGTTTTTAACATGGATGGTGAAAAATGGTCGATCTCCAATTAGGCCGTGGTAGTCTCGCCGGCTGGCATGAAGTGGGGTATTTGTGTTCGGCCCGGCATGGTGCCAGATCAGGCGGCGGCGCTGGTTGCTTCCTTGATCACCATAATGGCGTTGGCCGCATAGCGCAGGTAGTACAGGCGAGCCATCAGGCTTGGGCATGGCTTGCTGTTGGTCGATTCCCAAAGGTCGCTGCCGCCGATGAGTTCTTCGTGCTGCTGGAGGAACTCGTAGGCCAGGATCGTCTCGCTGTCACGGCCATCGGCGAATGTCTCGACATCCTCGATGACCTCCATCAGCTCTGAGAATGGAAGACGGTCATCGTCAGCAGTTGCACGATCCTGCAACCATTCGACCAACTGCTCGGCCTGCTCCAGGGTGGCGCCCTTGTCCTGCATGTCGGATATCCACTCTGGCACCTCTTCACTCGGCAATTCGTCATCAATCCGTCCAGCGATGCACTCGCACACCTTGTCGCGGATTGCGTCGAAGTGGATCACCTCCCGCTTGCAGTCGCCGTCCAGCTTCTCGTACAGATAGCCGTCACTCTGGTGGCGCAGGAAGTTGATTCCGTAGCTGGCGCCGACATGGAACACTAGGGCGCCGATGTCGCCCATAACGCTCATTCCGAACCGAGTCACGCAGATGTCGAAGGCGTAGAAGATATTGCCCGGCTCTTTGCAGCGCCAGACCTCGACGCCGTTCTCGTTCACCAGCTGGATGTACTCGTGATTGGCCAGGTCGCTGGCGACACGGGCGCTCAGGTCATTGCGCTCTTTTTCGTTCATGGGATTCTCCAGTCAGGCGCCGCCCTCCGATATCTCGGTGAGTGGCATGGTTTGAAATCTTGGGTGATCAGCGTGTAATATCGCGGCCATTGCAGAACTCGCCTTAGGGCGACTTCTAACGAGCACGGAGTAAAGGCTGGCGTAAAAGAGAAGTTTTTCCGCGGTTTGGCTATTGCATCGGACCTAATCACAGTAGGCGGGCTTGTGCTTCCATTGGCAGTCCCATTTTTCACCGACATTGATCTAGGAGCGTTACTGATGAGCACGACAGCAGCATTTGAATTAGGTGGGGCGGTTCTGGGAACGTTCGATTTTCAAATTGCGAAGAACTCGACGAGTAACGCTGGTTTCCGGACAGCACCGCAGGGGGTTCAACTCCCCCCGTTCCCACCAATTCTTATCCGGGCGATATGATTTCATCGCCTGGATCCTGCTGAGTCATCAGCATGCTCTGATCGTAAAACGCTCGCGACACCTTTTCGCTTGGCTCATAAGGTGTCGTGACACAGCGAAGCATCTTGGCTTGAGTCTCGAAGTCGGCGGCGATCAGGTTCATCAGCAGCAGCTGGTAAACCTCCTGCTGGTTGTTGATGCCGTGCGCCTTCATGACTTTTTGAAGGCTAGGCTTGAATACCCCGGCCACTTCGATCTGAAACTTCCCAATGGCGAGCGCGACATTCTTCGCGTTTTCCTTCTCGCGCTTCCTGCGTTGCTTTATGGCTTCCGCCGTCGGCTCCTGCTGTTCCTTGGCCATGGCCTGCCTCTTCAATTCCGTGGGCCGGTAGATCCAGCCATGCCCATCTCTTTCGCTGCTTCTATGACGGTCTTGCCGGCGTCGGCCAGCGCCTTCAATCGAGGCCTGCTTATTGCGCCCGATCCGCAGCTTGTTGCTGTGGGAGGTGCCGAACATGGCGGCCTTTTCACCGCTGACGCCGGCGGCGACTTCTTCCACCGCCCGGCCTTGGCCGAAGTACTGATCCAGCTGCTGGTTCAGGTTCGCGATGAGACTGTAAGCTCAGCCGATTAAAAGAACAGGACTTCCACCGATGAATGCACTGATTACAGTGTCGATGTTGGCGATGGGATCTTGGCTGTGGTGGGTGATTGCGGCGTTATTTGTCATCGCCGGGCTGGTGATAGGTTTTACGGCGAGAAAGCTTGTGCGCCGGTTGAGTGGTCGATATGAGTGGCTTACACGTAATCGCGGATGGTTGTTGCTGCCCGTGTGTGCAGTATTTTTCGTTTGGTTGCCATTGACCTACCACTATCCGATGGCGTACGTGCCGTATGGATTTCTGGCAACTGTTGTGGCGAGCATCATCATCTTGTACTAGTCCTGAGAGGGCGAGTTTTCCAGATCCCCATTTTTCGCCAAATTTCGACCACTCTCGTGGGTGTCTTGGATTCATGGCTGGAATTTTGGCGAACTGGCAGCGCCCTTCGAAGTAACCTTCCTCCCACGAAGCTAAGAAAACCACTGGAAAAATTTTCCAATCTGCATTGCAGTCATGAATCCTTCATGACTACAAAAAATGGCTATTAGAACAAACGCAAGTCCGGGCAAGAGAAAAGCAAAGCTCACAGCCCCACCCCCCCAAAAAAAGAAAAATCAAACCAATAACCAGAGCCCCACCTCCTGACAAGAGTACAAGCCAGCGCTCTCGAGCTTGATCAGAGTGCTTCTCAAACATGAATGTTTCTTCCTTGTGTATCCTTGTCACACGATGGGACCGTCATCCTGTACGAGCGAATTGCTACGGGAGTGAACGTCGGTGATTGTAGCAAACTGGAAGATTCCAGAATTTTCTCCCATGTGTTAAATGAGTCGCCTCTGGTTGGCATGTAACTCGCCTAAATATAGAAATATTGATATGCACCCCAGGCATTTGCAGGCTTGAATATCAAACCAAGAAGACTCAGCGTCGCCTAGGCACAAAGACGACGAAGCGCGCTTAAGGCAGGCTCTAGGGCTGTCTGAAACTATGTTGCTTCGCGACTCGTTGCAGCGTAGACAGAGCACAACCTACAGTCGTTGCGGTCTTGCGTGGGCTCATACCAGCAACGAGATATTCCTTGATGCGACTGTGCGGGTTCTCGTCAACTGGGACGGCCTGCATACACGCCTGTCTTCTGTGCTCTCTCAATGCCCTGACCCTGACGGTGGCGGTCTTCGTAGTCCTTACGAGCGATCACAGTGTCCCGTCCAATAAGGTTTACACCTTCTGATCTGCTTTTCTTCGTACTTCTCCAGACAGCACAAACGCATAACGCTGCGTTGGATCTGCTTTTTGTTTCGCGTCCCTCACCACTGAATCATTAGCCAGACTCACGGTCCTATCGCCGACCTTTGCATTTAGGACGTTCAAATGAAGCGTGCAGTAATAATGTTCCTGGCCATCTCTGGCTCTCTTCTATTAAGCGGCTGCGGTCCTCACTGGGATGATGGCGAAAGGTACGGTCGTGATCGGGGCTATGATCATGGTCGTGGATACGACCGTGGGTATGACCGAGACGAGGACGATGATCGAGGGCATGAGCGCAGATATGAGCGTCGCGATAATGATCAGGGGTATGACCGCAACCACCGTCGCGATCGTGACGATAGAGACGACTAGTCAGCGCTGATTTCTCCTTCGGCGTTCCCTTAGGTCAGCTTCCCGCTGCGCCTCGCTACAAAAGTTAAATCGGTGAAATTCCCAGGTCCGCCAGTGGCGACGGCCTGGGTTTTCTGCGGCTCTGATTCCAAGTCAGGCGCGTGGTGTTGGTTGATCGCAATCACCAGCAATGACGATGTCAGGCGTGAGTGATGGCCAGGTCACTGATGATGCAGATCGAGCCGTCTTCCGGGTCGGTGCTTTCGGAGTAATCAATCTGGTTGTACACACCGCCGTGAAAGGCGAGCGTTTTCGTGTCCCAGGTACTGTCCAATCGCATGATTGCGGAAGTTGATTGGACGCCGTTACAGCTCGCCGAGACTGAAACGGCGCCGCTCGAATTGGCGTGAATGCTGATATCGAATAATGCGCCGAGTGGCACGTTCTCCAGCACTGTCGAGTTCACAGGATCGTCTTGCAGGTAGCTCGAGCGGAACCCCATGACGATTTTGCCTTTGTTCCAAAACACCTTTACGGGCGGTCGTTCTGAATCCTTCACGTGAATCTGGGCGATCACAACCTTCTGCAGCGAGTTGACCTTGGTCACTCGCATCTCCTGACGGTTCCAGTGGTCCGTAGCGCTGGAGAACAGCCAGTAACCGGGTTCCTTCCATTCGCAACGGGTGCGCTTCGTGCTCTTGCTGGATGCGCCGAGCGTCGGCGCGGTCATCTGCAGCGAGCCATCGGGCTGCATCGAGACGACGTCCGGGCATTCGATCAGTGCACGCCAGCCGATGATCTCAAGCGCTATCGGGTTGGTGTCGGAGATCGGGAGCGGGGTTGCAATGGTGAAGTTGGTGATGTCTACAGTCATGGTTTATGCCTCATTCCGTTGATGTTGCCTTGCTCAGTTGAGCCTCTCGTTTGATGCAGGCCTACATCCCACTGCTCACTCATCGAATGGGCAGAAGTGATGCTTTCCAGTGAGCTGCTTCTGGCGTGGGCCGGAGTTGCGCTGGCTTGAGGTAAACTTACCATTTTCAGATGTTGCGTCAATGCATAATGGTAAATAAAAAGGTAAATAAAACACGGTTGTTGGTAAATAACTGATGCCATTGGTTTTTCTCAAGACGAAAAAAAGCCCGCGGTTGGCGGGCTTCGTTGGTCAGGTATTAATGGCCACGTGGAGCGGATTTTTCATCTGTAAACGTGGCAGGGCACTTCACTTGTGCGCTCGTTCTACCCGCACGGTCCTCCCGGCCTTAACTTCATCCGCGTGCAGACGAATCTTTTCTTTCTGAGCTTCCAAAAGCGCGCAGATCCTCATTAGTGCCATGGATTCATCGCGCGATTTGTTGCTGTTGGCCATGTTGGTCAGCTCAACCACTGCCCAGCCGATGACGGCGGTAGCATCTTCAAGATCGTAAAACAGCTCTTGCTGAGCTGTCCTGGGGCCGTCGAGCCCTTGTATCAGATCTGTCATTTATTGTCCGTCCGCGAGCATTAGGTCTTTACTGGGTCCGTGGCAGTCTTCAATGAAGAGTCACAACCCTGCGACTCTCCCCGATCCTGATTCGATCCAGCGCCCGGTTAAGCGCATCCAGCGCATCGAGAAGGGCTTTCGCCTCAGCTTCCCGGCCATCTCCCCAAAGGCGTTCCGCCATTTTGTTCAGGGCCTGGATGGAGCGCTCAATTTCAGCAGCAGTCACTGCTTTGCTTTCCTGCTTTGTCTTCGGCATGCAGTAACCCTCTGCAGGGCATTATTCTGGCTTTCAATGGTTAGCGCGAGTACATCGCCCACCAGAACACGTGCCCAAGAATCGCAATTTGCTGCTCCTGGATCTGGGCAAAGGAATAATCCTCGTCCGGATGTTCGTCGCGGTTGAAGCTGCGCAGACGGATGCCAATGGGCAGGCGGTAGACCTGCTTCACGCGAAGCTGGCCATTATGGCTGATCGCATACATGTCGCCGTCAATGATGGCGCCGAGCGAGTTCTTGCCGACGTCGATGCCCACGGTCGCGCCTTCACGCAACACGGGAAGCATGCTGTTTCCCCTGACAACCACGCATTTTGCATTACTGAACTGCACGTTGTTGTGGCGAAGGTCTTTCTTGAAGAAGCGAAGGCGTGAAGTGTTGCTTTCTTCGATCGCGAATCGGCCGGAGCCTGCTGCCAATTCCACTTCCTGAAGGAAGGGTACGTAAACTTCGTCATTATCGAGCGGGGTTTCGTCGTCCCATATCTCGATGTCTGACATAGCGACTCTGGGCGGAATGCGCGGCGTCGCTGCGCTTGAAATTGCGGCCGACTTGAGGTCGTCTTCACTCAATGGCCGATCCAGCGATCCAGGCTCAAGCCCGCACTTGATTTCGAAGTCGCGCGCCATCTTCTCCCCGATATTTCTGAGGTGCTCTGCCTTATCGGTGAACAGCCTTGAGATATAGGACGGCTGCTTCTCCACCTTGGCGGCAAAATCAGCATCCTTCCCGCCGAAATCGCGATCGATGATCTGGCGCACCCGGGCTCTGCGTATGTCTTTGATTTCCATCTCCCAATTAAAACCTTTATTTCCCTTTTGGGAAATTACCTTTGCATGGTAACGATTTAGGCTGGGTTCGAATACAAATGAACCACAAGGTAAATACGTAAAGACGTTCGCATGCGCGGACAGCTGCGTCAGCCTGGTAGAAGAAGGCGTAAGATAGCGGTGCTACCTCATCAAAAGGAGCCGCATATGATCGCCAATCAGATGAACAAGCAGGCCTCTGAAAACCGAATGGTTTGGGATCAATACTTCTGCGCTGCGTTGATTGCGGAAAGCAATCTGACGGCACCGGTTGTCGGGGCGGTAACTCATGACGACAGGCAAAACCTGTTGATCGAAAGGGCAAAAGCGCTCGCCGACAAGATGATGGAACACCGAAGATGATAAGGGCCCAGCCAATGCGCTGGGCTCTGCGCATCTTAGGATGCGAACGACAGACGCGCTGCTCTCACCAATAGGGATTACCCTAGAACCATAAAAATTGTGTGGATATTTAATAGGTTACGATTCTTTTTAACTGAATAGTGATCAAAATATATTGTTACAAGTGAAATGCTCGGGTATTATCGCCCTGCGTTCACCACCACGGTTTATGCATTTTTGAGTCCCAAGCTTCCATCAGCTGCTTGGGCTTTTTTTTGCCTGAAATTTGGCAAACGCTGTCATCGAACTCACTCCTGCGAATCATCAGTCATGAGAATCAGGCGAGCCGCGGGTTTCTGGGCTACTACTGACTGGCCAAACTCAAACGCTGTCTGATGGAGGTCTCGATGCTGGTTCATTGGTCGCTTGCGGCAATTCACTTGCTGGCTTTTGCCATCGGGTTCTGGGCGGTGCTCACGCGGGGGACTGCATTCAGCCGCCTGGCAGCTGGGGCAGGGGAGGCGCGCAGTGTTTTGATGGCCGACAACCTGTGGGGCCTCTCTGCCGTCGTTCTACTGATCAGTGGTGGGATGCGAGCCTTCGGCGGGTACGAAAAAGGCACTGATTACTATCTCCATCAGCCTCTGTTCCATCTCAAGATGACATTTTTCGTCGTTATCTTGCTGCTGGAAATCGCGCCGATGATCGCGCTTATCAAATGGAGAGTTGCCCTGAGTGGGGGCGCGACGATCGATACCGGCCGTGCGAAATTGTTCTCCCGGATCAGTCATGTTGAAGCGCTGCTGGTGTTGCTGATGGTGGTGGCTGCTACGGGCATGGCACGCGGCGTGACGCTGGGTTGACCACGTCCGATCACGTTCTTCCTCGGTGTTAATCCGAAACGTCTGACAGTCAGGGCACTGTCCTGCCGGTAGTATCGGCTGCAGGTTCTCCACCGAAGCGGAGCAAACGAGGGGCGGATAGCGAGGCGACGCTTGAATCTTTAGCCAGCCGTGGTTCGGGGGTGAACGGCTGGCTACTGACTGCAACAGGATTCAGGGAGTTTGTGGCTTGTCTGGAGCGGTCAGGCCAGCCTGAATGCGTTGGTAGATTTCTTCGCGATGCACTGCGACGTCTTTCGGCGCGTTGATGCCGATACGGACTTGCTGGCCGCTCACGCCCAGAATGGTGATGGTGATGTCGTCACCGATGTTTATGCTTTCACCGACTTTGCGGGTGAGTATCAGCATGGTCTTCTCCTTGATTGCTTTGTAGGGCACCTGATTCGAACAGTGCAGAGGTCGGTGTTATGTATAGATTAGTGCTAAGTCTCACGGTTTGGGTGCCTCTTTCTGACGCGCAGATGCTGCATTAATTCCCAAGGCGTAACTATACAGAGGCCGTCACCATCATTCTCGTTGTTTTGAGCCCATTTTGCGGCACTCGGGAAGTATTCATGAATGTTAAAATCGCTGCTTTCGGCATTCAGAGGGAACCGTTGTGCGCAAAATGGTCTTGGTAATCGCAGTATTGGCGTTGGCTGGATGCGGCGAGGGTAAGGGTGTTGACGCTCAAAAGCCGAAACCGGCACTCGTTTCCGCTCCTGCGGCGGCAATCGGGCCGCAATGGGATCTCGAAGTGCGGGGCGAAACGACTCAGGCTGTCAGCGACCTGAGCGGCTGGTTGATCGAGCACAGTTTTGTTTCCAATGTCGTCGTGGAAAACGGCAAGGCGCGCATCCTGGTCGGGCCATTCAGTTCCAAAGCCGAGGCCGAGGCCAAGCAGGCAGAAGTGGCAGCAGCGCTTACCCGGGCAAAGAAACAGAACGTTGAACTGTTGGTCCTTGAACGCCCTGCAGCCCAATAATAGTGTTTCTCACGGAGCATTTCATCGGGACACCTTGAACGGGCGCAAGAAAATCTCAGTGCTCATTTGATGCGCGTGACTTGACTGGTCCAGGGTGGACAGAAACGAAAAGGCCTCGGGTATTAACCTGAGGCCTTTTCGTATCAACGGTCGATCAACCGCAGGCTTTCAGGTTCACGGGCCCGACAAACTCGTTGCCCCGACCCATCACGCACGCCACGCTCTGGTTGCGCTGGCGTTCCCAGGCTTCGACCGGGTAGGTCTTGTTCCAGGCGTCGTACAGTTGGCGATCCTGTTTCGACAGGCGCAAACCGTACTGTTTGCTCATGTAGAAATAGGTCCGGGCGATCATGCCGCGAATGGAAGGGCGAGGCATGACCTTCTTGGCCTTGAAGTCGACCTGGGTCAGGCAAGAACCGTATTGACCCGATTGCACAGGCAGCCAGCCGAAACTGAAATTGCTGCGATCGCCGTTTACCTCACCGATGCTCGGCACCAGGTTGTGCAGGTCGGCTTCGGCCTTTTGATAGGTTGGATCGTAGCGTGTGCAGTTCTTGCGTCCGCCCGCTTGCCAGCACTGACGCTGATGGCCGATCTGCCAGGCGGGAACGATGTGCTCCCACTCAATGCGCGCCGCGCGCTTGGCATTCTTGCGCGGCACGTACCCACAGGCCGCCAGGTTGACTTTGTTGCCCGTGTATTTGCAGCCGCAATAAAACTCGGTGGATTGCGGCGCGTACAGCTTCCAGGCGGCTTTCTTGGCTTCGTTGAAGGTGCGTGGCGCGCCAGCCTGGGCGCTGAGGGTGATGAACAGAAACAGCAAAGCAAAACAGCGGACACTCATCGACTCAATCTTCCTTCGGCACAACCCAGAAAATCTGCACACCGCCGTCGTCGCGATAGGCGAGGGTGACGTTGTCGTTCTCGTCGATTTCCTCGAGCAATTGTTCCCACTCATCCACGGGTTCGTCCGGCAACCGGAAGATCAGCGCGGCTTTGGCTTTCTGAGCGGTGGGAGAATTGATGATTTTCTGAACGCGCAGGCCCATGCGTGCGTAGGCGTCAGGAGAGGCAGAGGTAGTGGCCACGGAATTATCCTTATTAAGCTGTACGTGCATACAGTATTTAACTGTAGGCATTTTCGCAACTGCTTAAAATTCAAGAAATTCCTCTGACAGCAGTTTTTACCGTTTGGTGTAGGACAAAGGGAGTTTTTCAGGAGGAGGGAAGGTGCGGTATGAACCCCTCGCCAATGCTGGCAAGGGGTGAAGAAAGTGCCCGACCGGAACCGGTCGGGCGAGGGCGAATCAGTATTCCCAGAACATCCGTTGCAGCTCTTTGCTGTCGTTGGTCTTGGTCAGCGCGACCATCGCCAGGATGCGGGCTTTTTGCGGGTTCAGGTCATGCGCCACGACCCAGTCGTATTTGTCGTCAGGCTGTTCGGCGTTACGCAGTACGAAACCGCCGGCGTTGACGTGGGACGAGCGAATGATTTGAACGCCGTCCTTGCGCAGAGCTTGCAGGGCTGGAACCACGCGCGAGGATACCGAGCCATTGCCCGTGCCGGCATGGATGATCGCTTTGGCGCCGGACTGGGCGAGCGCTTTGTAGGCCGTATCGCTGACGTTGCCGTAGGAATAGGCGATTTCTACGTCAGGCAGGCTCTTGATGGTTTTGATGTCGAATTCCGAATCCATGGTGTGACGCTTGGCTGGCAGGCGGAACCAGTAGGATTTACCTTCGACCACCATGCCGAGTGGACCCCAGGCACTTTTGAATGCCTCGGTCTTGATGTTGATCATTTTGCTGACATCGCGACCCGACTGGATCTCATCATTCATGGTCACCAGGACGCCTTTGCCGCGTGCTTCTTTGCTGCTGGCGACGGCGACCGCGTTGTACAGGTTCAGCATCCCGTCCGCCGACATCGCGGTGCCAGGACGCATCGAACCAACCACGATGATCGGCTTGTCGGTTTTTTCCACCAGGTTCAGGAAGTAGGCGGTTTCTTCCAGCGTGTCGGTGCCGTGAGTGATCACGATGCCATCGACGTCTTTGCTGTCAGCCAGTTCAGCCACGCGACGACCCAGTTGCAGCAGGTTGTCGTTGGTGATGCTTTCAGAGGCAATCTGCATGACCTGTTCGCCACGCACATTGGCCAGTTGGCTGAGTTCGGGAACCCCGGCGATCAGTTGATCGATACCGACTTTCGCTGCCTGGTAGGTCGCGCTGTTGGCGGCGCTCGCGCCGGCTCCGGCGATGGTGCCACCAGTGGCGAGGATCACCACGTTGGCCAGTTTCTGTTGAGTTTCGACTTCTTTTGCCTGAAGCGCGGTAGGCAGCAGTAGCAAGAGGGCCAAGGCGCCCGGAATAAAAGTGTTGAAGGCAGATTTCATTATTTTCTCTCTAGTAGTGACGGTGCTGATGCAGGTTCATCTAGATGCGCCCCAGGCAGATCTGAACGCCGGGGGTGCAGGAGAAGAGCAGGATCTGTACCAGCCCTACGTTGAATGAGAAAAACTTTTAACCCGATGATTTATATGAATATTAATCTTGTGGACTACAGGCGTTAAACGTTGTGTTGTCCGGGATTCCGAATAAGTTGAGGATTCTCGTTCGGCTCTCCGAAAAGGCCTACGACCTCTGGTGCGCAAGTCGCCTTGCCAGATGAAAAATCCGTGCTAAAGAAACCGGCGCACAAGCCGATGCCCCTTCAAGGGATTTTTTCTTTTCGGGAGTGAACATGTCTTTATCTGTCGGTTTTCCAAATGCAAGTGCGGTCACCATCGGAGGCAAGTCCTCGGCGACGATCAATGCCTTGAACGACACGGCAGCCGACTCCACGACTCCGCTGGCCGATAAGGATAAGAACCAGGTGAGAACCGGTGGTGCCGCACCGGAGAAGAGCCCATCAGAAAGCAAAAGCACCCAGAGTATTGCCGTGCAGGTGCTGCTCAAACGCATGCAAGAGCTGCAGAAGCAGTTGCGTGAAGAGCAGCAACAACTGGCGGCGGCTCAGGCAGCGTCTTACCCGACCCCGGAAGCCAAAGCCACGGCGGTCATGTCGATCCAGGGGCAAATAGCCGATACGAACGGTGCCCTGGCACAGGTGGCGGGCAGCCTGGTGAAAGAGTTGGCCAAAGACTCCAGCGCTGGCGCCCTGGTCAGCACGACGGCGTAAGGTGCGCGGCGGTCATACCCATACAGGTCGTTGACAAATCCAGGCAGGGTTCGCATAGTTCGGTCTACGCAAACGTTTGCGCGCCGTTCTCGATGGATTGATCCATCGGTGGACGCACGGCAATCTTCGCCAGTGCAAGCGTTGCTCACAATAATCATAAGATCGGAGTGAACCCATGAAGCTGCCATTCGCTGGACGTCTTCTTGCTGTCGCTATGCTGGCTGCCGCATCCGCCGCGCTGCCTGTCTCATCGGCCTTCGCCGAGACGCCTGAAAAACCCAAAGTCGCCCTGGTCATGAAATCCCTGGCCAACGAATTCTTCCTGACCATGGAAGATGGCGCGAAGGCTTATCAGAAAGACCACTCCGGCGATTTCGAGCTGATCTCCAACGGCATCAAGGACGAAACCGACACCGCCGGCCAGACGCGCATCGTCGAGCAAATGATCCTGGCCAAGGTTAACGCGCTGGTTATCGCTCCGGCCGATTCCAAGGCCATGGTGCCGGTGATCAAGAAAGCCATCGATGCCGGTATCACCGTGATCAACATCGATAACCAGCTGGACCCGGCCGTGGTCAAGAGCAAAAACATCAATGTACCGTTCGTAGGGCCGGATAACCGCAAAGGTGCGCGTCTGGTCGGCGAATACCTGGCCAAGCAGCTGAAGGCCGGGGACGAAGTCGGCATCATCGAGGGTGTGTCCACGACCACCAATGCCCAGGCCCGTACGGCGGGCTTCAAGGATGCGATGGACGCGGCGCAGATCAAGATCGTCTCGGTGCAATCCGGCGACTGGGAAATCGACAAGGGCAACAAGGTTGCCGCCTCGATCCTCAGCGAATACCCCGAAGTCAAAGCGTTGCTGGCCGGCAACGACAGCATGGCCGTCGGCGCCGTATCCGCGGTGCGTGCAGCAGGCAAGGCTGGCAAGGTGCAAGTGGTCGGTTACGACAACATCAACGCCATCAAGCCGATGCTCAAGGATGGTCGCGTCCTGGCCACCGCTGACCAGTTTGCCGCCAAGCAAGCCGTGTTCGGTATCGAGACTGCGCTGAAAATCATCAAGGGCGAGAAGGTCGACAGCGGCACCAATGGCGTGATCGAAACGCCGGTGGAACTGGTCACCAAATAATCCTTCCGGCAACACGAGGGTGCTCGCCCGTTGGGGCGAGCACATGGAGATTTTTATGTCAGTTTGCGCCCCGAACGCTGTCCTCTCGGTGAGCGGCATCGGCAAGACCTACGCCCAACCCGTGCTGACCGGCATCGACCTGACGCTGATGCGCGGTGAAGTGCTGGCGTTGACCGGTGAGAACGGTGCCGGTAAAAGCACGCTGTCGAAAATCATTGGCGGATTGGTCACGCCGACCACCGGCCACATGCAATTCCAGGGGCAGGATTACCGCCCCGGCAGCCGCACCCAGGCCGAAGACCTGGGCATCCGCATGGTCATGCAAGAACTCAATCTGTTGCCGACCCTGTCGGTGGCGGAAAACCTGTTTCTCGATAACTTGCCCAGCAGCGGCGGCTGGATCAGCCGCAAGCAACTGCGCAAGGCGGCCATCGAGGCTATGGCTCAGGTCGGGCTCGATGCGATCGACCCGGACACACTGGTCGGCGAACTCGGCATCGGCCACCAGCAAATGGTTGAGATTGCCCGCAACCTGATCGGCGATTGCCACGTATTGATCCTCGACGAGCCGACCGCGATGCTCACCGCTCGCGAAGTCGAAATGCTGTTCGAGCAAATCACGCGTCTGCAGGCCCGTGGCGTCTCGATCATCTATATCTCCCACCGCCTCGAAGAACTGGCACGGGTCGCCCAGCGCATAGCGGTTTTGCGCGATGGCAACCTGGTGTGCGTCGAGCCGATGGCCAATTACAACAGCGAGCAATTGGTGACGTTGATGGTGGGCCGTGAACTCGGCGAACACATTGACCTGGGCCCGCGCAAGATCGGCGCTCCAGCGTTGACGGTCAAAGGCCTGACCCGCTCCGACAAGGTGCGCGATGTGTCCTTTGAAGTGCGTGCCGGCGAGATCTACGGGATTTCAGGATTGATCGGGGCAGGGCGCACCGAGTTGCTGCGCCTGATCTTCGGTGCGGACACGGCGGACAGTGGCACCGTCGCCCTGGGGTCGCCGCCTCAAGTGGTGAGCATCCGTTCGCCGGCCGATGCGGTCGGCTACGGCATTGCCCTTATTACCGAAGACCGTAAAGGCGAAGGCCTGCTGCTGACCCAGTCGATCAGCGCCAACATTGCGTTGGGTAATATGCCGGAGATTTCCAGCGGCGGTTTGGTCAACAGCGCCGCCGAAATGTCCCTGGCCCAGCGACAGATCGACGCCATGCGCATCCGCAGTTCAAGCCCGACGCAGTTGGTGTCCGAGTTGTCGGGCGGCAACCAGCAGAAGGTCGTGATCGGCCGCTGGCTGGAGCGCGACTGTTCGGTGATGTTGTTCGATGAGCCGACCCGTGGCATCGATGTCGGCGCCAAGTTCGACATCTATGCACTGCTCGGCGAGCTGACGCGGCAGGGCAAAGCCCTGGTGGTGGTGTCCAGCGACCTGCGCGAACTGATGTTGATTTGCGACCGGATTGGCGTGTTGTCGGCGGGGCGCCTGATCGACACCTTCGAGCGCGACAGCTGGACCCAGGATGATTTGCTTGCCGCCGCGTTCGCCGGCTATCAAAAACGTGATGCGTTGCTCAATGAAGCAGCGCCTAGGGATCTTCCATGAAAACTGCATCTTCTGCCGGCAAACGTAGTGGCAATTTCTACGGCCTGGGCACCTATCTGGGCCTGGCCGGTGCCTTGCTGGCAATGGTTGCGCTGTTCTCGGTATTGAGCAGCCATTTTCTGTCTTACGACACATTCAGCACCCTCGCCAACCAGATTCCCGATTTGATGGTGCTGGCGGTCGGCATGACCTTCGTGCTGATCATCGGCGGCATCGACCTGTCAGTCGGCTCGGTCCTGGCGCTCGCGGCATCGACGGTCAGCGTGGCGATTCTCGGCTGGGGCTGGAGTGTCCTGCCCGCGGCGGTACTCGGGATGGCGGTTGCGGCACTGGCCGGGACCATCACTGGTTCGATCACCGTGGCATGGCGGATTCCGTCGTTCATCGTGTCCCTCGGCGTGCTGGAAATGGCCCGAGGCGTGGCGTACCAGATGACCGGTTCGCGCACCGCTTATATCGGTGATGCCTTCGCGTGGTTGTCCAACCCCATCGCCTTTGGGATCTCGCCGTCGTTCATCATTGCCTTGCTGATTATCATCATTGCCCAGGCCGTGTTGACCCGTACGGTGTTCGGTCGCTACCTGATCGGCATCGGCACCAACGAAGAAGCCGTGCGTCTGGCCGGGATCAATCCAAAGCCCTACAAGATCCTGGTGTTCAGCCTGATGGGGTTGTTGGCCGGGATTGCTGCACTGTTCCAGATTTCCCGACTGGAAGCGGCGGATCCGAATGCCGGTTCAGGGCTGGAACTCCAGGTGATCGCCGCCGTAGTGATCGGTGGCACCAGTTTGATGGGCGGCCGTGGTTCGGTCATCAGCACATTCTTCGGGGTCCTGATTATTTCCGTGTTGGCGGCGGGGCTGGCACAGATCGGCGCAACCGAGCCTACCAAGCGCATTATCACTGGCGCGGTGATCGTGGTGGCGGTGGTGCTGGATACGTATCGCAGCCAGCGCGCAAGCCGGCGGAGCTGAGTCATGGCAACGATAAAAGATGTGGCGGCACTCGCGGGGATTTCCTACACGACGGTTTCCCATGTGGTGAACAAGACCCGGCCGGTCAGCGAAGAAGTTCGGATCAAAGTCGAGGAGGCGATCAAGACCCTGGACTACGTACCAAGCGCCGTGGCTCGTTCGTTAAAAGCCAAGACCACCGCGACCATCGGTTTGCTGGTGCCCAATAGCCTTAACCCATACTTCGCCGAGCTGGCGCGTGGCATCGAGGATTACTGTGAGCGAAATGGCTACTGCGTGATCCTCTGCAACTCGGACGACAATCCGGACAAACAACGCAGCTACTTGCGCGTGTTGCTGGAGAAGCGCATCGACGGTTTGATCGTGGCATCCGCCGGCGGCGATGCTGGACTGGCTGAAGGCCTCGCCGGAGTGCGCACGCCGATGGTAATCGTCGACCGTGGGCTGGAAGGCGTGAATGCCGATCTGGTGCGCATCGACCACGAATACGGCGCCTATCTGGCCACCCGTCATCTGCTGGAACTGGGCCATCGGGATATCGCCACTATCGGCGGCCCGGCGGGCACCAGCGTCGCACAGATGCGTCTGGCCGGTTATTGCCGTGCCTTGCAAGAGGCGGGCGTGGAAGTGCATCGCGAGCGCATGCTGGAAAGTGACTTCACCAGCACGGGTGGCTACAACGCCGCTGCGATTTTGCTGGAAAAAAATCCGCCGAGCGCGATCTTCGCCGGTAACGACATGATCGGCATCGGTGTGCTGCGAGCGGCTGCCGAACGCAATGTGCGTGTGCCGACCGAACTGTCGGTCATCGGCTTCGACGATATCCAGATGAGTCGTTATGTCTACCCGGCGTTGACCACCGTGGGGCAGTCGATCCTGCAGCTCGGTGAGATGGCGGCCGAGGTGCTGCTACGGCGGATCGCATCACCTGATATGGCCACCGATCAACGGATCGTGACGCCCAGTATTGTCCTGCGAGAATCGACTGCACCGCTCGCCGGTGTGTTCGACGAATACCGCTGAAACCGAATTTGACGAGTGATGTATGCCAGCAAAAGTAGTGGTAATAGGCAGCCTGAACATGGACTTGGTAACCCGCGCTCCACGGTTGCCCCGTGGCGGTGAAACGCTGATCGGCGAGTCATTTGCCACAGTGTCCGGCGGCAAGGGCGCAAACCAGGCCGTCGCTGCGGCGCGACTTGGGGCGCAGGTCTCGATGGTCGGTTGTGTCGGCAGCGATGCCTATGGCCAAGAGCTGCGCGGCGCGTTGTTGGCCGAGCAGATCGATTGCCAGGCGGTCAGTACTGTCGAAGGCGCCAGCGGCGTAGCCTTGATCGTGGTCGATGACAACAGTCAGAACGCGATCGTGATTGTTGCTGGTGCCAACGGGGCGCTGACGCCTCAGGTCATCGACCGGTTCGATGCAGTGTTGCAGGCGGCGGATGTGATCATTTGTCAGC
Organism: Pseudomonas sp. JAI111; assembly: GCF_024809425.1. NCBI lineage: Bacteria > Pseudomonadati > Pseudomonadota > Gammaproteobacteria > Pseudomonadales > Pseudomonadaceae > Pseudomonas > Pseudomonas sp. JAI111. Next base: position 429,693 of record NZ_JANUCB010000001.1, on the reverse strand, counting down.
TGGAAGTGCCGGATGCCACCGTGGGCTACGCCCTCAAGCGCGGCCGAGAACTCGGCAAAACCGTGATTCTCAACCCGGCGCCGGCCAGTCGACCACTGCCAGCGGACTGGTATGCGTCCATTGATTACCTTATTCCCAACGAAAGCGAAGCCTCCGCCCTGAGCGGCGTACCGGTGGACTCTCTGCAGTCCGCCGAAACGGCTGCGAGCGCATTGATTGCCCTGGGTGCCAGCAAAGTCATCATCACCCTTGGCGCTCAAGGGTCGCTGTTCGCCAACGGTACAGGTTTTCAACATTTTCCGGCTTCGCAGGTGAAGGCGGTCGATACCACCGCTGCCGGTGACACGTTCGTCGGAGGCTTCGCCGCCGCTCTGGCGTCCGGCAAAAGCGAAGCCGAGGCAATCCGTTTTGGCCAGGTTGCTGCCGCGCTGTCCGTCACCCGCGCCGGTGCACAACCCTCGATTCCCACTTTGTCCGAAGTACAGGCGTTCAAAGCACCATGAAAAAAACACCGTTACTCAACATCGCGCTGTCTCGGTTGATCGCCTCCCTTGGCCACGGTGACATGGTCGTGATCGGCGACGCCGGCCTGCCTGTACCACCGGGCGTTGAGCTGATCGATCTGGCCCTGACTCAGGGGATTCCCGATTTCGTCAGCACCCTGAAGGTGGTGCTCAGTGAAATGCAGGTCGAACGGCATGTGTTGGCCCTGGAAATCCTCGACAAGCAACCGCCTGCCTTGTGCGCGCTGGATGAGCTGAACGCCGAAGGCGTGCTGGGCCAGCGTGAGCTGCTCAGCCATGAGCAATTCAAAGTCCTCAGCCGTCAGGCGCGGGCGATTGTCCGGACCGGCGAATGTGCGCCGTACTGCAACATTGTGCTGGTCTCGGGAGTGACCTTCTAACGCGCCATACCTCCATTCGTTTCCCCACGCACAAGGAGTGCGATATGCACCGCTATGCTCAGAAACTGCACCACCTGCTCCGGAGTCTGCTGCTTTTGTCCCTGATTACTGCAACGAGCGCCCAGGCGGCGGAAAAGATCGACTTGATCATCGACACCGATCCCGGCGCGGACGATGTAGTCGCGTTGCTGTTTGCGCTGGCATCGCCGCAAGAGTTGAACATTCTTGCGTTGACCACCGTCGCCGGCAACGTGCGTCTGGACAAGACTTCGCGAAATGCACGACTGGCTCGCGAGTGGGCGGGGCGCGAAGAGGTGCCGGTCTATGCCGGTGCGCCGAAACCTTTAATGCGTACACCGATTTACGCCGAGAACATCCACGGCAAGGAAGGCTTGTCGGGCGTCACCGTGCACGAGCCGAAGAAAGGCCTGGCCGAAGGCAATGCGGTCAATTACCTGATCGATACCTTGAAAGCCGCCAAGCCTCACAGCATCACCATCGCCATGCTGGGCCCACAGACCAACTTGGCCCTGGCACTGATCCAGGAACCTGAAATCGTTCAGGGCATCAAGGAAGTGGTGATCATGGGTGGCGCGCACTTTAATGGAGGCAACATCACCCCTGTGGCCGAGTTCAACTTGTTCGCCGACCCGGAGGCGGCAGAGGTAGTGCTCAAAAGCGGCGTGAAACTGACGTATCTGCCACTGGACGTGACCCACAAGATCCTCACCAGTGAGGCGCGCTTGAAGCAAATCGCAGCGCTCAATAACAACGCCAGCAAGCTGGTCGGCGATATTCTCAACGAATATGTCAAAGGCGACATGGAGCACTACGGTATTCCGGGTGGCCCGGTGCATGACGCGACCGTCATCGCCTACCTGCTCAAGCCTGAGTTGTTCACCGGGCGTTCGGTCAATGTGGTTGTAGATAGCCGCGAAGGACCGACCTTTGGTCAAACCATCGTCGACTGGTATGACGGCCTCAAAGCGCCAAAGAATGCTTTTTGGGTTGAAAGTGGCGATGCCCAGGGCTTCTTCGATCTGCTGACCCAGCGACTGGGTCGTCTGAAGTAAGCGATGACCCGCAGGTGCCAGCCTGCGGGGTTTTATTTTCTCTCGGTTTCCACAGCGTCATTCAGGTCAGCAGGGTATTTCTCGAAAACCTGCTTGATGAATGACTGGGCTGATTCGGCTCCGAGTGCCTTGACCAATAGATCGATACCAATGATTGCCAGCTCTTCCGGACTGCCTGGACTGTAAGAGCTGTGGCCCTGTGGCCACTTGACGGTGATGTTGGCGTCGATGCTTACGGTGGTCATGGTTGCGCTCGAAAAGTCGGAAAAGTCTGAATGTCGAGTTAACCATTTTGCACGAGATTTGGCACTCCGACTTAGGCATGAGGGTAGGGCTATGCGACACTTGGTCTTTGACCGATTTTCAAGGACCGCGCTGTGCAGATCGATTTGAACACCCCTGACGGCTTGACCCTTGAGGCGGTGCGCCAGTTGCTGGCCGCTGCCAGTGATGACGAACATACGCAATTGCGTGTGACCAAGGACGGGATGGCCTACATTTCTTCCGGCGTTGTGGGTGGCACCGATATCAACGGGCTGCTGTTTCGACTGGAGACCTGGGCCAAGGGCTCCGGGTACGTGGGATTGGTCGCGGCCAGCGACGAGGTATGGGTCATGCAGATCTTCAACGCGCTGAAGGAAAACTGGCCGAACCCACCCTTCGATTACATTGACGTCTATTGAGTGGCGTTCATATTCAGTCACGATTGATTGATGAACGACACAGCGCTGCTCAGGCAAACTCAACGCTTGTGCGGGTCAAGGGCAGGGCGAGCACGCTCACCTTGAAACCAAACGCCGGATTGGCGGTCGCAAGATCTCAGCTTAACTATTGGAAAAAAGGAGGCTTCATGCCTTGGAAGCTCGCGTCATTGGGTACTTTGTTCGCCGTCACGCTGCTGGCGGGTTGCAGCAGTTCGACTTCGCAGTCTGCGACAGACCCCGTTACGACGACTGACACTGGCCACAGCCGTTGTGAGGCCAAGGCGGCAGAATTCGCCATCGGCAAAGCGGCGTCCCCCGCGCTGCTGGAACAGGCGCGTACCCGCGCTGGTGCGCAGAATGCACGGTTCCTGGCGCCGAACGATATGGTGACTCTGGAATACCGCTCTGATCGCCTGAATCTCAATACCGATGCCAACCGGGTGGTGACACGCATCAACTGCGGCTGATCGGCTCAGGCTTTTGTATCGCCCATAAAAAACCCCGTCACATGGACGGGGTTTTCTTAGTGCGCCAGAAACTTACTCTGGGCGAACTTGTGCAGCTTGCATACCCTTTTGGCCTTTCTCAGCCACGAAGGAAACGGTTTGGCCTTCTTTCAGGCTTTTGAAACCGTCGCTTTCGATAGCTTTGAAGTGTACGAACAGGTCGTCACCGCCACCTTGAGGAGTGATGAAGCCGAAGCCTTTTTCATCGTTGAACCATTTAACGGTGCCGGTTTGGCGATTAGACATGGTGTATCTCCAAGAAACTTATATTTTCAGTAGTGCTGTGCTGCTCAGGCCAACTGGGCACACGGGACTATCATAGTCGAAATGTTCGATTTGGGAGCCCCCCGGACGTGCTGTTTGCCCTGCAGCTGCGTTCTATTTGCTGCTTTATTTCGCTGTAAGCCCCGTTTTAGAAGGCTTTCAGCCAAAAGTAAAGACAATAAAAAAACCTGTAAAACCTGCATAAAATGTAAAAAAAAGCGGTTTTCAGAAGCTTTTTACTGTCGCCGGCGGGGTAAAAATCCCGTCATCAGGCTTATTTTTTTTCTTTGGAATCGGCTTTGCACGCGGAAATTTTTGTCAGCGCGCTTTGCTTCAGGGCATCGCTGGCCGTGTTGTCCATCAGGGCCTGGAGGTCCTTGGCTGGATACGATTTGATGGCATCGGCACCACAAGCGCAGTGGGCCTTGGCGGCCGCATCACCGATCTGCTTTGCCGCTGCCGGCGTACATTGCTCCATGTACTTTGCGCGCAGGTCTTTTGGCCATTCGGCATGGGCGGTCAGTGGTAGCAGCAGAACGAGGGGGGCGACTACGGCGAACAAACGATTCAGACGCATGCTGGGATGCTCCTTGTGGGTCAATGTCTGGTTTATCTGATGGGTAAAGCAGGGTTCAAGTTCAGCACTCTGGCATAAAAATAGCGGATTGACCTCGGTCGCGAGCCTCGTTGCATCGACGACCGTTCATCTGTGCTAGCATGCCTCGCTCGGGCGTTTGCAGGCTCCGGATGACTTTGAGTCCCGGTGGCGGCAATTGCGCGAATAACCCTGATTTGAATCCCAGTCACTCTGGTTCGGTTTTCCGGTTGGCCGCAAGGCTCCTGCCGCTGTAAGGCAGGCGTTCGTCATTGAATGGCCTGGATCGGATCTTGTACTGGCTCATCCCAACCCACGTGACCTTTGGTAGGGGTCACCACTAGGAGAGGAGGCGCCATGCCAACTATTACTCTTCCCGACGGCAGTCAACGTTCATTCGATCACCCGGTTTCCGTAGCCGAGGTCGCCGCATCCATTGGTGCAGGCCTGGCCAAGGCCACCGTGGCCGGCAAGGTCAATGGCAAGCTGGTCGACGCCAGCGACATCATCGACAGCGATTCCACGCTGCAAATCATTACGCCAAAGGATGAAGAGGGGCTGGAGATCATTCGCCACTCTTGCGCTCACCTGGTCGGCCACGCGGTCAAGCAGTTGTACCCGACCGCTAAAATGGTCATCGGGCCGGTCATCGACGAAGGCTTCTATTACGACATCGCCTTCGAGCGTCCCTTCACTCCGGACGACCTGGCGGCCATCGAACAGCGCATGCAGCAGCTGATCGAGAAAGATTACGACGTGATCAAGAAAGTCACTCCGCGCGCCGAAGTGATCGAAGTGTTCAAGGCCCGTGGCGAAGACTACAAGTTGCGCCTGGTCGAGGACATGCCGAACGAGCAGGCGATGGGCCTGTACTATCACGAAGAATACGTCGACATGTGCCGTGGTCCGCACGTGCCGAATACGCGCTTCCTGAAATCCTTCAAGCTGACCAAGTTGTCCGGCGCCTACTGGCGCGGCGATGCCAAGAACGAGCAATTGCAGCGCGTTTACGGCACCGCGTGGGCTGACAAGAAGCAGTTGGCGGCTTACATCCAGCGCATTGAAGAAGCCGAGAAACGCGATCACCGCAAGATCGGCAAGCGCCTGGGCCTGTTCCACACCCAGGAAGAGTCGCCGGGCATGGTGTTCTGGCACCCGAACGGCTGGACCCTGTACCAGGTGCTCGAGCAGTACATGCGCAAGGTTCAGCGCGATAACGGCTACCTGGAGATCAAGACTCCGCAGGTCGTTGACCGCAGCCTGTGGGAGAAATCCGGGCACTGGGCCAACTACGCCGACAACATGTTTACCACTCAGTCGGAAAACCGCGACTACGCCATCAAGCCGATGAACTGCCCGTGTCACGTGCAAGTGTTCAATCAGGGCCTGAAAAGCTACCGCGAGTTGCCGATGCGTCTGGCCGAATTCGGTGCTTGCCACCGTAACGAGCCATCGGGTGCGTTGCACGGCATCATGCGCGTGCGTGCATTCACTCAGGATGACGCCCACATCTTCTGCACCGAAGAGCAGATGCAGGCCGAGTCCGCCGCGTTTATCAAGCTGACCATGGACGTTTATGCCGACTTCGGCTTTAAAGAAGTCGAAATGAAGTTGTCCACTCGTCCGGAAAAACGCGTCGGTTCCGACGAACTGTGGGATCGCGCCGAAGCTGCACTGGCTGCAGCCCTTGACAGCGCGGGCCTGCCGTACGATTTGCAGCCGGGCGAGGGTGCGTTCTACGGTCCGAAGATCGAGTTCTCGCTGAAAGATTGCCTGGGCCGTGTCTGGCAGTGTGGTACCCTTCAGCTCGATTTTAACCTGCCTGTCCGTCTGGGAGCCGAATACGTCTCTGAAGACAACAGTCGCAAGCACCCGGTTATGTTGCACCGGGCGATCCTCGGATCCTTCGAACGTTTCGTCGGAATCCTGATCGAGCACTACGAGGGTGCATTCCCTGCGTGGCTGGCTCCGACCCAGGCAGTGATCATGAACATCACTGATAAACAGGCCGATTTTGCCGCCGAAGTTGAAAAAACTCTCAACGAAAGCGGATTTCGTGCCAAGTCTGACTTGAGAAATGAAAAGATCGGCTTTAAAATCCGCGAGCATACTTTGCTCAAGGTCCCCTATCTCTTGGTTATCGGAGATCGGGAAGTCGAGATGCAGACTGTCGCTGTGCGTACTCGTGAAGGTGCTGACCTGGGCTCGATGCCCGTCGCCCAGTTCGCTGAGTTTCTCGCGCAAGCGGTTTCCCGGCGTGGTCGCCCAGATTCGGAGTAATTACTATTAAGCGTGAAATGAGACAAGATAAACGAGCTGCACCGAAAGCCCCGATCAACGAGAATATCTCGGCACGCGAGGTTCGGTTAATTGGGGCTGAAGGTGAACAGCTTGGGATTGTGTCAATTGAAGACGCGCTTCTTAAGGCTGAAGAGGCCAAACTGGATTTGGTGGAAATTTCCGCCGATGCAGTACCCCCTGTTTGCAAACTGATGGACTACGGCAAATCGATCTTCGAGAAGAAGAAGCAGATTGCCGCGGCCAAGAAAAACCAGAAGCAGATTCAGGTTAAAGAAATCAAGTTTCGTCCAGGGACGGAGGAAGGGGATTACCAGGTAAAACTGCGCAACCTGGTACGTTTCCTGAGTGATGGGGACAGGGCCAAGGTATCCTTGCGATTCCGCGGCCGTGAGATGGCCCACCAGGAGCTGGGGATGGAACTCCTCAAGCGAGTTGAAGGTGACTTGCTCGAGTACGGTTCGGTCGAACAGCATCCTAAGATGGAAGGACGCCAGCTGATCATGGTCATCGCCCCGAAAAAGAAGAAGTAATCAACAGGGCACGGCAGGCCTTGCGATTATGTTTATCAACTGAATGCGGAGTATCCGAACATGCCAAAGATGAAAACTAAAAGTGGTGCTGCTAAGCGGTTTCTGAAAACTGCTAACGGTATCAAGCACAAGCACGCTTTCAAGAGCCACATCCTGACTAAAATGTCGACCAAGCGTAAGCGTCAACTGCGCGGTAGCAGCTTGCTGCATCCGTCTGACGTGGCAAAAGTCGAGCGCATGCTGCGCCTTCGTTAATTTTAGTCAAGAATAGAGGAAGTAACTCATGGCTCGTGTAAAGCGTGGCGTCATTGCCCGTAAACGTCACAAAAAAATTCTGAAACTTGCTAAAGGCTACTACGGCGCTCGCTCGCGCGTATTCCGTGTTGCCAAGCAAGCGGTAATCAAGGCAGGCCAATACGCCTACCGTGACCGTCGTCAGAAAAAACGTCAGTTCCGCGCTCTGTGGATCGCTCGTATCAACGCTGGTGCACGTATCAACGGTCTGTCCTACAGCCGTTTCATCGCCGGCCTGAAAAAAGCGTCCATCGAGATCGACCGTAAGGTTCTGGCTGATCTGGCAGTGAACGAAAAAGCGGCGTTTGCTGCGATTGTCGAGAAAGCTAAAGCCACTTTGGCTTAAGTACCCCCGACAGTCACCCGGCCTCACCTCTGTGGGGCCAGGTGTTAAACGTCATAAATAGGGGAAGAGCCTTCAAGCTCTTCCCCTATTTTGTATCTGGAGTCTGTACATGGAAAACCTGGATGCGCTCGTCTCTCAAGCACTAGAGGCTGTGCAAAGCGCTGAAGATATCAATGCCCTGGAGCAAATCCGGGTTCACTACCTTGGCAAAAAGGGTGAATTGACTCAGGTGATGAAGACCCTGGGGAATTTGCCGGCAGAAGAGCGCCCACAAGTCGGTGCGCTGATCAACGTTGCCAAGGAGCGTGTCACAGAGGTTCTCAATGCCCGCAAGGCACTGTTTGAAGAGGCTGATCTGGCCGCCAAACTGGCTGCCGAGTCCATTGACGTGACCCTGCCTGGCCGCGGTCAGACCTCTGGTGGTCTGCACCCGGTTACTCGCACTCTGGAACGAATCGAGCAATTCTTCACCCACATCGGCTACGGCATCGCCGAAGGCCCAGAGGTGGAAGACGATTACCACAACTTTGAAGCGCTCAACATCCCAGGCCATCACCCGGCCCGGTCGATGCATGACACCTTCTATTTCAATGCCAACATGTTGCTGCGCACCCATACCTCTCCGGTACAGGTCCGCACCATGGAATCAAAACAGCCGCCGATCCGCATCGTCTGCCCAGGCCGTGTGTACCGCAGCGACTCCGATATCACCCACTCCCCGATGTTCCACCAGGTCGAAGGCCTGCTGGTCGACCGCGATATCAACTTCGCCGACCTGAAAGGGACCATCGAAGAATTCCTGCGCGTGTTCTTCGAAAAAGAACTGGCCGTGCGTTTCCGCCCATCGTACTTCCCGTTCACCGAGCCATCCGCTGAAGTCGACATGGAATGCGTGATGTGCAGCGGCAAAGGCTGCCGTGTCTGCAAACAGACTGGCTGGCTGGAAGTGATGGGTTGCGGCATGGTTCACCCGAACGTGTTGCGCATGTCCGGGATCGACCCGGAAGAGTTTTCGGGCTTTGCCTTCGGCATGGGCGTTGAACGTCTGGCCATGCTGCGTTACGGCGTGAACGACTTGCGTCTGTTCTTCGACAACGACTTGCGGTTCCTCGCGCAATTTCGCTAGTCGTAACGAATTCTTAGGAGAGCAGGATGAAATTCAGTGAACAATGGCTGCGTGGCTGGGTAAGCCCGCAGGTAAGTCGAGACGAGCTGGTTGCTCGTCTGTCGATGGCCGGTCTTGAGGTCGATAGCGTTACGCCGGCCGCCGGCGAATTCACCGGTGTGGTGGTGGGCGAGGTGCTGAGCACCGAGCAGCACCCGGACGCCGACAAGTTGCGTGTTTGCCAAGTCAGCAATGGTGCGGAGACGTTCCAGGTTGTTTGCGGTGCGCCCAACGTGCGCCCGGGCCTGAAGATTCCGTTCGCCATGATTGGCGCCGAACTGCCAGGCGACTTCAAGATCAAGAAAGCCAAGCTGCGTGGCGTTGAGTCCAACGGCATGCTGTGCTCGCAAGCCGAGCTGCAAGTCGGCGAAGGCAACGATGGCCTGATGGAATTGCCGGCCGATGCGCCGGTCGGTCAGGACATTCGTGAATACCTGGGCCTGGACGACGCCAGCATCGAGGTCGACCTGACTCCGAACCGCGGTGACTGCCTGTCCCTGGCCGGTCTGGCCCGTGAAGTCGGCGCGCTGTACGCCGCTGAAGTCACCCGTCCGGTGGTGGCTGTCGTGCCGGCGGTGCATGACGAAGTGCGTTCTATCGAAGTGCTGGCGCCAGCCGCTTGCCCGCGTTACCTGGGTCGCGTGATCCGTAACGTCGACCTGTCCAGGCCTACTCCGCTGTGGATGGTCGAGCGTCTGCGTCGTGGCGATGTGCGTAGCATCGACGCGGCTGTCGACATCACCAACTATGTGATGCTGGAACTGGGTCAGCCACTGCACGCCTTCGATCTCGCCGAAATCAATGGCGGCATCCGCGTGCGCATGGCCGAAGAAGGCGAGAAGCTGGTGCTGCTCGACGGTCAGGAAGTCAGCCTGCGTAGCGATACGCTGGTCATTGCCGACCACACCCGCGCCCTGGCGATTGCCGGCGTCATGGGCGGCGAGCACAGCGGCGTCAACACCGCGACCACACGCGATATTTTCCTGGAAAGCGCGTTCTTCGATCAGATTGCTGTCGCTGGCAAGGCCCGTTCCTACGGCCTGCACACCGACGCTTCGCACCGCTATGAGCGTGGCGTGGACTGGCAACTGGCCCGTGAAGCCATGGAGCGCGCCACAGGCCTGCTGCTGGAAATCACTGGCGGTGAAGCCGGACCGATCGTCGAGACCGTCAGCGAAGAGCATTTGCCGAAAATTGCTCCAGTCACACTGCGTGCGCAGCGCATCACTCAGATGCTGGGCATGGAGATGGAGTCGGCCGAAGTCGAGCGTCTGCTCAGTGGCCTGGGTCTGAAGATTTCTGCCGATGGGGCAGGGCAGTGGCGCGTTGAAGTGCCAAGCCATCGCTTCGACATCAGCCTGGAAGTCGATCTGATCGAAGAGCTGGCTCGCCTGTACGGTTACAACCGTCTGCCGGTTCGTTATCCGCAAGCCCGTCTGGCGCCGCAAGCCAAGGCTGAAGCGCGTAGCGACCTGCCTGAGCTGCGTCGTCTGCTGGTCGCCCGTGGTTATCAGGAAGCGATCACCTACAGCTTCATCGATCCGAAACAATTCGAACTGTTTAATCCAGGTGTAGAGCCGCTTCTGCTGGCCAACCCGATTTCCAACGACATGGCTGCCATGCGTTCGTCATTGTGGCCCGGTCTGGTCAAGGCGCTTCAGCACAACCTGAACCGTCAACAGGATCGCGTCCGCTTGTTCGAAAGTGGCCTGCGCTTCGTGGGTCAGCTGGAAGGCCTGAAGCAAGAGCCAATGCTGGCCGGTGTTGTGTGCGGTAGCCGTCTGCCGGAAGGTTGGGCGCAGGGTCGCGATGTCGTGGACTTCTTCGACATCAAGGCTGACGTGGAAGCGGTGCTGGGCTTTGCCGGTGCTTTGGATTCGTTCACATTCGTGCCGGGCAAACACCCAGCGCTGCACCCGGGTCAAACCGCGCGCATCGAACGTGAAGGTCGCCTGGTCGGTTTCGTCGGCGCTATCCACCCTGAATTGTCGAAAACCCTCGGTCTCGACCGTCCTGTCTTCGTTTTCGAGCTGGTCCTGGCCGAAGTGGCATTGGGGAAAATGCCGAAATTCAGCGAGTTGTCGCGCTTTCCTGAAGTGCGTCGTGACTTGGCACTCATTGCGGCCACGGACGTCGCAGCCAGTGCTGTACTGGATGTAATCCGTGAAAATGCAGGCGAATGGCTCACGGACCTCAGGCTATTTGACGTGTATCAGGGTAAAGGCATTGATCCTGATAGAAAAAGCCTTGCAGTCGGCTTGACCTGGCAGCATCCATCGCGCACTCTTAATGACGATGAGGTGAATACCGCAACGCAAAACATCCTCACCTCGCTCGAACAAAGGTTGAACGCCACGTTAAGGAAGTGACGTATGGGGGCTCTGACGAAAGCTGAGATGGCGGAACGTCTGTATGAGGAGTTGGGCCTGAATAAACGGGAGGCCAAGGAATTGGTCGAACTGTTTTTTGAAGAAATCAGGCACGCTCTTGAAGACAACGAACAAGTCAAATTGTCCGGTTTCGGCAATTTCGACCTTCGGGATAAACGCCAGCGGCCTGGCCGCAATCCGAAAACGGGTGAAGAAATCCCGATCACGGCTCGCCGTGTGGTCACCTTTCGTCCAGGGCAGAAGTTGAAGGCCCGAGTTGAGGCTTATGCTGGAACCAAGTCATAACGACGAGCTACCCGTCATCCCAGGCAAACGCTACTTCACCATTGGTGAAGTTAGCGAGCTGTGCGCAGTAAAACCGCACGTGCTGCGCTATTGGGAGCAGGAGTTTCCTCAACTCAACCCTGTCAAACGCCGCGGAAACCGCCGGTATTATCAGCGACAAGATGTGCTGATGATCCGGCAGATCCGCGCGCTCCTATACGATCAAGGTTTCACCATCGGCGGCGCTCGCTTGCGCTTGTCCGGCGATGAAGCCAAAGACGACACCACCCAGTACAAGCAAATGATTCGGCAGATGATTGCTGAATTGGAAGATGTGCTGGTTGTACTCAAGAAATAATTTCCTGCGTTTGAATACTTCCAGTTTTCAAACGCTTGCGATATATTCTTGAGCGTTCTTCGAGATGAAGGACGAGTTACACGCCTAGTCGGGGCGTAGCGCAGTCCGGTAGCGCACTAGCATGGGGTGCTAGGGGTCGAGTGTTCGAATCACTCCGTCCCGACCATATCTTTCAATGACTTAGCCCAATCTTCACCGGTTGGGCTTTTTCATATCTGAAAAAATACTCCCACATTTACTCCCACGGATATCTTGGATCTCGGTAGCTATGCCATCTGAGAGGCGTTCGAGTCTTTTGGCCCCCGGACAGCCCCTACCGGTGCAAGAACCTGAAGAAGCGAAGACGTTCGTTAATGAGTTGCCGATCTGGACGTCCGCGAGGCAAGCTTCGGGCGATGACTGTAGGTAACGCGGAGCTCTCTGTTCCTGGTGAAGTGATCCGGGCATTCGCTCAGACTTAGGTAGAGTCATCGAATATCACATGATTCCAGCGGAGGACGTTCGTGTCGATGGGTGTTATGAACTTCCTGGTGATGGAGACATAGGGCCGATCAGCGCAGTAATCTGATTGTTAAAGCTATCGATGCCGTGCTTGGGTGGTTGCGGTTGACGCTGAGCCGCGCCGCAAAGCGTGGTGAACCCGAAGCCTGTAAATACAGTCAAGGTCGTTCTCTCCAAAAAACATTTTGACTGGGCTCTAGGACGGCGGTTTCAGGATGAAATTTTGACGCTATGCCCCCAATTTTGCCCCCGGTCGCAGCGGGTGCGCCGGCGATCGCGACTGGCGATTTCTGACACGGACCAGGGTGGCCGTCAGCGGCCTTCAGTGTACGCCAGTCTCGGTTTGTTCGGAGCATGCCTGATGATTGGTTGCCCAGGGCAGGGCGTCAAGCGCACTTTAGGACCGTACAGCGTCCTTGCGCATCTATCATTTTCAACTTGATGGCTGCTCGGCAAACCCAGGCGGCTGGTCTACGTGAGCCGTAGCTAGGCGCGCTGTGCGTCGCGCGCGTGACAGTGATGGCACCGGCTACGACTGCCACGACAGCCATGCCGGTTGAGTGAGAATGAATCAGGCCATGCTTGGACTACGGCTCGTCACGCGGATGGCCACGGCCTTGGTGATCGTGCCTTCTGACTCGCTACATTCCGAGTTGGTCGAGCCGCGTGCAGATGGTATGGAGTCGCATCATTTTGCCGGACACCTCTTCGCTCGCGCTCGACAACCTAGCGAGCACTGATCCGGCTGGTTACGCTGGCCTTGAGGATGGTGTCGATTGGCTCTGGGATCGCATCTTGCAGGTGCTGCGTTGACGACATTGCTGGGTGTCGGTGCGGAGTTGGCCGCACCGGAGAATCGCCAAAACGGTGATCGCGTCATCATCGCAGGGCGTCACAGCATACAGGACAGCGTGAATGAGGTGGGGCAGGAGATGACCCGACGCAACCTCAACATCCAGCCAACGCTGACTGAGCGTCCCAGATTGCCGGTCCGCGTCATCGTCAATCGCGATCTAATTCTGGGGCCGTATCAGCCTCTGTTCTTCGATCGGGGGATATCAAGATGAGCATATCGCGCAAGCTGCGGCTGGGGCCGCTCCCCAAGACCGAGAGCTTCAAGCCGACCATCATGTGCCCAGCGAGATTGAAAGCCGACTTGGACCGCTATGCGGCATTACACGGTCAAGCGTATGGCGAGACCGTCGATGCAGCGACTCTCGTTCCGTACATGCTGGAGGCCTTTATGGTATGGGACAGAGGATTTAAGAAGGGCGACCCGAAATAGCCGCGTAGGACACACTAGGCTTACGGTCCCACACTGCGCATTCGGGGATCCTGAAGCCTGGATCAAGCGCGAAGGACCGGTTCAACTTGGCTAGGGAACGGTCCTCAAGGGCGGCTGGACTGTTAGCCGAGCCGGCCATGGCGTTCGAGTATTCGCATCAAAATGCTGTTCGCATGACTGAAGTTCTCGCGCTGATCGCGAAGCTCATAGGCCCATTTTTCGCCGTGGAAGAGATTGTTGCGTAGGCGCCAGACGATCATCAGGAGAGCTAACATTCCGTCGCGTGGGGTGTCGTTCACTCCTTCAACAACCTCCTGAACGAGACTAAGGTGGTCTGAGGGCCGGAGTTTCAGGTGAGGGAAATGGTGAGTCAATTCACCGTCGGCATAGTAACGATTCCGAAAATAGGCAAGCTCCCCCTCGTAGAGCTCAGCTCCTAGCGTTCCGTCCAAAGTCCAGGCATCGATTCGATCACGGATGCGATCAGTCCGGGCGTGGTTCTCCATGATCTGTGCCTCGAAAAGACTCCAAAGAAAGGCGAAGTCGAATATGACGCGGCGATCAAGATCTGGTAGGCGCCGAAAGCCGGGGGCTCGGGCTTCAAGCCATTGTTCACTTGCACTAAGTTCCTTGTCAGTCATGGCTCAGTCGTCCAAGTATTCGTTGCGTGGGTCCAAGTCCGAAAAGTCCGTTAGCGTGTCGCAGTTCAGAGAGTGGTACATCTGTGATGCATTTTGAAAGTGCATGCCGCACAGGCAGCCGCAGTAGGGGCAGCATTCATGGATCTCAAGATCGCCCCATTTCCATACCCCAAGATACTCCGGCACAGCGTCACGGTCATAGCCAATGACCCGGAACGCATCAGCGTTCTTGGCGACAAATCCGTCTAGGCCAGCGCGCATGAGAATGGGCAAGATATCTGCAGGCTCGATTGCGAACCACTCGCCGCGCACATGGGTCGACTCGAAGTGCTGATGAAGCTGGCGTTCAAGCTGAAAGGCATCGGCTACTTCGATCCATCCGAGCAGTTTCAGATCAAGGGTTACCGGTCTGGAGATTGCGCTTACGCTCCTCGATATTCTTCGCCACCCCGATCTTGATAGAGAGCATCCGTTTTCATTTCGCCAATGAAATAGACCGGCAAGTTATTTCCCCTAGGCCTTCAACCGAGCCGGTCGAGCAGCATTTCGACCATTTCTTTGTTCGAGTAGGCGACAATGTCGAGCGGAAGGTTTTCCTGCCGCATAAGCGCGATTAGGGCACAGGCCGTGAAGGCCCAGAATGATGAATCGGCTGGCAGAGTGTAGCCACGGATCATTGCTGTCAGCCGTTCGGTGATCGGTGGATATTCGCTATTGCCCCAACGTGCATGGGGCGGCGTCATCGCATGAACGATGACGGCGGCGAGCGTGATGCCCATCGCACGCTTGTTCTGGACCTGGGCGAAATCGTGTCCGTGTACCTTCGCATAGGCGGCGAGCTCGCTTGTCATGAAAGTTCGGGCATAGGTGTCGCAGGCGATTTCCTCTTCAGGTCGCGTAGAGGGCGCGCGTTTATCGGCGCAGAACATGACGTGCTGGAATTCGTGTAGCAGGGCGAAGGCCAAGGCGAGCGCAACAAGGTCGAATGCCGCCATGTGCTGAATGTTGTTCAGGCCATCACGGTCGGCGCTCGGCAGGGGGATGTCCACCGGCCAGGATACGTCTGAGGTCTGTTCGGCTGTGATGAGCGACTGGGCGGCGGCGATGCGCTGCTTGTAGTCGAATTCATATTGGCCGCGTTCTTCATCGACACTGAGGGCCTGGTCGAGCGGTAACCCGTTGGATGTCGCGACAACTAAGGCTGGTGCGTACACTTCGATGGCCCGCCACGAGCTGAAGCCAAGCAGCCAGAACAAGTCGATCGTCTTAGTGTCGAACTGGATACGTTTCCCGTTGGCATTCATCGTCACCCCCTTTCTACTTGGCGCGACCTCGACGGCATGGCCGTATTGGCTCCAAAGACCGCTGATTTCATCGGCTCGTTCGGGCACGGCGCCGCGGAGGAGATGTAGGATGATCGTCCGATCAGATGGCTCATTCGTCATTGTCGTTGTCTATTCTGTGCTCGTGGGGGGGGCAGGTGGTTGGCGACGGTCACGCGGCTTGCTCGTCACAGCGGGTTTGCCGTCCATCTGTAGATGAGTGATCGATGAGATGACTGAGTTCGCCCAAATCGTGCTGCATTCGATGTCGCCATCGCGTTCAAACCAGTGGGTCGCGCCGGGGATGAGATCAAACGGGATGGGATGTGTTGCCAATGGGTTGTGAAACACTTCCAGTTCCTGACACCAAGCTTCGCCCCACGGCCAGAGTGCTTGGTATTCGGCACTGTCGACGGCAAGGTTGAAATCGATAGGCTCTAGTGCGCCCGGAGTTCGGTCGAAAAGAATGCCGCGCCTGATCATCGTCAGCCCGGGCGGTCGCCATCCTGCCAAGAAACCCATGCGGTTGAATTTGGCGAGCGTTGCAGAGTTACTAAAGATGACGGCCGAGAGGTGTGCGAAATTTGGGTCGCGGAAGAGCCCAGCAGGAATGCTGTGTTGGCCGGTCAGATTTGCGATCGGCACTCCAATCGCGCGACGATCAGTGCCATCTCCGGTGACGTCCGCGCGTAAGCCGTAAAGGTAGGTGGGAAGAGCCTCGCGGCTCCAAACCATGGAGCCGAAATCATGGAAGTCGGCGATCGCTAAGGCGAACGGCTGTCCTTTTACATGGTCCAGTTCATGATAGTTGCGCTGGAGTTTGCCGCGCAGCGTCTTTGCGAATCGTTCCGCCGGGTTGCCTGTGAGCCGTTCAATGCGATCCTTTGGGGCATGAACCCATTTCCCGATGCCGCCGGCGCGTGGAAGCTCGGAGTTTGCTGTAACTGCCTCAATCCAACATGCGTTACCTTCCTTCTCGATCAAGAAGTCGGGAGAGACATGGTCTTGTCGGACGTTCAAACCCTGCTCACGAAAGCAACTGAAAAGGTAGAGCTCGAACAGACGGGACGCGAAGTTGTTGGTTTGAAAATCCGAGACGAAATTGGCGTCGGGGTTGGGAAGCGCGAGGTAGCATTCGCCGACCGCCATGAGCGCCGGCAGATGGTTGATCGTGGTTGTCAGCAGCTGGAACTCAGGAGACGTCCCACGCGGCCCCGGTTTCAGCAAATGCGGGCGACGCCTGAGTCCTGGCGGCAATGGTTCAGGTGGATCACTGGCACGCATAGCGACGGTGAGTCGGTCTAGTGCAGCCTCGGGTGTGGAGTAGGGCCCGCTTTCATCTACTTTGATCCAACAGTGGTCGATGCGGCGGCGCATGGCCAGATATGCGAAAGCTCCTGTGTCCGGATCAAGAAGAATGCAGCCGGTTACGCCACCAGTTCCGGCCTGATAGGCACTGAAAATATGTGCGGGGTCGAAATTGGGACCGTGCTCGAGCGACAGGGCATAAAGCTCGAATTGGCGCTGGCTGATTAAGGTGAAAAGTCGAGTTTCGCCTGTTGCGGACATGGTCGGCCTCTTAGCTCTGTATGTAGCAGATGCGCGAATTCAAGTCCCTCTTCACAAGGACTCCGCTGCGGCAAGGATGTCGGTGGACTCCCAGTTGTCGATCTGGCGGATGGTCACGAGCTCACGGTCCCAGACGCCCCAATTCGCGGTCAATGGTGCCTGTGCCAGGGGATTGTGGATATAGGTGATTGGCCGAACCTGACGCGAGAGGTTGCCAAGGCCAACCCGTGACCAGATCACGCCAGAGATATCTGCAAACATGCGAAACAGGTCTGGATGTTTCCGAACCTGACGTCATTCACGAGTATATATGCCAGGATGAGTCGCTATTACAGCAGGCGCTTGGCCGGCATCCGCTTGGTACACGTCCAGCAATTGGAGGTGGAGAAGATTCTGCGCCAGGGAAAAATGACGGCCGAAAACCTGAGCCGCTCCGTGGATCTGCCCTACACCCCGCAGTCTGACTACCGGTTCGAGGAAGAAGCCAGCATCGAGTTTGCGCAATCGCATGAGGCCATCGGCGTGCAGCTCGCCGACATCGTTGCGGGCACTGTGATGCGCTACTTTCGCGACACTGACGCCGGCACACCCGTGTCGAGCGAACTGCGCGAGGCCATGATGCGACTCATTGACGAGGGCGATGGGCGAAGAGGCTATGGCCTCAATCAAGTAGTAGCTACAGCCAACGTCCGACATGCCGAATGAGTGATTCAACTCTGGTGTCATCCACCAGCCCGGCCCACCCCCGTGCGGCGGATACCTGAGCGCAGTAGAGGGTCAAGGCAGGGAGGCATCCAGCGCTGTTTCGAAGGCAGATGCGTTGCCCCTCAGAACGTGATCTAAACTTCCGAATACATTCCGAAGCTCTTGCCGGTAGGCGGCCTTCGTTGGCAAGTTGGCCCCCTGGATCACGGCGGTCAGGAATGACGCTGCAACATCCGCCATCTTCGGATCGCCCTGGAGTTGCACATGGTTGCGAATGGCGATTTCTAGCAGATACGCCTTGAAGGAAGCAGATAGTTTCTCACTCGGAATGATGTCTTGCAGCATTGCGCCAAGCACCTTAGTAGCTTCCTTGGAGATGTAGTGGCGATCAAAATTACCGGCAGAACGCGTTGCCTGCGGGATTTCAGAGTCATCCATCCGCGCGCACTGCTCAGCCCAATCCGTGGCGATGCTGACGAGGCGATAGAGGATATAGTGAAAGGGCGTCGGCCACTCCTGATAGGCATTTTCGTCGGGTGATCCGGACATTTGCTTGAGGATATTTTCGGCGAAGTCGTCAAAATAGTGCAGCCACATATGGTCTTGGAGTCCCTGGTGGATGCCTTCGTGCACCATGATCTCAAAGAGCGTGATGCCGGAATTGATTGGACAGCGAAACCGCCCGCTCTGCTGGTAGGAGCCTAGCGGCTGGTTAAGCTTCTCGGCCAAATTCCGGTCTTCATCCAAGCGGCGGCATACTGAGTCACCTATTGCCGCCTCCAAGCCGTTCTTCACCGCCATGGCTGCATCAGCGAAGAAAAAGCGAAGTAACCGATTGCTTTCCGGCAAATACAAGCGGCTTCCACCATTAAGATTTTGATTGTTTTTCAGCTCGACATAGAGGCGGCTTCCCGGCGCGTCCAGCAATGCTTCGATGTAATGCGCTACGAAGTCGGAGCGTATTGCTTCGTCAGTCTCCAGCAGTTTTAGACAGAAATGTGGGTGCGCCTGCGCCAAGTGAACGATCAAGTCAGGTGAGGTGAGCAGATTCAACAGGATCTCCCGGGCTTGTAGGCTGGCCTGGTCTCGCTCCGCGCATCTTGATTTCAATGTTTGCAACACGCGGCGCCACTGTTTGCGCCAGGCTGAAGGGGATTTAGGGGCTTCCCCACGCAGGAGCGCAGCCAGTTCATTCTTGGAATTGCCCCGGTTTTCGATCCAGCGCACCAGCCAAGACTGTTGCTGGGTCAGGGAAATGAGTGTCGGCAGTTGGGGTTCGACCAGCAGCACCAGCTCATCGTAGCGTTTCGTCAGGTGCAGATTTTCGATCAGCTCACGAAAGACGTGAACTCGCCCTCGGGCCAGTATCGGAAAGCGTGTTCGCCAAAAGAAGTAGAGCGCCACCGAGAGCAGCAGCAGATACACCGCACTGGAACTGTCGAGCCCCCATTTCCAAGGCCCCAAGCTGTAGTACAGCCCAAGTTGCACCAAGGCCGGGGCGAACACCAAGTAGTGGACAAGAAAAAGCACTGTTCCACCCACGACCCAATCCACCCAGGTCGTGCAGAAGCGAAGCCGGAGTCGGTTAGTGGGAGAGATGAGCGCCCACACGGCTGCGATGACTCCCAATATGGTGAGCAGGCCGGTAGTGTCTATAGGAGCGGAGGCCGTCATTGGAGCTGTTGCATCCTTCCGTTGGTCGATGGGATTACACCCAGGTGCAATTTGCGTCCATACCGGTGCAAAGCATCAAGGTGAGGAAAACCGATGTTTGTTCCCAAACATCGGACAATCAATCTACGCATCGAGAGCTCAATGCCGCAGCCGTTAGCGATCCAGCCTAACCCTCAATCGACGTGCGCGTTCGCGGAAAGCCTCTTCGCCGCCCTCCAGAATGTCGCAAACCGCCTTGCGAATAGCAGTGTTCTCAAGGCCGCCAGAAGTGTATTTGAATGGGGGCAACCCACCAGCAGGATGCGGCCCGGCGTCGGCGACAATGATTTGGTCCGCATCGGTGTTGATGACAAGGTTGGCATTGTGCGTGACCATGATTACCTGGCGTTTGGCCTTGGCCGCGATAAATAGGGCGACCAACTCCTCGAACACAGATTTGGGGTCCAAGTTCTCCTCTGGCTGATCGATGATAAGTGGCCGATCGTCAGCATCATCCAGTGCCAAGTAGAGAAGGAGAAGTACGATTCCCCGCGTTCCAGGCGACAGTTTGCGGATATCCATTCCGTCATAGACTATTTCGTATCGCACCGAGATGTGATCGGTGGCGAAAAGCCAGTGCGCGAACTGCTTCAACCAACCACGAAACTCTGCTTGTTGATTCTGGCCAAAAGGGGCCTGGCTCAGAAGGTCGCGCATGTATAGCGAAATGAAGTTCGCCATCGCTGCCTGTACGTCGGCAGCCGACCCTGTTTCCCATGCTGATCGTAGGGTTGTGTCCGCCAGAGCGATTAGTGCACCGCGGCCTTGGAATGGCCCGGCCTTCCGTCGGTCGAGAAGGTCTTCTTCAGCCACAGCTCCCCAGGTGGCAACGTCGACGACGCGGCGAACCGAGAACCCGAGCTTGCGAAGTGTGCCGGTGGACGCATTCAAGCGCGCCATCAGCGGTCCATAAAGATCGGAGAGCGAATTCTGCTCATTGATGATCGCCTGAAATACTCGGCCATAAGCCTCATCGCGCTCGCTTTGGAGCTCCTTACGACGCGCGCCAGCGCCTTGAGCGTCGGCTAGGCGTGATTGAAGGGTAATGAGCGCGGCGTTCTCTTGGGCGATGCGCTTTGACAGGGTGGAGTACTGACCGCGAATGATATTGTCGGCGCTTAGTAGGACCTCCAGCCGGGCCATTTCAGCCAACAGCGTATTGAGGGTTAATTTGGAGAGGTCAGCAGTATCTGGAAAGAACGGCGTGTTCAGGTCGCTGGTCGGAGTGGTCGGACCTGTGAGCGCTGCAATTTGCTGATCGGACCATGTGACATAGCTGGTCAAACTCGTATCGACATCGCCTTTATAGATCAGCAGAAATTCATCCCATTGCTCCTGACTGAGGCCGCTGAGAACATGCCGCTCCTTGGCTTGGCGAAGCAGCTCGGGGGCCTTGGTATTGCGAGTGCTGACGACCTCATCCTGCAGAGCAACGAATGTCCGGCGCTGATTGCCGTAGGCCTGGATCGTGCCGCGCAGCGTCTGCACGGCCTGTCCGAGCTGGGTATGGCGAATGGCCTGCGCCTCAGTTCCCTTTACGACAAGCTTGGCGAGATCTTCGTTGTAACTTTTGATCTGGCCGGTCTTTTGCGTGACTTGCAGCGCTAGGCCTGTGACAGCAGCTTCCTTTTCAATCTCCGTGGCAATGCGCTCGGATAAATCGGCGATTGCCTCAGCCTCCCGTTCTCTGGCCTGCTGGAAACGGGCGGTGCGAAAATCCCTTAATTCGGCAAAGTCGATAGCGCCGTCAAGATCATCCTGCGGGTGGGCATCAAAGATCACACGCTCTATCTCCGCAATAAGTCCATCGGAGACGCCAGCAGAGGAGCAAAGCTCCTCTACGAATTGCTGCGACAAATAGCGCGCTCGGGGAAAGGCTAAATGACCGTTTGCATCGCGACCGTCGAGGAAGCGTGTGACTGAAGCACCTCCACCCCATGTCAGCGTTGCAGTCGCGTGGCCAAGCAACTGGCGGGCACGGACGAGAAATGAGGGGCTGATATTTGCGCTCGCACTCCAGCTACCTGGGGTGATTGCGTCACAGCCGGCTGCAATCATGTCAGCAAGCGCGGTCTTGCCTGAGCCGCGCGCGCCGATGATTGCGATGAGCCCAGGATTAAGTGGTATGTCCGGAGTTGCTGCCCAACTCGCGTCTCCGATAGCTATGTTCGAGATAACTTGGGAAGGCATGGCCGTGGACGGCGATTCGCTGCCGACATAAGCACGACCTTCGGGGTCGATACAAGCCTGGCGGAGGGCATCGAACTCTAGACCACCCTTGATCCACGAATAACGCTCTTCAATCGGCTGGCCTACGGTTTTCTGGTCGTGTGCGTCGCTGCCGTGGAGGCAGGGCTTGCAGCCGCCATATCGCTCCTTCAGCTGGTCGAGCGTCACGCCCTTACGACCAGACCAGAATTCGCGCTGTGCCGTACTACTTGAGAAGATGATGTGGGCGAACTTTTCGATCTCCTGACGCATGGTTGCGTCTGCGGCTTGGCGCAACCCCGAAGTTCCGTCGCCCGTCGCGCCTGCAACCGCGATGAGGATGTTGGTCTTCGCCCAATCGCTCTCTCGCATAACGCGGCGAAGCTGGTCAAAATTTACCTTGAATTGCGTGGCACCGTGCGAAAGCGCCGCACGATCATCGAGAATGCTAGTGTCGGCTTTCTTCCCGAGCGAAATCAGATCTTGGCGAGTGCAGTTGAAGGTATCGCCATGCGCCTGGAACTGAAGGCGCTGAAGGATGCGGTGCAGTTCTGCGACGTGGTTCGGGTCTTCAGGGCTGACTAGGAGATGCAAATTGACGAAGCCAGACTTTGCAGCGACATCTAAACGCAATTCGACGTTGGGAAAAATGAGCTGCACATCTTTTAAACGGCCAGCCGCCTTTTGCCTTAGCACCTCTTCGTAAGTGTCAGTAAGGTAATAGTCAGTCACCGCCAGCGCCTCAATTTTCGGCGCGACTGTCTCAAGTTTTTTGAGGTAGACATCCCAAGGGGAGTCGCTGCCAAACTGATTATTTAGGACAGTTCCCGGCGCATGGATGTGCGGTTCCCAGCGACGCCATTCAGACCCACGACCAATCATTTGCTCATCCTTGGCGGCCATAGACCGTCCTCATGACCATCTTTGAATACCTGCTCGGCGTGACCGAAGCAGACGTATTTCTAACACTTTATAAGATTTCTGGAGGGATGAGCACTTAGCTAGGCACAGCAATGCCGGCTCTCCAAGAACTAAGTCGATCTTTTGGAAGGAGGGATGAGGTATCTGCAACGTCGGCGCGGCAGTAGTTCAGCAATTCTGCGTGCACGAAGATTCCACGTTCCATCGCAGCCTCGAGTCGAACCGTCATGCAGACATCACGATGCCGCTGGCATGGTCCACCTGTTGCATCATGTGCGGATCGTCCTTAATTTGGGAACTCGGAAGGTGTGTTGGCTGTTCGCTTACGGCTCGTTTAAGTAATAATGAATTTTGATAACTTTGCATCCTACTTATTCTTCACTTAGTTCTTTAGGTTCACAGGGCACGGCTTAGACTTTCTTCTTTGGTTTGTTGGTCTTTGGGGATAGCGAGGACGGGGATCGCAGATTTCCTGGTACTCGGAAAATGACAAGGTGGCGCGTCACTTGGCTGCCATGGGGAACAAACGACTCATACCAAACGCACTCTTCAAGACTGGCAGGCGGATCGCTACGCTCCACGATTTCCAAAACCCCCAGGAATCCCAACTTCACGTTAGTGTTCTGATAAGCGCCAGCTTGGTTGCAATATTTCCGAGCAGCATCCTTGTCGAGATGGCCATGGTGGCGCTTCATTTCAATTATGAGCCGATGGGTACCGAAGCCGGCATAGATATCGGCTCTGCCCGTTGCGACTCCTTCAACCTCCGTTTTCAGGTCGCAGGAAGGAAAGTTACCGGCTAGCCATTGCCACAGGTCATTCTGTAGGTCGAACTCGGTAGCATCCGGGTCACGCAAGTAATTTCCGCGGTCACCAAGTTCTTTGACTCCTGCATCTTGTCTGCTTTGGCAGAACAAGATGATTTGCAACATCATCTCGTCGAAATCTGCGCGAACCTCATTTTCGTAGTCAAGGCACTGAGTCAGTGCCGTGGCCATACCGCGAAGAAGCTTCTGGACGATGGGGTTCGCGATACGACGTTCTCGCCCAATTCGCGTACATAGCGCTTGCTCCAGAGCTTCCGCCGCTGCAACGGAAATTTCTGGAGGGAGCCTGTCATAGTTGAGTGCCCTTAGCAGCTGTGGATAAGGAGAGGCACTTGACGACTTTCCCGCAGGCACACTGCCGTCCTTCAGCTGGGTGATGCGTGCTCGCAGCAAGTTTGATGTGTCGGCGTGTACCTGCATCCAGCTGTTTTCACTGAGCAGTTCGTCGAGATGTCCAAGGAGGCCACGTTCTCTAACAAAACTGGCTTCTATTCTGGGCTGGAGTAGCCTGCCTAGACCGCCTTGGGTCTGAAATGAGCTGTCTGCGTCGTACACGATCAACAGCTGTTCCATTACTGACCAAGCTTTTAGCCAGCTTGGTTTCTGCAAATCCGAAGCCGCGCGCTGTGTGGCTATAACCAGTCTAGCCCACTGGATATCACGATCACTTCGAGTCTCTAACCAATCTGGGAGCTGGTAGCGATTGAGTTGCCGTGCTCGGTCGGAGACCGCTTTCGTTAGTCCCTGAAGGGAAGGGCGTAGTTCTAGTTCAGAAGCCTCACGCCAGAAGCCTCGAACCAAATCAATGGCGAAGCAGTACGCGGTCGCATCAGCGCGATCATCGTCAGTATGTTGAGCTCGCTTGAGCAATGTGTATGCAGTTTCCAACTCCAAAAGCACTTTGTCGATAGATTCAGCATCTAAGGCTAGTGACAGGTGGGCAAGTCCAAGCTCAAAAGAGGCTTCCCCTTCGGCTTCTGTCGTATTGCGTAACCGATCTAGTGTGGCAAGTAACTCATCGTCACGCCATACATGGAAGGCAGCCCCAGTAAGCTTTGCTGCATGCGCCGCAAAGATTCCATCGGGATCGGGATCGGAATCTAGACTAGCCATAATTCTCAAGGGCGAAAATTTGCTTATGACACCTGTCAATGCAAGTCGAAATAGCGCCTCTAGCGCGTAGGCAGCGAGAAGATTCTGCATTGGCTCGGAGCGGTTCTCTACCCGCAGTTCCAAAGCTTTCGTCAGTCGAGCAGATATCCTCTCACGTAGAGAGGAGCTGCTAATAACAGTGTTAGCGGCGTCCCTAAATGAGCTGGCGTTGTCGGTTTCGGCGAATCCACGAAGCAGTAGTGCATCAAGCACCTCTGTATCCTGGAGTTCGGCTTCGCTTGCTAAGCAGGCAAATACATCCAGGTAAGGTGCTCTTGCCACAATGTCAGCTTCGGATTCAATGGCTCTTACACCTCCTAGAGAAGAAACGGTTATTGAAGTCCCCGATCCAAGATGATCCTCAATGAGGCTTAGGACTGATACGGTGGCGTGGTCCAAGTGACTACCAGACATAACCACCTTCCGGGGCTACACGACATCTCTCATCTCCCAACGCACTGATAACAGAAGGAGCATTGGCGCTGGCGACCAGTATCTGCAATCCAGCGGTTTCATCTGCCACCTTGCGCAGCTCCTGCAGTAAGCTTGCGAGATCGCTTTCGCTGGTTTCCTCTGCGCCGGGCGAATCGATGATCAGTAGCCCCGGATGGCGACCAACTCCGCACTCTTGACCGATGCGCAGCAGTGCGATGGCTGTGGCGATACGCAGCCTCAGTCGTTCGCCAGGCGTTAATTTGCTGAATGACGTTTTTTGGCCACCCTTGATAACACTCATCCGCGATTCTGAGCTGAGTTGAATGTGTTCCAAGCCTAACGCTCCGAAAGCATTTCCCAGTCGAAGGATTTCTTGGTTGAGTTTTTCAAGGAGATCTCCTTTGCTGGCATCGAAGGCTAACTTGGCTTCATCGTGTGCGATGCTGACCAGCACTATGTCTTCTGGAGGTTGATGCCCGACAGGTGGAGTGTTGTATTCCTGAAGTGCGCCTTCTAGACGTGCTATTACCAATTCCGCATCACGGCGTTGTTGGAATGCGTTGCTTTTCGTAGCTGCGTCTAGCTCACCTTTTGCGCTCTTCAAATCTGTTTCGACTTTCTTGTGATTGAACTCCAGCTGTTTGAGCAACGACTTGGCATTGGTCAGGGCGTTGCTTGATAGAGCAAAGCGGTCGTTAGCTTCCTCAATTGCATCGCTGGGATCATCCGAATCCAGCATGATGGGCTCGGAGCAAAGAGAGCAGCTCTGATCTTCACCTTCACGGCGGATCCGCTCCTTGGGAACGGCTGTCTCACAACGGGGGCAGCTGCTAGGTAACAGGCCATTGAAAAATGCTGTTGTGACCAGATTTTCTCGTAGGTTTCGTAGTGCACGCTCATCAGCGTCTGCGGTGCTCTGAAGGGTTGAGATTTCTATCGTCGCGTTTACGAGGCTTTGCTCAAGAGCAAGTGTCTGTGTGGATAGATCAGATATTTTGACGGAAAGTCTGTCCAGTGATTGCGCGGTGACCAACTCTGAACTGCTTGACTTAAGCACCTCACGCGCGATTTTTAGATCGGAGGCGATTCTTTCCCGTGACAGGCTTGTTCGGTCTGAGGCGGCACCCGTGATGCGGCTGGCATGTTCGAGCTGTTGCTCCAGTTCTTTCTTCACGGTTGCCGCCTGCATGACGGTACTCGCCCATGGCAGGCCCACAAAAAGTTGGAGCATTCGTGCGGGAAGACCACCCATGACGACATCTCCCAACAGAACCTTGTGGTCACCGCCGAAATAGAGACCGCCGGAAAGAGCGGTCCATCCATGAGAGATAGTGATGCCGCCTTCATCATTCTTCTGTCTGGAGGGAATGGGGTCTAGATCGAAGGTGTTCATCATGAATCTGGACATCGCTGCAGCGAATCCCTCGTCGCTGCTGAACCGGTCGACCTCGTCGAATGCTCCATCCGGTCGGCACTTTATGAGTGCGCCGTTTGGCTTCTTGTTAGTGACATCAAATTCTACGGCGTACTGCCGTTCATCCAGGTTGAAACTGACCCGAACCCAGTCTAACCAACTGCGCACGTCGTCCTGCAGGCCCTTAGGCTCGCCGCGCAAACACCAAAGAATAATTTCTAGTACGCTGGACTTACCAACCAGGTTGGATTTCCCTGTGTTTCCGTGACTAGTAACCGCCCAGACGCCGGAGGAGAGGTCTGACCAACTGAAGTCAATCGGATCGGTCAGCTTCCCTTGCTTTTTCCCCCGGAATTTGACACTAGTGATAGTCAGAGTTGGCGTCGGGCGAGTGGCCCTGTCTGCGGAGATGCCTCGTCTATGCAACGAGGCTTCGGCCTGTTCAACGGAGAGACCAGCACGGTTGGATACAGTTTCAAGCCAGCTCATGGTCATGCGGTTTGTCCCTGCATAATTTCGTTCAAGCGATTGCGAACACGATCCGTTATGGGCGCGATGATGTGCTTGAGTTCAGTGTCGGCGTACTCGGCTTGAAGGTACTGACGATCCTTCAGAGCTTTCCCCCCGGTATCGCCAGCGACTCTTGCAACGACCGTGGCTCGCTCCTTGTACCAAGAGATTTCTACAGCCTTTTCCGCCAAATCTGTCATCGCTTGCCGTCCCTGAGCGGTCAACAAATAGACATGTTCTCGAACATGCCCAGGGACACCCTGTCGGCGGATGCGTACGAGTCCTGCGGAACAGAGGATTGATAGCGCATTGTCCAGGGGCTCAAATGCGCCAAAGTGGTAGCGAATCATAGGTAGGCGACGAAGATCCGGTTCCCGCGAGTCGAGTATATTTTGGGCGAGATCTAGCAGGGATTGTTCGTTTGTGCTCTCGAACTCGATGAGCAATTCGTTCGCAAGGTAGTCAGGGTTGCGCATCCAGAAATCTAATGCTTGCAATCGTGATTGCGCGCGTAGAATTGCTACTACGTCAGCTCCCCAAGCGTCATTGGTGACATTGGTGGAGGCGGCATCAATACAGGCGAGAAGGCGTACCGCACTTTGGCGATCGCTTGCTACTGGGAGTAAGCTCAAAGTTTCACTTCCCCATGGTTTCTGTACCCTTTGAAAGGTGCCTTGATGTGTGACTAAGCATGAGATTCCTTGCCTATGCTGAAAGTGACATTAAGGCACATTAACATCATTGGGTAGCCATTTGCGACGAGGGATCTTGGCGGCCCTAGTCACACCATAGGGAGGAGGCGACACATTCGAGCGGTCGCCTAACTGAGATCAAGTCAGTGTAGCTTTGGAGTGGGTTTGGCGCTGCTGAAGAGTGAAAGGCTGCGTTTGGGCGAAAGCGCATAACGCCGTGGTACCGCGGAAATTTAATGTTCTACGATTTTAAGAAAAAGGTTGTCGGGTGGTATCAATTCAAAAAAATGCTTCGGACTCTCAATCAAGTACCCCTTTAAGGTTGTTTTCTTCCTAGGGCCTTGCACTTGGCATGTCCAGATATTTAAACCGTTGTCTCGCTTCCTGTGGACCTTTAGCTTCTCGAACTGCTTTTGCACCCAACGCCACTCTTCGATCTCTTGGCAGGCGCCCTGAGAGATACCGGGGAATTCCTGCGTATAGCGTTGAAAGAGGCCAGGCGTGACCAAAAATACGCTCCCATCCACCGTGTGGATTTTAGCCCTGCTGTCGTTGATGATCAGTTTGTGGCTGAGAATGCCTTCCTTAACCCAATTCAGGAATACCTGGCCCGGGTTATCCGATTGAAGCGTTGAAGTATCGTCAGCACTTTCCGACAGTGCATCATTGGCCTCGGGCTCGTCCAACTCGAACATGTCCAGCAGCGAGCCGAGATAATCGGCATCCTCTAGCGCCATGGGGGCCGGCTGCGGTTGGCTTTGACCTGATCCTGCACTGACTGTCTCGGGCGCTGATGTTGGTAGCGGGGTGTCAGCTGAGTGTTCATGAGCCGCAATGCTCACTGCTCCGCTAAATGCCTCAGGTCGGTCTTCGCTCCCCCAAATCAACGCCGGTTGAAGGCGCAAAAAGGTAAAGCTCTGCTGCCAGTTTCCCTGAACCACTAGCGCGGTCCAGATGGCTTTGCCTTCCGGCGTGGACTCCACCAATCCATGCGATTGCAGCTCATCGAACACCGCGAGGTTGGATGAGGGAATGCCCTCAATCGATTGCGACAGCAGATAGGCTCGCAGCTTGTCCGTGACCGTCTTGCTGACGAGCCAAAGCGCGTCCTGGGTCAGCCATCCCGCGGCACCTGGCTGGTTGAGTTTCAGTTCGTGCTGAACCAGATGACGCAGTCCGTTGATCAAGTGATGTTGCAGCGAATGAATCGGTGCTTGCAGCGCCTTGCTCGGGTTACCACCGATGTTCTGTGCGGTGGAAACGCGGTCGGCCTGCATCACCAACTCACCGAGCACGCCGGCACGTTCGTACTGGCCCGCCAGGACATACAGCAGATTGGCCCACAGTGGCGGAAATCCACTGAGCCAATCGAGGATTGGCCGGTCGAGAATCTGGTTGTAGAGCAAGCCTGCGGCCGCGCCGTGCAAGTAGTAGTCGCGCCCCTTGAGATAGCGGAAACGATACGGCAGATCCAGGGAACCCTGCCAAGGATGCCAAACACGGCCATCCTGGCGTTCGACCAGCAGGTCCACGGCGATCTTGCCGATGTCATGGAGCAACGCGCCATAGGCGATGCCAGCGGACCAGGCGTCGGTCTGGGCAGCTTGGTCTTCGGGTGCGGCGCCGGTGGGAAGCAGATACGACTGACGCAATTTCAAACTACAAGCGACCAGCTCCAACCCATGGTCGAGCATGCCGCCAAGATAAGCATGGTGGTGCGTCTCGCTGGCTGGAAGCTGCTGGACCAGCTCGGCATACCGATGGATCGGATTTAAATAGAGCTGGCTGAATTGCGGATGGGAGAGGGCGGTGTACTGCCAAATGCGATCAAGCAACTGGCGGCGATGCTCGGCTGCTAACAAGCTCTGGGACGATTCGATGGACAGGTACCCATCGGCGACGTTTACGGTTGGTGGCGGAGGAGGCTTTTGCCTTTTGTGCCGAAACAGACTGAGCATCATGGTCCTCCCGGGAACTGGCAGAGTCAGTGGCCTTTTAGCCTTTTCGGATAGGGCTCTTACCCTTGACTCCCCATTCCCTTCCAACCCTTACCGGTCCTTTTGACGCGTTTCCCTTTGTGCGGCAATCGGAATATCGATATGTCCTGGTACCGTTTTGTTGGATACGCATGCTGGTACGAAAAAGGAAAGTGTCGGTACACTGCGGTGCGAATTTTATTGGGTCTTGCCATGAACCTCACAGACGCCACGCTCATACTGCTGCTCGCGGCACGTATCCATGGAACAGACGAAGCCGTTAGGGCTTCGGCGA
The DNA here is from genome assembly GCF_024809425.1 of Pseudomonas sp. JAI111. Classification (NCBI taxonomy): domain Bacteria; kingdom Pseudomonadati; phylum Pseudomonadota; class Gammaproteobacteria; order Pseudomonadales; family Pseudomonadaceae; genus Pseudomonas; species Pseudomonas sp. JAI111. Next base: position 399,833 of record NZ_JANUCB010000001.1, on the reverse strand, counting down.
AGAGCGTGGTCAAGAAGCTGCCGCGCAGCAAACGCGATCTGATCTACAAGGTGATCGACAGCCGAAGTCCACTCGAGCTGGTGGATTACCTGGCTGAGAATCTGGATACGTAAAGGTGTACTGCGGTTACGGGATTACTTCATGTTCTTGCGTCAGAGCTCCGCAGTGTGGGGATTTTTCTGGACATAGAAAAAGGGTCCAACTCGTGTTGGACCCTATCAAGCGTGTGCAGCGGTGAGGTGACGATCAAGCTCCATCGTTCATGCATCGCGAGTCATCCATTACCGTCTGCTTCCGTTGTTGCTCCAGGTTGAGCACATACTCCGAAGCGCATCGGGCCTGGCCACTGGCGCGGAAAATCGCGCGGTTGTCAGCCTTGAGCAGGCCGAGCCAGGAGTCGATATAGCCCTCGTGCCGAAGCTCTCCCCGTATACCGGCGTAGGCACATAAAAAAGCGGCGCCCATTTCGGCGATCAACTCTTCAAATGCATAGCCTGGCGAGCCAAATGGACACGGAGAGGTCACGCCTTCGCGCTGCAATCGAGAGTGGTGTCCGGTCCAGTGCGTCAGCTCGTGAAGTGCAGTGGCGTAGTATCCACCTTGATCGTGAAATTGCGATTTTGTCGGCAGTTGGATGAGATCCCTGATCGGGTGGTAAAAGGCTTCGTCGGCAAATCGATGAATGATATGCGCGCCCGAACTTAGCAACAGGTTTTCGGCAGCACTGTTGGGGAAGAAGGGATCGCTCGGTTCTGTCTCGAGCACGGTTTCGTTGAGCGTTTCGAGTCCCTCCGTTTGCTCGATGTTGAACAGAAAATGCGTCTTGAGAATGCCAAAGTGGGCGACCTTGGGCTGACCGTTTTCATCCAGTACGGGTTGACCTGACTCGGTCTGTTCCTCGCGCTCCATCGGCTTGTAGAGCACTGCCAGGGTGCTGTGCTCACCCTTACGAATGTGCCCGCCGGCTTTTTTGGCTTGATTGAAGGTCAGCCAGCGATCTTGAGTGAACCCCTGCAACCTAGCCTCGGCCCAGAGCAACGGTAAATTGATGCCCGAATAGGGACGCTGCGTGATGGCGTTGATGGGGTAGGGTTGGTGTTGACGGACGTCGGCTGAGCCACTTGAGGACCAGGGTTTGATCCAGGGGGCTACGCCTTGGTCTAACGCGGCAACGATTTTGTCAGTCACGTCTTGGTAAATATTGCGCATGGCATTTTCCTCGAAAAAGCGGAGGAACGCCTCGCCCGTCGGGGAGTGTTCCCCGGTGGGTTTTGGTTGGATTGGTGCAGGACTGCGCACAGCTGAGTTGGATCAGTAGCCGGGTATGGTCGTTTGCGCTCAGCGTGGCTGCTCTTGCGCAAGCGCTATCAGTAAGGCGTCAGGTTGGTCTGATGCCTGAAGCAGACTGAGGCTCAGTCGCAGCAATGGTTCATGATCTGCATCACTCGCTGAGGCTAACTTGGCGACCTCGAACACCACGTAGGGTGCGTTTGGATCGGCCAGGTGAGCTTTGAAGGCTGCGCGTACCACGTTGCTCAGCCTATCGAGCTGCAGCTTTTCAGGATGATTTGAACCATCGAGCAATACTGCGTGTTGCCACGCGTCTGGAGTAAACACAACGGGCAAGCGCAGCGTGTTCAGCGTTTCTGATGTGAATAAATCGGACATGGTGTACCTCCGTTGAAGGCGCGAAGAAACCTGTCCCGTGCGGGAAAGAATTTCCCGCGGTGGGTTGAAGAAAAAACAAAAGGTTTTTGGGCGAGCAGAGCTCGAAAAACGCTTAGAAGGGCAGTAGGCGTTCATCACCGTATAAAACGATGATCGTGCGAGCCACCGAACGCTAATCGCACTTGGGGGGAGCCATCACCTGAGTGACGTAGCTTTGAAGGCTCTGGCTACCTGGGAAGGTGCTGTCGATAACAGCGATCCGTACTCTCTATGTAGCTGGATGATATGGATGGGTCAACGGCCATAGAGGCGCTGGTACACGAGCTGCGTCTTCTGTCTTCCAGTGAAGAGTTTTAGACCGAGCAAGCTGATAAACGGTTAAGCGTGGGCGGTTTTCAGTAGTAGGCTGTACTCTCGATTTTCACAGGAATACTCTCAGAAGAGGTCGCAATCATGCCGGCTCAGCAGCCAGTTCAAATTTCCCGTGCACACCGCTGGGCATATGCATGCGGTATGTCGGCCAAACGTGGTTATCGCAGGTTGAAAGGGTTTGAATCTCGTGTAGCCAAGCGTGCGGTGGCGGCGGGTATGCCTGCCGGTGGGCTATTGGTTCGCGGGAGCTTTCTGGTTACGAAGCTGGCATTAGTCCTTGGATTGCTCTTTATCGGTTTCTGGCTGGTCGCTTCTGTAGTGACGATGATCGCTGTAATTGGGCTTCTGGTGTCCAAGGCTGCTATTGACGCGGATCTTGACGGCAATGATCCAGGACCAGATTTTTTAGGGGCCAACTCCTATCTAGGCTATTACGACGATAATGGCCATTACATCGGTCATTCCAAATCATCGAATAGTGATATCAGATGATCCTCTTCGTAGCACCCATCAACTGATCTGTGCCTTTGCCTGCCGCGCCATGCGCTGCCTTGCTTGCACTTCCTAGCATCCCTTCAAGGCTGCTGCCAATTGAGTAGCCTGCCCAGCTCATACCAACCAGAAATAGACCTGGCAGAACCAAGAACATTGCCCCCATCGCATACTCAATCACTTGCGCCGTGACCGTTCCATCCATAAATCCGGATGTCGGCAGCGACAACAGCACCTGATTGGACGCCGACACCTGGTTGTACAAGGTATCGAGCATGCTGGAGTCGACCCAGCGGGCCAACTCCCACCAGAAGGTGAGCATGTGCAGCGTGAACAGTGCGAACGTCACCGTCATGACGGTCTTTAGCTGGTTGGTACTGACCAGCAGGATCAGCGGCAAGCTGATGATGACACCCATGATCAAGAAAGCCTGCACCATCGGCAGGGCGGCGCGTAGCGCATTCATTGCCGGGAAGTTGCTGAAGGAACCGAGGGCCAGCCCAGTGTTGGTCGCCAGGTTATTGAGCCCCTGATTGATCGACCCACCGCGGGCACTGGAGCCATAGTCCTGATAGACCTGTCCTGGGGACATGGACATTGATTGTTGGCGCGGGCTGACCAGTTCGCGCAAGGTAGCGTCTTCGATCTCGTTGCTTGAGCGGCCAGTCAACCAGCCTTTCAACTGAGTCAGCAGTGAAGGATCGACCTGCTCGATCAAGCGCCCGCGCAAGCCGACACCGCTGTCGCTCCACCACTGCTTGCAGGTGGGGTAGCCCGCGCCATTCTCTAACCGAGGCAAGGAGACATCGCGGTTTTCATCATAGGGCCAGTCGACGCGCGGTGTGCGTGAACGATCCGTATCGTAGTAGCCGGGCGTGTCGAGAAAATAGCTTGAGCCTATCCAAGAGGCGTCATGACTTTGTGCCTTATCCAACTGTGGGCGGTTAGTGAACAGTCGAGAACGGGAATAGCCATAGCAGTCGCGAGTGAAGTCGGCGACTTCCTGCAGCAGTACCTGGCTGTCGATGCGCGATGTGTCAATCTCCATGCGTATTTGTCGAATATCCGGTGCGCAAGGTATGGAGGCGGTGGCGGCCGCGGTGATGCCTTTGCTCAAGGCATGCACCAAAAACCACCAGATCGGTACGTTGGCGGAGCGTTCGCCAATGGTATTGAAGGTCGTCCCCCAGGCGGTTTCCGCTGGCTTAGCCACGCTCACGCCGCAGCGTTGACTCGTCGCATCATCGAACGCCATTGACGTGAGGCTCAACGGAAAGACCGGCGCGCAACCGAATAACACGACGATGTAGGCCAGCCACAACCGGTTCTCTATCCGCGGTACCGAGAGCAATCCCTTGTTACCTTCATCCGCGCCTTGCTGACGGGCCGACAACCATTCTTGCAAGATGATTGCACCAAAGGGCGCGGCGAATAGCCCAGTGTCGGACAGGACACTCCAGAGGCCGTTGTTGATGATCCAGGCCAGCAGCGAGAGGTAAAACTCCAGGTAGCTGTTGGTGCTCATGAGCATGGTGGTGACCTCACAATCGGGTGAGTTCGACGCAGATAAAGAACACGAGCCCTAGTGTCCCGATGCGTTTCACGCGCAGTCGATCCTGTGGTCGATGTCGGCAGCGCCGAAGCAGATCCCACCAGAGCGCAGAGAGGGCGCCGTAGAGCAGGGCACGCCACCATCGCAGATAGGGCCGTAAGGATTCGAATGCCTGCTGCCAGGCCTCGAAACTACCCAGCGCAGTGCGGCCGATCCAGGCGACCAGTGCGGCGGCCAGAATCATCACCGTGGCAATCCCCAGACCTGAAAGTAAAGTGAATCGCGGTGAGCGTTTCATGGCTCACTTGCGCCTGGCGTCAGCATCACGGAGTCGACCGGGCTCGGGGTCGCCTTGCTCGACGGTACGCGAAGCACCGGCACCACCGGCATGCCGATCAAGCACCAGGCTGGCGGTGTTGGTGGCCAGCATCTGCCGGACCTGCAGTTCGGTTTGTAGCAGGCGTATTTCGCGCTCCAGGGCGTCAATGTTTTTCGTCAAGGCGGTTTGGGCCGGCTCGGCGGAGGCGATGTTCGGTTCGTGACTGCCCGCCAGCAGCGTGCGCAGTAGCAGCAGTGCCTTGTCGAGTACACTGGACAAGGCCGTCTCACTGGCCAGGCGCTGCGCCAACACATCCTGATCAGGATCGTCGCGCAGAGCTTCAACCACACCTCGTGTCACCGGCAGCATTGAGCTGGAGGCTTTAGCCAGATTGTCTGGGGTAAGCGGCAGAGAGCCAGACAGCAACCCTTGCAGGGCTTTAAGGCGTTCGCTGTAGGCTTCCTGGATCAGCGGCGTCAATCCGCTGCCAGCGGTCGCACGCAGGGTTTCGCAGGTGTCGCAGGTCGAGACTTCGCTCTCGCCCAACACGCGAACGGCCCATTCGGATTCCTCTTGGGGTGAATTCCATGTTTGGCAAATAGCCCCACCCAGGCAGTCGCTGCTACTAATTGAGGTGCTGTCATCCACCGACCGGTTATGCAGCAGGTTATAGCCCGCGCGCACCACGTCGGCGGTCACTCGAATGGGTGTCTGCCCATTACCTCCTGCCTTCGAACCGCCAATCCAGGACACCCCATTATCGCCATTACGAGCCTCGGTGTTTTTTACCGCGGCCACTGCATCACCGCCGGTTTGCTCCAGATTACCCTGCATCTCCTGGTTCTTGGCCAGTGCGCCCCAGCCGGCTTGACCGACCTTGTCTGCCATCTTTTCGGCCATGGCCTGGCAGGTCAGCTTGGAACGGTCGAAGTCGATACGCCCCTGCAACACCCCGTTACTGAGCAACTCATAAAGGCCGGGATTGGCGCGCTGGATGATCAACGCTGGCAGCGACATCACCGCTTGGGTCGCGTTTTGTACAACGCTGCCCATGATCTGCTGGAAACCTTCGGTGACGCCGTTCAACTGGTTCTGCAGGGTATTGGTGAGGCTCATGTTTCCGCACATCATGTTGGCTCGCCAGGACCCGCCGACCCCGAGACCGCTGGGTCGGTAAAGCGAGCTCGGTGAGCCGACTGCTGAACCGCCACCGATGGTGTACATCACCCGGTCGTCGAGCACTTCGCCCTGCGTGCCCAGCCGGTAATTATCCTCGGCGGCGGGGACATGGGACGCAATGGCCAGCAGTCCACAGAGCAACAGACTCATCACGCCAAACCGTAGTTGCGTGAAAAACCAACTCATGACGCACCGCCTTCGAAGTCGATGCTGAACAGGAAGGTCTGCCCCTCACGCTTGCAGCAGCTATAGGGACGCCACAACGACCAGGCGTAGCCGCCGTCCGCGCTCTGGACCGGATCGCTAGGGAAGATGGCGCATGTTGGCTGAACCAAGGGGGAGAGCAATTGCCATTTGTGGGTCGAAGCGTTGTTTTCAACGATTGGGCCTGGCGGCCAATAACCATCGCGTGGTACGGGTGTGAGCGGGACATACACGTGCGGTTGCCAGTTGCGGGTAATGACATCACCCGCTCGCTGCGCCATCACCGCAGCGGCTTTGAAGTCGTCGGGTTGCACCAAAAATCCTTGCCGGGGATAGACGTTGCCCCACATGTTTCCCGCAAGCTGACGACCGATTTCACGGATCCCCGGCACAAGCGATTCTGGGTAAAGGCTTTCCGGGATGCCATGGCGCCAGGCCAGTGAGTCCAAAGTGCTCAGGTAGTAGGGCAAGAATGCCGTGGCGCCGCTGACGCATGCGTAACCAGATTGCGAGGCCAGGTGCGTGGCGGCCCATCCACCCGGGTGACCGATGCCATCAACGTTTTTGAAACGAGGCAGGTTATCGCGCTGGGTGTTCGGCGTGATCAGGTTACCGCCTCCTTCCGCACCACTGATAGGGGAGGATAGGGCGGCCATCTCGGTCCAAGGATTGGCTCCGGTGGTGGCATAGCTCGAGACCACCAGCTCAGGAATGAAGTGACGAACCTTGGTTGAGGTTTTAACCGTGCAGCCGAAGGGGGTGCAGAGCAACCAAAAGCAGATGCCGACGACTCTGTACTCGAGGCAGTCTGGAGAAAGTACAGAGGCGGTAATGTTGCCGGTATCCAACGCTACGCTTGACCCGGATGCCAGCAGAATGCTCAGCACCAACGGATGTAATTTCTGGGGCGAAATGTGCGGGCGGGCAGCAGACATGATCCAGGCTCTGGGTGTATGGCCTGGACAGGTTCAATAATCGAGAGAGGGGTGTCAGTGAGAAAGCCGAACGCAGGATTGTCGGTTTATAACGATCTTCTAGATCAGCAGATGGTCATTCAGCGCTCAGTGTACGAGCAAGCACGTCAGACTCAATGAGCAGCTGATCCGTTTTGATCTCGAAAATGTTGGCGAGTTTGCATAGGACCAATAACGACGGATTGCCTACCCCCCGTTCGATTTGACTCACATAGGTACGATCCACCTCGGCCATGAGCGCCAATTGCTCCTGGGTAAGGTTCTTCACACGCCGCATCGAGCGGATGTTTTCCGCCAGTTGCAGACGAAGCTGTTCGTAGTCTTGAGTCATGCGCGCAAACTGCGCCTTGAGGGACTCTCAATCCACGGGATATAGTCTACATTGGCTCTGATTCGGGCTTTTTTGATGCTTAAGCCGAGTGTCAATTCTGTTTCTATGCTGCTTAGAACAGACCGAGCATTTATAAATAATCGAAAGCTAAGGTGTCTATGGACGAAAATTACGTTTCAATTCCGGCGGCGGACGGCTGCCCGAGTCTTCTGACGCCGTGGGGCAGCGAATTTGCGCCTATGATCGAACGTGGCGTGCAATGCGCCCAGGCCTGGCTTAATACACCTGGTGACGTACCGCTGTGGTGGGAACTGGCGCAGGCACGTAAGACTTGTCCGGCAGGAGAATCTCAGGATGCTTTCGAAGCAGGATTTTTATTGAGAATTCAGCAACGGCTTCAAGGCGTTTCACCGTAGCCGTGCGGCTCCAACCCTGACGATATGGCCTACACGGGAAAATTTACTGGAAGGTATGGTTCCAGGCTCCATTCCTCTAGAATGGAGATCTGACAGAAGTGGCGTTGGTCTGTGATAAACAGATTTACGTAGCTAGGATTCTGATAAGTGCAGATTCTGCACGCTCTGAGAACGTGGAGCGCGATATGAAAGCCGACCAAGTGTTGAGTGACGATCTGGTGAGCCGACTGGAGGGTAAAATACCAGCTATGGCTGAAGGTGCGATCAATACGGCCTATATCAACGCGCTGGCGGCCGGACGCAGCGTGATGGAGGTCATGGACGGCAAGCTCGTTGAGACGACTGCCGACGGTAAGCACAAGGTTATTCGAGTGGCCAAGCCCAAGCATAAAGTGACCTTGGGCGGGATTATCAAGGTGCACCGCTGCTCATGACCGTCCCTCGGCTGAGGGTATTTGCCGGCCCTAATGGTTCCGGTAAAAGCACAATGAAAAGTGCCGTCCCTTCCCACCTGATCGGGATCTACATCAACCCGGATGAAATCGAAAGGGCTGCCAAAGAGGGCGGACGCCTGGAGTTCAGCGATTTTCAACTGGAAATCGAAGGTGACGAGGTTCTCGGCTTTATCAAGGCGCACCGACTGATTCGGTCGACCCAGCTCGTTGAGGAGGCATCCAAAATAGGCTTCAGCAATAACGGCCTGAATTTCCAGTCCGTCGCGATGAACTCCTATTTTGCTTCCGTGCTCTCTGATTTCATGCGGCACAAGCTCCTTGAAGCCCAGTTGTCTTTCACCTTCGAAACGGTGATGTCTAGCGAGGACAAAGTCGCTTTTATGCTTAAGGCAAAAGCGTCGGGATATCGAACCTACCTCTACTTTGTCGCCACTGAAGATCCTGACATCAATATCAACAGGGTCAAGAACCGTGTTGCGGCAGGTGGGCACCCAGTCCCCACGGAAAAAATTGTGCAGCGCTACGGTCGTTGCCTGAACCTATTGCCAGCAGCCATCGCAGCCTCGAACCGGGCTTATATCTTTGACAACTCCGGCGCTGATCTGGTGTTGCTCGCTGAAGTAACGGACGGGACTGACCTTGAATTCAGGGCTGATGAGATCCCTGACTGGTTCATGCAAGCCTACGTGGAGAAGGTGTTCAAGGATTTGCTGCCGGGTTGATCGAAACCTAGGATCAGCTCCGTTTCACTTAATTCCTCGCGCTCTATCGATCCGTTCCGCTACCCGATACGCCGCTTCCAGCTCCGAGCAGCCGTTCTCCTGCATGAGTGTCCAGCGCTCGGCTTTCTCCTCGGGCTCCGTCATGGCCAGGGCGAGATAAAGACTAGGCGGCACGGCCCGAAACAGCGTTTCGAGCTTCTTCGACAGCACGACACCTTCGGTGTATTTACCCGGCTCCTTACTGGCGGAGAGCAGCAAGGCTTTCTGTGCCGGCGTGAGTTTCTTGAACCGTGCGATCTCTTCGATTTCCGCGGGCGGCATGTTCAAACAAATCCACCATTCGATCATGTTGAGCATGGTCTGCGCAGCCGTGGGGAAGTCGGCAAGGTTTTGCGTCGCCAGCCAGAACCAAGCGCCGAGCTTGCGCCACATCTTGGTGCCCTTGACCACGAATGGCGCCAGCAGCGGGTTCTTGGTGATGATATGGCCCTCGTCGGTGACCATGATGATCGGGCGGCCTAGGTACTGGTCGCGCTCGGCAAGGTTGTTCACGGTGTTCATCAGGCTGATGTAGCTGATGGACATCTGTGCCTCGTAACCTTCGCGCGCGTAAGTGGCCAGATCGACAATGGTCACATCGCTCTCGGGCCAAGGCGTGCCCTCGCGATCGAACAGTTCACCCTCGAAACCCTGACAAAACAGGTCGATGGACTCGCCCATTTCCTGGGCTCGCTCGCGACGCTTCTCTGGCAAATGCGGGTCGGCGGCGACGCGCAGCAACGCGTCACGCACGTCGCGGGTCAGCACCTGACGGTCCGTCGTGACGCACGTCTGCGCCGCGTCGAGAATGCACTCGCGGATCAAACTGCGATCGGCTCGACTGAGGCGCGCCTCTTCCTTGGCCTCGCCGCCGGTGATCATCAGCCGGGCGGTGATTTCCAGTTCGCCGAGCACATCGCGCTGGTCTTCGCGACTGGTTACCGCCTCATCGTCCAGCTCATCGATCGACAGACTCGCCACCTGATCCGGCTGCTCGACCAGGCGCCAAGAATCAGCGAACGGGGCGAGGCTGACCGCGGCACCAGGTTTCAATTGGACCTTGTTGACCGACAGGCCCTGTGTCGCGCAGTAGTCGCCCTGCAAGCCGAATGAGTTGCCAGCCTCGACGATAAACAGGCGAGGACGGTACACCGCCATGACCTGCATCAGTAAGGTGACCAGGGTCGCCGATTTGCCGGCGCCGGTGGGGCCAAACAACAACAGATGACCATTCATGGCCCGGTCTAGACGTGACAACGGATCAAAACTCAACGGCGAGCCACCACGATTGAACAGGGTGATACCGGGGTGGCCGGTGCCCGTGCTGCGGCCCCAGACCGGAACAAGGTTCGCCAGGTGCTGGGCAAACATCAAACGCGTGTACCAGTTGCGCGTGTCGCGGGCCGGGTTGTAAGCCATCGGTAACCAACGCAGGTAGCTGTTGCAGGCGGCGACTTCATCGCCTTCGTGTACCGGTTGCAGGCCCGCACCCAGCAGCGCGTTGGCCAGGCTGACCGAGTATTGGTGCAATTGCTGCTTATCGTGACCGCGCACGTAGAACGCCAGGGTGCCGCGGTACAGCTTGTGCTGGCGACCGACGATCGCACGAGCCTCTTCAACATCTTGGCGGGTTTGGGTCGAGGCCAGGTTTTCACCGATGGCTTTGCGCGCCAGGCGGTTCAACTGATCCTCGAGCACGTCCTGCGGCTTGACCACCAGGGTCAGGCTCATCACCGTGCCTTCGGGTAACTGGTCGAACAGGGCATTCACTGCGTCGCCCTTACGGGTTTCGCCTGTGAGTTGACCAATCAAGGGAGCCCGGCGCAGTTTGTCCACCACCATCACGCGGTGGGGCTGATCGTCGAAAAACCAGACCCCGTGCTGCACATCCGAACGCGGTTCGTTGAAGAATAGCCGTTCGGCAAAGTCATGATCGAAGGGCAGTTCCAGCGACTCGCCATCACCTGACTCCGGATAGGCCACGCGGCGATAGAACGCCTCGGGTGCTTCATTGGTGAGCCTGGGCGCCGGATTGAACCAGGGCAATAACCAGGCATACAAGCCTCGCCCATCGACTCGCGTCGATTGCACACCGCATGCCTGCAACGAAGCCGCAATACGTTCGCAAGCCTGATGCAGGGATTGCACCGGGTTGAGTCCTGTCTCCTCAGCGTCAGACTCAAGCCAGCGATAGACCACTAGGCGCACCCGGCGGTTATTGCCGCGCCAGGGCAGGCGCGTCACCACCTTATCCTCAAACAGACCACCGGGCTTGGCGATGGCCTTCAGATGACGGCGGCTGAGCTCTAAATACGCCTCGGTGAAGACCGTGGCTCGCGCGCTGTCCTGGATATAATCGGTGAGCCGGGTCAGGTAGGGGGTGAAGTCGTTATCGTCCTGGCAGAAAAACTGCGCCACCCAAGGCGCTTGATCCAGCTCGTCAAAGCTGTCCTGCAGGGCATCCTCAAGGGCATCGCGGGCCGCCATTAACCAATCGGGTTCGCGCCCTTCAGTGCCGATGGGCAGCAACTCGAACACCGCCCCCACCGAGCGATTGTCATCCAGTAGAAAACACTGCTCGGTGTCCAGGTATTCGACCCAAGGCAGATGATCGGTGAAGCTAGGGTTGTGTGCATACAGTGCAGCTTCATCGGCCAAGGTGGCGCGCAGGCGCAATGGGTGGCGCCAGGCTTTCCACGCAGAAGTGCGGCTGCCCGAATCGCCGGTACGCACTACAAGTCTTCCTGACGTTCACCCGGCAATGCGTACTGCACCCGTTGGTAGAACGGAAAGACGGTCGAGTAACCCGGGACCGGTGCCTGCTCGGTACCACTCAAATGCGGATACACGTACAGCACCAGATCGGGATTGGGCAAGCGAGGGAACAGGTTGCGGATCTCGTTCGCCGCTGTGCGCGTGTACGGCTCCTGGAGAGCAACGGAGAAATCTGCCTGGGCCAGCGGGCGGCGTAACTGCTGCCGAGCATCCAGCAGTTGCTGCTGAGTGCCTTGCGACCCGGCGCCGTTCCAGATGTCCAGCATGGTTTGCTCGCCATGGGGCAGCAGCGTGTCCTTGTCGGTGGAACACCCCGCCAGAACCCAGCAGAACACGCTAATCCAGGTCAGGCAGAGAGGCATGGTCTTTTTCATGGCGAACGCTCCGGCCCTTGGGCTCGTAATCGATGGTGATCTCATGGTCGAGGTGCAGGGCGACCTGTGCTGCAGGTGGCACGTACACGGCAGCAAAGGCTTCGCCATACAGTTTGTTGACCCACTCGCGGATATCGCTGACCCCACCACTGAGAATTGAATTCAGTGCGCTATTGCCACTGCTACTGGTGACCCCGAGCGTATTGCCGCCCGAACTGATCACGCTGCTGTTGTTCTGCTCATCCCCGAGCAGAGCGGTGACACCGGCGCCGGCGGCAGTGATCAGGCTCTGGCTGCCGAGGTACTGCTGAGCGTTCGAGCGGCGCTCGCCGGCGATACACGGGATGCCATACGGATCGGACAGGTAGCCGAGTCCGCCACGGATCTTGTCGGTGTTCGAACTCTGAGTGGTGGAGGCAGTGCGGCTGGCGACCGCCTTCGGCTGAGGCACCGTGCGGATGGTGCCATCGATAAACACAAAGGTGATTGACTCGACCTGTCCGCGCACGCACGACAGGGTCCAGTCACCGGACGCCGTGCCGCTCATTACGGCGCCCGCGACGTCCGGCAGGTCGATGCCGTTGGCCGTCAGGTTCTCGGGGCCGACCAGCACTTTGAAGGGATAGGGGTCATTCACTGTGCCGTCCACCGGGACTCGGCCGATCAGCGCAGTCATGGCGACCGAGCCCATTAGCGTGGCGTTTTCGGGAATGGTGTAGATCGGCTTCGCGCCTTCGGTACGGTCAGCGGATCCTGTCAGGTCACGTTCACCCTGGGTGACTACACGTAGCTGTTTCTGGCTGCGATCAATGGCGTTATCGTTCAAGCCCTCCAGTGGGTTGAAAGCGGTCGGCAGACTCAGTGCGGAGGAGGTCTTGGTTTTGCCTCGGGCGTCGGTGGACGGAGCATCCGAGGGTTCAATCCACTGCAGCGCATCATTGGCAGAGTGCTGCCCTTCAAACTGAGCACCGTCGCCGGGCTCAAGCCCCAATCCGATCGGCATGTCCTTGCCTTTGCCGGTCAGTCCCGACAACTGGTCCTGTAATTGCGTCAGCAAACCACGGGCCTGGCGACTGTCTTGTTCAGCCTTGAGTCTTGCTTCGTTGGCTTGACGGCGGCCTTCGTCGACCTGCTGGGTTACGCTGCCAAGCGCCGTCTGGATACGCGAATCGACACTGTTTTCCCGCTCGCGTAGGCGGTTGTTTTCCGTCTGCAGTGAGTCATTGTGTTTCTTCAAACCGAGCATATCGTTGCGCATGGCCTTCACCTGGCCGATCAGGGTAGCGACCGTGTCGCGTGGGGTATCGCCAGCAATGCCGAGCGACTTGGCTTGCTCGGCGGATAAACGAATATTGCCCTGATCAACTGGGTGCTCTGGAGAGGGCGTGCTGCCACCCGCGACCCAGCTTTTCAGGATGATCAACACCACGGCCAGCAGCGCAGCCGGTACCAGCCATTTGAGCAAGGCGTTAGCTTTCATCGTCAGCACCTCGCGCAATGGGCGGGAGTAGCACGGCTTGTTCAAGGCCGCCACCGCGGGTGACAAGGTAGGCAATCGTGGTGTCTTCAGCGTTGCCGACAGGTCCGAGGAAAGCGTGCTGGAAGGTCGCGGCGAATAGCTTGGCCTGAAGCCGACGCGGATCGAGTTGCACCGTTTCTGGACCACGATTGCGCAACTTCACCGCCGTCACCCAGTAATCACCGAGTCGCCAGGCAGCGATGGGCGTGCTGGACACGTTTTCGGTGGGCAGCAGAGTCGACAGTTCGGTGCGAAGTTTCAGCGGGGTGCGGCGTACACCGGGCAGAGACTCCACATTGCGCAGCGGCGCGTACAGGTACTGTGCGGCGTAGCGCGTCAAGGCGACTGGGATCGGCGTACGATCTGGAACAAGGGCGGTGCTAGATTCCGTCTCGGTAGCCTGCACCGGAGCATTCTTGAGAATGCGCACGGGCTCCAGCGGTAGATCACCAGGCGAAGCCGCGATATCCAGTAGGATGATCTCGCCCGTCGCGACCGATTGCAGTTGCAGTCGAGTCGGGGCAATGGCTTCCGACGCGCGCAGGTACAGCGTGCCACCGGTGGATTGCACGCGCAGCTTGCCCGTTAGAGTTGAGGGCACGCCGACTCGAACATCCTCATCGATAAAGACCACTCGCTCCTGATTGATCACCAGCGGGACCGCGAGGGGTAGGCGTTCCCAGTGCATCAGCTCGACGGCCTGCGCTGCAGCTCCCCATAGCATCAGTGCGACGGTGAGTCCCAGGGTAGAAATCCGCTTCATGGCTCAACTCCAGGCAGGGAGATTTTTTGCGGAGTGCCCTGATAACAATCCAGTGCCAGCCCCCACTTATTGCGTTCGGGGTCCAGATCAAAACGCACCACGCGTAATGGATAACGCACCACCACCCGTTTCACCGGTTCGGCGGCGTAATACTCATCGGCGTTGAGGTCGAGCTTGACCAGCCAGCTATCGCGATCGAGTTGCTTGACCCTGAGTTCCGGATCTTCGCTATAGCCTCGGCCCAGAATTTCGTAGACCCCACGCACCCGCTGGCGCAGTTCGCCGGCGGCCTTGCGGTACTCGTAGTCGCCATCGAGGAAGGCCTTGCAGGAGGGTGTCAGGTAAGACTGCAAGCCATAGATGGCGCGGCGATAGTCCTGCTCGCCATCCGAGGGCCAGCGGTTGAGCTGACCAAAGATGTACAGGGCAAAGGCATAGACATTCTCCGAGGGGATATCCCACCACTTGCGCGTGCTGCCCGAGCGCAGATCCGGGGGTACATGCACGGTCAGATCGGTCGGTGCTGAGCGCCAGCCGTACCAGAGCCCGGCACAGACCAGGGCAAGGATCACTACCGCCAGACGCAGGCTGAAGATATGGGCTTGTTGGGCGTCCACCTTGTTCCGAAAACGACTCATGGTTGCCACCGGGACAGGGCAGGGCGCAGTCGACGCGAACGGCGAACCGTCCAGGCGCCGGAGTGGAGAATCAAACTGCCGCGTCCCAGGCGCCAACGGCTGGCGAGTATCCATTCGAGCTTGCGGTACAACCAGGTCTCGGGGCGAGCCCGTTTGGCCCGCCGCAGCAGCGAACCACCGGCCAATAACACCACCGCCATACTTGCGATCATGCTGGTCGGCGCCACGGCAATGGAGGCAGTGGCAATCGCCAGCGGTACACCCAGGACCAGGCCGATGAGTGCGCCAGCACCGAGCGCTACCCACATCTCATCATTGGTCAAGCCGCGTAACACGGCGGGATCACGATTGAGTCGCTCCGGCAGAAAGACCAAGGTGCCGTCGGCAAGACGTTCGATAGCGTCGTTCATGCCAACCTCACAAGATCGCCGCGGCCTTGGTCAGGAACCAGATGATGATCACCACCAGAAGGGCGCCGATGCCAACCACCGCGCCGAGGTCTTTCCAGGTCTTGCGCTGGTTCTGCACGTCGGCATACACGGTCAGGGAATGCCACGCCACACCCAAGAAAGCGAGCAGGGCGATCAGCAAGCCCAGCAGGATACCGCCGTCGTAGGCGTAGTTTTTGATCGTCTCGATCAACCCGGAACCTTCACCACGTGAAGGCGCTTCCATGGTCGGGAGTTCGGCAAAAGCCAGGCTTGGACCGAGTACCAACAGCAGACCGATCAGGCGCTGACTGGCACGATCTCGCAGGTTGTTTTTCAGGGGGACAAGGCACTTGAGCATGACGGCGATCTCCTGGGTTAGGACAGGGTGAAGAACATCAGGACCAACAATGCGAGCAGCACGCGCGCGGCGCTGCCGCCAAACGCGCCGAAGCGCACACTGCCTGTCGCCCATCCCCGGTAAGCCGTCCACAACACCCAGGCGCACCAAAGCAATGCCAGAACGAGAACCAGGGATAGCCAGAGCGTCGAGCTGCTCTGCGGGGAGAAACCGGAGGCGTTTTGGAACGCTGAGGTTTGGGCGTCAGTCATGCTCATGGCGAGGACTCCGCAGCGGAGTGTCGAGGCGGTAATCGCCGACCAATTCAGTGGGGTCGCGGGGTTGAGCACGAGAGGGGGACAGGTAGCCCTGCACGCCCTGGCGAATGCGTTGGATGTCCTGAGACAGGCGGGGATAGTCGAAGCGGTAGCGCTCTTTAGGTTGAGCGTTGCTGGATATCTCGGCTTGAGTGGCTAAGCGTTCGATAGTGTCGAGCTGCTGCTGGATCAGGCTGAGCTGATCTTGTTCATGGGCGGAGGCGGCATAGCTAATGCCATGGACCACAGCCAGCGAGAGTAGTAAGCAGCGAGGTACGGTAGTTGGCATGATGCTGGCTCATATGGATCTGGGAGCAGAATCAAGTCAGGGGTCGAATTATTCAGTATTAAACGCGAGGTGGAATGTATCGCTTTTTTGGGGGCGAGCCGAATAGGTTTACTCACACATGCATCAGCAATCGATTCGGCGAAAAAGACAGCTCAGACAGCTCTCCTAGCCCAATAATAATGTGTTGTTCATGCGGCAATGAGTGGATTAGCTCATGCTTGAGGCAGCATGGGTGACGAAGAGCTAATCATCGCTTAGCATTGGAATGTTCATTCCTCATTACTCTAAACTGAAGGAAGTTTCATATGTCTCGTTTGGCTGAATTTCGTAAACTTGAGCAGCAGCTGGCCGAACAGCTCGCAGAGCTTGAGTCGATGAAAAGTGATTCCGGCCTGAAAAAAGAAATGGAATTTGAGAGTAAGTTGCGGGCGTTGCTTGGCGAGTATGGCTTCAGCTTGAAGAACATCATTAGCATCCTGGATCTAGAGGCTGGCCGTCGTACCTCGGCACCAATAGCAGCACCTGTAAAGGCAGCCCGTAAAGCTCGCGATGTAAAAATTTACAAAAATCCGAACTCTGGTGAGCTGATCGAAACCAAGGGAGGTAACCATCGGCAGTTGAAAGAATGGAAAATCGAGTTTGGCGCGGACGTTGTCGAGTCGTGGCGTACTCAGTAAGAACGGTTTGACTACTAGGGCTCTGCAAGGGCCCTTTTTTGTTGGCGATGCTGAGTCCCGAAAGCGAATTTTGGTCCCGCTTCTACACTAATCTTGAGGCATAAAGGGAAAATATAATTTTTCCGAGTCAGAGATATTTCTTAAATGTAGTTGCCGTGATTTCTACTGTGATGCCAAGCATTACAGCACAAGGCAAAAATACGACCATAGGATTGAGCGAAAAGGGTAGGGACAGGTAAATGATCCAAGGCACGATCAGCAGTGGCATCACTGCCTGTTTAGCTCGGTGATAAACAAAACTGCTTTCTCGCCCCGCGCCAAATTTGCGCAGGTCGCGGCGCATCAAGCCATCGACAAATCCGGTGAGCGTGGCCAGCAGAAACAATGGTGTGGCCAGGACCAGAATGGTTAGGCGCACCACGAAGGTAAAGGTCACATACACCGCCGCCAGCACGAAATCCTCAATGCTCACGTAGAGCTGATTGGTCCAACTCCAGAAACTGATGCCCTGGCTCGATACCCGCGCCTGCTGGGCAAAGTCCGCAAAGCCTGTCTTGACCAACAACCACTGATTGAGAAAGTCCAGCCATTGGACAATCGTTGCCCCAGGCTGTTGGATGAGCAGTGAAGATTTGAAGTGCTCGCTGAGCCAGCCCAATTCACTGGTTAGCATGGCCTGACTATGCTGCCAGCCCTGATCACCCCAGAACAGGATCAAACCAGCGAACTCGATCAGGATCGAGAACAGCAACGAGGTGATCAGCAAACCGATTACGCGCAGTACCAGGCTGATCGTCGAGATGATCAGTCCTGGACGCTGGATCGGTTGTGGCGGCATGTTCTGGGCTGAAGTCGCCATTGTTCACTCCATTGCGCGCTGCAAAGTTATGTCGTCACAACGCCTTCTGGATCGTTTTCTGCTGAATCGAAACCTGTGGCAGGGGCGGGCTACCCCACCTGATCCAGATCGAAGTTTGTTGTTGGGCCGCCACCACTGGCGCTCCACCATTGCCCCGCCTGCGCGTTGTAGGTGGCCCGCATTCGCTGGGTGAGCTCCTGCAGGTCCTTAGGCATGGCATCGTCGTTGGAGGGTTTTGGCAACGGCATGCGGACTTTCCAGAGCTGCCCACCGGCCTGGAAGGAGAACATTTGCCCTTTGGGCAAACTGACGATATGAGCAGGCTCGATCAGCGGCACACTGGTGCTGCTGACACGGTCCTGTGAGGACGAGGTGAAGTCCGTGTTGGCCTCAGGATCGGAGGTGTCGGTGGCACCCGACACCAGGGTCTTGGTCAGCACGTTAACCTTGGGCAACTGCTGGGTGAGTAGTTCAGCGGTCGCGGTTTCGCGCACCCGCAGCATCTGCAGGGTGTTGAAGTTGCCGATCACCTGGCCGGCCTTGGCGCGGTTACCGATTCGCGCTTCGATATCACTGAGGGTCTGGGTGTAGGCCGTCACCTGGATGCCGGCGCCCCCACCCTTGTTGATTAGCGGAATGAACTCATCGCCCATCAACTCGTTGAACTCATCGGCGTGCAGGTTGATCGGCAATTTGTCACTGTTGTTGCCCGATTGGGGCAGGCCATGGTCGATGCCGTGTTTGTAGATGTGTCCCGCGACCGAGACTAAGTCGGCGAACATGGAGTTGCCCACAGCGGCGGCCACCTCGGCGTCGGTCAGCGCATCCAGACCGACGTAGACGATGCCGCGTTTTCGGATGATCTGCATCCAGTCGAAGATCGGCCGCGGGTCATCTAGGTCGGTGTAGTTTGGGGCCAGCAGTTGGGCGGTCTTACCGGTGGTGAGTTTCTCCAGCAGCGGCAGTAGTGAGGCAACGATTTTGTCGAAGTAAGTACGGTCGTAGCGTACCGCCGAACGCAGCCCGTCCAGTACCGGATCAAATACCCGCTTCACCGCCAGGTACTGCTCGATGGCCACCACACGCTTTTCGCGCCCGATCATATGCCGAGGAATGTTCTTCTCGGTGAGCTTGCCTTCAAGCTGGACGATCACTTCCCACGCCTTCGGGTCGGTCTTGGCGAAAAACTGCTGGGCGTATTCGATGAACAGTGCGTCGATGTTGACCACATGTCGCTGTATCTGTAGGTAGTCCGGGCGTCGACCCAGCTCGATCAGGGCGCGGGCGATGATGTTGACGAAACGCCAGGCGAACTCGCGGAAGGCCGCCGAGTTACCTTCGCCACTGAGCTGCCCTGCGATGCGTGACGCCACCTCCGAGATACGACCGAAACGTCCCACGGCGTTGTAGCGGGCCGATATTTCTGGCCAGCCTAGATGGAAAACATAAAACTCCTTATCTCGACCGGCGCGTTTGGCTTCGACATACATGCGCTTGAGCAGGTCGGCATCGCCCTTCGGATCGAAGACGATGACCACCTCATGTTCGATGCGATGAATGTCCTGGGTGATGTACACCTCGGCGAGGCGCGTCTTGCCGACACGGGTAGTGCCCAGCACCAGGGTGTGTCCGACCCGTTCGCCCAGTGGCAGACTGATTTCCGTTTCATCGGGCTCGACCCCATGCAACAGTGGCGAGCCACCTACTGGAGGTAAAGGCCGCAACGGATTGAAGGAACTGTCCCATGCCGTGACACGGGCCAGTATCGAGAGTGGAAACGGTGCATGCTCCAGGCGCCGTTCGAGTCCGCGGGCCAGGCGGTAGCGGGTCGGTTGGTCGACATAGTGGGCGACCGCCGGATCCTGGGCCTCGACCAAGCGCTGGGTGTGCAGGCGGCTCCAGCGAAATCCTCGGCCCATGAACAGACGCTTGCGGCTGACCGGAATCTGCCGACTGGTCAGTTCGTAGCGGGGCAGCCGGCGGATATTGCGCCGATAGCGCAGCACCTCCCAGGCTTGTCGCATTCGGATAAGGCCGAATAGGGCATAGGCCAGCGCTGCAACCAGCCCGATCTCGGGTGACAGGGCCACAGCCCAGGGCGAGTACACGCACAACACCGCGGCGGTGATGCAGATCGCTACGGTGTACAGCTCCACCGCTGGCCGGAGCTTGGACTCCATTGCATGCTCGGCCATGACCTGGACTCACTGTTCCAGTGAGGTGGCGGTGATCAAGACGGGGTAGTGCTCGATCTGCAGGCGAGTGGCGATGTCGTTACCGTTGACCGGCAGGATGGTGATGCCGGGAGCCGCTGCTCGAATTCGGGCCAACGCTTCGGTGTCGGCCACTTCGACGGCGAGGCCGGCCGCGCCCATTTCCTGCAGTTCAGCCGCACGTTGACTCAACCAAACCAGAGATTGGGGATTTTCACCGACCAAGAAAAATGGCCGCAAGCCAGGCATGTTGAGGGCACGAGGCGTGATTTGGCCGGGGCTCAACTGAGAACTACTGATTGGCAGTATCCAGGCTTCCTCGGCAAACGTGGACAGGTCCGTATGCACGGCCCTGTCAGCCTGAACTTTGTTATTTATGGGCAGGCCCGTGGCTTGGAAATAGGGTTGGGTGACGTCGCCAGCCGGATCCCTGAATACGGTTGGTTTCGCCTGGGCGACAGGTGCCAAGAACAGGATGAAATAACAGGTAAGGAATATTCGCGTCATGGCGGTGTGCCCTGTTTGAAGGAAATCAGCAACCGTTCGAGTTGCCGGGAAAAGCCGGCGCGGTAACGCGCGGCCGGCGTTCCGCCTGCCGGGCGGTGATAGCGTCCGGCAGCTGACACCCAATCACCGGTGGCGGCGTGATGCTCCTGCAACAGCGCGGCGGTCACGGCGAGATTTCGGTAGGGATCAAGGGCTTCGCAGGGAGTGGAATAACGTTGTCCGTGGTAACCCAGGTTGATTTGGCCGAGTCCGGCGTCGACCTGCTTGGCGTCATGTCGGGCGAGGGCCTGAAGCAACGCGTGACAGGCGGCCGGGCGAGTGGCGAAGCGGTAGGGTGTTCCGGCGATGTTCAGGGTCCACGGCCAGGGCAGCAGTCGACCACGAACGCGGATACCGCTCTCCTGCAGGGCAATCGCGAACAGCACCGTCGAGGGGATGTCGGCGTTATGCGCCGCTAGTTGGTAGGCTGGGGGCGGAAGCTCCTCGGCCTGAGCCGCCAGCATGGCCAACATCAGCGCAATACCACTCAGTTGAGGCGTTGCCATTGTCCACTCACCTGTTGAAATGTGGCAGGCAATGGCTCCGGGGCACCCAGGCTGAACCAGCGACCACGGTCATGGTTCAGGGTGATCTGCTGGCGTTGAACCTTTGCCGGATCGATGTCTGCTTGCCGAGCCCAGCTACGGACGCGTTCATCCTCGCCTTGGCTGCCCACCAGGTAGATATCGAACGCCGTGTCGCTTTCTTGCAGACGCTGTGCTTCGGCGGTGCACGCTGGGCAGTGGTCCTCCACAAACAGGGCCTGGCGCGGCACGACCGCTGAGCTGGCAGGGGACGGGGATGCCATGCCCTGGATCGGCAGCAGCCCGGGAAACAGCTTGGCCCAGGCCACCGTGTAAGCGTTTTGGTAGGCCAACTCGCGCTCGGCGCGTTTGGCTTCCAGCGCTACCTGCAATTCGGCATAGCGCTGGCGCTCTTGGTCGGTCTGGGCCTCGACCCCGAGTGCGGTCAACGGATCGAGGTTTGGGCTCCAGAAACCTCGCGGGCCGGCTTGGATCTGTTCGAAGCGCGTCCACTCCTGCTCCGTCAGTCCCCAGCTCGCCGCCTGTTCAGAGTGAGAGCGCCCCAGGGGAGCGACCTGCGTGTCCTGGTTCCGTGACTGTGTCGTGACGGGGGGGCTCATCGCAGCTCCCATGGTTAGTAGCGAAACGAGACTGACGACGGCGGGCAGTAGCGCTTTGTTCATGATCGCTTCTCAAGGGAGTTGCACGGTTTGGTCTGGCTGAGCGACCACCGCGAAGATGGCTGAGTTCGGTTCCAGCACTTTCAGGTGCCAGGCTCCGAGTTGCTCGCCGTTATGCAGCAGCCGAACATCTCTAAGAGAGCGACTGTCAGGAGGTGCGACCGCCAGAAAGCGCTCACCCCCTCGGGACTCGACACCCAACACTGAGAACGGTGGTGAAAGCGGGGCGGGCTTGGGGCGAACGGTTTTTTTCGGTTTGGTCACGGAAGACGTCGGCGGTGGGGGTGATGGCTGATTCTTGAGCTCCAGGAGCTGTTGCTCGACCTGCTCAAGGTGTGCGCGTAGCACTGTCAGGTCTGCCACGGTGGCGCTGGCTGCCAGACCATCGCGCAGCTCCTGAATCTCTTGTGCCCATTGATCCAACATCGGATCGAGGGTATTGACCTGTTGCTCACCGGAGTCGACCATCTGTTTCAGGTCTTTCAGCGCGTACTGCAGTTTTTCCTGGGCATCCTTGAGGGCGCTTGAGTCACGTTGCAAGCTGTCCAGGGTTTGTCGGTATTGCGTGTCAGTGCTCTGCAGTTCGGCTATGCGCTGATACTGGTTATATAAACCACCGCTCAACCCGGCGACCGCCAGGCAAAGTAAGCCGACAATGAGGGTTTGAAACGTCGAGGCTTTCATGGCCGCGCCTCCGGCTGATGGGACGAGCCTGGTGTGACCCGCACGATGTCGTCATCAGCTTTCTGCTGTTCGAAGCAGACCGAACGGCTGACTTCATCGGTCGTGAGTTGCCAGGCGGGGCCAGCCAACACTTGTAGCGCGTTGCGCAAAGAGATCGGGCCCAGCCGGTAATGGGCTGCCGGCATAGGCCGGGTAAACAGCACCTTCACCGACGCAGGAACTGGGCAAAGCGCATAACCAGAGCGCAGCAGTACGTAGTGCAATGCATCCTGCACCGAGGGGTTCAGGCTGGACGGGATGTTCACTTCAATGATTTGAGCGAGAAGATCGCGTTGCTCCGTGGTGGGCTCGGTGCTGACCAGCGTATAGCGGCCATAGCGGAGTTCTGGCGGATGATTTTCTTCGGCTGTATCTCTCGAGAACTGGGCCCGATTGGAGCCGCTGTAGATCGCTGGATGGGTCGGCAATGGGTTGGGGAGTTGTGCGCTGCAGGCGCTCAACAACCCCAGCAGGCAGACAGGCGTGAAAAAACGCTCCATGGAAGAAACCTCATGTCAGATTCAGTCCAGAACCTGACATGAGGAGCAGGAGCGATTCAGTGAGAAAGTCGATTCAAGGTGGGTCGTGTTAACGCGCACGTTGCTATTCATCAAAAATGGCGAGCCCATCCAAAACGGCAGCGTCGGGGTCGAAGATCAACAAGCGCACATCCGCCAAGGCCGCCAGATACAGTACGTTGACCAAGGCTTCCGGTGTGCCGGCGTCGAGTTGCTCTTGCCTCAGCGATGAGTAAGGACGGCCCTCGATCTTCACCAGGTTAACGTCGGTCCAGGGTGTGCCGATCAGTTTGCAACCGATGCCGCAGCAATCCGGCAACGCGAAAGGTTCGAACAAAAGACCGGTTTGCCTCGGAGCGGAGTGACTGACCCACCCTTCCAGATAGTACATCGCTTCTTCAGGAAGGTGTGCGGTACTGATCTCCCAGGCTCGACTGTAGTGTCCCGTTTCGAAGCGCAAGCGATGGACCATGGCTTGGGCTTCTTCCAGGGAGTACAGATCGCCGACGTGATGCTGCTCGTTGAACATCTCGCCCATCACGGCGTAGATCACTTGGCGCACCAGTCCGGTGGACTGGCAGCGTTCATCCAACTCTTCAGGAATGGATTGACCTTCGCTGATCAAGGCGAAATCGTCATTGAACAGGCAGGGGAACAGTTGCAGTTCATCGTCGGACAGATGGGCTTGTGAGTCGTGCACGGGTCGAAAGCAGGGCGGGCAGTCGTTTTCGTAGGTGATCAGTAGCAGCCGTTCGATATGCAGGTTGTCGTAACCGCGAGCAAATGGATTTGGGGCCACCAGTAGGGCTGGGGCCTGGTGTGTGAGGTTCATGAGGGCTCTCCAGAATGAAAATGAACAAGGCGCCCGAAGACGCCTGTGAGGGTTAAAGCCAGCCATGTTCGGCAAGGGAGAGAGGACGACCTTCACCCACGATGAAGTGATCCAGTACACGCACTTCGATCAAGGCCAAGGCCTCCTTCAGCCGTGCAGTCAAGACGCGATCCGCCTGGCTGGGTTCCGTACACCCTGAGGGGTGGTTGTGAACAAAAATGGTGGCTGCAGCGTTATGCACGAGGGAACGCTTAACGACTTGGCGGGGATAAACGCTGGCGCCATCAATGCTGCCGTGAAAGAGGACTTCGAATGCCAGCACCCGGTGCCTGGCATCGAGAAAGATCACACCGAAGACTTCATGCTCTTGCTGCACAAGATGCAGTTTTAGGTATGAGGCCACAGCGTCAGGCGACGTCAGGTTCGGGCCGCGGGTGAACAGCCGACGATCCAGAATATGCAGTGCTTCGTCGATCACCTGGTTTTCTTGGACGATACGATCAGCCTCGAAATCCGAAGTATCGACCAGTGTGAGTTGGGTGCTCATGGTGGTACCTCCGAAGGGAAAAATCAGGGGTACACGCCCGAGGGGAGTGTGTCCCCGGGGTGGGTATAGAGTCGTGGGTGTTAGCCGATTGCGCGGTGTTTACAACCGAGTAAATCGGTGGCGTTGACCGTGTAGGGGCGAACCACAGCCGTCGCAGGGCAACGGGGAAAAGGCTTTTATTCCCCAGCCGGCGTTGGGATCGAAGTCGGCACTGATGGGCATTAAGCGAACCAGTCCACGATGGAGACCGGCAATGCGTTTCTCGATCTCATCCTTCGTGTAGTAGAGCGATAACGTGCTGTAGTCCTCGTAAGCCACAGCAATCAGGCAGTCGTCGCAAAGCCAGAAGGATTCCATGTTGACTCTCCTGTGCTGATTGAAGGAAAGGCGCTCGATTGAGCGCCTTGATGTAAAACATCGTGGATTGTTCAGGCGGACTGAACAGTACGCGTGGCGGCACGGCGGGCCGTGCGGTGAGTGGGTGGAGATTCAGGTTCGACCTGAACCTCTGTTGGGGTTGCGGTTTCCTCGGCGTCGACATCAGCCGACGTTGGAGAGGGTTCATTGATCGGCGCTTGCTCAGCAGGTGCTGTTGCTTCCTGCCTGGCGGGCGCTTTGTACGCGAACATGCCGTTGACCTTGATCCAGTCGATGAACAGCAAACGACCTTTCAGGCTGGCGCCCGGTTGGCCTTGTTTATCGCCTTTCTCGTAGAGAAACGGATCGATCCACAGATCGCCGATACGGAACGACAGCAAGACCTTTTTCTCGGCGTTGACGGCGTCCATATAGAGACGAATCAAACGTTCAGCTTCGCCCCCAGCGACTTTGCAGTCGAAGCGGGTGTACTCCACCGCATCAGTGGCGCCGTGCAGGGCTGCGATATCGCAGGCCATGAACGGCTGGCCGCGGCGGACTTGGACTTCACGAACACGGTTGAGGTAGCCGATACCGACGGTGTGCAGGTTGAAGTAAGTGGTCGCTTCTTGGGAGTGGTTGGCGTGGGCCATGGTAGTTCTCCTGTTTCAAGGGAAAACGGCGACGCACAATCCCTTACGGGGAAGTGAGCCCCCGTCAGGGTGGGTTAGGTGAAGGCAAGCGATGAACGACTCGCCGCCGGCAAGCCGATGACGATCAAAACAATGCATCTGGGGAATAGCGGTACAGCAGAGGAACGTCTGCGGTGGTGATCCGCAGGCATGGGGTAGTGGGCATTCATCACCGCTGAAGCGGTAACCGCGCGAGCTTCCGAACGCTGATCGCACTTGGGTAAACCACCACGAACGTGGCGTAGCCTTGAAGGTTCAAGCTACCTGGGCTGGGCTGTCAACGACAGCGAACCACGCCCTTTGTATAAGCCTGTCACAGGGGAGCGTCAAGACGCTGCAACCCGATTTTTTATGGCCGGAATACGGTGGCGGTCACTGGAATGAGAAAAAGAAGAGCTGGCCTGGTGGGTCACCAGGCGAGGAATAGAAAAGCCACCTTTGACGGTCATACGCAGTCGAAAAGCTCCTCGCAAAGCTTGGTTTAACTGCGCCTTGATTCGTCAACCGACCCTTGTCGTGGCCTGGGTCGGAATATGCTGGCACGCATCCGCGCACAAAGGGTGCCCAGTGTTTCCCCGGCGGGCCCCGGGGTTGAATACGATCGCCGAGGCGGATGACCAGTGTTGCCTTGTAGAGGCAACACTGGTCATCCGCCACCACGATCAGGTCGAGCATAAAGCGGGAATGAAATCCCGCAGAGGAGAAGGCTCCGAACTCTAAGAGTCCGACCGAACTGCCCGGAGCGAATCGGTCTTGGGTCGCCGTTGGCGATGATCCTGAGGCACTACAGCAGAGAGGGCGGGACGACGTCAAGGCAGAGTGCGCCGCCTCAAAGACCCCGGTATCGGATGCGAGCGCATGAACTCACTTGTTGGCGAGATGAGCGGCTAATTGTTTGACGGTTGCCAAGATAAAGGCACGGTCGCTTTCTTTCAGTCCACTCAGCAGACCCGCGATCATCTGGCCCTGGTCATTGGGGCGATTACTCGATTCCGTCAGCAATTCATCCATCCGGCAGTCGAAAATATCCGCCAGTTGCATCAGCTTGACCACGGAAAGCTCCACCACACCTCGCTCTAGACGCGATACAGCTTCGCTGCCGATCCCCAAGCGTTCAGCCACCTCTTCCTGAGTCAGATTACGCTCGCTGCGGTGCTTCGCGATCATGCGCCCGATTTGGGCTTGGGTTGGATGTTTATGTGCCAAGTGATGAGTTCTCCAGTTCAACCCGAATGGTTGAGCAAAGACCCGTTGACATGAACATCCTTAACGGTTGAGTATCGACTTAAAAGGTTGTTATATTGGTTGAAATCGCTGTGTAATGCGACGTGGCGTCTATTCCTCCAGGAATCAGAGTCCGAGGTGGTTAGTGAGAATGAACGGTCTGATAGGGCCAAGCTGAGGAACGGTTGAGCATGGAAGAGAAGAGCAAGAACGTCATGGATCAGATCTGGGATCGGACACTGGAGCTGTTCATCAAGATCCATGATTGCCCGGATAACCCCGAACACTTCGACAGCCTTGTCCATTGGCTCAACGAAGATTCTGCACACCTGCAAGCCTTCAACGAATTGGGGCAGATATGGATGGCAGCAGGCATTGCTTTGGCCCGTGAAATTGGACAACCCTTAATCGACTTAGAGAGGGATCAGTCGCCGTTGATGATGCACTGAACACTACATTGACCCCAATGCTCATGTTTTTCTCTATTGGCGCATCATGGGCGACGCGTATCTTTTCTGATCGGGGCAGTGCCCTTGCAGTCCGGGTAGTGGGAGCATGACCAGAACGGCCCTGATTTCCCCTTTCGCTTGAGCATTGAGGCGTTGCAAATGGGGCAGGCCAGCCTAGCTTCGATAGGCATGGCTAAAGTCAGTGAACCGCAGTGTGCGACCAACTGCGCAATCCATGTTGCCTGTTTGGCGACGAATGCATCCAGGGTCAGACGTCCCGCTTCGATTTCGTCCAGAGCCTGTTCCCAGACTGCTGTCATACCCGGATCTGCAACCGCTGTTGGTACCGCTTCGATCAGGGTATGGGCCGCCGCCGAGGCCATTAAGGCGCGTTTTTTCTTCAGCAAATAACCGCGATCAATCAACCCTTTGATGATGCTGGCTCGCGTGGCTTCGGTACCGATACCGGTGGTGTCCCGAAGTTTCTGTTTCAGGCGTGGGTCGTTGACCTGCTTGGCCACATTTTTCATCGCCTTGATCAGATCGCCCTCAGTGAGAGGTTTGGGGGCGGTGGTGCGCATGGACTTGAGTTCGACGTCGTCCACTGCGCACTGAGTACCTTGTCGCAATACGGGTAAGACTGGGGACTTGTGATTGGGCTCATCCTCCTCGGTGTTTTCGTAGAGCAAGCTTTTCCAACCCTGAACCAGGATCTGTTTGCCAACAGCGGTCAATCGCTCTGCGCCGCACTCCAGTTCGACGTGGGTCCGATCAAACTCATGGTGCGGAAGAAATTGCGCGAGATAGTGGCTACGGATCAGTTCGTAGACTTGGCGCTCTTGTTCAGACATCCGCACAAGGTTGGCCGACTCGGTGGTGGGGATGATGCCGTGGTGCGCGGTGACCTTGGCATCGTTCCATGCTCGTGACCGCAATGATCGATCGAGGTTTCCGAGTGCGTGCCGCAGTGCGGGATCCGTTTTGAGCAGGGCATCAAATACCGCAGGTACCTCGTCGAACATACTTGCTGGCAAATAGCGGCAATCGCTGCGCGGGTAGGTGGTGGCTTTGTGGGTTTCATACAGGGCTTGGGCGATGTTCAGGGTTTCCTGAACGCCGAGCCCCAGCTTGCGCGAGCAGATTTCCTGCAGGGTACTCAGGTCGAAGGGCAGGGGCGGCGCTTCGCGAAAATGCTCAGTCTGCAATGAGAGTACCGTGGCGGCGCAACCGTCAATGATTGTTTGGATTGCCTGACGTGCAATCTCCTGCTGAAGGCAACGACCGGCTTCATCTCGTCCTGAGCTGGGTGGTAACCACGATGCGATAAATGGTTTCCCCATAGAAGACAGGTACACATCCACTTCCCAGTAGGGCACCGAGACAAAGCTGGCAATCGCACGATCCCGATCAACCACCAGACGTAAGGTGGGTGTCTGGACACGTCCCACTGACAACACGCCATCGTAGCCCGTTCGTCGACCAAGAAGGGTAAACAAACGACTGAGGTTCATGCCGATCAGCCAGTCGGCGCGGCTGCGGGCGAGGGCGGAGTGGTAGAGCGGGCAGGTCTCTTGACCAGACTTCAGCGCGGACAGTGCCCTGCGAATTGACGCCTCGTTGAGTGCGGACAGCCAGAGGCGCTGAACAGGACCTCGATACTTGCAGTGCTCCAGCAATTCGCGGGCAATCATTTCACCTTCGCGATCGGCGTCGGTGGCGATGACGACGGTGGCCGCTTCACTGAGCAGGCGCTTGATGATTTTGAACTGTACCGCAGTCTTGGGTTTGACCTCGACCTGCCACTGCGCGGGGATGATCGGTAGATGATCCAGCGACCAATTCTTGTACTGAATGCCATAGGCTTCAGGCGGAGCCGTCTCCAGCAGATGGCCGATACACCAGGTGACAGTTGTCTCTGTGCCGATCAAGCAACCATCACCACGCCGAGTGGCTCCGAGAACCTTGGCGATGTCACGACCTTGGGAAGGTTTCTCGCAGAGGAAGAGGCGCATAAAACTGCTCCAGATTGAGTTCGGAGCAGCGTTGTTGGAAACAGCAGGTGAGGAATATGAGAAACCTGAATCGAAGGATCCTCATATTAGTCAGTCAGGGCCGCCAGGTATGGGACGAGGTTGTACCCCCATCGCATCCCGACGACAGTGTGCATATTCACGAGCAGAGAGTAAAAATGGCTCAGCAACTTCACGCAAAGGCGCAATTTTTATGCCTGAAGGATGTCAGTCCGCCGGTGGCTGACCTCTGCGCTTTCTGGGGTTGGACGCAGGTGAACGTGCTTGCTCTGTATTTTGCCCGACGTGTGTCGCTGATGCCGCCGGCTCACTGGAGCGTTCCCGCATGACCACGCTGTGCACCCGGTGAGGCAGGATGCCGACTCGACGGGCCTCGATCTTGAAGGTCACCCGTGCATTGTCTTCGCTGTCCTCCCACTCGTCGCGCACCGTACGACCTTCGACCAGCACACGCATACCTTTCTGGTACAGCGTGCTCCAGTGTTCAGCCTCGCGGTGCCAGAGCTCAACCGGCGCCCAATAGCCGCCTCGATCTTCATAGCTGCCCTCGCGTGGTACGGGGTTGTCGAAGTACACATTCAGCCGCAGTAAACGCC
Source organism: Pseudomonas sp. JAI111 (assembly GCF_024809425.1). Lineage (NCBI taxonomy): Bacteria > Pseudomonadati > Pseudomonadota > Gammaproteobacteria > Pseudomonadales > Pseudomonadaceae > Pseudomonas > Pseudomonas sp. JAI111. The sequence goes on along the minus strand of NZ_JANUCB010000001.1, from coordinate 370,200 downwards.
GTGGCTCGTCATTGCCTGAGGCAAACTCCTGGAATTCTGGCGCACTGCCGATGTTGCCTTCGCCGACGAAAAAAGTACTCATCGTGATACCTCCACTGCGGTTGTGAACTGGCGCAGCAGCCGTTCGGCGCTGTCCATTTTGATCGCGCAGGTTGTGGCCTGGCGGTAAAGCGAATGCACCACGCTCATCTGCAGGTTCAGTGCAATGCGCTCGCATTCGAAACGGTACAGTCCCTCGCGTACAGCCTGCGGTAGGTTTTGGTTGCGGACCTGGCGTTCCCAGACGGCAACTCCCATACGCGCAAAGTCACGGGTGCGCCAACGCAAAAAGGTGCTGCCCGCGCTGGTGTTCTGCAGCACCAATCGAATGTCCAGCAGCGAGTAGGGGGGCTGTCCGGCGTGCTGCACCACAGCCTCCATCAGGTGACATAGCTGCGCCTCGATTTCCCTCGCCACCTGCGCCAGGTGCTCCAACTCCCCCTTACCCTTAAAGGGCTTTAAAAGGCCTTTTAGGGAGGCTGCGTGTTCGAGTTGTCGATAGGCATCCGGTGTCAACGCTTCGAAGAGCATTGTTTGCGCCGAGATTATGGGATTCATACTTCGTCCTCCGGCTCATCCACTGTCGCAGATGGCCCTCCCGCGTCCTCTGCCAACGCGTCAGCGTCATCCACTGCCACAGCGCCACGACGAATGATCGGGGGCGCGAACTGGGAGCGCCGATGACCCTCAAGAATGTCCATGGGCGGCATACCCAATTTATCGACGGCTGCTAGGGCGCGAGCGTTGTTCGCCGCCATGTCATCGCGTGTGACCCCAGCATGCCGATAGCGCTGCGCTTGGCCGAACAGGCTGCGCAGCAGATGGGCGCCGTCGTCTATCCATGCCTCCATGTCGATACGGCCGATCAGGGCGGTGTGATGGGCCAATAGAGTCCGGCGCACTAGGGTGTCGTAGTCGGTCAGTAGGTAGACCGCCAGAAAACCCAGCTGGCTGCCGATGTATAACGGCAAGGTGACGGGGTGGATGTTGAGGTTGTCACCCATGCCGATCTGTGTCGGTAGGTCCTGCCTGATCCGATCCAGCTGTTGGGTCAGTTCCAGCATCCCAGCCTTGGCCTGCATCAGTTTTTCTTCGAGTTGCACCATGGCCCAGTCGGCATAGGGATCGTCCTGGGCCGCGGTTTGTTTGATCAGGTTGGTGACACTGATGTAGCCGGCCATGCCCATGATCGAGTGGACGCCTTCGCGTGCGGTTCGACCTTGCCAGATACGGGCGGCGTGGTGAGTGTGCAGGGTCAGGGTGATGCTGCTGCGCAATGAACCCAGATTGAGTTGATAGTGATCGGCCACGGTGGTGTCCTCGCATCGGCTTGGACGGGAACGTTGCGACAGATGAGGGTCAAGGACAGCCAAAAAGCTGAATGCGGTCTGTTCGGTTTGGTTTAAGAGGGCTAACTATGGAGACGTCAGTGGGAAGGGTGTCCCGGCTTTTCCCTAAGAGTTTCATAGTTTGGTCCGACGTGTTCGGAGAATGGAACTCCATGGATTTGATGCCAGTGGCATCAAATCTACTGACGTCCACCGCGTTTGCCGCGCAGTTGGCGCAGCTCATTCAGGCACGCTTGGGCAAGGGCAGAAGCGGGTTCGCCCTGTTGTCGAGACGGCCGCGAGGGGGCGGGTGGGGGCGGTTCTGCAATGGGTGATGGTTCGGCCTGAGCTGCCCAAGGCCGAAAGTCGCCTTTCAGTGCACGCTGGATCAGGCCCATCAGATACGCTGCTGGCTTGCGGATTCCACCGGCCGCACACCGTGCCCCCGCTTCGTTGAGCACCGCCTGCCGATCCCCTAGTTTAAGCTTGTTCAGCGCCACGGCGACGGCCTGACGCTCGGTTGGACTCAGGTGCAGCGCAGCGGGCCAGCGCAGGTTATCCACCGCTGGCGTCGCGCGCGGTACTGTACAAATACTTTCTTTTAATACAGTACAGGCGGCGTTCGGATTCCGAACGGTGCCGGAAAGACTGGCGTTCAGACTCGGTTCGGAATCCGAACGAGGGCCTGAACGATTCCGAACGAGGGCATTTTCTCCCGGTTCGGAATCGTGCCGAGCGGCATCGGTTGCGGGATACAATCCTTGCTGCGCCCAAAGTTCGCCCCAACTGTCGAGCCGCGTCGGTAATCGATCCCGATCAATATTCGTGTCTTGGTGGACTTCTTCCACAACGTGATGGGCGACAATACGTACCGCCTTGGTGGCATGCCCGAGGGCATGTCCGACCAGCGCTAGGTAATCCTGATCCAGTTCCATGGCTTCGGCGGGGGTTAACGGCTCATCGTGCAGAACGTACAGCGAGCTTTGAAGACGTCCGCTGAGCTGATCGCGTCCACGACTCACCAAACTGAGCCAGCGCGTCAATCTGAGCATCGTCAACACCCGAGCAATGGTTTCACGGGAGGCTGACGCACCGTAGGGCACGCTTGACAGGTAAGGCTGCAAATCCTCATAGCGCGGTGTGACCACGCCCTGACCGTGCAGCATGAGCCGAAACACCTGCCAGGCATTCCGTTCCAATGGCGTCAGCCGACTATCCAACATCAGCCGACGTGGCACGACTTCGTGAGATTGGCCACTGAACAAAAAGCCCGCCTGCAGGGCCTGGTTGGAGGGATGTTCAGTGGTGGGGCTTGCGGGCCAACGTCCACTCAACTGCTGTGTGCATTGCTGCAGGACACGCTGCCAGCGACTGGAAGGGGCAGAGCTCATGTTCTGTTGCTGTACTGGTCGATCTGCTGCCAAACGATGGTCAAGCTGATCTGTTGCTCCTCCGCCAGCAGCATCATGGCGTCGAGCTGATCCTCGGTACCATCTTGCGCGCGCAGCTGGCACCATCGCTGCCAGAGCGCATGTTCCTGAGCTTCGCTCAAATGCTGAGGACGGCCCTTACGGGTTTCTATCTTGAGCAGACGCCGACGCAGGGCGGTTTCCGAATGCGCCAGGCCGAAGCACTGATACATGATGGTGCTGCTGGCGCCGAGCTTGAGCGCTCGGTTGATCAATCGCTCGTTCTGCTCGTCGCGTTCAGTTTGTTCGATCAACCGATGCAGCACCGGTGAGTCAATCTTGACCTCAACCCAGGGTACAGTGGCATGGGCCAGGCGTGACAGCGTAGTGGGTGGTAAGGACTGCAACAGGTAGATGTCATCCTCACCCAGTCCGAGTGCTTTGCAGCGTTGCAGGTTGCCCTGGCGCAACTCGTGTAGCACCTGGGCCAGCATGGCCTGGTTGAGCACATTGAAGGACAGGTTCATGGCAGCTCCTTCGTTGACTCATCTTCAGGGGTAAGCGTTAAGTCGACCAGACGCCGGGCCAAACGGATCAGGCGATACAGTTTGATTAACAGCCTGTCGGACAGCCGCTCCAGTCCCACATCGATGGCGGGACGGTCTGGCAACGGCAGTTGGTAAATCCCCAGCAACAGCTGGCCGAACAGGGCCGAGGGCAGTTGCTTGCGATCCTCCCAGTTCACGTTGTCATGAGCGCGCAACAGGGCCAGGAGCAGTAGGTGAACGCCGGTCGCGCGAGGCACTGCAAGATCAACTCGCTCGATGTTCAGGCCGAAGCCCAAGCCATGCTGCTGGTCGATGATGCTCTCGGGATGTCCGGCATAGGCCGCCATTTCCCGCGCCAGTGTGGCAATGGCGGATCGCAGTTGTTCGGGGTTATCCAATGCTGGTGCGATGGTCCAGATGTCGTCGATCGCATAGGTGTCGACCGAAGATGCTGCGTCGGTGGCGGTCTCGCGATCGATCTGTTCGCGAATCTGTTGAACGCGTGACGGAGGACTGACAGCTGATACGACATTCGCTTCAGGCGGCGTAAGCAATTCCTCTCGCGTTGGCTCGGTCTGGGGTCTGGCATCTGTTGATTTGGAATGGGGCTCGGAGGAGGGAGCTCCTGCCGAGGCTTCGTCAATGCTCGGCAGATGGATATTCTCCGAGAGCGCTGTGAAGGCAACGCCAGGCGTCGAGATGACCCGTTGGGTGTCGCTCAGTTCCAAGGCCAACATACGGTAGGACTGTCCGAGCAAGTGGCTCATGCGTTCGAGCAGATCATCCTGGAGCTGCTCAAGATCGAAGGATTCGGGGTCGGCATCGAAGTAACTCAGAGTCTCGAGCCAAAAATCGGCGAACGCAACGGGGGCGGTTGGATAACGGTTCCAGGTTCGTTCTGCCTGGCTGCGTAGGCCGATCAGGCGTTCGATCTGGGGCTTACCCAATCCGGCATACAAGGTTTGTGGAATGGCGGGCAGTAAGTGTTCGAGACTGTCCAGCATTCGGCTGATGTGCGACTGCGAAATCGGATAGCCTCCAGCGGCAAGGCGTCGTGCCAGCTCACGTTGCGAGAGCGCAGCGCCATCTGCTTCGAGCATGGTTTTGAGCTTGGCTACCGCCAGAGCCCGTTCGATGAAGGTGAGTTGGCCGTGCAGATCGCTTTCAGCCAGATGGCCGAGTAAGGCGGTGATTTCATTGGTCCAGGGGCGGAACAGGCAATGAATGCGAAAGAAGCGCTCGTCGCGGGTTTCCTGCCACAACTCGCCGAGAATCGCTAAGCGAGTATTACCGCCGTTGCGGATGATGAAAGAGGTTTCTCCCGGACGGCGAGTAATCGGCGGAGGTTGATCTAGCCCGCGTTCACGGATGGAGGCCTTGATATCGTCATATAACGGATTACGGATGAAGCGCGGGTTGTGTTCGTAGGGCCGCAACTGCTCCAGAGTGACCAACATAGGTGTGTCGATGAGTGGATCGGACAGCCGCTCCAGCTCTGGGCCGCGAGGGAAGTGGTCCTGGTGCAGCTTGTCGGTGATCTGTTCCTGACTGAGCTTCTTCATCTGAACAACCTCAGCTAACGCCGGTTGCGCAAATGGTCACCAACCTCGAACTTGACGATCTCGGCAGTCCCCGAACCTTCGAAGTGTCGGGAAAGTTCTGCGAGGAACCAGCCCATGGCCGAGCGCCCACCCTGCAGACGAAAGACCACGGTGCAGTATTCCTCGCAAGGTGGGTGGTGTATTCGAATGGATGGTTGAACGATGATGGGAAGTTGATCCAACATCAAAAGACTCCTTGCCAAACGCTGTTGGCCTCAAGGTCGATCAAACAAAATGACTTGGCAAGAAATGCCCACATGGTGTTTCGTCTCATTGAGCCTCCGTGTATCTGTTCACCGTAGAGATCGCTTCGCGCCATTCCGGAAACAACTCAATGGCCAGCGCTTGCATGGTTTGCAGCGCGGATGGCGAGCGTCGTTTGTGTGGCTGACACGTCTCGATTCGGTGGGCCGGTAAGCCGAGGGAGGCGGCGTTGAGATACGCCACTCGGTCTGGAACTGCAGTGTCTAAAACCGATATGTGGGTAGCCCCAGCGAAGGTCTCGTGCAGGCCACGGATGATCATCCGGGTGTCCACTCGAATGACATTCACCTGGTTCAGTAGCAATCGCAAAGGGGGCGGTGTAATGCCCAGGTGGCGGAATGGTTTGAGTTCGCTGAGTAGCTTCAAGGTGCCACGCTGCAATTCGCGGGCGGCGAGCATTTCCGGTGTGATGGGGGAGAGGGCGAGGTCGGAGGCGAGGATGGCCATCTCCAGCAGCACGCTACGTGCGCCCTGGGTGTCGATCAAAAGCAGGTCATAACTGGGGCGGAAGGCATCCAGCAAATTGCGCAGACGCAGTCGCCCATCAGGGGCATGCAGCAATAAGGTGCTCAGTCGGCCTTGATCGTCGTTGGAAAGGATCAAATCGAGCCCAGGGATGGCCGTCTTGGAAACAATCTGTGTAGGCGTTGTTAGGTTGAGTGCGATGAACTCGTATGCACCCGCATCAGCCTTCTGTTTCAAGGTGTAATAGCTGGAGAGGGTAGGTTGGCTATCCAGGTCCAGCAGCAGAACGCGCAGGCCCGCATCCGCCAGAAGACCGCCGAGGTTGGCGGCTACTGTGGTTTTGCCTACCCCACCCTTGGTGGAAACCATCGATACCACACGCATGACGTCAGCCCTGCTGCGCCAAACGTTCGGTGACCCACCGCTCGATCTCCAGCGAATCCCAGCCCACAGCACGCAATCCAATGCGCTTGGCCTGCGGGAATTTCCCTTCCTTCATCAGGTTGTAAATGTGCGCACGCTTGAAGCCGGTTTTTCGTTCTACCTCGTCGCGCCGCATGATGTGGCGTTCGATCTGTGATTGCGACATTTCAGCGATGGGGGAAGATTGATTGGACATGGTGGTCACTCCTAGCGCCAGTTGGCATTTGGTGGGAAGTGACCTGGATTCAATACCAGAAAATGAGATTAGTCATTGCAATGCAATTGACGTTATTGCAGCGCAATCCTTACCGCCTAGCTTGTGCAAGACTACGTCGGCCTGCCGCAAATTTTTCATCTAGCGAACGCTTACTCAGTCCTGGAACCTCGCCGTAGTGCGCGGTTATAGAATTGACTATAGATGCCTGGCTATCGAAGATCGAATGCCGTCTTCCGCTTTCAGAAGAGCTAAGCATGGTATTGACTAGAGCTCCAATGACATTGAGAAAGCCGGCTTTAGTCTGTCCGCTGATCTCTTTTGCCGAGTCGGCAAGGGAGCGAAGATTTTCTCGCTCCAACCCAGCAGCTTCCAGTTCTGCCAAGAGCTCCTGGAGCTTTGTCTCGGTAGATTTTAGCTGCACCTGTAGGGCGTCCCTATCAGCTAGCAAAATCAGGTATGTACCATACCGTATCGATTCGTGGTCAGGTTTAATTTCGTGAAAAAGAAAAGAGGGACGCTCATCCGGATAGTGATGAAGCATCCACGACTTTAGATCCGAGTGCCGGATGGTCAGCAGTTTGAGATCGACAGGTGTACCGGGCGAAACGGTGATGCCGAGCAACCCATAACGCAATTCCTGGTTTCGGACTGCATCCAAAATTTTCTCTAAGTTCTTGTATAAACAGGGCCATTGCGGGAAAGCCGAGACGAGACGCTCAGGGTAATCCCACGTCAACTCGAGAATCCTAGCTTCGTAATTCACCAAGCCACACCAACGTATAGCCGCTTCTATGGGTCTGTAGAACAGCTTTTCATCAGCGCTATAGGGATTAGGTCCGTACATAGAGGTAGCCTCCTGTCAAAGGGCAGACCCGCTAGGTACTGTCTAAAGATCTACTGAAGTGACCTAGGCTTCCGTGCGGTTGCTGTCCGGTATTTCCCAGATTCTGAGCAAGTATTTTCCGTTCTGATTGAGTTGATCAGTCACTTTGGAGCAGCGTGGTTTAACCAACGCGTGGCGCTTCTAGTCGGGCCGCCCACTATTTCTCCGTGCATGCTTGATGTCTTTCGAGGGTGGGGCTCCGAAACGCCGGGCATATTCGCGGCTGAATTGAGCGACGCTTTCATAGCCGACTCGCAAGGCGGCGGTGTTCACGTCTACCCGCTCGATCAACATCAGGCTGCGCGCGGCTTGCAGCCGTAACGATTTTTGATATTGAATAGGGCTGGTGCCAGTCAGCTTGCGAAAGTTGTGATGCAGAGTAGAGCTGGCCATGCCCGATCGTTCGGCAAGCTCGGCCACGTGCAGCGGCTTGTCATAGTGATGCTTCAACCATTCAATGGCTCTCACGATGCCCTTGTCTCGGTAACCATCACGAGTGACGCTGTATAACCACCGGCCCGCCCCACTGAGCAGCAGCCGAACACATATCTCCCGCTTGATAAGGTCCAACATCAGGCCTGCTTCAAGCGGCCGTTCGATCAGCGTGGCGAGTCGAGCGAACGCGTCGAGCATCTCACTTGACGCTGCTCCGGCTGCAAACCCTCGCGCTTCAGATGTCATTTCTTGCTTTGGCGGTGCCTGGGTCTGGATCACCTCATTGAGCATGGAAAGGTCGAGCTTCAACACGACGGATAAATAGGGGGTCTGCTCGCTAGCGGCGGTGACGCGAGCCAGTGTCGGAATATCAACCGATGTGACGAAGAACGCCCCCTGGCCGAATTCACAGACCTCCTCGCCGAAGGTGATCTCCTTCGCACCCTGCAAAATGATTGCCATGCAAGGTTCATAAACGCAGTACGTGGGCGTACCTAGCTCGACCATCCGATAAAAGGTCAGGTCTTGAATCGATGTTTTGCAGACCTCGTTCAGACCAATCTGCAAGGTGACTTTTTCGATAAGCCGTCTGAGTGCCTGGAGTCGTTCGTTGGGCTGAGCGGGTTCGCTCAAGGCCAGGGAATGCGCATGGCCAAAACCAAACTGCGAGAAGGAACCGCTCGTCATCACATGCGCCCCCTATTTACGGAATATTCGAGTTTGCTGAGAGTGCGTGACCAGCACAAGTGCATCGGCAGGATTGTGCAAAAAATATGGCGCATTAGGGTCACCCGGCGACCCCTCATTGTTCTAGTTTCTAGTATGAAGATCGGTTTAGATGAGCCCTTGAGGCCTCAGTCGCAAAAGGAAAGTTGGATGGGCAGACGAGATTTTCTTACCTATTCGGCGGCTAATGCTGTTGCAGCCGCTTTGCTGCCAGTATCGAGTGTCGCAAGTTCGCAGGCTACAGTCCCAGCGACCTCTTCACTGACAGAGCGCGGAAGCGTGATGCGTACAGAAGGGTATACCCCTCAATTTGCCTTTGCATACCCTAAGATACATGTCGCCTCAACGCTTTGGTATGGGCGGGACGCAGATCGGCAACTTGAGCACGCTGATGCGTTACGCAGTACATTTCCGGCGTTGAGAAGAAAGGGCACCAGTGTCGTGGTTGGAACACCTCTGAGGGATGGGTTTTTGGGAGGGCGCAGCCGATATAACTTTAGCCAGGATCTACCTCCCGAAGTGGTAGAGAAGCGCGCGAATCATGGGTGTTGTCAGCCGACATGGCATCGACATCCATACTGCCGCCTTGCAGTTCGCAGCGGCACATCCGCAAGTGTCGCGATCATTTCGGGGGCGCGTTCGTCGGGGCAGATAGATTCCAATGCACAAGTATGAAGGTCGGTATTCCGGCAGCCTTTTGGGAGGACCTGAAGAGCCAGAGCTTGATCGATGCTCAAGCACCGGTTCCTTCGTGAGTAGTCAAGCGTACCCCAGCGACTGTATGACAAGTTAAGGACGGCTTACCGTCAAACGACTGATGGCAGTTTTTTACTCGTCCGAGGAGACAAGGAAAATGGCATACCTCCCTCTTAAGCTCGTGCGCCACCCTGGCCGTTTGGATCGTGCCGCAAACTATCTCGGAGGACTCCGTGATGTTTGATCTCTCGCTTCTAATCAGCCTTCCCAAACCGAACACCATCGATACCGCATCGCTTACCCTTGAAGATGCCGCAATAAAACTAAGACAGGCTGCCACGCTTAGGCTTAATGGAGCACAGAGCATCCTGCTTCATTTTCCGCGGGACGTTGAGCTGGCGGTAGAGCTCTTAGACGATGCCGCAGTGTTGTTTGACAAGGCGTTCCAATATCTGACGGGTATCCCTTCTCAACGGGTTCATCAACAGATCGGTGAGTTCGTCTCTGTCCCGTCCGCCGAAGGCTGTCCCGGTATTCGAACCCCATGGGACAATGAGTTCGGCCCGATGATTGAGGACGGTGTTCGTTGTGCGCAGACCTGGCTTGACGGCTCATCACTACCGCTATGGTGGGCACTGGCGCACAGCCGAAAGCGTCATCGCCCAGGTGATCCTCAAGATGCGTTCGAAACCGGTTTTCTGCTACGGCTGCAGCAGACGCTGATCATGCGCCGTGAAGCCGCCACCGCCCAATCAACCAGCAGTGATGCTTGAGGCGGACTTTGACGTTTGAATCCACCAAACCCTCTGATCCAGTAATTTTTGATCGTGCCGGTCGGTGCATTTCCATTCTTTTACAATGAGTTGTCCGGCTGGCTGGCGGGGTTGGTCGGGCACAAGCGGATGGCGGCTTTTTTCTGAAAGCTTGCAGGAGGAAGCCTTTAATAAACGAGCGGATCAAAGAAGTCTGGATAATGTGCAGTGAACTCTAGCGGAAGATCGGAGTCGATTACTGCAGTTGGTAAAACGGTAAGTGATGGTTTGACTGACGCTGGCTTAACTATTGTTTGATTCAGATCGATACGTATTGCTTGCAGCTTCGAACTTTACGCCATAGGAAATTTGATCAGTAGATGCATTATTGCCTCAGTACCCGGTAGCAGTTTGCGTTATTGATTTTGCAATTGATTGATTTCAGAAAAAATGATTTTAGATGTTCGTGGTACCGTTGAATACAAGAAATCGCTGATGCGTTTGATCTCCGAAGAGAAAGCCTTGATTTTGCAGTCGCATTTTGGAGCGGCGGAGCACAATATCTGGTCCCCAAAATCCTAACTACGCCGTTCGAACTATCTGCAAGCTTAGGACAGGCGGGGCGATTCACTGTGTATTATCCCCGAGTTGCAACCGATGAGGTTTAAGGCCTGAAGAATCGGCGGTATTCGCTGGGTGTGACGCCTTGCCATCTGCGAAATCCTCGAGAAAAGTTGCCTTGATCGCTGAAACCGATCAACTCGGCAATCTCACTCAAACTGCGCGACGTCTGGCGCAGGTACCAACAGGCAAGTTCGTTGCGGGCTTCATCCAGCATGTCCTGGAATTGTTTGCCTTCGCTTTCGAGTCTGCGCGCTAGCGTCCGGCGCGACAGCCCCAGGGTCTTCGCAGTATCCATCAGCGTTGGCCACTCAGGCTCGGCCAGATGGATCAGGTGGCGCACCTTCGCGCTGATACTTCCCGACAATTTGATCAATTCCTCGTCGCCAGCACTGCAAATGCGTTTGTACAGGTCGGCATCGGCAGTCTCAAGGGGCCGGTCGACCACTGAAACTTTGAATCGGATTGCCAAGTCCGGGCTGCCATGTTGTGTACACCAGGGTTCCCCAAGAACAGACCGACCGGGGGCCACAGACGGTGGCCATGGCAGTCCGATAGTGCTCTCGCGCAATGTTGCCTCGTCGACGATGGATCGGAAAATATTGAAGAGGGCATACAGCGTCGCGTTCTGCATGAACCTCGAGTAACCGCCGAGTGGCATGCGCTGCGATATCACCAGACTGGCCTGGCCCTGCGTGCGCGCGCAGTGGTAGTTGAACATGCGGCTGCGTATCGGCGCATACAGGGCAATGGTGTGCATCGCATGCCAAATGCTGGTGCTGGAGATCGCAGCCATCCCCATTGGACCGTGCGCCGCAGCAGGAATGGCGTAACCCAAATCGATCCCTGCGTCCGGCGCGTTGGGCGCGTTGATTAAATCCAGCAGTGGCAGGAAATCCAGCAGTGGCAGCAACCGCGCCTGTCCGACGAAAGGACGTGGTGCCGCCAAGCTGCGGCTGGACAGGAGCCTGGAAAAGATCTGGAAGTAGGTTGAATGAAGGCTGGGCTCAAACCATGCGCTACGCTGCTCATCGGCCGAAAGCGAGTTCGCAACTGTGGGCGTTTTTGGGTCGCCTTTTTTCATAAAATAGCCAATTTTCCGTGTCAATAGTGGCATCTTATGACAAATCTTTGGCAGGGTCAGCACTGGACTACAGAGGGGGCGTCCGAAAAGATACAAGTGTCAAAAATAAAAATAATACAGAGGCACGCATGATCAACAGTGAACATGACTATGTGGTAGTCGGCGGAGGTTCAGCAGGATGCGTTCTTGCCGGGCGCCTCAGTGAGGATCCGGGCACTAGCGTCACCTTACTTGAGGCCGGAGGCACTGGAGACAGCCAGCTCGTCAAGGCGCCAGTGGGCGTCGTCGCCATGTTACCTACCAGTATCAATAACTATGCGTTCGAGACCGTGCCACAGGTTGGTCTCGGCGGGCGCCGAGGGTATCAGCCGCGCGGCAAGGCGCTCGGCGGTTCGTCGGCCATCAATGCGATGGTCTACATACGGGGACACCGCAGCGACTATGACCACTGGGCGGCCTTGGGCAATCCGGGGTGGTCATACGACGAGTTGATGCCTTACTTCTTGCGTAGTGAGGACAACGCCAACTTCAAAGACGAGTATCACGGTCAGGGCGGGCCCTTGCCCGTAGCTAACCTGCGAACAGGCAATCCGTTCCACAGGACCTACCTTGATGCCGCTCGCCAGGCCGGCTTTTCAGTAACGCGCGATTTCAATGGTGCCGAACAAGAGGGTATCGGCATATACCAGGTCACGCAGAGGAACGGTGAACGCTGGAGTGCCGCACGATCCTATCTACACCCGCACATCGGTAACCGCCCCAACTTGCGGGTAGTAACTGGATCTCAGGCGACACGGATCCTGTTTGAAGGGCGACGTGCCGTGGGCGTGGTCTGCACGCATGCAGGACAGGAAAAAATCTACCGCGCTCGTAAGGAAGTGATCCTAAGCGCAGGGGTATTTCACACGCCGCAATTGCTGATGGTCTCCGGGGTTGGGCCCGCGCAGCATTTGAGCGAGGTAGGTGTGAAGGTGCTGCACGATCTGCCGGGCGTGGGCCAGAACCTGCAGGATCATCCTGATTTCGTTTTCGGCTACGCAGCTAAGAGCCTGGATCTCATGGGAATCTCTCTTGGTGGCTCGGTGCGTATGACGCGCGAGATCGCCCGCTACCTACGCTCGCGTCAAGGAATGCTCACCAGTAACTTTGCCGAAGGTGGTGGGTTCCTGAAAACGGACCCTTCATTGTCCGCGCCGGATGTGCAACTGCACTTCCTCATCAGTCTGGTCGACGATCACGCACGTAAGTTGCGTACCGCGCATGGCTACTCTTGCCATGTTTGCGTGCTCCGGCCGAAGAGCCGTGGGCAGGTCACATTGAAGGGACCGGATATGCGTCAGGCACCGGAGATCGACCCTGCATTTCTTCAGCATGAGGACGATCTGGAGACCCTGGTCAAGGGCTTCAAACTCACGCGCAGGTTGATGGATGCGCCCGCGCTGGCAAGCTTGCGACACAAAGACCTGTTTACAGCAGACGTCCGTACTGACGACGACATCCGCCGCGTGTTGCGTGCTCGCGTTGACACCGTCTATCACCCAGTGGGGACTTGCCGGATGGGGGTCGATCCCATGGCCGTCGTCGACCCTCAACTGCGAGTGCATGGCCTGGATGGCCTGCGTGTAGTGGACGGTTCCATCATGCCCACGCTGGTCGGTGGCAACACCAACGCTGCCACCATCGCTATCGCCGAGAAAGCGGTGGATCTGATCCGCTCAGTGCGCTAATCGCCTCCATCTGTCCAAAGTCTTTTAAGGATATGTCCATGAGCCAACGTCCCTGGTATGAGAATTATGGCGACTTGCCAATCGAAATTGATGCCGATGTTTATCCGTCGGTTCTGGCCATGATGGAAGCGGCAATGGTCGAGTTCGCAGACCGGCCAGCGTTCAAGTGCTTCGGTCAGACGCTGAGCTACCGAGATGTGGATCGGCTGTCGCGCAACTTCGCTGCTTACCTTCAGTCGTGCCTGGGTGTGCGCAAGGGCGACCGCGTCGCATTGATGACGCCGAACTTCATGGCCTACCCTATAGCTTTTCTCGGTATCGTCCGCGCCGGTGCGGTGTTGGTCAACGTCAACCCGCTTTACACGGCGCGAGAACTGGAGCATCAGCTGCGCGATGCTGGCGCTGAAATCATCATCGTCTTCAATGGCGTTTCGGCCACAGTGGCAGAGGTGGTGAGTCAGTCCGGGGCTCAGTCGTTGTTGCGGGCAGTCGTGACGATCAGCCCCGGTGATGGTACTGCGGCGACGCTGTCCAGCCCCCCGGTCGATGCGTGTCTACAGCGCACGATTTCCTTTGAGCAGGCGCTGGCAGACGGCGATAGCCTGCACTTCGTGCCGGTGGGGTTGGGCGGGGAAGATCTCCTGTTCCTGCAATACACCGGCGGCACCACCGGCTTGTCCAAAGGCGCTGCGCTGTCGCACCGCAACCTGGTGGCCAACGTGCAGCAGTTCAAGGCCGTAGTGGCAGACAACCTGCGCCCTGGCGAAGAGGTGATTGTCACTGCTATTCCGCTATACCACATCTTCGCGCTGATGGTGAATTTCATCACCTACTTCTCGGTGGGTGCCGAGAATTGGCTGGTGCCTAACCCTCGTGACATGAATGGCCTCATCGACGTGTTGAAGGCCTCGCGCTGCACTGTTTTTACCGGCGTCAACACGCTGTTTGCAGGTGTCGTAGCGCATCCGCGCGTGAAGGAGATCGACTTCTCGCGTTTACGCATGAGCGCGGGCGGCGGCTCTGCCATTCTCGAACCGACATCAACGAAATGGAAAGCATTATCCGGCTGTTTCATTCGCGAGGGCTATGGCATGTCTGAAACCAGCCCCGTGATCAGCTTCAACCTTGCTTCTGCCCAGCGCTACAACGGCACCACCGGCGTACCGCTTCCCTCCACGGACGTGATCCTGCTCAAGGAAGATGGTGCCGAGGCCGCACAGGGCGATACAGGAGAGGTTTGCGTCAGGGGGCCGCAAGTGATGCGCGGCTATTGGCAGCAATCGCAAGCAAATGCCGAAGCGTTCACGACCAATGGCTATTTCCGCACAGGTGACGTAGGCCTGTTCACGTCTGACGGCTTGCTGAAGTTAGTCGATCGCAAGAAGGACATGATCATCGTTTCCGGATTCAACGTTTTCCCGAACGAGATCGAGGGCGTGGCCGCGGCTTGCCCCGGTGTCTTGGAGTGCGCCTGTGTAGGAGTTCCAGACGAAAAAACCGGAGAGGCAGCGAAGTTGTATGTGGTGCGCGCACCCGGCGAAGACATAAGCGTCGAGCAGATCGTTGAGCATTGCCGCCGTCAGCTCACCGCCTACAAGGTGCCCAAGCTAATGGAGTTCGTCGAGGCCCTGCCCAAATCCACGGTGGGCAAGATTCTTCGGCGTGAGTTACGCCAGACCGTCTGAGACCAACATTCGCGAGGAGCTCACATGAACGCTCACAACCCTGAATTCAATCAGCTTCATATGCCTGCCGAATTCCAGCAGTGCTTTGACAATCAGCGCGCAGCCCACCTCAAGTATGCAGGGCCAACGCACGCCGAGCGAATGGCCGACTTGGACGCGCTGGCGAGGCTGCTAAAGGAAAACCGCCACCGCCTTGTTGAGGCGATCAACCTCGACTACGGAAATCGTTCGGAGTTCGAAACCCTGTTCGCCGAATTTTTCGTGGTGCTCGAGACTATCAAGGACACCAAAAAAAATCTCAAGATCTGGATGAAGCCGCAGCGTCGCCACATCGACGTGATGATGTATCCCGGTGCTTCGAACCGCGTAATTCCCCAGCCGCTGGGCGTGGTCGGCGTGATCGTACCTTGGAACTTCCCGCTTAACCTGTCTTTCTGCCCGCTGGCCGCAATCCTGGCAGCTGGCAACCGAGCCATGATCAAGATGTCAGAGAACTCGCGTCATCTGGCAACATTGCTGATCGAGATCAGTCCTCAGTATTTCCCGGAAGAGAAGCTGCGCTTCTTCGACGACGGTGGCGGCCGCGGGCCGGCGTTCTCGTCGCTGCCCTTCGACCACCTGCTGTTCACGGGCTCCGGCGCAACCGGTCGCGCAGTGATGGCCAACGCTGCACGCAACCTGACGCCGGTGACGCTGGAGTTGGGTGGCAAGGCTCCTGCTGTGGTGGGACCGGATTTCTCCATCAAGACCGCTGCCGAGCGGATCATGTGGGTGAAAATGTTCAACGCCGGGCAGATCTGTACGAACGTCGACTACGTGTTTCTGCCCGAGGGAGCCACCGAAGAGTTCGCCGCACACTGCAAGCGCCTGTTCGCCGAACGCTTCCCCGATATCAACGGGAACGACTACACCTCCATCATCGATGAACGGGCCTATGTCCGCCTAACGGCCACGCTGGAGGATGCACGTACCAAGGGGGCCAGGCTGGTGAATCTGGCCGAAGGCCAAACACCCAATGTGGCGTTGCGAAAGTTCGCGCCGCACCTCGTATTCGACCCGACGCCGCAGATGCAGTTATCGCAGCGCGAGATCTTTGGCCCGATCCTGCCGGTTCGCACTTACCGCAACGCGCAGGAGGTGGCCGACTACATCAATGCGCACGACCGTCCGCTGGCGATCTATCCATTCACGAACGACAAGGCATTGCAGAACTTCTATATCTCGCGCGTCATGTCGGGCGGCGTGGGGGTCAACGAGGCGTTGCTGCACGTGGCTCAACATGACCTGCCTTTTGGCGGGGTCGGCCCCAGTGGCATGGGGCACTACCACTCGCGCGAGGGGTTCAACACTTTCTCGAAACTGCGCCCGGTGTTTTACCAAGGACGGTTCTCGGCCATTCAGGCGCTGTTCCAGCCGCCTTACGCCGGTCGGGCCATCAAGTTGATGAACTTGCTGATCCGGTTCAAAGGCTGAGCCTCATCATAACGCACACCCTCGACACATGCTTTGTGTTCGCCGGCCACTGGTGCCGGGAGGGCGGGATATGGCTCAGCTAACTCGCGGGTGGACCGCCCCTTGTTTTGAGTAGTGTAAGGGAGCGTTCCTTACCTCCAACTTAATATGGAGACAGAAAAGATGTTTCAACAAACAACCGTTCTGGATGGTCGCGGAGTGCCGGAGTCGGCATTTGCGGACCAAGCCCGGGAAGATTGGGCAATGGCAGGAAGATTGCGCGCCACCCCTCAACTCCAAGCGCTTCACACTATCCCTCTATGTCCGCTGCCGACGTTGTGCCTGCTCCTGGGCTGCGTCATAGCTTTCGGTCTTTCGTCATACGGTATGCTGGCGGGCTGGATGCCCATCCCCCTCGGCATGATCATCAATGTGCTGGCAATGTACGCCTCATTCACGCCGTTGCATGACGGAACGCACCGGGCTGTCTCGCGCAACCCACTCATTAACGATGTAGTGAGTACCGTCAGCGGCCAGTTCCTGTTTCCTGGATTTGAAGTGGCTGTATATCGAATGCTTCACTTGGCCCATCACAAGTCGACGGGAGAACACTCCGATGACCCAGACGAAGGCGCAACCGGTTCGCTATCCGGTTTCTTCCTTTTTGGAAGTTTTCTAGAGCTTCATTGGATCTACTGGTACCTGAAACGCTTCAACCAGTGGTCGATTGCTCAGAATGTGCGTTTCTTCTTGGGCGTTTCCCTGATGGCGAGTTGGTATTTCTTTTGGATTGCATCTCCTTGGGCGCTCGAATGGATGTTGATCTGGTGGGTGCCACAGCGCATCGCTCTCTTGCTAACTCTCTATATTTTCGCGCACATCCAGCACCCGCCGGGCGTCGAGCAGCGGGAGCATCCGATCCATGCGACCGCGATCCTGAACAACAAATGGCTCGACCCATTGATGCTCGGTCAAAACGCCCATCTCATCCACCATCTTTACCCACAAATCCCCTGGTACAGGCTGAATGCTGGCTGGCGTGCCACGAAGACAGAATTGTTGCGGCGCTCTCCGCCTATTCGGGGTTATTGGGGGGGGTGGAGCCAGAATGCCATCCGGAACACCGAGACACCGTGGCGCTTGGCGACGATCGTAGCGACCGAGGATATCGCTCAGGATATACGCTTGTTCACGTTCGAATCGGCATCACCCACTCCGCTGCCGATCTATGAGGCCGGCGCCCATATCGACGTGCGGCTCGATCCTGACTTGGTTCGTCAATACTCGCTTATCGGTCGGCCGGGCAGCACGGGGCAGTGGCAGATCGCGGTCAAGCGTGATGCTAACGGGCGCGGCGGCTCCGTTGCGGCGCATGCACGTCTACAAGTGGGTACGGTTGTCGAAGTCGGCATCCCACGCAGCAATTTCCCATTGCAGATATCCAACGGACGACACGTCCTCATCGCGGGCGGCATCGGCATGACTCCTCTGATCTCGATGGCTTATGCCCTCGCCGAGGCCAAGAAGGACTTTGCGCTTCACGTCTTTGCACGTACTCAGGCCCATGTTCCATTCGGCCAGGCCATTCGAAGCTTTCCATTTGCAGCACGTATCCAGCTGCATTGCGACGAAGGTAAAGGTTTTGAAAACAATGAGATCACGGACACGCTTGGCCAATATCAAGATGGCGATCAGGTCTATCTGTGCGGACCGGCTGGATTCATGGAGCGTGTCCAGGCGGCCGCTGTAAAGTTTGGCTGGCCGGCGAACGCAATTGCAACCGAGAACTTCAGCGCGCGCGGTCCTTCTTCCCCTGATCAGCCCTTCACTATAACGTTGGCCCGCAGCGGCCGGCAGTTGAGGGTTGACGTTGGTGAGAGCATCGTTGATGCCCTGGAGCGCGAGCGTCTTTCTGTCGATACGGTGTGCCGGCAGGGAGTTTGCGGCACCTGCCGGTGCCGGGTCCTCTCCGGTGATATCGAGCACCGCGATGCAGTATTGACGACAGCAGAACGCGAGAAGGGAAACCAGATTCTTCTCTGCGTATCCAGGGCGACAGGGGAAGCGCCTCTGGTGCTTGATCTCTAAGTCAACACTGTATTTATGACAGGGCGGATGCCTGAACAAAGCTTTCCAGTAGAGCGGATATGGTCCGATGCCAGAGAGTATGCCAGATCTACGAGGGCACTTCCGACACTCAAAGAGTCCTCCTTATAAGGGGGAGCAGTGATAATTTCACGCACGGTGGTAATTGTCCTGGCCGATAACTATGCGAAAGGAAAATAAAAATAAGCCTGGTGCAATGGCTTTTCATGTTGTTCGTCGCAGGCGCATGCGGCGCTGTAGTAGTGGCAACGCTAAATGCATTGCGGATACGGTTTCCTTCCTTGTTTGGAACTGCGCACGGTTTGCTAGCTGTATTGGCTTTCGTGTCGGTGTTCGTCTCCAACTTGATCGGTGAGCGATCTAAACCGGATTCCATATGGTGTGTATTGGGTCTTTTGGCAGCATCACTGTCCGGGACTGATCTTCTCGAGATTGTTGCGTTCAGAGCTTAATCCCTTGGAAGCTTGTCGCGCTGCATTCTTGATTTAGGAGTGGCATGCTGCATCTTACTAGTTGGCACCAGAATCGCGGATGAGTTGTTGGTTGAGTTTTTGAACTTATCAACCGGCAGGCATACGGCGACGCAATGCTAAGTAAGAACCTTAACTTGATTCTTTTCATCTATAACGATAAGAGAGATATAAAATGACCTTCGACTCGCCTCGCTCTTTGATGAAAACAGGACAAAAAAATGCATTTTGGATTGCTACCTGGCTCCTGCTACTTGGAGTGTTCATGGTAGGTAAAGCTGCTGCGGAGGACAGTCCTTGGGTCTTGCGAGTTGGCCCAGCAAGTGTTCTTTGGGATGAGTCAGCGAAAGTCAAATTGGGAGGGGCGTCGATACCGGGCGCCGATGTGAACGTCAAGGACAATTACTCGCTTGCGTTCGACATCGGTTATGAATTCACCGACAACTGGAGTACGCACTTTGCTTTTGGTATTCCACCAAAAACTAAGCTGACCACGGCGGGATCTCTCAATGCAGCGCGGCCGCCGCTATCAGGAACGCTCGGTGAGGTTCGGTATGGCCCAGCCATCCTCAGTGCCGTTTACAAGTTCAACCCCAAAGGCAGTATTTCACCTTATATCGGGGCTGGCCTGACATATGTCTACGTGTTTAGCTCAAAAGATGGGGACGTCGACAGCCTGAAGGTGGATAACACATGGGGCTCGGTCTTACAGGCCGGTTTCACTGTGCCACTCCAAAAGAACTGGTCGTTCTTTGTGGACGCTCGTAAGTTATTCATAAAAACAAAGGCCAGTGGAAACATTCCCGCTCTGGGCGGTCAGGCCGTGTCCGCTTCGTTCGATCTCGATCCGTTGATTATTCATACCGGGCTCGAATACCATTTCTGATTGTTATTGACTTGATTGGCGATATTGCACAAGAAGTTAGACTGCTCCCTGACGATGTTACCCGGCCGGTGGCAAACCGGCTGGACAACACGCCGAAGTCCCTCGAGACCGGTTCGACGTAATTGCGTAAGCTGGCCTCAACATCTTCCCGTTTGCTCCTGAGGTTGGCGGGCGTGGACTAGCGTTTCCGACGCAGGCTACAGTCACCGTAGATGCAGACCGTAGCGACCAAGGTCGACAGCGGCTGTTGCATCGAGGGCAAGAAGCTGAATCACAAACTCTGCTGCTGCGAACTACACTTTCACCGCTATGCCTGCTAGCGACTAAGGCACTGAATTGCAGGCGTTCGTGTCAAAGTATCCGGCAGCGTTTTTCGCTAGGCAAGCAGCGAACCTGTGCACGTGCGGTGACACCGACAGGTGGAAGGGGGAGCGGCCTGTGCCTATGGTGGTGTTTGAGCCTCTACACAACGTCGGCTTGGGGGGATGGTTATTTCAAATCAAACCCGGCGCTCCATCCAACCAAGCGTTACCTGATCTTTCGCGCGATCAACCCGGCAGATGAGATGTTGGCTACTCTTACGGTACATAGCATCGACATCAACTCCTCTCTGTTCTACAGAGTTTTACTGATATCAGGGAGGAGCGTTCTGCAAATGAGATGGTATGGCTGGCTTTGTTCCATCGCACCCCCGAGATAGAAAATCGTTTGGCCAGCGCTATGATGCTTTCATGCGTAGGCAGTTGCGCGATGTCGCCGTAACAAGCACCTGCCTGCAAGAGCGCAATTTTCCATGCCTCAGGTTCAGACATGTGACGACGCGATACACGAAGTACCTCTTTGTGTCCTGAGCGGACGAAATGAATCTCGTACTGGCTATCCATGCGTGCGCTCCTCTGTCAGCCGATCTGGTTTGACTGTACAAGTGAGTGTCGCTAGTAGCTATTGGCCTTAATTAATCGCGGGTATCGAATTTCGTTATCGAAATTAGGGTGCTTTTTTGAAGCGACCGCATCCAGAGCTGTACCTCAGGCTTAGAAAGCGCTGGAGCTGTAAGACGTTGATCGCAGCGTACAGCGAACGGACCTAATGGAAAGCCGGGGTAGTCCTGTAGTGTCGTAGATATACCGAGCGCATCGCGGTGCGATTCTGCAGGGCGTTTTTGTGAGTATACGCCTCTTAATATCCATTGAATGGAACGATTGTTCGGTTGCTGGTGCAGCCGACCATCGATTGACGATACCCGTCAAAACTTAAATGTGTACCAGAAAGTCAAACAGTTTTCGTTGGCGCTATCAGCGTACGTCGATCGATTGGTTGAGTTGCACCACTGCGCTGATACATTTCTGAGCGGCCTACTCTGGATGGTGCGGGTGATATCGGTCACATGCTCTCATTTCTTGCCGTCCTGTCCTGCCACTCGCAAGCGGGCGGCTTGGGCTGAGCTCAGAAGGGGCGCGTCCACCTCTTGCCCTTTGGCGTACTTCAAGCCCTGAGGCCAGGCAATCCTGTGGTGGCAAAGTCGAAGTCATAGCGTGCAATCCACACCCGCTCCTGGGGCGCGGGTAAAGTCGCTGAGCAGCGACTCGCCGAACAGATAGGTATCACGTCGGTGATCATGGCGAACGGTGTATCTTCTATGGTTTCGGCGCCAGTCCCAACAGCCCGTAGGCCGTGTGGCGATCAGTAATCGGAGGTGAGTGAGCGCGCCAATGAGAAAGGAGAAAGACTCGCTGGCATAAGTGGATATACGCTAATTTTTATTATTTTAAAGAATAAGCATAGCGAAATATATTCCTTGATCATATGGTTCACCGTGCTACCTTGCTGTCACCGGACCACCGGATATGTTCAGCCTTATTATTATGGTACGACTATGTCCGGCGCCCGAATCTTCCAAATCAGCCTTGAAGCTCTGTCACATGACGGCGCCCATGTCGCGATTTCTCATGCCGACAATATCCGCACCCGTTCTTTTTCCTCCAGTGCCGTTCCCTCCGTTACCGGCAAACCTCTCCCTTGTCAGGCTAACAGCGAAGCCTGCAGTGCAATCAGCGAAGGCTTGGCGTTTCTTCTCTACGCCATGTGAATCGTCGTTGTTGGGTACTTCCATACGGTTAATCCAGCCAAACATCTTCAGGTAATCCCGGTTTATGGGGTTGCAGCTTGAAGTGTGAGTGATTGGGCGCCCGTTCCGAGCAAGATCTATCGTGACTGACAACAATGCCAAACTATTTGGATGACGCTCATCGAGCGGAAATCGTCAAGCTGAGCACTACCGTAACTAGTAAAACCGAATGGCCCACCTGGCTTTTGTTAGTCGGGTTCTATCTGGCTTGGGCGTTTATTATTTTTTGTGGGAGTGTACTTGGCGAAGTACTCAGCCTTGTCCTGTTGATTCCACTGGTTGTGCTGTGGATGTCGATTCAGCATGAGCTTATCCACGGTCATCCAACGCGTTGGGCTGGCATCAATAAAGCCTTGGGATTTCTGCCATTTGCCGTATGGTACCCCTACGACATCTATAGGAACACCCATTTGGCGCATCACCACGACGAGGCGTTGACGGTGCCGGGCCAAGATCCGGAAAGTCGTTATGTCACTGGTGCTGTTTGGTTGCGCTCGCCTCGCTATATCAGAACGTTGTTATGGGTAAACAAGACCGTGGGTGGTCGTTTGCTTATGGGTGCGCCGTTGGCGGTGATCACCCTTGTGGGTGGCGAGATTGGAGGTCTGTTTCACACCGGTCGAATCGCTTGGCGGATGTGGGCCGCTCATATATTCAGTGTTGGCATAGTGCTGGCTTTGGTTGAGCAATACAGCGCCATCAGTGCCATACAGTACCTATTCCTGGTTTCGCTGCCGGCCTTGTCGATTGCCATGGTCAGGTCGTTTTACGAACATCGTCCGTCAACGCTTCCGGAACACCGCACGGTTATCAATGAATCGTCGGGGCTGTTGAGTTGGCTGTTTCTCAACCTCAATCTTCACCTGGTTCATCACGATCTTCCTGGTTTGCCCTGGTTTTACTTACCCAGGGTGTATAGAGCCAAGCGGGAACAATGGATCGCGCGAAACAATGGCTATGTCATTCATGGCTACTTCCAGTTATTGCAGAAACATCTGGTCAGTCCCGTGGATTGTCCTCGCCATCCTGCTGAGCACTGAAATATGCAAGCTAATCTGAGCGTCGGAAAATGATACGTTTTGAAGCCATAAAGAAAACTCATAAAGGCAGCCCGCGAACTGCCGTGAGCGATTTAACGCTTCACGTCCGGGAGGGTGAGATCTGTGTATTTGTCGGGCCTAGTGGGTGTGGCAAAACCACCATTTTGCGCATGATCAACAGGCTGGATACCCAGGACAGTGGCCGCATCTTTGTCAACGGCGTGGCAACCGATGAGCTTGACGTCGTTACGTTACGCCGTGGTATTGGGTTCATGATGCAGAGCGCGGCCTTATTTCCCCACCAGACGGTTGCCGAAAATATTGGCGCAGTACCGCGACTCCTGGGCTGGAGCAAACATAAAATCCGCCAGCGCGTGAGCGAGCTCATCTCCCTGGTTGGGCTTCAGCCGGAATTTCTGGACCGCTACCCTAATCAGCTGTCGGGCGGGCAGCAAAGTCGTGTCGCCCTGGCAAGGGCATTGGCCTCGGACCCACCGGTTGTATTGATGGACGAACCCTTTGCCGCGCTTGATCCGGTGATACGCGAGCGACTGCAGGATGAACTGGTTGCGCTTCAGCGACGTCTGCATAAAACCATTATCCTGGTGACCCATGATATGGAGGAGGCCATCAAGATTGGTGATCGGATTGCCATCTTCGAGGGCGAAGGGAAACTTGTTCAGTTCGATACCCCTCACAACATCCTTGCCCATCCTGCCAGCGAGTTTGTGAAGAACTTTATCGGCAAAGATCCGCTGTTAAAAAGGCTTTCGCTGATGAAGGTTTCTGATCTTCCGGCGGATGAGGTCAGCTGTGAATTCAAACTTATACTGGATGACAAGTCCAACCCGTTGAAGTGGGTCAGTGAATCGGACGTGCCTGTTCCGGAGCTGACTACGGTGTCGAGTAACGACTCATTGCATCACGCCCTGGTTAAAATTCTAACGGCGCCTATCGGTGTGGTTGTTCGCGTGGACGAGGCCGGCGGTTACCAAGGTTGCCTCTCGATTGCTAGCCTTCACAGCGCACTCAATGAGCGCCGCTTCGGAAGTGCGCAATGATTGACTGGTCCTGGATCGTTGAAAACGGGCAGCAGATCGGTCAGCTGTTAGTTGATCATATTCAGTTGGTGACCTTGGGCCTGTGTATAGGGATGCTATTAGCGGGCGCAATGGTGCTCTTGACGTTGTGCCAGCCAGGTCTGGCGCGGCCGATGATTTATGTCTGCGGCATACTTTTTACCATTCCGTCCCTGGCACTGTTTATTTTGATAATGCCTTTTACCGGTTTATCCAAGACCACGGCGGTCATTGGTTTGAGCCTGTATTCCTTGCTTATCGTGTTACAGAACACCTTGGCGGGGCTTGCGAGTAACCCTGCGGACGTATTGGAGGAAGCCCGTGCGCTCGGGTATACGCGCATGCAGAGATTCCTCGGGGTTGAACTTCCACTGGCGCTGCCTGCGTTATTGGCAGGCTTACGAACCACCTCGGTTACTTTGGTAGGACTGGTGACTGTTACTGCCTTGATTGGACAAGGTGGACTGGGCCAGCTGTTCATTACCGGGCTGGCTCAAAGTTTCACTACCCCTGTGGCGGTCAGCCTGGTCCTGACGGTGATGTTGGCGTTATGTTTTGATTTTCTGTTTTATTCAATCAATAAATGGCTGGTGCCTTGGGTGCGCTGATGAACATGTTCGTGGGTGTCTATCTTTGGTTTTCTCTTCCTGATAATTGGTTGGGTGAAAACGGCATACTGACTCGGCTGGCAGAGCATATTTATTATGTGTCCTTGAGCCTGGCCATTGCTTGCGCAATAGCGTTGCCGCTTGGCGTACTGCTGGCTAACTACCGCAAAGGCGCGCAGGTGGCGATAGGGCTGTTCAATATTGGGCGAGCATTACCGTCCCTGGGTATTGTGATACTTGCAATCATGCTTATTGGCTATGAAACCAGCACGGTGATTATCGCGTTGGTGACCATGAGCATCCCGCCGATATTAACCAATACCTATGTTGGCATCGATCAGGTGGATTCATCCCTGAAGCAGGCTGCCAGATCGATGGGCATGCGCAGAGGGCAGATGTTTTTCCAGCTCGAGTTGCCGTTGGCTTTTCCGCTGATCTTTTCTGGATTCCGCTCAGCCCTGGTGCAACTTATCGCCACGGCCACCATCGCCGCGTATGCCGGCTTCGGCGGGCTGGGCAGGTTTCTGATTGATGGACTGGGCCGAAATGATACGCCGCAAATTATTGGCGGCGCACTGATAGTGTCGGCACTGGCGATTGCCAGTGAGTGGGTTTGTTCAATGATAGAAACATTCATGGTTAGAAAATGGCGCGCGGGGAAAATCGAACTAAGCGCTACATGACCTGAGGCATTTGAAAGTGTGTATTAACTCTGCAGAGGTGCAAACCCACATGAAAAACAAACAACGTTCGAAGGCTCGATCAGCGCACTCGGTTTCATTGCTGCTGGGGCTAGGCTTGCTGGTGGGCAGCGCGTTGGCCAGCGCTCAGTCCATCACCATTGGAGGGGCCAATTTTTCCGAGCAGACGATTCTCGCCAACATCTATGCGTCAGCCCTGAAAAATCAAGGGATAGACGTCAAGACCCGACTCAATCTGGGCAACCGCCAGATCATCGCCCAGGCCCTGGAAAACGGCGATATAGACGTCGTACCCGAATACCTGGGGTCACTGTTGAGTTTCTATGACGACAAGACCGCCCTGACCACCCAAAAGGAGATCCTCAGCGCTTTGCAACAGAAGTTGCCGGCGGACCTCCAGTTGCTTGAGCCTTCGTCCGCAGGCTCCATTACCGCCTGGGCCGTCACCCAAAAGACCGCAGAAAAGTACAACCTGCGCACCTTGTCCGACCTGGCGCCCGTCTCGGGTGATTTCACCCTGGGCGGGCCTCCCGAAGTCGCCACGGCTGCGTTAGGCCTGCCCGGGTTGAAGGCGGTCTACGGCATCAACTTCAAGAGCGTCAAGTCGCTGGACATGGGCGGGCCCTTGTCGCGGCTGGCGTTGAACTCCGGCGCTATCGACGTGGCCACGGTGGTCTCCACGCAAGGCATCCTGGCGAAAGAGCCTTGGGTTGTCCTCGAGGACGACAAGCACCAACAGCCCCTGCAAAACATCACGCCATTGGGGCGCAAGGCGTTGCTGACCCCGGAAGTCACCCAGGTGCTTAACGAGGTTTCTGCAAAGCTGACCGATGACGACCTCAAGCAACTCAATCGCCTGGTTGATATCGATCACAAGGACCCTGCGAAAGTCGCGGCGCAGTGGGTTGCCGAACATACCGTCAAGACGGCCCAGTGAAAATCAATGCGACGTGGGTAAGGTCGCGGAGGCGTTATGTCGAATAAAAGTATGATTTTGAATTTGTTCTTTTTTAACCCCCAGGGCGATCATCGTTTTTCCTGGCGCCACCCGCTGTCGCCGACCCAAGAGATATTCACGCTGGGTTACTACGCAAGACTGGTGCAGGCGGCCGAGGCGGCGAAATTTGACGCGGTTTTCATTGCGGATCACGTCGCTGTCTGGGATTCCGTCGCCAGTGGGTTGAGGCACTATGCCAACGCGCGCCTTGAACCGATTACGCTGTTGTCCGCACTGGCTGCGGTTACCGAGCACATCGGGCTGATGGGCACGGCTTCGACTTCCTATAACGAGCCCTTCAACCTCGCGCGCTATTTTGCTTCGCTGGACTACCTCAGTGCAGGGCGAGCCAGCTGGAATATCGTGACGTCCTGGCTGGAAGAGGAGGCTTCGAATTTCGGCTTGTCAGGCCTGACGAAACACGGCGATCGTTATCTGCGGGCCGAGGAGTTCATCCATGTCGTCAAGCAGCTTTGGGATTCCTGGGAGGAGGGGGCGCTTGAATTTGACAAGGGCACCGGCGACTTTGCCGACCCATCGAAAATTCACCCGATCAATCACAAAGGCGCACATTTCAACGTACGTGGGCCGCTCAACGTGCCGCGTCCACCCCAGGGCCACCCGGTCCTCGCTCAGGCGGGGTCTTCTGAAGCCGGCAAGAATCTGGCCGCCGCACATGCGGACGTGCACTTCTGTTTTATCAATTCGATCGAAGAGGGCTTGGCGTACAGGGCCGATTTGAATCGCCGACTCGAGTTGAAGGGCAGGCACTCCAGTGATCTGAAAATCATCACCGGTGTGCTTCCGGTGGTGCTCGAGGATGAGACTGAGGAGGGGCGACGTCGGCAACTTGAGGACAGCCTCATTATCGATGCCGTGGCGATTGATCTGGTCTCCAGCTACACCCGTCTGGACTTGACAGGGCTATCGCCGGACAGCCCATTGCCGGCATTGCCGGATGAGTCTGAGTTTGATGGCATTCGAACCGAGCTGGCCCTGCTCAAGCAGTACGACACCTCCTTGTCCATTCGCGAAATAGGGCGCCGGTTGGTCAAGAGCTCCAGTACCTGGCTGCTGATCGGAACGGCGGAGCATATTGCCGACAAGCTTTCAGCGTTATACGAATCGAATGCCGTCGATGGCTACAACCTCATGTTTCCGTTTTTACCCACTGACTTCGAAACATTCACCCGTGGCGTGGTGCCTCTGCTGCAGGCCAGAGGGGTGTTCCGACAGGAATATGAACCGGGGACGCTGAGGGATCGCTTGGGCTTGAAGACGCCGGCCAACCGTTTCCTGCTGTGATCAGCGTCAATCGAGCCCTCTGAATGGATTTCATATGACCAGCGATCTATCCATGTACCTCGCTCCCGCCAGGGTTTTACACGCACAGGACGCCTGGCTTGAGCGCATCCTGGCGATTCTCGGCGAGCACCGTGGGCAAAAACAGATTGTTGAACTCGCGGCGCATCGGCTTTCCCCGGATCTGTTGTTATCCCAGACCTGCGGCTATCCATTCGTTACGTCGCTGCGGGGAAAGGTGAGGCTGGTAGGGCGCCCGAGCTATGAGCTTACCCATAGCTCGGGAGGGGGCCATTGCAGTTTGCTGCTCTGCAGAGCTGATTCGGCCGTGACTGACCTGGCAGGTTTCCAGGGCAGCCATGGCCTGATCAATGCAGCGGATTCCAACTCTGGAATGAATTTATTGCGCCACACGCTGGCCGGGATCAGCGACCGAGGTTTCTTCTCGAAACTCACCTTCACCGGATCCCACAGGGAGAGCATGCGAAGGCTGAGAGAGGGCGAGGGTGATTTGGCGTCCGTCGACAGTGTCACCTACGACTATCTTGTGAGAGATAACAGTGCCGAGATCGAAGGCCTCAGGATCCTGACACGAAGTGTGCGCAGTCCTTGCCTGCCTTACATCACCTCGATTGGTCAGGACGCCGTTTCAATCAGGAACGCAATGAACGATGCCTTGGGGCAGCTTCCTGAGGTGTCCCGTGACCTGGCGATCAAGGAAGTCCTGCCCGCCAGTGAGGCTGACTATGAGTGTCTCCTGGAATATGAGTGCAATGCGGCCAATCGCGGCTTTTCGTTTCTTTCGCCCTTAGTAAGGACTGATACGCCCGCTTTTTTACGTCGCTCTGAAGTGGTCTTGTAGATGACTGTTGATTTCTTCCGTTCGATTCTGCCGCCCCGGGTGCCGACCATGCCCTCCGGCAAGATCCGCTGTATTGCTGCTGGTGGGTATGGTTCGTAGTCAGGTTCGAATTCCGACCCGCCGCAGCACGCTGTCGACGCTGGCAGGCAAGCTCATTAGACATTGGTGGTGTACCTTGTAAACTTAGTATTCGTAAGCGCCTAGATCGTCTGAATACCTGTAAGGAAACCGCCATGCTTGAAATCGAACCGCTCTGCTTTTCGTCCGACTGTCCTAGCCGGGCCTTATTCGACCAGATTGCTGATAAGTGGTCGATGATGGTGCTGGCGGTGCTTGATGGCGGTCCGCAACGCTTCAACGCGATCCGTCGCCGGTTGCAAGGCGTGACCCAAAAAGCGCTTACCCAATGCCTGCGCAAGCTGGAACGCAATGGCTTGGTCTCGCGAGAGGTCATTTCGCTCTCGCCGGTCGCGGTGCAGTATCAGATCACGCCGTTGGGCCGCACGCTACAAGCGCCTTTTCGGGCACTGCACGAGTGGACTGTCGCCAAGCTGCCCGAGGTCGATGCGGCCCGGCGAACGTTCGACGCCGCCAGCAGCGCGGGGAGTCCGGAGGGTAGGCTGCTTAACTCGATGTCATGAGCGCGGCGTCCACTGTCGTGGATCGGCCATTGTATGTTCGAAGTGCTACCGCTACTCATATGCGCAAGACCCTCTATCGATGGTTCAACCGCCCAGCGCCAATGAATGTTCTCAGGCAGTAGGTTTCCTCGAACCTACTAGGGCGACACAAGGTGCCTAATAGACACCAGGTTTATTCCATATACCATCTTCATAGTCCTCACTGTCGAGGCAAGCGCGCCGAGCCTTCACTCTGTTTCGTTGCGCTTGCCGGCGAGCTGCAGTCCGCCAATTGTTCATACGACAGGAAGCACCTTTTGGGTGAATCCGCGCCTGACTAAACATTGAGCGCGCGCTGGACATCAATAAACGCTATAGATGGAGAGCATATGGAAAACCTGAAGCTGTTGACCCCCTTGAGCAATAAAGAGCTTAACTTCAAGAATCGAGTCTTTATGGCGCCAATGACCAGAGGTCGATCCAAGGATCAGGTCGCCAACGAATTGACCGCAACGTATTACGCGCAGCGTGCATCAGCAGGACTGATTTTCACGGAAGGCACCCAGATCAGCGCCCAGGCGGTCGGTTGGACGAATACCCCAGGAATCTATACTCCCGAGCAAATTGCGGGGTGGAAAAAGGTAACCCGGGCAGTTCATGAAGCGGGTGGTTTGATTTTTGCGCAACTTTGGCATACGGGAAGGGCATCTCACCCGGACTTCCATAGTGGAGAACTGCCGGTGGCGCCATCGGCCGTCCCGTTCAATAGCCAAGCATTCACGCCAGAAGGCATCAAGCCTTCTGTGACCCCACGGGAAATGACCCTTGATGAAATCAAGGCCACCATCGCAGATTATGAAAAGGCTGCGCAGGCTGCAAAGGATGCGGGTTTTGATGGCGTTGAGGTGCACGGTGCAAATGGTTACCTGCCGGCGCAGTTTCTCGAAGATGGATCAAACAAACGAACCGATGAGTATGGCGGCACCGTTGAGAAGCGGGCAAGGTTCCTGCTTGAGGCTACTGACGCCGCGATAAAGATCTTCGGGCCGGAACGTGTCTCGGTCAGGCTGTCGCCGCGCATTCCGTACAACGACATGGGCGACTCTAATCTCGAGCAGACCTACATGTACGCGGTGCAAGCGCTGGAAAAGAAACACGTTGGTATTCTGCATTTCATGGAACCGTCGACCCTGCCGGAAGGCGTTAAACCTCTAGCGCCGGGGGCCCGCGAGCGATTCTCAGGGATTTTCGTGTTGAATGTTGGCTACGACCGCAAGTCTGCGGAGCAGGTGCTGGAAAGTGGCCTGGCTGATGCGGTCACATTTGGCACGCTGTTCATCAGTAATCCTGACCTGCCTGAACGCTTGCGCCAAGACGCGCCATTGGCGGCAGCGGATGCTTCCAAGTACTACAGCGGCGCAGAAGAAGGTTATATAGACTATCCGGCGATGGCCTGATTCATCCCAATCGGAGCGTAGTAACGTGAAGTTCAGGTGTTGAGCTTAACCGGTTCGCTCCATCACGCGCCGTGCCTTCTGGGCACGGCGCTTTTACTTGGGCGATCCTCCGTTTGATGTAGACGCCGCTCGGGACCAGGGATGTGGTCTTAGTCGATTCATACGCGGCTATGCGGGTACCATCACGTTCAATAGCGCAGGTTACATGGCAGAAATTTTTGCGGTTTTTCCCGCCTCAGCTCATTCCTTTGATCTATCCGGCGACCAGCAACAAGCTGATCTGGTACCTCCTCAATAAATCGCTTGGAATTGTGGAGGGTCTTCAGCAACTGACCGTGGCTTCCTATGCCGCGCGATCACTCACGTTCCGTTCATTCGACCTCTTCATTGCCGCGGCCGCCGGGTTTTAGCTCGGACCGAAGAAAGGCTTAACCTCGTTTCCGGGTTAGTTAACAAGTACGTTTGGTATTTTTCGTAGTTTGCGGAACCAGGTCAGATGATCATCTGCAAACTCCGCCAACCGTAAGTGTTCGCCGGTTTCGCGGGCAAGATCGTTCAGCGGAGTTACATGATTCTGGCGAAGCCCTTTTCAGTAATTCAGTTACGCCCATGCTTGTGATCTTCACGTCAGCCTGTGGTGATCCTGTTCGTCCTGGCAAACGCAGTCTTATTCTGCAAGCGCGTTCATTTTTTAGTGAGCTTTGGCCAGCCAACTGTTTCAATGAGAACCGTTTGATTATCAATTATCCGCTCTCGCTTTTCTGAGGTCGGTCGGATCTAGAGCCGAACCTCTGACTAAAAAAGAGAGACCTTACTTCTCTGGGCGTGCTCGAGGGAAGAGCTTCAATGTCATCGGCACTAAAGGTATGCATAGGCCAAAGAGGTGATTACCATTCGCTGATTGGTACGTATGATCGGCTGCTGGCGCAGCCGATCATGTTGACTTCATCCTTCAATACTTAAATGTGTATGGGGAAATCAAACGGTTTTGTTATCGCCTACCATCTGGAAGGGTGGCTTGTAATCGTTGTCAACTCGTCAGCCCCCTTTTTCCCCGGCGTCGGAAGAGGCTCGGGTTGCGCGTACCGCGGTTGAGTCGATCATCCAGGTTTTCAAATCGATCAAGCCTTGGTCATTTAATCTCAGGTGCAAGCGTTTGAGCATCTGATCAAATGACCCTTGGTTTCGCCAACCTCGAAACCGTTGACCCTGGGCCAAAGCTCTCCGGCATATCTCGCCACGCAGGCCCGAGCAAAGCACCCAGAGCACGCCATCGAGCATCAGCCGGTCGCTCAGGCGGGGCCGCCCCCGGCCATGGGTTTCGATGAAGATATCAGCAACCACAGCCCAGGCCTCGTCCGAGAGTTCGTAACGCCTTGCCATCACAGAATTCCTTTCCGTAGAGGGCTGGAAACTTTACAAAATTTCAGCTTCCGAGGATGCCGATTAGGTCTCTTTGTCTTTCATACAGAGCCTAAGCCAATGTTTTGAACGCATGAGGGTCAAAGGCGCGCAATTCATCAATACGCCCATCCCGCACCTTCTCTACCCAATCAGGATCGCCAAGCAGAGCTCGACCTACCGCGACCATGTCGAACTCGCCGCGCACCATTCGTTCGTAGAGTCCGTCAATAGATCTCGGCTCTGCGCTCTCGCCGGCATATGCAGCCATAAATTCGCCGGACAGGCCTACCGATCCCACAGTGATCGAAGGCTTGCCGCTTAGCTTTTTCAACCATCCAGCAAAGTTGAGATCGGAACCTTCAAATTCCGGTTCCCAATAGCGGCGTTGCGATCCGTGCAGAGCATCGACTCCGGCATCGACGAGCGGTGCTACCCACGCTTCGAGTTCGGCAGGTGTCGCTGCCACTTTCGCCTCATAATGCCCGATCTTCCATTGCGACAGTCGCATGATGATCGGAAAATCAGGGCCGGTCGCTTCGCGTACGGCACGAACAATTTCGGCACCAAATCGTGCGCGTCCACTCATACTGCCGCCCCATGCATCACTGCGACGATTTGTGAACGCCCAAGCGAACTGGTCGATAAGATGGCCGTGCGCCGCATGAATCTCAACAGTGTCGAAGCCTATGCGTTGTGCCTCCGCCGCAGCATTCGCAAAGGCGGCGATGGTGTCGGCAATGTCAGAGTCGCGCATCGGCTCGCCCAGCGGATTCCCAGAATTATCGAATCCGGAGACGCTGTCGATCCGACCTTCCGGCAACCAGCCAGTTATCGGATTTGGATTGGCTCCGAGATGACCGATCTGAAGGCCGATCCGACCATTCGCCGCATGGACATCGTCGGCGACCCGGCGCCAGGCGTCGAACGAAGCCTCTGAATTTAGCCGGGGCATTGCTGGGTCGCCGTGGGAAGCCTCACGATCGACAACGCTGAGTTCCGTCAGAATCAAACCTACGCCTCCTTCCGCACGCTTGCGATAATAGGCTCCGGTCTCAGGAGGAATAATGCCGTCTTTGGCAAAAAGGCGCGTCATGGGTGCCATGACAAAGCGATTGGGGATAACGAGTTTGTTGATTGAAAAAGGTTCGAACAATGCTTCATAAATCATGTGGTTTATTTCCTAATTGAGCAGTGCACGTTTTGCAGAGGAGAGCATGTTGGTTGATATCGCGTCGCGATTTTTCAGGGGGCTTCTCGATCACTTCAGCCATGTCAATCCGTCTGCAAGAAGCTAAAGAACTGACTTGTATGTTGATACGCAAGAAATGGTATATGATCGAAACCTAGTGTCAATTAGGCACTAGAAGTCGCCTAGGTATACATGAGGGAACCGCATGCTGGACGCTAAGAAATCGGATTTGGGGAATCGACTGCTTCTCGATCAAATCGCCGACAAATGGTCTATTTTGATCCTGTCGCAAATCTGTCAGGAACCGCTGCGTTTCAATCTTCTCAAGCGCAGTATTCCCGGGATCTCTCAGAAGGCTTTGACGCAGGCTTTAAGGCGGCTTGAGCGCAACGGCATCTTGGAACGCGTCGTCAAGACGACGTCACCAGTAGCTGTGGAATACCGGGTGACGCCTCTCGGTAAGACGCTCAGCGGACCGTTCTCTGCTCTTCTTGACTGGACAGAGCGCCATGCGTCGGAGGTCGAAGCTGCCCAGAGTGCATATGATGCTCGCCAGGCTCTGTATGAAATCCCGAGAAACCCAATCGGCATCCTCGAAAGCTGAAATTTTGTAAAGTTTCCAGCCCTCTACGGAAAGGAATCCTGTCATGGTAAGGCGTTACGTGGCCGCCCGCGTAAACACTGTAAATGGTTGGTTGCCGACAAAGGCTACGACGCCGAAGCACTACGCCGCTACTGCGACCAATATCGAATGCAACCTGTCATCCCGCTGCGCTCGATGGAACACAGATCCAAGCCTGGCTTACCAAGACTGTTTGATCGGCCCAAGTACCGACAGCGCAACATCATCGAGCGCATGTTTGGCTGCCTGAACCTGAAAGAGAACCGCCGGATCGTGACGCGCTTCGACAAGCTCGCGAACAGTTATGTCGCTATGGTCTCGCTGGCTTGTGCCAGGCGGTGTTTGCGACATCTCTTTTCGTACAGAACCTAGGTGCTAAGGGGGGATGTTTCGCTCTATGACGCAAGGCGTGATGCCCGGACGCATACCTCGCTTCGACAAGCTCGCAACAAGTTTTGCGGCGATGGTCTCATTGTCCGGTGCCGTGCGCTGTTTGCGACAATATTTTTCTTGCAGAGCCTAGGACAGTGTGCTTGATCAGCCTCTATGGAAATGGCCCAGCTAAGTTCATGCAGCGAGGAGGGGGAGTTAGTGCAAAGCTCCCCCCGGCACTTGCAGGTCAACCTCGGTGGTGGCTGCAGACCTAATGGCGGTGAGCACGGCCGCTGCCACCTGTTCATCCGACATGCTCGGCGTACCGGGAAATCGTGCGGCTTGTTGGGGCAAGTATGGGATATGGATAAATCCAGCACGAACGTCAGGACGTCCGCGCAACGAATGCATCAAGCTGTAGAAAGCGTGGTTACAAACAAATGTGCCAGCAGAGTTCGAGATGCTGGCGGGTATGCCTTCCTCACGCAGCGCAAGCATCATTGCCTTGATCGGCAGTGTTGAAAAATAGGCCGCCGGGCCTGTCTCGTCCACTGGCCTATCGATGGGCTGCTGACCAAGGTTATCCGGTATTCTGGCGTCATCGACATTGATGGCGATCCGCTCCAACGATATGTCCGAACGCCCCCCGGCCTGACCGACAGCAATGACTATGTCGGGTTGAACGCCGCGAATAGCGTCGATGAGTACATGGCACACCTTGTCAAAGACACATGGCAGCATCGCGGTGACCACATGGTAACCGGGCATCACCTCTAGACCATCCATGTCCTTAACGGCTTCCCATGCCGGGTTGATCGTTTCGCCCCCGAAAGGCTCGAAACCAGCGATGAGGACGATCTTATGCATGGAGGCTCCTGAGTCGGTGAGATCACCCTGCATAGCGCAGGGGCAGTGAAGTGGTGTACTTGATCTGCTCCATGGCGAAGCTTGAGCTGATGTCTAACAGGCCCGGAATTTGAATGAGTTGCTTATAGACTTTGTCGTAGCCTTTGATGTCGGGTACGACCATCTTTAGCAGGTAGTCGGTGTCGCCGGCCATCCTGTAAAGTTCGGTGATTTCGGCAATTGATGCGACGCCCGTGTTAAAGGACTCGAGCCACTCGGCCGAATGCTGGTTGGTCTTGATCGAGACAAACACCGTTACCCCGACATTGAGTTTCTCTCGGTCTAGCAGGGCCACTCGCTTGCCCAATATGCCATCTTCTTCCAGTTTCTGGATACGCCGCCAACACGCGGTGTTGCCCAAGCCAATGCTTTCGGCAATGGTACCGATCGCCACGCTGCAATCGTGCTGGAGAGTCTCAAGAATCGCTCGATCGAACTTGTCCAGATGTAGTGCCGCGGTATTAGCCATGGGCGCATTGATCCTGTAACCAATAATGTGACCCGGGGGCGGATAAAATCGGCAGTTTGAAAAAATAACAAACGCACTTAGTCAGCGTTAAGGGCATTTTTGATTCGGCCACGTAGCAGTGCCTACTGATTGCACTCGAGTTGCAGGTGCTAAGGATTGAAAACTAATACTGTACATGGCCGATTCAGATTTAAAAACGTTGTGCTTGTTTTTTAGAAACTATACACCGCAGTCAGGCGAGTAGTGCGTCCTTCTTTCTGGTTTACCCAATCGGGAGAGGTGCTATAAGAATAGATATCGCGATTAAAGACGTTTTTGACACCCAGTGTCAGCGACCAATCCTTTTGCTTATAGAACACCGATGCATCCGTTTGCGCATGGCCTGGATTATTAAAGTAACTGCTGGTCCGATATCCGTTCCACGAGTCGCTCTGAGCCGTAACGCCTACACCTGCCCCAAAGCCTTTCAGTGCTCCTTCCTGAAGTTGGTAGGATGTCCACAGGTTGGCAGAGTTTTTCGGTTGCCCTGTGATGCGGTTGACGCGGCCATTTACCATTGCTGGGTCTTTGAACTTCGAATAGGTATAGCTGAATGTCACGTCCCACCCCGGCTTTATTTGACCGTTGAGATCGAAATCGAAACCTTTGCTCTTGCGTCCCTCTGTCCCGAGATACTGGCCAGTTTGGTTGGCGACAGGAACGTTGGTTTGCTCAATGTCAAACACTGCGGTGGTCATGGTCAGACGGTCATCGAGCAGGCTGAATTTCAGCCCCACTTCTTTCGCCCGGCTTTCGCTTGGCGCCAACGAGTTGCCACTGATATCGAAGTTTGCTGAACCGCTGAAACCGTTGAGCAAATTCGCATACGCGGTGATCTCGTCGGTCAGATCATAGGCGATGCCATAGTTGGGCACCCATTTCTTTTGATTGAACCCCGAGGGTTCCGCACCTACCACACGCGTTTGCGATATCCATTGGGATTCTTTGCCTGCAAAGAGCAGGTGCAGTTTCTCGAGAATGGTGATTTGGTCCTGGATGATCAGGCCGCGCTGGATGGTTCTGCCGTCGATGGTTTTCGCGTTTGCGGATGAGATTGCAGCGTAGTCCTGACTGTCTGCATCGTATGCATTACCACCGACGAATGGGCTGCCGGGACGCTGGTATTGCGTGAAGTTGCTATGCTGGTAGTCAACTCCGATCAGTAGTTCGTGCTTCAGCGGGCCGGTGTTGAAGGTGCCCCTGACATCGTTCTGAGTGCTCCAATACCGCGAAGTAGTGGTCGATGAAAATGGGCTTACTACCATGCTGCCATCGGCGCTAATGTCGTAAGTTTGATAAATTTGGAAGCTCAGGGAGGCATCGGAGTAGGTCGCTTTGCTGTTGAAGGTCCAACCATCCATGAGGTCCTGGTTCAGTTCGTAATACCCAGTCTTGGTTACGCTGGAAATATGGTCGTCCTTATCTCCGAGGCGAGGTTTAGACAGATCCACCATCTTTCCTGTCGTAGTATTGAAAAAGGTACCGGCGAGATTTTGTGCAGAGCGTGTATCGTTGAACTCCGCGCCGACCTTGATGCGAGTCGAGTCGCCTTTCCAGGCAATGACTGGTGCGACAAAGTCGCCACGTGAGCCTTGATAATCTGGATAGGTTTCACTAGACCGCAGACGCGCGTAGTTCAACCGGTAGCTCCATGCTTTGTCATCCGTCAAAGCGCCACCCAGGTCCACAGCAGTCTTGAATTCACCACGATCGGTAACTTCTTGACGAACCACATGCAGCGGATCTGTTACCGGTGCCTTGCGCACGAGGTTGATTGTGCCCCCTGGTGATGAGCTACCTGCCATGACCGCTGCGGGGCCCTTGATGACCTCAACATTTTCAACGCCATCGATCGGAGTAGTGGGCAGCAGCATGCCGAATCGCGTCTCGGGTGCGCCGACGCCATCCGTAGAAGTCTGTGTGACCTCGTATCCACGAATGAAGTAAGTGGTAGTGCCCCGGTTTCCTACTTGCGCAACTACGCCGGCTGCATTACGTAGGGCGTCTTCGACGCTAGTGGTCTGGCGATCTTCAATGACTTTACGAGTGATGGTCTTGATCGACTGCGGTGTTTCTTGCAGCGCTGTATTGGTCCGTGTGGCACTGCTCGATGCGGTTGCTGCGTACTCCTCGGCAATGGGCGCTCCTTCTACCGAAATGGAAGGAAGCACGGTGTCGGTGGAGTTGCCATGAGCAGCCGCGACCGGGGTAGGCGACATGACGATCAGATTGCCGTTGGCACCAATGAACGATTGCAGCGATGTATCGGCGATTGCCGCAGCGACGGCCTGGCCAGCACTCAAATTACCCTTGATAGCTGGCGCGCTGTAGTCGGCAATATTGACGACATTAACCTGAATGTCCAGACCGCTCTGGCGGCTGATTAGCGACAACGTGTTTTGCAGCGGGCCGGCAGGCAAATTGTAAGAGCTCTGCTGGGTGATATTGGAGGGTGCAGGTGCAGCGGTAGATACTTCGGTATAACCAATGCTAGGCAAACCCAGTGATATACCCAGTGCCAGCGGCAAAGGTTTAAAACGCTTGAAACCTGTTGTATTCCCCATTCTTCATATCCCCCGATGAACAACAAAAAATTGTCCTGCCTTCTGTGCAGTTGTTACTAAAGTGCAATCAGAATTGAAAAGTGACAGTGGCGTTACGAGTTTTTATGAATTCATTGAGCCGTGCCGCCGACTAGCAGGTTATCGATTTTGAGCGTAGGTTGGCCAACGCTGACAGGTACGCGCTGGCCTGCTTTACCGCACATGGCAAGGCCGCGATCCAGGCGTAGATCGTTGCCGACCATGCTGATCTGACGAAGCGTTTCCGGTCCACTTCCGGTCAGCGTCGCACCGCGGATAGGCGCGGTAAGTTTGCCGTCCTCGATAAGCCAGGCCAGCGCGCTCTGGAAGCAAAACTGACCACTGACAATGTCTACTTCGCCGCTGCCCAGGTCTTCGAGATACACGCCTCGCTTGACCGAAGCGATGATCTCTTCGGCTGCATACTTACCCGGTTCCATGAAGGTGTTGGTCATACGAGGCATAGGTAGGTGCGCGTACGATTGCCGACGACCGTTACCCGTAGAGCTTTGCTTCATCAGTCGAGCATTCAGGTCGTCCTGCATGTAGTTTCGCAGCACGCCATTTTCGATCAGCGCAGTACGTTGGCCAGGTTCGCCTTCGTCATCGATGTTAAGCGAACCTCTGGCGCCTTGGACGGTGGCATCGTCATAGATGGTGACGCCGGATGCTGCCACTGCCTCGCCCATCTTTGATGAATAGACCGAGCTACCGATGCGGTTGAAGTCGCCCTCGAAGCCGTGTCCCATGGCTTCATGGAGCAACATCCCTGGCCATCCGCTCGCCAGTACGACAGGCAGCTCGCCGGAAGGCGCTTGAACAGCCTCCAGGTTCGTGAGTGCGGAGTTGGTGATGCGGGTGACTTCGGTCTGCAGCTTATCGGCTTCAAAATGGCAGAAACCGTTTCGTCCACCCAGCCCACCAGTGGCGGTCTCGCGCTTACCGTTCTGTTGCACGATGACCCGCACGAACAACAGAACCAACGGCCGGACATCGGCGGCCAGTCGGCCATCATGACGCATCACCATCATGACCTC
This sequence comes from Pseudomonas sp. JAI111, assembly GCF_024809425.1. Lineage (NCBI taxonomy): Bacteria > Pseudomonadati > Pseudomonadota > Gammaproteobacteria > Pseudomonadales > Pseudomonadaceae > Pseudomonas > Pseudomonas sp. JAI111. Next base: position 330,969 of record NZ_JANUCB010000001.1, on the reverse strand, counting down.
ATGTGTGAGCTCCAGTGTCGCCGACACATGGGTTACTCGAGGGTCGGCACTGCGAGCGTAACGCTCCACCTGCTCGAGTATCCCGATGTTGGCGGGCGCCGAGGATGCCGATAGCGGATCCTGTGCACCATAGCTTGGACGAGTAATGACCCGCTGCTCGGGCATGGCGATCCGTGCGCTGCTGCCCTTGCCGGCAATACTGCGCACCGACGCGGCGGCGTTGCTCAGGCGTTTGTGGGTGATTTGCTGTGAGTAAGCGAAGGCCGTTTGGTCGAGCTCGCTCGCGCGCAAGCCGAAGCCCTGGTCGACGCTGAAGCTGCCTGCCTTGACCTGGCTGTTTTCCAGGGACCAGCTTTCGCGCCGAATCGACTGTAAGTACAGATCGGCAAAATCGACCTGGTGTGTCATCACCTGGTCGAGTGTCTTGCGCAGATCATTGACCTCGATGCCATTGGGCACCAGAAGCTTTTGACTCGCGAGCTCAAGGTTGTCAGTGATGTTGGTTTCGTTCATGAGGTTCTCCATGGCAGCTTATCGTCCGCCGATCTGCATTTGCGAGACGAGCACGGACCCGCTGCTGAAGCTGCCCTGGGTATGGATGTCGTTGCCTACGGCGATGACATCGCACAGCATGTCGTTGAGGTTGCCAGCAATGGTGATTCCAGTGACTGGATGCACAATCAAGCCGTTCTGGACCCAGAAGCCTTTAGCGGTGCGCGAGTAGTTGCCGTTGAGGAGTTGCGTGCCTTCGCCGTTGAGTTGCGTGACAAGCAGGCCGTCCCCTAGGCGCTCCAGCATCGCGTTGAAGTCGTCGTCAGCGCGCGTGTGCTCGCTGCTAAGGCTTAGGTTATAGGGACCGCTGGCATTGCCAGTCGGTGCCATGCCCAGTCGCCGCCCAGCGTATGCCGACAGGAAGTAGCCTTGTAGCTTGCCGTTTTCGACAACCGCGCGCTGCTGCCCACAGATGCCATCGTCATCAAATGGAGCGCTGGCCATGCCGCCTGGAACGAAGGGGTCTTCGCGCAAGCTCAAATGGTCCGCCATGATTTGAGTACCCGCACGATCTCGCAGATAGCTGTTCTGGGTGAACAGCGCGCGCCCGCTGATGCCGGTGGCGATGTCGCTCAGCAAGCTGATAGCCATGTGCGGATCGAACAACACCCGGTAGTGGCCAGTTTGCAAAGAAGCATGATTTAGATAGCCCAAGGCCTTGTTGCCAGCCTTCGCGCCGACCTGCTCCGGGGACTCAAGCAATTCGCTGGACCGAGCCTGACTGGACCAATACCCCAAATGACGGCTGTTAGTGGAGCCGGCCAGCGCGGTAGCTCCGAGGCTGTGGCGCGATTGAGCGTAGCCGTGGGCGAACCCGCGGCTGTTCGCGAGAAAGCTGTGCATCTGGAAGGCTGTGACTGTGGCGCTGTCGCTTTCGACATTGTCACCCAGGTCGGCGAGTCCCGCTTCAATACGCTGGGCGATGATTTGGGCCTGCTCAGTCGTGACATCCCAAGGGTGATGGATCTGCAGGTCCTGAGGAACGCTACACATCAGCTCAGCGTCCGCCAATCCGGCGCAGGGATCTGCCGCAGTGTGCGTCGCAATAGCACACGCGGACTTGACCATTTCGGCCAGGCTGGCATCGGAAAAGTCCGTTGATTGTGTGCTACCTTGGCACTGGCCACGGTAGACGATGAGATTGGCGCTGTTGTGCGCTTCTTCACGTCGCGCACGAAGACGGCCCTGGCGCATGTTTATGCTCAGGCCCTGGCCAGTGGATAAATGGACTTTAGCGTCTGTAGCGCCGGCTTTTTTGGCCAGCCCTAAAAGCTGATCGGCCACAGCAGCGAGCCTGGCCTGTTCGAAGGTAAACGACATCTGGCTATCCTGTTTATGCATTAGGCCGGTAGATAAAGCGGGGCTTTGGCGAGCAATTGGGCCAGTACTGCCGTGTGCCGACTGTTGGCGCTCTTTGCGTTTTCCGGGTATTGGGAGTGGAACGCCTGCTCCTTGATCAGAAACTCAGCATTTTCCGTATTCCATTGGTCCCGAAGCGCTTGCAGCTGTTCCTTGCTCAAGCCACCGAGTTCACGTTCATGGGACTCGAACCATTTGCTACGAAGGCCAGGCGTAGCACGTTCCTGCTTACTCCAGCCCATCGCGTTCATGAGTAGATGGGAGTTGCACCAACTGGCTGTTTGGAATATCGCGCTCCAAGCCAATGCGTCGCCGCTTGGGGGAAGGGGAGAAGCCTGGGCGAGCAGGTGCGCGAGCGTGCCCTGCAGTTGGCGGTATGCGTCCTGCGATGAATTTTCCAGTACCCCGGCCGCAGCACGTAATTGTTCCCAGTCCACCGCTGTAGGAGGTTGTTTGCTCGTTGCGCGGCTACATAGTGTCATCCACTGCCGGCGCAGTTCATCGAGCGGCAACTCTTCGAGTACATCAGTCCATGGATGAGCCTCGTCGCTTAGCCAATGTTGCAGCAGTTGGGCCGGTACCTGGTTTACATCTGCATTCAAGCGCAAGTTGTCGAGCAAGGCGCTGGCTTGTTTCTCGTTGCAGGCACCCACGAAGTCAAAGGCCGGTGCCAGATTGGCTGGCAGGCCTGTGACGCGCTCGAACACATCTACGTTTTCGTTGTGTACCAAGGTCGCGGCGAACGTGCCTTTACCGTCCATCCAGGCCGGTGCTCGCAAAATGCTGATATCGCCTTGATCGGCGTGCTGCTTCATTCGTGTGACGAGAAAGTCGCGCAATTGAGCATCGCCATAGAATGCGCCCCAACGCATCGGAGTCTGCCCAACGGAGGACGCGCTAGTTTCGATGGGAGCACCGTTTTCGCCAAGCCACTGCTTGAGTTTGCTCAGGGGCTGGGTACCGGATAAGCGAGCCAACTCTTTCTCGCCCTTTAGCAGGATCATCGTAGGAATGCCGCGAACGCCATACCGCTCACGTACCGAGGGAAACTCATCGACGTCGATCTTAAGTACCGTCAGCAGCTCGCCCGCTTCTTCGGCCAGTCGCTCCAGCGTTGGCGCCAGCGCCCGGCAAGGAGCGCACCACGGCGCCCAAAGATCCAGAAGGATCGGCTGGTCGGTATTGGCAAGGTATTCGTTCAGCGATACTTCGGTGGCTGCAACAGTGGTGTGTGGCATGTGGATCTCCAAAAGAAATCAGGCGTCGACGGAGCGAGCAAGATCAAGATGATGGGCGTGGAAGTCTTCGAGAGACTTGCGATGGGCGACACTGATGATCGCGCTGCCAGGTAGCTGCTTGATCAGGGTCTGGTATAGATGTTGTTCAGTCGCGGGATCGAGGGCGCTGGTGGCTTCGTCCAAAAAGATAAAGTCGGGGCGGTGTAGCAATACTCGTCCGATTGCCAGACGCTGTTGTTCGCCACCTGAAAGCACGTGCTGCCAGCGATCGGTTTCGGTAAGGGAACTAGCGCGTTTTTCAAGACGGCAATCGATCAGTACTTGGCTGCATTGAGCATCCGTGAACTTATCCGGTTCAGCGGGATAGCAGAGCGCTGCCTTCAGAGAGCCATCAGGGATGTAGCTCTTTTGCGGTAGGAATATCGAATGCGCTCCGGCTGGAAAATCAATAGTGCCCACTCCATAAGGCCATAGGCCCGCACAGGCGCGCAGCAATGTGCTTTTGCCGCAACCGGAGGGGCCGCGGATGAGCCACCGTTCACCCGGCTTCACCTGCCAGTCCTGAAGGGTCGCTAGTGAATGGTGCATTGGGGACTGCAGAGTGAGTTCTCGGCAGCTCAGTGCCATGCTCTCATTCTGGATGACTCTAATATGGGTTGGTTGGGCCTGAGCCTTGTTGAAGGTCCAGTGAAGATCTCTCAAACGGTTCGTCCAAGCCATCCATTGAGTGAAGTGCTGGTAGGCCTGTTGGAAGAAAGCAAGGCTCCCGGTAAGCATTGTGTATGCACCGATGAGCTTGATCATGTCGCCGTAAGTAATCTTTCCTTGCAGCAAAAGTGGCAATGCGAGCAGTGTCGGCAGAAGGCTGAATGCGTGTGAGAACGTGCTTTGCCCGAACATCACCTTGAATGTACGGACGAGGATTTGAAGTGTATTTTCACGTACGCGCGTAAAGTGCGATTGCAAGCGTTCGCCTTCACGCGTGCCACCTTTATAGAAGGCAATCTGCTCTGCATTCTCGCGCAGCTGCATTCCAGTGAAGCGAAAATCGGCTTCCACCGTTTGCTTATGATTGTTGAGCCCGATCAGTTGCTTGCCAAGCCAGTGGGTGAGTGCCAGATGGGTAATGGAATATAGATAAGCAGCAAATACCATGTACCCAGGGATGGCCATGTTCATGCCGAAGGCTTTGAACTCCAAGGTGCCGGAGAGCGACCAGAGCACCATGGTGTAGGAGATGACACTGACGGTTACAGTGACCACATTGATAAACAGTGTGAGAGAGCTGTCCACGAACTCACGAGTATCTTCGGCAATTCGCTGGTCGGCGTTGCTAAGCAGGCTATCGCGCTCCAGCTTGTAGTACGCCAAGCCGCTGGTCCACTGTTCTATGAGTCCTCGAGTCATCCAGGTGCGCCAGCGAAGCTTCAAATAATCCAGGAGGATCGTCGAAGTTATTGGTAGCAACACAGTGATCAGGCCGTAGCCAAAGGTCAGCAGCAATAGCGGCTTGATTGCCGGCCAATCCAGTTTTATCAGCGCATCGGTGCTTTTGCCGTGAAGATCGTTAAGGGCGATGTGGGCATAGATAGTGGTAAAGCTGATAGTCAGGATGACGGCAAGTAATGCCAGTGCCTTCCAGCGATCAATGCTACGCCAATACGGAATCACCAACCCAATAATGCTTGGGCGTTTGGCTGCAGGAGGGGAGTTGTTGCTCACTGAAGGTAATCCGATTCAATGGAATTACCCTATATGTGCAACGAAATCCAGAAAGTGACAGTACGCAGTGAAATTAGTTTGCGTCTGGGTGCGCAACTCGGCGGCAATGATCCAGGGCCTTGGCCATGTACTGGCGCACCATGCTGGCGGAGACACCTAGACGCTCGCCGATCTCGGCGTAGGTCAACCCCTCTAATTGACTGAGATAGAAAGCCTGTCTCGCTCGTGGAGACAGCCCTTCGAGCGCGTCTTCAATACAGTCCAGCTCTTGTATGAGCATTTGCTTGCGTTCTGGAGACGCCTGGGTGTCTTCGGGGCGCTGCGACAGGTAGTAAAGATGGGCGCGCTCTTGTTTTTTCCTGCGCCGAACTTCGTACGCGACACGGCTGGCAATCGTAATTAGCATCGCGCGAGGCTGACGAACTTCTTCCAACCGTGGCATTGCCGCCAACTGCGTGAAGGTCTCGCTGGCCACGTCCTCGGCATTATCGCCGCAACCCAAACGGTAGCGCAGTTTGTGCGTAAGCCACTGGTAATCACTACGGAATACATCATCCAGCATTTCCGATGAGCGAAGTGCTTGCTCAGACATGATCAACAATACCTGCACAGAGGAATAAAGTTACTTTGGCCAGAGCAAGAAGTAGGCCAGAATCATTGGGCAGTGCTCGGGCACGATGCAGAAGGCCTTCCGTTGGTCTAGGAGGAGATGGTTTGAAATTTCTGCTTTATTTCAGCACATCAGGCGAAAAAGTTTGTGCGCGATTGTAGTGCAGGGCCGCAGGCGAAGCACGGAGGTGACGCTTTACAATTCTACGCAATTGCTCAATGGTGGGTGCGAGTGCACTGTCTCTGTGTTCAAAGAAATATTTTTCCTTGGTGATGTATTCGGCATCCTTGGGTAGCCGCCCCCACTCTTCCTGGGCCTGGCGCAGTGTAGCCTCGGTAAATATGCCGCCTGGCTCCTTGCTCGCACGCTCCGTGAACCATTGAAAAAGTTCGGTTTCTTTGGCGAAATCCGAAGCTCGCCACCCGAACGCGAACTGAGCGACGATGAACTGGGAGTGCACCCCTCGCACCAATGTGATGGTCTTCCAGGGGCCGACAGCAGACGGAGGTGGGGGGGGAGAAAGGCTGATCAGGCTATCAAGGATGGTGTTCTGCACTGCGCGCATGGCGTTGCCAGGTTTTAGTAATGCACGCATGCGCTCCAGCAGTGGCGCCCAGCCATTCCAAGCCTTGTCTTGCAGCCATAGACTGCAGGCTGTGGCCCATTCAAGGCGCAAGTCATCTACGCTAGAGTCGTCGATTATGGCAGACCACTTGCAATCAGGGTCTGCGAACCAGTCACGCATGGCATGAGCGGCCACATCGGAAGTGTCCAGGCCAGGGCGCAAAGCGCTGGCGATCATATCGATGTCTGACTCCCTGGTGAGGTTGAGCATTTCCAGCAAGAGCCCCAAGTTGTAGGGCAGCCCGGTCATTCGTTCGAAAATTTCGGGGGCGGTGTTATGAACCATCGCGGCGCTGACGGTGCCCCTCCCATCGCGCCACACCGGTTGCCGCGATACGAGGATATGGCCCGCCTTGGCATGCCATCGAAGTCGGTTGAAATAGAACTCCGCGAGTTGCGGATCGCTGTAAAACGAAATCCAGGGAAGCGGGGAATCCATGCTGCAGAAAGGTGCATCAGCCATACAGGCTCCGTCTCGCGCTGACCGTTTCGTCTCGTGCGTTTAACAGTGGTTAAAGGGCTAGGGCGCAAAGCTTACCATAACGTTTTCGAGTGGTCTTATGGGCGGGAGTTTGAGAGGCTACCTTTAAGATGATGGCCTCCCATGTTTTTGCAGGAGTTGATCAAGGAGTGGTTGCTTTGGTCACGAAGTCGATCTTCGACAGTCCCCCTCCTTGCGCGGCGGTGAGTAAGTGAGCAACGCGGTCGTAGCGTACTTCCTTGTCTGCATAAACCCGCAGGGTCGGTACCGGCACGAGCACCGCGCTTTCTGCGACTTTCTGCTGGAGCTGCTGGTCGTCCAGCGGCTCCTTGTTCCACAAAATGGTACCGTCGGCGCTTATCGAAATATCCACTGCCACGTCCTGCTGAACGGCATTGGGTGTATCACCTCGAGGCAGATCAACTTTCACTGCGCGGGTAATGACGGGCAACGTGATGATGAAAATAATTAGCAGCACCAGCATCACATCGATGAGTGGAGTCATGTTGATGTCGGTGACGAGATCATCATCACCGTCGAAGGATGATCCGGACATACTCATGATTTGGCCGCGCCTCGCATTGCTTGAGGGGACACAGGAGCAGCGCCTGGCTTGGTGGCGAACGGCGGAGTTGCCGCCAGATTCACCCGAGCGCCGGTCAGGAAGAATGCGTGCAGATCATGGGCGAAACGGTTGAGTTGGTGGATGATGGCTTTGTTACGCCGAGCCAACGCGTTGTAGCCAAGTACCGCAGGGATCGCTACGAACAGACCAAACGCGGTCATGACCAATGACTCACCAACTGGCCCGGCCACCTGAGCAAGTGAAGCATCACCGCTGGCTCCGATGACTGTCAGAGCGTGATAAATACCCCATACAGTACCGAGCAGGCCTACGAACGGTGAGGTGCTGCCGATGGATGCTAGAATCGCCAGGCCCGTCTGCATGCGGGCGGTACGGTCGTCCAACACGTCCTTCAGGCAGCGGGTCAACCAGTCGCTGAGATCGAATCGGGTATGCAGCTCGGAGCTGCGCTCGTATTGGTGAGAGTCAGCGGCGTGGCCGGCGATAGAGAGTTCAATGAAGGGGTTGTCGCGCTCAGAGCCCAATGCCTTCACGCCTTCCTGGAAGTTGCTTGCGCGCCAAAATAGTGTGCGGGCGCGTTGAGTCATTCGTCCCAGCCTTAATAGTTGGCAGGATTTAACTACCAATACGCTCCAGGACATTATTGACATAATCATCAAGATCATCCCAATGCTCCGCGAGACTCCGTCGGCCTGAGCCCAAGCCCCCAAGATTCCAAATTCTTGCATTTACGATTACCTCTAAGTTATTGATATCTATCGAGTTAAGTGGAAGCTGATGGGCTGTAGGGCGCGTACGGCAACGGCCCGGCCATTTTCGATATAAGGCGTGCAGGATGCGCCGAGGACAGCCGTGCGCGCCGAGGCATCCAGGTCTGCGTCGCCGGAGGTGCGTACAACATTGGCCTCGGTGACCTTTCCGTCAGCGTTGACGACTAGGCTGATCAGGGTTTCACCTTCGACCCTCAATCGCTTGGCCCTGCGTGGATATTCCGGCGATGGCACGCGGCAGCCCACGCTGGCGACGTCTTTGGGCCCGGAGGTGGGTGGTTGAAGATTTTTTTCTGTAACCGGAGCAGGGGGAGCACTTTGCGCCTGAGGTGGTGCATCAGTTGGCTCTTCCTTCGCGACCTCTGGCGTCGGTGGCTGGGGTGGCGTCGGTATTTGCGGCTTTACCGGCTTGACCTTGGGCGGCTTCGGCTTCGGCTTGGGCTTTAGTTTGTTGGCCTTTGGCGGCTTCGGTATCGGCGCTGGAGCAGGCGGTGGCGGTGTTGCAACGGTGCGCTCGGCGGTATCGCTGGTCAGGATTTCTGGCTCTGGGGGAGGCGGCGGAGCATCAGGCTCTTTGGGTACGGGCTCTGTTTCCGGCTCAGGCGGGGGAAGAATGGTCACCCGAACGCTTGCCGGCGCGGCAGGGGCACTGATAAGGCTGATCTTTTTAGGCGGTGGGCTGGCCATTAGCGCCGCCAACAATGCGGCGTGCAGCAGAACCACCGCACCGGCGGCGAATACCCAAGCTCGGCGTCCCGTCTTCACCGAGTCTTCGAAGCGCGATTCAGCGGTCCAGCTAGACCGGGTTGAATGATTGCCTAAACGGACTTTCAGGCTGGTCATTTGTAGATTCTCGTTTAGTGGCTGACCTCACGTGGTCTTTCACTTATCTATGTGCAACGAGAAATCGAAAGTGACAGTGGAAGGGGAAAAATTTCGCGTCATTACTCCGTTTTACCACTGAATGGTACTGGCACCTGCCCTGCCAGTAGATGATCGAGGGCAGATCCTCCTTGCTCCGGTTCGTTTTCAGATGTTGCTTAAAACGCAGGCTTATGACGCTCCGTTGCGAAGGGTAGCAGCCGATTGATAGCTGCTCGTAGGCATCAGTGGAGTTCGTCTTATCATCCGCGTGCCGAGTTGGGTCACCACCTTGGTTATGCTCAGGGCGCGGGGCGCGCTGAGGAGTCGACCAATCAGCAGAAAAAGACGAGTCCAACGCCGATCAAGGTTCCGCCCGCCACGGCCGCGAACAGCGGATTGATAGTGTCGTAGCTGATCAAATGTGGGATGACATTGCTGAGCACTGCTAAGGTACAGACGGCTGCGCAGGTACGCAGGATGGAGGGGGCCCCCAGGCGTTTGTAGCCCAAAGAGTAGAGCGACAGGTTGACCAAGCAGAAGCACGTGCCCACGGACTATCCTGTAAGGTAGTCCCCGAGCAGTCCCAGGCCGGCACCACAACCGGTGATTAAATGGCAGTTGGCATAAAGGCTCATGCCTAAAGCTATCAATAGCGCCCTACTAAAATGGACTGCACATCGTCAAGCAGGCTGTGGCGTTGGTGTTGCAGGGCTTGCTCAGTCATGTGGAAAGGCTCTTTCGGCCAAGATCCGGACCGCCTGCTAAGGTAGCGAAATCAGGGTTAAGCGCATGAGGAGGTTCTCGTCGTGGCTGGCTACCATTGCATTGGCCCAGCCGCCTGGGCCAATGCAACCCGATCAAAGTGTTGTTGTGCAACGAGCAACGAGATACTCGGTCAGCAGTTTGACCGGGCGGCCAGTCGCACCTTTCTCCGCACCACTTTTCCATGCAGTACCGGCGATGTCTAAATGCGCCCAGGGGTATTTGCGGGTAAAGTTTTCCAAGAAGCAGGCGGCGGTAATGCTGCCACCCTCGCGGCCCCCAATGTTCGCCAAATCAGCGAAATTCGATTTGAGGGAGTCGTTATAGGCGCTATCGAGTGGCATCCGCCAAACAGTGTCGCCGGATGCTTGAGCCGCGGCGATCAGCTCTGCTGCAAGTGCGTCTTCCCGTACAAACAAGCCGCTATGCACGTTGCCTAACGCAATGACGCATGCGCCCGTAAGGGTCGCGATGTCGACTACGGCTGCGGGTTCGAAGCGTTCTGCGTAAGTCAGTGCATCGCACAGAATCAAGCGGCCTTCGGCGTCGGTGTTAAGCACTTCAATCGACTTGCCGGCCATGCTGGTGATGATGTCACCCGGCTTCAATGCTTCGCCCGATGGCATGTTTTCGCAGGCGGGGATGATGCCCACGACATTCAGCGGCAGGTCCATTTCGATGATGGCCTTGAAAGTGCCGAGAACAGACGCTGCGCCACACATGTCGTACTTCATCTCGTCCATTGCTTGACCTGGCTTGATCGAGATACCGCCGGAGTCGAACGTGATGCCTTTACCGACAAGCACCAATGGGGCTTGATCTTGCGGGCCGGCCTTGCGCTGCAGCACGATAAGCTTAGGCGGCTGTACAGAGCCGCGAGCTACGGAAAGGAAGCTATTCATGCCGAGCGCTTGGATATCTTCTCGCTCCAATACCTCCACGGAGGTCTTAGCTGCAACTGGTTGCGCCAATTGCTCAGCGACCTCGGCCAGGTAGGTCGGGGTACAGCGGTTCGGCGGCAGGTTGCCTAGGTCACGGCACAGGCTCACGCCCTGGCTGAGTGCGTCGGCCTGACGCAGGGCCCGGGCACAGGGAACGACTTGCGCGGGGGCTACGAGCAACGCAACTTCATCAAGTGCTACAAACGCAGGGTTTGGCTCGCTTTTGAAGGAGTCGAAGCGGTAAGCGGCTTCGGTCACGGCGTGGATGGACTGACTGATGGCGCTCTCTCGTCCTAGCGGCTGCGTGAGACCCCAGAGTACGCGACCACAACGGGTAGGCTTCAGTGCTTTGGCAGCAGCACCGATAATTTTGAGTTGGCGTGCCGCGTCTATCTCCTCGAGGACACCCAATTGCACCAGCATAATCTGCCGGCTGCCCAAGGTTTTGCCAGTGCGGAGCAATACGGTATCGCCGGCTTTATCGCCTAAGTCCTTGCTCTCCAGAACGTCTTGAAGCAGACCTGAACACAGGTTGTTAACCTGGTTCGCCACACCATTTAGCGTCGAGCCTTCCACGCCCACTACGATGCAATCGAATTGCGTGGTGCGGAGGAACTCGTCGGAAATATTGTCAAGCAAGGACGTTTTCATAAGGTCTCGGAATCTGCAGTGTTAATAAAATAAGTTGGGTTTGAATACGGGCTAAGCAACCGCGATCTGCGGGGAGCGGATAGCTATATCCAGTGCCTGCGTGAAGTCCGCGATCAGATCATCTACATGCTCCAGGCCGGCGTGCACTCGAATTACGTAGCCTTGAGCGGGACTCTTAACGCAGGTTCGAACAGGCGTTCCTACGGGAACGACTAAGCTCTCGAACCCTCCCCACGATAGGCCAATGCCGAAAAGCTTAAGATGATCGAACAATCGTCTTAGAACGTCGCTATCGCTGCTCTTCAGGCGAATTCCGAACAGTCCGCTAGCGCCCAGGAAGTCTCGTTTCCACAGGTCATGTCCGGGCGTGTTGGGCAGGGCGGGGTGCATGACTTCTGATACCGCTGGATGTTCCGAAAGGCTGGTCGCCAAGGCGACGCCATTAGTCCAATGTCGCTGCAGCCGAACGGGCATCGTGCGAAGCCCGCGCAGAGCTAGAAATAGGTCGTCGGGGCTGGCGATCTGCCCGAAGTCATGTGCACCAGCTTTAAGTAATTCCCATGCTCTTTCATTCGCAGTGGCAGTGCCGAGTAAAGCATCTGAATGACCAACAATGTACTTAGTTGCTGCCTGGATCGACACGTCCACGCCATGCTCGAAGGGCTTGAAATAAAGGGGTGAAGCCCATGTGTTATCCAGCAGTACGAAAGCGCCGACGGAGTGAGCGGCTTCACAGAGGGCGGGTAGGTCGGCGACTTCGAAAGTCAAAGAGCCAGGCGACTCTGTGAACACGACTCGTGTATTGGGTCGCATTAATTCGGCAATCTTGCTGCCCATTGCGGGGGCAAAGAACTCGACTTCTACCCCCATGCGATTCAGTACGTTAGTGGCGAAAGTCCTAGTCGGCCCATAGATGTTGTCAGTCATCAGCACGTGATCGCCGGTGCTGACAAACGCGAGCAGCGAATGGACACAAGCGGACAGGCCCGACGGGAACACACAGCAGCCATGCCCCCCCTCGAGTTCGGCGATGGCGTCCTCAAACGATCGAGTGGTGGGTGTACCGAATCGTCCATAGTTGGAGTATGGGTTTCCGTTGACCTTGCTCGCCTCCCAGCTATCGAAGCTTGTAGCGAGGATAGTTGATCCCCTGAAAATGGGTGTGTTGACTAAACCTCCGAACTGATCGGGTGTTCGGCCTGCGTGGATAAATTGAGTCGCGGCGTCATACATTTGGCAATACCAGCAAGAACGTTATGCTGAAATGGTATCGCTAGGCACAGAGAAAAAAATTGCTAAAAAATACAGATCGAACCTCCTTTGTAGAATGGTGATTCGATTTTTCTACAGTTGGCGAAATATCATCCTTTAGGGGCGCGCGACGGCAGTTTTCTCAAATGACTGCTAACAGAACCTAAGAAAAGGCAGGCCTGGATTGGTGCTGAGAAATAGGTTTCCGATGTCTCGAACTGTTCATATCGGTACCCAAGAGGTAAATAGTCTCGCTCATTGCGTTGAAATGGTGGGAGTAGCGGCATTACATGCCCGCCGTGTCGGCGAGTAATGACAATGGCTCATGCTCCCTACAGTCTGCGACGCAGGCTTGCTTTAAGCCGGCTCTTGCTTTAATAAACGAGAATACTCGCATTGTCTTTTTTCCTAAGTCGGAGAGTTGAAGTTGGCAGTGTCTTACAGCCATATGAAAGGGGTTTGCGGATACGCTGCCCCAGCCTAATCGTCGATTGTGGGCCTGAACCAGGGATTGGGACGAACGGTTACGTAGCTCCCCAGCGACCAATATCAGTTTTCTTTTTTTTCACCAAGGCGCTCACAGGCTCACTTCGATGAGCGTGAGCGCTGTAACCGAGCATGATGCCCGGTCCAGTGTGTAAGCTCGTGAAGTGCGGTGGCGTGGTCAGGGATATCACTCTCTCAAAAGTGCCATAGCCACTCCCATTCCCCCACCGATGCACAAAGTCACCAATCCCTTTTTGGCATTGCGTCGAATCATCTCGTGCAGCAGCGTGACCAGTACGCGGCAACCCGAAGCGCCAATTGGGTGACCAAGAGCAATCGCTCCGCCGTTGACGTTCACCTTGTCGTGGTTCCAGCCCAATTCGTGGCCTACGGAAAGTGCTTGTGCGGCGAATGCTTCGTTGGCCTCTATCAGGTCGACCTCCTCCAGATCCCAGCCAGCATTGGCCAGGCACTTCTTGGTCGCTGGAACGGGGCCTATGCCCATGATGGCGGGGTCTACGGCTGCACTGGCATAGCCTTTAATGGTGGCGAGTGCCGGGAGCCCCAATTCACTGGCCTTCGCTGCGCTCATCAGCATTACAGCGGCCGCACCATCGTTCAGGGTCGATGCATTGCCAGCAGTGACGCTGCCGTCTTTTTTAAACGCTGGCCTCAATTTCGCCAGAGAGTCTGCTGTTGCGTCAGGGCGAGGTTGCTCGTCGGTATCGATTGCCAGAGGTTCACCTTTGCGCTGCGGGATGGTTACTGGCGTTATTTCCGCCTTGAAGTGTCCAGCATTTATGGCCGCGGCTGCACGGGCCTGCGAGCGCGCAGCATAGGCGTCCTGTTGTTCACGAGTCAGTTGATAGCACTCGACCAGATTCTCGGCAGTAATGCCCATGTGGTAATCGTTAAAGGCATCGATCAGACCGTCTTGCAACATCGAGTCAGCCAGGGAGGCGTGCCCCATGCGCAAACCGGTCCTTGCCTTGGCAAGGGTGTAAGGCGCCAGGCTCATGTTTTCCATGCCGCCGGCAATGATAATTTCTGCATCCCCACAGCGGATGGCCTGCACCGCCAGGCTAACGGTCTTGAGGCCGGATCCGCAGAGTTTGTTTATCGTCATGGCGGGAACGCTATTGGGCAGGCCAGCGCGAATTGCCGCTTGACGGGCAGGGTTCTGGCCGCAGCCTGCAGTCAGGACTTGGCCCAGAATAACCTCGTCCACACTGGCTGGATCCACGCCCGTTTTGGTCAGCAATGCTCTGATTACAGTGCTGCCCAATTCAACTGCGCTGACCTCCGACAGGCTGCCTTGAAAGGTGCCTATGGCGGTACGGGTGGCGGCTACTATAACAACGTCATTCATAAGGGCTCCGATGGTGTCTTGCGCGTGGCGCTCGGTGTAAGAAGAGGGTGAGGGAGATCAGTCTGGTGTTTTACTGCTGCGCGCGGGCTACCCGGGAGCCAGTCTCTCGGCCTAGGACCGAACAGATACCTGCACCGGCCTCGATTAGCGCGTCGAGCTTGACTCCTGTTTCGATACCGAGCCCGTTCATCAGGTAAAGCACGTCCTCGGTTGCGACATTTCCGGTAGCGCCCTTGGCATATGGGCATCCCCCGAGCCCGGCTATCGAACTGTCAAAAACACTGATGCCTTCCAGCAAGCTGGCGTAGATATTGGCCAATGCCTGGCCATAGGTGTCATGGAAATGACCGGCCAGTTTGTCGCGGGGAATGTCTACAGCCACGGTCTCGATCAGTCGACGGGTTTGGCCCGGGGTGCCTACGCCGATGGTGTCACCCAGCGAGACCTCATAGCAGCCCAGGGTGTAGAGCTCTCGGGCTACCGCCGCGACCTGTTCCGGCGCAATTGCGCCTTCGTATGGGCAACCGAGTACGCAGGAGACATAGCCTCGAACGTTAATTCCCTGGGCCTTGGCCAGCTCCAGGACCGGAACGAAACGCTGGATGCTTTGCGCTATCGAACAGTTGATATTGCGCTGGGAAAACGATTCGGAAGCGGCGGCGAAAACGGCTATCTCTTTGACGCCCGCGGCTATCGCGCCTTCGAGTCCTTTGAGGTTGGGAGTCAGCGCTGCATAGATGACGCCGTCGCGCTGTTCAATACCTGCAAAGACCTCGGCACTGCCAGCCATTTGCGGTACCCACTGGGGGGAAACAAAGCTCCCCACCTCGATATAGCCGAGTCCCGAGGCGGAGAGTTGGTTGATCAGGTGAATCTTGTCGTTTACCCCAATCGGCTGCTTCTCGTTTTGCAAGCCGTCACGCGGCCCGACCTCCACCAAGCGAACGCTCGATGGCAGGCTCATGGCGGGGTCTCCTTTTCCAGTTCGACCAGGGCAACGCCCTCGCTGATTAGCTCGCCTTCACTGCAGTAAATGGCTTGGACCACGCCATTGTGGGGCGCGCGAATACTATGCTCCATCTTCATGGCCTCCAGTACCACCAGCGGTGCGCCAGCCTCGACCTGCTGACCTGCCTCTACCAGAATGCGTACGATGCTGCCATTCATGGGGGCCGTGAGGCCGCCGCCATGTCCCGACTGAGCCGCACCTGCATGAGCAATAGGGTCCACCTGGCGAACCGTATGCAATACACCGTTCCACTTCAGATAGAGAACATCCCCTTTGCGGTAAAACGTCTGGCGCTGAAGACGGGCAGATGCATCATCGGTTGTCGCTAGCTTCAGTGGGTAGGTGGTCTCACCACTGCGCAGTGTCAGCACGATTTCATTGGGCAGACCTGCACGCCAACCTGTGCGACCACTCCAGGGGGAGTAGGGGTCATCATGACGCATGTGCTCGCCATCGCTGATGACAAATGCGGCTGCTGCCGCACGCCAAAAGTCGTCCGGTAGCGGCTCTTGCTCGGGTAGCAGATCCGCCTCGTGACGAGAAATGAAACCAGTATCCAGCTCCGCCGCTGCGAAGGCCGGGTGCCCAATGATGCGGGCGAGAAAAGCCAGGTTGGTTTTGAAACCACCGACCGCCGTTTCCTTGAGCATGGCCAGCAGTCGTTGGCGCGCCTCCTCACGGTTTTCGCCCCAGGCGATCAGCTTGGCCACCATTGGGTCATAGAACGGCGAGACTTCATCTCCTTCGGCGACGCCGCTGTCTACCCTGCGCCCCGGGCCGCTGGCTGGTTCCCGGTACAAATCGAGATGGCCACTGGCGGGTAAAAAGCCGCCTTCAGGATCCTCTGCATACAGGCGTACTTCGATGGCATGCCCCTGAAGCGGCACTTCCTCCTGGGTGATCGGCAGAGGCTCGCCACGTGCTACCCGGATCTGCCAGGCGACCAGGTCGAGACCGGTAATGGCCTCGGTTACTGGGTGTTCCACTTGCAGACGGGTATTCATCTCCATAAAGAAGAATTCCCCGCGGGCATCGAGCAGGAATTCGACAGTGCCTGCCCCCACGTAGCCGATGGCTTTCGCGGCCTGAACGGCGGACTCTCCCATGGCGCGCCGCAGCTCGCGTGATAGACCAGGCGCAGGTGCTTCCTCAACGACTTTTTGATGACGCCGTTGAATGGAGCAATCACGCTCGTTCAGGTAAAGGCAACTGCCGTGCTGGTCGGCGAACACCTGAATTTCCACATGACGGGGTTTTAGTACGTATTTTTCCACCAGCATCCGCGAGTCGCCGAATGCGGCTTGCGCTTCGCGTTGAGCAGAACTGAGCGCCTCGTGCAGATCGTTCTCCCGCTCGACAACTTTCATGCCTTTGCCACCACCACCGGCGGTGGCTTTCAGTAAAACGGGGTAGCCGATGTGCTCTGCGGCAGCGCGAAAGGTTTCCAGGTCTTGCGCTTCGCCGTGATAGCCGGGCACTAACGGAACACCGGCTTTTTCCATCAATGCCTTGGCTGCGGACTTGCTGCCCATGGCTTCGATAGCGCTGGCAGGTGGGCCGAGGAAAATCAGGCCCGCTGCTTCCAATTGATGGGCAAACGAGGCGTTTTCCGAGAGAAAACCATAGCCGGGATGCACGGCGTCCGCGCCGCTGGCCTTGGCGGCCGAAATGATTTTTTCCGCGAGCAAATAGCTTTCGCTGGGCTTGGTTCCACCGAGACTGATGGCAATATCCGCTTCTCGAACGTGCCGAGCGGTGCGATCGATATCGCTGTAAACGGCAACGGTGGCGAGCCCCAGATCTTTGGCGGTACGCATCACACGGCAGGCGATTTCACCACGGTTGGCGATCAGTAGGGTGTTGAGGGTTTTCATGCCGATTCTCCCTGCCAGGCCGGTGTGCGTTTTTCCAAGAAGGCATTCAGCCCCTCCTGACCCTCTTCGCTGATGCGAATGCTGGCGATGGTAGTCTCAGTGCGTTGGCGCAGCTCTGCGCTCTGGGCTCCGCTGCCGACATCCAACAACAAGGACTTGGTCGCTCGCATGGCCAGCGGGCTGTTTTTCAGCAAGTTTGCAACCCACTGTTCAACGGCGGAATCGAGCTCTGCGGCCGGGTAAGTCTCGGCAAGAAGGCCCAATTGCTGCGCGCGTTCGCCATCGAAACGCTCGGCGGTCAGGGCGTAGCGGCGCGCGGCACGTTCGCCGATCGCTTGTACGACATAGGGACTGATGACCGCCGGGGCCAGCCCGATGCGTACTTCTGAAAGACTGAACAAGGCGTCCGTTGCACCGATGGCCATGTCACAGCAACTGACCAATCCCATTGCTCCGGCGAACGCAGCGCCTTGAACGACCGCCAGGGTTGGCATGGGGAGTTGATGAAGGCGCTCCATCAGTTCACCCAGTTCGTGGGCATCCTTGAGGTTTTCTGCATAACTGAGCAAGGCGCAGTTCTGCATCCAGGTCAGGTCTGCTCCGGCGGAAAAGTGTTTGCCTCGCCCTCGTAGCAGCAGAAATCTTGCGATCTCGCTATCAAATAGAATGCGCAGGGCTGCGTTCAGCTCGCTGATCATTTCGGCATTGAACGCATTGTTTTTATCGGGACGATTCAGCCAGAGCGTGGCAACGCCGGTTGGTTCTATATCCAGTTCAATGGTGGTGAAGTCGGTCATCTCTTCGGTCTCAATGGGTGGCCATTTTTGCGGTGCAGGTGCGCCGATATCACATGCGGAAAACACCGAAGGTGGTGGGTTCGATTGGAGCATTAAGGGCGGCTGAAAGAGCCAGTGCGAGGATGTCGCGGGTCTGCGCCGGGTCGATGACGCCGTCGTCCCAGAGACGTGCACTCGAGTAGTAGGCGTGCGCCTGGCGTTCGTACTGCGCCACGATGGGTTGCTTGAGGTTCTGCTCTTCCTCTTCGGTGAACACCTGGCCGGCGCGTTGTGCTTGCTCCTGCTTCACCTGAACCAACACCCCCGCCGCTTGCTGTGCCCCCATCACCCCGATCTTGGCGTTGGGCCACATCCACAGAAAGCGTGGGTCGTATGCGCGACCACACATCCCGTAATTACCAGCGCCAAAGCTCCCGCCGATGATCACCGTGAATTTCGGCACTTTGGCGCAGGCCACGGCAGTAACGAGCTTGGCACCATGTTTGGCGATACCGCCGGCCTCATATTTCTGGCCGACCATAAAGCCGGTGATGTTCTGCAGGAACAGCAAGGGAATGCCGCGCTGGCAGGCCAGCTCGATAAAATGAGCACCTTTCTGTGCTGCTTCAGCAAAGAGAATGCCGTTGTTCGCCAGCACTGCGATGGGGTAGCCATTGAGTCGTGCGAAGCCACAGACCAGCGTGGTGCCAAACAGCGCTTTGAACTCATCCAGGGCGGAGTCGTCAACGATCCGTGCGATAACCTCACGCACATCGAAAGGCTGTTTGGCATCGGCGGGAATCACGCCATACAACTCGTTGGCTGGATAACGCGGAGCGATCGGTTTCCGGACCTGCAAGGCACCGAGCTTTTTCCAGTTCAGATTGACGATGCAGCGGCGGGCGAGGGCCAGTGCGTGCTCGTCGTTCTCCGCGTAGTGATCGGCTACCCCTGAGGTCTTGCAGTGCACATCGGCGCCACCCAGGTCTTCCGCACTCACCACTTCGCCAGTCGCCGCTTTGACCAGAGGCGGGCCGGCCAGAAAAATAGTGGCCTGATTGCGCACCATGATGGTTTCGTCCGACATGGCCGGTACGTAGGCGCCACCGGCAGTGCAGGAGCCCATGACCACGGCGATCTGCGGGATTCCCATTGCGCTCATGTTGGCTTGGTTGAAGAAGATTCTTCCGAAGTGTTCGCGGTCGGGAAACACCTCATCCTGCCGTGGCAGGTTGGCTCCACCGGAGTCCACCAGGTAGACGCAAGGCAGCCGGTTCTGTTGGGCGATGGTCTGTGCACGCAGGTGCTTTTTGACGGTCAGGGGATAGTAACTTCCGCCTTTTACGGTCGCGTCGTTGGCAATGATCATGCACTCGACGTTTTCTATGCGGCCGATACCGGCAATTACGCCGGCTGCCGGAACGTCTTCGCCGTACACCTCGTGAGCGGCGAGCTGAGAGATTTCGAGAAAGGGCGAGCCAGGGTCAAGTAGGTGATTGATGCGCTCGCGCGGCAGCAGTTTGCCCCGCGATAGATGGCGCTCCTGTGCTTTGGGACCGCCTCCCTCGTGGACACGGGCAAGCAGTGTGCGCAAGTCGCTGACCTGGGCAAACATCGCTTCATGGTTGGTTGCGAATTCAGGTGTGCGGGTATTGATCTGAGTGCCAAGGATCGACATCTGCTGGCTCCGTTGGATGATCCCGTAGGGGAGCGAAGGAGAGTGAGAGGGCTGAGGGCGATTGCCGCCACCCAGCCCGTTTTCCAGTGGAAAGTGCAGGAGCCTATTTCGTTTCGTTGAACAGCTCGCGGCCGATCAGCATGCGGCGGATTTCGCTGGTGCCGGCACCAATTTCATAGAGCTTGGCGTCGCGCCACAGGCGGCCAACGGGGAACTCATTGATGTAGCCGTTGCCGCCCAGAATCTGGATGGCCTCGCCCGCCACCCAGGTGGCTTTTTCGGCGGCATACAGAATCACTCCTGCACAGTCTTTCCGGACTTGGCGGACGTGGCCTTTACCCAGCGCATCCAGATGCTTGCCGACCGAATACAGGTAGGCGCGGCAGGCCTGCAGCGTGGTGTACATGTCGGCGATCTTGCCTTGGATCAGTTGGAACTCACCGATGCTCTGGCCGAACTGCTGGCGGTCATGAATATAAGGGACCACGACATCCATCGCGGCTTGCATGAGGCCCAGCGGACCACCTGAGAGCACTGCTCGCTCGTAGTCCAAGCCGCTCATCAAGACGTTCACACCTTGCCCCACCTGGCCCAGAACGTTTTCGTCAGGAATCTGTACATCCTGAAACACCAGCTCTCCGGTATGGGAGCCGCGCATGCCGAGCTTGTCGAGCTTTTGCGCTACCGAGAAACCAGGGGTGTCTTTTTCCATGATGAAGGCGGTCATGCCCTTTGCACCTGCGGCCGGATCGGTCTTGGCGTAAACCACCAGAACATCGCAATCAGGGCCGTTGGTGATCCACATTTTGGTGCCATTCAGAACGTAGCGATCGCCTTTTTTTTCGGCGCGCAGCTTCATCGAGACCACGTCCGAACCAGCGTTCGGTTCACTCATGGCCAGCGCACCAATGTGCTCTCCGGAGATGAGCTTGGGCAGGAACTTACGCTTCTGCGCGTCGCTGCCGTTGCGGTTGATCTGATTGACACAGAGGTTGGAGTGGGCGCCGTAGGACAGGCCGATGCCGCCGGCAGCGCGGGAGATTTCCTCCATGGCGACCATATGCGCCAGATAGCCCATCCCCGCTCCGCCGTACTCCTCGGAAACGGTCAGGCCAAGCAGGCCCATATCACCGAATTTGCGCCACAGGTCCATAGGGAATTGATCCGTACGGTCTGCTTGCTCGGCTCGAGGCGTGATTTCTTTTGCGGCAAAGCCCGCGACGGATTCGCGCAGCATATCGATCTCTTCGCCAAGGAAAAAATTCAGGCCGGGCAGGTTGTACATAGTGTGTTTCTCCAGTGTCTCGCTACTGTATTACGTTAACGTAAACGTCATGCTGAAGAGTGTCAACTAGGTAAACCTATATATCTATGTTTGAGGCCTGGATTGGTTGGTTTTTACCGGGATTTCGACGGTTTTTTTCAGATGAGAAGGGCGCGGCCGTTTCCGTTACCGGTGTTCTTTGGCAGTGTTGCCATTCAGGTTTTCTGCGATGTTGCGCAATGCGTTGGTCAGCACGCTGATATCTGCTTCGGAGATGTTCTGCAGTGCGGCTTCGCGTACGTTGGTCGCGCTGCTGCTGATGGTGTCCAGCTCGGCAGATGCCTTGTCTTTCAAGAACAACAGGTGTGCGCGGCGGTCACTGGGGTCCTGGCGTCGCTCTAACAGTCCTTGGCGTTCAAGGCGATCCAGCACTCCGGTCAGTGTCATGTTTCTTTTGGCCAGCGCCTCGGCAAGGTCGGCTTGTCGGCATCCTGGATGCCTGGCGATGTAGGCCAGTACCTGGGCTTGGCGAAGCGTCAGGTTGCGGTTTTCGATCTGTTGTACGAAGGCGCAGCGAATCAGCCTGGCTGCTTCGGTGACCATGTATTCCACGTTGCTCTTATCCAACATCATGCTGCTATCCCTTGGTGCGAGTTTTTGTCGTTGTAGTGGGCATGGGGCAACGCGATGTCCAGCGGCTGCCATTGCTGTTGTTTATGTACGATAACTTAGTTATATAAGTAGCGTAAGGCTTCTTTGCCGTGTTCGCGATAGTCACTGGCGAGGCAGCGGCCAGCTCGACTGCTACTCGGCTATGACATTTGCAGCGGGCGGATTTCGCGAGGGCACACGCAGCAAGAGCGTCATTGGCAGCGCTGCCAGGGTGATGAACATCATCAGACGGAAGTCCTGCAGGTAGGCCAGGGTCACGGCCTGGCGAGCAACTTCCTTGTCCAGTTTCATCAGGCCTGCTGTGGTATCAAGGTCGTACACTCCCGCCTGCACGGCCAGTTGTAGTGGCTGGCTGAACGGCGTCAGGTAGCCGGTGAACACGGCGTGATTAATTTGTGTCCGCTGGCTCAGGTAAGTAATCACGATTGAGATGCCAATGCCGGAACCGACATTGCGCAAGAGGCTGTACAGCGCAGTTCCTTCGTTCCGAAAGGCCGGCGCCAGCGTCGAAAAACTGATCGTTGTCAGCGGCGTGAAAATCAGACCAAGGCCAAAGCCCTGGGTGATACCGGTACGAATGATGTCTGCGCTCGACGAATCGAGATTGAACTGTGTCATTTCCCAGAGAGACAGGCTGGTCAGCAACAGTCCGAGGGCAATCAGCGGGCGAGGATCCACTTTGGAAATCAGTCTTCCAACCAGCAGCATCGCGACCATGGTGCCAAAGCCGCGGGGGGCCAATACATAGCCCACGTCCAGCACTGGGTAGCCCAAGAGGTTCTGCATAAAGGGTGGTAGCAAGGCCATGGTGGCAAGCAATACGATGCCCACCAGGAAGATGAAGATCAGCCCCATACACAGGTTGCGGTCTTTGAACATGTCGGGGTTGATAAACGGCTGAGGATGCGTGCAGGTGTGCACAATGAACAGGTAAAGACACAGCCCCGCCAAAAAACCTTCTACCAGGATTTCACCACTGGCGAACCAGTCCAGCGATTCGCCCCGGTCCAGCATGAGCTGTAAGGCTCCAATAGCAACTGCCAGTAGAGTGAAACCGAGGTAGTCGAATTTCCTCGTTGTATCTATCGAGCTTTCCTGGACGGATGTGGCCAACCCCAGCCAGGCGAGTACACCGAAGGGCAGGTTGATGTAAAACACCCAGTGCCATGAGTAATACTCGGTTAGCCAGCCGCCCAGTGTCGGACCCAGAATCGGACCGACCATGACGCCCACTCCCCACATCGCCATCGCCGACCCATGTTTTTCCTTGGGGTAGGTGTCCAGCAGCAATGACTGCGACAGAGGTACCAGGCTGGCGCCGAAAAACCCCTGCAGAATCCTGAAGGCTACGATCTGTTCCAGGGTCTGCGCCGCGCCACACATCATAGAGGTAATGGTGAAGCCCACGGTTGACCAGATAAGGATGCGCTTGCGCCCGAATCGCGATGAGAGAAACCCCGTCAATGGTGTGGCGATGGCGGCGGCAATTACGTATGAGGTCAGCACCCAGTTGATCTGTTCCTGGGTAGTGCCCATGGTTCCCTGGATGTGAGGCAGGGCAACGTTGGCAATAGTGGTATCCAGCGCCTGCATGATGGTCGCCAGCATGACCGACAACGTAATCACTGTACGGCGAGCTTCCGGGGAGCGTTGTGGTGTAGATGTCATGTTCGATTAGCTTTAAAAGAGCAGGCTGGTCAGGCTGCGGCGGTGCGTGGTGTCGATTTCGACAACCGCGCTCAAACCTGCGCGCAAATCGGGTACGTCGGCTTGTGCGGCGAGCCGAATTCGTACGGGAATCCGTTGGCCGACCTTGACCCAGTTACCGGTTGCGTTCTGCGCAGGTAGCACAGAGAACTCGGCGCCGGTTGCCGGGCTCAGACTGTCGACAATGCCCATCCAGCTGCGACTGGGGTACATATCGAATCGCACCTCTACCTGTTGCCCGGGGCGTACGTAGGTCAGGTCCTTTTCCGGAAAATTGGCTTCGATCCAGAGATCCCGATTGGCGACCAGGGTCATCGTGGTACTGCCTGCCATGATGTACTGGCCAGGTTTAGGCAAGTTGCTCACATGGCCGGCCAGCGAGGCGCGTACTTCGATTCGGGCCAGGTCCAGACGTGCCCGTTCCAGTCCCGCGAGAGCCGCCCGGTAGCTGGGGTGCTTCTCTATAGGGCTGTTTATGTCGCCGCCGAGCGATTCGACGATGCGAGTAAGGTCGTGCTCCTTGGCCACTTGCTCCTGTTCGGCAATTTGTTTGAGTTGCCTGGCCTCGTCGAGGCGAGCGGGGGACAGATAGCCTTTGGCTGCTAGATTCTCCTGGCGATGCCAGTCGCGCGCCGAGTATTCGGTGCGGGTTCGCGCCAGTGCCAGTTCAGCTTTCTTTTCTTGAAAACTGGCTTTTAGGGAGGCGAGGTCTGTGCGTGTCTTGGCCAGTTCGGCCTCGGCCTTAGCGGCGGCGATTCGGAAGTTTGCCGGGTCGATGCGGAACAGCAATTCGTCGGCCGCGACATCCTGGTTTTCTTTGGCCACTACCTCCAGCACCGTTCCCGAAATGTCCGTACTGATGGGTACTTTATCGGCTTTGACGTAGGCGTTATCCGTCTCTACATAGCGTCCACCGTGGAGGTACAGCGCGACCGAGGCTGCGATAGCGCAGCCAGGAAGCACGATCATCAATAGCAATCGGCGACGGCGTTGGGGCTTTTTTTCCAGGGGCAATTCGCTATTCATGAACTGGCTCATGCAGAGAGGTTGGTGCGGACATGACGCAAGGCGAAGACCAGGGCCTGGGCTTCGTCAGAGGAAAGGTTGCGCAGCGCTTGCCGTCGCGTTTGTTCGGCAACCAGGGCGACGGTTGAGAGTTCTGCTTCTGCCTTGGGACGCAGAAACAGACGGTAGGCACGACGGTCATTAGGGTCGCGACGGCGTTCAACCAGATCCGCGAGTTCCAGCTTGTCGATCAGTCTGGCCAGGGTGATCGGCTTTATTTCCAGCATGTCTGCCAGATCAACTTGCCGGCAGTCCTGATGTTTGGCCACGTAGATCAGCGTGCGGGCCTGGCTGAGAGGCAGCCTGTTGCCTGCGAGGTGTTTCTCGAAGGAGCGGCGCATCAGTTTCGCCACATCCACGATCAAGAAACCCAGGCTTATCTGGTCAGGGCTCATCGGGTGTCATCCTCATAATGAGTAATACGTACTAATTGGACGTATTTTTGCCGGCGACTTATGCCATTGGCTGTCGAGGCGTAATTCGATTGCAGGGAGGTGGTTATGCTCTGACCGTGCTCATGGGGTAGGGCGGGTCGCGTAATAGCCAACAGCGACGATGAAATTCCCCTGCCGCTTCATCAGCGTGTGCTTTTGCTCTTTGTTTCCCGTCACCGGATTGCGCCATGCGTAGATGGCTTCTCCCTGGACTCGTCCTTTGACGGCGGCAAGCAGGCGCGGGCCGATCAGCTCGCCATCTGCGCCCCTCAGCGTTCGGATATCAGTGCCCACCAGGCGGTGGTCTGCGCCATGGGCGGCGAATTTCTGGGAGGTGTCATCGATAACAAACACATAGAGATCGTCGCGGTTGAAGAATGCGTCCAGGCGATTGATTTTTTCCAGGGTGGCGCGCGGATCTGTCTGCAGGGCGCTCACTGCGTCGCCAAGCAACTGGGCTGCTTCCTGAGGGGAGGAGCGAGGCATGTAATAACCGGCCGCAAAGACCTTGTCGCCTACGCGTTGAAAATACACACGCTTGCGTTCGCGCTTGCCATCTTGCCAGTTCATCCAATGGTATTCGCGGCTATGGGCAACGTCATCGTTGGCACTGGATAGGGCTTCGTTGAGCGCGTTTTTCAGTTCGTCATCGAGCATCGGACGGATATCCCGGCCGATGTAAATGGCGGAGGGGCCGCCACTGGCCAGCATCACGCCCTGAGTGTTGATCACGTACACGTAAGTGTTTGGAGCGGTGAACCTTCCCTGGCGACTAAGCTGAGCCAACACGGTTTCGCCTTCTTCTTTGTACGCGGCCACGGCCTTGGCGAGCAGGCCTCTAGCTTGACTCGCTTCTGCTTGATAGGCCTCTAGGGGGGCTGGAGGCTCCGCCCCCATGATCAGACCGGAGAAAGCGATTAAGCAAGCAAAACTCAGCGCGTAGTGCGGGTGCATACAAGGTCCTTTGTTGGTTAAGTCGGTTCGACGAAACTCAACGAAACAGCCCGCCCAGCGAGACGCTGGCGGGGAGGCTGCATACGGGTTCCGTTGATTGAACGCAGTAGTGGTGTTGCGCAAGATGCCTGTCGGTAGCGGGAGCAGGGAGCTCGGAGCAGCCGACCAACTGATGAAAAACGCAGGTGAGCATTAGGAGGTGCGTGCGCATGAGGTGGCCCTCTATTGTTTTTGTTCTAGTTCACCATCGGCACAGAAAACCCGTTGGGGCTATCTGTTTTAACGTAGCTACCTATGTAGATTAGATCGCCAGGTTTGTTTCCGCAACAGCCATTTGTTCCGCTGTTCAAAGCATGCTCAATCTGGTGTTCTCAACTCTGGCTGTTTCGCGACAGGGAACCAGCGCCGCCCTTCTGTTCGTGGAGAAAGGCGGCGCAGGGCACTTACCCTCTGCGAGCTCGCAGAGGGTTGCATGCGCGGTACTGAAAGCATGGGCGGATGCTGCATGCTTTCGAAAATTGATATTTTCGGTGTATGGATTTGGACTTAAAAGCTAACTTAGTTTTCTATGTTGAGTCGTGCCTGATTGAATTGCAAGCGCCGGATTCACGCAACGCATTTTCGTTCCGCTGGGCTTGAATCGCTGGTAATGCCTGGTCTTAGAACGGATGAGCATGATCACAACAGTGGGGTTCGTCGCCTATCAGCACCACAAGTCCGATGTAGACGGAGCTTGCGTAGTTCGCTTGCCGCTTCACCTCCGGCTTGTCCGGCGCTGAGGGTCAGGATACCCGCCTGCTCTCATGCTACTTCAACCCAGGCGAATAGGTTGCAAATTGCGCCTTGAACAACGGCAGGTAGCGTATCTCGATGCATGCCAGCGACGCTGTGGGGCCATCTCGACTCAATACGGCCTACCAAATGACCAATTGGGAAGATCTCCCCGGCTCGTTCTAGAATGACCAGTTTGCCGCTGGCGGGAGACTCGACGTCCAGGACGGATTTGTCGCTCTCGATCGAATAGAGCACATCGCCTTCGTTGATGTGGGCACCGTTTTCAGCAATCCATTCGACCAGTTGTAATTCAGATACAGCATCGCCTGCGGTGGGGATTTTGAGGTCAGTCATCTCATAATGCCCAGGGTGGCTTTGACGATAGCGTTCACGCCCTTGTAGCGTAGGCTGAGCATGCCGGGATGCTTGGGTGCTGGTGCTTAGGCGCCGGCCACACGTTGCGCCGGAGTTTTGAGTTTTCCGAACAGCTCTTGGTGAAGCAGGGCAGATATCTCAGCCGATGGCCCATGAGGTCTGTGGTCCGATGGTCAATCACAGCTCGACCGGTTTCGAGAGATAGTCTGCCGATACGGTGGGACGAGGCTGTGCAAATCGATGACCTCGGCACTGATGCTTTGCTCGGATAGCTGGTGGGCCGCCTTGATGGCGTCGCTGACTGCGGGGCCGTAGGAGATGATCGAGACATCACTGCCTTCGCGACGGATGGCAGCGAGACCCAGTGGAATGCGGTATTCGCCTTCGAGCATTTCTGAGCTTCCGCACAGGTTTGCCATCGAGTGGATGATCACCACCGGATCCGGATCAAAAATAGCGCTGAGCAGCAGCCCTTTTGCGTCAGTCGGGTGGTTCGGATAGCAGGCTTTCAGGCCCGGGGGGGCATAAGCCAGGCTTCGGTAGATTGCGAATGCTGAGTGCCGTTGCTTGGGCCTACCAGAGTCATCATGGTCATGGGGGCCGACATCTGTGCGCCGGTCATGTAACGGGCTTTGGCAGAGTGGTTGACCATCTGGTCCATGGCTACTGGCAGGAATTCCATCATCAGCGGCTCACCTACCGGCTTCATGCCGGCTAGGCCGGCGCCGACACAGGCATCCGAAGATGCCTTGCTCTGCGATAGGCGTGGAGCGTACTCGGTCACCGAACGTGGCGATAATCCGCGAATGATACCTACTACACCGCTCGCAGGGTCGGCAATGTCTTCGCCCTGCATGATCACCTGATCGTCTTGAACCATGACAATCGTCAATGCTTCATTTGAACGCGTCACGCATGGTCGCTTTGCGTAGAGTGCCTTCGGGTATTGGTTGTGTCGCAGTGTGGGTACGACTGATCGGGGTGAAGTGCGGGTCTTGATAGACATCGCTAAGCAGGTCAGTTTCATTACAAAGTTCTGCCGGGTCTCTATCACTGTAGCGGTATTCCGGGCTACTTCTGTATTGGCGTCGGCTTCTAGTGCCTGAAGCTCGCTCTCGTTGGCGAGCCTATCGGCAATCAACTGTGCACGCAGGGCCTGCACCGGGTCACGGGCTTTCTCAGCGGTAAGCTCCTCCTGGTTCATGTAGCCGCCGGTGTCGGCGAGATAGTGGCCGCCAAGGCGGTAGGTCACCGATTCGATGAACGTTGGTCCATTTCCTTGACGTGCCCGGGTGATGGCATCGTTGAAGGTGGGGTCCGGCGCCTCAGGATTGCGACCACTGACGGTAACGCCTGGCCTGCGGTAACCGGATATAAGCTGAAGGATATCTTGCCTGCGCGCAGTTGCTTGGCGATGCCTCGCTCGGCAGCGCGAATCAGGGCAACGCGTCGATAAATCGTCTTCATGCCGGCTGAAGCAGAGTTGGTTGTTCTTGGGCTGCGAGCGTCGGCACGAAGTCTTCTCCTATCAGTAGCGCATGGTGCATCGGTCTCAGCTGGGCGTCAGGCGTACCTGCTGAACCTCTGGAAACGACATACCTCTGTAAGGCTAACCTATATACCTAATTTATATACTTTCTGCCTGAGACTAGCGGCTAACATAAAAGCTGTTGCGCGGTTCAACATAGTTAACTATATTGGCGATGTTTACTACCGTTCGCTCGGGTGGCTTTGCTCCCAGGTCGCGATGTGGGTTTCCAGGAGGGCAAATGTCCAATAAAGAAAAAGCAAAAAAGCCTACCCTTGCCAGTCGAATGGCCGAAGATCAGCTGCGGCCGGTCGAGGGGGCCTTCGCCGAATGCTCGAAATTTGATATGGGCACCGCTGATCTGTCGGTCGAACGCTACATCTCGCGGTCATTCCATGAGCGCGAAATGCTAGCAATGTGGCCGCATGTTTGGCAGATGGCCTGCCATGAAGGCGATATCCCGGAGGTCGGTGATTACATCACTTACGAGATCGGCAATCGCTCGTTCATCGTGGTTAGGGTCGCAGAGGGCGAGATTAAGTCCTACCCGAACGCCTGCCTGCACCGGGCCATGCGTCTGGTCAAGGGGCAGGGTAAGGCAGGAGCATTTACCTGCCCGTTCCATGGCTGGTCCTGGGGGCTCGATGGTTGTAATCGCCGCATTACCGAGGACTGGGATTTTCCGCAAACCTGCGAACGCAACATGAACCTTCCGGAGGCGCGGGTGGGAACCTGGGGCGGATTTGTCTTCATCAATCCCGACGCGGACGGTAAAGAGTCCTTCGAGGATTGGTTGGGCGTTCTTCCGGCGCACTTTAAGCGCTTGCCGTTGGAAGACTTCCGGGTTGCTGTGCATGTCGCGCGCATAGTGCCCGGCAACTGGAAGGTGGCCATGGAAGCGTTTATCGAGTCCTACCACGTGATGCCGACGCACCCGCAGTCGGTGCCAGTGTCCGAGTACGCTGAGACCCAGTACGACATCTTCGACCGCAACGTCAGCCGTCTGGCCACCGTGTCGGTAGCACAGGCTTCCGGTATCACTCGCAAGATGTCGCAGCAGGAGTTCGCGGAC
The DNA here is from genome assembly GCF_024809425.1 of Pseudomonas sp. JAI111. Taxonomy (NCBI): domain Bacteria; kingdom Pseudomonadati; phylum Pseudomonadota; class Gammaproteobacteria; order Pseudomonadales; family Pseudomonadaceae; genus Pseudomonas; species Pseudomonas sp. JAI111. The sequence continues at coordinate 301,521 of NZ_JANUCB010000001.1, read as the reverse complement.
TATGCCGCCAAGGGCACCGGGCGCGAGCCGATTCAGGTTCCGGATGGTATGACCTACCGCAGCGCTTTGGCGGATCAACGCCGTCAAGCGGCCGCCGCTGCGATGGGCAAGTCGCTGGACCATCTCAACGATGTCGAGTTGCTCGATGCGATCGAGTACTTCCTATTCCCTAACTTCATGCCCTGGTATGGCATGGGGCTTCCGATCGTCTATCGCTTCCGCCCCAATAAGGACAATCACGACAGCTGCATCATGGAAGTGTACGTGATGACGCCGCGTAACCTTGCCGAAGCGATGCCTAGGGCTCCTGCAGTGGAGTGGTTGCCCGAAGACAAGCCATTTGTAGAGTGCGCCGCCCTTGGGCGTTTGGGTCCGATCTTCGATCAGGACTACGACAACATTGAAGGCGTGTGGATGGGGTTGCAATCCACCGTCATGAAGGGGCTGGTTCTGGCCAGCTACCAAGAAGCGCGTATTCGCCACTATCACAGTCGCATCGACGACTTCATCAACGCCCAAGAGAAATAGCGCCATGAACAGTATTCCCGATAGCGTCGAAGAAGATCTCTCCCAGAGCGTTCTGTATGAAATCATCGACGGCCATATTGCCCGTATCACGCTGAATCGGCCGCACCGCAAGAATGCGATCCTGACGCCGGACATGAACGACATGCTGGCCCAGGCGTTCGCCAAGGCGCAGGACGACGACGAGATCAAGGTGATCATCCTGGCGGGTAACGGCAGTGATTTCTGCTCCGGAGAAGACACCAAGAAAATGCCGGTCGAGGCGTTCGGCCTGAAAAAGGGTGGTCGGCTTGGCCAGTCCAAGCGCATGCGTGGTATCCGAAAGCTGCTCGACAGCACCCTGACCGGCACCATTTGGGGCGACAAGGTGGTGATCCTGGCAGCGCAAGGCGCTGTGCTGGGGCAGGGGTTCTCCTTTGCCATGACGGCTGACATTCTGATCCTCTCCGAAGATGCGTATGTAGCTCGTCGTCAGAGCCGCATTGGTTTTGCCGGCTTCGAAACCCAACTGCCGATGACCATGCTGCGCCTGGGCTTGAACCGGGGGATGGAGATTCTTCTGACCGGTCGCAAGATGAGCGCCCAGGAGCTCAAAGAGTGGGGGGTCGCCAACTCGGTGGTGCCGCGTGAAAAACTGGAAGACGAAGCGCTGCGATATGCCCGCGCCGTGGCGGCCCACAGCACCGACAACCTGATGCTCGGCAAACGTGCGCTGCAGCAATACTTCCATGGACTGGGTATTGGCGCCTTCCTTAACTTCGCTACCGTAGGGCACTCGTTGTTCTCCAACGTGGTATGGCGAGAGGACGAGATCAATTTTCTGCGCGAGCGGGATCGCGTCGGCGGCCGTCAGGCCATGAAAAACCTCAACCAGGTCTGGGACGACCTGGGGTTCGACTGAGGCGCCGCGGACTATGGAACTTAACTACGGACCAGAACACGACGAGTACCGAGAACAGGTACGCGGCTTTCTTCGCGAAACCTGGAAGGAAGGTGCGGATGTCGTCGCCTTTCGTCAGCAGGCCATTGAGGCCGGCTACCTGTATCGGGGTATTCCCAAGCGTTTCGGCGGTTCTGAGCAGCCGTCCGATGTCATCCGGGCACGAATCATTGCCGAAGAGTTCGCTGCGGCCAAGGCGCCGGGGGAAATCAAAGGCAATGGCGTGCAGATGCTGGTGCCGACCCTGCTCGAGCGCGGCGCCGAATGGCAGAAGGAGCGCTTTGTCGCCAAGACGCTGAGCGGCGAGTATCGCTGGGCCCAGGGCTTCAGCGAGCCGGGCTCGGGCAGCGATCTGGCAAGCCTGCGGACCCGTGGCGTATTGCGCGATGGACAGTGGGTGATAAATGGCCAGAAGGTATGGACGTCCTATGCCAAGGACTGCCAGTACATGTTCGCGCTGATTCGCACCGAACCGGAGGCGAGCAAGCACCAAGGTATCTCCTACCTGTTGATCAATCTCGATCAGCCGGGCATTGATATCCGCCCGATGAAGCAGATCAACGGCGGCAATGATTTCAACGAGGTGTTCTTCACCGATGCGGTGACCCCCGAGGACTGGATCGTCGGTGAGCGAGGCGAGGGCTGGAGCGTATCGAAGTCGTTGCTCAAGCATGAGCGCAACATGCTCGGTGGCATCGACCGCTCCGAGTCCCTGTTCGACAGCCTGCTGGGGCTGGCGAAACGGACCGTCAAAAATGGTGTGCCGGCGATCAAGGATCCTTGGGTACGCGATCGACTGGCAGCGCTCAAGGCCGAGCTGGAAGTGCAGCGCTGCTCCAGCTTCATTCAGATGAGTCGTGAGCTGTCTGGTGATGGTGGCGGCCTGCTGCAGATGATGAACAAGCTTGGCCAATCCAACTACGCCGCGGCGGTGGCGGAGGTTGCCAATGCGATTCTCGAAGACGAAGGGTTGATCTCCCCAATCGGTAACCGCCGACCGGGGAACGAGCGCTGGGTCAATCAGTACATGAACTCCCTGGCGGCGGCGATTGCCGGCGGCACCTCCAATATCCAGCGCAACATCATCGCCGAGCGTGGTCTCGGCTTGCCGCGGGAGAGCAGTCAATAATGAGGTTCGATCTAGACGAGCAACAGCGCGCCTTTCAGGACGCTGTGGTGGATTATCTGCGTACTGAATGCCCGATTAACCGTGCTCTTGAGCCGCACGAGCATGGCCACGCCGACTTGACGATCTGGCGCGGGTTGATGGAACTGGGCATCGGCGGCATGGTGGTGCCGGAAGAATATGGTGGCCTCGGTCTTGGCCTGCTGGATCTGGCCGTGGTGGCCGAGCCGGTGGGGCGTTATGCCATGCCGGGTCCGTTCTTCGAGCATGCCTTGGCGACACTGGCCATCACCATTGCCGGCAGTGACGAGCAGAAAGCTAGATGGCTGCCGGCGTTGGTGACGGGTGAACTGCGCGCCACGGTGGCCTTGGCGGAAGCCAAGGGTGAGTGGACAGCCGATACCTGGACCCTTGAAGGCGAAGGGCATCTGAGCGGTCGCAAGCAGTACGTGCTGCACACCGAAGGCGCTGATCTGATTGTGGTTGGCCTCAAGGGCGGAGCGCTGGCGGTGGTTAAGGGCGATGCCAGCGGTATCGAGCGTACTGCGGTCCCGTCAACAGATGCTGGGCGTACGCTGGCCCATCTGGAATTCAACCAGGTCGCCATGGAGCGTCTGCCATTGGCGGCTGGCCAGAGCTTAGTAGACGCCGGGCTCATTCTGTTGGCTGCAGATGCCTTCGGTGGCGCTTCCCAGGCCGTGCATCTGGCGGTGGAGTACAGCAAGGAGCGCGAGCAGTTCGGCCAGGTAATCGGCGCTTTCCAGGCAGTGAAACACCAACTGGCTGACATGGCATTGATGGTGGAGCCCTGCGTCGGTCTGTACTGGTACGCCGCCCATCTGTTCGATACCGCACCGCTGGGCGCCCATGAGGCTGCGGCATTGGCCAAAGCCCATATCACCGAGGTGTACCCGAAGATCACTCGCCGCATGATCGAAGCCCATGGCGGCATCGGTTACACCTGGGAATATGGCGCACATGTCTGGCTCAAGCGTGCGTTGTTCGATCAGGCCTATCTGGGCATGCCCCAGTTGCACCGTGCGCGTGTCGCCACAATGTCCGGCTGGTAAGAGAGGGTTTTCATGACAGGCAAGACCGTATTTATTTCGGGTGGTACCAGCGGGATCAATCTGGGTATCGCCAAGGGCTTTGCCGCCCAGGGTGACAAGGTGCTGGTGTTCGGACGCGATCCGGACAAGGCCGAGGATGCTGCCGAGCAGATCCGCGCGCAAACGGGTGGCACCGTCATGGCTGGTAGTGCCGATGTGCGTGATTTCGCGGCGGTGTGTGCATTGTTCGAGCGGGCAACTGAAACGTTGGGGGCACCCAGCGTGGTGATCGCCGGCGCAGCGGGCAACTTCATGTCGCCGGCCGTGGGTATCTCGGCGAATGGCTTCAAGACAGTGGTCGATATCGACTTACTGGGCACCTATAACGTGTTCCGTGCGGCCTACGATTTTGTCCTCAAGCCCGGAGCTTCGCTGATCGCCATTACTGCGCCGCAGGCCGTGCAGCCACTGCCACAGCAAGTCCATGTATGTGCTGCCAAGGCAGGTGTGAACATGGTGGTCAAGGTGTTGGCGATGGAATGGGGGCAGGCCGGCATTCGCGTGAATGCTATTTCCCCAGGGCCGATTCGCGGAACCGAAGGTGTCGAACGCATGGCGCCTACTGAGGAAGACAAGCTCAAATGGAGCGAGCACACTGCGCTGCGCCGCTTCGGGCTACCTAGTGATATCGCCCAGGCGGCTATCTTTCTGTCGTCTGAAAACGCCAGTTACGTGACCGGCACCATCCTAGATTGCGACGGTGGTATGAAGCTGGGTGATGCCAGCGGTGACTTCATCACGCTGCCCAAACGCTGAGAACCTGAAGATGACTGAACTCGTACAATTCGAAGTTGGTGACGATCACGTCGCTACGATCACGCTCAACCGTGCGGACAAAATGAATGCAATCAACGCCGAGATGATGGCCGAGATCAAACGGCTGTGGCAGGTCGTTCGGGACGACGACCATATTCATGCAGTGGTATTTCGGGCAGATGGTATCCGGGCGTTCTCCACAGGCCTGGATCGGGTCCAGGGGTTCGACTACCCGGACAATATCTGGAACAAGCCCGATCCGGGTGAAAGCCTTGACCCTAAGCACCACAAGCTCTGGAAGCCGGTAATCTGTGCTATCAGTGGTATGTGTGCTGGTGGCGCTTTCTATATCCTGGGCGGAGCCGATGTTGTAATCGCCTCGGAAGATGCAACCTTCTTCGACCCGCATGTAGATTTCGGCCTGGTCGCGGCATTAGAACCCATCAGCATGGCTCGTCGAATGCCGTTGGGTGAGATTCTGCGTGTTTCCCTCATGGGGGTAGAGGAGCGCATGAGTGCGCAGCGCGCCCATCAGATCGGTCTGGTGAGCGAGGTGGTTGCCCACGATGCGCTTTGGGCGCGGGCTCGCAAGGTAGCTGCGATCATCGCCTCCAAACCCTCAGTTTCCACTCAGGGAACGGTAAGGGCAATCTGGGAGTCACTCGACATGGGGCGGTCGCAGGCCATGGCCCGGGGGTTGAGTTATACCCAGCTGGGCAATGCGCAGGGCATTGCGCAAGTAGAAAACATGCTGCAGAGCGGAAAGCGCAAAGACTTCGAGGTCCGTTAAATGTCTGGAATCGCCGAACACATAGTGGATGCCACCAAAGCCGGTGGCTTGCTGACCGCCATCGATTTCGAAGGTCAGACCCTGAGTTGGCAAGCATTGAACACCGCCATCGGGGATCTAAGAGAGTTGTTTGTCGAAGCAGGCCTATCTCGTGATGCTGTTATCGGCTTGCTGGGGCGCAACCGGCTGGAACAGCTAGGTGGTTTCATTTCCACTCTGGGTGCCGACCGCGGGCTTCTGCTGATCAACGCGATCCGTCCCGTAACCCTGGTGGTTGAGGAAATCGCAGGTCTTGAGCTGGGCTGCCTACTCGGTAGTCGGGACGATCTTGTGCCGGAGGTTGTCAAAGCCGCACGTTCATGCGGCACCATGGTAATTGCTGCAGAAGTTCAGGAGGGGTGTCTGGTGTTCGAGCGATTGGCGCCTCTTGAGGCGACAACCTTCCGGTTACGCGGCGCTGGGACGCTGATCGAGATTCAGACCAGTGGCACTACCGGTGCGCCAAAGCGCATTCCAGTTTCCGAGCGCACGATCGCGTCATCACTTCGCGATGGCGTGCGCAGTGCCAAAGGCACAGTGGACGACTTCCAGCTGAAACCGCAAAGCTCACCGACGCTAATGTTCAGCCCGCTTGTCCATACCAGTGGGACCTTCAACACTCTGATGTCGGTGTTCGAGGTTCGGCCATTGGTGCTGTTCGAAAAGTTCGATGCCGAGCAGTATCGCCAGGCGTTGGTGAAGTATCGACCCAAGTTCGTGCCGCTCCCGCCCACAGCAATCAAGATGATGGTAGACAGCGCTGCAACCCGCGAAGATTTCGCCAGTGTCCGGGCCGTGCGTGCAGGGACGGCTTCTCTTCCGGTCCAGCTGCAACTGGCCTTCGAAGAGAAGTTCGGTGTGCCGGTACTCACTACTTATGGCGCGACTGAGTTCATGGGCGTGGTCACCAGCTGGACCCTCGACGACCACAAGGCCTATGCACTAAGCAAGCGAGGCAGCGTGGGGCGGGTTTCGAAGGGCGTGCAGTTGCGGATCGTCGACCCCGATACCCGCGAGGAAATAGTGAACGGTGGTCAGGGTATTCTCGAAGCCAAACTCGATCGTATCGATGGTGGTCGTGAATGGATAACCACCACCGATCTGGCCCGGGTCGACGCTGATGGTTTCCTCTACATTGTTGGTCGTGTAGACGATGCGATCATCCGGGGCGGGTTCAAGGTAATGGCAGGCAAGGTCGCCGAGGTGATCAAGCGCTATCCCGGGGTGTACGACGCAATCGTGCTCGGGCTGCCTGATGAGCGTCTTGGTGAAGTGCCGGTAGCGGTGGTTGAGGGATATCCCGGGAGCGAATTGGACGGGGGAGCGATCAGGCAATTCGCGAAGGACAACCTGACTCCCTATGAGGTACCGGTTCGTGTCCATGTGGTCACGAGCCTCCCGCGGACGGTCTCGGACAAGATCAGTCGTCCTGCAGTCAAGGAGCTGCTGTCGAAGATCCATTGATCCGCTCCGCCCGCCTGGTTAGTTCCGGGCGGGCTTCCGGAGAGACCTGAAATGAGCCCAAGTACCAGCTGCCAGCCAGGCGCACCCGGCTGGTTCGCGCGCATGGTCGCGCTTCCCACCACACACGGGCAGGTCGACGTTGGAGGAGCACAGGTCCACTACCGATGCTGGAATCCTGATGACGTGGAAAAGCCTTTGCTGTTATTCGTGCATGGATTCCTTGCCCATTCGCACTGGTGGGATTTTGTCGCACCGTTTCTTATCGGAAAGTTCTGTGTAGTCGCCATGGATTTTTCCGGCATGGGTGAGAGCTCTCATCGCGATGCTTATACCGCTGAATTGTGGAGCGACGAGATTGTGGCAATCGTCCGACATTTGGATCGCGGACCTGCGAGCCTGGTGGCACACAGCTTTGGCGGTGCGCGAGCTTTGGAGGCTTGTTCTGTCTACCCGGCGCTATTTAATCAATTGATCGTACTGGATGCCTACATCCACTTCGATGACCATCCGCCTTTGAAATCTGGTTACGGACCTGCCCGGCAGCCCCGGTTTTTTGCGGATATCCAATCTGCAATGGCGCGTTACCGGTTGGTTCCGGAACAGCCCGTGCTTGACTATATCCTCTCTTACCTGGCGCAACATTCATTAACGCGAAGTCATCGAGGGTGGACCTGGAAATTCGATCAGTGCAAGTTGGGGTCGTTAGAACGGGCGCCCGACAGCACGTTGATGTTGACCTCCCTGGGTGTACCCACGACGCTCGTTCATGGCCAGTACAGCCGACTAGCGTCACCTCGGCACATGCAGCGCGTTAATGCGCTGCTGCGGGTTGGTCGTGGTGTGGTCGAAATTCCTGAAGCGCATCACCATGTGATGCTTGATCAGCCGCTCGCAATCGTTGCTTGCCTGCGCACATTGCTATCGAGCACAAGCATTTCATGATGAACATAGTTATCTATGTTGACTAAGATATCTATTAAGGTTACCTTCCTTTGCACTAGCGTGCACGATTCCAAAAATTACAGCGTGTGACTGCGCAGCAGTGAGGTTCGCATGAGCAAGCCAAGCGTTGGTTTTATCGGTCTGGGTCGCATGGGCGGCCCCATGGCCGATAACCTTATCGCCAAGGGTTTCCGGACAAACGTTTATGATGTCGTCGACAATGCCGTCGCGTCGAGGGTGGATGCCGGTGCGATTCGCCATGCCACACCAGCGTCGCTTGCGAGTGCTTCCGATGTCGTCTTTACCTGTTTGCCCGGCCCCAAGGAGTCCCAGCAGGTGATGACCGCTGCAGATGGTGTTCTGGCCGGTCTGCGGCCAGGGGCATTGATAGTCGAATGCACCACAGGATCACCTGAGTTCGTACGCGAGCTTGGCACCCAGGTACAGGCTCAGGGGGGGCACCTGGTGGAGGCGTGTGTCAGTGGTGGACCACAGAACTCGGTCGCCGGCACATTGCTGTTGATGCTGGGGGGTGATGAAGCGGCAATCGCCAAGGCGCGACCGGCTCTCGAGGCTGTAGGTAATCGGCTCTACCATATCGGCCCCTTGGGTTTCGGAACTGTTGCCAAGCTGATTCACAATATGGTTTTTAACGTGTCGATTCAGGTGGCTGTTGAGGGCATGGTCCTCGCACTCAAGAGCGGGATCGCCAGCGAAACGATGCTAAATATCCTTACCGAAGGCGCCTACGGGCAGGGCGCGATTACGCGCTGGATTTTGCCGCGGATGGTCGATGGCGCGGCGCTTGGCCAACAGCATTTTCCGATTTCTCTCTCATATAAAGATCTTTCCATAGCGACCGAGCATGCTCGAGCAGTGGGCGCATCTGCCCCCTTTGCCGCGATGGCCGAGCAGAACTTTCTCGAGGCGTTGGCCCGCGACCTGGGGCAGTGTGACAACCGCGAACTGGCAGCCATGTTGGCGGCTCGCTCCGGTATAGCCGATGGGCTTCTGGATAAAAACCGATTGGTACAGCAAGAGGGACAACCATGAGCGGGCATCTGTCAGTCGATGAAGAGACCCTTTCGCGTCGCGCGCAAGCACGTGAGGCGGTATTGGGCCCAAGCTCCTTCACAGTATCGCCCAGCGTCCTTTCACAACCACTGCTGGAGTGGTCGGAGTCCGCAGTCTGGGATGTATGGTCACATCCGGACCTATCGATCAATCATCGGTGCCTGGTCACCATCACCATTCTCGCCATCCAAGGGCGTATGGAACAACTGGAGTTGCACGTTCGGGGAGCATTCAATAACGGTTGGTCTTCCGAGCAGTTGGCGCAATGGGTAAACCACCTGGCGGTTTACGGTGGCGTAGCGGCGGCGGCTGCAGCGTTGGGTGTGGTGCAGAAAATTTCCGGCGAAGGTAAAGGCTGAGCGGTTGACCCGTTAGCCGAAGTTCGTTTGCCCGTTAAAAACAAGAAAGAGTGGAGCAATTTCCCCTATGACTCAGATTACCTTCGTAGAGCACGGTGGCAATCGTATTGAAGCCCAAGCCCAACCAGGTGACTCCGTCATGAAGGTGGCGTTGGCGTATGGCCTGGGCGGCATCACGGCCGAGTGTGGCGGGTGCCTTAGTTGTGCCACCTGCCATGTCTACGTTGACGAGGGCTGGCTGGAGCGCATCCCTGCAGCAACTGACGATGAAAGGGCCTTGATCGAGTGCGCAGTAGATGCCGGCCCGTCCAGTCGACTGTCCTGCCAACTGATCGTTGCAGAGGGGTTGGATGGATTGGTGGTTCATCTCCCCGAGTCTCAATACTGAGTCGATCAAACACAATAATCTCAATACAGCACTGTGATTTTTAGAGGGAAGGGAAGATGAGCGAAACCATGCATCTGGATCTGGTGGATCCTGCCACGTTCGCCGAGGGGCCGCCGCATACTTACTTCGATTACTTGCGTGCTCAGGATCCGTGCCATTTGCAGGATGACCCGCGTGGCGGAAAGCTCTGGTCGCTGACCCGCCATGCCGACATCCGCGCGCTGAGCATGGACAAGGAACGCTTCACCTCCGCCTTCGGTTTTCTCTATCCCAATGTTCCAGCCGGTACGCGTGGTGAAGACAACCTGATGTTCACCGATGGTCCTCGGCATGCGCGCCTTCGTAGCTTCCTGGCTGGCTCGTTTTCGCCCCGCGTTGTGGCTCAGTTCGACCACTGGATCCGTGAGATTTGCGTTGCCATCGTGAGCAAAGTGAAAACTGTTGGGAGTTTCGACGCAATCGCTGAGATCGCTGCGGAGCTTCCGGCGCAGGTAATCGCCAGCATCCTTGGTGTACCGAATGAGGATCGGCATAACATCGTGACCTGGGCTACAGCACTGTTCGGCCGGATGGATCCGGAAATCGGTATTCAGGGGTACATGGCTGCACGTACCCAGGTCGAAGCTTATGCACTGGAGCTGCGGGAACTGAAGCGCAAGCAACCGGGGGCTGACATGGCCACTGAATTGATGCTGGCAACTGCGGCTGACGGCCCCATCACTGACGGCGAGTACCAGCAATCGGTGTATTCGCTGATGATCGCAGGCTTCGAGACCACCCATACGCTGATTGCTCAGAGCCTCTTGCTGATGGCGAGTGATCCAGACGTACAACGTCAGGTGGATGAGGCGCCCCGCGAGTCGCTCAGGGAGGTGATCGATGAGTTCCTGCGTGTGGTTTCTCCGGTCAACCATATGGGCCGAACCGCGCTGCAGGACGTTGAAATCCATGGCAAGCAGATCAAGAAGGGCGACTTCGTGATGATGTGGTACGCGGCGGGCAATCGTGACCCCGAGGTTTACCAGGACCCCCATCGCTACAACTATCGCCGGGACCGTAAAGGCCACATCGCGTTCGGTGGCGGGGGCGCGCACTTCTGCATCGGTGCACACCTGGCTCGGCTCGAGGTTGAAATCCTCCTCGATGAGTTCCGCAAAGCAGGTCTGAAGCTTGAGCTCGATGGTGCTCCCCAGCGAGCAATCGATGTGGCTATCAATGCGATCCGCCGGTTGCCAATGAAGGCTGTCTGACAGGCAGCCTCGTCATTGCAATTTGATCGGTTTCCAAACACAGGTGTGAATTTCATGTCGACAGTTATCAGCGCCGAAGCACTATTTGCCCAAGCACGGGCGGATCGTGAGCTCGCGCATCGTCTACGCGGTTTCTCGGGGACTCTTGCCCTGCCTTTCCTGAGCCCTGCGCTCGATATTACGTTTGAAAGTGGCAAAGTCACTGCGGTGGGCCCGTCGAGCGGTGTTGCGCCGCTGTGCTTTGAGGGGCCGCTCGAGTTCTGGGACAAGGCCTTGGGTCCTGAGCGCGCACCGGGTTATGAACAGTTGACTTCCGGGATGGGCAAGGGGGTTCGCATCTCAGGCCTGACGCCGGAGTTGATTTCAGCCTATCACGGCGGCTTCGCCAGGTTGTTCGATGTCCTGCGCGAAACGTTGTATGGCTGCGAGGCGGTGCAGCAAGCAGAGGACCTGTTCGTAGATACGGATACCGCGGTGGGCCGTTATGTGCGAGTCAAGGCCAACGGAAAAGTCGCCCGTATGTACTACGAAGAGTCCGGCGAAGGTGATGTTGTTCTGTTGATGCAGCACACCGCAGGAGGTGACGGGCGGCAATATCGCCACCAGCTTGCCGATCCCGAACTGCAGAAGCGTTGCCGGTTGATTGCCTATGATCTGCCTTATCATGGGCGCTCGCTTCCACCTTTTGGCGAGCGTTGGTGGGAGCAACCCTACAGCACCAGCAAGGAGGAGTTGATGGGCTGGGTCATCGGCCTGATGGAGGCGCTAGATATTGATCAGCCGATCTTCATGGGCTGCTCGGTCGGTGGAAACCTGGCACTGGATCTGGCGGCACATCACCACGACAAACTCCGTGGCGTGATCTCGCTCAATGGCTGGTATGCCCCACTTCCGCGCCACAGCGGCAATGACCAGTTCCGGGACCCGACCCGCTCGCAGGATTTCTACGCTTCCCTGTGCTTGGGTGTCACAGCTCCGCAAGGGCCAGAGCCATACCGTCAGGAAATCTACTGGAACTACGCCTCTAACTTCCCCGGTATTTATGCCGGCGACAACGACTACTTTATCTCTGGCCATGACCTGCGCGTCGATGGTCACCTGATGCGTCCGGACAAGACGCCAGTCTATGTCCTGGTAGGTGAGTACGACTTAAGCGCCCGGAATCTGGAAGTGGGTGGGCCTGCTGTGGCTGCCAACATACCCGGAACGATCTATCGAGAAATGAAAGGCCTGAGTCACTTTGCTCCCACCGATGACCCAATGGGCTTTCGCAAAGAGTTGATTCCCGTGCTGGATGCAATCCTGCAGCTCTGACGCCGTCAACGGGGAGCTCTGATTCGATTGAGGAAGTGGGCAAAGTGGGTCAAGATCGCTTTGCCCAACCCGTTGAATCCGGCCCCGAGGTTTTCAAGAAGGGTTATTTAATGGTCAAGCTTTTCGCCTTTACTTGCGGGTGGTTCCAGGCTCCGGTCGGTTTTTTTCTCGACGGCGGTGAAAGTGAAATTATCCGTTCCCCTGTACCTGCTTACCTAATCCAGCATCCCAAAGGCCTTGCGTTGTTCGACACCGGGCTAGGTCGCCGCTTCATTCGTGAAGCAGGCTTCCGCTTAGCTCCCGATGTTACAGGCTATGAATTCGACGAGAGTGCCGATATCGCAGCAAGACTGCGCAGTATTGATATCGACCCGCGCCAGGTGAAATGGATCGTTAATTCCCATTTCCATGTCGACCACTGCGGTGGCAATGCCTCCATTCCCAATGCCACGATCATCGTGCAGCGCCGGGAGCGTAGGGCCGCGGTTGAGCTCAATGATGGCAAGCTATACAACACCAAGGATTTCGACGTCGGGCACCCTGTCCGGGAGATCGACGGGGAGTTGGACCTGTTCGGCGATGGTTCGGTGCTGATTTTCCCCAGCTACGGCCACACACCAGGTCATCAGTGTGCACGTATCAAGTTACCAAAAGGCGACGTAGTGCTGTCGGCCGATTGTTGTTATCTCAAGCGCTCGTTGGACGAGCTCCGCGTGCCGCCGCATAACTTCGACCAGGAACTTGCTCTGGACACGTTGAAACGCCTGAGGGCGATGCAGGCTCAGGGCGCAAGGATTTTCTACGGTCATGATGGCGAGTTCTGGAAGACCGTTCCTCAAGGTGTTGCCCTTCGATAGCCCCCCATTTCGCCCGGCCTCCAGTGCCGGGCATTTTTTCTTTGCCCGGCCTGGCTCGAAAACCCTAAATCCCCGGAATGACTGTTATCAATTCTTCAACGATACTGGTGTAAGTACGTTCCTGATCAGTGAAAAGGGCTTCATCTGCGGAGAGCTCAGTATCGCCCACCATTTTCGCAGACTGCTTCTGGAGAGATTCCATGTCATCGAACCATAACTCCGTAATGCAGTCGCACGGACGACCCGATGTCTCCTCACGCAGGGGGAGATAATTGCGTACATAGTTACGCAGATAGGTCAGTTTGGACAGGGCGAGCGGGACGTGGATTTCCTCGTAATGTTGGCGGAACTGGTCAAAACTCAGGTCGGGATGCCGGTGTATGAACATGACTACCTTGATCATCGTATATAGCTCCATCGTTTGGTGAAAATGAACAAGCCGCCTGGAAAGGCGGCTCGCAGGGTGCTCTGTATAGGTCGTTTCAGTTGAACGAGAAGGGAAGGCGAGGGCGGTAGGCTTCATTGAGCAACTGCATGTCGGCATCATCGAGGCTGACTTGTAAGGCTCCTAATGACTGTTCCAACTGCTCGATCTTGGTGGCGCCAATGATAGGGGCGGTCAGGCCGGGGCGAGCTGCAATCCAGGCCAGAGCCAACTGCATGGCAGGGACGCCTTTAGCGGCCGCAAGCTCATGGAGCTTTTGCTGAACCGCAAAATCGTCCTCGCTGTTGTAAAGCTTGCGCGCCAAGGCGTCGGTTTGTGCTCGTACCGTCGAGGCTTCACCGTCCCGGGAGCGATTGCCTGCCAGGAAGCCGCGGGCTAGTGAAGACCAGGCCAGCACACCCAGGCCCTGGTCCTGGCACAGAGGGATCATTTCGCGTTCCTCCTCCCGATAGATCAGGTTGTATTGAACCTGCATCGAGACAAACCGGCTGAGCCCATTATTCGTCTGAATCTGCAAGGCTTTTGCCAATTGCCAGGCCTTGTAATTGGACGCACCGATGTGAAGGACTTTCCCGGCACGAACCAGGTCGTCCAGCGCTGTGAGGGTTTCTTCCAGAGGAGTAGTCGGGTCCCAGTTGTGCTGCTGATAAAGGTCGATGTAATCGGTGTTTAGCCGTTTGAGGCTTGCATCGACAGCAGCCATGATGTGCTTGCGCGAAGCCCCGCGTTCATTTGCACCAGGACCGGTGGGCGCATAGAACTTGGTGGCGATTACCACCTCGTCACGACGGGCGAACTCCCGAATGGCTTTGCCCAACACAATCTCGCTGGCCCCCTCGGCATAGGCGTCCGAGGTGTCGAAGAAGTTCACGCCTTCATCGATCGCCCGCTTGAAGAATGGCAGGCTTTCTGACTCGGGCAAGGTCCAACCTGAGTGCATCTTGCCTTGGCCGAAGCTCATGCAGCCCAGGCACAGTTGCGAAACCTTGAGGCCGGTTTTTCCTAGATTGACGTACTTCATTTCTCGGTGCCTCCCGGCCCTTGCGCTTCAAATTTCCCGAAACGCTGGTCCAGCGTGTCGAGTGCTTGCGCCACTTGCGCGTGTCGGCGTTCTGCGAAATTGCGAATCTTCGGATCGGTAATGATAAGGAACTCGTCACGAGCGATACCCTCGAGGCACAGTTGCGCAGTAAGCGCCGGATCTTGTCCGTGGCTGGCAATGGCACTTTGTACCCGCTCAGCAACCTCTGCCGGCAGTTGCGCCGCGCCACCATATTGTTCCTGGCGGTTGGCGCGGCTGTTCCAGATCTGGGTATTGACCAGTCCAGGGCAAAAGATCGATACGCCTACGCCAGTCTCCTTCAGATCGCGCCGCAGCCCATCGGCCATGCCCAGCAAGGCATGCTTGGTGGCGGTATAGGCGGTCATCTCAGCAGTATCGGGCAGGCCTACCGAGTTCTCCGAACCGGTGAATACAAACCGGGCCAGATCTTGCCTGGCCGCCTGCTCAAGCAATGCCGGTGTAAAGGCGGTGATCGTGTTGAAAGAACCACGCACGTTGACATCGAACAGCCATTGAAAATCGCTGGCAGTGATCTGTGTGAGCTTGCCACCGACGGCAACCCCTGCGTTCACGAACACCTGATTGATGACGCCAAAATCATTCTGTATCTGTGTGGCCAACGCTTGCATTTTGGCCAGATCTGACACGTCACAACTATAAGATCGGGCGCTATCGCCAATGGTCTGGGCGACGGCCTGGGCTCTTTCCAGAGAAATATCCACTAGCGCGACACGACTGCCGCGCGCGGCGAGCGCCAGGGCAAGCGCTTCGCCAATTCCACCTGCAGCGCCGGTGACGACGCTGACCTTTCCCTTCAGTAACTCCATGGGCACTCCCTCCTGAAAATGGCGGCCAGGATTGATGTTGAGCTCGGAAGGGCCGATTGCATATTAGCCACCGGCGAACTGCTGGTGGCCAGGGCCCAACCGAACTTTGTATTAAGCGGCGGCCGCCCGAAGCACGTCGTCGAATACGATCACTGTGCGCGCTTCTTCGCCCGCAATCAGCGCCTTGTAGCCAAGGTTGATGTCCTGGAGCGATATGCGCCGGGAGATCAGTTCATCGAGCTGAAGGCGCCCGGCGAGATACTCATTCGCCAGTTTTGGAATGGCTAGCGAAAAAGGCACAGAGCCCATTAGGGAGCCTGTGACTCGTACCTCTTTCTGCATGAATGGCAAGGCAGGGAAATCGAGGCTGGCGTCAAAGCGTGGCACGCCGATTAGCGTAAGTTGCCCGCCTTTTCTCAGCATCAGGAATCCTTGGCGGATGGTGCCAGGAAGCCCGATCACCTCAAAGACGTGATCCACGCCACCTTTGGTCAGCTCAATGATCGTTGCGACAACATCATCATTGCTGTGGATCGCATCTGTTGCGCCAAAACGGCGTGCCAGGTCGAGCTTGGTAGCGGCAATGTCGACGGCAATAATCCTTGCTGCGCCTGCTGCGCGGGCCCCTTGAATTACATTCAAACCTACGCCGCCACAACCAATGACGACTACTGTTTCTCCCGGCCGCACCTGGGCCTTGTAAACGGCAGCGCCATAGCCCGTCAAAACGGCGCAGCCGAGGGTAGCTGCCCGATCCAGCGGCATTTCCCTAGGTACCCGGGTAACGGCATTGACGTTCACTACCATTTCCTCGGCGAAACCGCCGAGTTGACCGAATGGATAGACAGGCTGGTTTCCCAGTCGCAAGGCTGACCGCTCGGGCATCCCGCTGCGGGCGGGCTTGCTGTCGCAGCGATAGTTGTGACCGCCCATGCACTGCGGACAACCTCCGCAGAAGGCACTCATGCAACTGACTACATGGTCGCCAGGCTTCAGGGTGCACACGGCGGAACCGACAGCCTCAACGATCCCGGCAGCTTCATGGCCTAGGACCACAGGCAATGGGTGGGGCAGGTCACCTGACATGAAGTGATAGTCGCTGTGGCAAAGACCACTGGCTGCAACCCTTATTCGCACTTCATCGGGGCCTGGATCACCCAGTGAGAGGTCCTCGATTACAAGTGGCGTTCCGGTCTGATACAAAACTGCTGCTTTCATGGTTTCGTGTCCAGTCTGGAGTGGTGATTTCAGCCAAGGACCACATAGACGTTCTTGGTTCTCAGGTATTCCTCGATACCGGCCTTGCCACCTTCGCGACCGTAGCCGCTTTGCTTGAAACCGCCAAAGGGGGCATTGGTTGGCATGGGCGGGAAGCCATTGATGCCGATATAGCCTGCATCTAAACCAGCAGCCACCCGATGTGCACGCCCGATGTCCCGAGTGTGTACATAGCCGGCCAGTCCGTAGACCGTATCGTTGGCCAGGGCTACGGCTTCCTCTTCGGTGTTGAAACGGATGATGGAGAGCACTGGGCCAAAGATTTCCTGCTGGGCGAGTGTGCTCTTGTTGTCCACTTCGCCGAAGACCGTTGGGCTAATGAAGTACCCTCCTGCTAATTCACCACCTAGTCGCGAGCCCCCACATAACAGCTCGCCATGTTGTTCCTGGCGTGCATTCTCGATTGTTGAGAGGATGCGCTCGCAGGAGCGTTCGTTGATGACCGGGCCCATCTGTACACCAGGCTCGAACGGTAGGCCGACTTTGATTTTCGCTACATAGGCTAGAACTTTCTCGACCACTCGTTCGTACACGCTGTCCTGAACGAGCAGTCGGGTAGGGAACAGGCAGCCCTGGCCTGCGTTCTGCACGCAGCCCATGTGCGCAGCCATTGTGGTGGCCCGATCCAGGTCAGCATCTTCGAAGATGATGTTGGCGGACTTGCCACCCAGTTCCATGACCACCGGTGTCATGTTTTCCGCGGCGGAACGGCAGATCTGTCGGCCGACCTGAATGCTGCCGGTGAACGATATCTTGCCGACGCGTGTGTCGGCCACGAGCGCCTCGCCTAAGGCTGGGCCGCCGGTGACGATATTGAGCACGCCGGGTGGGAGCCCGGCTTCACTCAATATACGACCGAGCAGCAACGGCCCAAACGGGCCGAACTCCGGGGCTTTGAGCACCACGCAGTTGCCTGCAGCAAGTGCTGGGGCAACCTTCATTACTGCACTGGTGGTAGGTCCGTTCCATGAACTGATAGCCAGTACGACTCCATAAGGTTCGTGGTGGGTATAGTTCAGCGCGTCACCAGGCACTGGGATCGTTGATCCTTCCAGCTTTTCGGTCCAGCCGGCGTAATACCGGAAATAATCCACGAATCGCTGGACGTTTGCGGGGTTGTAGGGGTGTCCACTCTCGGTCGCGGCGATTGCGGCGAACTCGTTTGCCGAGGAGCTAAGTAGGTCGGCTGCCTTGAGCAGGATGTCTCGACGCTGGCTGGCGCCGAGCTTGCGCCATGCCGGAAAGGCTGCGCAGGCGGCATCGATAGCGGCCTTGGCCTCGGCTGGGCCGCCCAGCGCGATAGAGCCGCAGGGCAGGCCGGTTGAGGGGTCAAGGTGAGTGTGGCGTTCAAGTGAGTCGTGGCGGACCCATTCTCCGCCAATCAACATGGCTGGCTCGGCAAATACCGAGGATATGGGGCTATTGTTGGGCATAAAACACTACTCTTCTATTAACTTATCGTTAGGGCAGGCGGGTGGCCCGCGTTATCGCAGGCTGGCGCGTTTCAAGCCTTCTGGGCCCCATTCAGGTGCCGGCGATTTCGTCATTGCCTTGAAGTTGGAGTTCTGTTCGCCCATGTGAATCGAGACGAGGTAGACGTTTGAAGAGAAGTCATGGGCCCAGAAAGGCATGGTGTATGGGGCTTTTTGATCCTTGGTGGATATCTGTTCGGTGATTGCGAAAACGCTACGGTAGAGCTTGCCGCTATGGTCAAAGTTGTCCGAGATGCCGCCGCCGAAAGTGTCTTCATCGAAATAGAAGACGCGCTTGGCATAGGAGTGGCGTTGTCCGGCCTTCAGCGTGCCTTCTACCACGAACACTCGATGCAGCTCCCAGCGGGTAACGTCCGGGTTGACGTGAGCCGCTTGCAATAGATCCTTGGCAGGAGTGTTGTGCCACATCTTGTAAGTATTGTAAGGGATCAACATCTCTTTCTTGCCGACGAGCTTGAAGTCGAAGCGCGAGGGGGTTCCGTAGAAAAGCCCCACATCGTCGTAGAAGATCGCGCCACCCTGAGAGGCCGCTGGCGTATCGAAGTCGGCATCGGGGGTAGCGCGAACGCGTCGCTGGCCGGGGATGTAGGCCCACGCACGCCGGCTTGAGCCGCCGGATGCATCTGCTGTGTCATACCACGCAATACCCTGGCCGGCTTGACGGATAGGCTCCTTAATGAACATGAAGCCTTTGGTCAGTACGTTGTCCATGGGGGCGTTGGGGTCCTGCCAGGGGAAGTAGTACATAAGGTCGCCACCGGAAGCCAGGACCGGCTTGCCGCCTGACACATACCAGGTATTTACATTCGCCCTCCAGCCAATCGGCACGGGCTGCGCGAGGTGGTTCCACATCACCTCCAGGCCGGTTTTGGGGATAGGGAATGGTACGCCACCCTTGGCATTGACGATTTTCATGCCATCGGCTTCAAGTTTCGCTTCACGCGCATTCTTAAGGCATGCATCCTGGTTGTATTGCGAAAGGGCTACGGTGCGACGAGTCTGGTAGACATCCATTCTCCAGCTCGGATTGCGCTTGAACAGTTCCTTGGAGCCTTCCGAGAGCTTATCGGCGTAATCCATGTAGTTCTGAGCCGTAATGGAATACAGCGGCTTGTCGTTCGGAAATGGGTCTGGCACCTTGCCGACCGTTTCGTCGTAGCCCGGCAGGGAGGTCAAGCCGCCAGTATAGGCAGGGATCGTACCGTCCTTATTTCCAGCGATTTCGGCGCCACAGGGCGTCAGCGTCTTACCCAGCGCACTCGCTTCCTCAGTGCTCACTGCAGCCAGAAGCGACCCTGAACACAGGGTTGCAACCATTGCTGTCATTACCATCGGCATTCTCATTCTTGTTTTCTCCAAGGTGTGGTTCGCGTTGGTGAAGCGTCGCGCAGCGCAGCCATAGATTTATCCTGTGCGCAGATCTACGTCAACTAAGATAACTATTTTATCTATTTTCTTTCCGTGCTAGCGGGTCACCCCTTCTCGTTGGTAGGGAGGGTGAGATGAATGGGTTAACTTAGTGATATACGTTTGACACGTTATTTACGTGGTGCAATGATGTGATCGTCGCGCTGGCAATGCCGCTCCGATGCCTCGCGCATCGAGTGGCACAACACTTCAGAAAAAAGTGATTAAAAACAATAAGAAGGTACGACAGGAGACTGCTGCAATGACTCAGAAGTGCAAAGACGTGGCCCCCCGGGTTTCCCGGCTAGCCATAGCGGTGGCAGCATTGGGAGCGGGGTCGCTGGCAGGGCATGTGGCGGCGTTTCAGGTGGAGACCGGAAGCCAGGATTGGTCAGTGCGATTCGATAACACGCTCCGGGCGACCGCGGGTGTTCGAATGGGCGATCGGAAGGCTAATATCTCCGAAAACTCGTCCTTCGATGAAAGCGATTACAAATTCGATAGGGGCGATTTCGTTACCAAGCGTGTTGATCTCCTCACCGAGCTGGATGTTACGTTCCAGGATCGGTATGGCTTCCGGGTGAGTGCAGCGTCCTGGTATGACGACGCGTACAGTGACACTGATGTGGAGAAAAGCCCTAATTCGGCGGGCACCAGCTACCAGAACAACAAATATTCCGGTTACACGAAGCGTTACTACCGTGGTCCGTCTGGCGAGATTCTGGATGCGTTCGTATTCGGGCGTTTCGATCTAGGGGGGCATTACACTTCGGTGAAAGTAGGTAGCCTGACAGAAATTTGGGGTGAGTCACTGTTCACTGCTACCCAGGGTATCTCTTATGGCCAGTCACCGACCGACGGGCTAAAAGCAGCCACCAACCCGGGTATTGAAGCTAAGGAAACTTTCCTGCCTCTGACCCAGATTGCAAGCTCGATGCAATTGACTGACGACCTTTCCGTTGGGTTGCAGTACTTCCTTGAGTGGAAACCGGGCCGGCTTCCGGAGGGCGGGACTTATCTCGGAGCTTCCGACATCATCCAGTTCGGTCCCAATGTCGGGCGTCAGGATTACCTGGGGCCAGATGACCGTATTGGTAAAAACGATAATAACTATGGGCTGGCGCTGCGCTGGGCGCCCGAGTGGCTGGACGGCACACTCGGGCTGTATGCAAGGCGATTTGACGACAAGAACTCCTGGCAAATGCTGGCTTCGCCTACCTCCACACGGCCAGTCTACGCTGAGGACGTGAAGCTCTATGGCATCAGCCTAAGTAAGAACATCGGTGGTGCCAGTGTGGGGGTTGATCTTTCTTATCGTAAGGACACGCCGCTCAACAGCAACGCCAATGGCAATCCGTTCACGGGGCCGGTCCTTTCTCCGGATGGGGAGGGCGCCCGGGGTGACACCTTGCATGTGGTCACCAATGCGCAGTATGTGTTGTCCCAAACTAAATTCTTCGACTCGATGTCGCTCGCGGGCGAGCTTGTCTACTCGCATCTGGATAAGGTCACCCACAACCCGAGTTTCTACAAGGCTAAGGGGTACTCCGCCAACTGTCCGGGAACAGACGAGATTCTCTCGGGATGCGCGACCACTGACTACTACTCAATTCAGTTTAGTGCATCGCCAGCCTTCAATCAGGTCTTCCCGGGTTGGAACTTGAGCACACCGGTGTCTGTGGGTTATGGCCTCAAAGGTAACCCTCAGACGCTTGCCGGCGGTAACCCCGAAGGAGCGGGCAACTATCGCGTGGGTCTGAACTTCACCATCAATGAGCAACATCAGCTCGAATTGGCCTGGACAGACTACCTCGTAAAAAGTCGTCGCTCCACGGGCGCTGCTGGTACTTCGACCTATTCGCTCGTCAACGGCGCGGCGTATGAGGATCGTGGTTGGCTCAGCCTCATGTTCAAGACGGCTTTCTGATGCATATCGACGGATTCGTCCGCCCGTTGTGATGAAGCACCTCGCACTACATTGCATTAGATAGCGCGGCCGCTTGCAGATGGCTCGGCAAGTGGCTGCGCGAGCTTTGAGATCAGGGCTCAACTTGGAGTTGGAGTGATATGTATAAATTCGTAGCAATGGCGCTGGTTGGACTCTGTATGGTTGGTAGCGTCGCGGCCGGGCAGGCTTTTCAGGATCCGATGCGCACCCCTTCTACACCGAGTCGGCTAGCTGCCTCTCAGCCATTGCAAGTTGTGCTCAAGGCAGGAGCTCGTTTGATCGCTGCCGGAGAACGTGGGCAGGTAGTAGTGTCGGATGACGGCGGAACGAGCTGGCGTCAGATTCAGATGCCCGTCAGTTCTGATTTGCTGGCAGGTACTTTTGTCACGCCCAGAACCGGTTGGCTGGTCGGGCATGATGGTGTGGTTTTGAAGACCACCGATGGTGGGGAGAGTTGGGCCCTCCAGCTTGATGGCCGCCAGGCGGCCGAACAAGCCCTGACTTACTACCAGAAGATGGCCGCAACCAATCCAGACGCGCAGGCGATGCTTGGCGATATGGAGCGTTTCGTGGCAGAGGGTCCGGATAAGCCATTCCTCAGTGTCTGGTTCCAGGATGAAAACTCCGGGTATCTCGTCGGTGCTTTTAACCTGATCTTTCACACGGATGACGGCGGCAAGTCCTGGGTGCCGTGGATGGATCGTGTCGACAATCCCGAAGGTTTGCATCTGCGGGCGATCGATGGTGTAGGGGATCACGTTTATATAGCGGGCGAGCGTGGCTTGCTACTCAAGCTGGATCCCGAAAGACAGCGTTTTGTAGAAATGAAAAGCCCTTACGCAGGCACCTTTTTTTCATTACTGGCCAGAAACGAAAAACTGCTTGTGGGCGGACTGCGTGGCAATCTGTTCCGCAGTCAGGATGCCGGTGTGACCTGGCAGAAAGTTGAAACGGGCTCAACCGCTTCAGTTATGTGGATGGCTGAGCTGAATGCCGGTGACGCGGTGGTCGTTAATCTTGCCGGCGATGTTTGGCACTTGCATGCAGACGGGAACCTGGAACCTGCCAAGGTCGACCGGGCTTTTTCGTTCTATGGCGCCACAGCAGCCGGTAATGGGCATGTTGCCTTTGTCGGGTCGCAAGGTGTTCAAGTCCAATCGGTGCGTTGAGATCGGGAGTTAGCGTAATGGCAGTTTCTGCGGAAAGAGAGCGCCAAATGCCTGTTGTCCGAAAGCTGGAAGATTTCGACTTTCAGTCCGGCAATCGGCTTGAGGGTATCATCTTCAATCATCGACGTTGGGTTGTTCTGCTCTGTGTCTTTACATCGCTGATGTTGGGTTGGTTTGCCAGCAAACTGGAGATCAACGCGAGCTTCGAGAGGATGATCCCGCAGTCTCACCCGTATATTCGTAATTATTTCGACAATAAGGATGATCTTCGCGGGCTGGGTAACATGCTTAGGGTCGTGGTCGAGAACAAGAACGGCACGATCTATGACCCGGAGTTCGTTGAAGCTCTGAAAAAGGTCAACGATACCTTATACCTGATTCCCGGTGTGGATCGGGCGTGGATGAAGTCGGTTGTGATGCCTGTTGTACGATGGACTGAGGTCACCGAAGAAGGCTATGCGAACGGGCCTGTACTTCCCTCTGACTACGATGGCTCCGCGCGCGCGCTGAACGACTTCAAGCGCAACGTCGAGCGCGCGCATGTGCGCGGGAGTTTGGTATCGAATGATAACCGCTCGACAATGATTCTTGTCCCGTTACTTCAGGAGGATCCGCAAACGCGAGCGCCCCTGGACTACAATCAGTTATCGAAGATTTTGGATAAGGACATTCGCGGTCAGTTCGGTGGAGAAGCGAGCAACGTACGTATCCACATCACCGGATTCGCCAAGTTGGTTGGCGATCTGATGCAAGGCATGCTGCAAGTCTTCGTCTATTTTGGTCTTGCCGCTTTGGTAACTACAGTAATCTTGCTGGTGTATACGCGAGACTGGCGTAGTACATCGCTAGTAATCCTGTCCTCCGTACTTGCTGTTGTATGGCAACTGGGTTTGATTCAGATCCTTGGTTATCAGCTGGACCCATACTCAATTCTGGTTCCGTTCTTAGTGTTTGCCATAGGCGTGAGCCATGGTACACAGAAAATGAACGGGATTATGCAGGACGTTGCTCGTGGGACTCACAAGTATGTCGCCGCCCGCTATACGTTCCGCCGCTTGTTCCTTGCCGGTCTCACGGCTCTGGTCACCAATGTAATCGGGTTTGCCGTATTGATGGTCATCGATATTCCGGTCATCAAGAATCTGGCCCTGACGGCCAGCCTTGGGGTGGGCACACTGGTGTTCACTAAGCTTATTCTAGTTCCGGTATTGCTATCGTACGTAGGGGTGAGCGAAGAGGCGGCCAGACGCAGTCTGCAAGGAGAGTCCAACGACCAAGCGGGCCGAGGTTTTGCCGGACATTTCAGCCGCTTTGTAGTCAGTTTTACCCAGCCACGCCGAGCCACAGCGGCAGTTTTGGTCGCGGCCGTATTGGGAGGGGGGGGCTTCATCGTGAGCCTTGGGGTAAGCGTCGGCGACCTGGATCCTGGTGCGCCGGAGTTACGCGAAAACTCGATCTACAACCAAGACGTTGCATTCATTAACAAAAGCTTTGGTGTGTCTAGCGATCAATTTGCAGTGATCGTGAAAACCAAAAATGGATTCTGCGATCGTTACGAATCGCTGATCGAGGGTGAGCGCCTCACTGCACGCCTTCGACAGATACCCGGTGTGCAGTTGACCAGCTCGCTGGCTGAGACCGTACGTTCGGCAATCGGAGCCGGCTATGAGGGCGACCCAAAATGGCAGACTATCAGCCGAAATCAGGGCCTCATCGACATGGCAGTGGTGCGAGCGGTCGCTTCAAGCCCGGAGCTTGCGAATATCGAATGTACGGTAACACCGATCATCGCTTACCTCTCCGATCACAAAGCTCAGACGCTCGCAGAGGTTGTTTCGGTGGTAGAAGCGTTTGCCCGCGAGCATGACACAGAAGACCGTAAATTCTTGCTGGCGGCAGGTTCGGCCGGTATTGATGCAGTCACCAACATTGTGGTTCACGATGCCAATCGGACAGTGCTGTGGCTGGTATATGCCTCGGTCGTATTGTGTTGCTTCCTAACGTTCCGGGATTGGCGTGCAGTTGTGGTCGCATTGATCCCGCTGGTTATCACCTCGTTTCTTTGCGAAGCAATCATGGTGTTCCTCGGAATAGGCATCAAGGTAGCCACCTTACCGGTGATCGCCCTGGGAGTGGGTGTGGGGGTCGACTACGCCCTTTATTTGCTGAGCGTTCAATTGAAGCTGCAAAGTCGGGGCCATTCGCTGGCAGAAGCCTACACGGTGGCCGTGAACTTTACCGGAAGGGTCGTCTGCCTTATTGGGTTCACCATGGCGGCCGGAGTCATTACCTGGGTGTGGTCGCCCATTAAGTTCCAGGCCGACATGGGGCTGCTGCTCGCGTTCATGTTCCTCTGGAACATGATCGGCGCGTTGCTGCTCATCCCTGCACTGTCTTATTTCCTTTTGCGAAACAAACATCCCATAACCGATGAAGCCCTTGATGAAACCAGGGTTCACTCCAATCTGGATCCTGAACCAGCAGTCGATAGCGCCCCATCGAAGTTTGCCACGGCGATGCACACTTGAACGCGTGCCCTATCGATAGCGCAAAGCTATTTCCATAGACTGGAGAGCCAGTACCATGAATTTTGCACCTCAGGCAGACGATACCGAGTTTCGGGACCGCATGCGTGCCATCGCTGAAGACTATGACTGGTCCGCGATGCGCAGGATGCGTGAAGAAATGCAGGTTCGAGGCATCGAGAAGTACTCGATCGAGTTTTATCAGCGCATTGCCCAGGAAGGCCTTGTTGGCTTGAGCTGGCCACAGCCCTACGGTAAGGGCGCTCCGTTCATTCGTGCGTTTCTGTTTGCCGAAGAGTTGGAAACCCAAGGTTTTGGTGGTTACGGCCTGACCACTAACCAGCGCGGTGGCGGGATGTTGATCCGGAGTGGTACCCCAGAACAGATCGCCGAGCATGTGCCACGAATTGTTCATGGTGAGTGGCGCTTCTGTCAGGGGCTTTCCGAGCCGGGGGCGGGCAGCGATCTTTTGGCATTGAAAACCCGAGCCGTGCGAGACGGAGATGAGTACATCATCAACGGAGCTAAATTGTGGACCTCTAACGCCCACGTTTCCGATTGGACTGGTTTGTTGGTGCGTACCAATCCCGATGAGACCCGGCACCGTGGCCTATCGATGTTCCTGGTCGACCTTAAGTCGCCCGGTGTGGAGATCCAGCCTATCTGGGTGATGGGGGGGTGGCGTGTAAATGCCGTATTTTATGACAACGTTCGTGTGCCGGCCAGTAACATGATCGGAGACGAAGGCACTGGCTGGGAGGTCGTCACCGGTAATCTGGACGAAGAGCGCGCGATGAGCTTCGGTGGTACCGAGACCCGTCTGCTCGCCGCCCGCTTGATCCACCGCCTTGAAGGCAAAGCTGAAGAACTGTCGGATTCCGACCTGGAGCAGCTAGGTCGTTTCATCATGGAGCTTGAAGTTGACCGGCTCCTTTACCTGCGCGTCGGTCTTGCCGCTGGCAGGGGAGATGACACCAGTGGCGTTGGTCCGATGAGCAAGGTATTTGGTTCCGAACTGGCCCAGCGCTTCGTTCAATGGGCGGCCGACGTATTGGGTGATGAAGTGCTCTTCGCCGAGGCTGGCGAGGAAGGAGACGTTCTTGCAGGTGATATCGAAGAGCAGCTGCGCTCCGCCACCGTCCTGACGAATATTGGCGGTACCAGCGAAGTACAACGCAACACCATTAGCAACCGCTTCCTCAAACTGCCGAGGGCCTACTGAGATGCTGGACGAACGTTGGAGCAGCGATGCGGAGGACATCGGCCTCGCCTTGCGCAAGATGCTGGCTACTGAAAGCTCGATTGAGCGTGTGCGTCAGGCCGAAGCACGTGCAGATGGGCGTGACTTACAGTTGGAGTCCAGCCTGGCAGAGTTCGGTATCACCGAGATGCAGGTGGAAGCCGATGTCACGGCGCGAATCGCCTACGAGCTCGGGCGCGCATTGGCGTCAGTCGCTTTGGTCGAAAGCTTGCCGGCACTAGCGGTACTAAATCTTGGCAATGTCGCGTTCGGTTTCGAGGGCCCAGTGCCGGCGACGCTGCCAGAAGTGGCAGTGCGCCGTGACGATGGTTTGTACATCGAGACATTGCACGGGGTTGCCCGCCGATCGGCGGCAGGTGATTTCCTGGTCGAGCATCAACCAGGTTTAAGTGGCAGGCGAGTTGCAGACATGGCGACCGCAGATCGCATGGAGCGTCTGATGGACCTGGTAGATGCGGCTCGGATGGTTGGTGCGGGTCAGGCGCTGTTGCAGTACGGTATCGAGTACGCCAACGAGCGCGAGCAGTTCGGCCGCAAGATTGGCGGCTTTCAGGCAGTGGCACACAAGCTGGTCGATGCCAGTATTGCGCTGGAAGGGGCAGAGCTGTTGGTGCGCAAAGCCGCCTTCACCGCGCTGGAAAGTGCCGGGGGAGATGGTGCACCGTCGCCGATTTTTGCCCGTATGGTATTCGCTAAGGCGGTTGAAGCTTCTCGGCTGGTCGCCACCAGCGTTCATCAGGTATTTGGTGGCAATGGCTTTGCGATGGAATACAACGTGCAATTGTTCAGTCGACGGCTACGCAGCTGGACGATGCGACGCCATCGGCCCGGAACCAAACTCGCCGACTTGGCACGTTCGATGTTGCGAAGCGAAACCCGGGACACCGTGCGTCATCTGTGGAACAACGACGTCGGATTGCCACTTCCGCGCTGGGCACGTGAAGTGGACAGTAAGGCCCGCTCATAGCGGGCAGGACTATTAGATGACTTGCCACCTTCTCTCACATCGCTGACCTGGAATCTATCGTGTCAAATCCGGAAGTTACGAAAATTGCGGTATTGGGCGCAGGAGTCATGGGCGCTCAGATTGCCGCGTTTTGCGCCAACGCGAACATTCCGGTGGTTCTGTTAGATATGGCGGTGCTGAATATCCCGGTCAGATCGTCGATAACGCCCTCGAACGATTGCACAAACTCAACCCGGCGGCGCCTGCGACAAGCGTCTCGATCAAGTCGAAGATGCATGCGTTAGGCATCGCGGCCATTGAAGGACTACGCAAGGCAGTCTAGCTGGCTGAAACGGATGGGTGGCCTAGTCATCTGGAGCGATGCGCCGTTTGCAGTGGGCGCCCAGTCTGCAGGAGGTTTCACGGTTTATCGAGGGTGAAGATTTCGAGGGCCTTCATCAGTTTGTGAAGAACCTCCAGTGCATGACCAATGCAGTCATATATTCACGTGTGCCAATGGTCGCTGCCGTCTCCGGCATGGCACTCGGCGCGTTGTAGCTTTCGAATCACGACTTGGTCTGGTAGAACCCAGCATGGGTTTGATTCCTGCAGGGGGCGGCGTTTTTCAAGGTAGTTGTCGCATCACCGCCTAACTATGCTGCTCTTTTCTCGCCCTGCTGCTCCCGATCCGGATTCAGCAGCACGGTGCCTATTGGCGCCCAGTTCCGTCGGCGTCCAGACTGGCGAAGCCATCCACCGGCCATTGCGGGCAGTACTCTAACGTTCTGAACAGTGATTCCAAGTACGGATTGTCATTGCTCACCCGCGGTCGGCCACGTGACGGCGTGATGCCCAGATCCTGCATCTTGCTCAACAACGTCAGTGATTTCATCGGCGCCCTATTGTCCGTGTGCAGCACCAGCGGCTCGCGCCAACACTGTTCGCCGATCACGCTGCATTGCAGCAGCGCAGCCGCCTTTTCGCCGTTTTCCTGTTCATAAACCTCCCAGCCCACGGCCTTGCGGCTGTAAATGTCCTCGATCAGGTACAGGTAGTAATACTTGCCACGCACTGGCGAGGGCAAATACGTGATGTCCCACGACCACACCTGGTTCGACCCTTTGGTCGTGTGAGTTGTCGGTGCCGCGTGTCGTCTGGGACGCTGGCTGCGGCCTTGATGCTGTTGTTGGCCTGCTGCACGCAGCACCCGATAAAACGTGGCCTCCGAGGCCAGGTAGCGCTGTTGATCGGCCAGTCTCGGCACGATCTGGCTCGGCGGCAGGTCGGCGTACTCCGGGCTATTGCACAGTGTCAGGATCGCCTGGCGTTCGATCTCGCTCAACGCATTGCGTGGTGTAGGCCGCACCATGGTCGTTCGGGCGTCAGCCTGAACAGCCTCGGTTTCAGTCCAACGCTGCAAGGTTCTGAGTGAGAGGCCGACCTCCTGGCAGGCCCTGATTTTCCGGGCTCCGGCCACTTGGGCTTCATTCAACCAGGTCACGAGTAACTGCCGCTCTGGCAAGGCGGTCAGTTGTCCTCGATCCCCCAGTAGTCGTTGAGCTTTTTTCGAAGCACCAACAACGCGGCGGTTTCAGCCGGCGCCTTGTCTTTGCGGCGCAGCTCGCGATCATCTTTGCTCTGAGCTTTTTCCGTCTTTTGACCGCTGATGAAAGCCTGGCGCCACGCCTTGATTTGCTCGGGGTACAAGCCCTTGCGACGGCAGTACTCGCCTAATTTAATCTCGGACAAGTTGGCGGCTTCAAGGACGACGGCAAACTTGGTTTCGGCTGTCTAGTTCTGGGCCGATGGGGTGTTTTCGGGCACTGCGTTTCCTTCAGAACCGACCTGCTTGCGCCCGTTCGACAAAGACATTTCGCTGACCCCTTCGCGCCGGGAAACCTCGGCCATCGAAGGTTGAGCGGGGGAAGCAACATCTTGAGCAATGCGGCTTTGCGTTCAGGTGAATAGTACGGCCCGAACAGTCTCTTTTCGCCCCGGATCTATTTTTTTCGGAAAAAATCGGAGAGGCGACAACTATCCTGGCACCGGGGGGCAAGGAGTTCGCATTGCGAGCTGCAGTGCTCGCTCGAGAGGCTGCTGATAGAAACACTCTTGCCGGGTATCCAGTCGGCTTTTGCCATGCTGGCCAGTGCTCAGGCAGTGGCCAATGCGGGTCAAGGTAGCGCACTGGGGTTCTTGTGCGGGGCTGGTGTCACGCTAATCAACGAGCGGGAACGCCTTTATGTTGCGCTGTGCTGTGCTCGCGAACTCGCCAATGCCGGATATAACACCCCCGAGCCGTCAACAACGGTTCGAGTTGTCGGCACGGAGGGTATTGCCGTCCTGGAAGCAAAGTTATCCGAACAGATGGAGGCTGGTATGATCTCCACGTATGACTTTGCCGTGGGGCGAGCGCTGGCAGTCGCGCTGTGTGGAGGTAGAAGCTGGCAGCACGGTCGATAAGCTACAGTTGTTCAACCTCGAACGTGAGTTGTTTGTAGAGCTAGCAAAGACAAAGCAGACTCGGGAGAGGATTGCCTACATGCTGGAGTTCGGGCGGCCGCTGGAAAACTGAGTAGCCCCGGGGTGGCGCCTCAGTGTCTTGTGACGCTGAGGCGCAGTATTCATTGGGGCATGCCGTTCTTAATTTACATCTACGCTCAACTTGTTCGGGTTTTCCAAAAGCGCTTTGAATGCAGCAAAGACCTTTGCTGCAACGGCGCCATCAATTGAACGGTGGTCGACTGAAACGGTCACTGTCATCAGGTTGGCGATCTCCATCTGGCCATTGTTGGCAATGACGCGTTCCTCACCTGCGCCGATCGCAAAGATCATGGACTGTGGCGGGTTGATAATTGCGCTGAATTCTTCCACACCAAACATGCCAAGGTTGGATACTGTCACAGTGCCGCCCTGGTACTCGTGAGGTTTGAGCTTGCCGCCGCGAGCGCGTTCTGCCAGTGCTTGAATTTCGGTGGCGATATCTTGCGGCAGTTTTTGCTCCGCGTTTCGCACGATAGGGGTGATCAAACCTCGCGAAGTCATGACCGCCACGGCGACATCCACCTGCCGATGCTGTTCCATGGCCTTCTCACCCCAGGAAATATTAGCCTCTGGAACTTGCTGCAGGGCCAAGGCTACTGCGCGGACGATCAGATCGTTGAGCGAAGTTCGTACCTTTGCACCCGCGTTCAAGCGTTGGCGCCAGGCCAGTAATGCATCGATTCGGCAAGTTCCCTTAACA
The DNA here is from genome assembly GCF_024809425.1 of Pseudomonas sp. JAI111. Classification (NCBI taxonomy): domain Bacteria; kingdom Pseudomonadati; phylum Pseudomonadota; class Gammaproteobacteria; order Pseudomonadales; family Pseudomonadaceae; genus Pseudomonas; species Pseudomonas sp. JAI111. Next base: position 270,982 of record NZ_JANUCB010000001.1, on the reverse strand, counting down.
TAGAAGTGCGGAACCTGTTGCTTGGATTCGGTCAGCCGGCGGGCGATGGTAAGGCGGGTCATGCTATGCGGGATGCTGACCGGTTCAGATGCTGGCAAGACTGAGGAGCTGATGTTTTCCTGGTTCATTGTGTGATCCCTGTAAGGGTTGAAGAAGGCCAATGGCCATACGCTGCGGGGATGAAGGCATCCTTTCCCGTGAAAGTCGCCGCTTACCGAGCAAGAAGTTTCTCGGCCTGTGCTGCGAAGGCCGGGTCGGTAATGAAACCAATCTGGTATTCCAAGGCTGCCGCCAGGTGCTCGTCAATGTCCTCGATAACTGCGAGCCGGGTAATAGCTTTCAGAGCTCTGCGTGGCAGAGTCGCTAGTGTTTCAGCCATGTCCAGTGCTGCGGTGCGTGCGCTGTCGCAAGCAATACCAAGGCCTAACCGATTGGCGGTCGCGGCATCGATCCGGTCTGCGCACAAGAGCTGCCACAACGCGTGCTGACCGGCCCTGTGGGTCACATAGAGGGTGCCGCCGGTGGCCGGAATGAGTCCAGCCTTGGTCCAGCCTTGAGCCAACCATCCATTGCTCCCGATGAACGTAACGTTGCAAGCCAGGGCCAGATCGCAACCAAACCCTATCGCTGCTCCATCCACTGCAGCGATTACTGGTACCGGACACTCACGGATGGCGCGAAAGACACCCTGGAACTCGCCATAAATAGTGGTTTTGACCGCCTCGGCACCCTGTTGAGCCAGGCGTACGATCTCCGGCAGGTTGCCGCCTGCGCAGAACGCTTTGCCGTTCGCAGTAAGTACCACCGCCGCGCATTTCTCATCGGTCGCAACAGCTTCAAGGACCTTGCGCAGCTTCCGCCCTTCGGCCGGACCCAGTGCGTTGCGCACTTCGGGCCAGTCCAGCGTGATCTCCATCACGTCTCCGTGTTTGTGAACCTGTACGGGCATGCTTCACCTCGGTGTCTTATGTGCTGTTAGCCGGGCGTCTCCATAGCTGGTCTGGACTGCTAGGCCAGAAGACTGGAAATACCCAACATAGTTTACTAAGTTATAATTTATTGCGCGGGAGACGTAGGTGCAACAGAAATTTACAGCGGAGTGTCAGATCACCAAAATGAATGGCTAAGTTAGCTATTAGGCGGAATGATCCGCTCATGGTTTTCAGAAGGGTTTACGGCAAAAAAGACACGCAGCACGGGTACCGAGAATGCGCTGGTGCATCGCTCGGACAGGACCTTCGCCTTCCAAAACTTTCCCACATGGTGGCGGGCAGGCTGCGTGAACAGATCGCTTCAGACAATCTCAAGGGGGCTCGCTGTTGCAGCCGGAGAACAAATTGCTCGAGCTGTTCAGTGTCTCGCGACCAGCGCTGCGCATTCTCGAGGCCGAGGGGCTTATCAGTATCGGTCGTGGAATGCGGTCGGGTGCGACGATTCTGGGACCAAGTGCGCAGAAGGTCGCGCAGTACGCGAATTTCATGCTGGCCGCTGATGGAGTCACTACGCGTGACCTTCACCAAGCCCGGATGTTTTTCGAACCGGCAATCATCAGTTCGCTGATTGAGCACAGTCAGGAGTTGAAAGACACCACCGATGACCTACGTCAATGCGTGGTCAACCTACAGCAGTCGCTCGATGCGCAGCAGTATGTCGAAGTACTTAAGGGCACCAACCGGTTCCACAACTACTAACCCAAGCATCAGGCAACAAGACGATCGTTATGCTGCTGAGCCTGCTGCAGACCATATCTCACGGTATTTACTCTATCGAGCTGCTTGAGTCTCGGAACTCAAGCGACCAGTTGCACAAGAACATGACCAAGACCATGTCCGGTTATGACGCACTGTGCAATCTGCTTGAAAAAGGGTAAGGAGGACCAGGCAACTGCTTTCTGGAAGCGCTACATGGAGCGCTCGCTCGACTTCCTCGATCGCACGAAGCTCTGAGAACGCAAGTTGGTGTCTAGCTCGGTGACTTCTGGTCCAGTATGAGTTGGCAGGCGGCAGCCTGAGCGGGCTGCCGCAATAGGCGTGGCTCAAATAGCGCCTACTTGGATTAACGTTTCAATGTCCTTTTCGTTGTAGCCCAGTATCTGGTCAAGTACCTCTCGGGTGTGCTGGCCAATTGTCGGTGGCGCCCTGTAGACGTCGACTGGCGTTTTGGACAGACGCATCGGGCTTGCCACTAGCGGTACTTTACCTGTGGTAGGGTGGGGGACTTCAAAAAACAGCTCTCGATGTTGAACTTGAGGGTCTTGTACCACTTCGTTGGCGCGATAGATCGGCGCTACCACGACCCCTCTGGCGACAAGGTCGTTGAACAGGTCTTGGGTTGAGCGTTGGCTAATTTTCTCTTCAAGCAGAGAAACCAGCAGGTTCTGGTTATCCACCCGGTTCTGGCGAGTGACGAATCGTGGGTCTTCTTTCAAGTCTTGCAGGTCAAGTGCGTCGCACAATTTTCGATAGTGGATTTCCGATCCGGCCTGGATATTCAAGTAGCCATCAGCACATTCGAACACTTGGGCTGGGGCTGAGCCGGGCGATTTGGTTCCCAGTCGTTCGGGGATCTTTCCTTCCAGCGTCCACTCTACGGTACGCGGCGCCATCGCTGCGACGCCTACGTCCAACAGAGCCAGATCGATGTACTGCCCGCCGCCACCGGCATCGCGATGGCGCAGGGCTGCCATGATCGCTACGCTTGCGTAGAGCCCTGTCATCTCATCAATGATGAATACTCCTACGCGTTGCGGACCACCGTCTGGATCTCCCGTCACAGCCATCATACCGCTCATACCCTGAAATGCTGCATCGTAGCCGGGTCGTTTGGCGTAAGGACCGCTCTGACCGAACCCTGTGATCGAGCAATACACAAGATGTGGGTTGATGGAAGACAGGCTGTCATAGTCAAGGCCGTAACGCACCAAGTCGCCCACCTTGTAATTCTCGATCAACACATCCGCATCCGCGACGAGTTTGCGGATGATTTCCTGGCCCTCGGGTTTGGTGATATCAACCGTAATGGAGCGTTTATTGCGATTGGAGCACAGGTAGTGACCGGACTCCGGAGTACGCTTGCCATCTGCGTCCACAGCAAAGGAGGGGCCGTAGGTTCGAATATCGTCTCCGCTGCCGGGTCTCTCGATTTTGATAACGTCGGCGCCAAGGTCGCCCAGTGTCTGGCCGCACCATGGCGCGGACACGATGCGCCCCAATTCAAGTACACGTAGACCGGCAAGCGACTTCGACATCGATTCGATTCCTGGAAATTTGAGTTATGGGCAGAGAATTCACTGCTTGTCATTAATGGTTAACTTGTATACCTATCTTTGTCAATGTGCTTGGATGGCGGTTTTCCGTCATGCGAGTCAATCTATTGCCAATGATATGTGAGCAATGTCATCAATCCGGTCCCAGCCGCCGTTTGGTGTCAGTCTGCGCAAGACGGTCGCATCTTTGCCTTTCAGCGCGCGGTGGTCGTGCTCACCTAGGCCCAGGTAGGTACCAGGTGTCCCCATGCTGCTTGGAAGCATGCGCACCCGTTCCAAGCCTTTGCGTACGCCTTGCCTGGTCATGATTGGCGCCAGCGCCAAGCCTTCGAACAGAACGCGGAATGCATCATGGCAGGACAACTGGAAATCCGTGCGGATTAGCGGGCCATGACGTTGCTCGTATTCATCCAGATAGCGCTGGCCAATAATGTTCCGCTCGTCATATACCGAGGTTCCGACCCAGCCATCCATCGCGCCTTGTGTTCTGGGGTCGCGTCCCGCACCCAAGCTGTTATTGCACACTACTGGAATCTGCCAGCCGGTCCGGCGGAGTGCGTGGCCGACCATGGCGGTTGTAATGGTCGTTGCAACTGCCAGGCTGTCAGGCTGGGAAGAGCGCAAGTTAGCGATCGCTTCGCACGTTCTGCCCAATGCGTCATGCCGAGGTCCGTCCTTGCGTAGCGGCATTGCAATTCGTTCTTCGGCAGTTATCCGAAGGCCCGCTTGCCTGCCCGCAATGCGCAGAAACTCGACGAATTCACCAGAGTGCCACATATCATCCCGCACGATGGCCATGCTGGATGCGCCCTGAGAGCGTAGCCAGTCAACCATGCGGTAGGCATCTTCGGGGCTGCTGCCCCAAGAAACACTGAAGCACCATTCGTTGGGGAAATAGGAGGTTGCAGTGGTGCTGAGCGTTGCAATGCCTTGGGTGTCGGCAAGCTCCCGAATCGCCATGGCGTTATCTGCAGCGGCAGGGCCAACGATGGCAACCACGCCCTCTCTTTCAAGGCGCTTCCAGGCGTCTATTACTGCTTGGGTTGAGCCGAAGGGCAGGCCGTCGGCTTCAACCTCAACAAACTCGATGTCGTGATCGAGCAGTTCGCAGCGCTGCGCCTGTTCCAGCGCGATTTGTCCACTGTTGCGCCAAACTTCAGGTGACAGCTGGGGTTCTGCTATGAGAATGCCGATCTTGAGCGTCATCAGTTGAGCCTCACGTAATTTGGTGTTGACAGCAATAGGCGACCGCGACCGCCTATTGCTGCAGGTGTAGCGACAGAAGGCCAGTGCGGGGCTAAGACAAGTCTTAGAAAGTGAATTGACCGCCGATTTCTGCAATGCTAAGTTAGTTATCTAGGTTATACAACACAACTGATTGTGCTACTTGGAGATGAGGCAATGACAAAGCATTCGGCTGCAAAGCGCACGGGGTCGCGTCTCGATATCCGCCATACCGCCGGCTTCCTCGGCGCAGAGGTTCGTGGGATTCAGCTTCGTGATGGGTTGGACAACGAGACGCTTGCTCACCTGAAAAGTCTGCTGTCTGAGCGCCTGGTCCTCTTCTTCCCTGAGCAACATTTGTCTATTCCTGAGCTCAAGGCCTTTGGCGGGCAGTGGGGAACGCTTGAGGTCGACGACTCCGCCGCCCATGTGCGTAGCGCCGAAGATCCAGAGGTTGTGGAGTTGAAGGCGTCTGTCGGTTACGTCGCGGATGTTTGGCACACCGATCTCACTCCAATGGCAAACCCGCCCTTTGGCTCGATTCTGAGTATGAAAGTACTTCCGGAGGCGGGCGGCGATACGATGTGGTCCAGCCAGTACGCGGCGTACGAGACCCTTTCGGCGCCCATTCGTGACCTTATCGATAACCTGACCGCCATTCACGAACACCCGCGGATGAGCGAAAGAAGTGAGCACCCGGTGGTGCTGGTTCACCCAGATACCGGTCGCCGTTGCCTGTTCGTCAATGCTCAGTACACCAAGCGGATTCCACAGCTTTCGCAAGCCGAAAGTGATGCGCTGTTGCGGGTGCTGTTCGAGCATTCCGTGCAACCGCCTTTCACCACTCGCCGGCGCTGGTCGGTCGGTGATATAGCCATTTGGGACAATCTCGCTTCGCAGCACTATGTGGTAAGCGATTTTACCGGTGAGCGAGTCATCCAGCGGGTCACGGTTAAGGGTGAGCGAGTCGCGCCATTGGCCAGTCGATACGCTGACTACAAACCCCAATGGAGTACGCTTTCCTCACGTAAGGACGCAGAAGCGATCGGGAAGAAGTAATTCACTTTTGTGTTGACTGAATGACTGCTCGCATCGTCAGTGCCTCTCAGGCTTTTGAGAGTGCGATTGTGCGGTGTCTTTGAATCTGGAATAAAGAGGTTTCCCCCGCATGACGCTCAAGATCGGCATCCTGGTATCCGAACCCCAACTTCCCTCTGAGGTATGGCGCAATTGCGCGATGATCGCTCTGGAGGATGCGCAACGGCGCGAAATACTCGATTACGACATCGAGTTCGTGGAGGCCGAGGCGGAAGGGCTGCCAACCGGCGACACCCAGTCGGTAACCGATGCATGGAAGCGCCTTGCCGATCAGGGCGTAGTGGCTATCGTCGGCCCTGCCGCGGCAGACAATGCCATGGCTGTGAAAGAAATGGCGGACGAATATAAAGTTCCGACCATCAGCATCACGGCTACCTCCTATGTCACCAGTGAATGGTGTTTTAGCGTGTCCTGGGGCAGTGGGCCGGAAGACGCGTTCCGCATGGTCGACTGGCTCAAGTCGCAGGGCGTGACCAGCATGGGAATTATCTGGGACACCATGTGGCACTCAGGAGAATTCGTCGAGTTTCTGCGTATCGCCGGTAAGCGCGCGGGCATTCGCATCACCTGCGAAGAACGTATCTCCATGCGCATTCGAGAAATGGGTACGCCGAGCGACTTGCAGATGCGTCAGGCGCGTGAAGCGATCTCCAACATCAGGGCAAGTGGTCCGCAAGCGTTGGCGGTGGCGACTGCCCTTGCAACTTCTGCGGTGGGGCGGGTGCTTAACGAAACCGACTGGGATGTACCTGTAGTCTGCAACACTAGCCTCGGCATCGGGCGCGGTCCGAAGGCGCAAGGGTCAATGGACGGATGGGTCGGTACCTCCGTCTATGACGAGCGCAATGTTGTGGGCGAGCGCTTCCTTAAAGAGTATGAGAAGCGCCATGGGGCGGTTTACCACACTGACTTCCAGTTGTCGTGCCACGATGCATTCCGTGTGCTGTTCGAGGGGCTGTCGCTGGCGCCCATCATGACCAGGCGCGGACTATGCGAAGGACTCGAAAAAATCCGAATGCTGCCCAGTGGCATGGGTGGGCCAGGTACCTACCTCGGCTTCGGCACATATGATCACCGAGCATTGAAAGGGAAGGATGCGATAGTGCTGCGCAAAATAATCCCAGGCGGGAAGTGGGAGCGTGTCGAAGGTATTGCACATGCCTCGCTTGCTACCGACTGACAATGCAATTAATTGGCAGTGTAGAAAGCAGTGGCGTCCCTGAGGTGCCACTGCTGTTTTGGTGACAAGTCGAATGAGCGAATAGCTAGTGGGGTGAAACGGTCTGGAACAATGCGATGAACGTTTCGAGTCGGGCAATCACCGCGCGAGCAGAATCCGCATATGTTTTACCTTCCAGCATTGCAGTTTTGTTGATGAACTGCATGAGGGAGAAGATGTAGTGGCTCCATATAGGAATCATATGTTTATCGATTTCTGGAAAACATTCGGCCAGGGTCGTCGAGATAGTGTTTTGCCAGATTACACCACGCAGCAACATTGCTGAACTCAGGCTTTCCGACTGCATCAACAGTTTATAAAGCAGTGGGCCGAGTTCTGAATACTCTTCCGCCCAGCGAGTGATGATGAACTCGGTCGCCGGCCTAATCCCATTGCCTTGCGGGGCTAATCTAACGAACTCAAGCAGGCGTGCATTCATTCCGTCGTAGATATCCGTGACGACTATTTCTTTGCTCGGAAAATGTCGAAAGAAAGTGCGAGAGGTCACGCCGATGGTTTCGACAATATCATTGACCGTGACGGCATCGTAACCACGCTCGATAAATAGCGAAATAGCCGCTTCACGCAACTGATCGGCAGCATTCTTCCGCGTGCGCAATTGTGCGCCCCGGCGAGCTTCTTCGATGGTTAGGCTGAGCCGGTTAGCTGATTTTGTCGGGGTCAAGTGGTGTGTCCGTAATAAACTGCGGTGTTCCGCTGGGTGGCACAGCCCGCAAGGCGGGCGTGATCGTAGGAGAACGGGCAGCATACAAGCATTTTTCTGGCAATACACAGATGCCTGAAGCTGTTCATGGGCTGACTTTAGCATGAAGGCTTGACTGATGTCAGCGTGTGACATATAAAGTCATTGCATGACATTTTCTGTGAGGCGATTCCAGCCTGAGGTCGTTCTTTGTTCCCGAAGGTGTTTGGATTGGTCGTGCAATAGCGACATTACAGATATAAGCAAGACATGTTCATCTAACAATAAGTATAAAGAGTAAGGTCGTCATGAACGCAAAGCGGCAGATCGATTTCAACCATCGAAGTCCTGGTTACGCGAAGAACTGGCGTGAAATGGCGCTAGATTTTCACGGTCAGCATGCACCGATTGCCTGGACCGATGCCTATGAGGGTTTCTGGGTTGTGGGTTCGCACAGCGCCTGCATTGAAATCCTTTCCGATTGGGAAACATTCACTTCTTTCAATGACCTGGAAGGCACCGGCAACGGCGGCCGTGGTCAAATTATTCCGCAGATGCCTTACCGCTTGGAGCTGGGCGAATCTGACCCTCCGCTGCATTCCCAGCGAAGAAACCTTGAAGCGCCATTCTTCACTCCAAAGCTGATTAGGCGTTGGGCTGCATTAGCTCAGCAGCATGTCGATGAGCAGATAGACAATGTCCTGGAAGCGGGACGCGCAGATATTGTTCGGGACGTGATTATGCCGACGGCGGCACGCACGACCCTGAAAATTGTCGGTTACGAAGGCAGCTGGGAGGAGGCCGGTGATGCGGCTCACAAAATGTCCTTCATCCCGCCGAATCATCCGGATTATCCCGCGGAAGCGCTCAAGCGGATGCGTGCCAACTTCCGCGAACAGTTTGTTGCCCGACGTAGTGAGCCTAGGGAAGACGTTATTTCGGCACTGGGTAAGGGGGCGGTTGACGGGCGAGGGCTGACCGAGGCCGAAGGTGAGAGCATGTTGAACGCGCTCGTGCTCGGTGGCTTCGACACGACCACCTCGATTGTTGCCAATGCGCTCACTTGGCTGCTTGAACATCCGGATGATCTGGCGCGTTTCCGTGATGACCCGACCATTCGCCGCAATGCCATCGAAGAGCTGTTGCGCTATTTCCCGCCGACTTCCGGTATGACCCGAACCGCAACACGCGACACCGTCGTGCTGGGTCAGCCCATTGCCAAGGGCGAGCGCCTGTATTGCTGGTTTGCTGCGGCAAATAACGACCCAGCTGTTTTCGAAAACAGCCAGGTTGTTGATTTTGAGCGAAAGAATGCGAGCCAGCACATTTCATTCAGCAGTGGTTCTCATCGCTGTCTTGGCGCTCCGCTGGCAAAGGCGGAGGCCGAAATTATGCTCGAAACGATCATCCGGCGCCTGATAGGTTTGCAAATCGTTGATAAGGAAGTGGTGCGCTATGCATCGGTAGGTTCGATCCTTGGCTTCGCCGATTTTCCCGTGACATTCGAAGCGCGCCATCCCAGCAGTGAGAACAGTGGTGCCGATTCGGTCCAAAGTGAGGTATGAAATGGTGAAGGTTGAATTTACTTCGTTTGACGGAAATACCGTGGTGGCGGAGGGGCGGCCCGGCCAGTCCGTTCTACAGGTCGCCATTCAGAACGGCGTGATGGGTATTTCGGGCGAATGCGGTGGCGTTCTTTCCTGCGCAACCTGTCACGTTTTTGTCAGCGACGACGACCTGAGCAAGGTCGAGCCGATGAGTGATGCCGAGGATGCCATGCTCGATGGAACAGCGATCGACAGGACTGCGAACTCTCGGTTGGCGTGCCAATTAAAGTTCATTAATGGACTGGATAGTCTTCGGGTCTCTACTCCTGAGTATCAAGAGTAGAGGTGCTCGTGGAGTACGGAATGAAGTGGACTATCAAGGACCGGTTTATTGCATACGTGGCCCGGTGTGCCGACGGTCGCTGCTCTGTTACCGATGGTGCACAGCGTCTAGATAGCGGCGAATTCCATTTCGCCTCATCCGCTAATGCCCCTGCTACAGGCTTGCCCGACGCATTGGAATTGCATTTTCAGGGCGATGTCCGCTTTGCCGCACACGGCGGAATGATGTTCGTGCGTGTTGCCGATCCCCACGTCTCAACCAACAAGTGTCGCGGCGTACTGTCCATCATTGCTGATCCACGCGCTGATGATACCCGGGTTGAGATAGCGAAATTCGATGTATCGGTCAGTCGTGTGGCCGGCGCGGCGGGTGTGACGGTTTTGGGTAGAAATGTGCGGTTGACCGCCAAGGGTGCACTAATCTTTGGCGGCGTTTACACGGAGGGTGAGCCCTTGAATGACTTCGCCGCACACGTCTGTCTTTCATCTTGAGTATGAGGAGCGAAGTTTTGTCTATACAGGAACCTGCTGTGTCGGAATCAATGCAAAGGCTTGCGGCGCTCGAAGAGGCTCGTCAGAGGGCCATAGGTTGGTTCAGTGCCCATGTTTCGGAGGATGGCATGCCGGCCGGCGCGGACAAGGGCAATGCCTGGTGGCGTGCACCCTGGGCGTTGTGTGTTGCGGGTGCTCCTCAACTGGCGTCTTCCATGCTTGGGTGGATTGAGCGTAACGCCCTGACCCCTGAGGGTGATCTGCGTGATGGGTGTTTTGGAGGCGGTGGTGCCGACTCTCCCGTATACCTTCTGTCGCCAATCGCAATCGCCGCTCAGTTATTGGCGCGATACGATATTGCCGACAAAGTGATGCGCAGAACTAAAGATTTCTGGGATCCTCAGACAGGTGGCGTTTTCGAGTTCAGGGACCCAGGCGCCGATCCTATTCAGGATATGCTCAAGACTTGCCAGTTGGGTGTATCAGCTTTGGCAGTGGGTGACGTATCCGTGCTGGAAGGAATCTACAATTGGCTGCGCACCCATCTGGATGCACAAGCCGAGTTACCCGAACGGCTTTATACCACCAGCCGCAATGGCCATCCGGTGTCCGAACTAAACGACAGGGAACGCTTCGCCCGCTGCGTCGAATTTAACAAGCCCCGGCAAGCCTATTTCTATCCTGGAATCGCGGCTGCATTCCTGGCTGGTTACTACCAGAAAACCGGTAATCATGAAGCGCTGAAACTGGCTGATCGTTATCTCGCGCTGAATGAAAACGGTACCTTCGAGCAGTTCACAGACACTGGTTCAGTGCAGATTTGCAAGTTCGGTTGGGGCGTAGCGGCGATGTACAGTGCTCAGCCTACCGAGTATCGCCTTCGCTGGTTGAATGAAATGGCTGATTGGTTCATCTCGCGACAGGAACCGGACGGCTCGTGGGCACCATCTTCTTTCATGACTCCAGCCCCAGGCTTGAATGATTATTTTTGGAAAACGGCTGAGCACCTGATGGAACTTTCCTATATCGAGTGTGCTCTGCGGCAATCCAGAGTTCAGGGTTGAATGTAAGTAATCACTGAATATGATCAAAAAAAGTCCCCACGGGACTTTTTTTTTTGACGCGCGTTAAGAAGGTCAGTGCTTCTCTCAAGACTACTGCTTATAAAAATAAAAGGTCATAGTGATGAAGGTTCTTATAGTTCCTGCGGTTGAGGTGATGGGGCGGCTGAGCTTCCCTATGAAGTTTCTACTCATGGTGGCGCTTTTTCTCGGACCCATGACACTGGCCGGTGGGTATCTAATAATGGGCTCTTATGAGCATTATCAGGCTAATCTGATTGAGCTCAACAGCTTGGATACACTTCGAAACGCACTGACATTGCGACAGAACATGGAGCGCTACGACAGCCTGCTGTCGATTCTTGAAAAAACCGGGCTCTCGCAACAGGATCCTGAACTGAACCGACAATGCGAGGAAGCAGGCAAAGCCCTTATTGCAATGCTGGGTCAATGGCACAGCCCTGGCTTTAATGCAAAGCAGGATGCGGAGCTGAACGGGCTACGCGAACAAATACTTACCGAATTGCAAAGCGCGCAGAGCGAATCTGTACCTGGCAAGCGTCTGGCGGCGGTGAAGCGGCAGTTGGTCAATTCGCAACTCCTGATCAATGGGCTGGTGTCAGCCTCTGGACTGGAAATTGATTCCGACCGCGATACTCGAAAACTTGTTGACCTGTTGGCGCAGTTTACCGGAAATGTCACGAGCACCCTGAATCAGGGAAGGGTGATAGGGGGATACACTTTCGCTCGATCAAGCTTCAGCTCGTCGGACGCAGCTGGGCTTCAGGGACTAATGCAAGAGCTGGATAAGTCTTATACTGCTTATGGTTTGAAAATCGAAGATGCTATCAGTGATGCTGCAGTCCAGAGTGAAGTGCGTCAACAAGCTCTGGCTAGCCGCGATGCGGTGAAGGAGTCTGCTGAGTTGTTGGAGGAGAAGTTACTGTTCTCCACTGACTACAGCGCGCCGTGGCGCATCTTCTATCTAGAATTTTCGGAAAAGATAGACAAGACTTATGAGTTTTCTGACACAGCTATCAATTTTCTGGGAAAACAGTTGAGTGGCGACTTGCAGGCGGCCAAGTCCAATATGATTGCGCTCGTGAGCGCGCTGCTGATTGAATTGCTGCTGGTTGTTTACCTGTATATCGGATTCTACGCGTCGATAAAAAAAGCAATCACCGATCTCAATTCTGCCATGGCCAAAGTGTCTACGGGCAATATGACGGTGGTCGTGGATAAGGCAGGTCGGGACGAACTGAGTGAATTGGCAGGTCGCTTCAATGAGATGGTTGGTCGAGTGCGTACACTCATCCAGCATGTGGACCAGACCATTACGGATGTCGCCACCCAGGCTGTCCAGGTTGAGTCTATCTCGGGGCAAAGCAGCCAGGCCGTTTCGGCGCAGCGAAGTCAGATCGAGCAGGTATCTACCGCCATGACCCAGATGTCAGCCACAGTGCGAGAGGTCGCACTTAGCGCACGAACAGCAGTGGGAAGTGCTAATGACGTTAACCGGGAGACATTATCGGGGCAGGCACTTATCGAAGCTCAGGTGCAGAGCATCAATGGTTTGGCTGAAGAAATTGCGCAGTCCGCTCATGCTATCGACAGGCTGGCGAGCGACAGTGCGGCCATCGGGACGGTGCTGGACGAAATCAAGAGTATTGCCGAGCAAACCAACCTCTTGGCGCTTAACGCGGCTATCGAAGCGGCGCGCGCCGGAGAGCAAGGGCGCGGCTTCGCGGTGGTAGCTGACGAGGTCCGGCACCTTGCTCGAAGGACGCAACAGTCAACTGAAGAAATTGAGAAAATGATTGAGCGGGTGCAGCCTGCTGTCGAGGAAGCGGTCAAGACAATGAGCACTAGTCGCCAAATGGTCGATAGGACGGTGAGCCATAGCGCTCAGGTCAAATGCTCGTTGCAGAGCATTCTTGGGGCGGTGGGCATTATTGTCGACCAGAATCAGCAAATCGCGGCAGCGTCTGGACAGCAGGCGGTGGTGGCACAGAGTATCGATCAAAACATCGTGGAGATTCGTTTGGCGAGTGACCGCACATTTGGTGGTGCAAGTCGCGCCGAAGAGTCCAGTCGCGAGCTTTCTACTCTGGTTACTCAACTCCGGAAGCTGGTGGCTGCCTTTAAGGTATGAAGCTTTGCTGTCTCATGGAGTACCTGGAAGTAATTCAACGCGTGCAGGCTTTTGTGGAGGTAACCGTAGCCGTTTCAGCGGGCGAGTACTTCGTCGATGAATCGTGTCATGTAGGCGATCACCTTGGCGCAGGCAGGTGATCGCCCAATGAGCTGCGCAAAACCGTGCGTTTCTACAGGGAATGCTTGAAGGTAACGTCAATCCCAGCCTCTACCAGGCGTGCGGCATACGCCTGACCTTGATCGCGCTGGGTGTCAAAGCCGGCGGTGGCGATGAAGGTGGCAGGGAGATTTGCAAAAGTTTCTGCCCTCAATGGCGAGACATCCGGGTGGGACCGAAGCGAATCTTGGGGCAGGTATTGGTTCCAATACCTTTTCATCGGATCGTGTTACGCAGGCTGGTCGATTCTCCTATTTCTCTTGGAAATCAGCGTAGGTCAGCGGATACAAAAGAATTTGCGTTGCGCCGGAGGCGGTGTTGCTGTCGCGTCGGCGTCGTGCTACGACGGCCGCAGTGTTTGCACCTGTACCATCTCCTGCAAGCAGGATAGGCCAATTCGACTCGCTCACCTTGAAACCTGAAACTCTTCCACCCTGTTCGGCGGCCCAAGCGAGAGCTGCTTCGACGTCGTCGATTGGAGCAGGGAAGAGGTGATGGGGGGCCTGCCGGTAATTGATCATCAGCACTGCGCATTCGACATAATCAGCTATCGCCCATCTGCTAGGTAAATGCTTCTGTCGGTATATGTTGCACGATCAGACAAAGCGCAAGGACTGAGATAGACGATTCGCTTGGCACGGAGTCAGGGTGAGTCCTCGAACTCTTATCGCACCTGCACCCGAATCCAATCGGGCTACTTTAGCGTCTCCTCGGTGGGCAGGATCTTCACCGGGATACGTGCGGGATTTTCGGCTCTGCGCAGCTTTACCTCGGTGATTTAGTTAGCCGGCCTACCGGCAACTGAGTTGTCTATCTGCATGCTCGATGCCCTCGCTTCGACTTGGCCTTTGGGCTTTAACGGCCCGTGAATGAAGGTTTCTGTCTACTCAGAAAGGCGCGGATTCCAGTGCTGAAGTCCTGGGACTGAGTGCAAGCACAGAAACTTTCCCGTTCGGCATCCAACTGCTGTTTGAGCGTTGCCTGCGACGACTCCCGTACCAGGCGTTTGGTCTGCCCCAGAGCAAATGTTGGGGCAACGGCGAGCTTCTGTGCCATGGCTTCACAGGCATCTTGGAGTTGCTCGGCAGGATGCACGCGGTTGATTACGCGCAGCTGAAGCGCCTCGGCTGCATCGAACGGCTCGCTAAGCAATAGCAGTTCTAGGCTCTTGTTTATGCCCACCAGGCGCGGCAGATGCCAGGATGCCGAAGCGTCGGGACTGGTGCCGATACCGGTGTAGGCCAGGTTGAAACGGGTGCCTTCGGCGGCTAGGATAAAGTCACTGGCAAGTGCCAGGCTGACCCCGGCTCCGGCGACCATGCCATGTACGCCAGCCACTACCGGCAACGGCAATTGCGTCATCAGTTCGATGGCTTCATGCAACGGATCAATCAGTGCGCGGGCCTTGTCGGCAGTAGCGCCATCCAGATAGCTCAGATCACCACCGGCGCAGAAAGCACGGCCAAGCCCGTTGATCAGCACCACCCGAATATCGGTATTGATGGCGATTTCCTGCATTGCTTGCAAAAAACCTTGTGCCAGATCGACGGTCAAGGCGTTAAGTGCCTCAGGCCGGTTCAAACTGACGCGGGCAATAGCGCCGTCGATAGCCAGTAGCACGCTGCGATTTTCTGCGGTCATGGAGGTGTCCTGTTCTTGGGATGTGATACGTGGCTAGTGCCCTTGGGATGGAAAAGGGCGGTTGTATGAAGTATCAAGATGGGGAAAGACCTTGGATTGCAGGGCGCCGTATAGGACCCCCGTCGCCATGTCGATTAGCAACGTGCTGCGGGGGAGAGCGGTTGAGCCACTCTGTTCCAGCCAGGCTGGCAGATTGTTCAGCAACGCGACCAGGACCGTAGGAATGGTGGTTTGTAGCGCGGCGTTCTCGGTGTCGAGCAATTGGCCCAGCAGCGTGGAAAGGTGTTCCTCGTATTGCCGTCGCAGCAGCAGGATTTCTTCCCGATGCTGTTTGCTCAAACAGTTGAATTCGTGCTCGGCGAGCCGGAAGTGCAGGCGTTTGTCTTCATGCAGTTGAAGATGGGCCTGCATGATCCGCAGCATCGCCCTTTCCGGTCGGTCGCTGTCGACTCGAAACTCCACCACTAGGTCGAGCAGATCTAGATAGACCGACTCGATCAGCTCGAAGAGCAGCAGCTCCTTGCTTTCGATATGGTTGTAGATAGAGCCCGGGCTGATGCCAAGGTCGTTGGCCAGGTCGCGCATGCTGACATGGCTGAAGCCTTGGCTGGCAAACAACTCGAGGGCGATACGGCGAGTCTGATCGTAGCGTGAGTCGCGCCGCTGAGGCGGCAGAGCAGAACAGATCTCTGTGTTCGATGAGGTCAGTGCATTAGGCATGCTGTCTCCTGACACGCGAAGGTGTCGTACAGGCTGCTGAAGTGAACCGCCGAAATGGATCAGGCTCGCGCCTCAGCGATGAGGGTCTTGAAGGGCACTTTTTCGTTCGTCAGAGCTTGCGGGTTCAACCGAGCCCTTTCGGCCACCAGCTTCTTGGAAAGGATAAATTCCTGGGGTTTGTTGACGGCGTCGACGGAGAGCAAATGCCCATCTTTGAAGTAGAAAACGGCAAAAGAGCGGGTGTTTGGGTCGCTCAGATCGCCGCGTACCACGAACTCATCAAACCCTTCCGAGAGCCCGACCATCTGTAGTTTCAAGTCGTACTGGTCCGACCAGAACCAGGGCACCGAGTGGTAAGGCACCTTGTTGCCCAGCAAGGTGTTTGCCGCAACCTTTCCCTGCTCCATCGCATTGGGAACAGACTCAAGGCGCACCCGTCTGCCCAGATATTGACTCGGATGGTTGGTGCAGTCGCCAGCGGCGACGATATCGGGATCGGATGTGCAGGCGTATTCGTCGACGATCACACCATTGTTCACCACCAGGCCGGCGGATTCGGCGAGCTCGGTATTGGCGATCAAACCGATGCCGACCACCACCAGGTCTGCCTCGATTCGGCTGCCATCCGTCAGGTGCACGTGGGTGATTCGTTCGCCGCCTTCGAGTCCGGCGACCTGTGCGCCGGTGCGTAGGTCCACGCCGGCTTCACGGTGCACTCGCTCGAAAAATGCAGAAACTTCCGGGATGGTCACGCGTGCCAGTACTCGTGGCAAGCCTTCCAATACAGTGACCTGAAGGCCGAGCTTGAGCGCGACGGAGGCAGTTTCCAAGCCAATAAAACCACCACCGATAATTACCATGCGGGCGCCAGGCTTGGAGCTGGCGCGAATACGCTCGATATCGTCGATAGTGCGCAACAGGAAGACATTGGGGCGATCAGCACCCTCCAGCGGCAACGGGCGCGCCCGGCCGCCGGTGGCGATCACCAATTTGTGGTAGGGAATGGAGCGGCCGTCTTCCAGGTTGACCTGCTTGTGTTCGCGGTCTATATGGGTAGCTGGTACGCCC
Source organism: Pseudomonas sp. JAI111 (assembly GCF_024809425.1). NCBI lineage: Bacteria > Pseudomonadati > Pseudomonadota > Gammaproteobacteria > Pseudomonadales > Pseudomonadaceae > Pseudomonas > Pseudomonas sp. JAI111. The sequence goes on along the minus strand of NZ_JANUCB010000001.1, from coordinate 254,291 downwards.
CCGACAAATTCGATCTTAGCCTTTTCCAGGCTGGCAAGAGGTACCACGTACAGCTCTTCGGCGCTCACCAGGCCCGCGTAGTAGGCCTTGGATAGCGGCGGGCGGCGATAGGGAACATGAGGCTCGTCGCCAATCATGGTCACGCGCCCGGTGTATCCGAGTTTGCGGAGTTCGCTTGCCACCTCGCCACCGGCCTGACCGGCGCCTAGTATGACGATACCTGCTGCTTCGCTCATGTTGCCTCCAGGCAATCCTGACTACTGACGGAGTTCTTGTTGTCGTGGCCACCCCGGGATGACGCCAAGGTGGCTGGGGGGTCAGTCGATACGACCGACCAGATGGCCGATGGGGAAGATCTCGCCGGCACTTACCAGGATGGTAAGGGTGCCGCTGGCCGGGGATTCCACATCCAGTACGGACTTATCGCTTTCGATCGAGTAGATGACTTCCCCTTCGGCGACTTGCGCGCCGTTCTCGGCGATCCATTCGACCAGTTGCACTTCGGATACGGCATCACCGGCGGCTGGGATTCTGAGTTCAGTCATTTCATGATTTCCTGAGTAGCTTTAACGATGGCGTCAGCGCCTTTGTAATGAAGGCCGAGCAGGCCCCCATGTTTCGGAACGGGCGCGTAGGCACCAGCGATCCGTTGTATGGGAGCTTTGAGCTTGCCGAACAGCTCCTGATAGAGCAGGGCGGATATTTCGGCGGCTGGGCCCATGAAGTCGGTGGCGCGATGGGCGATCACGGCACGCCCGGTTTTGGCAACTGACTCGAGAATTGTCTGACCATCCATTGGTACCAGGCTGCGCAGGTCAATGACTTCGGCACTGATACCCTGGCCCGCCAGGGCTTCAGCAGCCTTGAGGGCATCGCCTACCGCAGGGCCGTAGGAAATGATCGAAACATCACTGCCTTCGCGGCGGATGGCCGCGAGGCCCAGGGGAATGCGGTACTCACCTTCCGGCATTTCCGAGCTACCGAACAAGTTCAGCATGGAGTGGATCAGTACCACTGGGTCCGGATCGAAGATCGCCGACAGGAGCAGGCCTTTGGCGTCGGTCGGGTTGTTCGGATAGCACACTTTCAGGCCAGGGGTGTGCATCAGCCAGGCTTCGGTTGATTGCGAGTGCTGGGCGCCATTGCCGGCTCCGACCAAGGTCATCATGGTCATCGGCACGGACATCTGTCCGCCCGTCATGTAGCGGGCTTTGGCGGCGTGGTTGACCATCTGGTCCATGGCCACGGGCAGGAAGTCCATCATCAGCAGTTCGCCCACTGGTTTCAGGCCTGCCAGGCCTGCGCCAACACAGGCCCCGAAGATGCCTTGCTCGGCAATCGGGGTAGAACGCACACGGTCACCAAAACGGGTGGACAGGCCTCGGCTGATACCGACCACGCCACTGGCTGGGTCGGCAATGTCTTCGCCCAGCATGATCACGCGATCGTCTTGTTCCATGGCGATGGCGAGCGCTTCGTTGAAGGCATCTCGCATTGTGGCCTTGCGCATCGGACCGGCCGGCACAGCGGACGATTGCGGACGAGTGCGGCTGATCGGTTGGAAGCCAGGGTCCTGATAGACATCACTGACCACGTCGGCTTCGGTGAAGGGGGCCGCAGGGGTTTCCAGTACAGTGGTCATATCACGCGCCACTTCACTCGCTACACCCGCTTCCAGTGCCTGGAGTTCTGCCTCGTTGGCATGACCTTCGGCTAGCAGTTGTGCACGCAGTGCCTCGATAGGGTCGCGGGCGCGCTCGGCGGTCAACTCTTCTTGGTTCATATAGGCGCCGGCGTCGGCAAAGTAGTGCCCGCACAGACGGTAGGTCATGGACTCGACGAAGGTCGGACCGTTGCCGCTACGGGCGCGCTCGATGGCCTCACTGAAGACGGCGGCCAGGGCCTGCGGATCGCGGCCACTGACGGTGACACCAGGCATGCGGTAGCCATCGGCCCGTTCGGCCAGCTTTTCCAGCACAGAGTAATCGGAGAGCGGCGTGGACTCAGCCCAGCCGTTGTTGTGGCAGACGAAGATGATCGGCAGCTTCCACAGCGAAGCGAAGAGCATCGCCTCGTGAACAGCGCCAATGCTGGTGGCGCCATCGCCGAAGCTGACCGTGACCACCTTGCCGCTGCTCTGCAATTGCGAGGCCAGGGCCAGGCCGACGCCGACCGGAGCGCTGGAGCCGACGATACCTGTGGTCATCATCAGACCAAGGTCAGCGCGTGCCACGCCCATGCCGCCGCCCTTGCCGCCGCATACGCCCGCAGAATGACCAATGCATTCCGCCAGCAGCTCACGCAGAGGCAGGCCACGGGCCAGGGTGTCTGCCAGTCCGCGGTAGATGGTCACCATCTGGTCGTCCCTGCCCAGGCATTGAGCCAGGACGGAAGGAGCGAGCTCTTGACCGGTGACGGGGTAGAAGCTGAAGGAGATCTTGCCGGCACGCAGTTGCTTGGATATGGCCTGTTCGGCGGCACGGATCAGTGCGACACGTCGGTAGATGGCCTTCATTTCGGCGGAGGCGAGAGGGGTCGGGTCTTTATCGGGGGGCATCGACACGCGTACATCTCCTATGAATATGGTTCAGGTTGTTGTGATTCTCGAGTACCTGTACTGAGGCAGGTCTGAATCCTGTGGAAATAAAATAACCGCAGAGATTTAACTTGTATACCTAATTTACCTATATAGTTTTTTGGGGATTGAATTGGGATTGGGATTGGGCGATGGTGCTGGTGAGTAAAATGGGCTTGTGATGTGTAACTTGGTTAACTATATTTTCGATGTCGTTCATCGGAGCACGTTAACCGTGTCTGTCCAAGCGTACGAAAGGAATTGAGGAGGGGGGCATGTCCGGCAAAGAACAAGCAAAACATCCCACGCTCGGCATCCGCATGGCGGAAGACGCACAGCGCCCCATAGAAGGGGCTTTTGCTACCCGTTCCACATTCGATATGGGGACTGCAGACCTGCCCGTGGAGCGCTACATCTCGCGGTCATTCCATGAGCGCGAAATGCTAGCAATGTGGCCGCATGTTTGGCAGATGGCCTGCCATGAAGGCGATATCCCGGAGGTCGGTGATTACATCACTTACGAGATCGGCAATCGCTCGTTCATCGTGGTTAGGGTCGCAGAGGGCGAGATTAAGTCCTACCCGAACGCCTGCCTGCACCGGGCCATGCGTCTGGTCAAGGGGCAGGGTAAGGCAGGAGCATTTACCTGCCCGTTCCATGGCTGGTCCTGGGGGCTCGATGGTTGTAATCGCCGCATTACCGAGGACTGGGATTTTCCGCAAACCTGCGAACGCAACATGAACCTTCCGGAGGCGCGGGTGGGAACCTGGGGCGGATTTGTCTTCATCAATCCCGACGCGGACGGTAAAGAGTCCTTCGAGGATTGGTTGGGCGTTCTTCCGGCGCACTTTAAGCGCTTGCCGTTGGAAGACTTCCGGGTTGCTGTGCATGTCGCGCGCATAGTGCCCGGCAACTGGAAGGTGGCCATGGAAGCGTTTATCGAGTCCTACCACGTGATGCCGACGCACCCGCAGTCGGTGCCAGTGTCCGAGTACGCTGAGACCCAGTACGACATCTTCGACCGCAACGTCAGCCGTCTGGCCACCGTGTCGGTAGCACAGGCTTCCGGTATCACTCGCAAGATGTCGCAGCAGGAGTTCGCGGACTATGCCGCCAAGGGCACCGGGCGCGAGCCGATTCAGGTTCCGGATGGTATGACCTACCGCAGCGCTTTGGCGGATCAACGCCGTCAAGCGGCCGCCGCTGCGATGGGCAAGTCGCTGGACCATCTCAACGATGTCGAGTTGCTCGATGCGATCGAGTACTTCCTATTCCCTAACTTCATGCCCTGGTATGGCATGGGGCTTCCGATCGTCTATCGCTTCCGCCCCAATAAGGACAATCACGACAGCTGCATCATGGAAGTGTACGTGATGACGCCGCGTAACCTTGCCGAAGCGATGCCTAGGGCTCCTGCAGTGGAGTGGTTGCCCGAAGACAAGCCATTTGTAGAGTGCGCCGCCCTTGGGCGTTTGGGTCCGATCTTCGATCAGGACTACGACAACATTGAAGGCGTGTGGATGGGGTTGCAATCCACCGTCATGAAGGGGCTGGTTCTGGCCAGCTACCAAGAAGCGCGTATTCGCCACTATCACAGTCGCATCGACGACTTCATCAACGCCCAAGAGAAATAGCGCCATGAACAGTATTCCCGATAGCGTCGAAGAAGATCTCTCCCAGAGCGTTCTGTATGAAATCATCGACGGCCATATTGCCCGTATCACGCTGAATCGGCCGCACCGCAAGAATGCGATCCTGACGCCGGACATGAACGACATGCTGGCCCAGGCGTTCGCCAAGGCGCAGGACGACGACGAGATCAAGGTGATCATCCTGGCGGGTAACGGCAGTGATTTCTGCTCCGGAGAAGACACCAAGAAAATGCCGGTCGAGGCGTTCGGCCTGAAAAAGGGTGGTCGGCTTGGCCAGTCCAAGCGCATGCGTGGTATCCGAAAGCTGCTCGACAGCACCCTGACCGGCACCATTTGGGGCGACAAGGTGGTGATCCTGGCAGCGCAAGGCGCTGTGCTGGGGCAGGGGTTCTCCTTTGCCATGACGGCTGACATTCTGATCCTCTCCGAAGATGCGTATGTAGCTCGTCGTCAGAGCCGCATTGGTTTTGCCGGCTTCGAAACCCAACTGCCGATGACCATGCTGCGCCTGGGCTTGAACCGGGGGATGGAGATTCTTCTGACCGGTCGCAAGATGAGCGCCCAGGAGCTCAAAGAGTGGGGGGTCGCCAACTCGGTGGTGCCGCGTGAAAAACTGGAAGACGAAGCGCTGCGCTATGCCCGAGCGGTTGCAGCGCACAGCACCGACAACCTGATGCTGGGCAAGCGCGCCTTGCAACAGTACTTCCATGGCCTGGGCGTCAGCGCCTTCCTGAATTTCGCCAGCGTTGGTCACCCGCTGTTCTCTAATGTCGTCTGGCGGGAAGACGAAATCAACTTCTTGCGTGAGCGTGATCGTGTGGGTGGTCGGCAGGCGATGCAAAACATCAATCAGGTCTGGCAAGACCTGGGCTTTGAGTGAGGCGGGCCGGCACCATGGAACTTAACTACGGACCAGAGCACGACGAATATCGGGAGCAGGTGCGGTCTTTCCTTCGCCGAGAATGGCGCGGAGGAAGCGATGTTGCCGCCTTTCGTCAGCAGGTCATTGAGGCCGGTTACATTACCGGCACCATTCTCGATTGCGATGGCGGCATGAAGTTGGGTGATGCCAGCGGTGACTTCATCATCCCGCCACAATGTTAAGGACCCGACCAAGACCGAGTTCGTTCAATTTGAAGTGGGTGGCGATCATGTCGCCACCATTACACTCAACCGTGCCGAGAAGATGAACGCTATCAACGCCGAGATGATGGTGGGAATCAGACGCCTGTGGAAGGTCGTGCGCGATGAAGATCATATCCATGCGGTGGTATTTCGCGCCGATGGCAACCGCGCGTTTTCCACTGGCCTGGATCGTGTTCAGGGCTTTCAGTACCCTGACAAGATCTGGAACAAACCCGACCCGAGCGAGAGCCTGGATCCCAAACATCACGAGGTATAGAAACCTTGTCACTGCTGTCGGCGGCATGTGCGCTGGCGGCGCCTTCTACATTGTGGGCGGTTCCGATGTGGTGATCGCATCCGACGACGCGACCTTCTTCGAACCCCATGTCGACTTTGGCTTGGTCGCCGCCCTGGAGCCAATCAGCATAACCCGACGCATGCTACTGGGCGAAATCCTGCGTGTCTCGCTCATGGGCGTGGAAGAGCGAATGAGCGCTCAGCATGCCCATCAGATAGGCCTGGTTAGTGAGCTGTTACCCCACGACAGTTGTGGGCTCGTGCACACAAAGTGGCGGCCATCATTGCATCCAAACCGTCCGTTTCCACTCAGGGCACCGTCAGGGCTATTTGGAAGTCTCTGGATACCGGCCGTTCACAAGCCATGGCGCGTGGGTTGAGTACCGCGGCGTTGGTCAGCATCGGGATGGCCGATTTGCTGGTGCAATACGCCGATGCGCGCTTATCGGGTTTGCAGGCCGCCGTGGAAGCAGTTGGGACGATTCTGCCGCCGTGGCTCTTTATGATCATCGACTGAGGGGGCGCCTGGATACAGAACAGGTTGCCGCGAATATTGATGCCCATTAAGCGTCCCAGTCCTCACCTGTTAGTTCCAGAATCGGTTTCATCACCTTGGACCGGCCGGCGTTATTTATAAAGATATCAAGCTTGCCGAGCCGCGCGACGGTTTGCGCTACTGCAGCATCTAGCGAGACCCGATAAGTTACGTCCCGGAGAGGGTGGGCCACCGGCAACTCATGCGCCGCGAGCTCCGCGTAGTGGTTTCCACTCGCTCAGTAATGTCCATGAGCACACCCTGGCGCCGCGTTTGAGCAACATCTAAGTTAACGCGCGTCCCAGGCCATAGCTCATGCCAGTGACCAGGGCTACCTGGCCTAACAGTTCCGATGCATTTACGCTACTTCCTAGCTTGCCTGGACGACCTAGTTATCTATGTTTGCGATGTGGAGCTAAATTAAGAGAGATGCAACAGAAGCGAAAGTAGGCCACTCGGAGAGGATGAGCTGCACTCAGAGGTGTTGGAGCAACAGAAAAACCCCGCAACCCCAAACCAATAGCGGGGTAAAGATAGATAAACAAGTGGCTAAGTTAACTATGATGTGACATATTCCGACCAGCACTTCAGGAGATTACAATGGCAAAAAAAATAAGTGAGAGTAGTGGGCAGGCCGCGTTGATGGGCTCGATTGGCGACGACCTGCGTCTCCCCAAGCTTTCTCACATGGTGGCAGGGCGGCTGCGCGATCAAATCGCATCGGGCAATCTGAAGGCAGGTTCAATGCTGCAGCCCGAAAGCAAATTGCTGGAAATTTTTAGTGTGTCGCGCCCAACGTTACGCGAGGCGCTGCGAATTCTTGAAGCGGAAGGGCTGATCAGCATCGGCCGAGGGATGCGTTCGGGAGCTACTATTCTGGGGCCAAGCATCCAGAAGGTGGCTCAATACGCCAACTTTATGCTGGCAGCGGATGGCGTGACCATGCGCGATCTGCATCAGGCGCGGATGTTCTTCGAACCGGGCGTTATTCGTTCTTTGAAAGGGCGTAGCGTCGAATTGAAAGATGCAAGCGAGGAGTTGCGCGCTTGCGTCAGCGAACTCCAAGGCGCGCTGCAAGAACGGAAATATATCGATGTCGTCACCGGCACCAACCGTTTCCACGAACTGTTAGCGCAGGCTTCGGGCAACAAGACCATTGCAATGCTGTTGAGTGTGCTGCAAACCATTTCCGACGGTATCTACTCGATCAACCTTACAGAGCAACGTGAGTCGGCCGAGGCGCTGCACAAGAACATGACCAAGACCGTTGCCGGTTATGACGCGCTGTGCAATCTGCTGGAAAAAGGCAAGGTGGATGAAGCTGCGGCGTTCTGGCAGCGCTATATGGAGCGCGCCCTGGATTTCCTCAATCGTACAAAGATGGGTGAGCGCAAGCTGATCTCCAGCTCCGTGAAGGCCGGCCCGGCCTGATCAATCTCTGCCGATGCCAAGGGAACCGAATCGCCGGTTCGATTCGTTCCCCTAGGCAAACCTTTTTTGCCTACTAAATAGAGCAGCCGTGCAATGCGTCTGCCGTCTTGCGTAACGTCTTAGATCCCCCATCATCCGTTTGCCCGGTATAGAGCTCCTTGTGGAACGCCTGGCTATAAGCATGTCCCTTGATTCGCTTGCCGGTCCCCTTATGGAAGGGTGATCGCGCCGTTCACTCGCGAATGTCTGTATCTAAAAAGCGCGATGCCGTTGCGTGCTTGATTTGTTGACTCAATACGCTATAACCTAGATAACTAATTTATCTAACAGTGACGGTGCATCGGATGTGGAACTGGAGAAGCTGTTTCGGCCACGCTCTGTCGCGATCATTGGGGCGTCTTACAAAAATGCCTGGCCTGCATTGGTGGCGCGAAGTCTTAAAGTCTTGAACTTCAGTGCTCCGGTGCACCTTGTCAACCGTAGTGTGAACGCCGGGGGCGACATTATTGTGGTCCAGGGCAGCCAGGCCGGCGGCCACTGCGGCGAGGTGTCGATTCAGGTGCTGGTGCCAGAGGTGATCCGCGCGATTAAGCTCATTCGAGAGGTGCCCGTGCTGGCTACTGGCGAGATAATGACCGGCCAACAGATGGCGGGCTGCATGGCCTGGAGGCGCAGGGAACCTGGACCGGATCGATCTTGGCCACCAGCGAAGCGGAAACCAGCGAAACCTTCCGCGAGAAAATGGTCCAGGCCACTTCCTGCGACATCACCCGCTCCGCAGTCCGCATTAGCAAGTCGAGCCGGTAACTGCGTTTCGCCCGGCATGATGTCTGGGGCGCCCCGGACAGCCCGGGTGCGCTGCCCATGCCATTGATGTCCATGCTCAGTAACCAACCCTGGCAGCAGTCGGTCGTGCTGCCGATGCGGGTAACCCATTGGTGCGAGTACTGGTCACCTATTTTGTTGGTCAAGGTGTTGGCCTGGTCGACAACATCCATTCCTTTCGTGAGGTCGTGGAAACATTCAAGCTCGAATTCGCCGAAGCCTTTTGTGAGCTATGCGCGGCCTTTGAAAAGTAAGGAGAGGGTATGCAGTTATTGAATCTCGCTACGCTGGAAAGCTTTTATGTCGGTGGAAGGTTACGCCAGGTGCAGCACGAGATCTTCGGTCTGGAAACACAAGTGACGGGGGCCATGTATGTTCAGCGTATGGTTCCCCAGAAACGATGTTTTCCATTCCCGATTGTGTTCTTGCATGGCGGCATGCATTCCGGTGTGACTTGGGAGACAACACCTGATGGTCGTGAAGGCTGGCAAACCTTGTTCGTGCGAGCCGGCTTCGAAACGCTGGTGATCGACCAAGCGTGGCGTGGCCGTTCCTCACCAGATCTGACAGGGCTGAACCCCTTGGCCAATGGAGCAGAAGCCGTGGGGCCGGCCTTTACCTGCGGCCTGGAAATCGGCGAGCGCTTTGCTCGCGGTGGTGGGCGCTTTCCATTGGCGAAGTCACTGTGTTATGGCGCGCAGCTCTGGCCAGATTTTGGTGTGCCGGGCGCCATCGCCGCCGGCACGCCCGGTCGCAGCGATCCACGTGCCCTCGAGCCGCTACTGCAGCTCATCGATTTGCTTGGTGAGGTGGTGTTGATCACCCATTCCCAAGGCGGGCATCTGGGGTGGATGGCCACCCTCAATCGCCCGCACCAGGTCAAGGCGATTGCTTCGATTGAGCCTGCCCAGACCTGTCCGGGACTGGACGATCCTCTTTTTCCGAATATCCCAGTACGGCTGATGTGGGGAGATAACCTGCCTTCCCAGGGCAGCACGCTGTCGTTGCGGGATGTTGAGCAGGCCAGGGTGTTGTCGCAGCGTTTCACCAATATTTCCCTGGACTATCTGCCCGAGTCTGGTATTCACGGCAATGGCCACATGCTGATGATGGAGGATAACAACGATGTCCTGGCCGCACGGGTTGCAGACTGGTTACTGAGTACGCCGGTCAACTAAATGAGGCGGTCGCGAATGATCGCGGCTTTTTAAGGGGGCCGTTTGGAGGTGACGGGATGCATGAGGAGCTCTTTACGAAAGCGGCTGGAGCAGCGCTTGCAGCCATTTAGGGAATAAAAAGACCCTGTAACGACTGGCGATACAGAGTTTCCTGCGTATTACACGGCGCTCAGAGTTTCAGGGTGTTCTATCAGGCGCTTGAAGGTCGCGAACAGTTGTGCAAAGACGGCGCAATCAACGGCGCGGTGATCGACCAAGATGGTGACGTTTATCAACGTATCGACTTCAATCTTCCCTTCGCTGGCAATCACCTGTTCTTGGCCAGCGCCTATGGCAAGGATCATTGATTGTGGAGGGTTGATGATGGCGCTGAACGTCTTCGACGTCGAAGATGCCCAGATTGCATGCGGTGCGGTGCCCCTTGATGCTCGTAGGGTGAGTCGGCACGGTTCTAGCTCGACCCGCCAGCCCCTGGATCTCGTTGCCGATTTCTTGCGGTTGCTTCTGCTCAGCGTTGCAGACGATAGGCTTGACTATGCAGGGAGGTGTAGCGACGGCTATTGCAACGCCAATCTGCTGGTGCTGAGCATCACTTTCTCGCTACAAGACGTACGTCCTCCGGGACTTCGCGCAGGGCGAGAGCCACTGCGCGGACGATAATGTCATTTATCGATGACTTGACCTGCGACGCAGCATTTAGTTGTTTACGCAGAGAGAGCAGGGTATCGATCCAGCAAGCGCCCTTCACATAGAAATGCAGAACCTGCTGCTGAGATTCGGTTTGCCGACGGGCAATGGTGGGGTGCGTCACGCTGTCGGGCTCGTTCTACGATGCAGCAAATGTTCGTAGGTCTACTGCTGCGAAGGAGGAACAGGCGTCTGGGCCAGATTGTTCATTCCGTATCCGCGTGAGCTAACAATGCATCCTTATCCCATAACCCGTTTCGGCGTCAAAACCCAAGGCAGGAGCCGTATGCGGTAATTCTGCAAGTACGGATCTGTGCGGGGGGTGGCAGGCAACTGCCACTCCTACCGCGACCGGAGCATTCATCGTCGCCGTCTGCTAGAAGTGACGGTCTTTGGTTATTATTGGGCGACTTGGGTAAAAAGTCGCTTGGTGCAGCGTCGGATTGTCGGTTTCATATCAACCCCTGGTCACTGGGGCCGATGTGCTCGAAATGGCCTGGGGAGCCGCCAATGATCTCTAAGGCTAGGTTTTGCGCTGTACCACGACCAACCCCATGACGGCTGCCGCCGCCAACATTCCAGCGGTCATGAAGATATAGGCTGCCCCTGGATTGCCCGTCAGGCCAATCAGATAACCGACAATCCACGAACCGAGAAATGCCCCCAACGCACCGCAGGCATTGATCAACCCGATGGCACCGCCGAATACGTTGGCCGGTATGAGTTCGGGAATCAAAGCGAAGAACGGTCCGTAGGGGGCATACATCGCTGCCGCTGCGATGGTGAGCAGGCTGAATGACAACCAGAAGTGAGTAGAACCCAATAGGAAAGAGCCGAGAAACGCCAGGGCGCCCAACGCCAGTAGCGGCCAGACGAATAGTTTGCGTTGGCCGGTTTTGTCCGAGGCCCAGGATACCACCAACATCGTCACCACTGCTGTCACATAGGGCACGGCACTCAGCCAGCCAGTGGTGACGATGTCGGAGGCCGACGCCTGCTTGATGATCGATGGCAGCCACATAATGAAACCGTACACGCCGATGCTCCACAGCGCGTGCACCAGGCACAGCATGATCACCAAGGGCGAGGTGAAGGCCTGGCGGTAATTGCGGACTACCGTCATGCCTTTTTGTTCGTTGGCCAGGGTGGTCGCCAGTTGGTCCTTTTCTTCGCGACTCAGCCAGTTGGCTTCCTCGGGTTTATCTCGTGCCAGACGCCACCAGACAAACGCCCAGAGCACCGCCGGCGCGCCTTCGATAATGAACATTTCCCTCCAGCCCCAGGCATGAATGAGGTAACCGGAGACCACCGACATCCACAGTACCGTGATCGGGTTGCCGAGGATCAGAAAGGTGTTGGCCCGCGAGCGTTCCTTGCGAGTGAACCAGTTGCTGATGAAGATCAGCATCGCAGGCATCACTGCGGCTTCGACCACGCCGAGCGAGAAACGAATGATCATCAGCATCGGGATGTTGGTCACCAAGCCCGTGGCCATGGCGCAGAAACCCCACAGTATCAGGCTGCAAAATACCAGTTTGCGCACGCTGTAACGTTGGGCGTAGATGGCGCCGGGGACCTGGAAGAAGAAGTAGCCGAGAAAGAACAGAGAACCGATCAGCGAGGAGGTGCCCTTGCTGATGTTCAAGTCTTGCTCGATGCCGGAGGCGGCTGCAAAACCGTAGTTAGCGCGGTCGAGGTAGGCCAGGCTGTAGGTGATGAAGATCAGCGGGATCAGATAAAACCAGCGTTTTGCCGCGAAGCTCTCAGACTTCGACTGGCGCGTGACGTCGGTATTTGCTGCAGAGAGAGCAGTTTCTTTAGTGATACTCATGAATGGCCCTTCATTGTTGTTGTGTTCGAGGGTGTTGCATTCAGGTGACGCGGATCAGAGCGGGGCCGTCGCGGGCAAGCCAGGGCAGGGCGGTTTATCGGCGACGGCGTCAGTTCATTCAGGGGCGGGCTGCCGTGCCGTCTGGCAATCGAGCATTGGTCCAGCTCGGTATGCCGCCCTGGCACGGATAGAGTTTGGCTTTCTCTTCGTCGATGTCTACGCCGATGCCCGGGCGATCACTGAGGTAGGCGTAGCCGCGGTCGATTTCCGGACAACCGGGGAAAACGTCCAGCAGGTTGTCGTTGAGCGGTGTCCATTCCTGGATGCCGAAGTTGGTGGTGCTCAGGTCTAGGTGCAGGTTGGCGGCGACACCAATCGGCGAGATGTCACCCGGTCCGTGCCAGGCCGTGCGTACGCCATGGAACTCGGCGAAAGTGGCGATTTTTTTCGCCGGGGTGATACCGCCGACCGTGCTGACATGGCAGCGTATGAAGTCAATCAAATTGTTCTGGATCAGCGGTTTGAATTCGTTGACGTTGGTGAACAACTCCCCCATTGATATCGGCGTCGAGCTCTGCGTGCGCAGGGTTTTCAGCCATTCGATGTTTTCCGGTGCGACCGGGTCTTCGAGGAAAAACAGCTGATGTTGTTCGAGGTTCTTTGCCAGTTGTACAGCGGCGATTGGCGAGACGCGTTCATGGACATCGTGGATGAATTCGACACCGAAACCGAGCTTCTCCCGCAGGTGGTCGAACAGCTTCGGTACGGCGCGCAGGTAAGCGTCTGGATCGAAATAGATACCGTGGGTCTTGTTACGCGGGGAAATTTTCGGCTGAATATTTTTCGCTCTGGCCAGCTTGCCAGCGATCAGTTTGAGATCCTCGGTGCCCGAGCCACCGTACATCCCCATCTGGCAGCGCACGTGCTGATAGCCTTCTTCCATCGCTGCGCGGACGCTGTCTTCCACCGCAACTTCATCCTCACCATCGCAGTGCCGGTACAACGGCACGCCGTCGCGGCAGCGGCCGCCGAGCATCTGGTAAACCGGCAGCCCGGCGACTTTACCCTTGATGTCCCACAGTGCCATGTCCACGCCGGACAGTGCGTTGTTCATGATCGGCCCGGAGCGCCAGTAACCGCTAACCGCCGCTGATTGCCAGATATCTTCGGTGCGTAGCGCGTCCTTCCCGATCAGGAAAGGCTTCATGTACTGCTCGATGGCTGCTTCCACCGCAAAGATCCGTTGAGTGAATGTCGCACAGCCCAGGCCGTAGAGCCCTGGCTGGTTGGTTTCCACTTTCACGACGACCAGATCAATGCCGCCCGGAGCGGTGAGAATCGTTTTTACATTTGTGATTGTTACAGACTCCATCTCGGTCTCCCGTTGAACCGTCGTTTGCTTAAGTCCTGAATCCGTCGCCAGTGGTGGCTTATGACTCAATAAGTCTTGCCTCGTTGATCGCGTCCACGTTGTTGGCCATCGCCTCGTTGAGGGTCTCGGCGGCGGCCGCGGCGTCATGGTTTTTTATGGCCATGTAGACCTTGATGTGCGCGTTGACACTTTCCAGGGTCACGCCCAGTACGCGATTGAGTTCTTCGAGGTAATACAGATAGATGTGCCGGATCGAATCCATGGCATGGATGAAAATCTTGTTGTGCGAGGCCTTGACGATGGCGTAGTGGAAATCGAAGTCGGCCTGTGAATAGCGTTTGTAATCATCCTTGTTCACCAGCATCCGGTTCAGGGCCGCTTCCAGCAGGGCGATGTCGTCGCTGGTGGCGTTCACCACGGCTAACTCCATGCAGCGAAACTCCACGGCCTCACGAAAGACCCGCATGTCTTCGAATTCTTCCTGGGACAGATGCATGATCGGGTGGTTGTCATTGAGCAGGCTGTGCTGCTCGAGGTCGTTGATGACGAAGGTGCCCTTACCCTGATGCGTAACCACGATGCCCAGGCCGCGCAGTCGCTGGACGGCGCTGCGCACGCTGACCCGGCTCACATTGAAAGTGGCGATGAGCTCGGATTCGGAAGGCAGCTTGCTGCCGGGCGGCCAGAGCCCTTGCAGAATGTTGCGCTTCATCTGCTCGTAAACAAGGTTAACGGTGTTTTGCGTTTTGACGCCTTCACGATTCATTTTGTGGTTTCTAACTCGTCACATAAGTTGAAGTCCTTGTAGCACCTTCCGCCAATAAATCGAAGAAGTAAATACCTTTCAGGATGAAAAATTGATTTTTTTCTTGATTGTTGCCCAGTTTCAGGGTCAGGATGGTCTCGGGTTGTCCCATGAGTTAGGGTTTATACGATCAACCTATTAGTTAAGTTGTAGGTTGGAAGGTATCGTCGCCAGGCGCATCGGGGCATTGTTACGAGAATAAAAACGCTGAAAACCGAGGAAAGCATGTCATCACTTTTTGATTTGAGCGGACGCACCGCACTGGTAACCGGCTCCACTCGCGGCTTGGGTTTTTCCTATGCGCTGGGTCTTGCAGAGGCGGGCGCCACGGTGATTCTCAACGGCACCGATGCGGCGCGGATGGAAGACGCCATCGGCCAACTCTCCGCCCAGGGGCACCATGCCACGGGCCATCTCTTCAATGTTGCGGATGAAGCGGCGGTGGAAGCCGTGTTCCGCGAGCTCGATAGCCAAGGCGTGCTGGTCGATATCGTCATCAACAACGCTGGGATCCAGCACCGGCAACCGATGCTCGAACTGGCGCTGGCCGATTGGCAGCGGGTGCTGGACGTCAACCTGACCAGTGCCTTCATCGTCGGGCGGGCTGTGGCCAAGCGCCTAGTGTCCGCCGGGCGTGGTGGCAAGATCATCAACATCGGTTCACTGACCAGCGAAGCGGCGCGCGCCACGGTCGCCCCCTACACGGCGGCCAAAGGCGGTATCAAGATGCTGACCAAAGCGATGGCGGCTGAATGGGCGCAGTTTGATATTCAATGCAACGCCATCGGGCCGGGGTACATCCTCACCGAAATGAATTCGGCGCTGGTGGACAATCCGGACTTTGATCGCTGGGTCAAAAGCAGCAACCCGACACAACGTTGGGGCCGTGCCGACGAGTTGATCGGCACGGCTGTTTACCTCTCATCTCAGGCCTCCAACTACGTCAGCGGCCAGATCATCTACGTCGATGGAGGCTGGCTGGCCACGCTGTGATCTGACCCGACAGGCATGACGGGCAGTGCTCGGTCGCCATGTTCGCGGACGCAAAACTTACCTGATAAATACAAATAAATAGGTAGTGCGATGAAACCCACACGCGCAAGACTGTCGGTCTTGGCCATGCTGTTTGTGGTCACGGCAATCAACTATATGGACCGTGCCAACCTGTCGGTGGCTGGTTCGGCAATTCAAGGCGAGTTGTCCCTGTCGCCGACCCAGTTGGGCCTGCTGTTCTCGATGTTCACCTGGTTCTATGCCATGAGCCAGGTTCCGGTCGGCTATGTACTCGACCGCGTGGGACCACGACGTTTGTACGGCAGCGCGATCATCCTGTGGAGTGTCTTCACTTTCCTCATGGGCTTCGCCTCTCACCATATCTTCGCAACCGCCTCGGCGTCGTTTGTGATGCTGCTGGTCTGTCGTGCCTTGATCGGTGTCGCTGAAGCGCCGTCGTTTCCCTCTAATACCAAGATCATCGCCAACTGGTTCCCCGACCATGAACGGGCGCGGGCCACGGCGACTTATTCGAGTGCGCAATACATCGGCCTGGCGGTGCTGACGCCGGTGCTGTCCTACATCGTCGCTACCTGGGGCTGGGAAGCTTCGTTCTATATTTCAGGCGCTGTGGGTATCGTGTTTGGCGTCTACTGGTTGATCGCTTATCGCGATCCGCAGGACAGCACCAAGGCTAACCAGGCAGAACTGGACATGATCCGCGACGGTGGCGGCTATGGTTCGGCAAACCAGCGTGGCAACAGCACCAAAGTCAACTGGCCGGATGTGCGTCACGTATTGCGTCAGCCGACGGTCTGGGGATTGTTTATCGCGCAATTCGCAGCGTCCTCGACCCTGTATTTCTTTCTCACCTGGTTCATCGTCTATCTGGAAAAGGGCCTGGGCCTGTCGATTGCCAAAGCCGGGGTCGGCGCCATGTTCCCGTACTTGATGGCCATGTGTGGCGTGCTGTGCGGCGGCCTACTCAGCGACATGCTGCTCAAACGCGGCCACTCGCGGACCAAGGCACGCAAGATTCCGGTGATGGTTGGACTGGCAATGACCACCAGTATTTGCCTGGTGAATTTTTTCGAAGACCAGCCTGTCATTGCCATTGCGATTCTGTCAGTCGCGTTCTTTGCCAACGCCTTCTCCAATCTCGGCTGGGTGGTGTGCAGCGACGTGATTCCACGTCACCTGATAGGCACCCTCGGTGGCTTCCTGAATATCTTTGGCAACCTGTCGGGAATCATCAGCCCGATCGTCATCGGGGTGATTCTTGAGCGCACCCACAGCTTTCAGTACGCCATGTTCTACATCGCCGCCGTCGCGCTAATGGGCCTGCTCGCCTACACCTTTCTGGTGGGCAAGATCGAGGTCGTCGAGCTACCAAGCGCCGAATCTAAATTCAAATCCAAAGCTGAATCCGATCGCCCGTTGGGCAAACATTCCGAGGCATGAGGTAAATCGTAATGGCCATTCAAACAATCGAAAACCACGCCTGTGTCGCCTATGGAATCAAAGACGTACGCCACACATCACTGCCACTTGCGTATTCTGCCGAGGAGCAAGTGCTGGTCAAAGTCAGTCGGGGCGGTATCTGCGGCTCCGACATCCATTACTTCCAGCATGCCAGAGCCGGTATGTCGATCCTCAAGAGCCCGTTGGTGTTGGGGCATGAGTTCATCGGGGTGATCGCGGCAGTGCCGGCCGGCAGCGCGCTCAAGGTGGGGCAGCGAATCGCGGTCAATCCGTCGCAACCATGCAACAAATGCACGCTGTGCCTGGAGGGCAAACAGAATGTCTGCCGCAGTATGAAGTTCATGGGCAGCGCGCAGTTCAACCCTCATGTGAATGGTGGTTTTTCCGAATACGTCGCGGTCACGGAACAGCAGTGCGTGCCTTATGCCGATACCTCCAAAGACAGCGTGATGGTTTTCGCCGAACCTTTGGCGGTGGCAATTCATGCGGTGCATCAGGCGGGTGATCTGGTCGGCAAAAAAGTGCTGGTCACCGGTTCCGGCCCGATCGGTTGTCTGGTGATGGCGGCGGCGCTCAAGGCCGGTGCTGCAGAAGTGGTCGCCACCGATATGAGCGGACGCTGTCGCGAACTGGCAGAGCAGATGGGCGCTACCCTCGCTGTGGATCCGACCGATTCCGCGCAGACGGCACAATGGACCGAGGAGGGTGGTTACTTCGATGTTTGCTTCGAAGCATCCGGCTCGCCAGCTGCGATCGCTTCCACGGCCTCCTTCACTCGCCCGAAAGGCACGGTGGTGCAGTTGGGTATGGGCCACAACACAGTCGAGATGCCGTTGGGGCTGTTGCTGGTCAAGGAGATCAAGCTGGTCGGCTCGTTCCGCTTTATCGACGAGTTCACCACCTCCGTGCGCTGGCTGGAGAGCGGTCGTATCGATCCGCTACCGCTGTTGTCTGCTGAGTTCGATCAGGAGCAGGTAGTCGAGGCGCTGGAGTTGGCCGGTGACAAAAGCAAAGCCGCGAAGGTGCAGTTGATCTTCGCCTGAATGCCGCATTAGTACGCAAGGCCCCCCCCTCGCGACAGGGGGGATGAACCTCATTCGAAGACTGATCTCCATGACATTACTTACGCCTACCGGCGCACCTGTGTGTATCGCCCTGATCGGCGAATGCATGATCGAACTGCAACAGCACCCCGACGGCCAACTACGGCAGAGCTTCGGCGGCGACACGTTGAACACTGCCGTTTATTTGCGGCGCCTCGTCGCCGCGAGTTGGCAGGTGTCTTATGTCACTGCTTTGGGGGATGATAGTTTTAGCGACGCCATGTGCGCCTCCTGGGCGGATGAAGGGATCGACCTGTCGCTGGTACAGCGTTTGTCGGGACGCCTGCCAGGGTTGTATTGCATCCAGACTGACGCCCAGGGTGAGCGACGCTTTTTGTATTGGCGCAACGAAGCTGCCGTGCGCGAATGCTTTACCAACGCTAGGGCGCAGCAGGCACTGGTGGCGCTGGACGACTTCTCAGTGTTTTATCTGAGCGGCATCACCCTGGCGGTACTTGGTGAGGCGGGCCTGGATCGCCTGTTGCCGCGGCTGATCGCGGCGCGTGCGCGGGGTGCCAAATTGGTGTTCGATAATAACTACCGGCCTCGCCTGTGGCACGACCGTCAGCAGGCGGCAGACACTTATCAACGGCTGCTGCCGCATCTGGATCTGGCCTTGCTGACTCTGGACGACGAACAAGCGCTGTTCGAAGAGATCGAGCTCGAATCGATATTGAATCGCTATCAGCAATTGGGGGTGAATGAGGTGGTCATCAAGCGCGGCGCCCAGAGCTGTCTGGTTCACCACGAAGGCGCATTGTATGAAGTCGCTGCAACCAACGTCCCTAGGGTCGTCGATACCACCGCGGCTGGCGATTCGTTCAGTGCGGGTTACCTGTCCTCCCGCCTACAAGGAGGCACTCCACAACAAGCGGCTGCTGAAGGCCATAGGCTGGCCGGGCGAGTGATTCAACATCCGGGGGCGTTGATCGTGCGAGAGTTAATGCCAGGCTGATGAACCACTCTACCTTGGATACCTCCTTCTCGGCGAGCACCCCGTGGACTACTGAATGAATATCTTGTGTGGGCACGCAGCCGACTGAGAAAACAGCACAGCCCTGTTCCATGTCTTTTGCGACGTTGGTTGCAATAGCATTGAGAAAGCGATTTCGTTCGCGACAGGGTTTCGTGTCAGACGGCGCCCCAAACAGATGCCATCAGCGGCAGCTCTTGGTCGATTTCTGTTGATTACGGTGGAGCGGAGTTGACCCGAAGCAGGTGCTCAGCAATGCCCATGAAACAATGAGTCTGGCCTATGGAGGCGACGCTGATTCAGCGGCGGCGTAAGCTGGAAAAGACATCATCGACTCCGTCGGCGGGTGCGCGTAGGTTGAGGACAACACGGCGCTGAGTCGATCGCCCAACAGGTTCCAGGCGCGTTTCTTCTCTTCGGCATAATCGTGATGCAGGTAGTGGCGCCTCACCCGAGAGCCAGCCAGCACATGGTTTTGGCAGCGATCGATGACGTCCAAACTAACGCCTAAGGCTTGCATCATGGTCGCGCCCGTGCGGCGCAGATCATGCGGCGTCCAGTCACCGTTTTGGCCGTTGGCAAGGACCAGGGTGTCGTCATGACGCCGTCTGGAGAGAGCCTTACGGTTTTTGAACCGAGCCTGACGATCGCCCACCTGCTTACTCACCACCTTCACATCAACATGGTGATCATCCTGCTTGTTCGGAAAGCACCACTGAGAGTCTCCCGTGAGGCTCTTGAGTTCCTGAAAAAAATGCAGGGCGAATGGGGAGAGGAAGACATGGTGGTCCTGTTTCTTGCCGCGAGTGCCTTTGACGTTTTCGCTCGGAATGAACCAGGTCTGCCGGTCCAGATCGACATTCTTCCATTCGGCCTGGAGCAATTCACCAATTCGGCACAGCGTGCCCAGACTGATCCAGAGCGCGAGCTGCGTTTCCTTCTTTAGCGGTCGAATGCCGTCGTATTTTTGGCCCGCGGGGAAGGCGTCGTAATCGGCAGTCATTTGCTGGAAGCGGTTGTGTAGTTCCAACAGCTCCGCCGGTGAGAGGATGCGGCTTCTTTCCGCTTCGTAGTCGGCCGGGATCAAGGGGGAGATGTCGACCAACTCAGTTGGATCACCCTCGACTAATAATGCCCGCCAGGGTTGGCGCTTTCTGGCCCAACTGAACATCTGAGTGAGGTCGGCGAAGAAACTGATGGCTTGCCGGTGAGCGCCGCGGTTGACCACGTTGCGGATCAGCGCCCGAACATCGTGTTCTGAAACATTATTCACCGCTGTCTTGCCAAGCGCTGGTAAAAGGTCCTTGTTAAAGCGTCGTTGCAACTCGGCATTGCCGTCTTTACGCGCCACGCCATCCAACAGCCAAGCCTTGGCCAGATCCTGGACGGTCAGCGTTTGCACCTTCGTCGTTTTTACTTGTTCGGCCTCTACGTTAGCCACGGCGTATGCCTGTGCCTTGGCGGTTTTCTTTTGCTCGTTGGGATTGATCTGCTCATCAATGAGCGCCCTGGCCTGGTTACGGGCCTTGCGGATGTCCGTCAGGGATTTGCGCGGCCAGGTTCCGCAGGCGTACTCTTTGTTCTGGTCGCCCCAGCGATAACGATAGAAGAAGCTGACCGATACACCGTCCTTGCGGACTGAGATTCGACCGGTCAGATTGCCATCCTCCCTGAGGATGCGGCCGGCATCATCGGCGGTCAGCGACTCGAGTTCTTTGATGGTGATTTTGGCCATAAAACGTGTTCCCCCTACTTTTCCCCCTACAAAAACGTCGGCTCTTGATGGACGTTACTGGACTCTCGTAGAGCAGAACACCGCTGGAGCTCAAGTAAATACTAGCTTAGAAAAATCCAGAGTAAAATTTTGGAGTCTTTCAAGAAGTATGAAAAAGGAGATGGGGTGCTAGGGGTCGAGTGTTCGAGTCACTCCGTCCCGACCATATAATTCAAGGGGTTGCGAGATTTTATCTCGCGACCCCTTTTTATTTTTGGTCGTTTTTACCCCTACAAAACGACTGGCTCTCGGTGGAATCTCCCCCGGTGACCGTAGTGTCTCCTTCAACTTCATAAAAGTATTTGTGGCCGATTGTTCTCAGCACGACGATAAGTTTCATCTTCACCCCAGAAACGAGCGGCTCCGCTAAACCTAGGCAGCACTTGGGACTTTGTCCGCTTGATGTCGCGAGGTAGCACGTGCGCTGCACTTTTGATCGCTTGGCTCTGATCTCGATTACTCCACGTAAAACCCTTCGTAATTGCTACCGGATTTCGTCCGGACTTAGAATTTTTGAAGGGGCTGGATTGCCCAGGAACTAAATATTGGGCTCAGCGTATTGGAATTGAGGTAACGTAAATCTGCACCTATCCAAAAAATTCAAAGCCCCGAAGGTTCGCGGCTTCGGGGCTTCTATTTTCGCCTCTATCCCTTAATGTCTGGCGAACGTGGCTGCGAGAATACCAGCGACGTGTCAATAATTCCTTACTGCGATAGGCGGATGGTATTTATGCGGCAGAAAGTCGAGAGGGGCGAATGGTCGGTTTTTTCTCAAAAACGGCTCGGAAAACCTAATCTTTATAAAGGTGAATGAAGTACGTCCGGCTATCAGAGGCGCTAATCATGATTTCCGTTCTTGAATTACGCCCCATCATTGAGTGTGGCCTCCTGCCATTTGCGTGTACCTGTTCGGTGAATCCTGATGGCTCGCTGATGATCAAGGTATGTAAGCCTTACTCAGATCGCGGCGAGCTGTTGGTTACCGGCGTATCTACGGAAAACCTGACATCGAGTCATGCGATCGCAAGCTTGATCGGAGAACTTCAGAACGAAATGAGTTCAAGGAAAACGGCTTTTCATTGAGTTAGATTTTGCAAACGGGGTCGCCTGGCTGTAGAAGCGAGGTTGCCGCAATCACCAAGTCGTCCAGAGACCAAGGTTTGTGAAGGTAAATGGTGGAGAGCGGCATAGCCGCTGGATCAAGCAAGTATTCAGACGTAAGAATCGCCGAGATGGAGGGCCATTTCCTGTCACCATTTCGATGAACTCTGTGCCCTGGATCTGTCCAGGAACAGCATGATCAACGATTAAAAGTCTGCATTGATTATGGGTCGGCAAAGGTAGCCAAGGCATCGTCAGTGCTTTAGAACGCTATGGATTCAGCACCTACCTCAGCCAAGATATCTTCCATCACCGCGCGCAGAGGGGGGGCATCTTCTATAACGATGATTTCTCCTTGAATCGGCAAGATCCCTTCCCAATTTACGGTCACTCATCAATCCTCAAGCGGAAAAACCGCCACGCGACCAGACTCTGATCCTGAGTGTATTCTCAGTCTCAAGCTCTGCCGCTCCGAAAGCGTTTGGCCTATCAGGAAACCCCAGCAGCCAGAGCAATGAGATATGCGAAGGCCGCCTTAGGCCGATAGGTACCAACTTTTTGGATTACCGTGGTTTTAAATATGGATTTTCGGAAAGTAGACAGTGAACGTCGTACCTTCCTCGGCGCCTGAGCTGACCGAAACATCTCCGCCATGTGACCTGGCGATTTCCCTCACGATAAACAACCCAAGTCCTACGCTACGCGTGTCGCTATCGGTCTCCGTGCCACGGGACATAGGCTCGAACAAAGTGGCCATCAGCGACTCTGGGATAACCTCACCCTGGTTACGCACCGACACTACGGCTTGATCTTCTTCGAGTCGTGAAGTGATCAAAATCGGCTGTTTCAAATCACCATAAGCCACGCTGTTGGCCACCAGATTTCCAATAATCTGCTGCGCCCGATCCGCATCAAGATAAGCGCCACCTGATCCACTGTACTGATGCAGCAACGTGACGTTAGGAAACGCAATGCGCAGTTCATCGACGCTCAGGCTGACGAATGCGTGCAGGTCCACCGGTGCGGGCGTGATCGCAATGCCGCGTCCGACTCTGACCAAGGCGAAGTCCAGCAGGTCGGCAATCATCCGTTCGGCGCGGTTCGCCGACTGGCTGATATGGCCTAGCATTTTGACTTCCTTGGCGGTGTGTTTGCCTCGGGCGAGGATGTCTGAGGCCATTTTGATCGCGGTCAGCGGGGTTTTCAGGTCGTGGCTGACGATGGCGACCATTTGTTCGGCGAACGAGGCGCGACGTTTGGCTTTTTCATAGGCATTGTTCAGTTCGTTTTGGGCATGCTGGAGCGAGGTTTCGGCGGTGGTTTTCTCTCGCAACAAGTCTTCGGCGATTTTTCGGGCACTGAGCAGTTCGCGCTCGTACTTGTCGCGGTCGGTGGTGCCGAACAGTGCCAGCTCATAAAAGGCGCCACTGGCGTGCTCGCGCCTTACACCGTTAAGCAGCATGGTGACGGAGTGTTTGTCTTGGTGAACCAGATCAAGTTTCACCTCTGCCACTGAGCCTTGCATTCGCATCAGCGGCGCCCAGTGGGTTTGATGAAAAATGCGCCCGCCCATGGTCAGCAGGTCCTGAAAGCGCCGGCCGATCAACGCCTGGGAATCGAAGCCGATCCAGTTGCTGAAAGTCAGGTTGGCGCGCAGGATTGTGCCGTCCTCTTTTGTCACTACCAGGCCGCACGGTGCACCTTCAAATAGCATCTGCGGGTCGGGCAGTGGCGGTTCATCAGTAGACATGAGCGCCCCCCCACGGCGCCAGGAAGCTGTCCATGGCTTTGGAACAGGCACTCGGGGCGCTCATGTGCGGGCAATGACCGACGTTGGTCACCAGGCAGAGCGTGCTGTTGGGGAGTACGGTGTGCAGGTATTCACCCACGGCGACGGGCGCGATGAGGTCGTCGGTGGATTGCAGGATCAAGGTCGGCGTGTCCAGCCCGACGACGTCATTGCGGTTGTCCGACATGAACGTTACCCGCGCGAATTGCTTAGCGATCTCGGGTTCGGTGCGGCAGAAACTGTTAGTCAGTTCTTCGCCCAGCGCCGGTTGACCGGGCGCTCCCATGATCACGGGCGCCATCGTGCTGGACCAGCCGAGGTAGTTTCTGTCGAGGGTGTCGAGCAGGGAGTGTATGTCTTCGAGTCTGAATCCGCCCACGTAGTCGTCGGAGTCGATGTAGCAGGGCGAGGGACCAATCATCACGTGAGCGGCGATTCTTCCGGGGGACTGGCTGTCTGCCAAAGCACCGATCATGGCGCTGACGGAATGGCCGACCAGAATCACCGGGCCAGTGGCGAACTGATCGATGATCTCATTCAGGTCTTGGGCGTACCCGGCCAGCGAGTTGTATTTTATTTTGTCATACGCACCGAGATCGGACTGACCCGCACCGACCAGATCATACAACACGACTTTGAAACGCCCCGTGAAGTGGTCTACGACATAGCGCCACATGGTTTGATCGCAGCCGAAGCCGTGTGAGAAGACCAGCGTTGCCGGCCCGTCGCCCATCACGCGTGTGTTGTTGCGATATTGAAGGTCCATGCGTGTTATCCCGAGCGTGCCGAAGGTGTTTTTGGCGTCTCAGGCAGTGTAGATAGTGAGGGGGTTGCGGTCACGTAGAATAGCCGGATGGGCATCGATAAAAGGCAGTGCCAGGCACTGTCATGTCCTTCGGTCTCTCTTTTACGGTGTCGCGTATTTGGGGGAGTTGGCGTCTAGATCGAGCCGGGCGGATGATTATGCCAATCTGTTGCGTCGACCGGTTGAATCCACAGCCGATTACGGTCAGTCGCAACGGGCAGCAAATGACCTGTTGCTGAGGTATACAACACAGTATCAAAGTAGAGGCTTAACAGGTCGGAGCATAAATTTTTTGGCTCAACACACTGGTTTTGTCGTGCCGAATGCATTGATCCGAATCGGAGGAACACCTACTGGGGGCATGCTGGATTGGTTTGAGCGCTGCCTAAGTCGGGGAGAACTTGAACAAGCTTGTCACTAGCGTCGATTTAATGCCTGTATTGCTGGCTTTATTCAGGTGCGGTGTTATCGCGTGAGTAAGGTCCCTTGGCTGACTGTTTATGCCACGCGTCCAATTCTAAGAGCCATTTTCCACGGCTACACTCCAGCCCATGAAACGCTATCTGCGGTTTTGCATGGTTTTCATGATTAGCCTGGCGCTTCCCCTCAGCGGGATGGCGGGCGTTCAGGCACCGGCAGAACCGTGCCCAACGAAGGCGATGGGCATGGCGCTGCCGTACGGCAGGCTCTAGGCTTTATCGCATTAGATGCCGTTATTTACTGTGAACCCAGATGCCCGTGGCTTGGTAGGACTGGATCCGACACTGCCATTCGACAATGGGCGGTCTTCACGGATAGTTTCCCTTCGGTGCCGAATCGGGGTTGACCGATCCGAGTCGGTACGTTCCGAGAGGCATGGCTGATCGGGCTTTACATGATGAGGTAGCTTTTTGGTAGAAACAGGAGAGGGCGCATAGTCGTGCGGATCATTTTTGAGGTCGTACAGTCAAGCCAGAAACGGCGGACTCGCGAATGACTAAAAGCACCCATGACCGGTTGGCGCAGATTGAAAGCTCACCCGGCAGCCTTTAATTGGGTCAGTTTACGGTCCGCGGCAACAATGTAAGTGGGCACTCTCACTTGGCTCGCTTGCCTGGCATTGAACCGAATTGGTCACCTGAGCGGTTGGTGTTGATTGAGGCCTTAAACATTAGGGGTCGGTAGTCGTATCGTGGACTGGCTTAACAGGCGACCACCTTCCTGATCGGCGAATATTTCACCGGAACCGACACCAACCCGATTTTCACCGTGACCGATGGCCTGATCTGGCTGCGCCAGAGCGTTCAGCGCAACTCCATGGTGCGTAAGATGGAAATCATGACGATGCGCGGTCAGCCGACGCTGCCCGGGAAGATATGTTTGCGCAACTCACAGCTCACCTAACTGCGGGGAGGAGGGAAAGTAGCTCTGGGTTCAAGCCTATAGAGCTTTGGATAGTGGTTTTTGAGTTTGCCCTATTCGGCCTCTGGTAGCAGGAGCCTGGTGTGTAATTGCAGACTTCCCTAAACATGACATTCCACCTGCCCAGTCATTTGCATCAGATTTGATCACCACACTTCGCGGACACGGGGGCAGAGAACGGCCGGTTTCATCCCTTCGCGACGGGCAGTAGTAGACCAATAATTACCATTTATGACAGCAACATCTCGCGATTTGAACAAATAGGCGCTTGGTATTTGATAATAATGATGAATAAGCCCCTAAAAAATCACTAACGCACATGCACGTCTAACATCTATAGACACACATCAGAATTTCTTGAGCCATGTCTAGGTTATGCTCAGATGAAAACGTCCCTCACGATTTTTATCGCGCTTTTGCTGCTGGCGCCGATTTACGCTTGGTCGCAGCTCTCTAGCAGCCCAATTCCAAACTTTACGGCGACTGTGCTGACAGGCGAAAAAGTCAGTTCCGCCCAGTTGATCGGCCAGCCGACGATACTGATAGTTACGCCAAGCACAGAGGCTGCAACGGACACCCGCCTATGGGCCGAGGCGCTGCGTAAAAATGTTAACCAGAGAGAGGTACGCATCATTGACGTGCTTGCGATCGACCTTCCGTTTTTCATGAGCGAGGAAGATGCCATTGGTCGGGCCAAAGAGAAAATCCCGGCGCGCTATCAGGACCAAACCTGGATTTTGAGTAAGTCAAACCTCGAGACCGCTTTGAACATCCCAAGTAGTAGCGCCAAAGCATTCGTATTTGTTCTGAACGCTCAAGGGAACATTCTTGCCCGCGTCGAGGGCAAGCCGGACAATGCCAAGCTCATGGATATAAAACAGGCTCTTCGCTCGATCAAGTAGGAAGAACTTTGTGGGATGCAGCATCACTCATTTGAGGTTGGCGAATTGGAGAGACGCTTTTGAAAACGTTGCTACTGAAGTACTGGTATCGTCTTCGGTCGAGTTTCTGGTTCGTACCAGCAACCATGGCATGCTTGGCCGTAGTTTTGGCTTTCTCCTGCGTCGCGCTCGACAAAACCGTTACTGACGGTTGGTTGCTGCTGGTTGGCTGGAGCTATTCAGGTGGGGCGGAGGGTGCAAGCCTGGTGCTGAGCACGGTTGCGGGCTCGATGATAGCCATAGCCGGCACTGTGTTCTCGATGACATTGGTGGCGCTGTCGCTTGCTTCGTCCCAGTTGGGTCCTCGTTTGATGCGCAATTTCATGCGCGACACCGCTAACCAAGTGGTGCTTGGCACCTTTGTTGCGACGTTTGTGTACTGTCTGCTCGTTCTGCGAACCATCCGTCGTGCCGACGAAGTGGCATTCGTACCTCATCTCTCCGTCAGCATAGGTGTTCTGCTGGCGATTATCAGTGTCGGGGTGTTGATCTATTTCATCCACCACATATCGGTCTCGATCCAGGCAGATCAGGTCGTGGCACGAGTCGGTCGCGAACTCGACGGCGGGATCGACAGTTTATTTCCCGGCGACTTTGGCAGCCCTGGATCCGCAGCCTTAAGATCCTTAAACGAAGCCACCCTGCCAGCGATGTTCGTGCGCGATGCATCTGTGGTGAACGCCCTTGAGGACGGTTATCTCCAACTGATCGATGCTGACGTCCTGATGGCGTTGGCCACCAAAGAAGATCTATTAATTCGGCTTGAGCGCCGGCCAGGGCATTACCTCATCAAAGGCCGGGCGATGCTAATGGTCTGGCCATCTGAGCGTGTTACCGAAACCTTGGCGGCTAAACTGAACGCCGCCTTTGTACTGGGTAATCAGCGAACTGCTGCACAGGATGTGGAGTTTTCCTTCCAGCAGTTGGTCGAGATTGCGTTGAGAGCGCTGTCCCCGGGCATCAATGACCCTTTCACAGCTGTCGCCTGCGTGGATCGCCTAGGGTCCGCCCTCTGTCGATTGGCCCGACGGGACATCCCGTCCCCCCTACGATTTGACAGCGAAGAGCGACTGCGGGTGATCGCGCCAGGATCCACGTTTACAGGCATCGTGGACACAGCGTTCAACCAGATCAGGCAAAGCGGGCGCTCGAACCCGGCGGTGGCTATCCGCATGCTCGATGCCATCGCCCAGATTGCTAACCATGTACATTGTTCGCAAGACGCGGACTGTCTCCAGCGTCACGTCAACATGATCGTCAAAGGGGCGCGAGAAGCAGTGCCGGATCCGGAGGACGTGAGCGCCGTCGAGACGCGTTATACAGCAACAACACTACGGTTGCGTGCGGTTCGGTGCTGACAAAACGATGCGTCTTGTCGTCAGATAGATCAGATGTGTTTCGAGTTTATGTTTCATTCCAGCGATGTCAGACCAACGGTTCAAATAACATGTTGCGATCGATGGCGACCAATTTGGTAGAACGCGAATCCATCCTGTTTTAATGAGCTGAGCATTCGATCAGCGTTCTGCTACATCGCAGGGAATCACCTTCTTTACCAATTTTCCAACCGATATACCCTGTACCAGAATAGAAAAAACCACTACCTGGTACGTCAGGGCCACCACAACATCGCGAGCTTCGCCTCGCGGCAGCGACAATGCCAGTGCCACTGATATTCCGCCGCGCAGCCCTCCCCAGGTCATTACACTCCAGGCGCCTTTGGGAAGCCTGAAGCGTCGACCTAAGACTGCAATCGGAGCCCCGACCGTCAGCAATCGAGACAGTAGAGTCAACGCTATGACCATCATGCCCGTATTGAGCAGTGGACTGGAAAACTGAATCAGAACCACCTCCAAGCCGATGAGCACAAACAACACGGCGTTCAGAATTTCATCGATCAACTCCCAAAACATGTCGAGATTTTTTTCGGTCTGTTCGGACATCGCGTGGGATCGCCCTTGATTACCTATGATCAGTCCCATTACCACCATCGCCAGCGGTCCGGAAACATGCAGGCGCGTCGCCAAGGCATAACCGCCGAGTACAGCAGCCAAGGTAATGAGGACTTCTTCCTGATAGCTGTCGATACTCTTGAGTAGGCGATAGGTGATGTACCCGAAGACGGCGCCTAAAAGGATGCCTCCCCCCGCTTCCGTCAATAAGAGTTGCGATGCGTTGCTGATCGACGGCACGTCCCCGCTTGCGATGATCGCCAGAATTAGTGAAAACAGCACGACGCTGACACCGTCATTGAACAAAGACTCCCCCGAAATCACTAGTTCAACACTATTTGGTGCGCCCGCTGACTTTAGAATGCCCATTACGGCAATTGGATCTGTAGGCGAGATCAACGCCCCAAACACCAGACAATAGGAAAGCGGCAACTCTAGGCTGGTCAGGGATAACAATCCCCAGAGCCCGAAGCCTATGAGCAGTGTCGATAAAGTGGTTCCGACCACTGCTAAGGATGCAATCTGCCATTTGTAAGCACGCAGCTCAGTCAAGTCGATGTGCAGCGCACCAGCAAATAGCAGCAGCGACAACATGCCTTGCATTAGCAACTCGGAAAAATCGATGGACTCAACTAGCGATTGCTCCAAAGTGTGTAACGCGTGGAAACCCAGCGAGTCGGATGCCATGTTTAATAATGACAGACTCAAGGCAATAGCCATTACCCCGATGGCGGAGGGTAGACCGACATAGCGGCGATTGAGATAGGCGAGCACTGCGGTGATACAGAAGAAAGCCGCAATAGTGTCCAGCATGGCCGGAAGTCTCCATTTGGAAGGGCAATTGTTTCGTTGAAAAGAAATTGCCAGCGAACAGACAGATCCTCTTGCGAAGGTAGCGTAGGCACGCAGCGTATTTCCACGTCGTTTTTAGCCTGACAGCCTGTGCTTTCATCGCCAATTCATCGATCAGGATGATTTTCTTTGTGAGATGCAAACACCACCGCTACGGCCTAAGCGTGAAGCCAATGACGCGGTGGTTAGCCGCTCACCTCGGTAATGACAACTACTTTGCGGTGAACGGTGACAACGTTGGCACTTTTCAGACAGGGCTGTTCTGCCGAGGATCACAATTCATCGATTACGAGTAACCCTCCACAAGGTGTTCGAAAGGTCGTCGGCGATGATGAGTGCACCGCGGGGGTCTACGGTTACGCCTACTGGCCGTCCGCGAGTCTTCCCGTCGGCATCACGAAAGCCCGTAGCGAAGTCAACCGGCTCACCATGAGGGTACCCGTTGCTGAACGGTACGAAGACTACTTTGTAACCCACCGGATTATCCCGATTCCAGCTCCCGTGTTCGCCAATGAATACACCTTCCGCGTAATTGTCCCCCATAGCAGGTACGGAAAAGTCTACGCCAAGCGCAGCAGCATGGGAGCCGAGGCTGTAATCAGGTTTGACGGCAGCAGCAACCATTTTGGGCTTCTGTGGTTGCACGCGAGTATCGACATTCTGACCCCAATAGCTGTAGGGCCAGCCGTAAAATGCGCCCTCGCGAACAGAGGTCAAGTAATCCGGTACCAGATCCGGGCCCAGTTCATCGCGCTCATTAACCACCGCCCATAACTGGCCGTTTTGCGGGTGAATGGCTAACGCCGTCGGATTACGAAGGCCGGTCGCATAAGGCTTGTGAGCACCCGTCTCGACGTCCACTTGCCAAACCCTCGCCCGGTCGAGCTCAACCTCCATCCCGCGCTCGGTAATATTGCTATTCGAACCGATGCCCACATAGAGAAAACGCCCATCGGCGCTGACGGTCAACGACTTGGTCCAGTGGTGGTTTATCTCGGAGGGAAGGTCAGTGACCTTGGTCGGAAGGCCGCTGGCTTTGGTCTGACCCTCTTCATAATCGAAGCGAACCAATTCGTCTTGATTTGCCACGTACAATTTGGCATTGGCCAAAGCCAGACCGTACGGCGCGTTGAGGTTTTCGGCGAATACAGTCCTCGTCTCGTAGACACCGTCACCGTCAGCATCTCGCAGCAGGGTCAAACGGTTGCCACCTTTGACCTTGGTGTTGCCTTGCGCCTTGATATAACCGGCGATCACATCCTTCGGTTTGAGTTCCGCGGCATTCCCGCCACGGCCTTCTGCGACGAGAATATCGCCATTGGGCAGCACGAGCGTCTGACGAGGGATTTTCAGGTCGACTGCGATCGCCCTCACGCTGTAACCCTGAGGCACAGTCGGCTTTTGATCGCCCCACATGACCGGTTCTGCAATCTTCATGTTGGGTAAGAGACCGCGCTGGGGAACAGGCATTTTGGGGTTAGGACCAAACGCCTGTGCGCCATCCCTTCCGTCACCGCAACCGCTTAACAATAACACCATGCTTAACGCCGTAACTTTAATCGAGTGTGTCATTGCCCATCTCCTCGACGTTCGCTTGTGAGTCCAAGCCATGCAGTAGAGCAAATCAACAGCGTGGTTAGTACTGAAAGAATGAGGCCCGATGGCATGGCGGCGAACGCGTCCTTGGCATGTTCGAAGGCGTTGACTAGTCCTGGCACCCAAGTAACCACTAGTAAGACGAAGTACATCAAGGGGCGCCCAACTTTGCGGTCAGCCCGGATCAGATTGGCGAGTGCGAACAACAGGGCGAGCCCGCAGAACACCAGCCCCCCAGCGATAAGCCAGGAAGAGAAGTTGCTCCACTGGATCTGGTACGTCTGAAAGTAGGCGATATCACTCAGCAAAGCGCCGAGAAACAGCGGGACGGTTCCGGCAAGCAATATCGAGTGCAGCGGGCTTGGCGGACTCCGATTGTTGGGATTGGCGGTAATGGTCACGGCGGCTCCGTATTATATTGCTGGGGCATATGCTGCGTGCGTATGAACTGGCCCATCAGGGCCGCGCAGAGTGCGCATAGGTTGGGATCAATTCGCCGGGAACATAGTTCACCGTATTTTCTCATCTAAATAGGCGCTTACGGCGCCACTTGCATCGTCCTCAGCACACAAACTAGTAGCTGCCCTGTGTGTGCGGCAGCGAACAGACGCTTGTGGCGTGCGGCCAGACAGTGCCTGAACCAGACCCATTGCCAGAACCGGTTAGCGTAGAAATCAATGTCGGTCTATGATCGTCGAGAAGACACAGTGTTCGTGCGGAGCCATCCAGCGGGAGCATCAAAATGCAAATTGGTATGACGAACCTTGGTCGTATGGGTGCCAGCATGGTCACCCGCTTGTTGCGCGGCTGCCACAGATGAACTCCGACGTTACCGATTCGCACGCGCAATCCGCCGACGCATTGGTCGTCTTTGGCGCCACCGGCAACCTGGCTTATAAGAAGATCTTTTCTGCGCTGTATGCAATGGCCCAAAACGGTGCGCTGAAGGTGCCGGTTATCGGAGTGGCCTCGTCAAAGTGGAGTGTCGAGCAATGGCGTACGCGAGCCCGTGAAAGCATCAAGCACATTGGCGGCGAAGTCGATCCGCATATGCTGGGTAACCTCCTGACTGCGCTGCAATACGACAGCGGAAACTACAAGGACGCTACCACCTTCGATGCGCTGCGACTCATCCTGCACGGCGCGCATGCCCAGCGTTCTACCTCGCGATCCCACCTGCACTGTTCCCCACGATCATCCGCGGCCTCAAGGCCGCCGGCCTGGCCGAAGGCGGGCGAGTCATCGTCGAAAAGCCGTTCGGCCGTGATTTGGCCTCGGCACGCGAACTCAACCAGGTCGCACTGGACGCCTTCTCCGAAGACGCCATCTTCCGCGTTGATCACTTCCTGGGCAAAGAAGCGATCATGAGCATTGTGTACTTTCGCTTCGCCAATTCCTTTCTTGAACCGATCTGGAATCGTAAACACATCGCGAGCGTGCAGATTACGCTGGCCGAGCAGTTCGGCGTTGAGGGACGCGGGGTATTCTACGAAAGCGCGGGCTGCCTTCGCGACATGATGCAAAACCACCAGTTCCAGATCGTCGCGCTACTGGCGATGGAACCGCCAGCGAGCCGCCATTTCGAAGCGGTGCACCGCCACAAAGCTGATGTCTTCGCTGCGATGCGGCCGCTGAGCGGTGATGACATCTTTCGCGGGCAAAACCTGGGCTATCGCGTCGAGCCGCAGGTCGCGAACGACTCCGATGTCGAAACCTTCTGCGTGCTGCGCCTGCATATCGATTCCTGGCGCGGGATCGGCCTGCCCTGGTGCTCGTGCTCAGGCAAGTGCCTGCCGACCAGCGCCTGTGAAGTGGTGGTACGCTTCAAGACGCCGCAGGATCTTTTTGGCCACGCGGCGGTGAGCGGGGGTGTCGACTATTTGCGCTTTCATTTGTCACCGCACTCGACGATCGCACTCGCCACCCGCGTCAGTCGGGCTGGCGAGAAATTCGTCGACGAGCAGCGCGAGTTCTTGCTGTTCGAAGAGGAGCCCGGCGAGCAATCTCCCTATGAACCTCTGCTGACTGACGCGATGGACCGTGACGGCACGCTATTTGCGCGTGAAGACGCCATCGAAACCGCGTGGACCGTGGTCGAAACCGTGCTCGTTGAGACCCCCGGTCCAGGTGTAAACCGCGGGCTCATGGGGACCGCCCGCCGCGGACCATTTCATGGCCGCCGATGGCGGCTGGCGCAATGCCGAAACGGGGAGCTGAATTGTGCCCCTGCCCATTGAAGACTATGCCTTGATCGGTGACGGCCACACCGCTGCACTGGTGGGCCGCGATGGTTCAATCGATTGGCTGTGCTTGCCCCGCTTCGATTCAGGCGCCTGCTTTGCCGCCCTGTTGGGTGGTCCAGAGCACGGGCGCTGGGCGATCGCACCACGCGGTGAAGTGACCGCGGTGAGTCGCCGCTATCGAGAAGGCACCCTGATCCTGGAAACAGACTTCGAGACCGCGTTGGGTACCGTGCGCGTGATCGACTGCATGCCGCTGTCAAACGAACGTTGGGACGTGTTACGCATCGTCGTGGGCCTGCGGGGTTGCGTGGCCATGAGCATGGAGCTCGTCATCCGTTTCGACTACGGCTCCATAGTCCCCTGGGTGTGCCGGCGCGACGGCACGCTGTTCGCGACCGCCGGGCCGGACACGCTCGAGTTGCACACACCGGTGCACGCGCGCGGCGAGCAGATGACCTCGCGGGCCGACTTTGAGATCGGCGCCGGTGAACGTGTGCCTTTCATACTCAACTACCGGCCGTCGCATGAGCCGGCGCAGCAGGCCATCGACGCCGAATGCACGCTGGCGCAGACCGAGTGTCACTGGCATGACTGGTCCCGACGCTGCCGCTTCGAGTGCCATTGGCAGGACGCGGTGCTGCGCTCCCTGCTGACGCTGAAAGCGCTCATCTATCAGCCCACAGGCGGCATCGTTGCAGCGCCAACCACCTCGCTGCCGGAGCACCCTGGCGGTGTGCGCAACTGGGACTACCGCTATTGCTGGCTGCGCGACGCGACCTTCACGCTGAACGCCTTGCTGCTCGCCGGCTACACCGAAGAGGCGGAGGCCTGGTGCGGCTGGCTTCTGCGTGCCGTGGCAGGCAGCCCGGCCGACATGCAGATTCTGTACAGCGTGACCGGCGAACGCCGGCTCGAAGAGACCGAAATCGCGTGGCTGCCTGGCTATCTGCAGGCCGCGCCGGTGCGCATCGGCAATGCAGCGGCCGAACAGTTCCAGCTCGACGTCTATGGTGAGGTGATGGACACCCTGCACCTGGCGCGCGCGGCGGGGCAGGTGCCACAGCCGCATGCTTGGGGCATCCAGTGTGCCTTGCTGGACTTCCTTGACAAGCATTGGCAAGAGCCGGATGAAGGCATTTGGGAAGTCCGTGGGCCGCGACGGCACTTCACCCACTCCAAGGTGATGGCCTGGGTCGCCTTCGACCGCGGGATCAAGGCTGTCGAACGCTATGGCCTGGAAGGCCCGGTCGAGGCCTGGCGTCGCACCCGCGATCAGATCCACGCGCAGGTCTGCGAAGCAGGCTTGGATGTGAAGCGCCAATGCTTCGTTCAGTACTATGGCAGCAAGGCGCTCGACGCCAGCCTGCTGCTGATCCCCTTGGTAGGCTTTCTGCCGCCGGACGATCCCCGTGTTCGGGCTACGATCACCGCGATCGAACGCGAACTGATCGTCGACGGCCTGGTACTGCGCTACCCGGTCGAGACCGCGACGTCTGTCGACGGCCTGCCGCCGGGCGAAGGAGTCTTTCTGCCCTGCAGCTTTTGGTTGGCCGATTGCCTTGCCGTGAGTGGCCGTCGCGCTGAGGCCGAAGCGCTGTTCGAGCGTCTACTCGCTTTGCGTAACGACGTCGGCCTGCTGGCGGAGGAGTTCGATCCCCGCAGTGGACACATGCAGGGTAACTTCCCGCAGGCCCTCAGCCACATGGCGTTGGTCAACACCGCACGGCTGCTTTCGCTGGCGCCGGATCAGATCGATGAATCGAGCCGCAAAGGCGAGCGACCGGTCACCGTTAAGGGGCGGCCATGAACACTCCGCGAAAGGCAGCGCAACCGAAGATCCTGGTCATCGACGTCGGCGGTTCACACGTCAAATGTCTGCTCAGTAGACGACTCGGCGCAAGTTCAAATCCGGGCCTTGGCTCACACCCAAGCAGATGGTTGACGGGGTGCTGGAGATGGCCGCCGACAGGTGCTTCGAGGTGATATCAATCGGTTACCCCGGCGTCGTCAATCAGGGCGCCCCGGCGCGAGAGCCCCATCATCTGGCGCCAGGTTGGATCGGCTTCGACTTCGAGGCGGCGTTTGGCCGACCGGTGCGCATCGCCAACGACGCGGCAATGCAGGCCCTCGGCAGCTATCGGGGCGGCAAGATGCTGTTCCTGGGCCTGGGCACCGGCCTGGGGTCCGCGCTGATCGTCGACGGGCAAATCGTGGTGATGGAACTCGGCCACCTACGGCGCAGCAAGCGGCACGATTACGAAGACCTGCTCGGCAAACGCGGCTACAAGCGCCTGGGCAAGAAGAAGTGGCGGCGCAAGGTGCACGCCGTCGTCGAGGGCTTCAGCGCGGCACTTTTGCCCGACGAGATCGTCATCGGCGGCGGACAGGCCGACCTCCTTAAAACACTTCCACCGCGCAGCCGGCTGGGCAACAACGCGGCAGCCTTTTTCGGCGGCTTTCGCCTGTGGGACGAGTCGCTGCTGGTCAAGTCACCGAACACCTACAAGGACCTTCCATGAACGCGACCTCGGCATTGCATCAACTCGGCCAACATTGTTTATGAGATGCAGCCCTTGATCGATGCCCTGCGTGACGTAGTGATCGGGCAGCAGGTCGTGCACGCGGTTGAAACACCCGTGCAAATGCTCGCTCCGGGCTCGAAGAAAACCCACCGTTCTTATGTTTGGGCTTACGCCACCAGCCAGTTCTGCGAAACAGCCGCTGTCGTCTACGACTTCAGCATTAGTCGCGCCGGTGAGCATGCTCGCAACTTCCTGCAGGGCTGGAAAAGTAAGTTGGTCTGCGACGATTTTGGTGGTTACAAGGCCAGCTTCGAACTCGGCGTGACCGAGATCGGTTGCATGGCCCATGCCCGGCGAAAATTCGTCGAACTGCCCGCTACTAACAAGAGCCAGATCATCGAGCAGGCCCTGCTCTACATCCAGTTGCTGTACGAAAATCGAGAGCGAAGTGCTTGATCTGGAGTCGGATTCACGGTGCCGAATACGGTAAGAAAAAGCCGTACCGGTGATAGATAGGCCGCATGCCTGGATGATCGCCCAACGTGATCTTGTGCCCGGAGGTTCGGCTATCAGCAGAGCTCTCGATTACAGACTTAAACGCTGGGCAGCGCTGTGCGCTACCTCGATGACGGGGCCGTACCATTGATAATAATTGGGCGGGGAACCATAGGCTCTTGCACGTGAAAACTGGCTCTATGCAGGGGCTCTACGCAGCGGAAAACGGGCTCTGGCGATAATGAGCTTGATCTATTCTACGCGGCTGAACGGTCGTGATCCTTATGCTTATTTGCAGGACGTTCTTACGCGCCTGCCGACACAACGGGCGAGTGAAATTGATCAGTGGCTGCCGCATCGGTGGCAGCCGATCTAATCACGCAAGACGTGATGCCCGGACGCATATCACGAATCTAACCGCTTCATCCGGTTTAGCCAGACCATGCATGTCCGAAAACTCACTGACCAAAGAGGGAGGGTTGCTAACTCCCGTCCGTCCTGACGCAGTCGTATACATGTCCCCCACGATAGTGGTTCCGTATTAGACCGGTGCCGAGGTCAGTTTCGCATCGGCGCTCCCAGGCAGCGGCCTTAGCTACCCAATGCAGGCCTTATGGCGCTGTCTCGGGGCCGCGCAAGTTGAACTAGTCCATTGATTTGACGCGTCAGTTGGTGGGGAGCTGCATATGATTAAGTCTGTAGGTTACATGGAGGTTTGTCTGCGCAGCGGATCGTATGCTCCCGATCCCCGATCCCTGTTTTTTCTCGGATTGAGCTGGCTATGGTCTATCGTTGAGGTGAGGGGCCAATCTACATATACCTGATTTCTCCGATGGCATAGAGGTATGCATCGTCGACTGCCAATCTTGAGCGATAGTCCTATGCGCAGAATAGTTCGCTACCTTTTTACCAGCCTGCTTGGGGTCGGGTTGAGTTTTACCATTCCTGTCGTTCAGGCAGTCAGTTCCAGTCTGCCGTTGCAACCTGTAGCCAGCATCGATCTGCCTCGATTCATGGGTACCTGGTACGAGATCGCCCGCACCCCCAACCGGTTTCAGAAAAGGTGCGCCGGTTTCACCCGCACCGATTTCCATCTACAGGTCGACGGTACGGTGCAAGCGGTCAACCGGTGTCGATTGCGCAATGGCCAATTGCATTTTGCGCTCGCCATTGGTCGGCAAGTGGGTGCTCCGAACTCTCCCAGGCTCAAGGTGCGTTTCGCACCAGCTTGGATGTCGTTCGTCCCGGCAGTGTGGGGGGACTACTGGATTATTGATCTTGACGAACAATATCAATTGGTCGCCGTCAGCGAGCCGACACGCAAATACTTGTGGATTTTGTCGCGAACAACTCTGGTAGAGCCGCAGGCTTACGCGGCACTACTGGAACGACTGAAAGACAAAGGCTTCATCGTGGAACAACTGCTGATGACACAGCAATAGCGTAAGCGTCCAGTCCTTGACGACTTAAATTCCAACGAAGGGTGTCTTTCGCCTCCGACACATACCACTTCCCCATGTGCCCTTCAAAACCACGGTCACTTGCAGGGCTTTGCACAAGTGCTGGCAGTAAAGGGCCAGGTCAGTTCGATTAGTGGCTGATGAGCGTTTCGATGGCATCCGGCTTGTCGTGAACACCGAATCGATCCACGAGTGTGGAGGTTGCCCGGCTCATACCGATAACATCGACCTGAACACCCTCACGACGAAGCTTAAGAACTACCTTATCCAACGCAGCGACTGCCGTAATGTCCCAGAAATGGGCGTCGCGAAGATCAATCGTGAGTGTCTCAAGTTTTTCATTGAGGTCGAAGGCGTTGGTGAATCGATCTGCTGAACCGAAGAATACCTGCCCGACCACGTAGTACGTGCGATGGCTATGTTCAGGATCATGTTTCGAGGCAATGTTCAGGTAATGGGCAATTTTGTTAGCGAAGAACATGGCAGCTAGCAATGTACCCGCTACGACGCCATATGCAAGATTGTGGGTAGCGACGACCACGACCACCGTCACGACCATCACAATATTCGTGGAGAGCGGGTACTCTTTGAGGCTGCGGATGGAACCCCAACTGAAGGTACTGATCGATACCATGATCATCACGGCGACTAGGGCGGCCATCGGAATACGGGCTAGCCAATCACCCAGGAAGATCATCATAATCAGTAACAGTACACCTGCGCTCAGCGTCGACAGGCGAGTTCGGCCACCAGACTTCACGTTGATCATCGACTGACCGATCATTGCACAGCCCCCCATACCACCGATGAGACCGCTCGCGATGTTGGCGATGCCCTGACCTTTGCACTCCCGACTCTTATCGCTGGACGTATCGGTCAGGTCATCGACGATGGTCGCAGTCATCATCGACTCCAGCAAACCCACCACCGCCATCGCAGCGGAGTACGGGAGCACGATAAGTAGAGTATTCAGGTTTAGCGGTACGTCAGGCCACATGAAGATCGGCAAGCTATCAGGCAGTGAACCCATATCCCCAACGGTACGGATATGAAGCCCCATATAAACCGAAATCGCGGTGAGCACCAAGATGCAAACCAGTGGCGAAGGGAGCAGCTTGCCCACCATCGGCAACCGTGGAAACAGATAGATGATTGCCAATCCCCCGGCAGTCATCGCGTAGACGGGCCAGGTGACGCCAGTGAGTTCTGGCAGCTGTGCCATGAAAATGAGGATCGCAAGCGCGTTGACGAACCCGGTCACAACCGAGCGTGAAACGAAGCGCATCAACTCCCCTAAGCGAAGGTAACTAGCGATGATCTGCAATGCGCCACAGAGTAGCGTGGCGGCCAACAAATATTGAAGGCCATGATCCTTGACCAGATTCACCATCAATAACGCCATGGCGCCTGTGGCTGCCGAGATCATCGCGGGGCGACCGCCAACGAAGGCGATAACGGTACAGATACAGAAGGAGGCATAGAGGCCAACCTTGGGGTCAACTTCGGCAATGATGGAGAACGCGATGGCTTCAGGAATGAGGGCCAGTGCAACGACGAGACCAGCGAGGACATCCGCCCGGACATTTGATAGCCAAGCGGCTTTGATCTTTGCAAGCATTGAATTTACCCATAGCAGGCACGGCATGACGCGCAGCGTCGAGCGCTGAGCCATGCAGGTGCGTCTGTATTCAGTTGAGTTTTGGGTTAGCCACGGCCAAAAATTGAGCGCAGCAAAGTGAGTCCGCAGCTAGGAGGCGGTCAGAGTGGAGCGAGGGGGCGTTGCGCTATGGCGGCGTAGGCAGCCAGTTGGTACGGAGCAAGGTATTTCCTTCGAGGTGTCGTAAATAGACGACGGAATGATAACCGGCTGCGGCGTGCTCGTACAACCGCAGGCGACAGGAGCGCGTTGTGCGCAACACGGGAACTCATCGGAGTAAGGCGAGCATCAGGATTTTATTCACTTAAACGGAGTACTCGTTGTGCGGTAGCAACTGGGAAATCTCACTCGCACGCTGCGTCGGCAGACGTGTGAGAACATTCTTGA
The DNA here is from genome assembly GCF_024809425.1 of Pseudomonas sp. JAI111. Classification (NCBI taxonomy): domain Bacteria; kingdom Pseudomonadati; phylum Pseudomonadota; class Gammaproteobacteria; order Pseudomonadales; family Pseudomonadaceae; genus Pseudomonas; species Pseudomonas sp. JAI111. Next base: position 214,452 of record NZ_JANUCB010000001.1, on the reverse strand, counting down.
AGTAAGCATACGGATCATTCCCGTTGAGGGCGTTGTAATCGGCGGTCATTTGTTGGAAACGGTTATGCAGTTCCAGCAGCTCTATGGCCGAAAGGATCCGGCTTCGTTCTGCCTCGTAGTCAGTAGGGATCAGAGGGGAGATATCGACCAGTTCCGTCGAATCGCCTTCGGTCAATAAGGCCCGCCAAGGTTGACGCTTTCTGCCCCAGCTGAACATCTGGGTGAGGTCGGCGAAAAAGCTGATGGCTTGGCGATGAGCACCACTGCTGACGACCACGCGGACTAAGGTCCGAACATCGTGCTCGGACACACAGCTGACCGATGTCTTGGCGAGCCGGGGACCAGGGGAGCCTTTGTCTGATTTAGCTCGGACGTATTGTGCGATCAGGCTGACTTGATACTTCGTCCTGAACCCCAGTCATGTACGGAAGTGAGATTGATACGGCCCTGGTGTTGTAAACCCACGAAGGGCCGGCTGATTGCCGCCTGTCTACTCGTTGCTACAGGGATTTAATCGCTCGGAGGCGTCAGTATTGCGAGTGTCATATTGATGAACTCTTCGTTCTTGCTGATTATCTCCAGCGCACCGCGAACGTTGCCGGCGACTTCAACGGCGCCGTGCTGCTCGACCCAAATCGTCAGTTCCATGATCGCAGCCTCAATGGCTAACTGGTTTTGATTGATCTTGAAAAGCAGGGATGGAAGCATGTCTGAATTTGGTGTTGCCGTTCCCCCGTAAAAAAGAACTGCGTAGCACTGAGGATTTTTAGGAATGGATGACCTTCCAGCAAGTCTATGTTCGCTGGCAATCCGCGTCACATGCCTTGTCGGAGGTCTGTCAACCATTTGCTGGCCGTTCGTGCTCTTCATCGGAAACTGCTGGTGTTCGCTTGCCGTGGTGGCTTTTAGCCGCTAATAGTGAGGGTATGTTGGAGAGGGCGTGAAGATGATTTCGAGATTTGTTGTTGTTCCTGCAGTCCCCACGGAAACTGGATCCACACGTAGCGGATCGCGCTTCTACTGCCAAACCGCACCCATAGGTTTTAACCTCTACGACAATGATGGAAAGCTGCGACTTCAGACTACCTATCAGTCCCGTGCAGAGGCTGAGAGCGAGTGCCAGCGGCTTAATTTGGGGCAGCTTGACACGATCTTCTCAGAACGGGAATCTACGCTCGTTCTATAGACATTAACTAATCACAGCTCAGTACGTGAGGCGTAGTATTGGAATATGGGCTCTAGGGGCGTTTACTCGTTTATCCCATTCAGTTTGCAATACTCCTTCCAGTCCATTTCTACCATTTCTGCGACTTCTCGATGGAACTCCAGGATCAGGTATTTCAGTTCTTCGGGAGATTCTGAAATCAGTGTCAGGGTTAGTTCCCACACCTCTATTCCCAGACGCGTAGCCTCTTGCTCAAAGGCTGACTCAATGCACAATTTTTTTTCGTCCTGACTCAGTCCCTGGACTGCATCGTTGAGCGATGAGTCGCCGCTGAAGAATTTCGAGAGCGCTAATTCTCTTCGTAAATCATCTGAGTTCATCAGCTGCTCCAGCCTTATGAGCCGTCTGGGAATTTTTGCCTTGGCGCGATATGGCATTTACCATCGTCAGGCAGTGTCAGTCTCATCGAACCAGCCGCGAACCATTTGGGTAAAAAACAGATGCGTCGTATCCCACCAACGTGTCCACCAACTGCCTTTTTCACCGTCCTCAAGTGCTATCAAGGGCCGGCTCCCCAGTTTTTGCCCAGCATCGTACAGTTCCAGTCTTCCTACGACGGTCCCAATTGCGATAGGCGCTTCGAGTGGCCCATCGATCTCCATGCGTGTCTCTAATTCCCGATTTTTATTCTTGGGCAAGGTGAGGGTCATATCGTCCAGTAATCCCAGAGCGATTGATCGATTTTTACCTTTCCACAGCGCAGACCACGTGAGTATTTCGCCGGCTTTTTTGTAGGTTTTGGTGTCGTAGAAACGAAAGCCGTAACCCATGAGCTTTTCCGTTTCTGCCGTGCGCTGATGTTCGCTGCTTGCACCAAAGATCACACTGATCAAACGCCGCCCGCTTCGGTGCGACGAAGCTACCATGCAATAGCCAGCCGCTTCGGTGTGGCCGGTCTTCAATCCGTCGAAGCTTGCGTCTCGCCACAATAGAAGGTTGCGGTTGGCTTGCCGTATTCCATTCCAGGTGAAGTGTTTCTTGGCGTATAGAGCGTAGGAGCCAGCACCTTCGCTGATGATCGCCCGAGCCAACGTTGCCATGTCTCGGGCCGATGAATAATGCTCGGGCTCAGGCAGCCCAGTGGAATTCATGAAGTGCGTGTTGCTCATCCCCAGTGTAGTAGCGGTCGAATTCATCATCCCAACGAAGACGCCTTCGCTTCCGGCTACATGTTCGGCGAGAGCAACGCTTGCGTCATTACCCGAGTCGATGATCACACCGCTGAGCAAGTCGTGAGCCGAAACCGAGCTACCGGGGTCAAGAAACATGCGTGAGCCGCCGGTACGCCAGGCATTTTCGCTGACAGTCACCCTGTCATCAGCTTTCATACGCCCGGCCTTGATTTCGCGACTGGTGACAAATGCCGTCATCATTTTCGTCAGGCTGGCTGGCGGTAGACGCCTATCACCGCTGTGGCTGGTAATAACGGTACCCGTTTCAGCGTCGATCAGTATCCAGGCTTTAGCGCCGAGCTTCGGCGCAGCAGGGATCATGGCCCCTCGAGTGTTATTGTCAGCCAGAGCAGGGTTAGCCCAGGCAAGAGGCGTTGTTACACAGAGAACGGTTAACAGGAGCCGGAACAACAGGTATTTCACAAGCAAGAGGCCTTGGGTCAGCAGAAAGTGCTGCCAAGCTAGCCTCCAGGGCAGGGGGGCTCAAATTAAGCTGGATTAAGTTAAATTTAATGTTCAGTCTCCGATGAATCCGTAGATCAGTCGGAAACCATCGGGCAGTGAATCAAAACACGGGTGCCACGACCGATGGCGGCGGGCTGGATATCCAGCGAATAACCGTGCAATTTTGCAATGGCAGAGACCAACGATAAGCCGAGGCCGTGGCCGGGTTGCCTACTGCTTGCCTCCCCTCTATAGAGCCTGCGTATGACATGTGCACGGTCCGCCTCGGGTATCCCGGCCCCATCGTCAGCGACTTCAATGATGACCGTTGAATCCTTGATGCTACCGCGCAATTTGATATGCCCGCCCTCCGGCGCAAACTTGATGGCGTTATCCAGTAAATTAACCAGCGCTTCGAACAGCAACGATGAGTCGCCATACAACCTGGGCAAATCACTGGTAATTTCCAGGGAAAGCGTCTGAGAGCGGTCGAGAGCCAGAGGTTCATAAAACTCATGTGCCTGTTGCAACAGCGCCATGATCGGAAAAGGAGTAAATGCCGAGCGGCGCCGAATATCGTCGAGTTCGGCAACCCGAAGCAGTCCTTGAAAGCGCACCATGATCGATTCGCTTTCTTCAAGGGCCTGATTCAATGTGTGCTGGTGATCACTGTTCAGAGGCAATTGTTGGAGCTGATAAAGCCTTGCACGCAACCGTGTCAGTGGCGTTCGTAGATCATGGGCGACCCCATCGCAGACGCTCTTGACCTCATGCATCAGTTGCTCGATATGATCGAGCATCGTATTCACGGCGCTTGCCAGCATATCCAATTCATCACGGCGGGCCGACAGGGGCAAACGTTCCGCCAGGTTGCCTGAAACGATACTTTCTGTACAAAGCTGCAGGCGTTTGACACGTCGCAACGGTCGGCGTCGCAATAACCGCCAGCCAATCAACCCGGGAATCAGTGTTAACGAAAAACCCCACAACAAGGCCTGTTCGATAATCCCGCCCACCGCAGAAATCGAGCCACCGTCACGCGCCAGAATAAGAATATGCCCGTTGGGGCGGCGTGCTAACAGCGCATAACTGCTTCTGGTTTCTTTCTCGGGTAACGCAATGCTCAGTCCGCGCTCAAGATAATAAACCTTGCCATCATCGGGCAGACTGGAGCGCAGTTTGAGCAGGTCTCCGGCAACGTGTTGTCCATCGGGTGCGAACAATCCGTAAGCATCGATCCCGGGCGTTGAATAGGCTTCACTGATAGCCAGTTCTTTCACCAGTTTTTTATCGTCGATCTTTTGATAGTAATGGGCACGCTGCAGTAATGTTCGCTCTGCAACGGTTCCCAGATAGTGGGAGATTTCCCAATACAACACGCCTGTAAAGAGTGCACCCCAGGCTACAAAAAACAGGGCGTAGAAACCGATCAATCGACTACCGGACGAGCGCCACTCCTCAGTCTTTGGCAGCAAGGACATAACCGGCACCGCGTATTGTATGAATGGCGGGAGTTCCTGCATTGCCTTCAAGCTTTTTGCGCAGCCGGCCGATGTGGACATCAATGATGTTCGTTCCCGGGTCGAATCGATAACCCCAGACTTCTTCAAAAAGCATAGTGCGGGTGACCAGTTGGCCGGCACTGCGCATTAGGTAATTGAGCAGTTTGAACTCGGTTGGCAACAGCAGGATGTGTTCGTCATTTCGAGTCAGTTTGTGCTCGACCAGATCCAGTCGAAGGTTTCCGCAACTGAGTTGCGGATGGCTTGCATCTGTACTGGTGCGCCGAAGCAACGCATCAAGACGGGCAACCATCTCGATGGCAGAAAAGGGTTTGGTCAGATAGTCGTCGCCGCCCGCGCGAAGCCCTTGGACGCGCTCATCTACATCGGAAAGCGCACTGATCATCAAGACGGGCGTCTGAATCCCCAGACTACGCAACGTACTGACAATCGTCAGCCCATCAAAGTCGGGAAGCATCCGATCCAGAGTAATGGCGTCGTAGCCTCCAGCAATCGCCAATGCCAATCCGTCCCGTCCGGTGGCAGCCCATTTGGAACTGAACCCATTGCGTTGGAGCGCAGCGATGATGACTTCTGCCGTCACTTCGTCATCCTCTATGACCAACGCGTAACTCATAATTTCCTCCGCTTGAATCTGTTTTCATTCCTCCCGACTCAATGTCGAAAGCCGATACGGCGTACCCTAGAGACCAACGCTGCGGCCGAAAATTAAATATTTCTTAACCTACCTTAACCTTGATGCCTGCCAAAGCACGGATATATTCGCCGAAACAGATGCTCACACGTACTGAGAGACGGAAGAACGTGACCCCATATTTGGCTTTCTTTTTGCTCGCGTTCGGCCTGGTGTGTACCTATGCGAATTGGATTACTGCGAAAAGCAAACCGGCGTAACTGTACCGGATCGATTGTGCTGATAGGCTAGGAGCTGAACGCATAGCGCAGACTTATGCCGTTTTTCTGATGGAGCGAACCATAATCGCTAGCCTTCGATATTCACCCCAAATTCAGTATTGGGAAGGCGGCAGCCGCCTGGAGTGTCACCTGTCATTTTCCAGCCGAGCATCCTAGGGAGTGTTCATCCCATCGCCACGGAGTCTCGGTAGTCTCCTTCCCAACGAGTCATTTTCAATGATTAGATTCACACCAGCATCAACTACGAAATCTACAGCTGAGCAGAGCGGTGCCGATCATGCGTTAGCCAATGCGGCTTGACGCGAACGTCAGGCGTGCTGAGGTATCAAAAAAGCTCATTGACGTGGTCAGGGCATTTTGTATGCTGCTAGTAGCAGAATTGATACTTGCTCAGTACTGACGACACCTGCCACCGGGACGTTGCAACTAATTATGCAGGTGTCGATCGTTTTATGTTTGCGAATCAATGCTCGGTTTTCGTCCCTGGAGAACCCTATGACTCGGCAGCAAGAATTTTTAGCAAAAGCGTTGGAAATACATCATGAATACGAACAGGCTACAGCTGCCATCCACGCCATGATGAGTAAAAACATTGCCGTAGGTCCTGAGTGGGATGCTGCTGTCGCGAGACACCTCGCAGCTCTTGACACCTGGATGGAACTGCCTCGTGGTTACGGCGACCTTCAGGCTGACGACTGACTTCCTTCCATTGATGCCAGATCGTGGGCATGTACAGCCGTCATGCAGAGCTCTACCCGAGCGCCGGCGCGCTTTCGTTCATTCTGTCGGATTCGGTGATCACCGTATGGTAGGACAAAAGCCAGTGGCGGCTTCGCAGATGGTTGAATCTGACAAATATCGATGGTGTGCTTCTAGCGCTAGCGCGTCTAGTTTTTTTGGTTCCTTGGATCGAATGCCTTTTCTTTCCTCGATTCATCTTTGGATGGAGCTAACATTCAGCCTGTTTCTCATGCCCAAATCTGCATAGACGGCTGACTATAAGTCGGTGCTCTGATCCACTTGCTCATGGCGTGACCTTGACCGTCAAAACACAGTTGGTTATCGCCAGCCTCAGGTGTTCGCCCCAGACTCAGTGTTTGTTGAGGCGGCAGCTAAGGGTCTACCCTGAATACACAGCCGGAGGGTGCAATCATGTGCGGACGCCTTTCCCAGTACCGGGGTGTTCACGACTTCGTCGCGGCGCCCAGCCTCCCTAACGCTTTGATCTACTATACCGGCGACCAGCGGTTCGAGCGCTACAACGTCGCCCCCGTCTACGCAACGCGTCCGCATGAATACCTTGACTCGACCAGGACGAGATTTTGTCTCGGGACCGAGTGCAGAATGCAGGTCATCTCGTGTCAAGGGTGGTGTCGGCCTCCAGCGCGCGGACAGCGTCTCCTGTGCACAGACAGTTGATTGCCCTCACTGGCGGTCTGTCTCGCGCCGCAGGCCGTTCAGCGTATGTAGATGCCTATCAGCATCCAGTCCCGCGAATGCTCCAGTCCCTGGCGATCCACGTCGGCAGGTCGGGCTCTGCCGCGTCGGTGGTCGCGAGGGCTTCGGCATAGCGTCTCCCTGTAGCACCTCATGCATCGGACAATTCACGCAGGCGATCGTCAGCCGCGAAGTCCCACAACCGGCTAAGGAGGATAGTCTGGGCCATGGTCAGCACGTCCCGGGTGTGCTGGTCGCGCAGGTAGCTTAGCGCGGCGTCCAGAGCATCGACCAGCTCGTGAGGTGTCGGCGCATACTGGATCGCATTTAAGTGTTTCCGCGATTCCGTGGCGAATGGTTCGGGGACCGGATCGAGCGCGAACGTGCTGGCCATGGTTGTTCCTTTTCGTCAATGGCGATCTGCGCATAAAACCACGCCCGGGTGCGATAGTAGACTAGCCCCCACCTTTCTGGCGTCCAGCCGGCAGCAAAAAGCCCGCCGGCGTGGGCTTAGATGCCGAGGTCATCGGAACGAATGTCCCGTTATGGGGAATACTTACCAGCTCTTCGACCGGCTCTTGCATGGACTCACTCCGGTTTTTCTAACGTATCCGACCGACTACTACTGGCCGATTTCTGACCCCGGCCACTATGCACACTTTCCTCCTCTGGTTTTATCAGTTTCCAACGCTTTTCCTCTTTTGACCTTTCGCGCGATCAGCGGACTTGTCTTTAGGCAAAGCTGGACGCTCGCTGCTGCTTGGCACTGGCTTATCAAAATCTTCCTCGCTCACCGAATTTTCTGCAGTGAACCAGTGCTCCAGATCTTGCCCCTGCGGCTTCCCTTGCTTTTCCCACAGTCGATACGCGGCTTCTCGGATTTTTTGCTCATCCATCTTCAATTCCTCTCATTGTTCGCTGAATGAATGGGTCAAAAAGGAAGTAGGCAGTGCCTTCTTCCTTCGTCAACCAGCATTAAGGATAGGTGGTATGGCTAGCTTGGCCATGGCTGTTGATCAGCCAAGGTATTAAAGTGAGGCGCGATACGGTCACCAAAACCACCGATCACGCAGACGAAGAATTCAACAGCGCTGCTTGCTACGAATACTGCGTCGGACTCCGTATCGAAAATCGCATCGTCCGTTAAAAACGGTATCGTCCCAAACGGCGTGTTTGGCTGCGTTGCAGAGTTGTCGCGTAAATCGGAGCGGTAGTAAGCGGTGAAAGAGTATTACCTCGAAGTGCCTGCTCCGTGGTGCATGCTAGGATCTGTCCTGCGCTCTTATGCGGATGAGATCCAATTGGAGACAAACAGTTGGCAATGCGTTCTCTCTGAAGAGGACTATTGAGATTGTTGGAGAGGCTCTTCGGTTGGAACTGGCGGGCGTGAGGTTACGGCGACCTTCAGGCTGATGGCTGACGTTCTGTCATTTCCATTGATACCAGATTGAGGGCATTTACAGCCTTCATGCATAGCTGTGCCTGAGCATCGACGCGCTTTCCTTCCGTCAGTCGACCCGGTGATCACAGGTTGCTTGGAGCGAAAGTCTCTTTCTTTCCTCGAGTCATCTTTGGATGGGGCTAACATTCAGCCTGTTTCGCATGCCCACATTTGGATGAAAGGTTGGCTGTTGGCTGGCGCTCCAATCCATTGGCTCATGGCGTGACATTGGCCGGAAAAACACAGCTGGTAATCGCCCGCCTCGGGTGTTCGCCCCAAGTTAAGTGGCTGCAGAGGTGGCAACTGACGTCGGTAGTGCCAACTGCCATTTTCCAGCCGAGCATCTTCCGGAATCTCCATCCCCGCACCGTTGCCACGCACACGAGCTTCTTCCAGTACCAGGCCTTGCTCGGTGATGCGGTAATCCTCCTCCCAGCGAATCTTTTCAATGGTGTGATTCAACGCCAGCGTGAAGTGCGAAATCGACAGCTGAGCCCACACGGCGCCGGTGAGGCCCAGACATAATCCGATCATGCGTTGGCGATCCCGGCCTGACGGGAGCGCCAGACGTGTTGGAGTATCATCAATGCCCCAAGAACGAAGCCCAGCTCATCGGTCAGTGGCAACGCCACCACCAGCAAGGCGCCTGCGCCCACGCACAACAGGCGTTCCCAGACAGGCATCTTGCGCTGCAAATAGCCGGTGGAGGCCATCCCCCAGAGCCCGACCGCCAACGTTGTCTTGATCAGCATGTAGGCGGTCATCCACACGTTGTCTCCTTGCAGCATGAGTGCCGGGTTGTAGACCGCCATAAACGGGATGACGAACCCCGCCAGTGCAATTCGCACCGCCCACAGGCTGATTTTGAATCCTGTCTCCTTGGCGATCGGTGCTGCCGCAAAGCAGGCGAGGGCAACCGGTGGCGTCAGGTCGGCGAGGATGCCGAAATAGAACACGAACATATGCGACACGATCAGAGGCACGCCCAGTTCCAAGAGGGCAGGGGCTGCGATCGAACTGGTGATGATGTAGTTGGGGATGGTCGGAATGCCCATGCCCAGTACCAGGCAGGTGATCATCGTCAGTATCAGCGACAGCAACAGGTTGTCCCGGCCAATGGCCAATATGTAACCCGCAAAGGTGGAGGCGACCCCTGTCAGCGACACCACGCCGATGATGATGCCCACCAGAGCACAGGCGATCCCTACCGGTACCGCGTGGCGTGCGCCTTCGACCAACGCATGCAAGCAGATAGTCAGTGTTTCTCGACCGCCCTTGATGAACCCGCACACCACCACCAGCACTGCGATGACCGCAAATATCACGGCGATCCCCAGCTGGAAAAAGCCGGTGCACAGGATGCCTAGCGCTACCCAAAAAGCGCAGCGCAGGCCAAAATTTTGCACTCGAAGAATGATCGCCGAGCCGAGAATCACGATGGCCGTCAGTGCCAGTCCGACCATGCCCGAGAATAGGGGCGTGCGTCCGGAAAACAGCAGATAGACCAATACCAACAGTGGAATCAACAGGTACCAGTTTTCCTTGACCGCGCCCAACGCGCTGGGGCATTGGTCCTTGGGTAACCCCATGAGGTTGGAGCGCTTGGCTTCCAGATGAACCATCCAGAACACAGAGCCGAAGTAAAGGATGGCAGGAATCAATGCCGCCTTGGCAATCTCCACGAACGGCACGTTGATGGTTTCGGCCATGATGAAAGCGACCGCGCCCATCACTGGCGGCATCAACTGACTGCCCATGCTGGAGGTCGCTTCCACCCCACCGGCAAACGCGGCCCGGTAGCCAAAGCGTTTCATCAGCGGAATGGTGAATTGCCCCGTGGTCACGACGTTGGCAATCCCCGAGCCGGTGATGGTCCCCATCAGTGCCGACGAGGCGACCGCGACCTTGGCCGGCCCGCCCAACTTGTGACCGAACAGACCCATGGCGAAGTCGGTGAACAGCTTGATCATCCCGGCCTGTTCGAGGAACGCGCCGAACAAGATAAACAGAAAGATGTAGGTGGCCGACACGTAAGTCGGTGTCCCGTACAGCCCCTCGGTGCCAAATGACAACTGGTTGATGATTTGATCGAAGCCATATCCGCGATGTGCCAGCTCGCCCGGCAGAAACTCGCCGAACAAGCCATAAGCCAGGAACAGGCCGCAGATGATTGGAAGCGCAATGCCCATTACCCGTCGGGCAGCTTCGAACACCAGGGCGACCAGCAGAATACCAATCATCGTGTCGGTAGAGGTCAGATCCCCCGAGCGCTGGATCAGGTCAGCCTCGAACACCCACTGATACATCGCCGTGGCAATGGCTGTGAGGCTAAGCAGCCAGGCCAGCGGCTGCCAAGGACGGTCCTTGCCGTAAGCGGGGTAACTTAAAAACACCACCCAAAGCAAGAAGCCGACGTGTACGGCACGCAGTACCTGACTTGAGAACGGTGCAAACGCCGCGGTGACGATCTGAAAAATCGAGAACAGTAACGCAACGTAAAACAAGGTTTTTGGCCAGTCTCGCGGATTCGCGGAGATGCCCTGATGATCTTCACTCATTAGCTGCCTGCCTCATGACTGCATTGAAAAAGGGCCGAACAGTTGGCGCAGCGATAACCCTGACCGCTGCGCCTGTCGCCGTTACAGCACGCCTTTTTCCTTGTAGTAGCGCTCGGCGCCTGGATGCAGTGCAATCGGCAGGTTCTTGGCAGCGTTCTCCAGCTTGATGTCCTTGGCCGCCGAATGAGAGTTGCCAAGACGTGTCAGGTTTTCGAACAGCAGTTTGGTCATCTGATAAGCCACTTCATCTGGCACATCGGCACGGGTGACCAGGATGTTGGTGATCGCGACAGTGGGCACCGCATCAGGTTGCCCATCATAGGTATTGGCCGGAATCATTGCGCCCTGATAGGCAGGGTTGCCGATTTTTTCGACCACATCAGTCGGAACGGAGACATAGTTCAATGGCATGACCGAGGACAGGTCGCGAATGGCCGCCATGCCCAGCCCGGAAGACTGTAGCGTGGCGTCCAGCTGCCGGTTTTTGATCAGCTCGACCGATTCGGCGAAGGGCAGATATTGCACTTTACCCATGTCTTCGTAAGTCAAACCCGCGGCTTTGAAGATTGCTCGTGCGTTGAGTTCTGTGCCTGATTTCGGTGCCCCGACCGAGATGGTCTTGCCTTTGAGGTCGGCCAGGGTCTTGATTCCCGACTCCTTGCTGGCCACGATTTGGATGTAGTTGGGGTAAGCACCGGCAATCGCGCGCAACTTGGTCAGCGGCGCGTTGAAGCCTGCATCGGCAACGCCATTCTTCGCATCGGCCACGGAGTCACCCAACGCCAGTGCCAGTTCACCTCGACCGGCCTGAAGCAGGTTCAAATTTTCCACCGACGCTTTGGTAGCTTGAACCGAGGTCTTCACGCCCGGGATGCCATTGCTGTAAATCTGCGATAGGCCGACGCCAATCGGGTAATAAACCCCGCTTGTACCCCCGGTCAGAATGTTGATGAATACCGGCGCGGCCTGAGTTGCGGTTGTGACTGCCAAGGTTGCAGCGGCGGCCAGCAGGGTAAAGCGGCTTTTTACTCGCATGGGAAACTCTCCGTCTTGTTATGGCTGTATGCAGAGTGACTCCACTGTAGTTGATAGCGACGCAAAGGTGGCGAGTTGCTGGCCAATCTCTGCACTGGAATACCTTGGCAAGCTGACGTGCACGGCGGACTGCGGGTGAATAGTTTTGTAGACATTTGGCCGGTGCTGGTTGGAGCTCATCTACCTATCCGGTTAGTCTTACTCTCACTACGGTGCTGAACCTCAACTGGAATCCACTCGGGTGATCAAACCGCTTTTATTGATACGCCGTCGTTTTGCCTCGATCCGTTGGCGCACACGAGTCACGCTTTGGGTAGCCGCTACTCTCGCGGGGCTGCTGGTGGTTATGTTCGCTCGACTGGCCGACCTCGCACTGACGCAATTTTCCCAACAGACGGCCGAACGGCCGTGGCTGCCCTTTGTGTACACACCTTTGGTGGGCATGCTGGTGGTGTGGCTGACCACTCGTTTTTTTGTTGGTTCACAGGGCAGTGGGATCCCTCAGGTGATCGCCGCCACCCGGCTGGCGCACCAAGGTAGACCAGTCGATAAACTGGTGTCGTTACGTATCGCCTTCGCCAAGATCGGCCTGGGCACCCTGGCACTCACCGGTGGTTTTTCGGCAGGGCGCGAGGGCCCTTCGGTTCAGGTCGCCGCCTCGATCATGCATTTCTTCCATCGCTACCTGCCCAACGCACGGATCATCCGCAGCGAAGACTTGATCCTCGCTGGTGGCGCAGCGGGCATTGCTGCAGCCTTCAACACGCCGCTGGCCGGTGTGGCCTTTGCGGTAGAGGAACTGGGGCGCAAGCTGGAAACCCGAACCAGCGGGGTCTTGCTCAGCACGATTATCTTGTCGGGGATGGTCGCGATTGCCTTGCAGGGCAACTACAACTATTTCGGCCACTTCGACGTTCAGGACATCCAGCTCGATATCGTTGTTCCGGTGCTGGCGATCGGTATTGGCTGCGGTCTTCTGGGTGGATTGTTCAGCCGGATGCTGCTGTGGCCGCAGCGGCATCATCGATTCATCGTCTGGGAATGGCGCCGTGTGCATCCTGTTTGGTTCGCCGGCATCTGTGGAATGATCGTGGCGATACTCGGGTGGCTCAGTGGCGGGATGTCATTCGGCAGTGGTTACGGGATCACATCTCAGATCATCACTTCCGATATCGGTCTGCCATGGCATGCACCAATTACGCGTTTTCTCGCGACCGTGGTGACTTACTTTTCCGGTATCCCCGGCGGTATATTTGCCCCTTCCCTGGCGGTAGGGGCGGCCATTGGAGCCAACGTCGCGGAGCTCTTCGGACTGGCTGCACAGCCGATGATTGCTTTGTGTATGGTCGGTTTTCTGTCTGCGGTAACGCAGTCGCCGATCACGTCCGCGATCATCGTGATGGAGATGATCGACAGTCATGGCATGGTCATCAGCCTCATGGCCGTGGCGCTGATTGCCAAAGCGGTCAGCGCCAGAATGGGGCCGGAGTTATATCAGCAGCTGGCTCGTGGTTTTCTGCATTCGACAGACAGTGGCGTAGGTCCACGAAAACCTGATTGATCTAACGCACCAGTTGTCGAGCCGCTGCACGGAGGTCGCAGCCGTAGAGCTGGATGTCAGCGCCTTCAGTCAGATTGTTGAGTAGTGATTGGCCGCGCACTTGGCTATCTTGAAGCATGATCTTCATCCTCCATTGCATGGAATCACTCGTTTGATCAATTTACCGATGGACATGCCTTGGATCAGGATAGAAAACACCACAACCAAATAGATCAGGCAAACTACTACATGGCGAGCCTCTCCCGGCGGCAGCGACAAAGCGAGCGCCACTGAAATTCCGCCGCGCAGTCCACCCCAAGGCATCACACTCCAAGAGGCTTTAGGCAGCCGAAAGCGCTGACCCAAGACTGCAATCGGAACCCCGCCGCCGGCAGACACGACAGCAAGTTCAGCACTATCACCATCAATCCCGTGGTGATCAAAGAGTTGGAGAAGTGGATCAAAACGACTTCCAAGGATGAGCACAACCAACATCGCGTTTAGAGTTCCGCTACGTGATGTCCCCGACCACAGTGCCTAGAAGGGCGCCGCCACCCGATACCCTTAGTAAGACCTGAGAGGCGTCGGTGACAGACGACGCTTCACCGCTCGCGATCATTGCCCGTATCAGCGAAAACAGAACGACGTTGACGGCATCTTTAAATAACGACTCGCACGAAATCACCACTTCGACACTATGGGGGGGCACCTGCTGAGTTCAGGATGCCCATCACCGCAATGGGCTGGGTGGGCGATATCAGAGCGCCGAACATCAGACAGTAGGAAAGTGCTAACTCAAGGTTGGTCAGGGACAGCTACTCCCAGAGCCCAAAGCCGATGATCGGCGTTGAACGGGTCGTCCCAACCACGGCCAGGGATGCAATTTGCCATTGATAGGCACGTAACTCCGACAAATTGACGTGCAACACCCCCGCGAACAACAGCGAGGACAACATGCCCTGCATCAACAATTCGGAAAAGTCGACGGACTTAATCAATGATTGCTCAATGGTGTGCAAAGTGTGAAAGCCAAGCGCATCGGATGCCATGTTTAACAACGACAGGGCCAACGCAATGTCCATCACGCCGATAGCGGATGGCAAGCCCACGTATCTGCGATTGAGAAAGGAGAGGGTCGCAGTGATGCAGAGTATTGCAATCATGTCCAGTTTTGGTCAGTTGGCTCCCCGGCGCAAAGCCTCCATGGGACGATAAAATGCCTCGCCAGTGCCACTTAATGTGGCGCAAATTTATCTGATGTCCATTTCGCCGCCTCGATTTCCAAAAAACAGGAGGATGCGGTCAAGGCTGCCGAATCATTGGCACAGACTCGTTTGGAGCAAAGGCTTTTTTCCAGGACATGGCTGTGTGGACACGATGGCATCTATTTTGACTACGCCTTGAACCATCAATAATGATGGCCGTAAATTCTTCTGAACCTTCTGAGATATCGATCGACTAATCCTTTGGATCGCTAAGTTCTGACAGAGCTGGCGGATTTTGTATTAGCTGCGAGTGTTTTTTGCCATTTTTCGTAAGGGGCTCTCGCCGGAGATCAGGTGGGAGTGGGAATGACACAGGAGATTATTAGTTTTTTTACGGAATATCTTTTCCTGGGGATAACCCTCGCAAACTGGGTACTTGCATTCAGTGCCACAACGCTGAGTTTCATACTGGCACGAAGCGCGATAGTTTTCGTTCTCAAAAGAAGTCGAGCGAAAGCATCAAATTCTGAGGCTCATCTGACCCAGATCATGGTCGAGGTGCTTTCAGGTACCAGCAACACCCTTCTGCTATTGGGCTCAATACTCATTGGGGTCGGCTTTCTTGACTTGCCTGAGCGCTGGCTGGGTCGAGTCAGCAGTCTCTGGTTTGTTGTAGTGGCCTTACAAGCCGGCCTGTGGGCTAACCGCGCTATTGCTCTAGCTCTGTCTCATTACTTTCTGCGTCACAGTGCCTCCGACACGTTCCAAGGCAGTGCCCTGGCAACCCTAAGCCTATGGGGAGCAAAGGTATTTCTGTGGATGGTTGTATTGTTGGCAATGCTGTCAAATGTCGGTGTCAACATCACCGCATTTGTGGCAAGCCTTGGCGTAGGGGGTATTGCCATAGCATTGGCAGTCCAGAATATATTGGGAGACGTTTTCGCTTCGCTTTCCATCGCCGTGGATAAGCCATTTGAGGTAGGTGATTTCATAGTTGTAGGTTCGATGTCAGGGACAGTCGAACATGTGGGCCTCAAAACGACGCGCATTCGCAGTTTGAGCGGCGAACAGATCGTCATGGCCAATGCCGAAATGATCGGCAGCACCATCCAGAACTATAAACGGCTTCAAGAGCGCCGAATCGTATTCGAGATCGGGTTGACATACGATTGCTCTACAGAACAGGTCAAACAAGTACCCAAAAAGATCGAGCAGATCATACGAGGTCAAGAAAAGGCCAGGTTCGACCGCTCTCATTTCAAAAGCTTTGGTGAAAGTGCCTTGGAATTTGAGACGGTGTACATCGTTTTGGATCCCAGCTACAACGTTTACATGGACGTCCAGCAGACAATCAATTTTGAGTTGATGGAAGCCTTTGCTGCACTGAATGTTAACTTCGCTTTCCCATCACGCACTGTTTATGTGGCCTCCCTGCCTATTGAAAACAGACCCGTTGCAAAAGATGAGTCACCGCCAGCGTCGGTTGAACTTGCTCCAACAAAAACGGACACCAACTCCCTGTTGAATTGATGTGCCCGACAAGCGCCTGGGCGCCCTCGCAGCAGGATCCAAAACCCGACGCGGTAAGCCGGGCGGCTTGATGCAGTGTTCAAGCAGAAGGCTGTGATCACGCATCGCGGGCAGCAACGGGTTACACGTGCGTGACGCAGCAATCCCTAGACACGATGGTAGCCATAGCTGGGTAACTCGCTGACCCGCTTTACCGGTCGCCCCCCTCCACAAGAGTGCGTGCACAATCCAATTTCTCGCCCGGGCGTTCAGATCCTCGTCGCCACCCTTCGCTGGGGTTATGATCAAGTGACATGAATCGGACTCCCAGACCTATGCCCATAGACCTGCAAGAGCTCTATCCCAAACTGATCCATCTGATGCTGGACACGGTCTTAGTGGTTGATAGGGACAACCAGATTGTATTTGTGAGCGATGCCTGTGAGGCATTGCTGGGTTACCGTGCCGACGAGATGACCGGCAGCGCGATCACCGACTATACGTATCGTGAGGACCTGGCCGCCACACGAGCCTCCATTGTCCGGGTCATGAATGGTCAGCCCCACGTCGATTTCCGCAACCGCTATATCCGCAAGGACGGAGGTGTCGTGTACATCCTCTGGGCTACTTTCTGGTCAGAGGAAGTGGGGGCGCGGATGGGTGTCGCGCGTGATGTGACGGCTCTCAGCTAGGCCGAGGAAGCATTACGTTTCCTCGGCCATCATGATCCGTTGACAGAACTGATCAACCGGTCGATTTTCAATGAGCGACTGGACTTGGCGCTGCAAGCGGCATACAGCAACAAGAGTACGCTGGCTTTGCTTTTTCTGGATATCTATGACTTCAAGGGTATCAATGACTCCCATGGACATGCCGTGGGTGATCGTGTGCTCTGTACCATTGCACAACGGCTGTAAGACTGCGTACGCGAGACGGATGCGGTGGCCCGTATGGTCGGTGATGAGTTCATTGTTTTGTTGACGGACATCGAGTCGCAGAGCGCCGTTTCCAAGAGGGTGGTGGAGATCTTCACGGCCATGGCTGAGCCGCTGGGCGCTGAATTTGGAGAGGTAATAATGCCGTCTTGCAGTATTGGCGTGGCCATTTATCCCGCTAACGGAGAGGATGCCGATACTCTACTCAGCCATGCGGATGGCGATAAGTACCACATGAAAAGGTGCCGCTCTGCGGCTGGATAACGAGCGCGGGTAGGCTTCAGCAGCCACAGCAGGTTTGAATTTATTCAAAAAATCCAATATTGGCGGGTTCCCGGCCATTCATGGGTACGGCGCGTGCTGGTCAAATTCGATGCAAAAGGAGGTCAGAACCGATGCCAATGGCAGGTCAGCTAAAAAGCAGTGCAAATTCGCCGCAGAGGGGCCAAGCGCCACACGCCCTGGTTCTCCTAAGCAATGAGGTATGGCTCGTCGACCGACGGTTTGAGCGATAGCGCTTTGCGCAAAACTCTTCACTACCAATCGATTTCCACCTGTAGGTAGACGGTACAGTGCAAGCGGTCAACCGCTGTCGATTGCACGATGGCCAAATGTATCGTGCTCTCGCCACCTGCCGGCAAGTGGGAGCTCCCGACTCTCCCAAGCTCAAGGTTCGATTCGCACCTGCGTGGTTGTCGTTCCTCTCAGCAGTGTGGGGGGACTACTGCTTTGCAGTGAACAGATGCTGATGACAAGGCAATAGCGTCGGGCGACGTATGTATTGGCGAACTGATGTGGGTTGGTCCCACGTCTCCTTGTCGGATTTCTGGACGGACTACAAAGCCGGAAGAGCGAAGGATATTCGTGGCGTTATCCAGCGCTTTTCGATTTGGCTGAAAGCGGGCATAAACTGGTGCCATAGAGGCTCGCAACTTTCAGATAATTGTCAAAAGTTTGCTAGAGTATGTGAGCAAATATCTCGTTTTTACCATAGGAACAGCGGGGCTATCAGACCAACGCACGCTAATGCGTGTCAATACAAGGAGATGATCGTGCAGAGAGACACTCTAGACGATTCACAAAAAAAACCTAATTCACCCAGCGGAGAAGGGATACCAGCTCCGAGCGGTGAGGCCAATCTGATTGACACCGATTACGTCATCGGTCAGGACAATATCAGAGGCGATTTTTCGTTCTCCTTAGATATTCATGGCAAAGTATTCATCATTTCTGCAGCCACAGTATTGCTTTTTGTCATTATGACGCTGGCTTTACAGAATGAAGTTGAACCTCTTTTCAGTTCAATCCGTAATTGGTTGACCGGCCACTTGGCCTGGTTTTTCATGAGCGTGGCCAACATCTTTGTAGTTCTATGTCTCGCGCTGATTGTTTCGCCTCTCGGAAAAGTTCGATTGGGCGGTAGGGATGCCAAACCGGATCACTCATACATCGGTTGGTTTTCTATGCTGTTCGCCGCAGGTATGGGCATCGGGCTTATGTTCTACGGTGTTGCGGAACCGATGTCTCATTATTCCGCCGCAATGGGAGGCGTCAGCCTCGATGCATCCGGAGCGCGTGTTGACTGGGCACCACTTGGAGGGGCCGCGGGTGATATGAAGGCCTCTGCCGACTTGGCAATGTCTGCGACCATCTTCCACTGGGGGCTCCACCCTTGGGCAATTTACGCAATTGTTGCGTTGTCCTTGGCATTGTTTTCTTATAACAAGGGCTTACCGCTTTCGATACGGTCCATTTTTTACCCATTGCTGGGCGAGCGCGTATGGGGATGGCCGGGTCACATCATCGATATCCTGGCGGTATTTGCCACCTTGTTCGGGTTGGCGACTTCTTTGGGTATCGGTGCAGAACAAGCGGCAGCGGGGATTGAATATCTATTTGGTATCAAGTCGACCAATGTCAGCAAAGTGGTGCTGATTATAGGCATCACGATGATTGCCCTTTGGTCAGTGCTTTCGGGCTTGGACAAGGGTGTAAAGATGCTGTCCCAGATCAATATGGGACTGGCTTTGCTCTTGCTGCTGTTCATTATTATTGTGGGTCCAACAGTGGCTATTTTCACTGGTTTCTTCAAGAACTTGGTGACCTATGTCGAATACCTGCCCGCACTTTCCAACCCTTTTGGTCGCTCGGATGCTGAGTTCACCCAAGGCTGGACCGCGTTCTACTGGGCGTGGTGGATCAGCTGGTCGCCGTTTGTAGGGATGTTCATCGCGCGGGTCAGTCGTGGCCGTACCGTCCGGGAATTCTTGATTTCGGTACTGTTGGTGCCTTCGCTGGTATCGGTATTGTGGATGACCACCTTTGGTGGGACTGCCATCGATCAGGCAACAGTTCAGGGGCTGGTAGGTGTCAAGGACGCCGTACTGGAGCTCAAGTTGTTCGCCATGCTGGAGGGGTTGCCGCTCAAGGAAATCACGTCACTGCTCGGGATTGTCCTGGTGATTGTCTTTTTCATCACCTCCTCGGACTCCGGTTCGCTTGTGATCGATACGATCACGGCGGGAGGGAAGGTCGATGCCCCCGTCCCGCAGCGCGTTTTTTGGGCCATCATCGAGGGCGTGATTGCCATCGCTCTACTGTTGGGAGGAGGCTTGGTCGCACTGCAAGCGATGGCGGTTTCCACGGGGCTGCCCTTCGCCATTGTGCTGATGGTCGGATGTATTTCGCTGGTCAAAGGGCTGATGTCTGAACCCCGATCCTGATCCGTTTTGAAAGGTAGAAAAAAGGTGCATCTGTGAAAATGCACCTTTTTTACAGGCTTTTTTTTGTGCGTCAGTCCCATAGCTCACCAACGGCGATAGAGGGGACGTAGTGGTTGGCAATTTGTGCCTGCAACAACTCCGCCGTGGCGAGGGCATCAGTCAGGGCATGATGAGCGTGATACTGCGGCAGGTTGTACCGCATACGGCTATCAGCCAGCCTGATCGATAGAAGAGGTCGGCGAAAAAGCCTGTCAATCCAACCGCGTTGCTTTCGATGCATTCGTGCCTCCAGTTGCATGGTGTCAATCACTGGGAACTGCAATCCTTCTCCAATGTGACGGCGCAGCGACTGATCTAGAAATCCCCGTTCGATGGCTCGGTAGTGAACGACAATCACTTTTCCAGCCATGGCCTCCAGAAGCGTCTCCAATACGTCGGGCAACTGCGGCGCATTCAAAATATCGCTGTGTGTAATGTGGTGGAAGGTGACTGATTCGCCGCGCAACTCTGACGGTGGATTGATTAGCCAATACAATGCTTCGCCACACCGTATTCGCTTCAGCGTGAAAGGCAGTAAACCAATACTGACAATGCCGTCAGCCTTCGCATTCAGTCCGGTGGTTTCAACATCCATTGCGAGCATTTCAACGTGCTCCAAGGGTGTTTCTGCGCCGACGACGCCGGCCTCATAAAAACGCTTAAGAAGCGGATGTTCAGCTTGCGCCGCGAGCGTATGGAACCGCGCATTCCAATCTATGCTTGCACTGCGTTTCTGAGAAGGTGCATTAGTCATCGAGAAGGCCTGACGCTGCCGGGATACCTGAAACGTAAAAACTTCTGTGCATTGCTCAGCACCCGGAACGCCTCCTTGAGATTGTGACGTTCGCTATTTGAAATACGTTCGGGCTCAATATAGTTATCTGGTATTTGCCCTTGCTCGATCGCATCGGCTTGGTGCCGAATCCGCACCATGGACAAAAATTCCAACGCGTAGCGTAAATGTTTGATGGCCTCCGGCTGCATGAGTTGTGTGGCGCTGATGGCATCCAGTCGATCAAAGGAGTTCTGCGCCGTACTGCCGCACGCCAGGGCATGAATCCGGATCACGTCGGTCAACGGGGCGGTGCCACGACCTTTGAGATTGATCAAATGCTTGTGTTGGCCATCCGTCTCCATAACAAATGTGCGGAAAAAGCCCAAGGGTGGCGTTCTGTTCAACGCGATACGTGCCATTGCGTTGAGAAAGGTCGGCGTAACACTCGACTTTGTCGCACACAGGTTCTTAAGCTGCTCGACCAATGCGAGTTCGCCGTAGACGCCGTCAAGATCGAAGAAGATGCAGCTTTTAAGCAAAGTGGCGGGGTTGGGGTTTTCGATCCACTGGGTGAAATACGATCGCCAGACGCGCAAAGGCTGACGCCATTGAGCATTGGTTGCCATGATGCCGCCCTTGCAATAGCTATAGCCGCAGGCAGCAAGGCCGTCACTCACGTATCCCGCCAGTTTTTTAAAGTACTCGTCGTGTTTTTCGGGATCAAAACGATCGTCCAGTACCAATGCGTTGTCCTGGTCGGTCAGGAGCAGTTGTTCGTCCCGCGCCATTGATCCAAGCACCATGAAGCAGTACGGAACCGGGGGCGGGCCCAACTCTCCCTCTGCCAACTCAAGCAAACGTTGGGTGAAGGCGCGTCCGATACCGGAAATTGCGTTACCGATCATCTGGGCCGTGGCGCCGTCGCGCACCATGCGGATATAGGTGCCACGCAAGTCCCGCAGCAGGGATCGCAAACCTGAGACAGAAGTCTGGTTGGAGATACTGTTGACCAGATACAAGCTGCTCTGCGATTCGTGCCGAATAATGTCAGACAGGTTGATCAGGCCTAAAGCGTGTCCTTTGTGAACGACCGGCAGATGATGGATGTTGCGCCTTAGCATGCACAGCATGGCTTCAAATACCGAGTCATCCGCCTGGATGACAATCGGGTCGCCGGACATCACCTCAGCAACCGTCATGGCGCTGGCACTGCCATTGGTGGCCACCACTCTAGTGCGAAGGTCCCTGTCCGTGACGATCCCCAACATCCTTTCTGTGCCCTGCTGACCAGGCTCTAGTACAACCACGCAGGAAACGCTTTCCCGAGTCATCAATTGCGCGGCTTCATGGATGGAAGTGTGGGGGGCGACCCAGACCAAATCGCGCGAAATTAAAGCGCGTGATTTGAGTTGTATCAAATCGCTTGCCCGACCTTGGGCCTCGACAGCCGACTTGAGTCTGGAGTGACCTTCGGCTTCGACGAAATCAGCAAAACTGTCGTTTTGATCGCACAGTTCGGCGAACACGTTCGCCGGGATAAAGTAGATCAGGCTGTCTTCGAGTGCGCGGGCTGGGAAACGTACTTTGTTGCTGCGCAGTAAGCCCGCCTGGCCAAATATATCGCCCTCCTCAAGACGATTATAAAGCGCACCGTTACGTCGATAGATTTCTACCGCGCCACTGCGCACGTAGTGCAAGTCACGAATAATTTCGCCGGCTTCAAGGATCTTGCTTCCTGCTTTGAAGTAACTGACCTCAACGCGCTGCGCAATCGCTTCCAGGGTGACTTGCGACAGCGTGTCAAAAGGAGCGAACCGGTGAAGATGGTCGCGTATTTCTAGTAACTCTATCTGCATGAAGTCTCGTACCTAACGGGTTTGGAGCAAAGGATGCTGCTCCGTCGCTGCAGTTTCATCAGACGCTGCGGTTCATTCGCTACGGCTTTGTCACCGGCGTCTTGCGTGCTGATGATAGTTGAAACCCACCCCAAAGAACGGTCTCCGTTACGACTGAGGGCAGATGATCTGCTTGCAAAAGAGCAGCATGCCTCGCGCGCGCAGTGGCACCTGTTGCACAAATTCGGGGATCAAAAGGGCAGGGTCATCTATTTTATGTCGACTGATACAAAACCTGTGTTATCGTCGGCCATCAATCTACAGAGCCAATTCAGTCAATGGCCCGTCCTCGCACATTCGATGAGTCGATAGTTCTAACCGCTGCCGTCGAGGCATTCTGGACGCAGGGATACGAGGGCACTTCAACCCGTGATCTCGTCAGGTTCACTGGCCTCAATCAGCCAAGCCTTTACAACGCCTTTGGCGATAAACGCAGTCTTTATCGCCGTGCCCTTGAGCATTATCTGGAGTGCAGCGTGCGCGCTCGGATTCGGCGCCTCGAAGGCGCACCACACGCGGGGAAGGCCATTACCGAGTTCTTTGCTGAAGTGCTGTATCGCACGCTGAACGATCCATTGAACCGTGGGTGCCTATTGGTCAACTCTGCCCTTGAGGCGAATGGAGAGGATGCGGATTTGCGTCAGGCTGTGGCGGATGAACTTGAAGCAATTCGCAGCTTTTTTGAAGACCGGTTGCAGGCTTTCAGCCTGCAACAAGAGGGTGCTGCAGCGATAGAGGCGAAGCAGGGTGCCAGTCATCTTGTCAGCGTCTTGCTGGGTGTTCGAGTGTTGGCACGGATCAACCTCGATCCTGCGTGTGTAACAGACGCTATTGGTATTGCACTTCATAGCCTTGGGCTGCCGCCCTTGAGTTCTTGCGACGTTCACTGAAAGCCAATACACGGAGTCAACATGATCAAGTTCTATTATCATCCGTCACCCAACCCGGCCAAGGTTGCGCTTTTCCTGGAGGAAACAGGTCTTGCATACGAACTCATCCCTGTTGATACGCGCAAGGGTGAACAGCACGATCCAGCGTTTATAAAGATCAATCCCAACGCGAAGACTCCGGCGCTGGTAGATAACGACAACATTGTGTTCGACAGCAACGCCATACTGCTTTACCTGGCTGAAAAGACCGGGAAATTCCTGCCTGCCGACACTCTAAAAGCTCGCGGTGAGATGTATTCCTGGCTCATGTTCGTTGCAACCGGTATTGGTCCGTATTCCGGTCAGGCGGTTCATTTCAAACACTTCGCACCCGAGCCAAAAGATTACCCTGTTACCCGCTACACGTTCGAAGCCTGGCGTCACTGGAGAATCATCAACGATCACCTGGCCAACCAGCCTTACATGCTCGGGAGCGAGTACACGCTGGTGGACATGGCCGTATGGGGTTGGGCACGCGCGGTACCTTTCATCTTGGGTAATGAAGCGTGGGAAAAACTTCCGAACGTTAAACGCCTACTCGACAAGATCAACGAACGGCCGGCTGCACAGCGTTCTGAAGCGCTGAAAGCTCAGCACAGTTACAAGACCGAGATGGATGATGAAGCCCGTAAGGCAATGTTCCCTCAGATAACTCAGTAGAGGCGCCAGACCATGATCGACTTGCATTACTGGACTACCCCTAACGGGCACAAGATTTCAATGTTCCTCGAGGAGTCCGGGCTACCTTATCGCATCGTTCCTGTGAACATTGGCAAAGGGGAGCAGTTCACGGCTTCGTTTTTGAACATTGCTCCCAATAATCGGATTCCAGCCATAGTCGATCATGCGCCACTGGAGGGTAGTCAGCCGTTATCTATCTTTGAATCGGGCGCCATTTTGTTGTACTTGGCTGATAAGACACATCAGTTCATTCCTGATGATCTACGAGGGCGCAACGAAACGTTGCAATGGTTGTTCTGGCAGATGGGAGGACTGGGGCCGATGGCAGGGCAAAACCATCACTTCGTCCAATATGCTCCTGAGCCAATCCCCTACGCACAAGATCGCTATATCAAGGAAACCGCTCGATTGTATGGCGTCTTGAACAAACACTTGGCTGACGGTCGTGACTACATTGCTGGCGACTACAGCATTGCCGATATGGCCAGCTACCCCTGGATCGTGCCGCACACGCGTCAGCAGCAAGACCTTGCCGACTTCCCTCATTTGGCCCTGTGGTTTGAGCGCGTCCTAGATCGCCCTGCGACGAGGCGCGCCTACGCGCTGGTGGAACAAATCAACACCGCACCGGTGGTCGACGAGGAGACTCGCAAACTGCTGTTCAACCAGGATGCGAGTACTGTTCGGTAACGCCTATCTCGGGGAAATGCCTCGCGTTCCGCTGCATTCATCCCTCTATTTCCTGAAGCCAAACGCGATCTCTCGATGTCATGACTTCATGACGTCATCAGTTCATGCCCAGCCAGTTTGGTAGAGCCAGGGAGATCCAAGGCACGTAGGTAATCAGGATCAGGAACAGCAGCAACAGCATTAGCCAAGGCATGGCCGCTTTTATGGTTGCAGGCAGCGTCATGCCTGTCACAGCGGAGGTTACGAACAGATTCAAACCTACCGGCGGAGTGATCAAGCCGATTTCCAGATTGACCACCATGATGATGCCGAGATGAATCGGGTCGATACCCAGCTTTGTAGCAATGGGGAAGAGGATGGGGGCCAGAATCAAGATGATCGCCGAAGGTTCCATAAAAGCGCCCGCAATCAGCAAAACAATATTCACCACTAGCAAGAAGGTTACCGGTGTGAGTCCCGCCTCAATGACCCACGTAGTGATTTGCTGCGGTAGTTGCTCGGTAGTCAGAACATGTGCAAAAAGCATTGCGTTGGCAATGATGAACATCAGCATGATGCTTAATTTGGCAGAGTCCAACAGGACCTTGGGTGTGTCACGAAAGGTCAGGTCCTTATAGACGAACAAGGCGATGAATGCTGAGTAGACCGCTGCCACTGCCGCCGCCTCAGTCGGGGTAAACATCCCGGAGTAGATGCCGCCCAGAATGATGAGCATCAGTAACAGTCCCCAGACCGCCTTGCGGGCTGTGCCAACCCATTCGCGGAAAGTCACGCGGGGCATGGCGGGCAAATTCTTCTTAACGGCAACGATGTAGATCGCCACCATCAGTGCTACCCCAAGCAACAATCCCGGTATAACGCCCGCCATGAATAGTTTACCGACGGACGTCTCGGTGGCGGCAGCGTATACCACCATCACGATCGAGGGGGGAATCAGGATACCTAAGGTCCCGGCATTGCAGACAATGCCTGCGCCGAATGATTGTGGATAACCGGAGCGGACCATGCCGGCAATGGCAATGGAGCCTACTGCCGCCACAGTCGCCGGGCTGGAGCCGGAGAGGGCAGCAAATAGCATGCACGCCAATACTGCAGCAATGGCCAGGCCGCCGCGAATATGGCCGACGCATGCATTGGCGAAGTCTATCAGCCGTCGGGCGACGCCACCGGTGGTCATGAAGGCACCGGCAAGCAAGAAAAATGGAATGGCTAGCAGGGTGTAGTGCTCTGACGTCTCAAACAGTTTGATCGCTAGAGAACGTACGGAGTCCGGGCTGAAAAATACAATGGTCATCGAGCCTGCCAATCCCAGGGAAATAGCAATGGGGACGCCAATGAACATCAGTACGAAGAGTGTCGCGAACAGGAAGGCAATGGTCATTATTTGTCATCCTCGTGTTCGCTCAGTTTCATCACGTCAGCGGCTTCATCGGCCAGGCCCAGACCGGTCTGATGGTGCCTCACGATGCGCACAAGAATTTCAGCGAAACGGATAAATACTAAGGCAAAACCTACTGGGACGATCAGCCCTATGTGCCATTGCATGATGCCGAAGTGGCCCAAATCCTCGGCGCCTATACCCGCCATCATGAGAGTGTGGATCCATTCAAAGCTTGCAACGCTGAGCAAACCTGCATAGATCAGGCAGCAGAAGCAGGCCAAAATACCAATGAGCCGTTGGACTGGTTTGCTGGCCAGTTTGACCAGCGCGTCAACGCCGATATGACCGGCCGTGCGCACTCCGTAAGACAGTCCGAAAAAGATGAGCCAACCAAATAGTGCTTTGGTCAGTGAGGTACTCCAGGTCATGGCCTGAGCCATCGTCATGACCCGGTCGCCGATGGCGAACAAAGATTCGCTGGCGCCTTCCCAGCTCTCGGCAAGTCGGTAGAAAAGGGTATAGAGGTTGTTGAGGATGACGTAAACGAACGTTACCAATGTCATGGCAGCCAGAAGGAAGACGATGAAACCCTCCTCGAAGTGTTCCCAGATGCGCCGAAAGGCATTCATGAATGGCATCTCCTGTCGCGTAATGAGAGGCAGGTGTTGCCGATGGAAGCACCTGCCTGCCGGTCATTGAGCCTTGTTAGCGGCTTCGGCAGCAGTGATCAATTCCGGGCCGATATCCGCTTCGAATTTTTTCCAGACGGGTTTCATCGCGACTCGCCATTCCTCGCGTTGCTCAGGTGTCAAAGTGATAATTTCAGTGGTTTTGGCGGCGAGGATGCTTTTCTTGGCGTCCTGATTGAGTTGCTCAGCTTCTTTATTCACTTGGGCAGTAACCTCCACCAGAATCTTGTCAAGTTCGCTGCGAATATCCGGAGGCAAACCATTCCAGAACTTGGTGTTGGTGATCAGCATGTAATCCAGCACGCCGTGGTTGGATTCGGTGATGAATTTCTGCACTTCATGCATCTTCTGGCTATAGATGTTCGAGTAAGGGTTTTCCGCACCGTTGACCACACCGGTCTGCAACCCCTGATACACCTCGGCAAAGCTCATTTTGCGCGGATTGGCACGCACGGCCTTGAACTGCTCCTCGAGCACGGCAGAGGCTTGCACCCGAAACTTCAGGCCACGGGCATCACCGGGAACACGCAGCGGTTTGTTTGCGGACAGCTGTTTCATCCCATTGTGCCAATAGGCCAGGCCGGTGATGTTTTTGCTTTCCATGGACTTGAGTAGCGCTTGGCCCTGCGGGCTGAGCTGGAAGCGATCAACCGCGGCGATGTCATCAAACAGAAAGGGCAGGTCGAACAGTTGGACGGTCTTCGTATACTGTTCGAACTTGGCCAGAGACGGCGCAATCATTTGTACGTCCCCAAGCAGCAGGGCCTCCATCTCCTTGCCGTCACCAAACAACGAGGAGTTGGGATAGACCTCGACCTGGACCTTGCCTGGCAAACGTTCCTCTACCAGTTTTTTGAACAGCAATGCGCCTTGTCCCTTGGGAGTCTGCTCGGCAACCACATGTGAGAATTTGATTATCACCGGATCTGCAGCCATGACCGTGCTCACCATGCCTAGGGCAAGGGTGCACGCGAGTGCTTTACATATAAATTTGAACATTTAGGGCAATTCCTCTTGTTTTAGTTTTTCGTACGGATCCATGCTCAGAAGTGCAGCCGTACAGCGGACAAGAGCAAGTCTAGGCAGAAAACTTCAATTTGGAGGGTGATAACCAAATATGGTTAGAAAACTGTTGAATTCGAGTTAGCACCTCAGCGCTGTTTTAATCGAGCCGGCTTTGTAAAAAGCAATGGCTACTTTTGGCCTGGGCTACAGCAAACGCGGTGCGTTCAGCTCGATAGACATTTGCGAATCCAACGCGGCTCCTCTGTTTCCGCCGACTGAAACGCTGTCTATGTTTCTGGCTCAAGCGATGTGTGCGAGCCAAGGGCGGCGATGAGCAGACGCTGCTCAGATCAATGCTCGACACGTTGAAACTGACGCCCTTCTGTTGGGCGACGCTTATTACGCTACCTATTTCCTGATGTGCGAGTTGCAACGCCGAATTTGTCGATGGCGTTCTCGAACAATATGGTGTTCGACGGCGCAGCAGCTGACCCGTGGTTTTCTGCATTCGACAGACAGTATCGCAGCGCCACGAAAACCAGATTGATCTAACGCACCAGTTGTCGAGCCGCTGCACGGAGTGTTTGTTTATCTTCATCCAATGTCAGCGACAGGTCTGCGCGTTTGAGCAGAAGGTCTGCGTTCCTGACACAAGCATCGTTGAACATCTGCGGGTTTATCTGCGCCAGACTTACAAGCGCCTTCATCATGCGCAGGTCTACTTCCAGCAAGCTCGCACCGTCTCTGGCAATCGGTGCGAAAAAGTCATCGAACAGGTCATCGACAGTCAGGCCGCGAAGGTAAACCTGCTCGCAGTCTTCATCGATTTTCGCGGCTTGGTCTTGTGGTTTACCCCAACAAGTGAGGCTTCTGACCCCCCGGCCAATGACGTCAATTGCTGTTCCGGGATCGTTGACCGCTGGCGACAACGCGCGTGAGGCGATCTCCGAAAGTACCGACAATCCGAACCGGGGATCGTGTTCAAACGTACGGCGTACGTCTATGGTCAAGGCGCCAAGGATTTTTTCGGCACTGGCGTGCAATTCGTCTTTGCGTTCTTTGTTCAGGTTCACAATTCGGGCGAGCGGCATGCCTACATGCACAAAGCTTCCCGGAAGGATGTCCAGAAAAATCTGCATCTCGTCTGCTTTGGCGATGACGCCTAACGCGTATACGTCAATGTGTTGGACGTATCCGGTTTGGTGACTGGTGATTGTTTGAGCCGAGGATGCAATCATCCACTCGGCAGGGTAGGCGGCACCGCCCAAATGAGGCCATTGGACCCTGTCGTTAATGGCGTCGATGGTCGCCTGTTCGACACGATCAATGGTTTCACCCACTCGTCCGAGTTTGGACAGGTGATCGATCCAGCGCAGAAGCGTGTAAACAATCAGAATCACCACGGCGATGGTCACCGCAAATAGCAGAACCCTTCCTTGTGTGCCGTAGGCTCCGGTACTCAGTGCAATGATTCCCACCAGGCTGAAAAGAAATGAGCCGATAAAGGTCGCGAGGGCATTTTGTGTGGTGGTGTCCTCCATCACCAGCGTGGTGGCGCGAGGCGTCACGCCACTGCTGGCAGCACCGTAGGCGGTCACCATCGTGCTTAACGAAAAAGTGGTCACTGCGAGCATGCTTGAGGCAATAATGCCCAGTATCTTATCCACGGCATCGGCGCCGATACGGGCGGGCAATGATTCGGGAATGTAGTCCTTGAAGACGACGGCGAGCAGCGCTGTTGCCACGCCCAGAAGCGAAAACAGCGTGGCCCTGAACCACAGCCGTTTGGTCAGTTGATGGAGCAGCCAGCGCCAACGAGCGATCATTGTTTATACCTTGTGACAGTGACGTGATCGGTTGGAAGACTCCGAGTCTGAGTCAAAAGGAGGAGGGCTGATCACCCTAGATGGAGTGTTCCTGATGACCGAAGGTTCATTCAGCAGTTTGGAGTTCCATTGCATCTTGCCTAGCAGCTCCTTATCATCGGCCTGGGTGCGTTGTTGCATACAGTACAGCGCAGGTTAAAGCTCAAACGCTGGTCGGGCCGCCGGCGGAGAGTCAATGTGTCTGATAAATACTCGGCGTCCTCCTCTATTCCCCGTCCTCAGGTTTTAACCGCTCGTGCACTTTCCGCTATAGAACGGTTTTCACATATCGAAGCGGTTAGCGGCATCGTTCTATTACTCGCTGCGCTGGTGGCGCTCATTTGGGCCAATAGCCCGCTTGCTGATTCGTATGAGCATTTCTGGAACACCCAACTCACCTTAGGTTTAGGCGACTTTACAGTCTCGTGCTCACTGCATTTTTTGGTCAATGATGGGTTGATGGCCGTTTTCTTTCTCGTGGTGGGTGCTGAAATACGGCAGGAAATTAATGACGGCGCGCTGGCGAATTTCAAGTTGGCGACATTGCCGCTTGGCGCTGCGTTGGGCGGTGTTTTGATGCCGGCGATCATTTACATGGCGTTCAATCACGGTACCGAAGCCAGTACAGGTTGGGCTGTACCGACCGCCACCGACATTGCTTTTGCTGTGGGGGTTCTAGCACTGCTAGGAAAGTCGATTCCAGGTGGCATACGCGTGCTGCTGCTGGCACTGGCCATCATCGACGACATTGTTGCCATTTTGGTCATTGCTGTTTTTTATACCGCGAGCCTGGATTATCTGGGCCTAGTGGTAGCGCTGAGTGGGCTGGTCTTGGTGTTGGTTTTTCAGCGCATGGGCATTGGCAAGGCGTACGCGTACCTGCTGCCTGGCGCCATTGTCTGGTTTGGTCTCCTGAAAACTGGTGTTCATCCAACACTTGCGGGCGTCATTCTCGGTCTTATGACGCCGGTAAACTCAAAGCCCGCAACTGAACGTCCACTAGAGACCATTGGGCGTACGTTCCATGAACTGATGGACAGGTTTGCCCAAACCAACAACAGTCCGCAGGAGGTCGCTAAACCGCTGAAGCAACTCCAGCAAGCCCAGAGGGAAATATTGCCTCCGGTACAGCGCGTTCAGGCTGGACTGCACCCCTGGGTAGCGTTTGGTGTCATGCCGCTCTTTGCATTGGCCAATGCGGGTGTGAGTCTGCAAGGCATCAACCTGGACGATGCTGTCTCGCGGAGTGTCTTTGTGGGTGTGATATCGGCGCTGGTCCTCGGAAAGCCACTTGGAATTGTTCTGGCGAGCGTCGTCCTCGTCAAACTTAACGTCTGCAAGCTGCCTGAGGGCGTGACATGGTGTGGTGTCGGGCTGGTAGGGCTGCTGGCCGGTATTGGTTTTACGATGTCCATCTTCATCTCGTCGTTGGCATTTTCTGATCCGGCATTACTGTCTGCGGCGAAACTCAGTGTGCTTGCGGCTTCGGCGCTGGCTGCAATCGTCGGACTGATCTGGGGGAAGATGAAGTTCTAAGCCTGCTCTCTTCGCACGAATATCCATTGCGAACAACACGGCGCAACGACTGATTGGCCATTACGCCGTGGTGTTTTATGGAGCGTCTTTCGTACTCGTATCCCTCTTAACTCCAGATAAAATTCACCGACTGCTGATCGGGACCGTAATGCTCTTCCCGAATGTCGAACTGATGGTCGCAGTCGGGTTAGACGATGGACCACTGCCGGTGGTGGTTACCGATACCCGCCAGCGCGCCCCTGTACCGGTTGGCGTGAGGATCGCATTGCCCAGGTTGAGTGGCCCTGCGGTCGTCATCGCCGTGACTGTCAGCGTATTGCCGGTCCCCTTCGACGTGGTACCCGCCAGGTCCCAGGTGTAACGGTTGTTGCTGCGGGCCAATACCGTCGCGCTGGTGACCACCAGATCTTCGTTGACCACCGGCGCTGGCGATACTGCTACGGAGACTGTGGTTGGTGGCGAGACCGCGTTCTTGGCGTCGCTGACCTGATAGGTGAAGGTCGCGGTGAACGGCGCGGGGGCGCTGGCCGGTGGCGTATAGATCACACGTACGCCGTCGGTGCTGACCGTGCCCTGACCGGAGTCCGGCTGCTCCAGGCCGACTACTTTGAGCGGCAGGTTGCCGTCAGGGTCGGTGTCGTTGGCCAACACGTTGATGGTCACCGGCTGCCCATTACTGCTGGCGGCGCTGTCCGGGTTGGCGACAGGTTTTTTGTTCGAACCCTGGTCATCATCGTCGTCATTGTTTCCGTTACCGTCGCCGCTGCGAAAAGTCGGCAGCGCGGCGGAGTTGACGTAAGTGACACCGTCCCAGCCAGGCAGTGGCGTTGGCATCAACTGGAACTGGCCCGGATGCTCGATATCCCAACGCAGCAGCATCGACGTGTCCTCGTGCTGAGTGTTGTGGCAGTGCTCCATGTAGGTCCCGGCAAACTCGCGGAAATGGATCGCCATTTCCACATCGACCGAACTGTCGATGCCCTGGCCGATGCGATACACGTCCTTGCGTGCCCATTTTTCCCATTCCGGTGGCGCCTTGCCGTCGCGGCTGAGGATGATGCCTTCTTCGAAATGTACGTGTACCGGATGGTTCCAGCCGTTGCCGCCGTTCTTGATTTTCCACACCTCCAGGGTGCCGTCTCCGACGTAGCCGCCATCGGTCGGGCCGTTGGCCAGTTGCGGGGCCGCGTTGAGCCGGCGTGGGTCCATGCTGTAGCCAAAACCGCCGTCGGTCTTGATGGTCCACGGAGCTTCGTCTGTGCCGTCGGAGCGGCCGAAGATGAACTCGCGGTGGCGCGCCAGTTTCAGCTTGGCCTGAACGGCTGGGTCATCGCGGTCGAGGGTCAGCGGGATCATGACTTTTCCGGCGGCTTTGCCCGGTTTGGCGGGCTCATAGTCAGCCGGGTTCATGCTGACATCTGTACCGGTATAGGGCTGCACGATCATTTGCATGAACTTGCCCACTACCGGATCTCCCTTGTCCCACTCCGGACCTTTGCTGCCTTGCTTGATCACCGCTTTGTACTTCTCGGACAGCACGTCCGCAAGGCTCAGGGTGTTTTTCTCTGGACCCTTTCCGGTCTTGTGTTCCATTAGGTTGACGAAGTACAGCTTGTCGCCGGTCTTGATCCCGTTTTTCGCGAAGTTGACGATGATGTCGAAGCGTTCGGCGATGCCCTGGGTCGGCAGAATCGCGTTGTGGTTCTGCTTATCGCCATCGCCGTCTAGGTCCATGCTGCCGTCGAACGGCACGGCGTGCTCCATGAGGTTGCCGTCGTTGCCGATCATGTGGAACGGCACCCGGGTGTAGGACACGCCGGAGCCCGAGGGGCCGGAGAATTCACCGCCGTTACCGGCCACTTCACGCACCAGGGCAATGCGCAGATAGCGCGACACCGAGCCGTTGAGAATGCGGAAACGGTAGCTGCGCGCCCGCACTTTCAAGCGCGGCTGGTACTGCCAGTTGACCAGGATCTGGTCGCCGAGGAAGCCGTCGGTGTTGAACGGGTTGAACCACAGCTGGCCGTTCTGATCCCAGGCCTTGTCGGCGACCACCAAGTTGACGTCGTAGTCGCGGTTGCCCCAGGGCAATGCCGAACCGCTGGGCAGGCGCAGATTGACGCCATCCTCGATCGCTTCGTTGCCGCGATCCAGGGCGCTATAGTAGTTCATCATCACCGCGTTGCCCTTGTAGACGTTCTGTGCAGTGAAATCGAGCATGTGGTCGTGGAACCAGTGAGTACTCATGGTTTCGCGCCAGTCGCCACGGATCTTAATCGTGCCGTTTTCGCAGGTCTTCAGACCGGGGCTGGCGTCGTTGACGAACAGCTTCTCACCCGGTGCGCATGGGAACGCCGCCCGCGGGTCCTGCGCTGTGGTGTTGATGGTGTCGTAACCGGCCAACTGTAGCGGCCAGCGATAGTCGTAGTACTGCCCCGGAAAGAAAAACGCGTTGGTGTAGCCGTCGCTTTCAGCCGGGGAGTGGCCATTGTGTTCGTGGGTGCTGATGGTGTGCAGGCCGAAGCCCATGTTGGCAGCCGGGTCGATCGGTAAGGCGTTGTAATGCCGCATCAGCACCGGTTGACCGTAACGCACCATGAGTAATTTAGGCGGAAAGGTACCGTCGAAGGTCCATAACGCATTGTGATTCTGTATCGGAAAATTGGGGTGGAAACGGGTGTCGATGCCTTTGGTCGTACCGGTCGTGGTCGGGATATCCGAAGTCTGGTAGTAGAGACCGCCAGGCCCGAACTCACCGACGGCGTAGTTGTGCAATTGCCTGCGGTCGCGCATGCCGCCGTTGAGTTTGGCGCCCGCTTGCACAGTTTTGAAGGCGACCTGTGGGTAGAACTCGCTCCAGCGCTGATGCGACCAACCCTTTCCTGGCGGACGACCCTCGGCGGGCGAGCCAACCGGATGGCGGTTGAGGAAGCTTTCGATCTGCGTTTTCCAGGGGTTGCGGTCCAGCACATTGGAGAACTGCGACGGAAATGGAAACAGCCCCGGCTGGCGCATGAAGGCTTCCAGTGCTGCACTCGACGGACCGCTCCGAGCGATGTTGTCCGGGTCCTGCTGCGGCGATGGGCCGACAGTGGGTACAGGGAAGGTCAGAGGCGGTGCAGGCAGGGTCGGGTCGAGCTTTTCCGTGCCGAATTCTTCGAACAGCAGTAATTGCTGAGTGTAGGGCTGTGCACCGAATAACGGACTGGGTTTCCCGTTGGTGGGAAAGTTGAACGAAGTTTGCAAGCTTGGCGGCAGCACGTTGTTCGCTCGCGGCGTGTCCCGGTCGCCGTACACGCCGTTGGGCAGGGTGATAGCGCCTTGGTTGGTTTCCGTCATGCCTTTGATGGCATCCAACTCGGCAGCCGCTGTCAACGGATCGGCAGGGGGGGGTAGTAGGCCGACGGGTCTGTCGGCGGTGGCTGGCCTTCATCGTCAAGCGGGACAGCACTGGCCGTGGTCAGGGTGAAGAGCATCGCTGCGCAAGCGACACCAGACCTTCGCAAATAGCGGGTTGATTTGAACGGTGGTGTATCAGATTTCATTATGTTCCCTTCGCGTCATGCCAAATTGGCGAAACCCACCATCTCCGTGGAGGCGGCAGCTGCTGCGGTTAAGGAGGGGGAGTGCAACTGTTGGGTCATCATTCGGGGCGTAGAAAAAAGTTCTAATGAATAAGTTGGTTGTTTCAAAGTGTTTCTGGGTGCTTGCAGGTAGCGTTGGGGGATATTCCTCAGAGTTGGTGGTGCCAGTCCGAGCGACTGGGTGTAGTACCCCATTTATAGAAAAAGTGATCAACCGAGGAAATCTGCTTGAATTCTTCTAAATTCGTCCCAAAGAGCGGCCCTTTATAGACGATCAAGCTCAATTGGAGATTGGGATCAATCAGAGCGCTGATGGTTTCTCTGGATTAATGGTTCTTATGTCCAACATTGCCCATGCAATGGCGAAGGCGACCGCTAGCTGGCGTAGCATTTTTATAGATGGATTGCTTTACAAAATATGCTTTGGCAATATCGGCGACCTGTGTTTCTCGTTCAGTTCTCCATCCCTCTCATTTGGGAACTGCGCAGTCGGGGAATATAGGTAAACCCGGCCCTGTGCCGGGTTTTTTATTCGTAGGAGCCATCTCTCAAAAAAGGTCGCAGATATTCTCTAATTTCTTCGATTGCGAGTTGGGTGGTCGTTAACGGTCTGAAGCCTGATTGAAAAGGCTGCTCGGCTTCAATTTGGCAGGCTATTTCTATGTCCATCGCGGCAATGCGGCTTATCGGTTTCATCCTGGGTGTATTTCTGATCACGCTGGCCGTGAGCATGGCCATTCCTATGGCCATTCCTATGGCTACGCTCGTGGCCTACGAGCACAACGATGACATTCCCGCATTTCTATGGTCGAGTTTGATCACCTTCATCTGTGGCCTCTTGTTGATCGTGCGAGGGCGCCCAGATACTGCCCAACTTCGTCCGAGGGATATGTACCTGCTGACGACAGGCAGTTGGGTGGTTGTGTGTACCTTCGCGGCGTTGCCAATGGTGTTCATCAGCCACATCAGTTACACCGACGCTTTCTTTGAAACGATGTCCGGCATTACAACCACAGGCTCGACTGTCCTGAGTGGTTTGGATACGGCTTCACCTGGATTGTTGATCTGGCGCTCGATGCTGCACTGGCTCGGTGGTATCGGCTTCATTGGCATGGCTGTGGCGATCCTTCCACTGTTGCGAGTGGGTGGCATGCGTCTTTTCCAGACTGAGTCCTCAGACTGGTCGGACAAAGTGACGCCACGTTCCCACGTGGCCGCCAAGTACATCCTTATTCTCTATCTGGGACTCACGGGTGCCGGAGCTCTGGCGCTCTGGATGGCGGGGATGACACCTTTTGAAGCGGTCAACCACGCCATGTCGTTGATCTCTACTGGAGGATTCTCAACGTCGGACGCCTCACTTGGGCACTGGACGCAGCCAGCGATTCACTGGGTGGCGGTGGTCATCATGATTCTGGGTAGCCTGCCCTTTACCTTGTACGTCGCAATGTTGCGCGGTCATCGGCGTGCGCTGATAAAGGATCACCAGGTACGCGGATTTATTGGGTTCTTGATCGTCACCTGGCTGACGGTGGGCACTTGGCTGTATTTTCACAGCGATTACGGATGGTGGGATGCGTTTCGTATCGTGGCAGTCAATGTGACCTCGGTCGTCACGACCACCGGAATTGCGGTTGGCGATTACACCTTATGGGGCAGCTTCGCCGTCTTGCTCTTTTTCTATCTGACCTTCGTCGGTGCATGTTCGGGCTCTACGGCTGGAGGTCTCAAAATTTTCCGATTTCAGGTTGCTGGCGCCTTACTGGTAAGTAGTTTGAAGCAGCTGATCCATCCTCGGGCCGTGATTCAGAAGAATTACAACGGTCATCCCATTGACGAGGAGATCTTGCGTTCGCTTTTGACCTTCTCATTTTTCTTCACCATCACTATTGCCGCTATCGCCTTGGGTTTGGCTCTCATTGGGCTTGATTGGACGACTGCTTTGAGTGGCGCCGCTACGGCGGTGTGTAACGTCGGGCCAGGGCTTGGCACTATCATTGGCCCAGCAGGTAATTTCTCATCATTACCTGATGCCGCCAAATGGTTACTGACCGTAGGTATGCTCCTTGGGAGGCTGGAAATCCTGACAGGGTTGGTGCGCGTAACTCCTGTTTTCTGGAGATATTGAGCTTCACAACTATTGAGTCGTAGCTCCCACTTTGTCGGTCTCCATTGGCCAGTTTAAAAGGGGCATGGGTGACGAAAATCAAATCAGCACTAGCATGAGGAATGTGTATTCCGCTTCGCCCTAAACCTTAAGGAACGTTTCCCATGTCTCGTTTGGCTGAATTTCGCAAGCTTGAACAAAAAATGGCCGATCAGCTGGCCGAGCTCGAGTCGATGAAAGGCGATTCTGGCCTGCAGCAAGAAATGGACTTTGAAAACAAGCTCCGTGCCTTGCTGGGTGAGTACGGATTCAGTCTGCGGAACGTCATCAACTTACTTGATCCTCACGCTAGTAGGCGTTCAACAGGTGAAGCCGCACCGAAGGTGGTCCGCATAGCTCGTAATGTGAAGATCTACAAGAACCCGAATTCCGGTGAGTTGATCGAAACGAAGGGTGGTAATCATCGCCAATTGAAAGAATGGAAAACTGAGTTTGGCGCAGATGTTGTCGAGTCATGGCGCACTCAATAAGATCGTTTTGAGTAGAAAGAGCCCTGCGTGGGCTCTTTTTGTTAACGTCGACAATCAGTTTAGCGTCCGGTATGGCGACCTCTATTGTTTATCTATCGGCGCTGCGCCATCCGTAAGCGTCCGGCTAACACGCCTTTCTGACGCCATCCGCTTATCGGCGCGGTGTTGCACACGATCAACCCCCGGCTATTCGCCGAGTAAATCGAGCTCATCGCCAATCACGCCGAGGATCTATATCTGTTTTTCGACTTGTCGTTCGCCGCACTGGTCGAACAGTTGGCGCATAAGTTGAAAACCGTCAAAGCTTTCATTGCGCTGTGTAACCGGGAGCAAATGCCGGCGATTGAGGTGCCTGGTTTGGTTTGCTACGAAGACTTGATCGCAGAGCAAAGCAGTAACTTCATCTGGTCTGAGTTCGATGAGCGCACGGCATCATCGATGTGCTACACCTCAGGCACTTACAGGTAATCCAAAGGGGGGCAGGATAGCTCGATGCGCTGAATGGCGTTCGGGGTAATCACTATCTGTTGGGGGATCTTGGTTGACGGTGGAGCTGTGCAAACCACCCTAAATCCCAAAGAGTACGAAACTGGCGATGAGAAAGTGCAGTAACGGTTCACGCAAGCAGCGCTTGATGAACGGTAATCGCGGTTGATCTGGCCCATAATCGGTAGAAGTCATTTGTCGCCCCACATTCAATCAAATGGTTTTTGATGCGAACTGGAGTATTGCCGCTAGCTCGAAAACTTCCACTTTGATTGATTACGGTCAGCAATCAAACCTATTTGCATTAGCGATCAGCAGACCTAAAACTTGCCGCACAGCGAGTTTTTTATTCCGGTTCAGACCAAGAAATTGACTCCAAAAGTTTATACACAGCTCCGCCGGTATCTATCGGTAGGGTTAGAATGCATCAAGCAGACGCTGGCGCCTCGTCAATCGCGGTTGTCGTCAGGCTTTTTACCAATTGCTCTGCCGTCATAGGGCTGCCAAGTAAAAAGCCCTGCAAGGTGTGACAGCCTAGTTGCGTGAGCAGGTTTTGCTGTTCGGCGGTCTCCACGCCCTCGGCAACAATTTTGAGCCCCAGGGTTTGACCCAGTGCAACGATCGCCGAAACGATCGCCGCATCATCATTGCCTTGTGCCAACTCGGTGATAAAGCCACGGTCAATCTTCAGTTCATTGGCGGGTAGGCGTTTCAGGTAGAGCAGACTGGAGTAGCCCGTCCCAAAGTCGTCAATGGAGATGCTGACTCCCAGTCCCGCCAGTTGCTCAAGAATCACCAGGCTGGCTTCGGCATCGCGCATGGCCGTGGATTCAGTGACTTCCAGAACCAGAAAGCGCGCTTCCAGCGCATGACGCTCCAATGCCGAGCGTACGACATTGACCAAGCTGGCATGCCCTAGTTGAACGGTGGACAGATTGACCGCAATGCTCCAGTCCCGGTGTCCTTCAGCGTGCCATTGGCTCATTTGCCGGCACGCTTCGTCGATCACCCAGTTACCAATCGGAATGATAAGACCGGTCCTTTCGGCCAGTGGTAGAAAACGATCAGGCGGGACCAGGCCCAGCTGCGGATTTTCCCAGCGAATCAGGGCCTCGACTCCGATCATCGGGCCATTGGGGGCAAGCAGTTTAGGTTGGTAGTGCAGGAGAAATTCGCTTCGAGCCAGCGCCTGACGTAGGTCCTGTTGCAATTGCATCTGTTGATGGGCATTGGCATTCATTGCACTTTCAAAGAAACAGTAACCGTTGCGCCCCAGTTCCTTGGCGTGGTACATCGCGGCATCTGCGTTGACCATGAGTTCATCCGCAGTAAGGCCATCGTTGGGAAACAAGGCAATGCCGATGCTGGCCGACACGTATAGGGTATTGCGGGTGATGTTGTAGACATTTCCAATGCTTTCGATCAGCCGTTGAGCTAGTGCTGCGGCATCTTCGGGCTCGCCCGGATCGATCAGCAGAACGAACTCGTCGCCACCCAGACGCGCGGCGGTGTCCTCGCAGCGTTTTGTGTCGAGAATTCGTCGCGAGACCTCAATCAACAAAAGATCGCCTGCGTGGTGCCCATAGGCATCGTTGATGGCCTTGAATCCGTCCAAGTCCATGAACAATAATGCAAAATGGCGTTTTTCCCGCGTAGCTTTCTGAATGGCCTGGTCAAGACGATCATTCAGCAGAACGCGGTTTGGCAGTTTTGTCAGATTGTCATGCAGCGCCAACTGCACCAGTTCGCTTGTGGCCTCTTCGAGTGATGCCGCCAGAAGGTTAGTACGTACGTCGAGCATGGAAATGATCAAGGCAATGGCGAATACCGCAAGGCTCACCACGATCACCAATACGGCCAGCCACTTGGTATCGATACCGCTGTTGGCCGCGCCGCAGAAACTTCCAACGGGAAACTGCGCTGCCGCCATTCCGGTGTAATGCATGCCGACGATGGCACACCCCATTACCAGCGACGCACCGATACGGGCATACGTCGCTCTTTTTGAGTCCCGACGCAGGCGGAAAGCGATCCACAGCGCGGCTCCCGAGGCAAGCACCGCGATGACAATCGACAGGGCAAAGATCCAGGGAATGTAGATGACGCTCGGAGTCATCAACATGGCGCTCATGCCGGTGTAGTGCATGGCGGCAACACCCGCACCCATCAACAGGCCGCCCAGGGCCAGACGCGGCCAAGGCAACTCTTTTTGGCAGACCAACCAGAGGGCAAAAGCCGAAGCAGTGATTGCGATCAATAACGACAGAATAGTGAGCGGTACGTCATAGCCCAGAGAGATAGGTAGGTTGAAGGCGAGCATGCCGATAAAGTGCATCGACCAGATGCCGAATCCCATGGCAAACGAGCCACCTATCAGCCATAACGCTGATGCTCTTCCGGTCGAGCTGGATACCCGACTGGCCATGTTAAGGGCCGTATACGAGGCGAGAATGGCGACAATCACAGAAAATGTGACGAATATACTGTTGTAGCTGCTGAGAAGCATGAACTTCCATCCTAGAGCGCACGCGGCGATGCTGTGTAATTTATACAAAGTGCAACTATAAACTGATTTCTCATATCGACGGAGCAACCTTAACCGCGTTTAATCAGCCAACGTGCCGATCTTGGGACATCTTCATCCGCTCTAAGCGACGGATCACGACGAAGCTGCTAGCGTTGCGCTTCTGCAGATTCGCCCTCGATTCTTCCCGCCGATTTCTGCACTGGGATATGCCAAACATAGTAGCGGAAAAGTTAAGTTAAGTTCCCAAAGGCGGCCCGCGCTCGCCCAATAGCGGCGATAGTTACGATTGGGCTCTGGAGTTAGTTCAATGGAAAGGGGCTGCCTGTCCACCTCGCGAAGTCACACGACGTAACCCACGCAGTCCGCTTCGGCATGTGGAAGGGCACTGCGACCTGGGGCGACCGTTTCCAACGTTGCCGTCCGCCACGGGGTCAACGTCAACGTGATCCGTAAATGCCTGCCGCTTTACCGAGATCAACTAGCAGCGGCCTTGCCGGCTTTTTCTCCTCTGAGAGCTACGCCCAAGCGAGCAGAGGAAGCGCTGGCGACTATCTAGCTTCGCTTGGCGAGCATCAATTTATAGTGAAACGGCCAACTTCCGATCCCGAAGGTTGTGTTCGCTTTGTCTGTGGACTCACACAATGATTAGTATCGAGGCCATCTGGCTAGCCACCGAGCCCATGGATATGCGCGCCGGTACCGAGACCGCGCTTGCCAGAGTCATTGCCGTATTTTGTGCGGCGAAGCCGCACTGCGCTTATCTCTTTGTCAATCGACGCGCGAATAGAATGAAAGTTCTGGTTCACCGGGATTGGTGTTTGGAATGCAAGTCCCGTTAATTGTTCAATTATATTTTTTACACACCTTCATTCAGTGCTTTACTTTGTTCGAAATAACCTGTCAGCCAAAGAGCTTGGCCAAAGGAAGAGTTACGGGCCAGCAATCGCCCCGTATGTTGAGACTGCCCCGGATTAAGAGCTATGTGAGGCTTCGTAAACACACAAGCAAAAAATACACACAAGGAGTGGTATCCATGAAAACGT
This sequence comes from Pseudomonas sp. JAI111, assembly GCF_024809425.1. Lineage (NCBI taxonomy): Bacteria > Pseudomonadati > Pseudomonadota > Gammaproteobacteria > Pseudomonadales > Pseudomonadaceae > Pseudomonas > Pseudomonas sp. JAI111. The sequence goes on along the minus strand of NZ_JANUCB010000001.1, from coordinate 173,028 downwards.
TCCCCCGCACCACCATCGGACAGGGCAGCGCTGTGATTGCCAGCCTGTTGTTCGCTACCTGCGCATGGGCCGAGACGATCCCTGAGTCGCTCACGACGCCCGCCAAGAGCGAAACCCGCCTCGGTACGCTGGAATTCCTGGACGGCCAGCCGAGCGAGGCGACGCTCGACAAAGTCTATGAGCAACTGGACTTCTCGCACGCGACTCGCGCGTTTTCGGACACTCTGCAAGGCGTCAGCATCCACGCTATCCGCAAGGGTCTGCAGGACATCGGCGTGAAAGACAACGAGGTAATCGTTTTCTCGGAGCTGATGGATTCCAAATCGCTGTTCCTGACGCCCAACGCCGACACGATCTATATCATCTCCGGCTTCGATCTCTCGAAGGGGCCGATGGTGGTGGAAGTCCCGCCGGGAGTCCTCGGTACCGTCCAGGATGCTTGGTTCCGCTGGATTATTGACATGGGCGTGCCAGGTCCTGACCGCGGCCAAGGAGGGAAATATCTGATTGTGCCGCCGGACTACGAAGGCCCATTGCCAGAAGGGGAGTTTAACGTCGCCCACTCCAAGACCACACACGGCGTGTGGTTCGCGCGCGCGTTCATCGAGAACGGCAACGATCCCAAGCCGGTGGTGGAACAGATCAAGAAACTCACCAAGGTCTATCCCTACAAGGCTGGCGGTGTCGGCACACCAATCGCCGAATTCTTGGCGGGCAAGGCCAAGCTTAGCGCGGTCACCCCGCCACCGCCGACCGCGTTCCATGAAGGCAGCGGCAAGGTGATGAACACCATTCCGCCGAACGACTTTTCATATTTCGAAATGTTGAACGAAGTGGTGCAGCAGGAACCGGCCACCAGCCTCGACCCCGAGTTGATGGGGCCAATCGCCGCCATCGGGATCGTTAAGGGCAAGCCCTTTGCACTTGATGCGCGAATGAAGAAAATTCTCATGGAAGCGCTGGTGGTAGCCAATGCGACGTCACGCAGCCTGTTCATGAGTCCGCGCGATAGGTCATGGTATTACTACGACAATGCGAATTGGCAGAACATGCTATTCGCCACCGGCCACGAGTTCGAAACGCCGATTCCGCAGATCACGCCGGAGGGAGTGAAGCCTTTCCCTGCGACCGGTTACCGCCAACTGGATGCGCGTTCAGCTTTCTTCTACGGCGTCACCGGCATTACACCCGCGATGGCCATGCGACTACCCGGCGCTGGTTCCACGTATTTGTGGACCATGGTCGACGCTCAGAATAACTACTTCGATGGCGCCAAGACCTACAAGGTCAGCCTGCCGAAGGACATCCCCGCAGAAAAATTCTGGTCGTTCACGCTTTACGACAACATGACTCGGTCAATGCTCGACACACCACAGCGCTATCCGCGCTCCGGCAGCCAAAGCTTCCCATCACCGGCGGCGGAGCCAAACGCTGACGGGACGACGACGGTCTACTTCGGGCCGCAGCAACCTAAAGGAGTGGCACGCGGCAACTGGATCCAAACCATGCCCGGCAAAGGCTTCTTCCCATGTCTGCGCCTCTATAGCCCGCTAGAGCCCTTCTTCACCAAAACCTGGCGTCCGAGCGAGGTCGAGTTGGTGAAGTAATCGAACTTCGATTTTGAACAGCGTGGATCGGTTCCTACAGGGATCGGCTTCACGCACTCAAACGCGAAGATCACAGCCTTGCACATCCCAGAAACCTTCAACGAATGGTTGCGGTAGGGAAGGCAGTTACCTGCCGCCGCCCGCCCAGTTCCGTACGTGCGGAACTACCGCATACGGCTCCTGACTTGGTTCGTGACGCGAAGCGATTCTCAGGATAAGGATGTGCAATTCCAGGTTTTGGTATGTAGAGGTCGGCAAGGTGTCCGTAGCATGACCTTTGAAGCCGGTGACGCTGGCTGCGTCGCTTGAGGGCTTGCCGCCATAGACGGCATACTGCCAATCGAAAACCACCCAGACGTATCAGGTTCCCCGGTGCGGACACCTTTCCCAGTACCGGGGTATTCACGACTTGTCGCAGCGCCCAGCATCCCTAGCGCTTTAATCTACTATACCGGCGACCAGCGGTTCGAGCGCTACAACGTCGTCCCCGTCTACGCAGCGCGTCCGCATGAATACCTTGACGCGACCAGGACGAGATTTTGGCTCGGGACCGAGTGCAGAATGCAGGTCATCGTGCCAAGGGTGGTGTCTGCCTCCAGTGCACGGACGGCGTCTCCTGTGCACAGACAGTTGATTGCCCTCACTGGCGGTCTGTCCCGCGCCGCAGGCCGTTCAGCGCGGACGACCCTCCGCCGGCGAGCCGACCGGATGGCGGTTGAGGAAGGTTTCGATCTGCGCTTTTCACGGGTTGCGGTCCAGAACGTTGGAAAACTGCGGCGGAAACGGGTAAATCCCGGGCTGGCGCATGAAGGCTTCCAGTGCCGAACTCGACGGGCCGCTGCGGGCGACGTTGTCCGGGTCCTGCTGCGGCGACGGGCCGACGGTAGGCACAGGGAAGGTTAGAGGCGGTGCAGGCAGGGTCGGGTCAAGCGACCTTCTCATTTTTCTTCACCATCACTATTGCCGCTATCGCCATGGGTTTGGCTCTCACTGGGCTTGATTGGACGACAGCTTTGAGTGGTGCCGCTACGGCGGTGTGTAACGTCGGGCCAGGGCTTGGCACGATCATTGGTCCGGCAGGTAATTTTTCATCATTACCTGATATCGCCAAATGGTTACTGACCGTAGGCATGCTCCTTGGGAGGCTGGAAATCCTTACAGGGTTGGTGCTCTTAACTCCTGTTTTCTGGAGATATTGAGCTTCACACCTATTGAGTCGTATCACGCACGTTTTCGGTCTCCACTGGCCAGTTTAAACGGGGCATGGGTGACGAAAATCAAACCCTCACTTTGCATGAGGAATATGTATTCCGCCTCACCCTAAACCTTAAAAGGAACGTTTCCTATGTCTCGTTTGGCTGAATTTCGCAAGCTTGAACAACAACTGACTGATCAGTTGGCCGAGCTTGAGTCGATGAAAGGCGATTCAGGCCTTCAGCGAGAAATGGACTTTGAAAACAAGCTCCGAGCCTGCTGGGTGAGTACGGCTTCAGTCTGCGCAACGTCATCAACTTACTTGATCCTCACGCCAGTAGGCGTTCCAGAGGTGAAGCCGCAGCGAAGGTGGTTCACAAAGCTCGCAATGTAAAGATCTACAAGAACCCGAATTCCGGTGGGTTGATCGAAACCAAGGGTGGTAATTTGTAGTGGCCAACTAATCCCGAACACGACGTTAAGTTTTTCCCGGCCTGAGTTGGCACAAGGCTATCGTTGAATGGGTGGGGCCGGATGACTGAAGACACTACCGTTCGACGGTAATTATGTGAGCTTGAATCTTGCCGTCCACAACGCCAGAGCCGAACCGACTTGTTATAGCTGTTGTCACGATGTCGGTGGCCTGGAGCAAGAGTGAAGGACCGCGCGTCTCGATTTCGTTACGAAGAGGTGTGCCTTGGCAGTACGCCACCGCAGGAATACGCGGCGAGTCCGCGCGACTGTGTGCGGCCAGCGTGGCGATCCCGGGCAAATGAGTAAATCCACTGCGTGCAAGATCCTGAGCGCAAACAGAAGTAGAATGGTAGCCGTGCGGAACTCGAGCCATAAATCGCGGTGGATCGTCCGGGAAGAGAGTTTCGAGCGCCTGAGTCACAGTGTCGGCGAACTCGTTCTGGTCAATTCGATCCCACACGTTAAATATGAATAGCCCACCGGGTTGAAGGACACGCCTTGCCTCGGAGAAAGCTTTTAACTTGTCAGGGAAGAACATAACCCCGAACTGGCAAACGACCACGTCAAAGGCCTCATCGGGATACGGTAGTTGCATCGCGTTGGCTTGGCGCCACTCTACGGGGCGGCTCGAGCCTCTCGCAGCGGCCTGATCGAGCATGGGTTGATTCAGGTCCGTTGCGACTATCGCTACTTCAGGCGGCAAAGTATCCGCAAGATGGCGCGTCACGACACCGGTACCCGCCGCAATTTCTAGCACGCGAGAAGGTTGGCGAAGTGCGATACGAGAAGCCAGGTCAGCAGCGTAGGGCTCGAAGATGAGCGGTACCATGTATTGTTCATAGAGCTGCGGAATCGACTCGGCGAATAGTCTGTCGACGTCTGAGGGATTCATGGTGATCACCCTGTGCTAAGTTGCGCTCTAACCGTATTTAAACGGCCCCGAGGATACAGAGTAGTTGTTTTCATTCCTTTATGTTTTCTGCAACCTACACTATGAGTTTTCGCTTCTGACCGTTTCTGATGAAAAAGTGATCCTGTCAGGTGATTATTCGCTGCCAGATGTACTGAATAGGATCTACCATGATCAACTGGCCCTGAGGTGGCCCTGAGGTGGCCCTGAGGTGGCCGTGATGGAGCTGATGCTCTGGGTGGAGCAGCGGGGTTCAGCGAAAGTAGACCTTGTCTTCGCGCGAATTATTGACATGCTTTCATTGCCTAAACGGCAGGGCATACGTTATTAGCATTGGAGTCAGAATGAGCCGTAAGTCAAGTCACCGTGATGACGCCGCCGCTGCTAAGTCGCACGTCTCCTCCGAGAGTGGGGGACCACTGCCCTCGGTGCCTGATCATCTGGATTTAGCCGACGTTCTCGATGCGCTCCCCGAAGCTGTTTACACCACTGATATAAACGGCCTCATCACCTTTTATAATAAGGCGGCAGCTGTTTTCTGGGGCATCAAACCACAACTCGGCCACAGTGAGTTTTGCGGCTCCTGGAAACTCTACTGGCCCGATGGCACCCCTTTACCTCATGACCAATGCCCCATGGCCATTGCCTTGAAAGAACAGCGCCCCATCAGAGGGCTAGAAGCCATTGCCGAGCGGCCGGATGGCACGCGCATCCGCTTTCTCGCGTTCCCCTCACCGATTTTCAATGCAAATGGGACAATGATTGGCGCCGTCAATATGCTGGTCGATCTTACGGAGCAAACGAAAGCCGATGAAGCCGCACTGAGACATGACGCCATTGTCGAGTCTTCAGACGACGCCATTATTGCTAAGGATTTGATGGGTAGGATCATCAACTGGAACAAAGGCGCCCAAAGACTCTTCGGTTACACCGCCGAGGAAGCCATTGGTAAACCGATTGCCATACTCATTCCCCAGGATCGAGCCAATGAAGAGCCAGGCATTTTGGAGCGCATCCGTCGCGGCGAACGCATCGAACATTATGAAACCATCAGAAGACGCAAAGACGGCAGCCTCGTCGAGATCTCCCTATCGATCTCCCCAATCCGAAATAAACAAGGCTTTATTGTAGGAGCGGCGAAGATCGCCCGCGACATTACCGAACGCCGCCAGGCAGAAGAGCAGAAAAATCTACTCATCCGGGAGATGGATCACCGAGTGAAAAACTTGTTCACACTGGCGAGTAGTGTTGTGGTGTTGAGTGCTCGTACAGCAACGACATCCGCGGGGCTCGCATCCGCCATTTCTGAACGACTGAACGCCTTGGCGCGCGCGCATACCTTGACCATCCCATACGGTGCCAGGAAGCAGCAGCCTACTACGTTGCATACGCTCATCAATACGATTCTTGCACCTTATGCTACTGGCCTCAGCGAATCGCGCGCTGTCGTGACCGGCCCCGACATTTCCATTGCGGGGAATGCGGTAACCAGCTTCGCACTATTGCTCCATGAATTTGCCACCAATGCCGCCAAATATGGAGCCCTCTCAATACCTGAAGGGCGGTTGGACGTCTCCTGCAGCAACATAGGTGATTTTTTCACCATCGACTGGAACGAAAGGAATGGGCCACCGATTGAGTGTGAGCCTAAGGCAAGCGGTTTCGGGACTTTTTTGGCGAAAGCTACAGTGCGCGGGCACCTTGATGGCGAGATTTTTCGCGATTGGAAGCCCGAAGGATTGTCACTCAGGTTAACGTTTCCAGCAAAGTCGCTGCAGGAGACTTAGGGCAGTGCGCGAGTTCACCGCTATGACGTAATCGATCCCGAGGGCATCAAGCTTGGCGAGTTGCGCCAGGGCCGCTATTTCGAGGGAGCCTGGGAAGTGGGCATGATCGAAGGCGAGGTGTTCCATTACAACGGCGAGCCGGGCGGCAAGCTGGAGGGGCTGACCCTGACGCGTAACGATCCGCCGGGCGAGCTGTCAGTCTCGGGGGGGGCTGAATGATCGGCGAGGCGATTCAGGAAGATGTGCTGCGAGCCCTGGTCAGTCAGCACGCGGTACGTGAATGTCTGGTAGCCAAGGCGGATACGAAAGTCGTTGTCGTCGAGGGTCGAGCGCCACTGCTGAAGTCTCAGCGCTAGCTGACAGCCATGGACCATCAAGCCAAGCTGATTTCCCTGCAGTTTATTAAACCTTTCGTGAAGGGCAACAAAAACGATTGCGTCGATGCCGAAGCGATCTGTGAAGCCGCGTCGCGACCATCGATGCGCTTTGTTTCGCCTAAGACCGAGGCCCAGCAGACGCTTTCTGTTTTGCATCGTCTGCGGGAATCGCTGGTGGGTGAGCGCACCAAGGCAGTCAACCAGATGCATGGTTTGTGCTGGCGTTCGGCGTCAGCCTTCCGCAAGGGTTGGCAATGATGAAGCGCTTAGCCAGCGTTCTGGCGCAGCACGAACTGCCCGTGCGGCTGACGCTGCTGTTACAGCGTCTGCACGATCACTCTGTCTACCTGGATGAACAGATCAAGGCACTGGATTAAGAGCTGGTTTGGCCAGCTTGCCGACGATGATTTGGGCAAGTGTTTGCTGGGCATACCGTGTGTTGGGCCAATCACCGCCAGCCTGCTGGCTGTGGCAATGGGCGCTGCCCAACAAACTGGCGCGCATCGCCTGGGCAATAGCGACCAACCATACCGAATATGAAGCAGGACCAAGCACCATGGCTGCCTGACTCTGCGTTCACCTTTCAGGTTTTGCAACAGATGAAATGAACGGCCTACCGGCCTGGCGAAGATCCTGACAGTGAAATCGGCTAGCTAGAAAAGCCAAGCAAGTTTTTAAGGTTCGTCAGGCGCGACTCTCATCGTGGCGCGGGGCATACCCGAATTAGACGCCGGATAGATTTAAGCAAGCCAACCACTTCAACCGGTAATCAGTATTGCAAAAATGGGGGTGACCATAGATTTCACTGGCTAGGCGTTCTGCTTTGAAATGGAATTGGATGCCGCAACGTCAAGCCTTGGTACTGGGCCTGCCATAGAAATGAGTGGGCTCTGGCAACACAATCACACTACTTGAACGGCTACCATTACCCACACAGAGGATGAGCGAGACAGAGCAATTGCTGCCGCATAGCTGGCAGCCTGCCTAATCACGCAAGGTGTGATGCGAACGCATACGCTCATCCCAATTCATGTTCACTAAAGGGCGCTCCTTTACCGGATTAATCGTGGGTTTGAAAATCCAGTGTAAGCGTTATTTGAGGAGCAGTAAGACAAAGGACAATTTTGGTAATGCGGGGCAGGAGGAGGGTTGGAGCTAGCTTCGCTGCTACCTTTTGGCAGAATGATTTGCCGAGTAACAAGGAGCAGCAGTGCTGACGCGTTCGAGGTCGTTTCGCAGATCGGGGAGCTGTAGTAAAGTTTCTGACTTATGAAGGATGTAGAGAACCAGTGGCGGCGTACGCTGGAAAAGACAGCATCGACTCGGTCGGTGGGTGCTCGTAGGTTGAGGAAAGAACGGCACTGAGTCGATCGCCCAACAGGTTCCAGGCACACTTCTTCTCTTCGGCATAGTCGTGATGCAGGTAGTGGCGCCTCACTCGAGAGCCGGCCAGTACATGATTTTGGCAGCGATCGATGACGTCCAGGCTGACACCCAAAGCCTGCATCATGGTCGCGCCCGTGCGGCGCAGGTCATGCGGCGTCCAGTCGCCGTTTTGGCCGTCGGCAAGGACCAGGGTATCGTCATGGCACCGTCTGGAGAGGGCCTTGCGGTTTTTGAACCGGGCCTGGCGATCGCCGACCTGTTTGCTCACCACTTTCACGTCCACATGCCCATCATCCTGCTTGTTCGGAAAGCACCATTGGGAGTCTCCCGTCAGGGTTTTGAGTTCCTGAAAGAAATGCAGGGCAAAGGGGGAGAGGAAGACATGGTGGTCCTGCTTCTTGCCCCGGGTGCCCTTGACGTTTTCACTGGGGAGGAACCAGGTCTGCTGGTCCAGATCGACATTTTTCCATTCGGCCTGCAGCAACTCGCCAATCCGGCACAAGGTGCCCAGGCTTATCCAGAGCGCGAGTTGAGTTTCTTTCTTTAACGGCCGAATGCCTTCGTACTTTTGTCCGACGGGGAGGGCGTTGTAATCGACGGTCATTTGCTGGAAGCGGTTGTGCAATTCCAACAACTCCGCCGGGGAAAGGATGCGGCTTCTTTCCGCTTCGTAGTCGGCAGGGATCAATGGGGAGATGTCGACCAGTTCAGTCGGGTCGCCCTCGACCAATAAGGCCCGCCAGGGCTGGCGCTTTCTGGCCCAACTGAACATCTGAGTGAGGTCCGCGAAGAAGCTGATGGCTTGCCGGTGAGCGCCGCGGTTGACCACGGAACGGATCAGCGCCCGAACATCGTGTTCGGAGACGCTGCTCACTGCGGTCTTACCGAGTGCCGGAAAAAGGTCCTTGTTAAAGCGTCGTTGCAACTCGGCATTGCCGTCTTTACGCGCGACGCCATCCAACAGCCAGGCCTTGGCCAGATCCTGGACGGTCAGCGTTTGCACCTTTGTCGTTTTTACTTGTTCGGTCTCTACGTTAGCCGCGGCGTATGCCTGTGCCTTGGCGGTTTTCTTGTGTTCGTTGGGATTGATCTGCTCGTCAATGAGCGCTCTGGCCTGATTACGCGCCTTGCGGATGTCTGTCAGAGATTTGCGCGGCCAGGTTCCGCAGGCGTACTCTTTGTTCTGGTCGCCCCACCGGTAACGATAGAAAAAGCTGACCGACACACCGTCCTTGCGGACTGAGATTCGACCGGCGAGATTGCCATCCTCCCTGAGGATTCGGCCTGCATCATTGGCGGTCAGCGACTCGAGTTCTTTGATGGTAATTTTAGCCATGAAATAGACTCCCCCTACTTTTACCCCCACAAAAACGTCGGCTCTTGATGGACGTTCCTGGACTCTCGTAGAGCCGAACACCGCTGGAGCTCAAGTAAATACTAGCTTAGAAAAATCCAGAGTAAAATTTTGGAGTCTTTCAAGAAGTATGAAAAAGGAGATGGGGTGCTAGGGGTCGAGTGTTCGAATCACTCCGTCCCGACCATTATTCCTGAGTAAAATCAGACACTTAAGCCGATCAACTAGATCGGCTTTTTTGTGCCTGCGCAAAACCCGCGCAAAACTGGCGCAAAACTACCCGGTGATTTCGCTGATATTCAGGTCCGGAATTGCTTCGGACCAGACGATTTCCTCGTGGTCCCGCTGGTAGTTTCTGGTCATGCCCTCGCTCGCATGGCCAGCTATTTTCTGACCATCCTTTCCGGCTTTCTTGTACAGGTGCAGCGACAGCGCTCGCACTTCGTGGAAGCCCGGCATCTCTTCTTCCTTCCATCCCGCCTAGCAGTTCGCCGCTTCCCTGGCCTCCTTGAATGCTCGCGTCAAATACCGCTCCTCAACCTTTGTCCAGTGATCCTTGGTCTGCGCTACAGCGGCTGACTTTGAAGGGGGAGGGAGTAGAGGTTCACGCTGCGATTCAGCTACTCTCGAGCGAATCGACCGACGTAGGGATACTCAGATGTTTAACGACACGGACACCGTGGGATACGCGTTCAAGCGGGCCTTCTATCGAGTCGACGGCGTGACGATGTATGTCTTTTTGACGATATGGGCCGTAATTGCGGCCTTTTCGGTGTTTGACGAGCAGGCATCGGACGTATTCGTAGAACTGATATTCGGCTCGATCAGTCCAATCCTTTATGTGGTTCTCGGGCTTACGCGGCTGCCCGGCTTAGTGAATGCGCTGATAATTGCTGCGTTTAACGTTCGGTTTTTGTCGGTTCTCGTCTAAGGACGCGACGCAGTCAGCTCATCAATTCGCTGATCCGCTGCGTTCAGGCGCTGCTGCAACTCTTCGTTCTTACGCTTGAGTACATCCGGGTCATTCGGACCGCCCCATTCAGGCTTGAACGCCTGGTGCATGGCATTCTCGGCTTCTTCAGCTCCCCGAGCAGCGTCATGTTCTGGAGCATCCCGCAACGCTCCATCAAAGCGTGCATGGCCTTGTCACTCATGTCGTTCGTCCATTCGCTCATACAAGCTCCTTGTTTTCGATATCGAGGGGATTTGTTTTCTGTGGGCATGGGGCGTCCTATGCCGGGTCATGCCCGGGCGGTGGAGGGTGTTGAGGGATCGGCTACAGTTACCAGCTCAGAAAAGGAGATTTTGATGAACTGTCATATCTGTGGTCAGAGTGTTCAGCCCCTAGAAACGGTGCACGACGGGAATACTTACTGCTGCGAGGGCTGCGGAACGTATGTTTTAAGTGGGTCACTGCTCGCCGAGCAGGCTTCAACTCCTAGAAAGTTTGAAGTTGACCGTACGAGGCTGTGGCTTACAACCGAACGTCTGAAGGGCGTTCAAGCGCCGGTCATAAAAACTACGAATGCTATCTGGGCTTAAATTACGCCGCGACTGCCTGGGCTTCGACTGCTCGCCATGGATCGTTGGCGCGAGCGAGTGCAGCCATCGGGGGCAGGCTGACGCTGTTGCCGCACATGTGGACCTGCTGAGTCTTGGTGAACGGCTTGCCGTCGGCGCCGTGGCTGATGATGTAGTCGGTTGGGAAGCCCTGAGCCTTGTACAGCTCGGCCGGTTGCAGCATCCGCAGGCAGATGTCGACGATCACATAGGGCGTGCCCTTGATGGTGACGGTGATCAGGCCGAGTCGATCCTTGGTAGTGATCGTTGGCGCTGGTGCGTCGGCGGCGCTCATGTTCTCGGTGCCGTAGTAGCTGATCAGGAATGCGGCGACACGCAGTGCACCGGCTTCAACCTCCGGCGAAAGCTGGAACTCAACCAATGAGCTCTTTCCACCACCGCCTGCTGTGATGGTCGGTGCTGGCTCATCCACCGCCTGGCCAACGCTGGCGCCGAACTGACGCTCCATGAATGCGGTGACCAGTCCGTGGTGGGTGCCGCCGGCGCTGATGGTGTGCAGCGGATCGGCAGTGTCCCGCGCATCGCAGTTGCCGCGCAGGTGCACCAGGTTGGCGGTCACCAGTTGCTGCTGGCTGCCGGTATTGGTCACCGTGGTCATCGGGTCTTCAATGCTCTTGGCGTCGGTGGTGTTGAAGCCGCCGTTCATCTGGGCCATGAATACCGTCGAGATGCCCATTGCGTGGGCAGCACCGGCAGGGCGCTGGTAGTTGCCGCCGCTGGTGATGGTTGGCAGCGGCTCGGCGAGAGCCTTGCCTTCATCAGCAAACCGAAATTTCACCAGGTGCGCAGCAGCAAGTGCGTGCTTCACGCCTCCAGCGACTACCGTGCCCAGCGGCTGATCAAGCCCAGGCACTCGCGGCTCTTGTCCTGCGCGTTCGCCGTAACCGGTTTGAATCAAGGTAGGGCTGATCAAAGTCAGTTCGCCTCGGTTGGCGCAGGTGACCGTCGGCAGAGGGGCGTGTGGGTCGTTGATACGATCGCTGACCTGGTGCGTGGCTGGCGCGATGATTGGGCTGGCCATGGCGAACGAACCACCACGGGGCCAGGAGGTAACGGTGCGCAGCGGGTCGTGCGCTGACTGCACGCTTTCCCCGGACCAGTTCGCAATCGGTACGATGAACGGGTCAGCCGCATCGATGACGAACTTCTTCATGCCCTTAGCGATTCGCCGCAGGGTCGCGGGTGCCAGCGGCTTTGACCGGTCGAAGATGCTTTTGCTCGGGATGGTCCAGTCGACGCACTCGGCGGCGGTGCGCCACTTCTGCTGGCCCTTTACTGGGTGTTTAGCGTGCGTCGGGGCTGGCCAGACAACCGGCTCGCCGTCGCACCTGGCGATCATGAATAGGCGTTCTCGGCTGGTGGGGGCGCCGAAGTCGCAGGCCTTCAGGACGCGCCACTCGACGACATATCCCAAGTGCTGCAGCTCGGAGACAAAGGTTGCCCAGGTCTGGCCGCGCCGCTTCGGGTCGGGCACTAAGAACTGCTGGTGGACCGGGACGACTTCACCCGGCTCAGCAATGACGCCGCCCAGCTTCATTACTCGGCCAGTAGCCTTGCAGCGCTTGGCAATCAGCGGCCCCCACTGGAGGATCTGTTTCACGTTCTCCAGGCTGATGACGCGGGGCTTCTTCTTGCCGGCCCACTTGAGGCCTATCCATGACAGATTACGAATCTCACGCTTGCGCGGCTGGCCGCCGGCGGCCTGACTATGGTGCGTGCAGTCCGGTGACATGTGGAACCAGCCAACGGCCTTGCCGCCGCACTCGGTGTCCGGATCACCATCGAAAACGTCGGTGGTGTAGTGCACGGCGCCCGGGTGATTCACGGTGTGCATGCTAATCGCCTGAGGGCTGTGGTTCTTCGCGACATTTACCGCGCGGCCCAGGCCCATCTCCAACCCGGTACCGGCGCCGCCGCCACCACAGAAGAAGTCGACAACGATCTCATCGTCCTGAGTGCTGAAGCCGAGTCCGTATTGAGTTTTGAAATCGAAGGGGTGTTTCTTCTGTTGTGCGGACATAGGAGATCCTCGCCGGTATAGTTCCGGGATCTACAGGGGAGTGGGTTATGAGGCGTGATTGGGTGGTGTGGCTGGGTTGTTTTTTATTGTTCGGATGCGGCGCTGTATGGGCTCAAGTGCCATTGAAAACAAGTTTCTTCGTCATCGATAGCGTGCACGATCTTTTTGAAGTCCTTGGTGCGCTAGCAACCGTTGTTGCCGTGTGCGTGGCGGCGGCGAACATTAATACTTGGAAGCATCAGGTCAATGCGTCTGCAGATCTTGAATTAGCAAGAAAGGTGGTGACGGCTCTGTATCGCTACAAGGACAAAATCATGACTACATGGGGTTGGGCGGAATTTTCAGTCGAGCAATTACATGGCGATGAAAAGCCCACACCCGAACTATCCGACGCCGTTAACGAGACAATCCAGGCCTCTATCGATGAAAGCGATAATGCAGCGCTAGTGCTGAAGGACCTTTTGCTCGAATGTCAATCGGCCTGGCGCCTTAATTTCGACATTGAATCCACCTTCGTCTACATGTTTTCTGATCGATGCTCATTAGTTGCAAAAAGTTATATTCTTTGGTCGCGCACCTATCACTTAGATTCTCAGGTAGCGGCAAGATCGGAAAAATCCATACGAACTCATTGGTCTTGGTTCGAAAAAAATAAATGCGAAAACTATAGTGACGCCATAACGCATCTGGAAAGACTGTTGTCGAAGCTAGAGCGTCGAATTGAGGAAAAGCTCCTACTCAGCTGATGTTCACTTGAACCTGTGGTGGGGTCAGCGATGCAGGCGCCGACCTCCGTGAGCGGTGGTGGCAATTTGGTTAGGGTTGGGGTATTTGTGTTCGGCCCGGCACGGAGACGGAAGGAGAGTGAAATGGTTTTGGTAGATCGGCCGTGGCCAATTGACTGCGAGCATCGCGGCGTTAAGGCGAAAGTTGATTTTCAGTGGGGCGCTGACGACGATCCGGTACCAAAAGGCCTGAGAGTTACTGTTGATAGCGCAGACAGTCCTGTTATTGCCTCTCGTGAAAAAGCGAAATACAGCTCATTCGAGCAGGCAAGAGACCACGGCATAGAGCTGGCTAAGGCAGACATCGACCGTATTCTAGGGCCTGATCCTGACGCTTAATCTGAGAGCGGATCAGGCGAAGATGTCGAGCTGCACCGCCTGGCACTCGCTTTCACCGTGCGGCAGGATTGCCATCTCTTGTCGGGCTGCTTCCACTTCACCAGTGTAGCGGCCTCGTTCGGTGTCGATGCTTACCGTTGTTCCATCTGGCCGGCGAATCGTCCGAGCGCCGCGGTTGCCGCCCTCCGTGACCGGTGGTGGCAATTTGGTTTGGGTTGGGGTATTACGGGGGGACCGACATGGGGTCGGATCAAGGAGTGTTGCAAGTGGCTTTGTACAAATATGTCACCGCCGGGACAGCGTTGAGAATTCTCAAAGGCAGCATCAAGTTCACACAGCCCGGCGCGTTCAATGACCCTTTCGAGCTACTTCCTCAATTTATTATTCCTGCTGATATTGAAGAGAAGGAACGCGGTTTTTCATTTTGTGTAACCAGCCCTAGACGGAAGGGTATTGATCGAAGCCACATCCCTGGTCCTGAGGAGCATCGTAGTGACATTCAGGCCCGTAAAATCGTCAGTTCTTTGAATCGAAGTTTGGGTATTCTCTGCTTGAGTAGAAATCCGGATAGTCTTTTGATGTGGGGGCATTACGCCCAGGATTACGCCGGCGCAATCATAGAGTTTGATGAGTCGCACGATTTCTTTACTGGATTAAACCCAGTTAAATACCAGAAACGTAGGCCGGTATTTAATATTGAAGATTTTTTGACCGTCATGTGCCGATATCAGACCTGTGCGTTAAGTCAAACGTCTGGAGTTATGAGCGAGAAGTAAGACTAGTCCGGTCCTTATCTGACTGCAACGTTGCTGATAGCGAGACCTCGAACTTTCCTATTGTGACTATGGATCTTCCTCGCGAATGTATCAAAGCGGTGTACATCGGCGAGCGTATGAGTATCGAAAATCAGCGACTGGTATGGGACTTGGTTAAGAGTACCGATATAGAGCTCAGCTTGGCTGCAATCGCAAATTGGGACTACGCATTCCGATATGAATTAATAAAATTTAAAGGCCCTCTGGTGGGAAGCCCTGTGATTTCACCCCGAACCGCGCATATTTTCAAAGATGAAGGTGGACAATTAGGCGAGCTCGCGAGGTGGGCGATTGAGAAACATCCCATGTCTGAGTTCGTTAATCACAAGTGCTAACAGCGAAGAAGCTCCGGACGCTATTCGTCTTCATCAGGATCTCTCTCAGCTATGCCGAGCTTTTTCAGTTTCCGCGATACGTTTTCGCTGATAGTGATTTCGTGTCGCGGCGGCGAGAAGAAAGGCGCTGATCCAACCGGTCCAAGTGCGTGCAGATGATGTAGGGCCAGGGTCATTGCTTCGCCCTGTTCCTCGATCTGGTGCCAGGCCATCAGGTCAGCCAGCACTTGTCGTGTGCCAGCCAACGCATGCATCCGCAACTCTTCTTCTTCGCTGCAGCTTTCGCTGAGCGTTCCGCGTTGCTCTTGGCCATTGCCTGCCTCTTCAATTCCGTGGGCCGGTATATCCAGCCATGTCTGTCGTCGGCGCTGGCGCACCTGGTTGCTGATTCGTCTCATGCAGCGACCTTCACCTGATGCCAGGCCCCGGCCGCATAAAACAAATTTGCGGCCTGCGCCTCTTAAAGTGATACCTCCGTAGGAACCGCGATCCATCCAGACGCAACCAAGTGGTTTTGATTGCAGCTGTTCCGCAGCTCCAGGTAGTAATGCTCGATGGCATCCGTCAGGCGCTCCACCTTGTAGATGCCCTCCGGCGATATCTCCACCGACTTGATGTACTCAACGTCGCGCTCGTCTCGACACATGGCGCTGAGGTAAATCGTCCAGCGATAGGAGAAGTCGAACAGAGCATTGGCGATCGCCAAGCTCCGGATCTGCCGGTAGTTCTTCCAGTTCGCCATGATCTGCGCACCGCTGGGGTCGATGTTCACGACGGCGACATGATTCGTCCTGAGCAATGCCCGGCAGCTGCGTTCGGCGCGAGCCAAGCCGTTGTTTGCCTTGCGCTTGCTCATAATGCCTCCGCGAGTTTCCGCAGTGCCTTGCGCTCAGCCGCAGTGATGGCGGGGCGGCGGCGCTTGAGGACGGTTTCAGGATCGATGTTTGTGGAGCGCTCAGCAGGCGGTGGATTGATTTGAGCGGGCTCGGGTCTAGAGAAGCGCCCTCCGGCTGCTAGGTGCTGTTCGACCTGTTGTCACGCCCTTCGACATCATCGGCGCGAGGTCGCTCATTGACTTCATGGTGCCAGGGTTGAGGATGAGCGCTGCAGCGTTGTGCGATGGATCGTGATACGTGGCGAGGCCGGTTTGTGCTTGGGTGTCTGAATCGGTCATTGCGCTCTCCGTGGCCGACGGGTAGGTCGACCTTCAGATGGAAAGGGTGGTTTGAAGCGGATGGCGCGAAGCCAGGCGCGAGCAGTGTCGAGCTCCACGTCGAAGCCCAGGGCTACAACCTCGACAATGTCTTCAACCGGTGGCGCATCCACGGTGACGTCGTCGGACTCAGCTGCGGCTACAAGCGCGCTGAGGGGAGTGCATGCGGATTTTGTCGAGAGGGGTTACGAGTTGCGCGGATCCAGCAGCGGGTATGGCACGCATAAAAAAGCCCGCGAGAGAGGCGGGCTCAGGTGCTGACCTTTAGAGGCAGTCGGAATTGCCTATCTGAAAGTCGGCTATCGGTGAGTTTCTTGAATCGTTGAAGGTGTAGTTGAGGACCAGACCTGATTTAACAAAAGGGCCTAGACCCTTTTCACCACAACTGGCGGTGACTAGTAGCTCTTTTCTCTCAACGGTGAACGCATCAACATCAATTTCGCTTTTCGTCACTTTCGTGAGGGTGAACGGGATATGAAGGACTCTGTCACCGTATGTTATGTGATCAAGGCGGATCGAGTCGTCCGGCATTTGTGGTGGGACGGCATTCATCAAGTGCGCAATCCCCTCATACTGCCGTTCCAGTTCTTGCTTCTTCTCCTCTGGAGCCGCTTTCTTGTGCCAGACTTGGACCAGGGCAAAGAGTAAAGTCATTGCAAAAAAAAAATGATTAATCCGCGGTGCTGCTTCAACTGAGATCTCCATGGCAAAAGGCCATCGCTTATTTGACCATGCCGCTACCATCATCTCAAGTTAGAACACTTGCCGGTCACGTCTCCGGCGCCGAGTTCCACGGCCGTGTTCAGTTCGCCAGCGCTCGATAACAACCGATTCTGGGAATTGATGAAGGTGGGCGGTTACTGATACCTTATTCGCGGCCTCAATCAGTTGGTCCAGCTCTGCGGCTGAGTAGTGACTGGTGATGCTGCCGTTCTTGTGCCCGAACAATGCCATTCGATCCTCTTCTGTAACGCCTGCTGCACGCAACCTTCTGCCAAAGGTGTGCTTCAAGTCGTGACCCCGGATCCTGGTGAACCCTTCGTGCGGTGCTCGAAGATGTTTTTCGAGCTACTTCTTGGTCGCCCTGATCCTTGCTCGCTTCCAAGCCGAGTCGTTCATCCGGTGAATCATGGTCGGATTCCCATTCTCACCCGGCATCCCGAAAGGCAAGACGAAATGCTTGTGCTGCCCGCGCCGCTTTTCGATGATCGACTTGGCCACGCTGTTCAATATCACCAAGCGCTCGTCCCGATTCTTCACGCCGGATCGTTCGCTCCTGCCTCCAAAGCCGGCCGGGATCAGAAACACACTGGTTCCCAGTTCCGGGACCGCAATTTCCCAATCCCACTGAAGCTTGCACACCTCCTGCTCTCGGCAGCCGGTGTTGACCTTGAACATCGCCATGATCTGCAGATGCGCTGGCAGTTCGGAGAACAGAATCGATTGCTCCTCCCATGAAAGCGGGTACCCGAAGAAAAAGGGTCGCAAGGACGCTGCCAAAGCTTGGGCGAAGCTGAGACCGAACGACATTTTGCATCAGACGCTGATCGCCGCCTTGAGCAGCCACTGCATTTCCGAGGACTGGACCAAGGACGGCGGGCGCTACATTCCGAATGCGGCCACCTGGCTGAACGGTGAGCGGTTGCAGGACGTACTTATGCCGACTGGTGCCAGCTCCAGCCCAGCCTTTCACGGTCTGCCGAACCATACGCAAGAGATGTATCCGGAGGTGACGAGTGGCGCGAATTTCTAATTTTTGCAGACAGCCTCGTGTCCGCTTTTTTGATCTCGAGTGTCCGTTGCATGGCTCGGTAAGCAGTTCCGAGATTGAGCAGTTCGACGGCTCTGTGATTACTCGTGGTTGCAAGCATTGCCACTGGGAGGCTTTGCACACAGCTCCGAAATCGACGGATGTACACATCCTGGCGAGGGATAGAAAGAAAACGGAAGACCTGAACAAGCTGCTCGTAGGCTCTGGTACCGCCGCCAGCAGCGTGGTTCATGGAGGAGCGCGCGCCCGACTTGACCCAGCGCATGCTCAACGAATTATCGCCATCACCGACACAGGTGACCGGGGATTGATTGCTTTACAGGCGTGCCAAGCTTACGCAAGAGGAGTGAGTGAAGTTATCTCAACGAAATAGAGTGGTGCGTTGCGCGATCCAGTCGTTCAATTCTACTATTCTGCAGAACTCTGGCTTTCATTGAAGGATCGTTATGCGGCCACTATCGTTAGGACTCATTGCACTCATCCCGCTCTCGGGCTGCACAACAGCTTTCAAAACATACATGCCGGACGTTAGTGTTGGTTACTCCATAAATTGCTCAGGTACAGCTTTTAGCTGGGAGAGCTGCTTTGAAAAAGCTGGAGAGATTTGTGGCAGCCATGGCTACGACATCTTGTCTCAAACTGGAGAGCAGGGCAGTGTTGCCTCTGCAAATCAGTCAGGCATTTATGGAAGTTCGATTATGAAGCGAAGTTTGATTGTTTCTTGTAAGTCCTAGTCGCGTTCATAGAAATTACCAGCCAAATTATCGGTATCACCAACGACGGAGACCAAGGATTAATTGCACTGGCTGTATGCCAGGCTTACGTTCGCGAAGTGAGCCGCTGATTCGACTTTCTCCCGGTCAGCGGATCAGTATCAGTCAACTCTTTGAGTTTTACGCACAACTCGCTGATCAGCTTGTTGTTCGCCATCAACTCCCAATTGCTTTTCGTCTCGATTTCGGTGGCTTTGCGGTTTGAATCCGCGAGGTCGGCCTTGGCCGTCACGCCAGCAGCGCCCGCCCCAACACCATCGCGCTGTGTTATGCCTCCCGATTCCCCTTGTACTAACGGAGCGCGTAGCGACTTTCCGGCGAGCCTGAATGCCAGCACACGCAAAAACTAGGTCAGGCACCCCCCTCCGTGACCGGATGCAGCGAGCTATTATTGGGGTTCTGTATCTGGGGGGGGCGGATGGACGTTATTGACCAGGGGCAAAACATTTTGAAGAAGGCTGGGTTCGACCGCTCCAGCCAGACGAGCAGCCATTACCTGTTTGACGAAACGATCGATGGCGTATTTCTGGTTTTGATTAGCGCAGTCAGGCCTGTAAATAGGGCGGAAGCAGTTAAGCCTCTGCGCGAGGATACAAGCCAGCGCACAGCAAAAATGTTTGCATCACAAAGCTTCGTGCTGCCAGTTGAAGTGTCGCGTTTGGCTGAAATAAATGGGGATTACATTTACTTGCTGCGCGACGGTTACCATCGATTCAACCTATCCTTAGCTGCTGGATTTACTCAGATACCAGCGATACTAATTAATCCGCCAGATTGGTCATTTTTAAATTTGGCTATGTCGGCGAAATGATCTCGTCGCCCGGATCTTTACGTAGCTCGCGCAGGCTTTCGGTACGGAATTCGCGTGACACTTCTTCGGTAATGACAAATGGTGTCGTGGCGCTCCGCAGCATCCGGGCCTGTGTCTCGAAGTCGGCGGCGATGAGGTTGATCAGCAGCCGCTGGTGAATGTATTGCCGGTTGTTGATGCCTTGTGCCTTCATCACTCGCAGCAGGTCAGACTTGAACACCCCGGCCACTTCAATCGTGAATTTCTCGATACCGAGCGCGGCTTTCTTGGCCGCGTCCTTCTCCCTCTTCCTGCGCTGCTTGAAGGCTTCCGCCGTGGGTGGTTGTGCTTCTCGGCCATGGCCTGCCTCTTCAATTCCGCTGGCGGCAAGTCCAGCCAGGTCTGTGAAGGCGGGCCACTCGCTTCTGTGAACGGATGTGCCAAAGTAAATTGAAGTGATTGCTAAATGCCATTACGATGCAACCCCTTCATAAGGGAGTTATACAATGTTTCCAAGGTATTTCCGCTGGATCGCAGGATTTGGAATTCTCGCGGCATTGGCGATGATGGTAATAATGGGGCTACAGGTGTCTTCTGGAATGGCTTCAGCTATGGATCTCATCCGACCTATCATTGCTGTTGTTGCATTTGGCTGGATGTTCACTCAATCGACTAAGGCGTGACAAGGATCGACAACCTAGTCGCCCGGATCGCGCTTCAGCTCAGCAAACTCTCATTCCGAAACATCCGCGCCACGTTTTCGCTTATCTGCACGTTGTGGCGCGGACTTTCCATCGCTTGGAATGACAGGGTCGGCTCAAGCGCATGCGCGTTCAAAATCAGGTTCTGCACCGCCTAGTTGATTTCCTCAATGCCGTTCCAGGCCATCAGTTCATCAAGTTTCTGCCGGGTGCCGAGCCTGACTCGGTGGCGCAATTCCTTTTCGTCGTACTGGATTCGCTTCTCGGCGGCCTTCGCCGAACGCTCTTGGCTATGGCCAATGCCACTGGCCGGCAGTGCCAGCCAGGTTTGTCGTTTTCGTTGTTGGGCGCGGAGCGTCTCACGCTGCTACCTTGACCTGATTCCAGGCTCCGACCGCTTCAAATATCCGAGCCGCGTGAACCTCGTCGAGCGATAACGAGTCGGGAATAGCGATCCAGCCAGAGGCCACCATCTGGCTTTGATTGGCCGAATTACGCAGCTTCTTGTAGCAATGCTCGATCACCTCTTCCAGAGGCGGAGACGCGCCAATCGACTACTGATTTAACCCTTCGACAGATTGGCGCCTGACCGAACTGTTCCTTGCCAGCCGGCGGATTTGCCATAGTTGGATCAGCAACGAGCTGTGGACTGCCTATCTGGTCCGACTTAACGAGCCAACGATTCATGTTCGCGGACCCAGTCCGCTTATTGCGATATGCAGAAGTCGCCGCCTGTGCGAGGGCACGCTAAGTGCCGCCGTGAAGTCGAAAGCCGGCTTAGCAACTTGCTTTTCCAGTTCCTGCCAGCGATCAACCAGATGAGCCGTAAACTCAGGGCTGAGCTGGGCGACCACGACGAAGCTAGCAGCGGGAATGACTAACAACAAAAAACCCGCGCATGGCGGGCTCTCTGTATGGGGTCAAATCCTTTTGTCTGCTTAATCTGCGCTGCGTTCTGTGAGCACTTTTTGAAAAGCATGTCGCTGCAGCGAAAAAACCAGCGCTTGGCCGGGCTCTGTAGATGGGCCAAATCCCTTTGGCTAACTGCATTGTGCTGGGTCGGTGTGACAATGGCGTGACAGGCACATACGAAAAGGCCGGCGCTGGGCCGGGCTCCATGATGGATGCCTATGCTGATACCGCCAAGGCATTACGCCTCACAAGCACCCGGATCTTTGTATGCTTCGCACCAGGCGGTCTTCAGAAGGACTTTGCATTCGGCGTCGTATTTTTCACGTAGCGTGGTAGTGCTAGCTGGCGTCATCGGCCCGGGTGTCTCTTTACCCAAGTCCACCAACTTCTGCGCAACATCATCCTGAGCCTTCGGGGTATCGCCAGCATGCACCAAAAGTGCATAGAAGGCTTTTGAGGACTGTTTGCGGCTTATGTCGGGCTGGTCACCCGCTACTGAAAGCAATTCGTAGTAGGCCGCGCAGTGGATGTCTCTGTCATTTTGTCGCGACAACTGTGAGCCAGCACCATGCCGTAGGCCTTGCTGCATTCTCTATCGGCACCTGAGATTTATCTGGAAAAAAGTGTGCAAAACCCACTCTGGAGGCCGCAATTTCCGTTTGCATAAGCACAAAAAAGTGGATGTTTTGCCACCCTAAGAAATGGAAGTTTTTATTACTAAACAACAGCTTGGGTCGCTAAGGTCCCCGCAATGGGGTGCTAGAGGTCGAGTGTTCGAGTCACTCCGTCTCGACCATATAATCCAAAGGGGCGATCCAATTGGTGTCTATTTAACTGCATACACCTTGCGCACATACCCTGTGCTTTTCCAGGCGCACGGTGCGCCCTGCGCGACGAACACGCTGTCACCGGCGTTGACTGTAACGCTTGATCCGTCAGATCCCTGTAGCGTCACGCTGCCTTCGATCAAGTACATCAGTTCATTGAGCTTGTGCGCTCGGCCGTGGCGCTCGTAAGGCGTCGAGTCCCAGACCCCGACGCGCAGATTGGTTGCCGCATCCTCGAAGGCATTACGTGAACGGCATTGCGGCGTCGGGCCGATCAATATTTGCGGTTCTGGTGGGGAGGAAGGGGACAGCATCGCCAGCGGATCCAGCAAGGTCAGGCCGGGCGTCGGAGTTACGGTGGTCATAGTACAAAACACCCATTGCGTACCGACGTGTGCCTCGATCTGTAGCGCGGTCCCGCGACCGATCACTGCGCTTGCGCCGACACCCAATTGCAGTGTCTGCTCCTCGGTTTTCAGCACGACGTGACCGGCATGGATCACGATCACTTCTGTGTGTGGGAAGTCATCGATATCAAGCACATCACCGATTGCCACAATGCCGGCAGACACGCCGTCGGTCCCGGACCAGGCGACCTGACGACAGTCAATCAACGGATCGGCAGCACTCAATGGCAGCGATTTGAAAGGTGTGACAACGCGACTGCCGTCGGCTCGAGCTAACAGTAAAACGCTAGGTTGGGGCATGCGGGTGACGCTCCATGCAAATAAAAGTGTTGGGTGGTAAGTGGTCTGTCACGGCAAGCGATCAGGCGATGGCTTGGGTGACCAAGGCAAACTGGCGCACGCCGTTGCTGGCTTGCGGCGGTGTGCCACGGGCCATTTGCGCCACGGTATCGACCTGTTTTAGGCCTGCGGTTTCCAGCCAGTCGCTCAAGCCACAATCCGCCGGAATGTCGATACGCACGAAGGTATCCGGCACTTGGGCCAGTAACACGCCGATCAGATGTTGAGCTTGTTCAAGGTTCTCGCAGACCACCGGGCCAATAACGCGACCCCGGCCGTAGGGACGCAACATGGCGAAGGCGCGCAGTTGGCCATCGCGCTCAATGCCTACCGAATGCTCGACGACCTCGAGCAGGTCGGTGATCACGGTACTGCGCTCCAGCCCGGTACCGGCGTTAGCCAGTTCCAGCACGCGCGCCTTATCGGCGTCATGCAGTGGGCGACATTTTTCACCATCGGCCAATGGGGTAATTGCCGGGACTTGCGCCTGACCTTGGTGCTGCAGAATCCGACCGAACTCGACGAAGCCCTGGCTCACGTAAAGCGGTGCTCCGGCCAAGGTTGCGTTCAAAACCGGGATGCGTGGCTGGCACGCATCAAGCGCCCGTTCCATCAATTGGCGTCCGATCCCCTTGCCTTGATAGGCGTCGCTCACGATCACCAACCCAATGGTGGAGAAATCACCCTGGGGGCATGCGAATGCGGTGCCGATCAGGCGCTCGCCATCGAGCGCCACAAAGCCGTCGCTGATCCGCAGCAGCATGGCCCAGTCTTCCAGCCGATGGGGCCACTTCAATTGCACGGACAACGCGTGGGCTGCCGGTAGATCCGCAACCGTCATAGGGCGATAACCATAAGTGGATTGTTGCGAGGCGGACATGGCGAGTCTCCGTTAAAAAGTGTTTACGAGCGGCCGGATTTCCAGCGCGGTGGTGCCTGTATCCCATCTGCATGAAGGACTGACAAGAGGGTGTTGTACATTCGGCAGATTCCGCGAGGCAGAGGCCGCAAGACCACATTTACTACTTAATCGCATGGCAAGGTCGGCAGCAAATGCCTGGGCTTTTTTTCTACTATGGAGACAGAGTAAACGACTCGCCGGCTCATATCTGGGGCGCTCCATGGACAGTTTTGATCCTCGCCTAATCGCTGTGCGCAGCGCTCATTTCATTGGCGGCCAATACCGCGATGCTCAGCCTGTACTGGAGGTGGTGCGGACGACCAGGTGTATGTCGAATTGCCGAAGCCGACCTTGGTGGACGAGGCCGTCAGCCATGCCTGGCAGGCGTTCACTGCAGTGATCTGGCTAGCCGTCCACCTGGGGAGCAGGCGCGGGTCATGCGTCGTTGGGCCGATCTGATCGACGCGGATGCCGAGACTCTCGCACCGCTTGAAGCGGTTTCGACCCGACCACATAAAGACGTGTTGGCCTGGCATTCGAAGCCAATTTGCGTTTCAAAAGGGTGCTGATCGACATCCTCCAATAACATCGCGATCCCGCAGGTAGCTGGCCAGCCGGAGAGAGCTGGCAGGCTCCAAACCACAGCAAACGGGCGCTTCCTCAGGGGGGCGCCCGTTTTCGTTTCATCCGGCGCAGTTTCTGCGGTTAATGACGGCACGCGCGGGTGGTACAGGGTTATAAAGGTCCATAAAAGCGCACAAATACGGGGTTTGCCCAAGGTAGGAGCGCGCCGCAAAGTCTGCTGAGGGGAGTGGCTAAAACGGTGGTTTGTATTGAGTAGAGGTCGCTTTTAACGCCATCTGCTGAATTCACGGTGTTGTAATGACGGTGTGCTGCAGCGTTGCATCACAGCTTCTCGAATGAAGCGAATGCTAGTCACGCCATGACCTAAACGAACTTCAGGACCGCACTCAATGAGCTTTCTTCGCCCCAAATTCATTACGTTCGACTGCTACGGTACACTGACCAATTTTCACATGGGCACGATGACTCGCGAGATTTTCGCTGATCGTGTTCCTGCGGCGCAGATGGACCAATTCGTCAAGGATTTCTCGGCCTATCGCCTGGATCAGGTCATGGGTGACTGGATGCCTTATGACGAAATCCTCAAGACCGCCCTGGCCCGGACCTGCAAGCGTTGGGGTATCGAATACCGCGACGAAGGCCAGCTGTATTACGACGCCGTACCCACCTGGGGCCCGCACCCTGACGTGCCGGCAGGTCTGTCGAAAATCGCCGACAAAATTCCCCTGGTGATTTTCTCCAACGCCAGCGACAGCCAGATAATGTCCAACGTCGACAAGCTCGGCGCGCCATTCCATAAGGTCTTCACCGCCGAACAGGCACAGGCTTACAAACCACGTCTAGCCGCCTTTGAGTACATGCTCGACAACCTCAACTGCGGCCCAGAAGACATCTTGCATGTGTCCTCCAGCTTCCGTTATGACCTGATGCCGGCCCATGACATGAAGATCAAGAACAAGGCGTTTGTCGCCCGTGGTCATGAAGTTCCTGCCAATGCCTTCTACAGCTACCAGCAAATCCCCGACATCGGCGGGCTGGCGGCATTGGTCGGTCTTTGAGTTGTAACGTAATGGCACTTTTCCTGGCATAGGCGGATTAGACATGGGCAGTGAATCCTACTGGCTCGACACCGCACCGGCGTTCACCGGTGCCCAGCTCGGCGCGTTGCCCGGGCAGGTCGACGTGGCCATCGTCGGCGGCGGTTTCACCGGCCTGGCGGCGGCTCGGGCGTTGGCCTTGAAAGGCGCCAGTGTCGTCGTGCTGGAGGCCGGGCGGGTGATCGGTGAAGCCTCGGGACGCAACGGCGGCCAGTGCAATACCGGGGTGGCCCAGGACTTCGCCGGTCTTAGTGCCAGCCTCGGTGTCGACAAGGCTCGGGCCTATTACAAGGCTTACGAAAGTGCGGTGCAGAGCGTGGTGTCGCTGGTAGATCAGGAGCAAATCGCCTGCGATCTGATCCGTAACGGCAAGCTGAAACTGGCAGCCAAGCCGATGCACTACGAAGGACTGGCACGAACCTGCGAACTGATTCGCCGGGAAGTCGATGCCGATGTCGAGTTGCTAAGCGCCGAACAGACCCGCACTGAAGTGCGTTCGGCGCAGTTCCACGGTGGCTTGCTGCAACGCAACGGTGTGCAGATGCACGTCGGGCGTTTCGGTGTCGGCCTGGCGGAAGCGGCGGCACGACATGGTGCGCTCATTCATCAAGGCACCTCGGTAATGGACTGGAAAGCCCGGGCTGGCGGATATCAGGTCAACACAAGCAAAGGTTCGCTGCACGCCGGACAAGTGATGCTCGCCACTGGCGCCTGTCAGCACGGCGGGCTGGGCTGGTATCGGCGGCGGATCGTGCCGGTGGGCAGTTTTGTGATTGTCACAGAAGTCCTGCCGCAGTCTTTGATCGAGCAATTACTGCCCGGTCATCGTGCCTATGTCACCAGCCGCATGATCGGCAACTATTTCCGTTTGACCCCGGACAACCGTCTGCTGTTTGGCGGTCGTGCGCGGTTTGCCATGTCCGACAGCGTCAACGACGCCAAGAGCGGCAAGGTGCTGCAAGCGGCGATGGTGCAGATGTTCCCGCAGTTGGCCAACGTGAAAATCGATTACTGCTGGGGCGGGCTGGTCGACATGACTTCCGACCGTTTGCCTCGGGCCGGTCAGCACGGTGGGGTTTATCACTCCATGGGCTACAGCGGTCACGGGGTGCAGATGTCGGTGCACATGGGCCAGGTCATGGCCGAGGTCATGGACGGCAAGGTAGAGGCCAACCCCTGGCGCGAACTGGACTGGCCGGCGATTCCCGGGCATTTCGGCAAGCCATGGTTCCTGCCGCTGGTGGGCGCTTATTACCGGTTCCAGGATTATTTACATTGAATTTGAAGTTGTGGCTTCACCGTCGTTTGCGTTTCAAGACGCTCCGGACAACCGCGAGCATGAGCCTTCTCATTATCGACAGGTACAGCTGATATGACTGACAACAAGATCGACTCGAAACTGATCTCCGGCCAAGAAAGCCTGAGAGTATTCGAAGGCCTCAATCGCGGCATGTCACGCCGCAGTGCCTTGCAAATGCTGGGGGTGGCCGGGGTGGCTGCCGCAGGCGCCGGTAGCCTGTTCGGTGCCGCCGGCAAACTGTTTGCCGACGAAGCCGCGAGCCCTGGCAAAGGCAAGCCGGGCGGACGGATTCGAGTCGCCGGCATGACCAGTTCCACCGCCGATACGTTAGACCCGGCCAAAGGTTCCTCATCCACCGACTACGCGCGCCATTTCATGTTCTACAACGGCCTGACCCGTTTCGACAGCCATATGGTGCCGCAATTGGAGTTGGCCGAGCGCATCGAAACCAGTGACGCCACGCTCTGGGTGATCACCTTGCGCAAAGAGGTGACCTTCCACAATGGCAAGGCTCTGACAGCCGCTGACGTGGTGTTTTCTCTATTGCGGCACAAGGACCCAATCACGGGTTCCAAGGTCATGCCTCTGGCGGAGCAGTTTGCCGAGATCAAGGCCACGGGCCCCAACGAAGTACAGATCCGTCTGAGCGGTCCGAATGCCGAGCTGCCGTCGATGCTCGCGGTTTCACATTTGTTAATCGTTCCCGAAGGCACCACCGACTTCAACCAGGGAATCGGCACCGGGCCGTTCAAGGCCAAGGAGTTCAAACCGGGTGTGCGTTCGCTTGCTGTGCGCAATGCCGACTATTGGAAACCAGGTCTGCCTTACCTGGACGAAATCGAATTTATCGCCATTGGCGATGAACCCTCGCGGATTAATGCGTTGCTGTCGGGCGACGTGCAGATCATCAACGAAGTCAACCCGCGCTCGACGGTGCGTATCAAGGCCAGCGCCAAGCACCGGGTCGTCGATGCGCCGTCGGGCAACTACACTGACTTGATCATCCGTCAGGATCAGTTGCCCGGCAAAAGCCCTGAATTCACCCAGGCCATGAAGTACCTGATTGACCGCGAGCAGATCAAATCCGCGGTGTTCCGTGGCTTCGCGGTCGTGGGTAACGACCATCCGATTGCCCCGGGTTCGCGCTACTACAATGCCGATCTGCCGCAGACCGTCTACGACCCGGAAAAAGCCAAATTCCTGCTGAAGAAGGCCGGCATGGAAAGCATCAGCATGCCGGTGGCGGCATCGCCGGCCGCCACCGGTTCGGTGGACATCGCGGTGCTGTTGCAACAGTCGGCGAAACAGGCCGGGCTCAAGCTCGACGTCAACCGCTTGCCGAGTGACGGCTACTGGTCCAACCACTGGATGAAGCACCCGCTGAGCTTCGGCAACATCAACCCACGGCCGAACGCCGACGTGATGTTCTCGCAGTTCTTCCAGTCGAAAGCGCCGTGGAACGAATCCGGCTGGCAGAACGATCAGTTCGACCAGTTGCTGATGCTCGCTCGTGGTGAAACCGACGACGCCAAACGCAGCAAGATGTACGCGGACATGCAAACCCTGGTGCATGACCACTGTGGTATCGGCGTACCGGTGTTTATCAGCAACATCGATGGTGTCGACCAGCGCGTCAAGGGCTACGGCAGCAACCCGCTGGGCGGCTTCATGGGCTACATGTTCGCTGAGCAGGTCTGGCTGGACGCTTGATGGATGCTCGGTTGGTACGTCAAGGACAGTGCAGGAGGGTAGGCGATGAATAGCAACACACTGTGGTTGATCGGGAGGCGTCTGGGCGCCGCGATCGTGACTTTGTTGATCGTGTCCATGGTCGTGTTTGCGATCACGGCGGTCCTGCCGGGGGACGCGGCGCAACAATCCCTCGGACAGTTCGCCACGCCGGAACAGGTGGCGGCGCTGCGCCTGAAACTGGGGCTCGATCAGCCCGGTGTGCTGCGTTACCTGCACTGGTTGATGAACCTGCTCAGCGGTGACATGGGGGTATCGGTGTCCAACGCCATGCCGGTCAGCGAGTTGATGGCCGGCCGCGTGCCGAACACCCTGATGCTGGCGGCCGCTACGGCGCTGGTGTCGGTGCCGGTGGCATTGATTCTGGGCATCGGCTCGGCGATGGCGCGCGGTGGCCGCATAGACAGCTTCCTGAGCTTTTTCACCCTGGCCATGGTCGCCGTCCCGGAGTTTCTGGTGGCGACCCTGGCGGTGCTGATTTTTGCGGTAAACCTGGGCTGGTTGTCGGCGCTGTCCTATGCCAGCGACATCACCTCACCCTGGCAATTCATGCGCACTTACGCCTTGCCGGTGATGACGCTGTGCTGCGTCATCGTCGCGCAAATGGCCCGGATGACCCGGGCTGCGGTGATCGACCAGCTCGACAGCCCTTACGTGGAAATGGCTCGGCTCAAAGGCGTCAGCCCGATGCGCATCGTGCTGCGCCATGCCTTGCCCAATGCCATAGGGCCAATTGCCAACGCGATCGCCCTGAGCCTGTCGTACCTGCTGGGCGGGGTGGTGATTGTCGAGACGATCTTCAACTATCCCGGCATCGCCAGCCTGATGGTCGATGCCGTGACCAACCGTGACATGGCGCTGGTTCAGGCCTGCACCATGCTGTTTTGTACGGCATACCTGGGGCTGGTGCTACTCGCCGACCTTTGCGCGATTCTGTCTAACCCGAGGCTGAGAAACCAATGAACAATCTCATTGTGAAATCGACGCCTGCGACCCCCGATCTGTCGGCTGGCAAGAGGGCTCATGGCCCGGGCTGGCTGGGTCTGATCGGGGCTGCGATGTGCGTTATCTGGTTGCTGGTGGCGATCTTCGGCCCGTGGTTGGCACCACACCCGGTGGGCGAAGTGGTCTCCGATAATGTCTTCGACAGCATCAGCGCCCTTTACCCGTTCGGCACTGATTACCTTGGGCGTGACATGCTTAGTCGCATCCTCGTAGGTGCACGGTTCACCGTTGGTCTGGCGTTGATCGCGGCGATGTTGGCCAGCGGCCTGGGTACCAGTTGCGCGCTACTGTCTGTGGTTTCGCCCAAATGGCTGGACGAAGTGATCAGTCGCTTGATGGATGCGTTTATTTCGATCCCGAGCAAGATGCTGGCATTGATCATGGTCTCGGCTTTCGGCTCCTCAGTGACCTTGCTGATTTGCACTGCCGTATTGAGTTTCACCCCCGGCGCGTTTCGCATTGCGCGCAGCATGGCGGTGAACATCGAGGCGCTGGAATACGTGCAAGTGGCCCGTACCCGTGGTGAGCGTCGGTTGTACATCGCTTGCGTGGAAATTTTGCCCAACATGCTCAATCCGGTGTTGACCGACCTTGGCCTGCGCTTTGGCTTCATCGTGTTGCTGCTCAGCGGCATGAGTTTCCTTGGCCTCGGCGTGCAGCCTCCAGATGCCGACCTCGGTTCGCTGGTGCGGGAAAATATCGGCGGCCTCAACCAGGGCGCGCCGGCCATCGTGATTCCGGCGCTGGCCATCGGCACCCTGACCATCGGTGTGAATTTGTTTATCGACAGACTGTCGTCCCGACGTAGTCGCCGTACGGGAGGTCATTGAAATGAGTGAATTGATTCGAGTCCAAGACTTGCGTGTGGTCGCCTGTGGCGAGCGTGGCGAAACGGAAATCGTCAAAGGCGTGAGCTTCGCCCTGGAAAAAGGTGAAGTGCTGGCGTTGATTGGCGAGTCTGGCTCCGGCAAGACCACCATCGCCCTGGCGTTGCTGGGCTATGCAAGACGCGGCTGCAGGTTGTCCGGCGGCGTGGTGCAGGTCGGCGAGCACAACATGCTCGCACTCAGTGAAAAAGAATTGCAGGGACTGCGCGGAAACCGGGTGTCGTACATCGCGCAAAGCGCGGCGGCAGCGTTCAACCCGGCAAAGAAGTTGATCGACCAAGTGGTGGAGGGCGCGCTGATACATGGCCTGGGCACTCGGGCAGAGCTTGAAGCCAAAGCCATCCAATTGTTCCGCGACCTGGCGCTGCCGGCCCCGGACAATATCGGCCAACGCTACCCGCACCAGGTGTCTGGCGGGCAACTGCAAAGGGTGATGGCGGCCATGGCGTTGATCAGCGATCCGTTGCTGGTGGTGCTCGACGAACCGACCACGGCCCTCGATGTCACTACCCAGATCGATGTGCTGCGAGCCTTCAAGCGTGTAGTGCGTGAGCGCGGGGCGACGGCGGTCTATGTTTCCCACGACCTGGCGGTGGTGGCGCAGATGGCTGATCAGATCGTCGTGCTCAACGGCGGCCAGATCTTCGAACAAAGCGCTACCGCGCCGTTGCTCAAAGGCCCTGCCCATGAATACACCCGCAGTCTGCTGGCGGCGGCGCGGCCGGATACGACGATTCGCCCGCCCTGCGATATGGCGCAAGACACGCCATTGCTGACCATCAAGGGCCTGACCGCCGGTTACGGCAACAAGGACATGCACGGCATGCCGGCGATCCGCGTGCTTGAAGATATCGACTTGACTGTGCGCCGGGGCCAGGCCATCGGCGTGATCGGTGAGTCGGGGTCCGGCAAATCGACCCTGGCGCGGGTAGTGGCGGGGTTGCTGACACCGGCCCTCGGTGGGCTGACTTTCGATGGTCAGCCACTGGGCGGCAGCCTGTCCGAGCGCACCGACGAACAGTTCCGCCGCATCCAAATGGTCTTTCAAAACGCCGACACCGCGCTCAACCCGATGCACAGCGTCAGCACCATTCTGAGCCGGCCGCTGAAGATGTATTTCGGCCTTAAGGGCGCGGCGTTGCGTGAGCGTATCGGCGAGTTGCTGGACCTGGTGCGCTTGCCCCGAACCCTGGCCGAACGGCGCCCGAATGAACTGTCTGGCGGTCAAAAGCAACGGGTCAACCTGGCCCGGGCGCTGGCGGCAAAACCTGATCTGATCCTCTGTGACGAGGTGACTTCGGCGCTGGATACCGTGGTCGGAGCAGCCATTCTTGAACTGCTGCGCGACCTGCGTCAGGAGCTGGGGGTTTCCTATCTGTTCATCAGCCACGACATCTCCACGGTGCGGGCGCTATGCGACGACATTGTGGTGATGTACAGCGGCCACAAAGTCCAGGCCGGCACTCGCCAGTCATTTGCCCAGGCACCCTTCCATCCGTACACAGACCTGTTGATCCATTCGGTGCCGGAACTGCGTCAAGGCTGGCTGGAAACCTGCAGCACAACCTGCGGCACGCTGCCGCCGATTGGCGCCAAGGCCAATGTGCCGGAGTTGTGCACCTTTCTCAGCCGCTGTCCGGTGCGGGTCGATGGCTTGTGCAATAGCACGGCGCCGAACCGCCGGACCATTGATGGCGGTAGTGAAATCCTTTGCCATCATGACAGCGCCGAGTTGCTGAAAACCCAGCTGGATTTGATCACCATGACTCAGGGAGCCTATGCATGAAGGGGCGTTTTGTGAGGCTGGCCGAGCAGGGCCGGCCAACCATCAGTTTGAAGGTGGACGGTGTACCCATCGAGGCGTTGCAGGGCGACACCCTGATGGTGGCATTGCTGACCCAGGGCAACGCGTTGCGCCAATCGGAGTTCGATTCCGGCCGGCGCGCGGGTTTCTGTTTGATGGGCGCTTGCCAGGATTGCTGGGTCTGGACCCGCAGTGGCGAGCGTCTGCGTGCTTGCTCCAATGAGGTCCGTGAAGGGCTGGACATCGTCACCACACAACCGGAGGCGACATGGCCACTGCACGGATAGTCATCGTTGGTGCCGGGCCGGCGGGTATTCGCTGTGCCGAGACCTTGTTGGCAGCGGGCTTCAAGCCGATCCTGATCGATGAGAATCGCCGCGATGGTGGACAGATCTATCGTCGGCAGCCCGAAGGTTTCACCAGGGATTACGCCACGCTGTACGGCACCGAAGCGGCCAAGGCTCGGGACCTGCACGAAAGTTTTGATCACCTGCGCGAACGGATCGACTACCGCCCGGACACATTGGTGTGGAACCTGACACCGAGGCAGTTGTGCTGCGTCAGCCAGGGCAAACACTCGACGGTGGATTACGATGCGCTGATCCTCTGTACCGGTGCCACCGACCGCCTGATGCCGATTGAAGGTTGGCAATTGGCGGGCACCTACAGCCTCGGCGGGGCGCAGATTGCGCTCAAGTCCCAGGCAGTTTCCATTGGCCGCAGCGTGGTGTTCATGGGCAGCGGACCGTTGCTGTATCTGGTCGCCAGTCAGTACGTCAAGGCGGGTGCGAAGGTGGCGGCGGTGCTCGACACGTCACCACTGAGCAAACGTATCGGTGCATTGTCGAAACTGCTGGCGCGTCCAGGATTACTGCTCGCCGGGATGAAACTGTTAGCGCAGCTATATCGGGCGAAGATTCCGGTGCACCTCGGCATCAAGCCGCAACAGGTGCTGGGCGATGCGGCCAGTGGTGTCAGTGGCGTGCGGGTGCAAACGGCTCGCGGCGAGACGTTGAATGTGGAATGTGATGCGCTAGCGCTGGGATATCACTTGCGCCCGGAAACCCAGCTGGCGGACCTGGCCGGTTGTCGCATGCGCTTCGACGAGGCGTCAGGCCAATGGTGGCTGGCGGTTGATGAGGAAGGCCGGACGTCGGTCAGCGGTGTGTATGCCGCGGGTGATGGTTCGAAGATTCGAGGTGCGGACGCCGCTGAACACGCCGGACGCCTGGTGGCCATGGCATTGCTGGAAGACCTGCACCAACCGGTGAACGCCGGTTTACGCGATGAACAACGCCATGCCTTGGCGGTGATGGACCAGTTCCGCCTCGGTTTGGCCCAGGCGTTTCCCTGGCCAGCCGAACATGCCAAAGCCTTGCCGGACACCGCCATCGTTTGCCGTTGCGAGATGATCAGTGTTGGTGAACTGCGCCGCACAGTCAGCGAGAAGGGCGCCTGCGAAGTCAATCGGGCCAAGGCATTCAGTCGGGTCGGCATGGGCCGTTGCCAGGGCCGTTATTGCTCCCAGGCCGGTGCGGAGGTGATCGCTGCAGCGGCAGGTGTCAGCGTGCAACAGGTTGGACGCCAACGCAGCCAGGCGCCGGTCAAACCCCTTTCGATGCTCACCGAGGAGGTGTCGCCATGACCGTACATAAAGCCGATGTCGTTATCGTCGGCGGTGGCCTGATGGGCTCGGCGGCAGCGTTTTTCCTGCGCCGGCGTGGGCAATCGGTCATCCTGCTGGAGCGCGACCAGATTGGTCAGTACGCCAGCGGCGTGAATTTCGGCAATGTCCGGCGTCAGGGACGGTATCTCGGCCAATTGGAATTGGCCAACCGTTCCTGGGCGCTGTGGAAGCGCTTGCCGGAGCTGATCGACGACGACCTTGAGTTCATCGCCAGCGGCCACATGCGTGTGTGTTATCGCGAAGATGAAATCGCCGAGCTGGAGGCCTATGCCGCAGCGCCTGAGGCGGCGCAACTGGATCTGAGGATTTATCGCGGTGCCGAGTTGCATCGGCGTTTTCCATTCCTCGGGCCGGATGTGAAGGGTGGCTCCTATGCGCCCCACGACGGCCACGCCAATCCGCGTCTGGCAGCCCCTGCGTTTGCCCGGGCGGCACGGCGTCTCGGCGCGCAGATCGAGGAGCAGACTGAAGTGGCCGAGGTGCAAAAGGTCGGT
This sequence comes from Pseudomonas sp. JAI111, assembly GCF_024809425.1. Taxonomy (NCBI): domain Bacteria; kingdom Pseudomonadati; phylum Pseudomonadota; class Gammaproteobacteria; order Pseudomonadales; family Pseudomonadaceae; genus Pseudomonas; species Pseudomonas sp. JAI111. The sequence goes on along the minus strand of NZ_JANUCB010000001.1, from coordinate 138,822 downwards.
GGCGAGTTCAGCGTCACCACCACTGACGGTCGCCAGTTCAGCGCCGCACAACTCTTGATCACCGCCGGGGCCTGGGGGCAGAAGCTGTCACTGCAATTCGGCGAACCGGTGCCGCTGGACACCCACGGCCCCCAAATGGCCGTGACCGAACCGGTGCCTTACGCCTTGCCAACAGTGATCGGCGTGTACACCAAGATTCCCGAGGAAGTGATTTACTTCCGCCAGATCCCTCGCGGCAACATTGTCATCGGTGGCGGATATCGCAGTAAACCGGACATGCTCAATCGCCGGGCCTACGTGGAGCCGCGCAGCATCCTCAACCAGGTCAATCAAATGCGCCGCCTGCTGCCGGGTGTCGGCAACCTGAACATCATCCGGGTCTGGAGTGGCATCGAAGGCTACCTGCCGGATTCCCTGCCGGTGATGGGCCCGAGTGGCACCGTCGACGGCTTGTTCTACGCGTTCGGCTTCTGCGGTCACGGCTTCCAGCTCGGCCCGGGCGTCGGCGACGTGATGGCCGAACTGATCAGCACCGGCAGCACCAGCACGTCGATTGAGCCGTTCTCCATTCGCCGATTCGCCCTTTCAGCCGAGCAACGGAGCATGGCCTCATGAAACCCCGTGTACTGGATATCCTCAAACGCTTGATGGCCTTCGACACCGTGTCGTCGGAGTCGAACATGGCCTTGATCGACTACGTGCGCGACCTGCTGCTGACCAAGGGCATCGAGTCGCTGATCGTCAAGGACGAAACCGGCAGAAAAGCCAATCTGTTCGCCAGCACCGGCCCGCGAGAGTTGCCAGGAATTCTGCTGTCCGGGCATACCGACGTGGTGCCGGCGGCGGGGCAGGCGTGGACCTTTCCAGCGTTCCAGGCGACGGTACAGGACGGCAAAATTTACGGTCGCGGCAGTTGCGACATGAAAGGCTTCATCGCCTTGGCCATCGACGCGATGCTCGACGCCGCCGACCATTCCCTGAGCCGGCCGCTGCAACTGGCGCTGTCCCATGATGAAGAGATCGGTTGTGTCGGCGTGCGTCGGTTGCTGGACGTGTTGCACCTGGCACCGGTTCGGCCGTTTCTGTGCATGATCGGTGAACCGACCAACATGCAATTCGTGCTCGGGCACAAGGGCAAGGGCTCCTACCGCACCTACTGTCGTGGCCTGGAAGCGCATTCTTCCCTGGCACCGCGCTCGGTCAATGCTATTCACGTGGCGTGCGATTTCATCACGGCACTTCGCCAAAGTCAGCTCCAACTGCAAGAGCAGGGCGCCCAGGATGCGGACTACGACGTGCCCTACAGCACCGTGCATGTCGGACAAATTGTCGGCGGCAAAGCTCTGAACATCGTGCCGAACCTGTGCACCCTGGATTTCGAAGTGCGCAACTTGCCGGCCGACGATCTGGATCAGTTTCTGGAACAGATGCGAGAGCGTGCAGAGGTGATCGTTCGTGAGGCCAAGCGCCTGTCCAGTGTTGCGGACATCGAGATCGAAACCCTGAACGTCTACCCCGGCCTCGACACCCATCCGAGCGTCGAAGCGGTGCGCTTTCTGAAGAGCTTCGCCGCGCCGGATACCGGTACATCCAAGGTTTCGTTTGGTACCGAAGGCGGGTTGTTCAAGCAACGTCTGGATGTGCCAGTGGTGGTTTGCGGGCCGGGGTCGATTGAACAGGCGCACAAGCCGGACGAGTTTATCGAGATCAGCCAGATGGAGGCTGGGGAACGGTTTCTTGAAGGGTTGCTCGGTTCCCTGAAATTGTAGGACGGTGGTGTTGATAGGTTCTAGGGCAAACAGAGATCAAGTGTGGGAGCGAGCTTGCTCGCGATTGCGGACTATCAGTCAACATCAATGTTGAATGTCGGGCCCTCATCGCGAGCAAGCTCGCTCCCACAGGGTTTTGCGTTTGTCTGACAGGCCTTGTATCCCCTCGGTAGAGCCTGCCGTCCCACCCCGATTTTCAGCATCCAACACCGCCCAAATGGCGCTTTCAGCATCCTCATCCGAAGCACCACCCTAGACTGGAACGTGTCTCGGATCAGGACTCGACCATGCTCAAGAATCGTTTGAAAGACCCCAGCCTTTTGGCAGAACTCGCGTATGTGGACGGGCAGTGGATCGGCGCCGACAACGACGCGACCCTGGACGTCATCGACCCGGCCAGCGGCCAGTTGCTGGCTCGCGTGCCGGCCATGGAAGGCGCGCAAACCCGTTGTGCCATCGAAGCCGCCGAAAAAGCCTGGCCCGCCTGGCGCGCACGACCGGCAGCAGAACGTGCGGCGCTGTTGGAGCGCTGGTATCAAGCCATGATCGACAACCTCGACGACCTGGCGCTGATCATGACCTGCGAACAGGGTAAACCGCTGAACGAGGCCAAAGGCGAAATCCGCTACGGTGCTGGTTTCGTCAAATGGTTCGCCGAAGAGGCCCGGCGGGTCTACGGCGAAACCATGCCGGCCCCCAGCAGTGACCGCCGACTGCTGACACTCAAGCAACCGGTTGGAGTTTGCGCCGCGATTACCCCGTGGAACTTCCCCAACGCGATGATCACCCGCAAATGCGCACCTGCCTTGGCGGCCGGCTGCCCAATCATCGTCAAACCCTCGGACCTGACGCCGTTGTCGGCCCTGGCCCTGGCGGTATTGGCCGAGCGTGTCGGCATTCCGGCCGGGGTGTTCAATGTGTTGACCGGCATGCCCGCCGGGATCGGCGAGGAGCTGACCAGCAACCCGGCGGTACGGAAAATCTCCTTTACTGGCTCGACCGCTGTCGGTCGGCTGCTGATGCGCCAGAGCGCTGAGCACATCAAACGATTGAGCCTGGAGCTGGGTGGCAACGCGCCGTTCATTGTGTTCGACGACGCTGACCTTGAGCAGGCTGTGGCCGGGATCATGCTCAGCAAGTTTCGCAACGCAGGTCAGACCTGTGTCTGCGCCAACCGGATTCTGGTGCAGGACGGCATCTACGAGCGCTTCGCTCAACGTCTGGTGGAGGAGGTGGGCAAACTCAAGGTCGGCAATGGTCTGGACGCCGATGTCACCATCGGGCCGCTGATCAACCCGGCTGCCGTGAGCAAGGTCGCGCGACACATCGACGATGCCTTGAGTCAGGGCGCGCGGTTGCTCTGCGGCGGTATTCCTGAAGGCGACAGCCAGTTTGTGCAGCCCACGGTTCTGGGCGATACCCACGCCGGCATGCTGTTGGCCAACGAAGAAACCTTCGGCCCGGTGGCGCCGCTGATGCGCTTTACCGACGAAGCCGAAGCGCTCGCCCTAGCCAATGCAACCCCTTACGGCCTGGGTGCCTACTTCTTCACCCAGGACCTGCGTCGTTCCTGGCGTTTCGGTGAGGCGCTGGAGTTCGGCATGGTCGGGCTCAACACCGGGATCATTTCCATGGAAGTCGCCCCGTTCGGCGGCATCAAGCAGTCAGGCCTGGGCCGTGAAGGCAGCAAGTACGGCCTGGACGAATACCTGGAAGTCAAAGCCTTCCACATCGGTGGGCTGTAACCCGACCCACCATGGCACAGACATTTTGCGAGGCATGATCGATGAGCAAGACATTCAAAATCGCCGCGATTGCCGGCGATGGCATTGGCAAGGAAGTGCTGCCGGAAGGGTTGCGAGTTCTGGAGCAGGCCGCGAAGAAATGGCAGCTGGATTTGAGTATCGAAGTGCTCGACTGGGCACACTGCGATTACTACCTGGAGCACGGGCAGATGATGCCCGATGACTGGTTTGAACAGCTCAAGGGTTTCGATGCGATCTACTTCGGTGCCGTGGGTTGGCCGGACAAGGTGCCGGACCACGTTTCGTTGTGGGGTTCGCTGCTGAAGTTTCGCCGCGACTTCGACCAGTACGTGAACATTCGCCCGGTGCGGCTGTTTCCTGGCGTGCCGTGCCCACTGGCCGGACGCAAACCGGGGGACATCGATTTCGTGGTGATCCGCGAGAACACCGAGGGTGAATATTCCTCGGTCGGCGGCAAAATGTTCGAAGGCACCGACCATGAGTTCGTGCTGCAGGAATCGGTGTTCACCCGCCGTGGCGTCGACCGGATTCTTAAATACGCCTTTGACCTGGCACAGACTCGACCCCGCAAGCGCCTGACGGCAGCGACCAAGTCCAACGGGATCTCGATCAGCATGCCGTATTGGGATGAGCGCACCGCATTGATGGCTGAACAATACCCGGACATCACCTGGGACAAACAGCACATCGACATTCTGTGCGCGCGTTTCGTGCTGCAACCGGACCGTTTTGATGTGGTGGTGGCATCGAATCTGTTCGGCGACATTCTTTCCGATCTCGGGCCGGCCTGCGCCGGGACCATCGGTATCGCGCCGTCGGCCAACCTCGATCCCGAGCGGCGCTTTCCGTCGTTGTTCGAGCCGGTGCATGGCTCGGCGCCGGACATATACGGGCAGAACATCGCCAACCCGATTGCGATGATCTGGTCCGGGGCGTTGATGCTGGATTTCCTGGGCAACGGTGATGAGCGTTATCGCGCGGCGCATGACGGCATTCTCAAGGCCATCGAGCGGGTTATCGCCGAGGGCCCGATTACCCCCGACCTGGGAGGGCAGGGCTCGACCCAGGATGTCGGTATGGCAATCGTTGCAGCACTTTGAACTGAGGCAACAACAGATCGGCTTGGAAGCCCTCTTCATTTCTGGTGCTTCACCCTTTTAGCCCGCCCACACTGCGGGCTTTTTTATAACGTCCAATATATGAGCCTCGTTTTTCGCTCAAAATAATGAGCCGCAGAGTTCCATGCAGTTCTGTAAGTGAGTGAAATCGGGAGCTGGCGGGAACTACTGAAATGCAGGCTCGTGAGGTAATAACCTCACGGCCTGACACCCGGATTGTTTGTGAGCCGCAATACCGGCAGCGACAAGTGTGTTCTATGCGCGCGAAGGGAGACCTGGCGCTTCGCCAAATCCGATGATTGCTTTGGTTTCCAGGTACTCTTCAAACCCGTAGACACCATACTCACGACCATTACCAGAGCGCTTGTAGCCGCCGAACGGAGCCATTGGATTCCACGCGGGGTAATTCAGATGCACTTGTCCGGCTCGGATACGAGAGGCAACGGTACGTGCAAGATCAAGGTCCTGAGCCTGAACATGGGCACCCAGACCATATACCGTATCGTTTGCGATAGTGACCGCCTCATCGACCGTCTCATAGGGAATGATGCACAGCACTGGACCAAAAATTTCTTCTTGGGCGATCCGCATTCCGGAATCCACCTCGGAAAAAACAGTCGGTCGGGCGTAGAAGCCCTTTTCATGGCCCAGCACACGTCCTGGTCCGCCGCAAACGAGTTTAGCGCCCTCATCAAGGCCAGCCTCGATCATTGCTTGCACGCGATTGAACTGGGCTCCGTTGGCGATAGGACCCAGTACCGTATCTTCCGACTGCGGGTCACCAACGATGATTGCATTGACGGTTGCTGCAGCCAGAGATTCGACCTCGGCCAGCCTGTCCTTTGGGACGATCATTCGTGTCGGGGCGCTGCAGGACTGTCCGACGTTGCGAAACGCAGACATCACTCCCAGCGGGACCGCTTTGGCGAAGTCGGCATCGGGAAGCAGAAGATTCGGCGACTTGCCTCCCAGCTCTTGTGTGACGCGTTTCACCGTATGGGCGGCCGCCTGTGCAACCAGAGCGCCTGCGCGGTTTGAGCCGGTTATGGAAATCATGTCGATATCGGGATGCGCCGCCATGGCTGCGCCGACCTCGGGACCACTTCCGTTCACCAGATTGAAGACGCCGGGCGGTAGGCCTGCGTCATGCACCAATTGTGCAAAAAGAAGGGCGCTCAGAGGCGACAGTTCGCTTGGTTTCAGAACTACTGTGCATCCGGCAGCAATAGCCGGAGCGACTTTCGCGGTGATTTGATAAAGCGGCCAGTTCCATGGGGTGATGAGGCCGCAGACGCCTATTGGTTCGCGTTGGATCGCGGTGCCGTCTTCAACCGTTTGGAAACGATAGGTGGACAGGAGATCACGTGCGACCCGAACGTGTTCGGCCGCCAGTGGCACTTGCATCGCCCGTGCGAATCCGATGGCAGCGCCCATTTCGAGAGAGAGGGCCTGTGCAAGAGCCTCTTTGCGTTCAAGGATAAGTTCGTAGATCTTTCCAAGGATAAGCGCACGCGATTCTGTCGAGGAAGCAGACCAACCAGCAAACGCTGCACGTGCCGCAGCTACTGCCCGATCAACATCTTCGGCAGACCCACGCGCGACCTGCGCAATGACCTCTTCACTTGCCGGATTGACCACCGGCAAACTTGCCGGGATTGCAGGGGAAGACCAACGGCCGTTGATATAAAACTTGTGAGATGTTTCCGGATCAACGCTGTAGCTATTCGAAAATTGTGTTGTCATCCAACTAGCTCCTTGGAGCGGTAATAGGCAATGGCCGGGAGGTAGAAAGTCACCAGAGCATCGCCATCGCGACCAGTACATCCTTATGCCCCGTTACCTCAATAACCTAACAAAGCGGGCCAAGCAACATATGCCGTTATTCAAGTCGGCAAGGGATAATCTGCTGTATCTGCCTGGCTAACGTTGCATCAATTCAACTGAGCCGTTCACGTTGGTATTGCGTGCGATAAACCCCTTGTTGATGCTCGTGATCGCTAGCCGATAGCTTGTGTAACCAGCGCAAACTGCTTGATTCCACCGCTTGATTGAGGGGGGGCTCCGAGAACCATTCGCGGTGCTCTGTCGACGCACTGCAACCCCAGGCTCTCCAGCCAGTCGGCCAACCCGCAATCGGCCAGAATGTCGAAGCGAACAAAGGCACCAGGTATCAAACGCAGAAGGTGGGTAATCAAGTGTTGGGCCTGTTCCAGGTTTTGCGCGACAACCGGACCAATGATATGGCCACGACCAAAACGACGGAGCAGGGCAGTACCTTGCAGTTTTCCATCCACCTCAATGCCGACCACGTACTCGGCCATCGGGAGCAAATCGTTAAGTACCGTTGTGCGGTCCAGGCCGCTACCCGCATTGGCCAATTCAATCAGCTTCGGGTAATCGGCCGGGCCTAACGCGCGACAATACGAGCCCTTGATCAAAGGGATCAGCGCAGGTGCCTGCAGCACGCCTTGATGCTGCTGGATTCGCGCGAAGTCGACGAATCCCATGCTTGCATAAAGTGGTGCGCCTGACTCGGTGGCATTGAGAATTGGCGTGCGTGGAGCAGTGGCTTCCAGGCACAGGTTCATCAGTCGACGTCCGATCCCCTTTCCTTGGTGCTCATCACTCACGATCACTAGGCCGATTGAGGAATAGGCGCCTTGATGGCAGGCGAATGCTATCCCGACCAACTGTCCGTTATGTTCCGTGACAAAGCCTTCGGACGTGCGCTGTACCATGGCCCAGTCTTCTTCTCGGTGAGGCCATTTCAGGTGCAAGGAGAGGGCGTGTGCCGCGGGCATGTCCGCCGCGGTTACAGTGCGGTACAGATAGGCAGAATCTGACGTTGCAGGCATGGAGCCTCCTTGAAGATGGCGATCTTGAGCGGGGCGATCAGGGAGTTGCGGTGTGCGGCTCATATAAGTTTGCCTGTGCTGAGGAGGTTCGCAGATAAAGGCATCACAATCGCGGATGGGTTAGTAAACCGACGTATATCGAATGGACTGATCAAGGTGCTGGTACTGCCGGTGCTGATCAGTTCGGCCATCACGTCGCCGACGCCCGGGCCAAGCTGGAAGCCATGGCCGCAGAAGCCGAAGGCGTAGAACAAGCCGTCGACGGTGCCGCTGGGACCGATGACCGGCAGGGAGTCTGGCGTATAGCTCTCGATACCGCTCCACACCCGGATGATGTTCAGCTTTTCGGCCCCTGGCAGAAGGCGGCGCATTTGCCGCATCTGGTTGAGCAGGCTTTCCGGCTGGAAGTAGGCACGCCGGTTGAGCATGTCCGGTTTGCAGCGGTTGCCGCCGCCGATGATGATGTTGCCGCGGGGGATCTGGCGGAAGTAGATCACCTCTTCCTTGATTTTGGTAAACACGCCAATCACCGTCGGCAAGGCGTAGGGCACCGGCTCGGTCACCGACATTTGCGGACCATTGGGTTCCAGCGGCACCGGTTCGCCGAATTGTTCGGACAGCTTGGCGGCCCAGGCGCCCGCGGTGATCAACAGTTGCTGGGCGACGAACAGCTGACCATCGGTGGTCGTGACGTGGAATTCGTCATCGACCTTCTGCACCTCGGCGACCTCGGTGCGTTCTTCGATCCGCGCGCCGAGGCGCCGGGCTGCCCGGGCAAACGCCGGCGCTGCCAGACGCGGGTTGGCGTGACCATCGTGAGGCGCGTAGGAACCGCCCTTGACCTCCGGGCCGAGGAACGGGAAGCGTGCATGCAAAGCCTTGCCCGTGAGGATCTGCAAGTCCAGTTCACGGGCCTCCGGGGCCGCCGCATAGGCCTCCAGTTCAGCAATTTCATCTTCGCGATAACACACACGCATATGGCCGCTGGCGATGAACTCTAGGTCGTCGTCGATCAGCTCCGGCAGTCGTTTCCACAGCGCCCAGGAACGGTTGGCCAGTTCCAGCTGCCCGAGGTATCGCCCCTGGCGTCGCACGTTGCCGAAGTTCACGCCACTGGCGTACTGACCGATCTGGTCACGCTCCAGCAGGGTGACTGAGTGCCCACGCCGGCGCAGGAAAAACGCCGACGTCGAGCCCATGATGCCGCCGCCGATAATCAGAACATCGCTTTTTTGCGGTTTCATAATGGCTCCTCGATGATCGTCATTGGTAAGGGTTTGACCGCGGCCTGACTCCGTTGCCGACCGACCTGTTGCACACTGACGCCGGCCGCCGCGGCAATCACTTCGGCCCCGGCCTGAGAGCAATACCGGCCCTGGCAACCGTCATTGGTAGATTTCCTTTTGTTCACCGCGGGCCAGCGCTTCGATTTCGATCAAGTAACCATGATGCAAGACCGGAACAGGCACCACGGCGCGTGCAGGCCGATGTTCACCCAGGTAACGGGCATAAATTCGATCAAAGGTGGGCCAGTGTTCTATCCCTACGACATAGACCGTGACCTTCAGGAGATCATTCGTGCTCCGGCCCGCTTTGCTGAGGATCGCCACGAGGTTGTCGAGGGCGATTGATGTTTGAACCTCAAACGGTTGGTCGACACTGTGGTCGCCATTCGCGCGTACCGGCAGTTGCCCGGACACATATAAAACACCCTCGTGCGCTACCGCCTGGGAGTAATGTCCACCCGGAGCTGCGGCGTTAGCCGTTTGGATTAAGTCGATCGAACCTGCTTGATTACCAGCCATGTAAGCGACTCCATGTGTGCACGACGCCCTCGGCGTCACAGGCGTGATAGTCCGGGAATTGCGCGCCTGTGGCACATGCATGGTTGGGCAGAATGCGCAGACGGCTGCCGATGGGGAAGCGCGCTACGATGTTGGCGCTCTCGGCCGCTCCAAGAGTGATGATGCCGTGTTCCTGGTTGGCGCCAGTGACCAGCGCGCCCTCGATCCAGTCGCCATCTTCGGTACACACCTGTCCGTAACCGAAGTCCTGTCGCTGGCGCTGCGTGCCTCGATCACGACTCATGGCCATCCAGCCGGCATCGGTGATGATCCAGCCTTTATCTTTCTGGTGACCGATGACGGTGGTCAGCACGCTCAGTGCCAGCTCGTCTGTCTGGCAGACGCCGATGTTGTGCATCACCAGGTCGAAGAACACATAAACGCCTGCGCGTACTTCAGTGACGTCTTTCAGGCTAAGTGCCGATAGTGCCGTGGGAGTGGAGCCGATGCTGACCTCCGGGCACACCAGCCCGGCTTCGCGGATTCTTTCGGCGGCGCTGACGCAGAGGAAGCGTTCTTGTTCGGCCAAAATCTGCAGCGCTTCAAGATTGTCGAGTTCGTAGCTGGATCCGGCGTGGGTCATCACGCCTCGCAATTGCATGCCCCCTTCGGAAAGGACCCGTGCGACGTCTATGATTGCATTGTCTTCAACGGTCAGACCTGATCGATGGCCGTCGCAATCTATTTCGATCCAGACCTCGAATCGTTCGTCGTTCTGCTGTCCGAAGGAGACGATGGCTTGAGCCCCGATGACGCTGTCGGTGAGCACGCTCAGCCGGCAGCCTTTGCGCCTGAGTGTCAGTGCCTGGGCCAATTTGCCAGGCGCTATTGCAACGGCATAAAAAACGTCGCTGATGCCTTCAGCGAAACAATGCTCAGCTTCTTTCAGGGTGGAAACTGTGACGCCGCTTGCGCCAGCGGCTATCTGTGCCTTGATCACGGGGAGGCATTTGCTGGTTTTGATGTGCGGGCGCAAACGCACACCCAGGGTGTCCATGCGTTGCTGCATGCGCTGGATATTGCGCTGCATTCGCGAGACATCGACTATCGCGACGGGGGTATCGAGGGAGGCAATAGAGGCTGACATGACAGAACTCGGGTGGCTGGGTACAGGGGCCACTCTACTCAGCTGTCATTAAGTTATGGTTCAATGGATAGTCATCAATCATTAAGTAAAATTGAATGATCTCCGTCGAAGACCTACGTCTGGCTGTAACGCTGGCGCGCTCCGAGTCTTTAAGCGCTGCTGCCAGAATTCTGAATGTCTCACCACCGGCGTTGTCCATGCGTCTGCGTAAGCTGGAGACGCTGCTCGGTCTGACCCTGGCTAATCGCGATGCCCGACGCCTGAGTCTCACCGCCGATGGCGAGCGATTTTCCCGAGAAAGCGCGCTCTTGCTGGAACAGTTGGAGGCGCTTCCGGAATCTTTCAAGCAGCAAGACGAGCGGCTAGTTGGCACACTCAGGTTAGCGGCGCCGTTCGGCTATGGGCGACAGCGCATTGCGCCGCTGCTGGCTCGTTTTGCCAAGTTGCACCCACAACTGTGCCTGCACCTGGATTTGCGCGAAACGCCATGGCCAGATCGTCACGACAGCGATGCTGTGATTCACATCGGTCACCTCAATGACAGCCTGTGGATCGCCAAGCCTCTCACGCAAAACAACCGATGGTTATGCGCCAGTCCGGCCTATCTAGAGCATCACGGTGTGCCGTCGTCGCCGGACCAACTCACCGAGCATCGTTACATATGCATTCGTGAAAATGATGAAGATGTCACGCTGTGGCATATGCGTAAGGGGGCGGAGCGGAAAACGCTGCGCATCGAACCCATGTTGTTGAGCAACGACGGAAGCGTAGCTCGGCGTTGGGCCGAGCAAGGCTTGGGGTTGGTTTTACGTTCGCAATGGGACGTAAGTGACGCTATTGCCAACGGTAGCCTGATACGGGTGATGGCGGATTGGCAATTCGACAGCGCTCCGATCAACCTGTTGGTCCCCTCACGCAAACTTCGCAGTCCGCGTGTACAGGCGTTAGTGGCATTTCTGGAAGCTACGTTGAAAGCATGATCGGGGTGATCGCCGAGGTGCCAATCACGCCGGACATGGGCGGGAAGGGCTCAACTTAGAAGGTGGGCGGAGCAATTGCCGAGCGACTTTGATCCACGCCGCTGATCCACCGTGGACTTGAGCATGCCTGCTCCCACAGTGGATTTGCGCTGTATTCAGTAACCCAGCGTGCGGTCGATCTCACCCTCCATCGGCTCTCCACGTTGATGTCGCCGAATATTCTCCAGCAACACCCTGAACGCACTTTCCGGCTGGGTCATGGCCGCGATGTGCGGGGTCAGCAGAATCTTTGGATGGTGCCAGAATGGATGATCCGCCGGTGCCGGCTCTTGCTGCAGTACGTCGATGACCGCGCCGCTGAGTTGCCCGGTGTCCAGGGCCGCCAGCAGATCACTTTCCACCAGATGCCCGCCACGGCCCATGTTGATCAGCGCCGCGCCATGGGGTAGTTGGCGAAACAGTTTTTCATCGAGAATGCCCTGGGTCTGTTCGGTCAGCGGCAGCACGCACAATAAAATGTCGCACTGGCTAAGGAACGCAGGCAGTTGCTCGTTGCCGGCATAGCAATCCACATCAGGAATCCGATGGACACTGCGGGCCCAACCTGACAATGCAAACCCCAGGGGGCGTAACGCCGCCAGAATCTGCTGGGCCTGGGTGCCGAGGCCCATGATCCCGATCCGACGCTTGTTCGCCGGTTGCAGCAGGTGCGCCTGCCAGCAGCGAGCCATTTGTTGCTGGCGATAACGGAGCATGTCCCGATGCAGGCTCAACACAGCGAAACAGGCGTACTCGCACATGCCCCGGGTGATGCCCGGATCCAGCAGGCGCACCAGCGGCAAACTGACGGGCAAGCTGGCGAGGTCCAGTTGATCGACCCCGGCGGACAGGGCGAACAGCACTTTAAGATTGGGCAGCAACGCCTCAAAATCGTCGGGCGCCTGCCAGGCGGCCAGGTACTCGATGTCCGTGGGGTCGCCGATGTCCGGCCAGGCGCGCCATTCGATATCCGGGGCGTGCTCGGCGAACAGCGCTTTCCACTGCTCGCCGCGTACAGGGTCAGCTTTGTAAAGCAGGGCCATGGGCATTTCCTGAAAGGGTGAAGGTGCTCTCCATCCTCGCGCAATGCCAGCGCAGGATCTGTCGAAAGCACCGGGTTAAACGGGTTGCACGAGGTTTTATTGGCGATGCTCCGGCAGATTCGGCCTGCTGAAGGAATCTGCCGTTTGGCAGGGTGAAAACAGTTGATCCGAATTTCTCAGGGGCCAAGTTCGGCGTAGATCGTTTCGCGCAAGGCTTAACCTGAACACCATCGCAACCACCTCCCGGTTGCCGGACTCACGATGGGATATGCCATGAATAGCAAAGTCGACGAAACCCCTCATTTGCTCCGTCAGCGCGATCAATTCGTGCCACGTGGCCTGATTACCGCTCACCCATTGGTGATCGATCGCGCCCAAGGTGCCGAATTGTGGGATGTGGACGGCAAGCGCTACCTGGACTTCGTCGGCGGTATCGGCGTGCTAAACATCGGCCACAATCACCCAAAAGTGGTTGCGGCCGTGCAGGCACAATTGCAAAAGGTTTCCCACGCCTGTTTCCAGGTGGTTGCCTATAAGCCTTACCTCGATCTGGCCCAACGCCTGTGCGAAATGATAGGCGGTCAGGACGCGTATAAAGCAGCGTTCTTCACCTCAGGCGCCGAAGCCGTGGAAAACGCGATCAAGATCGCCCGCGCCCACACCAACCGTTCGGCCGTTATCGCCTTTCGCGGCGGCTTCCACGGTCGCACCTTGCTTGGCACTACGCTGACCGGCATGAGCCAGCCTTACAAGCAGAACTTCGGGCCGTTCGCGCCGGAGGTGTTCCACACCCCGTACCCGAATGCCTATCGCGGTGTCGACAGCGACATGGCGCTCAAGGCTCTCGACGAGTTGTTCGCCACTCAGGTGGCGCCGGAGCGGGTCGCGGCCATCATTATCGAACCGGTGCAGGGCGATGGCGGTTTCCTCGCGGCGCCGGCGGAGTTTCTCCAGGCTCTGCGTGCTCTGACTGAAAAGCACGGCATTGTGTTGATTCTCGATGAAATCCAGACCGGTTTCGGCCGTACCGGCAAATGGTTCGGTTTCCAGCATGCCGGGATCCAGCCGGATCTGGTGACTGTCGCCAAGAGTCTGGCAGGTGGATTGCCGCTGTCGGGTGTGGTCGGCAAGGCAGCGATCATGGACGCCCCGCTGCCAGGCGGCCTGGGCGGCACCTACGGCGGTAACGCGTTGTCCTGCGCTGCGGCACTGGCGGTGATAGAAGCCTACGAGCAAGAACAATTGCTTGCCCGGAGCGAAGCACTGGGCGAGCGTTTGCGCCAGGGGCTGTTGCGTTTGCAGGCTCGTCACTGGCAAATCGGCGACGTACGCGGCACCGGTTTCATGTTGGCGCTCGAGCTGATCAAGGATGACGAGGCTCGCACACCAGACGCCGACTTGAATCAGCGGCTGATCGATGAAGCCCGGGCCGGCGGCTTACTGGTGATCAAATGCGGTGTCCACCGAAACGTGCTGCGCTTCCTCGCGCCGTTGGTGACAACAGATGAACAGGTCGACGAAGCCTTGCAGATTCTGGAAGCCGCATTGGCACGCGTCTTGAAATGAGTTCGTGCCCGCTCGAGGCGGTGCCGCAAGGCATCGCCCGTGCGCGTTTATGGAGCATGGATGAAATGCATCATCGGAGGCTTTGCACATCATGGGGCTGACTGAATATCGAGCGTTGCTCATTCATTGCGACGAGGTTCTGGTCGATCGGGATTCGGGAGTCTGGGCGGCATTGCAACCCTTGCTCGACAGCCGGGGCGGACACCCGGACAAGGAACAGGTGCTGGCCGAATACAGCGAGGTGTTGCGCGCACTGTATCCGCGCTTCGGTGAGCTGGGTTTTAGTGGTCTGCTGTGTTTCGCCCATCGCCAGTTGGCTGAATGCTGGGGGCTCAAAGCCAGCTGGGAGGAGGGCATGAGCTTTGCCCGTTCGGTCGCCAATTGGTCGCTGTTCGAGGATGCGCCGGGGGCGATGCTGTACCTGCGCAAGTTCTATCGCCTGCTGGTGCAGGGCGATCGGGATGTTGAAGATCGAGCGCTGCTCTGTGAGCGACTGGGGATTATGCCCGACGATTTCATTTCACTGGCCAGCGATCCATTGCAGGATCAGGATTGGTTAAAAGCCAACGGACTTGAAGCCGGAGATATCCTGCAAGTGACGCGGCCCTCTGCCGGTTGGCGGTTGGCCGCCAATGTATGCCTGATCAGTCGTGCACGTGAAAATAAGCCATCCCCTTGCGCGGCGGATTACTGCATCAACAGCATGGCGGATCTGGTGGCTCAGCATCAGCTGTCTTTACGGCGCTGATTTTGCTAGAAGATTGTCCTACAAACGGCAGTCATGAGGTACGCAATGGAAGGTTTAGTGAAACTGGACCGGATCGACATCAGCATTTTGGTTGAGCTGCAAAAAGACGGCCGCATGACCAACGTCAGCCTGGCCGATGCCGTGGGATTATCGGCCAGTCCCTGCCTGCAACGGGTCAAGCGACTGGAGTCGGCGGGGTATATTTCCAGCTACAAGGCGCATCTGAACCTGGCGAAGATCACTGACTCGGTCACGGTCTTCACCGAGATCACCTTGAGCGACCACAAGCGCGAAGATTTCGCCAAGTTCGAGTCCAACATCCGCCAGGTGGATGAAGTGCTTGAATGCCATTTGATCAGCGGTGGCTACGATTACCTGGTGCGCTTCATGACCCGCAGCATCCAGCACTACCAGGAAGTCATCGAAAGCCTGCTGGACAAGAACATCGGCATTTCCAAGTATTTCAGTTACATCGTCATCAAATCACCGGTGCTCAAGGACGGCGTGCCATTGCGCAAATTGCTGCGTCACTGACAGACTTCATTCTCGATCCACCCGCCGTCACTGATGTTCCTGATGCTGACGCTCGGGCTGCTCCTGTTCGCATTGTTCGAGAGACTGCAGGACCGCTGGCCCACCTTGATGCTGGCGATCTGAGTAATATCAGACATTTAAGCCGATCAGTCAGATCGGCTTTTTTGTGCCTGCGCAAACCCGCGCAAAACTGGCGCAAAACTACCCGGTGATTTCGCTGATATTCAGGTCCGGAATTGCTTCGGACTAGACGATTTCCTCGTGGTCCCGCTCGGGCTGTGCCCGGATAACCCGGCGGCCCGAGAGGCAGATTGAACATTTACTGGGGAGAGAAGAAGGCGCCGCAGCTTAAGTCCGCTGTGCGCCATCCAGGTATTCCGGTCGGTCAGAGTGCCGAATTTGTATCAACCATTGCCTTCTTGGCTGACTGAAAATCTTCGCTAGAGAAATGAAGGAGAGTGCTTCCCTCGATCTCTACGGTTGCTGGGCCGGCAGTGATTGCCTTCGCCAAGAATGCTTTTCCTTTTACGGTTTCCGGCGACAGGATTCTTTTTCCGTTAATGCAGGCCTGGACGAACTTCACGTTCGTGCCATTCACCTTGTAAGGGCCAGCTGGCCTAACTGCACTGTTTTGGCCTTCTTTACAAAACGAACCCGACATATCCACCAGGTTCATGACGATTTCTTCTCCTTCGAACAGGCTTGCCATAGCAACTACTTGTTGGTTCTCCACGGGGTCGAGAACGTACATAGTGGATGTGAATTGTCGCCATTGGTTGGCTTGAGCGCAAAGGGACAGTGCAGATGTAAGAGCGAAGATAAATAGTCTTTTCAATTAAAACTCCTTTTCTTGAAAGCGGCGTGTGGCTCCGTTGGCGCGTCGTTGGCGCAGGATGCAGGCGAGATGATATTACATCGAGGGGTAGTTGGCAGGACCGGGGGCCAACTGTGGATATCAGTACTTTGCGGTTTTTCCGCGAGCAAAGCCTGACTCTGAGTTGGGCTTTTTGCTTTCTACAGTTCACAGATGAAGCACAACATACCGCGCCTCTCAGTCCGTGAAACTGAAGTTAAAGGTCATAACGAGGCTTGCCTGGCCTCGTTAAAGTGGGTGCATTGATCAGGCTGCCGAGCGGTCAGGGCGACAATGCCTTGAGGTCAAAGGCTGTTGCGCCTGGCAAGGTTGGCCACGTCTGTGGACCTTCCATGATCTCTTGCGGGGTCAGCAGGCAGGCATCCAGTTGCTGCTTCAAAATATCCAGGTCGATACCCTGGCCGATGAGGACGATTTCCTGTCGGCAATCCCCGGTGATGTCGTCCCATTTGGCCAGGACTCCTTGCCGGCGATAGTCGTCCAAGGGCCATTGCGATTGGGGGATGAATGTCCACCAGCGCCCGACGTAGTCCCAACGAAATTGCCCACCACTTTGCACCAGCATGCCAATGTCCAGGTGCCGACTGGCAACCCAGTAGTACCCTTTGCAACGCAGTAGCCGCCCGTTTTGCCAAGGCCGCTGCAGGAACTCCAGCAGACGTTGCGGATGGAATGGTGCCCGCTCTTGATACACCCACGAATCCCAAGCTGCACTGGATTTTGGATTCTCCGATTTTTCCCATTACAGCCATGCTTTTCGCAAAGCTTTTGGTGTGGCTCCTCATACACTCTTGCGCCGGAGTTGAGCACGGCCGCTCGCAATCTTCCCGAGCCAAAAGCATCGGCGATCAGCAGCTGCGTGACAGTTAAACGTACAACCTGCAGAGGCTCGGCCGATGTTGGCAAGCGCTAGTTCCGGCTAGCTCACCCAGCGATTTTCGAAGTGATGTCGTCGAGCTGCCTGTCTATCAGTGATTTAACAGTGGTCATTACCCCCTCCTCGAGTAGAACGCCGAGCTGCTTCTCCTTGAAACCCATGAAGCGCTTTTCGACGATTGACGCGTCTAGATCAATGGTTCTGAGACCTTTGGGGTTGTCACCTCAAGCATTGGCGACTACCCTGAAAATGTTTGAATTATTACGAATAATTTCGTAGTGGCCGCTTTCGGGTCACGCTACTTCAGGATGAGGAACGAAAAATGTTTTCACACGAAGGTCCCGCAATAGAGCTGCTGCTGTTTGTTTTCGGTTTGGCAGTCCTACTTTTGCTCGTCTGGTTTTTTCATCATCAATACGAGCGAAAGACTGGAAGTGGCGTTAAAAAACAACATAATCGTAATGAGAGCCGCTCAACATAGGCCCTTGATCTCTTCCAGATAGTCGTAGAGGCAACCGGCCCTGAACTGGCACTCGTCAACGTCAGCTCAGGGTCGAAAGCTGCTGGCACCGCTATTGCAGCGGAACATACACATCTGTTTGCCATTGATCCTGCGGTGTCTCGGGATAGACGCTCAGGTAATCGAAGAACAGTGGATGGTCGCGAAGTTCTTCTCCACTGGCAGGAAGCCAATCGCGGTAAATCGGATAGATCGTTTCGCCGATGTGATCCGGTGACCCTGTGTGTCGCACGACGACGCAGCGGCCGGCAGGAATGATGATCTCGTGCACGCCGAACTCATTCGGCTTCACGGCCTCGTGAATCTCTCCGCAGATTGCGAAGCGGAATTCTTTTGGAGGAGTCGTATCGGGGTTGCTATAGGGAATGCCAAAGGTGCGACTCGATGCCACCGGCGACTGTCCGCTCTGCATACGCCACTCAATGAACTTGCGCACGCTCTCATTGACGAACCCGGGTGGTCCACAGTGCTCGAGCGCTGCTACCTTGACCTCAGGGAAATCTACGATTCTTACTTGCATGATGATAGTCCTGGAGAAGTGGGGGATTGCGAATACCGCATTCCAGACCTGCCAGTTAGGTTCCTTCCTGAACGCACTCGGCGTCGTACCGAACGCGCGCCTGAACGCCCTGCAAAATGCCTCGGGACTTTCAAAGCCGGCACTGAGTGCTGCGTCCAGTACCGAGTGATCGGTGAAGGCGGCCAGGCGATGTGCCGCGCGACGTAGTCGCATCAGTTGCACATAACGTGAGACAGGCACTCCAACGAACGCTGTGAACTGTCGATGGAAGTGAAACGCCGAAAAGTTCGCCACATGGCTCAACGTCTTCACCGACAGGTCACCTTCGAGATTGGCATCAATGTAGGTGAGTACGGCGTTGAAGCGTTTTGTGTAAGCGAAATTGCTCGGCGTGTCAGACACTGGGAAAAGCTCCTGGAAGTACGGTCGGTCATAGAATCGACTATAGCGGCGCGAACGCGCCTAGCCGCGCTTGCTCAAGGCACGTTGGCCAATGCGATCTCTTCCGGGCGCGCACAGGCGGGTTTGATACGTATTGACTGACCCCAAGTATCTCTTGCGCAAGACGCAACACGACGTTGCGTCCTCTCCATATTCTCCCGAGGTGCACTGCCGCCTATGTTGTTGTCCTGAAAAACATGAATGCGGTTGACCTTCCACTGGAGAGTCACCGCTGTCGAACCTCAGGAGTCTATGGCATGGGCCTTACTACAAGTGATACAGCAGCGACGATACAAAAAGCATCAATGACAAAGGGGCTGGTGCTTCTGTTTGCCTTTTGTTGTGGTGCCATCGTGGCCAACATCTATTACGCGCAACCGATCATTAGCTTGATTGCCCCGGATATCGGCATGTCGAGTGGAAGCGCGAGTTTCATCGTTTCGCTGACTCAGATTGGTTATGCGCTCGGTTTGTTTTTCCTGGTGCCTTTGGCGGATCTGGTAGAAAACCGTCGGCTGATGATCGCGACAATCGTGATTACGATCTTCAGCCTGGTCGCCGCCGGTTTGTCCAAGCAGCCGAGTGTATTTCTAGTGGTGTCGGCGCTCATCGGTTTTAGCTCAGTCTCCGTGCAGATGCTAATCCCGTTGGCGGCACATCTGGCACCGGAAGAGTCTCGCGGTCGGGTGGTTGGCGGGATTATGGGTGGCTTGCTGCTGGGGATTCTGCTTGCGCGGCCGCTGTCGAGCCTGGTTGCCGATCATTTGGGCTGGCGCGCAGTGTTTATCGGGGCCGCTGCCTTGATGCTCGTTATCTCCATCGTGATTGGCATGACCATGCCCAAATGGCAACCGACTCATCGAGCGTCGTACGGTCAATTGCTGATGTCCCTGGGACAACTGTTTTGCCGCGAGCCCGTGCTGCGTCAGCGTGCGCTCTATCAAGGGCTGATGTTTGCGGCGTTCAGTTTGTTCTGGACTGCTGTGCCGTTGATATTGAGTCGTGAGTTCGGTCTTACGCAAAGTCAGATTGCGATTTTCTCTCTGGTCGGCGCCATCGGTGCAGTTGCCGCACCTATCAGTGGTCGACTCGCTGATGCAGGCCATACTCGAAGAGCGTCGCAGCTGGCCATGGTGCTGGGTGTATTGAGTTTTCTCCCGGCCTTCATCAATCCCTTTTACGGTGTGATTGGGTTGGCAGTCACCGGGATAGCGCTGGATTTTGCAGTGCAAATGAACATGGTGCTGGGTCAGCGAGCCGTCTATGCCTTGGGCACTGCCAACAGAGGCCGTCTGAATGCGTTGTACATGATCAGTATCTTTATTGGCGGTGCAATCGGTTCTTCGGTGGCCAGTTCGCTTTATGAACATGCCGGCTGGTTGGCGATTGCTGCGGTGGGAAGTGCATTGTCACTGGTTACTCTAATCGTCTTCTCGGTGGTTTCTCGTCGGACCTGAATTGGCGCAATGATTAAGATGAACAACGGATGAGTCAGGGGGTGTCATGGACAAGCTGCTCGCATTGAAGATGTTCGTCCAGGCTGTGGATTCGAAGGGCTTTTCTTCTGCAGCTCGACAGTTAGGCCTGGCGACGTCTTCGGTGACCAGGATGATCGATGGGCTGGAGGCTGAGTTGGGCGCTGTCCTGCTCAACCGTTCCACCCGTCAAATCTCATTGTCGGACGCTGGGGCCGCCTATTATTTGAAAGCCCGGGAAGTGCTCAATGCTGTGGCCGAGGCGGATGCCTCGGTCACTGACCGTGGGGATCTCCCGGCAGGTCACCTTCGTATTTCCGTACCTGTGGCGTTTGGACGCCGCCTGATTGCCCCTCACATCGCCTCGCTTTTGAAGCGATACCCGCAACTCGTGTTGGACATGACGCTCTCTGATGACATCGTTGAATTACTGGGTGAGCGCGTCGACCTGGCGATCCGATTGGGATCTGCAGCGGCAATGGATGGTGTCGTCAGTCGTCCCGTCGGTCATTTCAGACGCAGGGCGGTAGTCAGTGCTGAGTACCTGAATGCGCATGGTATCCCTGAACATCCCTTGGACCTCATGCAGCACGAGTGCCTGCGTTTCAGTTATGGCCCAAAGCAACAGGTTTGGACTTTCCTGAAGGAAGGTGAGGAGACTCGAGTACCGATTGAGGGCCGCTTCAAAAGCAACAATGCCGAGGTTTTACGTGAGATTGTGCTGGCGGGTGGTGGGGTGGCTCTTTTACCTGACTGGCTCGTCAACGACGATATCGGGAGCGGTGATTTGACTTCATTGTTCGAGTCTTTCGTTATCAATCCGAACGATGCAAGTTCGGCCATTTCTGCGCTTTATCTTCCCAATCATCGTGGCTCCAAACGCGTCAATGCGTTTATCGATTTCATCAGCGAATTGCTGGGGCCTGAAGGCTTGGCGCAGAGCTGATCTCCTCATTCCTGTTTTCGAACGTTTGATCCTCCACATAACGAAGCCCTTTGCCCGTGTAGGCAAGGCAGATCCCGGAGATTTGAATGAACACAGCGACACTGCATTACGTCTACGACCCGTTCTGTGGCTGGTGCTATGGCGCGGCACCGATGATTACGGCGGCCGCTGCTATTCCCGGTCTGGAAGTTCAGGCCCATGGTGTGGGCATGCTCTCGGGGGACAAAAGCAAGTTGATGTCGAGTGATTGGCGTGATTTTGTTCGTCCTCACGAAGCTCGGATTACTGCATTCAGCAAACAAACCTTCGCAGATGCCTATGTTCAAGGCGTACTGGACCATGAAAACGTCCAGCTGGACTCGTCACCACCTATTGCAGCGATGTTGACCGCTCAACAGCTGTCAGGTGGTGGCATCGAAATGCTCAAGCGCCTGCAAACTGCTTACTACCAAGAGGGGCGGGCTATCGCTGATCGAGGAGTAATCGCCGACATTGCCAGTGAGCTTGGGTTTGAACCCGATGCGTTTATGGCAACGTTTGATGCGATCACTGCAGAATCCTTGCAGGACCACATCGACCGCAGCAACGAGATGCTTGAAGCTCTGAATGCGCGCGGCTTTCCAGCATTTGCGCTGGAGATCGATGGTCAAATGGAAGTGTTGGCCATGGGGCATTATTTAAGCCGACCCGCCTTGTTCAAGGAGGATATTGAAAGCCGTCTGGCCAAATAGGTGTGGTTCATAGCCAGTGCGTTCTTTTGTTTTGTATGATGCCTTAATGAAGCTTCAGTGAGGCGTTATGCAAGACTCAAAAAATAGAGACGAGAACGAGTCGGGGAAATCAGCAGACCCCGTCAAATCGACGACTCGACGCCTTTCGCCTGAGGTCAGGGAAAAGCAAATCGTGCAGAAAGCCATTGAGCATTTTGCGACGTGCGGATTCTCGGGCAGTACTCGTGAGCTGGCGCGACAACTGGACATTACCCAACCGTTACTCTATCGATATTTTCCCAGTAAAGAGGCACTGATAGACCGCGTGTACGACGAGGTCTATCAGTGGGATTCCTCGTGGGAGGCGATTATCAAAGATCGCTGCGAACCCCTTCAGTCTCGCCTGGTGCATTTCTACACCTCATACGCTCGTGTGATTCTGCGCCGAGAGTGGATTCGTATCTTCGTATTCGCCGGGCTGACACGTGAAGGTATCAATGATCGGTATCTGGCTAAATTGCGTGAGCGGGTCTTCATTCCCGTCATTGCAGAAATCCGCCACGCTCATGGATTGGCGCCGGCCTCAGGTGAAACGATCAATGAAAAAGAGCTCGAACTGATCTGGAGTCTGCATGCCAGCATTTTCTATATCGGTGTGCGCAAATGGATTTACGATCTTCCAGTGACTGAAGACATTGATGCGCTGATCGAGCAAATGGTCGATGCATTCCTTAACGGCAGTCCCCACGTACTGCAGCAAGTCGATAACGATTTGGGTGAGAAGCCTCACTTGAATTGATCGGTTGCGATTCCGCTATTTCCTGCCTCCTGATCTCCTGTTTTGCCCTTCTTTTTTGTCGACCACTCATCACCTGTTTCAGCCTTCAACTGAGCGGGTGACGAGGGTCGTACGCGCGCCATTCCGCTCTGAAAAGCCCTTTCCCAACGCCTGAAGCTTTTTCTCTTTTTGCGACGCCACGACGTGGCTCAAGCCTGCCCTCAAAAATTTGAGCCTTCACCTATTTACTTCAATTTCCTCAGGTCGTATTGTTTATCAACTGATAAATAAATACAAAAAACTGTTGGAGGCACCATGCAAGTCGTGAAGCTCGCTCATTACTCGATCCGGTCGTTCGACCTGGAAAAATCCACTCGATTCTATGAAAGGGTGCTCGGTTTTACGCCTGGCTACCGGCCGCCATTCGATTTTCCTGGCGTCTGGTTGTACATGGGAGGAGATGAGAAGGACTTCGGCACGGTCCACATCATCGGGATTGATCCTTCCAATCCTGAAGGCCTGAAGAAATACCTGGGCGATAAAGAAGTCCCGCTGACAGGCACCGGAACGATTGATCACATTGCTTTTCTGGTCACCGGTCTGCTCGAGTTCTGGAACGTCTTCAAAGCCGAAGGGATTGCGTGGCGCGATCGCACCGTGCCGAGCCTTGGCCTCCATCAGGTGTTCATCGAAGATCCGTCGGGTGTCACCATCGAGCTCAATTTCCCGGCCTCCGAGATTGAAGCGGTGGGGTCTTACGCCTCCCATGTCGCTGCAACGGCGGGAGAGCAGCCATGATGAATTCCTTGAACAAGCCCCGCGCCATTGTCGTCGGCGGCTCGCTGGGCGGCCTGTTTGCAGCAAACATGCTGTTGCGCAAAGGTTGGGACGTAGAGGTCTTCGAACGCGTTCCGGATGAACTCGCTGGTCGAGGCGCGGGGATCGTTACACACCCTGAATTGTTCGAAGCGATGGCCGCAGCAGGAATTCCCCTCGACGCATCTGTTGGTATTGATGTGCTTTCGCGCGTCACTTTGGCCCAGGACGGCGATGTCGTACTTGAGAACGCACTCCCACAAACGCTAACCGCGTGGGGGAAGATGTACCAAGTGCTCCGCTGCGCATTCCCGGATTCACTGTATCGCTGTGGTGGCAGTGTGGTGTCGGTCGAAAGTACTGAAACCCATGCCAGCGTTACATTGGCCGATGGGACGACTCATCAAGCAGACGTCATTATTGCGGCTGATGGGTTTCGGTCGACGATTCGCCAACATTTTTTACCTGATGTGCACCTGCAATATGCCGGCTATATCGCCTGGCGCGGGTTAGTCGATGAAAGCGCCCTGTCTGACGCTGCCCACTCCGCACTTTTCGATAAATTCGCGTTTTGTTTGCCCCCGCATGAACAGATCTTGGGGTATCCAGTTGCCGGGCATTCCAACAGCACTCTTGTCGGCGAGCGCCGTTACAACTTTGTGTGGTATCGCACCAGCGGCGACGATGAATTGAAGGATTTGCTGAGGGATGAAAGCGGTAAACAATTTGAAGGTGGGATTCCTCCTGCGCTGATTCGCCGTGACGTGCTCGACAATATGTACAAATGCGCAGAGACATTACTGGCTCCGCAGTTTGCCGAAGTTGTAAAGAAAGCTGCTCAGCCGTTATTCCAGCCCATTTTCGATCTGGAAGTTCCCAAGATGAATTTCGGACGTGTCGCGTTGCTTGGCGACGCGGCATTTGTGGCGCGTCCTCATTGTGGGATGGGGGTTACCAAGGCCGCTGGTGACGCTTTGGCAATTGTGGAGGCACTGGAGCGACATGCGTCCGTTGAAGAGGCATTAGCGGACTACAGCGAACAACGTTGCCGTTTCGGTGCATCGATTGTTCAACACGCCAGGCATCTTGGCGCGTATATGCAGGCGCAACTGAAAAGCGCGGAAGAGCGCGAAATGGCGGAGTTGTACCGGACTCCGGAAGCCGTGATGCGTGAGACTGCAGTGCCCGTGAAGTTCTAACTCAGCCAAAAGCTATTTGCAGGAGATCACCATGGAACATGCATATCCGCAAGACGGTGGCCCCACCATGCCCGCTGAGCGGGTTGACGACACTATTCAAAACCCGATTCTTGTAAATCCAGAGTTTCGAGCTTTGGTAAAACAGCGCCGACTATTTTCGTGGAGCATGACGGCGCTTATGCTCACCGTCTATTTTGGTTTTATTCTTTCCCTGGCCTTTATACCTGCTCGTTTGGGTACGCCTATCACAGAAGGGCAGCCGATGACGTGGGGCGTGCCAATCGGTTTTGGAATGCTCGCTTTCACGACTCTCCTCGTGGCTGTCTATGTCTGGCGCACTAACACCTGCTACGACCCTAAAATAAAAACAATTATCAGGAGCTTCAACAAATGAAGCGTCTACTTATTGCAATCTCCGCCATGCTTGCTTCGGTAACGGTATACGCGGCCGATGTCCCTGGCGCAGTACAAAAACATAATCCCATTGCCATCGGTATGTTTTTGGCCTTCGTTATTTTCACTCTGTTCGTCACACGGTGGGCGGCACGCAAAAACAATAGCGTCGCGGATCACTATGCCGCCGGAGGAAAAATTACCGGCTTCCAGAATGGGTGGGCTATCGCAGGCGACTATATGTCCGCAGCATCTTTGCTGGGTATCTCCGCCTTGGTTTTCACCAGTGGATTTGATGGTCTGATTTACTCGATCGGCTTCCTTGCCAGTTGGCCGATCATTCTGTTTCTGATTGCAGAGCCATTGCGAAATCTGGGGCGCTATACCCTGGCAGACGTACTGTCCTATCGGCTGAAACAGCGACCTATACGAGCATTTTCGGCCTCCAGTTCCATTGTAATCGTGTTGCTTTACCTGGTTTCTCAACTGGTAGGTGCCGGAAAACTGGTGGAGTTGCTGTTTGGTTTTGATTACACCGCGGCGGTGCTTCTAGTGGGCACGCTTATGGTGATTTACGTTTTCTTTGGGGGGATGTTAGCGACCACCTGGATTCAGATTATCAAGGCCGTATTACTGCTGACCGGCTGCGTGTTTATGGCTTTCATGGTGCTGTCCCAATTCGGATTCAGTCTCAACCAGCTGTTCACTCAAGCGACCCAGGTGCATCCTTCCCATGGTGCAATCATGAGTCCTGGCGGTCTGATTACTGACCCGGTGTCTGCAGTTTCCCTAGGATTGGCATTAGTCTTCGGCACGGCAGGCCTTCCACACATCCTGATGCGGTTTTTCACTGTCGGTAACGTCAAGGCCGCGCGCCAAAGTATCCTTTATGCCACAGGTCTGGTCGGCATCGGTTATGCCCTGATCGTCATTATTGGCTTCGGCACTATCGCCCTGGTTGCCAGCAATCCCGATTATCACGATGCATCAGGTGGCATCTTAGGCGGCGTTAATATGGTTGCGATTCACCTCGCACACAACGTTGGCGGCAATGTGTTCCTGGGGTTTATGTGTGCTGTGTCGTTCTCGACGATATTGGCGGTAGTGGCAGGGCTCACCCTTGCAGGCTCCTCTGCTGTTTCACATGACCTCTACGCACATGCCCTGCGCCGGGGCACCGCCAGCGACCGTGAAGAGATGCGCGTCTCTCGTGTTACAACCATCGTGCTGGGTGTGTTGTCGATTCTATTGGCGATTGCTTTTGAAAAGCAGAACATCGCCTTTATTGTCAGTTTAACGTTCTCCATCGCCGCAAGTTCAAATTTCCCCGTGCTGTTATTGTCGATCTACTGGAAGGGCCTGACGACACGTGGCGCCGTAATTGGCGGATCGCTGGGGCTGGTATCAGCCATTACGCTTTGCATTCTTAGCCCTACCGTTTGGGTCAAGATTCTCCATAATCCGCAAGCCTGGTTCCCATACGAATATCCGGCCTTGTTTTCCATGGCCGTGGCATTTGTCGGTATCTTTTGTTTCTCTATTACCGATCGCTCGGTCAGTGCCATCGGTGAGCGCAATCGATTCGAAAATCAGCTGGTCGATTCTGAACTGGGTACGCCGGCAACATGGAAGGCACAACTGAAGGCTGATTAATTCGGGTTATTTCTGTTCACATTAAATAATGGCTGCGTGAAAGTGCAGTCCATGTGAATACCTATGCCTGAAAAGACACTGAATAGTTTATAAAACAATAATAAGGTGGGAATAATGAAGTGTACTTTGACTGTTGTAGCGGCCCTGTGCGTATTGGCGCAGCAAGCCCATGCGGCGGGTTTTATCGAAGATAGTAAAGCTGCGCTGAAACTGCGTAACTTCTATATCAATAGCGATTACCGAGACTCGGCAACACCCGCTCAGAAAGCCGCTAACCAGAGCTATCAAGCGGAGTGGGGACAAGCCTTTCAGCTTGAATTTATCTCGGGTTATACCCCGGGGGCTGTAGGTTTCGGTGTTGATGCGTTGGGCATGTTGGGTGTCAAGCTGGATTCGAGCGTTGGCAAGCATGGCAACCCAACAGGGACAAACTACGGAGGCATCGTGTTTCCAAGCGACGGCAACCATGCTGTTGACGATTTTTCCAGTTTGGGATTGACCGGCAAAGTCAAAATATCCAAGACCGAGTTGAAGCTTGGAACCTTGGTCCCGAAACTGCCGGTGATTTTCAGCAATGACGGACGATTGTTGCCACAAACCTGGCAAGGAACCCAGGTTACTTCGGCAGACATCAAAGATTTGACCTTGGTAGGAGGCCAAATTGATGAGGTGAAGGGCCGAAACTCCAGCAACAATGAAAACATGTCCATCGCGGGTGCGAACAATCCTGTCACCGGCCGCTTCAGTAATAAATTCATCTACGCCGGTGGCGATTACAAACTGACTAAAGATTTAACCTTGCAATACTATTACGGCAATCTGAAAGATTTTTATAAGCAAAATTTTCTTGGTCTCATTCATAACTGGGCAATCGGACCTGGGGTCCTGACCAGTGACTTTCGATACTTTAATAGCAAGGATGATGGCGCAAACGGCCATGACCCTGCGTATTTTACGACGGGTTATTACGGTGGTACTACATTAAAAGGGAAGGTCGACAATAATCTGTTCAGTGGATTATTTACCTACGCCGTTGAGGGTCACACCTTTGGTGCAGGCTATGAAGTCAGCAATGGTGAAAGTGACTTCCCCTATTTGAACCAGGGTGACGGCCCAACCACCTACACCATCACGGAGATGCAGGTTCAGAAATTCGTTCATGCCGGTGAGAAGTCATGGCAGGCCCGTTACTCTTATGACTTTGCAAAAGTGGGCTTGCCAGGAGCCACAGCGGGTGTTGTGTATGTCAGAGGTGATGATATCAATACTGTTGCTTCCAGCAATTCCAGTGAATGGGAACGAGATATTACGCTGGCCTATGTCGTGCAATCAGGCCCGCTGAAAGGGTTGGGTGTCATGTGGAAAAATGCAATGGTGCGAAACAATATCCCGAACACCCGCCAGCAAGATGAGAACCGCGTGATCATAAATTACCAATTGGCGTTGTTTTGATTTCTAAGCGGTAGGGCTCGCTTCGAGGAAGCGATCGTTCGTATTGAAAGAACTGGCTGACCGCTGTAACCGACAGGCAATGCTTTTGCGAGTGTTGCGTGTACATGTCGTTCTCTTCCAACGGCATTTTTTATAGAAGAGCAACATTTCCCTTGATTGGGGTAGGGCGGTGTAAGTGATCCTTCACCGCCTTTTTTATTCTGATTCTGTCTCGATCATGACCCCAGTACATCCTGCCAACCACGTCGCGCCAGCGGCAGATCCAGCAAGCGCTTACCCGTGGCATCGTTGATGGCATTGCCCAACGCTGCCGCCATGGGGCCCTGGACGATTTCCGCAGCGCCGAGAAATGGCTGATCCGGCTGATCAATCATGTGGACCTCGACCTGTTGCGGCAACTCCGGAAAACGCATGATCGGATAGCCGCTCCAGTCGAAGCTGTGCATGCCACTGGCGTCATAGAGAATTCGTTCATAGAGCGTCCAGCTGGCGGACTGCACGATGCCGCCCTGGATCTGATTGAGCAGCCCGTCGGGGCTGACAATTTGCCCCACGTCGACGGCGGCGACTACGCGATCAATCGTCACCTGTCCGGTCTGGCGTTGCACATGCAACTGCACGGCAATCGCGCAGTATCCCATGATGTTTTTGTAGCGGGCGAAGGCGAAGCCGATTCCGCTGCCGGGCCCCGTTGCTTTTTGTGGCCAGCGAAACTCTGCGGCCACGCGCTCCACCACCGCCCGTGCTCGTGGATCGCTCAAGTGATTCAGGCGAAATTGCACCGGGTCCACGGCGGCCCGGGCCGCCAGCTCATCGACGGTGCTCTCGATGGCGAAGATGTTGATATGGGCACCGAGCGAACGCATGGCCGAGGTCCTGAATGGCATGGTCAGCACAAAGTTCATATCGACCTTCAGGTTGGGTATCTCATACAACGGCACGGCATTACGGTCGCCGTCACCTTCGGGCTGAGCGATCGGCACCGAAGGTGCCGGGGTGAAGGGATTGGCCAACAGCCACGCCGGCAACAGACGCCCGGCATTGACGATA
Organism: Pseudomonas sp. JAI111; assembly: GCF_024809425.1. Lineage (NCBI taxonomy): Bacteria > Pseudomonadati > Pseudomonadota > Gammaproteobacteria > Pseudomonadales > Pseudomonadaceae > Pseudomonas > Pseudomonas sp. JAI111. The sequence goes on along the minus strand of NZ_JANUCB010000001.1, from coordinate 109,769 downwards.
CGTTCGTTGTGCGGCGTACTCCAGAGTTCGTATTTCCAGTCGCGAAGATGTCCGCTGTCGTCCACTCCCGCTTCCACTTCGGCAAGCATGGCCGAGCTGTAGGGCTCCCAGAGATTTTCCTGTTCGCGCATCCATTGCACCCGTATCGGCTTGCCGGGAATGGCCATGGCGATCAGCGCGGCATCGGCGGCGGCGTCATCGGCGCCGTTGTGGCCATAGCAACCGGAGCCTTCAGCATGGATGCAACGCACCTGAGCCACCGGCAGGCCGATCATCTCGGCGATGCCTGCGCGCAATGGATAGACACCTTGCGTGTGGGTCCAGACGGTCAGTGTTCCATCCTTGAACCAGGCCACGGCGCAGGAGGGGCCGATGGAGCCGTGCATCAGGTATTGCTTGGTCACCCGGGCCTTGTAGGCGCGCGGCACCGGTTGCGGGAGGTCACCCTTGGCGCTCACCGGGTAGCACCGCGCCGGCAATTCGGTGAGGAGTTGATGGATGTGTGTCGAATCAGGTAGCGGGTTTCCTTCTGTCCAGCGGGCCGTGGCGTAGCCTTCGCGCATCGCTTTGATCGCCAGCCATTCATCGGTGGCGACCACGGCGAGGTAGCTGCCGTTGCGGATCAGTTTCACCCCGCCAGGGAGTTTCTTCAGGGCGGCCTCGTCAATGTCCAGAAGCTGACTGCCGCGCCGGGGAGGGCGTATCACACGGGCATGCAGCATATCGGGCAGGCGCATGTCCTGCACATAGGCCGCACCGCCGCTGACCTTGGCCGGGATGTCCAGCCGAGGCAACGATTTGCCGATCAGAGTGAAACTGCTGGCTGGCTTGAAGGGCGATTTGGCCGATGCAAAACGATGCAGTTGAACGCCTTCCACAGCTTGTACATAGGTCATGCTGCGGCCTTGTGCATCGTAGATCACCGCATCCCGCGTGGTCAGGCTGTCGATGGGGCGTTGCCAATGCCGCGCCGCGGACTCGAGTAACAACTGACGCACCTGAGCCGCGGCGTTGAACAGCGCAGTGCCGCTGTCGACGATCGTATGGCTGCCGGCGGTATAACCTTCATTGGGTGTCAGTGCGGTGTCGGCAGTGAGAAAACGGATGAGTCCAGGCGGCACTTCCAGGCGTTCGGCGGCGATCTGCAGGAGCGCAGTTTTAACGCCGGTGCCCAGTTCCACCTTGCCGGTGTAGACGGTGATGCCATCTTTCGCATCGATGCGGATCCAGGCGTCCAGATAGGGCGTTGCCCGCAGGCTGCCGGGCAGATCAGGGGCCAGGATTGTCGTACCCAAGGTGTCCACTTCGGTGTCAGCGAAGGCGCGGGGAATACCCGGAAGCATCGCGAAGCCCATCACCAATGCCCCGTTTATCACGAAGGCACGGCGGCTCAGATCGACGTTTTGCGTGAGGTTTTTCATACCTTGCCTCCCTGGGCGGCAACCGACTTGATTGCCGCGAGGATCCGCACATGGGTGCCGCAGCGGCACAAGTTGGGCGCCATGTGGCGGCGGATCGTTTCATCGTCTGGATGAGGGTTGGCCTCCAGCAGCGCCTGTGCCCGTACGATCATTCCCGCGATGCAATAACCACACTGGGCGGCCTGTTCGTCGATGAAGGCTTTCTGCAACGGCCCCGGTTGGTCGGCACTGCCCAGGCTCTCGACGGTGCGCACCGATTTGCCCGCCAGCGCGCCGCACGGCGTCAGGCAGGAAAACACCGGTTTGCCGTTCACTAACACGGTGCAAGCGCCGCACTGACCCAGACCGCAGCCGTATTTGGCGCCATTGAGCCCCACCTGATTGCGCAAGGCATACAGCAGGGGCATGTCGTCCGCGATGTCCAGTTCGTGAGTTTTGCCGTTGATGTCGAGTGTGATCACGGTTGCTGCTCCTGAGCCCGAATGCTTTTGATGGTCTTGTCGAGATCCGTCCAGGGTCGGTTCACACAGCTCTCATTGCGCAAGTACTCGGCAAGTGCAGCCACATGGGTGTCGTCCAGGCTAGGGGCGAAGGCGGGCATGTAGTGGCTGGAAGCGGTGCTGGACATCGGGATGCCCTGCAGGATGGTCTGGATCAAATTGCGTGGCGAGTCCGCCATCACCGCCGAGGAGTTCGCCAGCGCCGGCCGCGATTCAATGACGCGCATCGGTGCCGCTTTACTGTGGCAACTTGCGCAGGCACCTTCGAACAACGAGGCACCCAGAAGCGCCTTGTCGCTGGGCTTGACCCCGGAAGTGCAGGGCGGCGATGGGGCATCCGATGAAGTTTTCTTGAGGTCAAGAATGTACTGCGCAATGGCATGGGCGTCTTCCGTCGGCAATTGCGCGATGCTCAGACTGACCGGCAACATCGGGCCCGCCGCTGCGCCGTGTCCTTCGGCGACCTCGCCCGTCAGATAGGCGACCAACTGGGCTTCATTCCAGGGGTGTTGTGCCTCGGTCATTCCGCGCAGGGCGGGGGCTGTCCAGCCGTCGACGACACCACCGTTGAACAGTTCGCTGCCTTTCTCCCCGCCAATCAGATTCAGGGGCGAATGGCAGGATGAACAGTGTCCCGCTCCCTCGACCAGATAGCGTCCGCGGTTCCATTGTGCTGACCGGTTGGGAACTGGTTCCAGCGGATCTCCATGCAGGAACAGCAAGTTCCAGAAGGACACCAGCGGACGGAAGTTCATGGGGAAGACCATATGGTTTTGCGGCGCGGTGTATTTGATCGGGTCCACGCTCATCAGGTAGGCATAGGCGTCGGCAATATCGGCATCGCTCATCTTCCGGTAATGCACGTAGGGGAACGCCGGATAAAGGAAATGGCCGTCACGCGCGATACCTTCACGCATGGCCCGTTCAAAGGCGTCCAGCGACCACTTTCCGATACCGGATTCCGGATCCGGGGTGATGTTGGTGGTGAAGAGGGTTCCGAAAGGCGTTACCAGCGGCAAACCGCCAGCCATGTAGGCGCCTCCTGGCCGCGTGTGGCAGACCGCACAGTCTCCCGCTTCGACGACGCGGCGGCCTCTGTCCAGTGTCTCGCGATCAGCATTCTGGGGCTGGCTGACCGTGGCAATTTCCGGCCTCCACATCATCCAGAACGCAAACCCTAACCCCACGACGCCGATCGCCAGAACGGCACCGATGATCGTTTTGCGCTTCATCGCCTTACCTCTCGAGCTGCATTAACGACAGATTTTTCAATCCGCCGCGTGCGATTGGCGTACGGCGATTTTCCATGGCATGAGCTTAGAGAGGGCGGTTGTGATGGAGTACCCCATCAAGGCGCAACGCTACATTGCGCCACGCGCAACAGCGGCAGAATTAACAACCGTTAACTCGCGTAGCGTGCGCCCATGCTCAAAGATAGACCTTCAAGGATCGTATCGATGCCACTGAAGGGGTTTCATGGACAAGCTGCTCGCACTGAAAATGTTCATCCAGTCGGTAGATTCCAAGGGCTTTGCATCTGCCGCCAGGCAACTCAATCTGGCACCCTCTTCAGTGACCAGAATGATCGACAGGCTCGAGGGTGACCTGGGTACCGTGCTGTTGAAGCGCTCCACCCGGCAAGTCACGTTGACGGATGCCGGTGGTGTGTACTACCTGAAAAGCCTGGATATTCTGAGCGCCATGGCTGACGCGGACGAGTCGGTTTCGGACCGCGGTGACGTGCCCGCCGGACAGTTGCGTATCTCAGTGCCCGTGGCGTTGGGTCACCGTCTCATTGCCCCTCACATCGGCGCGCTTTTAGCGCGCTATCCACTGCTTGCGCTGGATATGACGCTGTCAGACGACATCGTCGATTTGCTCGGTGAACGCATCGATCTATCGATCCGGATGGGGTCGCCAGCGGCGATGGAAACCCTGGTCAGCCGCTGCATCGGCAGCGTTCGACGCCGAGTGGTTGCCAGCGCCGAGTACCTGGAAGCTCGAGGATTTCCCGACCGGCCCATGGACCTCATGCAACACGAGTGCATGTGCTTCAACGATGGCGCGTCGCAGCAGTTCTGGACATTTACAGAGCAGGGCCAAGAGGTGCGCGTGCCCGTCGACGGGCAATTCAAGAGCAACAATGACGAGGTCCTGCGCGAAGTGGTGCTGGCCGGGTGCGGGGTGGCGCTGTTACCCGATTGGCTGGTCAAGGACGACATCGACGGTGGTCTGCTCACGCCCTTGTTCGACGCTTTTGTCGTCAATCCGAACAGCACAAGTTCGGCGATCTCGGCCCTGTACCTGCCCAATCACCGTGGCTCGAAACGGATCAATGCGTTCATTGAGTTCATCAGCGAATTACTCCAGCTGCAAAGCCCACCGAAGGCGTAATCGGCTCATCGTTGCGTTTTGCGAAACGCTACGTTGTGCAACTGACGGATTCTCTGACGGCGCTCCGGCACCTACCTTGGGGGGGTGAAACACTCAACCACGGAGACCGTCATGAGTTTGCACTCATCCACAATTCAAGTGACTTACGACTTCATCTGCCCATGGTGCTGGATCGGTGAGGAAAATCTCGAACGCGCGCTTGCCGCTTCGGGTTTATCAACGGACCGCCCAATCAGCTTCCTGCCTTATCAGTTGAACCCGGACATGCCCGTTCGAGGCATGGATCGCAAAGCCTATCGCTCTGGCAAATTCGGCAGCTGGGCACGTAGCCAGGCCATGGACGCACAGGTCACCCACGCCGGTAAGGCGGTCGGCCTTGAGTTCGATTACGAGCGAGTCGAAAAAACGCCCAACACCCTGGCCGCGCATCGTTTGGTATGGCGCGAGCAACAGGCGGGTCGAGACGCATCGCCGCTGGTCAAGGCCATTTTCAAGGCGTACTTCGGCGAGGGACGGGATATCGGCGACCTCACGGTACTGGCCGACATCGCTGCCGAAAACGGGCAGGACCGAGTGGCCATTGTCGACTTTCTAAAGGCTGAAGAAGGCACGGCTGAAGTCTTGAAGCTCGAAGCCCAAACCAAGGCGTCCGGTGTGCGCTCGGTACCGAGTATCCAGATCGCAGATGACGTGATCAGTGGCGCCCAGCCCATCGAAATAATGATCCAGATACTGAAACGAAGCGAAGCCGCCTAAGGCGTTTGTTCAATCCCTATCCATTCAGGAAATCATCATGACTCATCATTTGTTCAGCCCGATCAAACTCGGTCAACTCACCCTCAATCACCGCGTCGCCATGGCGCCTCTGACTCGCTCGCGGGCAGGACAACCGGGCAACGTACCGACACCGATGAACGTCGAGTACTACCGTCAGCGTGCCAGTGCCGCATTGATCATTACCGAGGCTACGCAGATTTCGCAGCAGGGCCAGGGTTATGCATGGACGCCCGGCATTCATAGCGACGAGCAGATTCAGGGTTGGCGAGCTGTCAGCGAGGCGGTACACGCTGAAGGCGGACGCATTTTCCTGCAGCTCTGGCATGTGGGGCGCGTGTCGCACCCGGTGTTCCAGCCCAACGGCGGCTTGCCGGTGGCGCCGACTGCGCAGCCGGTGCCTGGGAAGACATTCATCCTCAATGAACAAGGCGAGGGCGTCTGGGGTGATGTCCCTGTGCCTCAGGAACTGGACATTCCAGGGATCGAAGCGATCGTTGCCGACTTCCGCAAAGCCGCTCGCAATGCGCTTCTGGCCGGTATGGACGGTGTGGAAATTCACGCGGGCAATGGCTACCTGCTCGACCAATTCATCAACAGCGCCAGCAATCAGCGCAGTGATCGCTACGGTGGAAGTATCGAAAACCGTGCGCGGCTGCTGCTTGAAGTCGTGGAAGCCGTGACCGCGGAAGTAGGTGCCGAACGCGTTGCTGTTCGCCTGACACCGATGGGGCGTTTCATGGGAATGGGCGATGACACCCCGGAACAAACCTTCGGCTACATTGCGTCAAGGCTCAATCACTGGAATCTCGCTTACCTGCACCTGGTAGAACCGATGATGGTCGGCACAGTGCTCGACGAAAGCAATGATCCGCGCTGGGACGCGATCATCAAGCAGCTGCGTAGTGACTTCCACGGTGTTCTGATGCTGGCGGGTGGTTATTCCGGCGAAACGGCGGAACAGGCCATCGCACAGGGGCGTGCTGATCTCATCGCTTTTGGTCGCCCGTTCATTGCCAACCCTGACTTGCCGGCTCGTTTGCGCGGTCGCAACGAACTCAACATGGCGGACGGCAACAGCTTTTTTGGCGGCGACGCCAAGGGCTACATCGACTATCCGGTGTTGGCATAACGCAACGGTAAACCCGAGCTTGGGGAATCACCACGCAACGAGGAGAAAGGTAATGAAGAGTTCAGGCGTTCCGAAGGCCTTGGTCATCGGTGGTTCCCTGGGAGGGCTGTTCGCCGCCACGGCGTTACGCGCGATTGGTTGGCAGGTCGATATTTACGAGCGATCCCCGGCGGCGATGGATAGCCGTGGCGGAGGCATCGTTCTGCAAGCGGATGTCCTGCAGCATTTTCGTTATGCGGACATTCATCCGGCAGGTGCGCTCGGCGTGCGGTCCCATGATCGTCTCTATCTGGATCGAGCCGGTACCGTGGTGCATAAAGAACTGATGCCGCAAACCCAGACGTCTTGGAACACACTGTACAGCTCATTATTTTCTGCATTTCCTGCTGAGCATTATCACCGTGGCAAGACGCTGGTGGATCTGACTCAGAATGAGCACCGAGTGACTGCGATTTTTGCCGATGGCAGCACTGCCGAGGCCGACCTGCTGATTGGCGCTGATGGCGCCGGTTCAACCGTGCGAAGCGTGGTGTTGCCTGGAGTGGCACCTGCCTATTCGGGGTATGTGGTGTGGCGTGGGCTTGTCGATGAAGAGCAACTTCCAGACTTCGCCAAAACGCAGATTTACGAGGACTTTGTTTTTCAACAGGACCCTGAATCGTTGATGCTGGAATACATGGTGCCGGGCGTGAATGGCTCCGTTATTCCTGGCGAGCGTCGGTTCAATTGGCTGTGGTATTTAAAAGCTGCGCAAGGACCGGAATTGGACGCTGTGCTCACTGACAGTAATGGCCATCGGCGCAGTCACTCCATTCCACCTGGAGCCTTGGCCCCTGGGCAGGATGCATATATTCGGGAAATAGGTGAGCGGCAGGCGAACCCGGCTTTTCGAGAAGTGATTCGCCAGACCAAGGATATTTTCGTGCAAGCGATCCTTGATCTCAAAGTCCCTCAAATGGTGTTTGGCCGTGTGCTGTTGACCGGCGATGCCGCTTTTGTGCCGCGCCCTCATACCGCCGGAAGCACGGCCAAGGCGGCTCGCAACGCATTGTCCCTGGCTCAGGTAATCGACGACGTCGGCGACATCGATAAAGCCCTGCTAGTCTGGCAGAAACAACAACTTGCAGAAGGCAATCGCATGGGCGACTGGGGGGTGAGTATGGGCAATCGGATTATGGGTATCGCAAGCCTCGTTAATCAATCAGGCCATTGAGCACAGCTATGCAAGACTCCGATCGCCGGGTCATGCACAGTCGCTACCTTTACCTTTCGCTCTCGGAATCCGTACATGGATAAGTTGCTGGCGCTGAAAATGTTTGTCGAAACGGTGCGCTGTGGAGGTTACTCATCGGCGGCGCGCAAGCTCGGCATCTCCACTTCGTCAGTGACGCGGCAGGTCGCGGGGCTGGAAAGTGAATTGGGTGCCAGCCTGCTGAACCGCACCACGCGTAACACGAGCGTCACGGTGGCGGGGCAGCACTATTTCGATAAAGCCGTGGCGATCCTCGAGGCCATCGACGAAGCCGATGCCGTCGTTGCCGATCGTGGCAGCGAAGCGCAAGGGCGTTTGCGGGTCAGCGTCCCGGTGGAATTCGGCCGGCGAATCATCGCTCCGCACCTGGGGCGGTTGCTTGAGCGCCATCCCGGCCTGGAGATCAGCCTCTCGCTGAGTGACGAGGTCAGCGACCTGCTCAGCGAACAAATCGACGTATCGGTGCGTCTCGGTTCATCGGTCGTCAGTGAGGACATCGTCAGCAAGCGGTTGGGGGATTTCCAGCGTTGGGTGGTGGCAAGTCCCGAATACCTGACGCGAACCGGTCTGCCACGACACCCCCGTGACCTGCTGGAGCACCAGTGCTTGCGTTTCGATTACCGCACGGGCCACCACAACTGGACATTCCAGGGCGATGAGGACGTCATCCGCTTGAATGTGCAGGGACGGCTGCAAAGCAACAACGCCGACATTCTGCGCGAGGCCGCCTTGGCCGGTGGCGGGGTGACGTTATTGGCCGATTGGCTGGTGCGTGACGATGTCAGTGCAGGTCGGTTGACGCGGGTGCTGGAGCAATATGAGGTCAACCCTGGCAGCGCAAGCTCCTGCATCAATGCGCTGTATCTGCCCAACCACCGAGGCTCCAGTCGCATCAATGTATTCATAGAATTTCTTCAGGAAATACTCGCGCCTTGAGCACGTGCTGTGCATCAGGCTAGACCGCGCGGCACCTGTACTACGTTCGCTGAGCATTGATAAAGTCGACAAATGCCCTAAGAGGCGAGGGCAGATAGCGTCTGCCAGGGTAATAGAGAAACGGGCCGGTAAAATTCTGCCACCAGGGTTCCAGCACCGGTTCCAGTGCGCCGCTATCCAGATGGGGCTGAAGCCAGTCCTCAAACAGCTGGATAATCCCCAGCCCGTCAATCGCAGCCTGAACGGCCAGGTCCACAGTGCCACCCAAGCTGACAATCAACGGCCCGGTCGGGTCCACGTTAATGATTTCGCCATGACGTTCGTACTCCCAGAGCGGCATCGCGCCACTGGGAAATCGGCCCCGCAGGCAGGCGTGCTTCAACAGATCCCGAGGGTGTTCCGGCCGACCTCTGGCATCAAGGTAAGCCGGCGATGCAGCCGTGGCAAAACGCTGGAATCGTGGGCCGATGGGGACCGCAATCATGTCCTGCTCAAGGCGTTCATCGTAGCGGATACCCGCGTCACAACCCGCGGCAAGCATGTCGACAAAACTCTCCTCGATCATGACCTCCAGGCGAATGTCGGGATAGGTCTGCAGGAAGGGGGTAATGATCGGCGGAAGCACCAGCCTTGCGGCGCTTGCCGGCACGTTCAGCTTAAGTGTGCCGGAGGGGCGCCCGCGGAAGTCGTTGACGACATCAAGAGCAGATTCGACTTCCCCCAACGCGGGCACAATGCGCTCCATCAATCTCGCGCCCGCCTCAGTCGGTCTCACGCTGCGGGTGGTCCGGTTGAGCAACCGTACGCCTAGCCTCTCTTCCAGGCGGCGCACGGCATCACTCAGACTTGAGGCGGATCTGCCACTCGTCCTGGCGCCTTCGCGAAACCCTCCGGCATTCACTACGGCAACAAAGGCGAGCAAGTCTTGAATGTTGGTTTGCATTGTTCTCTCAGCCGTACAACCCGTGCCGATTGCACCCTATTACCTGTGAAGTGGTCAATGCCTATAGTTCGCCACACATACTCTGATAGAGGTAGACAACATGAGCAAAGTGGCTAAGGCAGGTTCGTTCTTATTGGGCGACCGGTCGGTAAATCGTATGGGCTATGGTGCGATGCAATTGGCGGGACCTCACGTTTTTGGGCCTCCCAAAGACTCGAAAGCGGCCATTGCCGTGCTGCGTGAAGCGCTGGCATCGGGTGTAAACCACATTGATACCGCCGATTTTTACGGTCCTCACGTGACCAACCAACTGATCCGTGAAGCTTTACACCCTTATGCTGAAAACCTGGTGATCGTGACCAAGGTCGGCGCACTCCGCGGCGCTGATGGCTCTTGGAATCCAGCGCAGAGCCCCGCCGAATTGACCCAGGCCGTGCATGACAACCTGCGCAATCTTGGTGTCGACGTACTGGATGTGGTGAACCTTCGGGCTATGGGCAACCAGCAAGCGCCCGTCGAAGGGTCTATCGAGGAGGCCTTTACCACACTTGCGGAATTACAACGTCAGGGGCTCATTCGCCACTTGGGCGTCAGCAATGTCACGCCATCGCAGGTCAAGCAAGCGCAGGGGATCGCGGACATCGTCTGCGTGCAGAACCACTACAATCTGACACACCGTGAAGACGAGGCGCTTATTTCCGAGTTGGGTCAGCAGGGCATTGCTTATGTGCCGTTCTTTCCTCTGGGTGGTTTCACACCTCTACAGTCGCAAGTCCTCTCGAACGTAGCGACACGCATGGACGTTTCACCTCTGTGCTTGGCGCTGGCGTGGCTGCTGCAACGTGCACCCAATATCCTGTTGATACCGGGCACGTCTTCGGTGGCACACCTGCGGGAAAACCTCACCGCGAGCGAGTTGGTCATTGCACCGCAGGTGCTGGCCGAGTTGGAGGTGCTGGGATAAAGGAGCGGCGAGCTCAGCGTGTTTGTCAGAATTCCGCCAGGGTCGGATAGTCCGTATAACCGCGCTCTTCACCTTGGTAGAACGTCGTTGGGTCGGCTTCGTTCAGGGCCTTGCCGTGTTTGAATCGCTCGACCAAATCCGGGTTGGCCAGGAACGCGGTGCCAAACGACACGAGATCCGCATCGCCTGAGCTGAGCGCCATTTCAGCGCGCTCAGCGTCATAGCCCCCATTGGCGATATAGGTGCCGCCGAAACAACGCTTCAGTTCCCTGAAATCGAATGGCCCTGCACCGAGTTCCACCACATGAAGGTAGGCCAAACCATAGCGACTGAGCATCTTCGCTGCGTAGTTGAAAGTCGCTTGGGGATTGCTGTCGCTCATGGAGAAATAATTGAAGATCGGCGACAGGCGAACACCTACGCGGCTGGCCCCGAAGACCTCGATGACCGACTCGACGACCTCCTTGAGAAACCGGGCGCGATGTTCTATAGCGCCGCCATAGGCATCGGTTCGGGTATTGGTGCCATCGCGCAGGAACTGGTCGATCAGATAACCGTTTGCTCCGTGGATCTCAACACCGTCGAATCCTGCACGTTTCGCGTTTTCAGCAGCCAGGCGAAAATCAGCGACCACATCGGGAATCTCACCGAGATCCAGAGCCCGTGGGATTTCGTAAGACTTGAGTCCCTCAGACGTGTAAATCTCGCCATCAGCCTTGATCGCTGAAGGTGCTACTGGCTGGGCGCCGTTGATCTGCACCAATGGATGTGAGAGCCGTCCGACATGCCAGAGTTGCAGGAATATCCGTCCACCTTCGGCATGAACAGCGTCGGTGACTTGTCTCCAGCCCGCGATTTGTTCGGAGGTGAAAATGCCCGGCGTTCTCATATAGCCTTTGCCTTGTGCCGAGACCTGAGAACCCTCGGTGATGATGAGGCCGGCACCGGCACGTTGCCGGTAATACTCAACCACGGTGGGCGTCGGAGCATCACCTTCACCGGCGCGGCTTCGCGTCAAAGGCGCCATGACCATGTGGTTTTTCAGAAGGAGGGAGCCGATTTGTGCAGGGGACAAAAGCAGGTCGAGATTGCTCGTGGTCATGATGTTTCTCAGTAGGTTTTGGATTGCATGAGTCGTGATCGTCGTAACGATCTTTGCGAAGTGTTGAGGGAGCCCTAGTCAAGTCGTCCTTGCTGTCGCAGGCGCGCGCCAATCCGCTGTATTTCAGTTTCGCCCTGCGCCAGAGCCACCTTGCTTGTGTGCACCGAGTAGTGACCCATCACCAGTTCGTGCGGATGCTTCACCGCTGAGCCCAGCACGAATGAGCATTCGCCTAGTGCCACGAAGTCGACGGCTTGCTCGGACTCCTCGAACACGGCGAGTTCGCCGGTGTTGATCAGGCTCCCGGTGTCCAGCCGTCCTGCATTAACCGCGAGCCAGGCCACGGTGTGTCCGGACGGCGGGGTATACCGCCAGCGTTCGCCGTCTTTCAAATTCACGGCGAGATAGTTCATGTCACTCGGCGTTTCAATCAGGCTCTGCGCATGACCGTAGCGGCCCAGGAGCACACGCGCCGGGCCTGCTTGCGGAACTTGGGAGGGCGCAAGATAGACACTCAGTGCGGGGGCGTTTTCCAACGACGGCGGTAGTGCCACCCAGAGCTGGAATCCCTGCATCGAGGACTCGTTGGCTAGCGTAGCGTCGTGCCAAACCCCGTTGCCGGCGCGCATCCACTCAACACCACCGGCAAGCAACACACCTGTCGCGCCAGTGCTGTCTTCATAGGCGACCTCACCTTTGGTCATGAAGGTAACCGTCGCGATCCCTGAGTGTGGGTGCATGCCGAAATTGGACTTACCGCGACTGGCGTTCAGACTGAAAATATCAAGAAAAATGAAAGGCTTTAGAAGCTCGCCCAGATCGCCCGGGCTCATGAGCCGCGTTATAGGGCCATGGGTGCTGCCTTTGGTGCGATGGACAATGGCGCGTTGCAGAACAGCGACGGTGGCGGTCATATGTTTTCTCCCGTGGTTTTGAGCGCCTGAGCCCTCCAGACATTGCCATCGAGCAGCGCTTTGGCAGGGCCATATGCGGGTCATCGGTCCAGCAGACTGGGGGCTGACTTCAGCGATGCCTGAAGGATATGCGTCTTCTAATTGCTTTATTAGATGGCATAATTGGAGTGAACTCATCCATTTAACGAAGTAGTGGCGCTAACATGCTTGACCTGAACGACGTCGCCTTGTTTGTACACGTGGTGCGCAACGGCAGCTTTGCCGAAGCGGCGCGCCAGCTTGGAATGCCGTCCAACACGTTGAGCAGGCGCGTTCAACAACTCGAGGCTCAGCTCGGCACACGGCTGCTGCAGCGTTCCACGCGCAAGCTCACCCTTACCCATTCAGGTCAGGTTTTTCATGACCGGTGCTCGGGCGCGGTAGAAGGCCTGATCGATGCCGGGCAGCAATTAATGACCGGCAACCAGGAGCCGAGTGGCATTGTGCGCATTGCGGCGATGGCTGATTTCTTCGATTTCTTCCCGATGGAATGGGTGGCCGATTTTCTAGCCTTGCATCCGCGGGTTCAGCTTGACTTCGTGCTCAGTGATGCACACGCCGATTTGATCGCTGACCGGATCGACATCGCGTTTCGAGGGGGCACTTTGCGCGATTCTGGATACGTCGGTCGCCAACTCATTGGAGCAGGCAATGAAGGTTTGGTCGCCAGCCCCAAGTACCTCAGCAACCGAGGTGTGCCGGCCACGCTAGAGGATCTTGTCAATCACGACTGTGTAAGTTTCGCTCATCCTAGCGGCGTCACCACATGGCGTCTCAAAGGGCCAAACGGTGTTGAGGAAGACGTGCAGATTTCCAGCCGTTTCAATGGCAACACGGCTCAGGCATTGCGTAAGGCCACGGTAGCTGGCTTGGGCATTGCGTTGCTGCCGTCCGCGATAGTTAATGCCGATCTTCAGGCTGGCCGCCTTGTGCCTGTGCTACCGCAATACCATCGCACTGGATACGGCCTGCATGTGCTTTATCCCAGTCGGCAACATTTGCCGTTGGCGGTATCAGCCTTTATAGAACTGGTGATGGAGAAGCTAAAAGCGCAAGCATTCCCGGCAAGGATTTTACCTGGGCAGTAGGGCGCCGATCTGATTCTGCAGGACGCCTGATTTCGTTGCCGTTCACCCAGCCCGATGCACTTGAGCCTACTCAACGGGTGCAACGTGATCTGTCCTTTCTCGAAAGCCTGCCTGCGGCCAGAAAATCAGCCAAACGCAGGCAATCTGATACTGTTTTTTATATTGGATCTGAGCCTTCTTTTTGCTGGTCGGTGCTCTATACAGTGCGCGACCGACGCACTAGTGGACAGTGATCGGCCTCCCACTATTCCAGGCTCTCTGAAGACCGGACGACCTTGAGAGTCTTCAGGAACCACCATGAATACTCGTCACACGGGCTTTCACAGCAAGACGCTCCCCGAGTCTCAACGTGACATTCTCGGTATGATCGCGACCGATCATCATCTAGGCGAAATACTCAGCGCCATCTGCCTGATGCTTGACGATCAAACCCCGGAAACCTTCTGCTCGATCCTGCTCACTGATGCCGAGGGCAAACGCTTGCTGAGCGGCGCGGCGCCCAGTCTGCCGGTCGAATACAGCGAGGCGATTCATGGAATGGTCATTGGTCCACACGAAGGAACCTGTGGCACCGCGGCGTTCCGGCGCGAGCTGGTGGTCACCGAAGACATCGCCCGGGACCCCAACTGGGAGCGTTTTCGCGATCTGGCGCTGGGGCATAACCTGCGTTCCTGCTGGTCGTTGCCTTTGCTCTCCCATCAAGGAAGCGTGTTGGGTACATTTGCCCTGTACCAGAGCCGCGCCCATGCGCCGGACGAGACGCAGATTCAACGGCTGGCCTGCGCAGCCCAGCTGGCAGTCATTGCGATCCGCCATGAGCGTGACGGCCAACGTCTGGAGAAAAGCGAACAACAATTTCGTTCATTGTTCACTTACAACCCCAACCCGGTGTTCGCCCTCGATCTGGCGGGCAACATCCAGAGTGTGAATCCGGCAGGCCTGAAGCTAAAACCTCATACCGCTGCCGAATTCATTGGTCATCACTTTTCTCATCTGGTGCTCGAAGAGGACCTGCAACGGGTCAGTCAGCATTTTTCCGCAGCCCGCGCCGGGGCGCCTCAGCGCTTCGAGGCACGGGTTTTCGACGAGAGTGAAAAACTGCTGACCATGGACATTTCCAACCTGCCGATCATGGTCAACGGAGAGATCGTCGGGGTATTTGGCATTGCCCGGGACATCAGCGAGCAGAAGCATTACGAGCGCCAGTTGAGCTTCAACGCCAGCCATGATCGTCTGACTGGTTTGCTTAACCGTGTCTCTCTTGAAGACCGGCTTATGCTGGATTGTCACATCACTCGTCGGCGAAAGCGTCGCCTGGCGGTGATTTGCATTGATCTGGATGGATTCAAATCCATCAACGATTCGATCGGACACTACTTCGGCGATCAAGTGCTGATTGAAGTCGCACAGCGTATGACCCAGCAGGTTCGTCCCGGCGATACCATCGTGCGCATGGGCGGTGACGAATTTATCGTTCTGCTGCCGGACCTGCTTCATGATGAGGACGTTGTTCCGGTGGCCGAGCGCTTGATGGCCAGCATTGCCAAACCCTACTGCATCCAGGGCATTGACCTGCACGTGAGTGCAAGTATCGGCATCACCCTGAGCGATGGTGACATTGAGCAACCGATGCAGCTGATCCAGCAGGCTGACATGGCCATGTACAAAGCCAAGCAGCAAGGGCGCAACAACTTTCAGTGGTACACCAGCGATCTCAATCAGCGTGTTTGCGAGCACGCGAGCCTGCGCAATGACCTGCAGAAGGCCATCGAAACCCAGTCGCTCAGGTTGCATTATCAACCGCAGATAGACGCGCGAACGTTAGGGGTGGTCGGGATCGAAGCGTTGCTGCGCTGGGAGCATCCGGAAAAAGGATTTATCTCGCCAGCGGTGTTTGTACCGGTGGCAGAGGACAGTGGTCAGATCATTCCGTTGAGCCTTTGGGTACTCGATACGGCCTGCGCGCAGCTGCGTCAGCTAGGTGATCAAGGCATCACCGGCATCTCGATGGCCGTGAATATTTCGCCGATGCATTTTCAGCGTGGCAATTTCGTCCAGTGCGTCCAGGCCGCCCTGGAGAAACACGGTCTGCGTGGTGAGCAGTTAGAGCTGGAGATCACCGAGTCGCTGATGTTGAACAACGCTGAACAGGCGATTGAAACCTTGCACCGGCTCAAGGCGTTGGGGGTGCGCATTGCGCTTGATGATTTCGGTACCGGTTTTTCCAGCCTCAGCTACCTCAAGCGTTTGCCCATCGACAAGATCAAGATTGACCGCTCGTTCATCCAGGAAATCGTCGCTGGCAATCACGATGCAGCGATCACTCAAGGCATTATTTCAATGGCCCATCACCTCAGCCTGACGGTGGTCGCCGAAGGCGTGGAAACGGCGTCCCAGGTGAATTTCCTGAAGGGCAGTCGCTGCGATATTTTTCAAGGGTATTACTTCGCCAAACCGATGCCCTATACAGAAATCGAAGTGTTCCTGAGCCAACCCGCATCCCATCACTGATCGGCAGTTCTGCCGGGGCTCAGGTCTGAAAAATCAGACGCAAAGGCAAATTTTCAGACTCCCGCGCAGAACTCCCTCTCCCCAGGCAAGGCGCTCCCCGCGCCTTTCTCACACACTCGGCTCTAACGCTATCGCGCCGCAATACAACAAGAGCCGCGAAAAAATGACTAGTTTAGAACCTGCTATTGAAAGCCAGACCGGCCATATCGGCGCCCGTCAGACCCGTGTCGAGGACGCCGCATTGTTGCGTGGCCTCGGCTGCTACGCCGATGACGCTGCGATCCCTCCGGGCACGCTGCATGCGGCGATCATCCGTTCACCCCACGCTCATGCGCGGATCACCTCGGTGGACTTCTCCAAAGCGCTGCTGATGAAAGGCGTGCACGGCGTGCTGGTCGGCGAAGACGTCAAACGCTGGGCGCTGCCTTTCCCGGTAGGTGTACGTCAGCCGATGGAGCACTGGTGCGTCGCCGTCGACAAGGTGCGTTATGTCGGAGAGCCGGTGGCTGTGGTGATCGCTGAGAGCCGCTATCTGGCCGAGGACGCCATCGAAGGTGTGCGCGTCGAATACGAGACGCTGCCTCCGATCATCGACCCTGAACTGGCCACCGCCGAACAGGCGCCGATCCTGCACGAAGCAGTCGGCAGCAACGTGGTCAACGAACGGCACTTTCGTTATGGCGAGCCGGAGCAGGCGTTCGAGCAGGCGCCGCACAAGGTGTCGCTCAAAGTGAAGTTCCCGCGCAGTTCCTGCACACCCATCGAATGCTATGTGGTGCTGGCTCAGTACGAGCGCGCGACCGGCATTTATGACGTGCTGGCTAACTTCCAGGGACCCTACGCGTTGCACACGGTCATGGCCCGGGCACTGAATGTGCCCGGCAACCGCTTGCGTTTGCGTACACCGAAAGATTCCGGCGGCAGCTTTGGCATCAAGCAAGGCGTGTTCCCTTATGTCGTGATGATGGGCCTGGCGTCACGCAAGGTCGGCGCACCGGTGAAGTGGGTCGAGGACCGTCTGGAGCATCTTCAAGGGGCTTCTTCTGCGACCAACCGGGTGACCGAGATTGAAGCGGCGGTAGAAGCTGATGGCCGTATCACCGCGTTGCGTTATGACCAGATCGACGATTGTGGTGCCTACCTGAGAGCGCCGGAACCGGCGACGTTCTACCGCATGCACGGCAACCTGACGGGGGCCTACGCGATCCGCAATTTGCAAGTGCGCAACCGTGTGGTGCTGACCAACAAAACCCCTTCCGGCCTGAACCGTGGTTTTGGTGGCCCGCAGGTGTATTTCGCCCTTGAACGGCTGCTGCAACACATCGCCGTGCAGTTGAAGCTCGATCCGTTGGAGGTGATCCGCCGCAACCTGGTGCCGGCCGATGCCTTCCCTTATCGCGCGGCCGCCGGTGCGTTGCTCGACTCCGGCAATTACCAGGCAGGCATTGCCTTGGCAGTCGCTGATGGCGGTCTCGACGAGTTGCTCAAGCGTCGTGATCAGGCGCGTGCCGAAGGCCGAATCTATGGCATCGGTTATGCCGCCGTCATCGAACCCTCGATTTCCAACATGGGTTACATCACCACCGCGATGACACCCGAAGAGCGGCGCAAGGCCGGTCCGAAAAACGGTGCTGTCGCAACCGCAACCATCAACGTCGGCCCGTTGGGGGACGTCAGTGTGCATGTGTCCTCGGCACCGCAAGGGCAGGGCCATCAAACCACCGTCGCTCAGGTCGTCGCCGAAGTGCTTGGGGTTGCGCTGGAGTCCATCGTGGTCAACGTCGAACTGGATACCCAGAAGGATGCTTGGTCGATTGCCTCGGGCAACTATTCCAGCCGTTTCGCCGGTGCGGTGGCCGGTGCCGTCTACAAGGCCGCGCTGAAGATTCGCGATCGCCTCGCCGCGATTGCCGCCGAGCAGTTGCAGGCCAGTCCCGAAGATATCCGTTTCGCGGGTGGCAAGATTTTTGTAGTCAATGGCGGGGCGGTGGCGCCATTTCATCGGATCGCCGGTGCGACCCACTGGTCGCCGGGCCTGCTGCCGGAAGGGGAAAATGGCGGTCTGCGTGAAACCGCCTTCTGGAGCCCGCCACAATTGGAGGCACCGGACGACAAGGATCAGGTCAACAGCTCGCTGTGCTACGGCTTTGTCTTCGACATCTGCGGTCTGGAAATCGACCGCATGACCGGCGAGATCCACATCGATCGCTACGTCACCTGTCATGACGCCGGCCGGCTGCTCAACCCGGCACTGGTCGATGGCCAGATTCGGGGAGGCTTCACCCAAGGCCTCGGCGCGGCGCTGATGGAAGAATTCGCCTATGGCGAGGACGGCAGCTTCCTCTCCGGGACCTTCGCCGACTATCTGGTGCCGACCGCACCGGAAGTGATCGAGCCGGTGATCCTGCACATGGAAACGCCATCGCCATTTACGCCGCTGGGCGCCAAGGGTGTGGGCGAGGGCAACAACATGAGCACGCCGGTGTGTATCGCCAACGCGGTGGCCGACGCCCTCGGTCGCTCGGACATCCGTTTGCCACTGACGCCATCGAAAGTACGCACGCTAATCGGCATCGACGAGCCGCCACGGCCCGCCGGCATGGAGCCCGATGAAAGCCTGGACGCGGCAGCCGCCGGTGGACCTGCACTGCGGGCCAACGACTCGGTGGTGATTCCTGCGTCGCCGCAACAGGTCTTCGATACCTTGCTCGACCCGCAGACGCTGGCGGCGATCATTCCCGGTTGCCACGACCTCGTGCTTGAAGGCGAAAACCGTTACCGCGCAGACGTCACCGTCGGCGTCGGCATGATCCGCGCGCGCTTCGAGGCCAAGGTTGCCCTGAGTGATCTCGACCCGCCGCATTCGTTGCGTCTGTCCGGATCCGGCAGCAGCTCCATGGGCTCGGCCCAGGGCCAGGCCAAGGTGCGTTTCGTCGAACTGGAAAATGGCCACACACGCCTGGAATACCAATACCAGGTGGCGGTCAGCGGCAAAGTCGCCGCGGTCGGCGGCCGTATGTTGCAAGGGGCCTCGAAAGTGATCATCGGACAAATCTTTACTCGGCTGTCGCAACGGGTCAGTGGCCAGGCCATCTCCACCGGCTGGTGGGCGCGCCTGCGTGCCTCGCTTGGCGCGCTGTTTGGCAAGGGAGGTGCGCAATGAAACCGGCCGCTTTCGATTACGTTCGGGCTGACACCCGTCGTCAGGTGGTTGAGCTGCTTGCCGAGTACGGCCAAGAGGCTCGCATCATCGCCGGAGGCCAATCGCTGATGGCGGTGTTGAACATGCGCCTGGCTCAACCCAAGTTGCTGATCGATATCAATCATGTGGCTGACCTGGCCTATATCGAACTGCGCAAGGATTGCCTGGCAGTCGGTGCCGGGGTACGGCAGGCGCAGTTGCTGGAGCGTTCAACCCTGATGGACGAGGTGCCTTTATTGGCCCTGGCGATGCCCTGGATCGGTCACTTCCAGACGCGTAATCGCGGCACGGTCTGCGGTTCGGTGGCTCATGCCGACCCGAGCGCCGAGTTGCCGCTGTGCCTGGTGACCTTGGGCGGCGAGATCGTTCTCGAGTCGAAAAAAGGCAAACGCATTGTCAAGGCTGTCGACTTCTTCCAAGGCATCCTCACCACCGACAAGCGTGCGGATGAACTGGTCGTCGAGGTGCGTTTTCCGCTCAAGCGCGAAGGCATCACTTATCGCTTTCGCGAAATCGCCATGCGCCACGGCGACTTTGCAATTGTCTCCCTGGCCGCGGCCATCGGCCTGGACCAGGTCGAACTGGGCATCGGCGGGGTCGCCGACCGTCCGCAACGTCGCAGCCTGCCTCGTGGTGCGGAGCTGCCGGACGCGCTCAATCAAACCGCCTGGTCGCTCGATGCACAAGACGATGTGCACGCCAGCGCTGCCTATCGCCGCCAACTGATTCGCGAGCTGGGTCACCAGCTGATCGAAGGAGTCTGAACATGCGTGTAACTGCCGACCAAACCTTTGCGATTCGCCTTGAACTCAATGGCCGCTCCCGCGAGGCGCTGGCTGAACCGCGGACCCAACTCTGCGACTTCCTGCGCCACGACCTCGGTGCCACCGGTGTCCATGTCGGATGCGAACACGGTGTCTGCGGTGCCTGCACGGTGCTGGTGGACGGGGTCGCCATGCGTTCTTGCCTGATGCTCGCGGTACAGGGGCACGAGCGGCGTATCGAGACTGTCGAGTCCCTGGCCGACGACGACACCCTGAGCGACCTGCAACAAGCCTTTCGCCGTCATCACGCCTTGCAGTGCGGCTTTTGCACTGCGGGCATTCTCATGTCCTGCGTGGATTTCCTGGAACGGGTACCCAACCCGGACGAGACCCAGGTACGCGACATGCTTTCGGGGCATCTATGTCGCTGCACGGGCTACACCGGCATCGTCCAGGCCGTGCTCGAAGTCGCTGCCCAGCGCCAAACGAACAAAGGGGTATAACAAAAATGTTCGATCTCGGACGCAGCTTTCTCGCAGCCGTTGAACGCCGACCGCACGCCGTGGCGGTCAGTGACGGTGCGTTGAAGAAAACCTATGAAGAATGGTTCGTCGATATCCAGAGCGCCGCTTGGGGTTTGCAATGCCTCGGGCTGCAACGCGGTGACCGACTGCTGGTAGCCATGCAAAACCGCTGGCAGATGGCGACCCTGCATTGGGCCTGTCAATTTGCGGGCGTCATCATGACTCCGTTGAACTGGCGTTCGACTGCCGATGAGCTGGGTTACTGCATCGAAGATGCGCAAATCCGTGCAGTGGCTTACGACGACGCTACCGTAACCGCAGTGGCCGGTTGCAGCGCTGCCGCAAGGCTGCCACGGATCGCCGCCGGTCTGCGTGCCGCCAACACTGACCTGAGTTTCGAGGAACTGTGTTCGCAGACCCCTTCCGGCATCATTTTGCAGGCCGACGCCGAAGACTTTTCACTGCTGCTGTACACCTCAGGAACCACCAGCAAGCCCAAGGGCGTGCCCCGTCGGCACCGTAGCGAACGCGCCGCGGCGGTTGCCCACGTAGCGCAAAACCTTTATCGCCAGGGCGAGTGCACGCTGGGTGTCATGCCGCTTTACCACACCATGGGCGTGCGTTCGTTGCTGTCCATGGCGTTGATCGACGGGCATTTCGTCTGTGTACCGAAGTTTGACGTGGAAGCCACGCTGCAGGCCATCGAGCGGGAAAAGGTCAGCAACCTGTACCTGGTGCCGACGCTCTACCACATGCTCATCGAACACCCGGCCTTTGCCCGCGAGCGAGTCGCCAGTGTGGAGAAAATCGGCTTTGCCGGTGCGCCGATGAGCGACGGTTTGATGCGTCGCGTCGAGCAGGCGTTCCAGCCGCAATTGTTCGTCAATCATTACGGCAGCTCGGAGATTTACACCTTCACCATCGACCAGCAAGCCAGCCGCAAGCCCGGTTCGTCAGGGCGCAGCGCGATGAACCAGCGCGTGCGCGTGGTGCCGATCGATGCTGAATCGGCGGACGTGCAGGTCAACCCGTTGGAGGAGGGCCAGATCATCGCCGACCTGGCGAGTGACGAGGCGTTCGAAGGCTATCTGAACCGCCCCGAAGCGACCGCCAAGGCGTTGCGTGACGGATGGTATTTCACCGGTGACATCGGCTACTTCGATCTGGAGGGCGACCTGTTCGTCACGGGGCGTGTCGATGACTTGATCATCACCGGCGGCGAAAACGTCAGTCCAGCAGAAATCGAAAACATGCTCTCTCTGCACCCGGCAGTGGAAGAAGTGGTGGTGGTCGGTCTGCCCGACGAGCAGTGGGGCAAGATCATTGCCGCGTTTATCAAGCTGCGCGCCGACGTCTCTGAAGGCGACCTCGATGCCCATTGCATCGCTTCGGGCCTGGCCAAATTCAAGCGGCCACGGCGTTACCAATTCATCGATCAGATTCCCAAATCTCCAGTGGGCAAGGTGCTGCGGCGCGTGCTGCTGGCTCAATTTCAGGAACAGGCCTTGAAGGCCATCAGCTAATCATCCAGAGGACACTCTCATGCAACAGCAAGCGATCCAGCAATTTCTCGACACTCAGTTCGATGGCTTCCAGGTTGAAGTCGATGTGTCGCGCGAGCGCGCCGACATCATCCTTAACCGGGCACCGCTGAACGTCATTTCCATGGGGCAGCGTGATGAACTGCGCCTGGTCTTTGAAGCCCTCGACGCACACAAAGGCGTGCGCGTTATCGTGCTGCGCTCGGTGGGTGAACACTTCTCCAGCGGCGGCGACATCAAGGGCTTTCTCGAAGCGTCGCCGGAGCACGTTTCGAAGCTGGCCTGGAACGTCGCGGCACCGGCTCGTTGCGAAAAACCGGTGATCGTTGCCAACCGTGGCTACACCTTCGGCGTCGGTTTCGAACTGTCTTTGGCCTGCGATTTCCGCATTGCTTCGCAGACCACTCGCTACGCCTTGCCAGAGCAGAACCTGGGGCAGATCCCCGGCTCGGGTGGCTCCGCGCGCTTGCAGAAAATCATCGGCATCACCCGCACCAAGCACATGGTGATGCGCGCCAAACGCATCACCGGCGACCAGGCCTACGCCTGGGGTATCGCGACCGAAGTCGTGCCGGATAGCGAACTGGAAAGCACCGTCGACGCGTTGGTCGATGAATTGCGCCGCTTCTCGCCGCTGGCTCAGCGCACGGCGAAAAAACTGATCAACGACAACGAAGATGCGCCGCTGACCGTCGCGATTGAAATGGAAGGTCACTGCTATAGCCGTCTGCGTAGCTCCAAAGACTTCAAGGAAGGCGTTGAAGCGTTTCACAGCAAGCGTACGGCCGTGTTTATCGGCGAGTAAATCGTACTGGCGAGCAGGCCCGGGAGTATGTTGGTAACAGCGTACGCCTCACGGAACAGGGTCTGCCGCCCCTTCAATGCAACTGAAAAGGGCACATCAAGATTTCACCGCTGACCTGCTGATTACTCGCAACCCGCGCACCGGGCTGCAGAACGTTTCGATTCACCGTTTGTGTGAGGCAACCATGACTACGACAACAACAATAACTGCATCACCCACCAGCGCCGCTATCGATACACCACAGATTCCACCGGGCAAGGCCCTGCTCGCGGCATTTGCCTCGACATTCGGTTGGGCGCTGGATTTGTTTGACCTGTTCATTCTGCTCTATGTGGCGCCGATCATCGGCCGCCTGTTCTTCCCCTCGGACACCCCGACATTGTCGCTGGCCGCCGTCTATGCGTCATTCGCCGTGGCCTTGCTGGTGCGTCCGCTGGGCTCGGCGATCTTCGGCGCGTATGCCGATAAACACGGTCGCAAGCGTGCGCTGATGGTGTCGATGGTCGGCGTCGGTATTTCCACAGCACTGTTTGGCGTGTTGCCGACCATTCACCAGGTCGGCATATTGGCCCCGATACTGTTCCTGGTATTACGGGTGATTCAGGGCATTTTCGTTGGCGGCATCGTCGCCTCCACTCACACCATCGGCACCGAATCCATCTCGCCGCGCTATCGCGGATTGATGTCCGGGTTGATCGGTGGCGCTGGCGCCGGCATGGGCGCGCTGTTGGCGTCAGTCACTTATCTGGTGTTGTCGGAGATCTTTACCGGGGAAGAATTTGACGTCTGGGGCTGGCGCTTCATGTTTTTCTGCGGCCTGCTCAGCACGTTTTTCGGTCTGGTGATGTTTCGTTACCTGGAAGAAAGCCCGGTCTGGCGGCAACTGCAACAAGTCCGCAAAACCAAGGGGCCGGCAATAGTGGTGGTGTCGCCACTCAAGCGTCTGTTTGGTCGCGAGTACCGCGCCGTGATGATGGTCAATCTGCTGATTACCTTCGGAGGCGGGGCCACGTATTACCTGGCCTGCGGTTATCTGCCGACATTGCTCAACGTGGTCGCCAAAGTGCCTCACACGCAGACTTCGCAGATGCTCATGTACGGGTCGACGGCAACCATTGTCGGAGCACTGGCCTTCGGTTACCTGAGTGACCTGATCGGTCGCAAGAAGACCTTCATGCTGCTGGGTGTGATCAACCTGGTGGGCCTGCCGATGATGTTCCTTGGCGTCGCCGAACCGGGCTCGCTGACCAGAACTGCACTGTATTGCATGGGCATAGGCTTCATGGGCGGGGCGATCATCGCGCCGATTCTGATCTTCCTCAACGAACGCTTTGCCACCGAGCTGCGAGCCACTGGCACCGGGTTGTCCTGGAACATCGGTTTCGCCCTCGGCGGCACCATGCCGACCTTTGTGTCGCTGGTCAGCAGCAGTCCGGCGCAGATCCCCATGGTACTGGCGATTTTCGCCGTCGGTCTGTCGGTGATCTACCTGATCGGCAGCGTGGTGATTCCAGAAACCCAAGGCAACTTCAAGTAACGGTGGGGAGTTGTTCCAGGAATTCGCCGATCAGTTGCAACGTCCGCTCGGTCGCTTCGGCTTGGGGGAAGTGCCGACAGTCATCCAGCAACACACAGTGGCACGGTCCAGGCACCTGTCGCTGGATGACTGCCAGTTGCTCGGGCGTGGCGTAGTGGTCTTCGCGACCCTGAATGACCAGCAGCGGCTTTTCGATATGTGCCAGCTGCGCCTGGAGATCATCCAGGGAAAAGTCCGGGTGCAACCAACTGTCGCTCCAACCGTGAAAAGCGCCATCGACATTTGTCCCATGGTGGCGTGCCAGGCGTTCGCGCAATGGGCCCTGATGCCAAACCTCAGTGGTATGGCGAATGCCATCGAGGCTCTCGGCCTCGACAATCACGTGAGGCGCCAATGCAATGCTGCCCAACACGCGTGGGTCGTTGGTGGCGGCATAGGCGAGGACGATGGATGCGCCGTCACTGTGACCGAGCAAGACCACCTGCGGCAGTTGCAAGGCATCGAGCAATTGCCGCAGCTCACGAGGGCCGTCGCTGCTCAGGTAGTTCAGCGGACGCGGCAGGGTTACCGGGCTCGATTGCCCATAACCCTGACGGCTGTAAGTGACCACGCCATAACCGCTCATTTGGGCCAAGCGCTGGGGGAAGTCTTTCCACTGTTCGGCGCTGCCGAGGCCTTCGTGCAGCAACACCAGCGTCGGTCGCGATGGGTCAGCCGCAGGCAGTTGGCGATATTCCAGGCGCAGTGGCCCAAGTTGCAAAAATTGTTGTGGCGACATGTCGGATCAACGATTGAACAAGGTTGCTCGCAGGTTACCGTAAACGTAACCCCGCCTGCAGCACCACGCTTTGCTTGAGGTATGCAAATCATGCGTCATCTCGATGTTCAGGTGATCGACCAGGCACTGCAATGGGCTCGCTCCGGGCAGGCCCAGTGGCTGTGCACGGTGCTCTCCACCTATGGCTCGGCGCCGCGTGCGCCGGGTGCGATGCTGGTGACCAATGGCGCGGGCGAACACGTCGGCTCGCTGTCCGGTGGCTGCGTCGAGGAGGAGTTTCTCGAAAGCCTGACGCGCGGTGAATTACGCGAACTGGCGCAAATCGTCAGTTATGGCGACAGCGTCGAGCAACGCCACCGTCTACGATTGCCCTGTGGTGGCGTGCTGATCGTGCTGGTCGAGCACCGCGCTGCCAGTCTCGAATGGATCGCACACCTGGAGAGTCTGCAAGCGGCATTACTCGGCCAGCGACGTCTGCAGCGTCATATCGAGCTGAGCAGCGGTGCGTTGCGCCTGGACCCGGACACAGGGCACGGCAGCGAGCGGGTGCAAGTCGACGACGAGACGGTGCGCATCAGCGTGGGCCCGGCGTTACGCCTGATTCTGGCTGGGCTCTCGCCGGTCGCTGAAGTCTGCGCCAGTTTCGCCCGCGCCATCGGCTGCGAAGTCATTGCCTGCGACCCCCGGGAAGAGACGCTGCATCTACATCTTGAAGGCGTGGAGATGCAGCGTGTGCTGCCCTCGATGTTTATCGCCGCCGGAGGTTGCCACGCGGCGACTGCGGTGGTGGCGTTGACTCACGATCCGCGAATCGATGATCTGGCGCTGATGGAAGCGGTTCACACCCCGGCGTTTTACATCGGCGCCATGGGCTCTCAGGCAACCTCTGCCAAACGCGCCGAGCGGCTCAAACGCATCGGCGGCCTGACGGATGAACAGATTGCCCGTCTGCACATGCCCATCGGCCTCGATCTGGGCAGCAAGGCCCCGGCGGAAATCGCGCTGGCGGTGGTCGCCGATATCCTGCGCGTTTATCACGGCAAAGAACGCCATGCCTTGTAAGGCGCTTTTTCCGACGAGCGTGGGGGCTGCGAAAGTCGAGGTAGACGCTCGGTCATTCGCGCGCGATAGTGGTCAGCCAAGTGTTGCTGAACCATGGACCGATCGACGGGCTTGAGAAATAGACAGATGCCCCGATGATATTCATTGAGGCCGATAACGATATCGCTTCAAGCGAGCGGAGGAATCTGATGTCGATTGCCCAACGGGTTTTCCACGGCAGGTTTGGCCGGGTCGCCTTGCTGAATATGGATCGTTCGCTGGTCACCCATACCCATTCCGAATGCCACGTGCTGGTCAAAGTGTCCGGCGAGGACACTTACTTCAACGTCAACGGACGACGAGTTCCGCTCAGCGATCGCACGGCAGTGCTGGTCAACGCCTGGGAGCCGCATTTCTACGATCCGCAGCCGGGTGCCGGTGCCACCCTTATCCTGGCGCTCTACATAGAGCCCTCCTGGCTGGCCACTGCCCAGCAATCGCTGGCGCTCAGCGGTCGGCCGGACTTTTTTGCCCAGTCATGCATCGAGCTGTCGAGTCGTAATCGCACCTTGGCCGACATCCTGGTCGCCGAAGCGCATGGCTGCGGGATCGTGCCGAAAGAGCGCATGGAATTTATCCTGTTCGACTTCCTGATCGAACTGATCGAGGACTTTTCCAGCTGGCGGCATTTGTCGCAACTGGGTGCGCCGAACTCGGGTGAGTTCCGGGACGCGCGCGTGCGCCGTGGTACCGCCTGGTTGCTTGAGCACCTCGATGATCCGAACCCGATCGACAACGCCGCGCGGGCTTGTGGTCTGTCGCGCGCGCACTTCTTTGCGCTGTTCAAGAAAGATACCGGCATGACGCCAACCCTGCTGCTTAACGACGCGCGCATGCGCCGGGCGTTTACCTGGCTGGAGCGTGAGCGCAGCGGAACGTTGGGTCTGTTGTCGGAGAACCTCGGGTTCTCCGAGCAAGGTCATTTCACACGGTTTTTCCGTCAGCACATCGGCGCTTCACCCAGCCAGTATCGGCGTGTAGTGGATTGTTATGCGAAGGTTTGAACCGAAAGGAGGGCGGGGGGATTGGGCAATCCTCCCGTTGGTAAAGTCAGTGTTTCATCTTGAAAGCCGGCAGCTTGTGTAGACTACGAAAGTTGTAGAATTCGCTAATCGCCCAGAAAGTCATAAATCTCTTTCATGCGTTCTTCGCGCATCGAATCAAGTTCTTCCTTAGTGTCGGCTACCCACTGCAGAATGAAGTCCCAGCAGTCGCAGTCATGAGCGTCCGCTTCTGCTTCAAATTGTTCTTGCAAAAATTTCAAGCGATATTCTTCTGGTGACAGCCCGCAACTTTCAGCGAGGCTGTAGTTCAGCTCGCTGAGTTCAAGTTGGAGCCATAAGTTGGCGTCCAGGAATTTCTTCAGGGCGAGTTCGGCTCTAAGTTCTTTTGCGATCATGAAGGCTCTCGTGTGGCGTGCAATAAGTAGCGGGTTGTTCGAGGTCGGCCCGGCGCTACATCGGACTAAGTCAATTTCCTGCCATCATCCATCCGCGAACGCCATGACTTTCGCTCAACTGCTTCACGACTCGAGCCGCGTCCTGTTTTTGTTTATATGGACCGATGACGACAAAGTTGTTTTCCTTACGCGCTACCGGCAACTGCATCTGCTGAATGGCTTTCAGGGCGCGTTGGCGGCCGGGTGTGTTCAATGCAATTTCGACCACCCAAAGGCCGGATGAAGGAGTGCTTGAAGCTGCTTTTTTGATGTTGGAAATGAAGCCGCCGCACGTCAAGCACGGTCGTTCCAGCGTGATGAGCGAGCCTGGCACCGTGCGAAAGAGGTGCCATTGCGGATCAAAGGCTTTTTTGCGGGCGAAGAGCGCCAGGAGCAAGCCGGCAAAAGAAATCAGACCGCTGAGGATAATTGTCCAATTGTATGCCTGCTTGGGTAATGAGGGCAGCGCAAGAGCGGGTGTTTCATCTGGCTTGTCGGCCAAAAACTGTACGGCGTCAGACTCCATTGAATCGGGTATGTGGAATCCGTTTTCCGCAAGGGACGCGAGCTCGTCGGAATGCGTTGTACTGAGCTCCGTCGCAACTTTATGAGCGGTGTCATCAAGTACTTGTTCGATTTTTGTCACTTCTTGCCGGAGGTATGAATTATCGACGTTATTTTGACAAGTTGGGCCGGCAGGTAGGTAAGTCCATAGTAGTACTGATAGTTGTCCCAAAAAGCCAGTGACCAGGAAACCCAAACCAAGCTTTCGCACAGAGACTATCTCCAAATCAAATGAATAGTTATTTGTCCCGTTTTCTTCTGATAAACAGGCTTCTATTTGCTGATCCTGGGGATGGTCTAAATCTTGGGCGCGTCAGTGCGCCCAAGCGCCAAAACTAGTTGGCTGCTTTTTATTATTTGAAAGAGCATCGGCAATGCACTTTATAGACTGTAGGTTGGCGAAAAAGGCTCAGATGTTCAAAAAAAAACCGGATCAGATGGATGTAAAAGTGATCCATTAGAACCGATATTCCGCCGGCACCCCCCGAGCGATGAACTGCTGCATGTGTTCGAGAAAACTGATTTGCAATTTCGACGCCGGTCCTTGAACCGGCAACAGCATGCTGAAGTCCATTTCGATCGCCGGCTCGAAGGCTCTGAACACGATGCCACTGCCTCGGTATTCAACGGCGCTGATGGCATCGACCAGCGCGACTCCCAGGCCTTGTTCGACGAAGGCGCACATGGGCAGCGACAGCTGGGTCTCCAGCCGCAGTTCACGCTCCACCCCATGAGCGGCAAATATTGCGTCGATGTGTTGGCGTGAACCGATGGATTGCGGATAAGAAATAAACGCCTCGCCTTGCAGATCCTCAGGCCGGATCGTGGTGTTGTCCTGTAAGCGATGATTGGCCGGCAATGCGCACAGCATGCGGGTTGCCAGCAGTTTTTCCGCGCGGGGGCTGGGGTAGGTGTTGGGCAGCACAATGATGCCCAGATCACAGCGCTGACCGACCACCAGGTCAACGATCTCGCGCGATGAATGCACAACCAGCGATACCTGCACTTGATCATGTTCGGCCATGAATGCGGCGATGGCTCGCGGCATGAAGGACAGGCCCATGGCCGGTGCGCAGGCGATGTGCAGTGAGCCGCGTTTCAAGCTGCGTATGTCTTGCGCCGTTCGGGCAATGCGTTCGACCCCGAGCAGCGAGCGTTGCACTTCCTGATACAGCGTCATGGCCTCGGGGGTGGGCTGAAGCCGGCCTTTGATCCGGTCGAACAGGCTGAAGCCGATGTCCTCCTCAAGGCTGGCGATCAGTCGCGTTGCCGCTGGTTGTGAGATGCACAGCATCTCGGCGGCGCGGGTCACGGTCTGGCCCAGAATCACGGCGCGAAAGGCTTCCAGCTGACGAAGGTTCATGGCGCTATTCCTTGAAGGTAAATCCATACCAAAAAGACATGGGCTTGCCAAAATAAAGCATTTTTCAAGCCGTTGTCAGCTCTCTAGGATCTTCTCTATCGGGAATATCCAGTGGTATGGCCTGCGCTGAAGAGGGTTTTCAGTGCCGAGAGAGCGAATGCGCA
Source organism: Pseudomonas sp. JAI111 (assembly GCF_024809425.1). NCBI lineage: Bacteria > Pseudomonadati > Pseudomonadota > Gammaproteobacteria > Pseudomonadales > Pseudomonadaceae > Pseudomonas > Pseudomonas sp. JAI111. The sequence goes on along the minus strand of NZ_JANUCB010000001.1, from coordinate 80,018 downwards.
ACTCATGCAAAAAACTGATGTAGTTATCGTTGGAGGTGGTCTGGTCGGGCTGTCGATTGCCTATGGACTGGCCATGCTCGGTCGCCAGGTCAGTGTCCTGGATGAGGGGGACGATGCTTTACGGGCTGCCCGTGGCAACTTCGGCCTTTTATGGGTTCAGGGCAAGGGCTATGGAATGAGTCCCTACGCGCAATGGACCCGCGAATCGGTGGCTCTGTGGCCGCGATTCGCCGCCGCGTTGCAGGCCGACACTGGCATCGACCTCCATCTGCGCCAGCCGGGCGGTTTCCAGCTGTGTTTGAGTGACAAGGAGATGGCGCAAGAAAGCCGTCGACTGCTCTGGCTGCGCGAAGCCATGGACGGTGATTATCCGTTCGAGCTGCTGGACGCTGCACAACTGCGAACTCGCTTGCCTGGCCTGGGGCCGACCGTTGTGGGGGGCTGTTATTCGCCCATGGACGGTCACGTCAATCCATTGAAATTGTTGCGCTCCCTGTATGCCGCCTGCCGGATGCGTGGGGTCACGATCATCAATGGTCAGCGGGTCAGCGCCATTGGCCAGCGAGCCTCGGGCTTCGAGTTGCACACCGACCAACAGCGCTGGTTCGCCGGTCAGGTCGTACTGGCAGCAGGCCTTGGCAACCGTGAGCTGGGCGCGCAGTTGGGGATGGACGTGCCGGTGAGTCCTAATCGTGGGCAAATCCTGGTCACCGAGCGACTCAAACCGTTTCTGCATTACCCCACCACCTATGTTCGGCAGACCGACGAAGGCACGGTGCAGTTGGGTGACTCCCATGAGTCGACGGGTTTCGACGACGGCACCAGCAGCGAGGTGATGAGCACCATCGCCCGGCGCGCCGTGCAATGTTTTCCTCAGTTGGGCAACGTGCGCCTGGTACGGGCCTGGGGCGCGTTGCGGGTGATGAGTGCCGACGGTTTTCCGATCTATGAAACCTCGCAGGCTTGCCCGGGGGCGTTTGTGGTCAGTTGCCACAGCGGCGTGACCCTGGCGGCGATCCACGCGTTGCGCCTGGCGCCGTGGATTGGCGGCGAGTTCGACGAGCCGGCGGTGGCGCCTTTCAGCCTGCAGCGTTTCAGTCTCAAACGGGAGGTGCGCCATGCCGGCTGACAGCTTGTTCCGGGCCTTGGTGCCTGCGCAAAAAAACCTGCAGATCGAATTCGAAGGCGCGGCATTGTCGGTGCCGGCCGGTGTTTCACTGGCCAGCGCATTGCTGCTCAGCGGCATCACTCACACCCGCGAAAGTGCCGTCAGCGGCAGGCCCGGCGCGCCTTATTGCATGATGGGCGTGTGCTTCGAATGCCTGGTTGAGGTGGACGGGCAAGCCAACTGTCAGGCGTGCCTGCTGCCGGTTAGAGCCGGCATGCGGGTTCGCAGGCAGCGCGGCGCTCGCGAGTTTCTGGCCGGTGACCACGTCGAGGCGGGCGCTGATGAATAATCAAATTGTCGACCTGATTGTGATTGGCGCAGGCCCTGCGGGAATGAGCGCGGCGCTGGAGGCAAGCCGATACGGGCTTTCAGTCGTGGTACTGGATGAGCAGGGCAGCCCCGGTGGGCAAATCTATCGCAATATTGTGCAGGCCGATGCGCGCAGCCGCAGCGTACTGGGCGATGACTACACGGCGGGCGCGGAGCTTGTCGCACAGTTTCTCCAGTGCGGGGCCCGGTATCTGGCCAATGCGGCCATCTGGCAGGTGACGCCGCAGCGTCAGGTGCATTACCTGATTGATGGCCGCGCTGAAGTCCTGCAAGGGCATCATCTGTTGATCGCCACGGGTGCGTTCGAACGACCGATGCCCATCCCTGGCTGGACCTTGCCCGGTGTCATGACTGCCGGAGCCGGGCAGATCCTGCTCAAAAGCGCCGCGCTGGTGCCGGCCGGGCCGGTGGTATTGGCCGGCTGCGGTCCCTTGTTGTACCTGCTGGCGGTGCAGTACCTGCGCGCCGGCATCGCGATCGAAGCGCTGGTGGACACCAGCGGTCAGGGCGACCTGCTGCGAGCCTGGCGCAAAGTCCCGGGCGCCTTGCGCGGCTGGCGTGACGTGCTCAAGGGCCTGCGACTGCTCATCGAATTGAAGCGCGCCGGGGTCAGGCATATTCGTGATGCCCGTGATATGCGTATCGAAGGTCAGGCGCACGCCACTGCCCTGAGTTTCGACAGTGGCGGTCGGCGCTGGACGATTCCCGCCTCGCTGATTTTGCTGCACCAAGGCGTGGTGCCCAACACCCAGATCAGTTGGTCGCTACACCTCGAACATGACTGGAGCGAACAGCAACTGTGCTGGATCACGCGTCGCGACAGCAAGGGTGAAACCAGTCTGCCGGGCATTTATATCGCCGGTGACGGTGGCGCCATTGGCGGTGCGCAAGTGGCGTTGCTCGAAGGTCGCCTGGCCGGGCTGGCGATTGCCGCACGCTCGGGGAAAGTCGGTGGGCAATCATTGCAACCATTCGCCGACTCTTATCAAAAAGCCCTGCATCGCCAGCGTGCTGCCCGGCCTCTGATCGATGCGTTGTACCGCCCGCAACAGCAAAACCGTATTCCCGCCGACGAGGTGATTGTCTGCCGGTGTGAAGACGTCAGCGCCGGTTCGATTCGCCAGCACGTCGAGCTCGGCTGTTTGGGACCCAATCAAACCAAGGCTTTCGGTCGTTGCGGCATGGGCCCGTGTCAAGGCCGTCTGTGCGGTTTGAGCGTTACCGAAATCATTGCCGAGCAGCGCAAGGTCCCCGCCGCAGAGGTCGGGTATTACCGGATTCGCTCGCCACTCAAACCGATCACGCTTGCCCAATTGTCCACCGAAACACCCCTTGCCCAGGAGCATCCATGAGCCATATCCAACGCATCGAAAGCAATCCACGTCTGAGCCGCAGCGTCGTACATAACGGCGTGGCCTGGCTCAGCGGCATCGTCGCCGCCGATTGCAGCCAGGACATCCGTGGTCAGACGCGCCAGGTGCTGCAACGGGTCGACGAGCTGTTGGAGGTCTCCGGCAGTGACAAGAGCCGCCTGCTCAGCGTGCAGATCTGGATGAAAGACATGGCCGCCGATTTCGCCGGCATGAATGAAACCTGGAGCGCCTGGGTCGACGCCGGGCAAACGCCGGCGCGGGCTACCGCTCAAGTGATGTTTGACGATCCGCAGATCCTGCTGGAGTTGATCGTCACCGCCGCCGTCTGACCGATCCTGTTGTCACCGCTGCGCTCGCTTGAGTTGCGCAGCGAGGAGCAGACGGCCGACAGAGCCGCCACTCCCGTGAGTTCACATTGCTGCTGCCATAACGGATGACTTCGATTGCGGAGCGCCCGACATAAACAACATCGCATCTGGAGCTATGAATGAACGTAAAAAGCATGGTCTTGAAAGTAGGGCTGGTCTCACTGCTGGCCTTGGGTGTCGGCGTACAGGCGGCGGAGCAACCTCTGCGCCTGGGCATCGAAGCGGCCTACCCGCCGTTCGCGTCGAAAACCCCGGACAACCAGATTGTGGGTTTCGATTACGACATTGGTCAGGCCCTGTGCGCCGAGATGAAAGTCCAGTGCGTGTGGCAGGAACAAGAGTTCGACGGGTTGATACCTGCACTCAAGGTGAAGAAAGTCGATGCGGTGATTTCGTCGATGTCCATGACCCCGGAGCGGATGAAATCGGTCGATTTCAGCAATCGCTATTACCGTATTCCGGCGCGCCTGGTGTTCAAGAAGGGCAGTGGCATCAGCGACATTCCGGCACAGCTCAAAGGCAAGCGGATCGGCGTGCAGCGCGCGACCAATTTCGATCGCTACGTCACCGAGAAATTCGCCCCCGCCGGTGCCGAAGTGGTGCGCTACGGCTCGCAGAATGAAATTTTCCTCGACCTGCTGGGTGGGCGCCTGGATGCCACCATGGCCAGTTCGGTGGTGATCGATGAAAGCCTGTTGAAGCGCCCGGAAGGGAAGGACTATGAGTTCGTCGGTCCGAATTTTACCGAAGAGCAATTCTTCGGCACGGGCATCGGTATTGCTGTGCGCAAGAGCGATCCCCTGGCCGGTCGTTTCAATCAGGCCCTGGCGACGATTCGTGCCAACGGCACCTACGACAAGATCCGCCAGAAGTATTTCGACTTCGATATCTACGGCGAGTAACGACCGGGCGTTTTTTCGGCACGCATGCTTGAGCATGCGGCCGTTTTTTTTTGATTGGAGTCGAGATGCAAACCAAGGCGTTACTGAGCGAGCAAAACGTTTCGCAAATGCTGTCGACGGCAAAAGACCTGGCCCATCAACGCAACTGGCCCGTGGCGATTTGCGTCGTCGATGACGGCGGTCATCCGCTGGGGCTGCTGCGTCTGGATCATACGGCGCCGATTGCGGGTTACATCGCCACGGAAAAAGCGCGTACCGCAGCGCTGGGTCGTCGCGACAGCAAGGTTTACGAAGACATGATCAATGGCGGGCGTCAGGCCTTTATCAGTGCGCCGAACCTTAAAGGCATGCTCGAGGGAGGCGTCGCCATCTGGTACGAAGGGCACTGCATAGGTGCAATTGGTGTGTCCGGCGTCAAGGCTGAAGAGGATGCCGAACTGGCCCGTTTAGTGGTTGATGCACTGTTTCCAGCGAGATGGGGGGGGTAGTACATTGCAAGTGTTTGATGGTCAGGGATATTTTTCAAGACATGGACTTTGTGCAGCTATAGAGCGCTCTTGGCAGGCTTGTTGAATAGAAATACCTCAGCCTATAAAAGGCGGAAGCGCGGTTCATTGACGTCAATTAAAAAGTCCCTTTATTTGTATTTAGTTATGTAAGCAACAGCCGATAGTGGGCTTAAGGTCCATTGATTTCTCGTCAGGCTGAGGTACGTCATGTTCAATAACGCACTGAAAACGGAACTGGCGGCCAGGATGGCCGATGTAGCAGAGTACAAAGGACTGATCGCTGCACTTGAGAGCTCCATGGCCGTGGTCGAATTCGACTTGAACGGCAAGGTGCTTCGCGCCAACGATAACTTCTTGAAGGCCCTGGGCTATTGCGCCGATGAGGTGGTCGGCAAGTCTCATCGGGATTTTTGCTTGCCGGCATTGACCAGCAGCACAGCGTACAGCGAATTCTGGGCCGAGCTTCGGGCGGGTAAATTCGTTTCCGGCACGTTTCAGCGTATCAATGTCAGCGGGCAGACTATCTGGCTCGAAGCCAGTTATAACCCTGTGCGGGATGAGCGCGGTCAAGTGCTGAAAGTGGTCAAGTACGCGCTGGTCGTCACTGACAAAGTGGCGCAGGAAGCGGCAGCCCGTAGCAAGCTTGTTGCTCTGGATCGGGCCATGGCGGTCATCGAGTTCGACCTGTCCGGTAATGTATTGACCGCTAACGAAAACTTTCTGAATGTCATGGGTTACGGGTTAACAGAACTCAAAGGCAAACATCACCGCATGTTTTGCGAGTCATCCCTTATAAACAGCATTGAGTACACGGACTTCTGGCGTCGACTGAATGCGGGCGAGTTTTTCAGCGGACAATTCAAACGCATCGGGAAGCACGGTCGGGTTTTGTGGTTGGAGGCGAGCTATAACCCGGTCTATGACGCTGACGGCAAGTTAATAAAGATCGTTAAGTTCGCCAGTGATATCACTGAGCGCGTAGAGAAGTTCGAAGCTGACTCACGCGGTGCCTCTCGGGCTTACCATATTTCCGCTGAGACGGAAAAGTTTGCCGAACAGGGCACGTTGGTGATTCAAGAGACCGCCAGTGAGATGCGTCGGATTGCCGACAATATTGGGGCCTCTGCGCGGTTGGTGGGACAACTGGGGGATCGTTCCGAACAGATCACTGCAATCGTCAATACCATTCGCGGGATTGCCGACCAGACCAACCTGCTGGCACTTAATGCGGCCATCGAGGCGGCCCGTGCCGGTGATCAAGGACGTGGTTTTGCCGTGGTAGCCGATGAAGTCAGGCAGCTCGCGGGGCGTACCAGTCGTTCAACGGCGGAAATCGCCGAGATGATCGGCAAGATTCTCTCCGAGACACGTGAGGCGGTCGTCAGCATGAATGCCACCCAGGAAGGCGCGCAACGCGGCGTAACCCTGGCTGATCAAGCCGGCGCTATGATCTTGCAGATTCGCAGTGGCACCAGTGATGCGGTGGAAGCCGTGAGCATGTTCGCTTCCAAACTGGATGAATCCGAAGTGATTCCTAAAACTGCGGTCGGTTGGGTGGGCTAGAAACCCACGGAGATTCAAGGCAAACACCTTGCGCTGTTACATGGACGACCGCCAAACCATGGAGGTCGGAATGAGCCAACTTCCGACCTCCATGCGTCGCGTTTTTTATCTGCCCGAAGACTACTTCACCGACGTTTGCAGCACCTCAATCCATAACGCACCTTTGCCCGACGCCGCTTCACCGACACGTTTCAAGGCGCCGTTACTGCTGATCGCGTAAGTGCCGACCTTTTCGCTTTTCTCGCCCGTCACCAGTAACCAGCGTCCGTTGGGTGAAAAAGCGATATTGCGTGGCTGCTTCTCTGCTACCGGATAGTTGTCGAGAAAGCTCAAGTCGCCTGTTGATGGGTTAACCGCGAATGCCGATACCGAACTGCTGGTGCGCTCGGTCATCAACAGTAGCGTGCCATCGGGCGAGATCCGCAGGTCCGCCGCCCAGATACGTGGTGTGGTGTCGTCCTTCAAGTCGTTGTTACGTGCATCACGCACTTCGCCGTGAGCCAGTTTCAAACGCTCGGGAATGCCATTGGCAACGGCAATCTGAGTCAATGCGCCAGTGCTGCCATTGATTGAAAACGCCGTGACCGTGCCGCTCATTTCACCGACCACATACAGGTATTTGCCATTCGGGGAAAAGGCCAGGTGCCGAGGCCCGGTATTGGCCGGGACACTGATGTAGCCACTACCGATGGGGGTGAGCGCCCCGGTTTTGGCATCAAGGCGATATTGCAGGACCTGGTCCGCGCCAAGATTGCCCGCGTAGGCGAAGCGATTGCTCGGATCGGTACGAACCGAGTGTGCATGCGGGCCTGTCTTGTAGCTCAGGATGCTGGCCGAAGGCTGATAGGCCTTGTCGATGGCCTGAACGCTGACGGTGTCGGCACCGTAGGATGCACCGAGCAGATAGTGTCCTTTTCTGTCGGTAGACAGGTAAGCCATGCTTTGCGCCAGTGGCGCTTTGGACAGGGGAGTCAGATGCCCGCTCTTGGGATTTATGCTGTAGCCCAGCACCTGAAACGGCTTGACCCGCAAGGCGGCAAACAACACTTTGCCGTCAGGGGTGATGGCCATGGGGTTGACCTGATCACCGGCGTTGACCTGTTCAATCAGGCTCAGCGTGCCGTTGCTCTGGTCAAGACGATATTGGGAAATCAGACCGTCGCCTGGGCTCGAGATATAGGCGAAGGTGGCGGCATTGGCTTGCACACTGAGGCTGCAGACAACGGCAGCGGCCATGAGAAGGCGTTTAGACACAGTGATTCCTTATTTTTATGATTGTGGTCAGTCATCCTATGACTCAAGTTGGGTGGCGTCGAACTGTTTTTCTGATGCCCAGGCACGGAGGGGACGTGACGTCCGCTCGGTGGGCTAATGCTGTTCAATTAAGAAAGTTTTGGGGTTGGGGTTGGGGTTGGGGGCATATCCGTTTCTGCGGTCACGGCTGCTATTGGTTCCGCCCTGACGGCGGGTTACTTGGAAAAGCGCCAAGTAACCAAGCGCTTGCGCCCCTGACGTCCGGTGCCTCGCTGTGGCTCGGCATTCCCTCACTCCGGTCCTGCTCCGTGGGCCCGCCGCCATCGGCCATCCATGGCCGGGGGCGGCTAACCCGGCATCCATGCCGGGTTGCCCACTACGCAGAACCTGCGTTCGGCCTTCCGACGGGGCAGATCAAAATCAAAAGCTAAAGGCGAGCTAACGCTCGACCTGAAGAGTGGTGAGGAGCAACAGCTGTGCGCCGATCTGCTTTATGTGGGAGTGAGCCTGCTCGCGATGCTGTAGATCTTGGCTGTTGATCGTTCCCACGCTCCGCGTGGGAATGCATCCCGTGACGCTCCGCGTCACCATCGCGCAAGACTCAAGCCTGGTGTCGACAGCGGAACGCAGAGCGTCCCCGGCGGCATTCCCACGCGGAGCATGGGAACGATCACGACGCGCAAGCGTTGAAGAATCATGTCGGCCGGTAGGCCTCCTCGTTAGCTGTGCTCCGGTCTGCTTTATGTGGGAGTGAGCCTGCTCGCGATGCTGTTGATCTTGGCTGTTGATCGTTCCCACGCTTCGCGTGGGAATGCATCCCGTGACGCTCCGCGTCACCATCGCGCAGGACTCAAGTCTGGTGTCGACAGCGGAACGCAGAGCGTCCCCGGCGGCATTCCCACGCGGAGCATGGGAACGATCACGACGCGCTAGCGTTGAGCAACCAGGCCGGCCCGCAGGCCGCCTCGCTTTGGCTTTTGCGGTGCACGCCCCCTCGTGAGGCCGAGCGCAGGTTCTGCGCAGTGGGCACCGCGGCAAGGATGCCGCGGTAGCCGCCCCCGGCCATGGATGGCCGATGGCGGCGGGCCCACGGAGCAGGACCGGAGCGAGGGCATGCCGAGCCTTGGCGAGGCACCGAACGTCAGGGGCAAGAGCCCTTGGTTACTTGGGGCTTTTCCAAGTGACCCGCTGTAAAAGCGGAACCAATAGCCGCCGTTACCGCAGCAACGGATATGTACCCAACCCAACCCAACCCAACCCCAACCCCAAAACTCTCTTAAGTGAACAGCATTGCCCTCGGTAGCCAACCTTCAGCCAGTCACGGAACCCTGCGGTATCTTCCCGGCAAAACTGTCCACCAGACTTGCCACCACCATCTCGCCCATCCGCGTGCGAGTCTGCAGCGTCGCACTCGCGCGATGGGGCTGCAGCACCACGTTCTCGTTACCAAACAGCACCTCCGGCACGTTCGGCTCATCGACAAACACATCCAGCGCCGCCCCAGCGATTTCGCCGGCCGCCAGTGCAGACACCAGATCCGCCTCATTGACGAGCTTGCCCCGGGCCACGTTGATCAGATACCCACCTTTGCCCAACGCCTGCAGCACCTCGGCATTGATAATGGCTTCAGCCTTGTCGGCCGCGGCGGCGAGAATCAGCGCGTCACTGTTGCTGGCCAACTGTTTCAGATCGGCAAAGAACGTGTGGCTCACATCGCTCATGGGCTGCAGATCGGTGTAACTGATCGGGCAGCCAAAGGCAGCGGCGCGGGTTGCCACGGCACGACCGACCCGGCCCATGCCGACGATGCCGATACGCATGCCTGACACCTGGCGCGCCAGAGGCAAGGGGGCCAATGGTGTCGCGCTGTGGGGCCATTGGCCCGAACGCACGTAACGATCGCTGGTGCACAGCCCGCGACACACGGCAATCAGCAAACCGATGGCCAGGTCGGCGACATCTTCGGTCAACGCGCCGATAGTCGCGGTGACGCGGATCCCACGGTCCCTGGCGTAGGCCAGGTCCACCGCATCGGTGCCGACGCCATTGACCGCCACCACTTGCAGTTTCGGCAACTGCGCCATCAGCGCCTGGCTGATCCCGGTATGCCCGCCGGTGATCACCCCGCGAATGTTGCCACCGTGTTCCTGCAAATAAGCCTGCTTGTCGGCCTGCTGGAAGTAACGTCTGACGGTGAACAACTCATCGAGCCGCGTGTTGATTTCAGGGATCAGGATCGGGCTGAGCTGCAAGACTTCTGGTTTCATGTAAACCTCGCGTAACGGAATAAAAAGGCCGGTTCAACCGCGACCGGCAAACGGCATGGCACTGGCCATGACGGTCATGTTCAGGACGTTCGCCTCCAGCGGCAGACCGGCGATGTAACGCACGGCATCGGCCACATGCTTGACGTCCACCATTGGCTCTACCGCGATGGTGCCGTTGGCTTGGCGCACACCTTTGGTCATGCGCACCGACATCTCGGTCAAGGCGTTGCCGATGTCGATCTGGCTGCAGGCGATGTTGAATTCGCGCCCGTCCAGGGCCAGGGATTTGGTCAGTCCCAGCACCGCGTGTTTGCTGGCGGTGTAGGCGCTGCTGAACGGGCGTGGGGTGTGTGCCGAGATCGAGCCGTTGTTGATGATGCGTCCGCCCTGTGGCTGTTGCCGGCGCATCAGTGCGAAGGCACCACGGGCGCAGAGGAAAACCCCGTTGAGGTTGGTGTCGATCACGTTTCGCCACTGCTCGAACGTCAGTTCATCCAGCGGCACGGCAGGGGCGTTGACCCCGGCGTTGTTGAACACCACGTCGAGGCGTCCGTAGACCTCGCTGATGGTTGCAAACAGCGCATCGACACTGGCCGGATCGCGCACGTCAGTGGGGACCGCCAAGGCTTCGTGGCCCTCGCTGCTCGCCAGGTCGACCAATGCCTGCAGGGGTTCTGGCCGGCGTCCGGCCAATACCAGGGTGAACCCGTCGGCCATCAGGCCCAGGGCCACGGCGCGGCCGATTCCGCTACCGGCGCCGGTGACCAGCGCCACTTTCAAAGGACGGTTCATGTGGTTATCTCCTTTTCAAATTCACGAGGGTGTGTGCCGGGCTCAAGGTCGCTGGCCGACACGCATTTCCAGTTGGCCGATGCCGTCGATCCCGGCGTTGATGATGTCGCCGGGTTGCAGCACATCGACGCCTGCCGGGCTGCCGGTCATGATCAGGTCGCCGGCCCGCAGCGCGACTGATTGCGAGATGCGGCTGATGATTTCACTGACTGACCAGATCTGACTGTCGAGGCTGTCGCGCTGGCGCTCTTGGCCGTTGACGTTCAGCCACAACTCGCCGTCAGGGTGGCCCGCGCGAGTCACCGGCACGATGGCGGTCATCGGCGCGGCGCCGTCGAATACCTTGGCGCCTTCCCATGGCAAACCATTGCTTTTGGCCGAGCGCTGGACATCGCGACGGGTCAGATCAAGACCGGCGGCATAGCCCCAGACATAGGCCAATGCCTGACTCTCCGGAATATTGGCGCCACCCTCGCCAATGGCCACGACCAATTCGATTTCGTGGGCAAACTCTTCGGTCAACGGCGGGAAGGTCACTTCACCCGTCGCCTCCACCACGTTGCTCGCCGGTTTCATGAAGAACACTGGCGGCTGACGGGATTGGCCTTGGGTGTCTGGCCAAGGGTAGTTACGGCCGACGCAAAATACCCGGCCAACGGGAAAGCGCTGCTGGCTACCGGCAACCGGCAAGGTCACGGGCAGATCCGGGGTAAACACATACTCGGTCATGGTCATTTTTTCAGGCGTCCTGTTAGAAACATCAGCGTACGGCGGCAATCTTTTGTGAAGTTGGACGAATGCCGCCTCGTGTTGGAGAAAAACGCTGTCTTGGCTCAGCGCACCTTGAGTTCGATGCGGTACAAGCGACCGAGCAGCAACGAATAGGACAAGGTCCCCATCAGCGCCACGCCACCAATGAACCAGAAGGCGTAGGCAAACGAGCCGGTCGCGTGGACGATGCCGCCAATCACGATCGGGGTGACAATCCCGCCGATGTTGGCGGCCAGGCTGGTGACCCCGCCGGTCAGGCCGATCAGTTCCTTGGGCGCGACTTCCGATACGGCCGCCCACGACGAGGAAGCGATTCCCTGGGCGAAGAAGGCAATGGTCAGCACGGCAATGCAGATCACGTTCGAGTCGGTGAAATTCACCAGCACAATCGACATGCCGAGCATCGAGCCGACCACCAGAGGCAACTTGCGAGCGAAGGACATCGAGTAACCACGGCGTATCAGCAAGTCGGAGATGATGCCTGCGAGCAGAATGCCGACCGTTGCCCCCACGAACGGCAGCACCGCGAAGATCCCGGCCTTGATCATGGTCAGCTTGCGTTCTTCGATCAGGTACGTCGGGAACCAGGTCAGGAAGAAGTACAGCGCCGAGGTGCTGGCGAATTTGCCGATGCAAATCGCCCAGATCTGCCGATAGCTGAATAGCTCGGCGATCTGCCGCCAGTTGAACCGGGTGCGCTCCTGACTGCTCTTGACCAGTCCACCGCCGGCTTCGATGTACTTCAGCTCTTCCTCGCTGACGTTTTTGCAGCTCAGCGGATCGCGGTACACGTAGAGCCAGATCACACCGAACACAATGCCGAGTATCCCGGTGCTGTAGAAAACGTGGCGCCAGTCATAGGTCGTGGCCAGCCATAACAGCGCACCGGTAAACAGGGCGGTGCCCAGATATTGGCCGCACACGTAAATACTGCTGGCCAGGCCCCGTTCCCGGGCCGGGAACCACACCGTCACCGCTCGGCTGTTGGCAGGAAACGCTGGAGCTTCCATGGCACCGACTGCCAGGCGCAGCCCAAACAATGATGCGAATCCTGTGGCAAAGCCTTGGCACACGGTGACGGCCGACCAACTGATCAGTGACACCCCGTAGGTGACCCGGGAACCGAAGCGATCGGCAATGAACCCGGCGGGGACCAGGGCGAGTGCGTAGGTCCAGGCAAACGCGGAAAAAATCAGGCCCATCTCGATTTTGTCCAGCCCCAGATCCTTGGCCATGAACGGTGCGGCAATCGAGATATTTACGCGGTCGATGTAGTTGATGATGGTCGCAATCAGCAGCAACGACAGCATGAACCAGCGCCGACGTGTCGGCAGGCGCTGAGGCAACAGGGCGTCCCGGGCGTCGGCGCTCACCGACGGCGCGGTGGACGGGGAGGTGTGCGAGTTCGACATGAGTAGACCTTTTTATTGTTAGAGGAATCCAGTTGTTCGCGCGCAGCCGAAACCGATGCCCGCAGTGTCGGGGCAGAGCATCGCTACTTGAATGAGAGGCGCGAACAGACGCTGTCAGGCGCTCAGATACGCCTTCGGACAGGCTCGGTCGGGGGAGGGTTGGCGTGGGAAAGAAACAGGTTCATTGCGTGCGCACCTTGTGATTGTTTTTGGAAGGGTCGGGCTGCATTGGCTGTCAGAGTGGTCGTACAACTTCGCAAAATCAACGGAGGCGTTAGATCGTTTTTTCTCCTGAAAACAGCGATTAGTGCAGGTGTCCAAGAAAAATCAAATCCGCTCATTTCCGCGGTTCTGTCTTAAATGTTTTATAAGTTATTGATTGTTATTGATTAATTAATCTGGTGCTGGCGTATTTTTTTGGACAGACGACTTGGCACACACGAATACAATTAATTCTCTGATTTTTGATGTCATCCTATGACGCATTGAATTCGGCCGTGGCGGCCGACACAATCAGCGACGTCGCCGCCTGTTCCGCGGCGCGACGACAACCTGCCCATGTACCTGTCGAGGAGCCTCAGGCGATGTCGTCATCGAGTCGAGTACCCACTTACGTCATGCAGCAACGTAGCGAATTGACGGACTTCTACATCCGCGACAAAAAAGGCCGGAACGCCGAAACCAGCCCGCATCGCCACGAGTATTTCCAGATCCAGGTCAACCTCGGTGGCGATACCGTGCAGCACATCGGCAACGTTGAGCGTCCGTTTCCACGCAACACCCTGGCCTTCATCCTGCCGCATCGTGTGCACGTGATTCCGCATCCGGCTGACAGCAACTTCATGGTGATCAATTTTTCCCAGACCTTTCTGCTGCCGCACTTGCAGTGCGATCCGATGGACCTGGAGGAAGTCTCGATTCTCCTGGCACCGGAGTTGTCGCCGTTCCGCTTTCAGGAGCATCTGGATTTCATTCTGGCCGATGAAGATTTCAGCAAGGTCTGTGGGCTGATCGAACAGATGCGCGTACTCGACGGAAACCGTCAGTTCGGCACCCGCGAGATGCTCAAGGGCTTGCTGTTGCAATTGATTGGAAGTGTCTGCGCCTTGTATGCAGAGCCGTTGAAACGGCTGGCCGAAGAGAATGCCGCCGAAGTCAGCCGACGCGACGCCCTGAGCAGGATGTCGGAGTATTTGCGCAAGAACATCGCCGATCCCGATCTCAACCTGATCAAGGTCGCCGCTGCGACCTACCTGTCGCCGACGTACCTCACGCACTGGTTGCGCAAGGAAATCGGCAAGACGTTCACCGAACTGGTTCTCGAGCGTCGGATGCACGCGGCGCGCAATTATTTACTCAATGGAACGCGGCCGGTGGGGGAGGTGGCGAGGTTGTGCGGCTTCGCCGACGAAGCCTATTTTTCAAGACGCTTCCGCCAGATCCACGGCCAGCCTCCAGGGCAATTCCGGCGTCAGCAACTCAATCCCGATACGCCACAATCACCCTCCAGCACATGACGGTTCAGCACTCGCATCGCTGCTGAAGGGCTTGTGTTCGAATTCGATGGGCTCATGGCGGCTGGAGCGAGCGGTTCGGGTGTTCCTTTTTCACCGACTAGACTAACGTTTGCGACTCAATGCACGCCTTCCAGCGTGAGCCCGACTGCCTCTCAGGGGGCTACCGATGAAAAAACCATGGATCTGCGCTTTTCTGCTGATGGCCCAGTCGGCTCATGCACTGGCTCAAGACGACGCGTCTCAAAAAAACCAGGGATTCTGGCAACTGCAAACCAGCGTCTATACCCGGCACTACTCGCCAGACCCTGACCACAATAACAATCAGGATTTGATCGGGCTGGAGCGCAACGAGCCCTCCGGCTGGTTGTTTGGCGGGGCGACCTTTCGTAACTCGTTCAGCCAGCGCTCTTATTACGCCTACGTCGGCAAGCGCTACGAAAGCGCGGACTACCCGGTGTATATGAAATTGACCGGCGGCGCCGTTGAGGGCTATCACGGCAAATACAAAGACAAAATCCCGCTCAATCACTTCGGCGTTGCCCCCGTGATCATTCCGTCTTTGGGGGTTCATTACGGGCCTGTAACCACCGAGCTGGTGTTGCTCGGTTTCAATGCGGCGCTGGTCACCGCGGGCCTGCGATTCTAAAGAAACTGCGCTGGCGCGCATGCCTGCCGACTGTCCGCAGCGTCGTGGGGTGTTTGCAGTTCGGGCGTAAAATAGGTGCGCAACCTCATCAACAGGAGGCGCCTATGCAAGCGGTCCAAATGAGCACTCAGGCTGCAGAAAACAGAGCTGTCTGGGATCAATACTTTTGTGCTGCATTGATTGCGGAAAGCAACCTGACTGCACCGGTTATCGGCGGTCCGAATTCGAGTCACGAGGACAGGCAGAACCTATTGGTCGAAAGGGCGACCGTTCTCGCGGACAAGATGATGGAACATAGAAGATAAACTGAGCCCAGCCATCGCGCTGGGCTCTTCACGGCAGGGGCCAGGCTTAACCGTTACCCTTGTAGTGACCGCCGCTGATCTTGCTGGTTGGCAAAATAAGCTCCGGCCCTTGGTTGCGAACGTTGCCCACCGCGCGATCTACCTGAAACCATTCAAACGCCTCAGCCGGCTCACCCTCCAGCAGCACCATCTGCTCGGCCCGCTCCTTGGGCGTGGCCGGGTCCAGCCATTCCCGCGCCAGCTCTGGTGCAAGCACGACCGGTCGCCGGTCATGAATGTCCACCATGCCGCCGGCACTGTCGGCGGTGATGATTACAAAGCCGTCATGCTCGCTGGGCTCATGCTCGCCGATGGGGTAATGGCCGATCGCAGCACAGAGAATGGGCGTGCGGTCGTGGTGACGGATCAGATAGGGCTGTTTTTTCGGGCCGCCTTCGTAAACCCACTCAAACCAGTTGTCGATCGCAAGAATCGCCCGGTGCGGCCAGATGTCTTTGAAGAAGGGACCGTGAGCGACTTTTTCCACCCGGGCGTTGATCGGCGCGGCACGGTCCTTGGCCCAGTGTGGGCGCCAGCCCCAACGCACCTTGTCGGCACGCAGGTATTCGCCATCGCGGTGAAAGAGCGCGAGCTGCGTGGTGGGCGCCGCGTTATAGAGCTCCAAAGGCTGATCGCCAGCATCATTGAGCAGGGCGTTGGGGATGCTGAGGGCCGCGACGAAGTCATGAATGCCACGGTACTGGGAAAGGCGTCCGCACATGATTGCACCCTCCTGCTGTGTATTCAGGATAGACCCGTGGCCGGCAGTTTCATTATTTGTTGGATCAGATCGGGGAAGTGGTTGAGGGAGTTTGAATAAGGACTCCCCTGGTCAACGAATACGCCACCCGGGGCGCGGGCGGCGGTATTTCATGCCGCGCGCAACGCAAATAAACAATTAAGTAGCCGTTCGTCGGAACCCGCGCACGATCAAACAGTTAGCAAGTCGATGTAGTAGCCCAAAAAAAACCAGGTTCCTATGCGATCTCTAATTTCCGAAATGCCGAACGGGCGCAAGCTCGTTGATGAGCTTGATGCTGCGACCGAGCAGATGATGTCTATCCCGGTCGAGCTCATCGGTGGCGCTCGGTGGCTGGAAGCCTCCAACCGACAACAACAAGCGTTCAAAAAATGGCAAGCGTATCTGCAGCTCATGGCGGACGGGCGACGACCGACCATCGCGCTCAAAGTCGCATGAATTTCTGCCTCCCGTAGAAAAGCAGGCTCAAGGCTGGCCGTAGTCTTTCAGAGACGGGTTTTACGATTTGCGATGACCGCGTCTCACAGATGCGGCATCAGCTCGCCATGCGCCGCACGCCTCCCTTGCGACGGTTGGACTTTTCCTCGAGGTAGATGGCGAATTCCATGGCCTCCCGGTAACTGGAGCGCAAGGCCCACGTCTTGCCCGTGTATCGCTCGACGACATGGAAAATGCCGAGCTTCTTGGTCACCACCTGATAGCGAACACCACGGCGCGACTTCAATCGGTTACAGCGCCGGAAGAATTCGATGCGGGTTGCGCTGGACGGGCCGAGCAGGGCGCAGAGTTCGTCGATGCGCTGCAGAAAGGATGGATGCATGTCTGATCCTCTAAGTGGGGGAGCATGTATTCGTATGTACTTTTGTCGTTAGTTGTTTGCCTTTTGATGCAGAGGTGAGTTCTGACGGATAAAGGTAGACGTAAAAAAACCACATCGAAACCTGACGGATATTTTTTTTGCAGGCGAGTGGTTCGGCGATCAGCCTTAGGCAGGTCGTGTTTGTTGATGCCGATAGGCTTGCGGGCCTCTTAGCGCGTCAGCCGAGCGCCTGCAGCATGAGTCGCCTGCAACGCGCCTTGCAGGGTACTCATCACCATTTCGAGTAGCAGCTTGCGACGTGCCCTGCCACTTGCCTGGGGTTCCCCGACCCAGGCCGGCAGTTGGTTGAGCAGCGAAACGATCCCGCTCAGGGTGGCACGTCGGGTGGCGCTGGTCGGTTTGCCGGTGAGCTGCTCAATCGTTTCCACCAGATGCTCCTCGTAGCGTCGGCGCAGACTCAGGATCGAGGCGTGCTGTTCGCTGCTCAGGCAATGCAGGTCGTATTCCGCCAGACGGAAATGCGCGCCCATTCGTTCATGCAGCAACAGGTGCGCCTCAAGCAAACCGTGCAGTCGTACCTCAGGTGTGGATTTGCGACGAGTCACCAGACTGGCGCCATGAAGCAACTGTTCATAGAGCTCCTCGATCAGTTCGAACAGCAGGGCTTCCTTGCTTTCGATGTGGTTGTAAATGGAGCCAGCATTAATCCCCAGATAAGTGGCCAGGTCGCGCATGCTGACCCGGCTGAAACCGCACTTGGCGAACAGCTCAAGCGCCTTCTGGCGGGTTTCCAGGTAGCGCGAGTCGATGGCCTGCGGCGTAACGCAATTCGGTCTGGCGCAACGGGACGTGACTGGCTGGGCGAGGGTCATGACATCAGGCCTCCATCAATGTTGATCCACCTCATACGCGAAACTGCCCCAATAGCTTATTGAGCTGGCTTGCCAGTTGGCCCAGCTGTTGGCTGGCCTCGTTGGAGCGGTCGGCGGCCTGGGCATTCTCGTGGGCCAGCGAGGCTGCGCGGGTGACGTTCTGGTTGATGTCCTCGACCACGTGCGACTGCTCCAGGGTGGCACTGGCGATCGAGGCGTTGAGTTCGGTGAGGTTGCGTAGCGCGCCGATGACCTGGTGCAGGCTCTCACCGGTTTGGCGGGCTTGTTCCACGGTTTGTTGAGCGGCTTGGCTGCTGGCATTGATGACATTGACCGCCGCTTCCGAGTTGCCCTGCAGGCGCTCGATCATGCCCTGGATCTGCGCGGTGGACTGCTGCGTGCGTTGCGCCAACAGGCGTACTTCGTCTGCCACCACGGCAAAACCGCGACCCTGCTCGCCAGCGCGCGCCGCCTCGATGGCAGCGTTCAACGCCAGCAAGTTGGTCTGCTCGGCGATGGCGCGGATCACTTCCAGCACGCTGCCGATCTGGGTGCTTTCCTGGGCCAGGCTCTGAATCACTTCGACGGCCTGGCCGATTGTTTCGGACAACTGATCGATCTGGCGCAGGCTGCTGTCGATGTTGTGCTGGCCCTGTCGTGCCTGCTCATCGGCCTGGCGTACTTCGTTGGCGGCGTGCTCGGCGTTCTTCGCCACTTCCTGCACGGCGTAGGAAACCTCGTGAATGGCGGCGGCCACCAGTTCCATCTGCTGGGACTGCTCCTGACTGTGGCGCTGGCTGTCGCTGGCAATTTCGCCGAGCGATTGCGAGGCTTTGTCCAGCCTGACGGCGGTCTGCATGGACTGGCCGATCACCCCGCGCAGTTTGCTGGTGAACGCGTTGAAGTGGCCGCTCATGGCGGTCAGTTCGTCGCGCCAGCGGCTGTCCAGGTTACGGGTCAGGTCGGCGTCGCCGCTGGCGATGTTCTCCATGGCATTGACCACCTGCGTCAGTGGCGAGGCGATGCTGCGGGCAATCAGCAGGATCAGCGCGCTGAGCAGCAGGGCGATCACCACCAGAATAACGAAGGCCTGTATCAGTTGGCGGCGGAACTCGACATGCACGTCGTCGATGTAGATGCCCGAGCCGACGATCCAGCCCCAAGGCTTGAACAGTTCGACGTAGGACACCTTTTCTACCGGCGCGTCAGAACCCGGCTTGGGCCAGCTGTAGCGCACCAACCCGGAACCGTCGCGCACGGCCACGGCAACCATCTCGTCAAACAAGGCCTTGCCATCCGGGTCGAGGGTGCCCGCCATGCGCTTGCCCTGGAGCTTGGCATTGGGGTGCATGACCATGCGGGTGTCGAGGTCTTCGATCCAGAAGTAGTCCTCGCGGTCATAGCGCAGGTCGCGTATGACCGCGCTGGCCTGTTGTTGCGCCTGCTCACGGCTGAGACCGTGGTCTTCCATCTCCTGGAAATGGCGCAGGACGCCGCTGGCGGTCTCGACCACGTGGCGGGTTTTCAGCGCCTTGGCGGCATAGAGATCGTCATAGCTCTGCTTGAGCATCAGGCCGGCGAGAATCAGCAGCATCAGGATGGACATCAGCAGGATCAACCACAGCCGGCGGCTGATGGGAATATTACGCAGGCCGAGCATGGGCAACTCCAGGAGGGGGGCGAAAGAACAAGCAGCCGGACGCAGGGCGCATCCGGCCAGGGGCTCAGAGCGCGTAGTGGGTCAGTTCGCGGGCGATCAGCAGGCGCTGCACTTCGCTGGTGCCTTCGTAGATCTGGGTGATGCGCGCATCACGGTAGTAGCGCTCCACCGGGTAGTCCTCCAGATAGCCGTAGCCTCCGTGGATCTGCATCGCGCTGGAACACACGCGCTCAGCCATTTCCGAGGCGAACAGCTTGGCCTGCGACGCTTCTGACAGGCACGATTGCCCGGCACTTTTCAGGCGTGCGGCGTGCAGCACCAGCAGGCGGGTAGCGTTGAGCCGGGTGTGCATGTCGGCGAGCAGGTTGGACACGCTTTGGTGTTCGATGATCGGCTTGCCGAACTGGATGCGTTCGCGGGCATACCCCAGCGCGGCCTCGAAGGCGGCGCGGGCGATGCCCAAGGCCTGGGCGGCGATGCCAATGCGACCGCCTTCGAGGTTGGACAGGGCAATGGCCAGGCCTTTGCCGCGTTCGCCCAGCAGATGGTCCTCGGGAATGGTGCAGTTGTTCAGGGTCACCGCGCAGGTGTCGGACGCCTTGATCCCCATCTTGTGTTCGCTGCGATCGACCACGAATCCGGGGTTATCGGTCGGCACCAGGAAGGCCGACAGGCCCTTCTTGCCCAGCTCCGGATCGGTGACGGCGAAGACGATAGCCAGCTTGGCACGCTTGCCATTACTGACGAATTGCTTGGCCCCGTTGAGCACCCAATGACCGTCGCGCAGCTCGGCGCGGGTGCGCAGGTTATGGGCTTCGGTACCGGCCTGTGGTTCGGTCAGACAGAAGCAGCCGATGGCCTGGCCGCTGGCCAGAAGCGGCAACCAGCGGTCTTGCTGGGATGGGCTGCCATATTTGAGCAAGGGGCCACAGCCCACAGAATTGTGGATGCTCATCAAGGCGCCGAGCGCACCGTCGCCGGCCGAGATTTCTTCCACGGCCAGGGCGTAGGCGACGTAGTCGGTGTAGCTGCCGCCCCAGGTGTCCGGCACCACCATGCCCAGCAGGCCCAGTTCACCCATCTGCGCCACCACGGCGTCATCGATCCAGCCGGCTTTCTCCCAACTCTGGGCGTGCGGGCCGACTTCGCTGCGGGCAAAGTCACGGGCCATGTCGCGGATCATGCGTTGTTCTTCGGTCAATTCGATATCGTGCATTGCGAGTCTCCTGCCGATCAGGCGGTGCGAAGGGGGATGCCAGAGGCTGGGCGAAATTCTCTGAAGAAAGCCTGCACCCGCGCCGGTACCAGTTCCTCCAGGGTTGGCGGGTTCCAGCGTGGGGTCTTGTCCTTGTCGATGATCAGGGCGCGGACGCCCTCCATCAGGTCGCCCTTGTCGAACCACTGGTAGTCCAGGTGCAACTCCAGGGCAAAACAGTCGGCCAGGCTCAGGTATCGACCGCGACGCAACAGCTCCAGTGTCGTGGCCATTGCCAACGGTGAGCGGCTGTCGAGCAGCGCGACCGTCTGTTCGGCCCAGTCGCGCAGCTCGGGACGCTGCTCGCGCTGCAGCGCGTTGCGAATCGCCGGCACATCAGGCAACGAGAAATACTCATCGATCACTTGGCGATAGGCCTTGAGTTCCGATCCGGCGATGCGCTCGGTGGCCAGGCCGGCGAGCAGGTCTTGCAAGTCTTCCTCGGGCGCTCCGGTCCAGTTCAAGTGATACAGGGCGGCATCCAGTTCGACCAGTCGCTCGCTGGGCAGGTAGTAGTCGGCCAGGTTGGCATAGAGCGCATCGGCGGCACGGACCTGACAGCCAGTGACCCCCAGATAGAGACCCAGCTCACCCGGAAGGCGTGGCAGGAAATAGCTGCCGCCGACATCGGGGAAAAAGCCGATGCCGACTTCCGGCATGCCCATCCGCGTACGCTCGGTGATCACCCTCAGCGAGGCGGCCTGGGCCAACCCCATGCCGCCGCCGAGGACGAAACCGTCTAGCAGCGCCAGCACCGGTTTGGAGTAGCCATGCAGGTACTCGTCAAGGGCGTACTCCTCCTCGAGGAACAGCTCGTGCAGGTTGTCCCCGGCCTTGTGGCTGTCGTACAGCATGCGGATGTCGCCGCCGGCGCAGAAGGCTTTTTCCCCGGCGCCGCGAATAGTCACGGCGACAATCTCCGGGTCCTGTTCCCACACCCACAGGTGCCGGCACAGCAGTGTCACCATGGGCAGGTCCAGAGTGTTCAGCGCGCCGGGTCGATTCAGCGTCAGGTGGCCGATGCGATTACGCACACTGGCCAGCACCGGGGCTTGCTGCTCGCTCATGCTTACGCTTCCCCACGGAACAATTTGATGATCGCGGAGAAGTCCAGACCGCCATTACCTTGCAGGCTGAAGGTCTGGTAGAGCTGCTGGGCGGCAGCACCGAGCACCACTGGCTGACGCGCATGTTTGGCCGCTTCTGTGGCGAGGCCGAGGTCCTTGAGCATCAGGTCGGTGCCGAAGCCGCCAGTGTAACCACGCGCGGCCGGGGCATTTTCCAGTACGCCCGGGAACGGATTGTTGATCTCCGAACTCCAGCAGCGACCGGTGGACGTGCCGATGACACCGGCCAGCACCTTGGCGTCCATGCCCAGGGCCACACCCAGGGCCATGGACTCGGCGACGCCGACCATGGAGATGCCGAGCAGCATGTTGTTGGCGATCTTGGCCACCTGGCCGTTACCCGCGCCGCCGCAGTGCACGATGTTGCGGCCCATGGCCGAGAGGACCGGCAGGGCCTGGTCGTACACACTGACCGGGCCGCCGACCATAAAGGTCAGGGTGCCAGCCGTCGCGCCGCCGGTGCCGCCGGAGACCGGTGCGTCGAGCATCGGGTTGCCTTGGGCCAGGGCGAATTTTGCGACTTCGCGGGCGCTGATCGGGTCGATGGTCGAACTGTCGATCAACAGTACGCCTTGGCCGATGTTGGCCAGCAAGCCGTCCTTGCCGCGATAGACCTGCTTCACGTGGTCGGCGGTTGGCAGCATGGTGACGATCACCTCGACCCCGGCCTTGGCCACGGCGGCGGGCGAGTCAGCGGCGCTGGCACCGGCCTCGACCAGGGCGGCGACCGCCTGCGGGAAAGGATCGAAGACGGTCAGGCTGTGGCCAGCCTTGAGCAGGTTGCGCGCCATTGGGCCGCCCATGTTACCCAGGCCGAGAAAACCGATATGCATGATGACTACCTTTTGCGAGTGGGGAGGCGCTGTTGCGCGTCGACCCGTTATGTCTGCGAATGCACCGTTCAACTCCGGCCGGCCGACGCTGGGCGCCGGCCGGCAGAGATCATTTCAGGGTGATGGTGGTGTTCACCGAGCCGCCGGTGTCGTCCTCGTCGAACCAGCGCTGGGTGACCGTTTTGGTCTGGGTGTAGAAGGTCACCACTTGCTTGCCGTAAGGGCCCAGGTCACCAAGCTTGGAAGCGCGCGAACCGGAGAAGGAGAACAGCGGAACCGGTACCGGGATCGGCACGTTGATGCCGACCTGGCCGACGTCGATTTCTTCCTGGAAGTGACGGGCCGCAGCGCCGGAGCGGGTGAACAGGGCGGTGCCGTTGCCATTCGGGTTGGCGTTGATGATCTCGATGGCCTCGCTCAGGCTTTCGGCATGCATGACGCACAGCACCGGGCCAAAGATCTCTTCGCGGTACACGGACATTTTTGCGGTGACGTTGGAGAAGATCGTCGGGCCTACGAAGTTGCCGTCCTGGTAACCCGGCACGCTTGGGTTGCGGCCATCCAGTACGAGCGTGGCGCCTTCTTCGATGCCGCTGGCGATCAAGCTGTTGACGCGATCCAGCGCCGCGCAGGAAATCACCGGGCCGATGTCGGTGCCCGGTTCGGTGCCGCCATTGATCTTGAGGGTTTTGGTCCGCTCGATCAGGTCCGGCAGCCAGGTCTGCGCTTCACCCACCAGGATCACCACCGGCAGGGCCATGCAGCGTTGGCCGGCGGCGCCGAACGAAGCGCCCAGCAGGTTGTTCAATGTCTGCTGCTTGTTGGCATCAGGCAGGACGATGGCGTGGTTCTTCGCGCCCATCATGCACTGAGCGCGTTTGCCGTTCTGGGTGGCGCGGTTGTAGACATGGGTGCCGACCTTGGTCGAACCGACGAAGGACACGGCTTTGATGTCCGGGTGATCGCAAATCAGGTTCACCGCGTCGACGCCGCCGTGAATGACGTTGAGCACGCCCTTGGGTACACCGGCCTCCAGCGCCAGTTCAACCAGGCGCATGGTTACCAGCGGATCTTGCTCGGATGGCTTGAGGATGAAGGTGTTGCCGGTGGCGATGGCCATCGGGAACATCCACAACGGGATCATCGCCGGGAAGTTGAACGGGGTGATGCCGGCGCACACGCCCAGCGGCTGCATCAAGGTATAGGTGTCGACGCCATTGGCGACGTTGTTGGCCAGCTCACCCATTTGCAGGTTACCGATGGAGGCCGCGTGCTCGACCACTTCCAGGCCGCGGAACACATCACCTTCGGCATCCGGCAGGGTCTTGCCCTGTTCGGCGGTGAGCAGGGCGGCCAGTTCCTTGATGTTCTCGCGGATCAGCTGCTGGTACTTGAAGAAGATCCGCGAGCGGGCGCCAATCGGCGTCTTGCGCCAGGTCTTGAAGGCTTCCTTGGCACTGGCCACGGCGGCGTCCATTTCCTCGGCGGTAGCGAAGGGCACGCGAGCCAGGACTTCCTGAGTGGCCGGGTTGACCACGTCGTGCCACTGGGTGCTGCGTGACTCGACGAATTCGCCGTTGATGAGAAGCTTGACGCTAGGAATGCTGGAGGAGGTCATTTTCGGGTCCTGTCTACTTTCTTTGAGTCGAGAGAGGCCCCTCGGCCTGTTTGGCCGAGCGGTCGCGTGTGAATTCAGAAGGGCCGGCGGACCGGCCCGGGTTCAGCCCTTGAGCTGAGGGAAGTCTTCTTCGAAGTGCTCTTGCGGGCCGCGTGTATCACTTTGGCGGCGCAACACTTCCATCTGTCGCAGTTCGACCCGGCGGATCTTTCCGGAGATGGTCTTGGGCAGTTCGCTGACGAACTCGATGCGGCGCACCCGCTTGTAAGGCGCCAGGTGCTCGCGGGCGAAGGCGAGGATGCTGCTGGCCAGTTCGGCGCTTCCGGGTTCGTCGTGAGCCAGGATCAAAAACGCCTTGGGCACGGCCAGGCGCAGTGGGTCCGGGCTTGGCACCACGGCCACTTCCATCACGGCCGGATGCTCGATCAGTGCGCTTTCCAGCTCGAAGGGGCTGATGCGGTAATCGGAGGCTTTGAACACATCGTCGGCGCGGCCGACGAACGTGATATAGCCATCCTCGTCGATCTGCGCGGTATCGCCGGTGCGGTAGAAGCCGTCGCGCATCACTTCGGCGGTTTTTTCCGGGCTGTCCTCGTAGCACAGCATCAGGCCAAGCGGACGCACGTCCAGTGGCAGGGCCACTTCACCTTCGTTACCCGGCACTCCGTCGGGGTCAAGCATGGTCACTTGGTAGCCCGGCAGTGGGCGGCCCATGGAGCCGGGTTTGAGCAACTGGCCGGGCGTGTTGCCGACCAGCGCGGTGGTTTCCGACTGGCCAAAACCGTCACGCAACGGCAAGTTCCAGGCATGCAGGATCTGCTCGATGATTTCCGGGTTCAGCGGTTCACCGGCGCCCACCAGTTCGCGCAGGTTCAAGCGCTCCTTGTAACTGGCCAGGTCCTCCTGGATCAGCATGCGCCATACGGTGGGCGGGGCGCACAGGCTGGTGACACCGTAGCGCTCCAGTGCGCCAAGCAAGGCCGGGGCGCTGAAACGCGCGACGTTGTGGATGAAGATGCAGGCGCCGGCGTTCCACGGTGCGAAGAGGCAACTCCAAGCATGCTTGGCCCAGCCCGGTGACGAGATGTTCAAGTGCAGGTCGCCCGGCTGCAGGCCGATCCAGTACATGGTCGACAGGTGGCCGACCGGGTAGCTCTGGTGACTGTGCAGCACCATCTTCGGTTTGGAGGTGGTGCCGGAGGTGAAGTACAGCAGCATCGGGTCAGTGGCATAGGTGCGACCCTCGGCTTCGAACTGCTCGGAGTACTCGCTGGCGGCGCTGTGCGGGGTCCAGTCGGCGGGGCCTGGGCCGACGCAGATGCGGCTGCAGCCTTCACCCAGACCGACGAACTTGTCGACATGGGCGCCACCGACCACGAGATGACGAACCTGGCCGCGCTCGATGCGGTCACTCAGGTCATCTGGGGTCAACAGGGCGGTGGCGGGAATGACCACGGCGCCGATCTTGAACGCGGCCAGCATGGTTTCCCACAGGGCGACGTCGTTGCCGAGCATCAGCAGGATGCGTTCGCCACGGCGCACGCCAAGCGCGCGCAAGTGGTTGGCCACCTGATTGGAGCGCAAGGCCAGTTGCTCGAAGCTGTAACGCTGTTCGCTGCCGTCTTCTTCGACGATCCACAGGGCGTTGGCCTGGTTGCCTTCGGCCATCGCATCGAAGTAATCCAGCGCCCAGTTGAACTCGTTCAGCTGCGGCCAGCGGAAATCCCGCGTGGCGGTGGCGTAATCGGTACGGTGGGCCAGCAGGAAGTCTCGAGCGGCGAGGAAGGGTTGGCAGTTGCTGTTCATTAAAGTCTCCATCGATCGCGGGGGCGATCGGCGCGGTATCGGGTACGGGAGGTTCAGGCGGCGAGGGTGGCTTCGCTGCGGGGAGCAACGCGTACGGGGCGCGTGCAGGTACCAGAGAGCGGGGAGACGGCGGCAAGCATGGATGTTTTCACGGTGTATGCCCTTGTTTGTTTTTGTTGGGTCTGGCCCGGTTCATGACCAAGCGCTTGAGCCCAGTATATGCATGCAAAAATCAATAAAAAATGCTCATAAAAACCGGTGCGTTGTGCAAAAAAATCATAGGGGTGGCGCGTTGGATGAGGGCCACTCGCACCGTCAGGCGATGCGAGCGGCGCCGGCTTTAAAGGGGATTTACCAGAGCGGCAGGGTGTAGCTGAGGATCAGGCGGTTTTCATCAAGGTCGCTGCCGAAATTGGTCGAGCGCACTGTCGCGTTGCGCCACTTCAGCCCGACATTTTTCAGCGGCCCGCTTTGCACGACATAGCCAATGTCGGTATCCCGTTCCCATTCCTTGCCTTCCGGGCGGTTGCCGCCCAGATCGATGTTGTCGCCCGTGAGGTAGCGCGTCATGAAGGTCAGGCCGGGTACGCCAATGGCTGCAAAGTTGTAGTCGTAGCGTGCCTGCCAGGACTTTTCGTCCTTGCTGGCGAAGTCGCCGATCTGCACGAAGTTCACCAGGAAGGCATCGGTACCGTTGATGTAGGCGTAGCCGGTGTCGCCGCTCATGCCTTGATAACCCAGGCCGAACGCGTGGCCGCCGAGGCTGTAGGTGAACATCGCACCGATGGCGTTGTTATCGACATTGCTGCCACCGTCGTCCGTGGACCGGGCATAACGCAGGTCGGTCTTCAACGACTGGCCCGTGGTCACCGGCAATACGTAGGTCAGGTTGACCAAGTGCTGGCTGTAGAAGTTGTCGAGGTGACCGTAGCTGTAGCCAGTGGCGAGGTTGCTGGTCCATTTGTAGTTCAGGCTGGCGAAATCGAAGCTGTCGCTATCGACATGACCCGTTGTGATGCCCTTGGCGCCGGTGCGGGTGATGGCCATGTCCTCGTAATCCGAGGAGTCGCGCTGATTGACCTGGGTCAGCCGTCCGGCGTCCATGGTCAGGCCTTCAAGCTCCAGCGACGTCAACTGACCGCCCTTGAAGGTTTGTGGCAACAGACGTGAATCGTTGGCCAGCACGGTCGGCAGCTTCGGCAGCAGCGTGCCGAGTTTCAGCGTGCTTTTAGAGGCGCGCACTTTGGCGGTCAGGCCCAGTTCGCCGTACTCGTCCTGCGAGCCTTTGCTCGTGTCGCGATGGCGTTTAAGCAGGCCGGAACCGGCGCGATCGGGGCTGGAGTCGAGCTTGACGCCGACCAGTCCGATGGCATCGAAACCGACACCGATCAAACCGTCGGTGAAGCCCGATTCATAACGCAACAGGAAGCCCTGCGCCCATTCCTCTTGTTTCGATTGAGGGGCGTTGCTCTGACGATAATCCCGGTTGAAGTAGAAGTTGCGCAGCTCCAGGCTGGCCTTGCTGTCTGCGAGGAAGTCCGCATGGGCTTGGGTGGCCAGGCTGGTGCCTGCCAGGAACAGGGTGAAAAGGCTGGGTTTCATCGCTTGTCTCTTGTTGTTATGAGTAAGTGTTTTTACGAGCAAGCCGAGCCCGCACTGACTGGTGCCAGTGGAGGGCAGGCTTGTTGAGCGTGCCCAGTGCGGGGCGGCGCTGGGCGGGAGTAAAAAAGCGCGATGCTAAGGGGTGAACTCGCGCTCAGGGCACAGGCCCCGTAAAACGGTAGTGTCAGTGACTGCTGGCCATGGCAGCGCCCAGGCCGGTCTGAGCGCGGACGAACTGATCGGCATAAGCCGCGCGCTCTCGGTTGGCGCGCTCGCTGCGGTCCAGCTTGGACGCGACGACGATGACCAGGAAAGCCAAAGGCATGGAGAACAGCGCCGGCTGGTCGTAAGGGAAAATCGCATGGGTATGGCCCAATACGCCGACCCACACCGATGGCGAGCCGACGACCAGGCCCAGGGCGCTGATAAGTCCGGTCAGGCCGCCGTAAACGGCGCCTCGGGTGGTCAGGCCATCCCAGTACATGGCCATGATCAGCACCGGGAAATTTGCAGAGGCGGCTATGCCGAACGTCAGGCCGACCAGGAACGCGATGTTCTGGCCTTCGAACAGAATGCCGAGGGAAATCGCGACAATGCCCAGGCAGACAGTGGCGATGCGCGACACGCGCATTTCCTGTTTCTCGTCGGCCTTGCCCTTTTTCAGTACCGAAGCATAAAGGTCGTGAGAAATGGCCGAGGCGCCGGCCAGTGCCAGCCCGGACACCACGGCAAGGATGGTGGCGAAGGCCACGGCGGAGAGGAACCCGAGAAACAGGTTGCCACCCACCGCTTTAGCCAGATGCATCGCGACCATGTTGCCGCCGCCGATCATGGCGCCGCCGACCTTGCCGTCGACAAAGAACTGCGGGTCTGTGCCGACGATGACGATGGCGGTGTAGCCCAGGATGCAAACCACCAGGAAGAAAAACCCGATAAACACCGTGGCGAACAGCACCGATTTACGCGCCTCCTTGGCATTGGGCACGGTGAAGAAGCGCATCAGGATGTGCGGCAGGCCGGCGATGCCAAAGACAAGTCCGAGGGACAGGGATACGGCGTTGATCGGGTCGGCCAGCAAGGTGCCCGGGCCCATGATCTGCACACCACTGGCGTGCACCGCCACCGCTTGGGCCGCCAGTGTCTCGAAGCTGAAGCCGAAGCGACTCAGGGCCATCAGCATCAGGGTTGTGCCGCCGCCCAGCAGCAGAACTGCCTTGGTGATCTGCACCCAGGTGGTGGCGAGCATGCCGCCGAAGATCACGTAGACCAGCATCAGCAGACCGACCACCACCACCGCCGTGCGGTAGTCGAGGCCGAACAGCAGCTTGATCAACTGGCCGGCACCGACCATTTGCACCACCAGGTAACAACACACCACCGTCAGCGAGCCGAGGGCGGCGAAGCTGCGCACGCGGGTTTGATCCAGGCGCAATGAGACGATGTCGGCGAAGGTGTAGCGGCCCAGGTTGCGCAGGCGCTCAGCCATCAGGAAGGTGACGATGGGCCAGCCGACGAAGAAGCCGATGATGTAGATGAAGCCGTCATAGCCCTTGGTGAACACCAGGCTCGAAAGGCCGAGCAACGTAGCCGCCGACATGTAGTCACCGGCGATTGCCAGGCCATTCTGAAAACCGGTGATACCGCCACCGGCGCTGTAGAAATCGGCAGCGGAGCGCGTGCGGCGTGACGCCCACCAGGTGATCAGCAACGTCGCGAGGACGAAGACGAAGAACATGCCGATGGCGTGCACGTTGAGCGGTTGTTTCTCTGCGGTGAGGGTGTCGGCACTGGCCAGCAGAGGGCAAAGGGCGAGCAGGGCGGTCAGGCGTTTCATGCGCGAGTCTCCTGGAGGATCTGCGCGCTGAGCGCGTCGAAGCGGGTGTTGGCGGTGTACACGTACCAGGCGGTCAGCAGCCAGGACAGCAGGATAATCGTCGCACCAATCGGCATGCCGAGGCTCAGATGGCTGCCGTCGTACAGCGGCAGACGCAACCAGGCAGGGGCGAAGGCCACGACCATGATGTAGCTGTAATAGACGGTCAGGACCGCGCCGCTCAGTGACCAGGCCAACAGTGCGCGCTGGCGAGTGAGGCGCTGGAACTTGGGATTGGCCCTGACCTGGTCGCAAGTCAGGGCGTGGTTCGGATGGTCAGTCGTCATGGTGAGGCTCCGCTTTTAATTGTTTTTGTTTGTCGGCCTTTTTAAGGGCGTACGGGTACCCGAGCGACGCCCCGAAAAGGGACGCCACCTGAATGCTGGTGCTGGAGTCATTGCCGCCTCGGTGATCCTGCGCAGGCGGAAAAAAAGTGGATGGCCCAAGGGTGGCGCCGGAGCTCTGCCGGCTGTCGCGCGGACCCTCGGCGGGCTGTGATTTTGTTGGCGTGCAGCCTCGTGTTTACGGCATGCAAACCATTGTTGAACCGTGCACTTATCCCGTCAGCCCGGATTATTTTCGAGGGCTTTTCTGGCTTGAAAACGATGCTGGTCAAGCTGGGTTGAATGCGAGTATATGTTGGCAAAATTCCAATATGTATGGGCAGAAAAGCCTGATGAATATGCAAAAACGCACAACGCAAACTCACCTTAATTGGGACGACATGCGCTTCTTTCTCGAAGTCGCCCGTGCCCGTACCGCCAGCGGTGCCGCCCGCCGCCTGGGAGTGGATTACACGACCGTGTCGCGGCGCATCCGCGCGCTCGAACACAGTCTGGGGGCCTTGTTGTTCGAGAAATCGCGGTCCTCGGGTTTCGTCCTGACGGTGGATGGGCAGCGCCTGGTCGGCCATGCCGAATCTCTGGAAAGCACGCTGCTGGCAGCCTGCGAGCAGGTATCCGGAACCACCGGAGGACTCGCCGGGCACCTGCGCATCGGTTGTACCGAAGCCTTCGGTTCCTGCTTCGTCACTGCGCAAATGAGCCACTTCATCACCCACTACCCGCATATCTCCGTGGACATTCTGCCGGTCCCGCACTTCGTCAACCTGTCACGGCGCGAAGCGGACATTGCCATCACTCTGGAGCGGCCCGAGCGCGGTCCGTATGTGTGCTCGCGGCTGTGCGACTACCGCCTGCGTCTGTACGCGACGCCGCAATACCTGGCCGATCATCCGCCGATTGCCAATCGCGAGGATTTGGCCGGTCACCCGTTCGTGACCTATGTCGAGGACCTGGCCTTCAGCTTCAAACTGCTCTACCTGAACGACCTGCTGCCTGGCGCGCACAGCCGCTTGCGCAGCACCAGCGTCGTTTCCCAATACCACGCGGCGCTGGAAGGGCGGGCGCTGGCCATCCTGCCCTGTTTCCTCGCAGGTCCCGACCCGCGCCTGTGCGAAGTCCTACCGGATCAGGTGGAGGTCACTCGCCAATTCTGGATGTACTACAGCGAGGACCTGCGCAAGCTCAAGCGGATCACCTTGGTGGCCGACTACCTGCGCGCTTGTGCGGAGCTCAATCAACCGCTGCTGATGGGCGAGTCGAAGGTGATGGCTTACCTGCCGAAGCCCTGAGCTTGCGCTCTGTTCCGGCCCGGAAACGCATTAACCCGACCCTAAAAAAATAAAAACAGGTGTCCCCATGCTTCTCGATCATGCGTTGTTAATCGATGTCAGCGGCCAGCCGATACGCCAGCACCACAAAAGTTTTTCAACCGAATGGGATGAGATCCGCGACTGGTCGGATCGGGTTTACATGCCCTATCGCGTGACCCCCACAGGGCGCGTCATCAAGCCCCGCGCCACCATGCATTCATCGAGGATTGGCGAGTTGACCCTGACGCGTTTTGCCTATGGCGTGGCGGTGAGCGTCGATGAGTTTTCGCCGCAAGCCGGCAATGCGCTGCTGCTCACGACCATCCGCGGCAATGCCCGGCACTGGGGGCAGCGTTCGGTCACTGAAGACACGGCAGTGGGTCAATCCTTCATTGCCGATTGCAGTCGTGTCGATTACCGGATCGACCTCGACGCGGATCATCTTCAGCTGAATCTGACCATTCCTCATGGGGTTCTTGAGCAGATGGCACAGCAGTGGTTCGGCTTCGTGCCCGACGATCAGTTCTGGCGACACAAGTGCGTCATCGGCGGCGTGGGTTCGAGCTGGCTGAGTTTGTTGGAGTACACGGTCCGTTGTGTGGCCGAGGCTCCCGAACACGTGGCTGAAGGGCGTATGGGCGCGCATCTGGAGCAAAATCTTTGCGTTCATTTGCTGCAAGAGTGGGCGAGTCGAGCGGCGCAAGCAGGGCTTGATTTCAATAGCCCGATGAACCGCATCGCACCTCGTTATGTGAGGGCCGCCGAAGAATTCATGAGTGCCAATGCCGCGAGCCTGCCGACGATGGCGGAGGTGGCCAGTGCAGTCGGGACCAGTGTGCGGGCATTGAGTGGAGCCTTCTCGCGTTTTCGCGGAATCACGCCCGGGGCCTTTTTGCGCGAGCAGCGATTGCAGGGGGCGCACCGCGATTTACTGGCGACGGATCCGGAATCCGGCACCACCGTTTCGGCCATCGCCTTTCGATGGGGTTATCTCAACCTGGGTGAGTTTGCGGGGAGCTATCGCAAGCGTTTCAGCGAGTTGCCCTCACAGACCTTGCGGCGCCGACTGCGCTAGTGATTTGACCCGGGACAAGGGCACCGAGAGTGGCGCGTAATCCACTCCCGGTGCTCAGGTTTCCAGCTATTTGCTGCGGGTCAGAACACCCACAACAGCCGAAGGTTAACCCGCTGGTTTTCCTTGAAACCGTTGTCGACCGAGACGTCCTGGCCGTAATTGACCAAGGCCTGGAAGGTAGGGGTTATCCAGTACGATCCCCCGACACGGTACTTGCTGGTGTTGGGTTCATCGTGCTGATCCTGACCGTCCAGGCGCGTTTCACCGCCCCACAGTTGCGACGCCCCGACGTGCACCGACAGCTTGGGTGTCACGGCATACCTCAGGTAAGTCTGGGCTTGCCATTGCGGCTTTTGACGCAATGTCAGGCCTTGACTGGTGTAGTCGTCATTTTTGCCATAAACGGTCACATCGGCGGTGAGGTCCAGGGACAGCTTGTCAGTGAGGCCGGTCACATAGCCCGTCTGCACGATCATCCTCCAACGGTTTTCCCCCAGGTTGAGCGGATCGTTTCGGTCATAGTTGCCGGTCGGCGCGATGAGGTAGGGCGCAATGCCCCAGTAACGGTTTTTCGCCGGATCATTCACCAGCCACAAGGTGGAGGCCAGAATCAGATCACCCACGCCATTGGCTTGTCCCAACGCGTCGTTATCGCGTGTTCCTTCCAGGCGACCGAATGGCAACAGGAACTGCGTATTGATGGTGTAGTCGCCCAGTTGCTGGTAATTCGCGACGCGCACGATGCCGACATCCGAGTCGAGCCCCGCTTTGACTGCAACTTTGTGACCATCGCTGTAAAGCTCTCGGCGCTGCGCATGTTGCAGGTAAAGCAGGCCGATGTTGCTGCCGGGGGGCAGCGCAGCAGCGTATTCGCCGGCGTCGACATCAATGGCCTGGGCATTGCCCGCCAGAGTGGCGAGGACGAGGCCGGCACCGAACGTTGACGTGTCAAACCCGCAGGCCATGAATCGAGCGCGCGCAGGGGTACATGTGGAGATCTCCATGAGTCACCTGTTTTGTTCTTGTTGTTTTCAGAGAGGGGACGGTGTTCTTGCACCATCGCCTGGAGCCCGGGCGGGCTCTCATGCGACTTGAATCGGGTCAGCTAGGGGCGGTGGGTCAGATAGCGGTAGGCGGACGTTTCGAAATCCAGATAAGCGCTGGACGAAACGGGGTCTGCGAAGGGCAATATCTGGGTGGCCCAAAAACCACCGATGCCGTTCTTGCGGTCGATCCAGTAGTAAAGATTGGCCAGGCCTGCCCACGCCAACGAGCCGGCAGGGCGACCGGTGGGGGCGTCGTGATCGTTGACCATGAAACTCAACGCCCAAGACTTGGGCATGCCCGGGAAAAACTCCGCGGTGTTGGAGATGCTCGGAATCACACCGGGAAGGGCTTTGATCTTCAGGTTTTCAAGACCGTTTTTTTCAGCGTAACGAACCGTCTCGGGCTTCAGGATCCGTCCGTGATCACCCTGTCCGTCGTTAAGCCAGGCGCGGATAAACAGGCAATAATCCTTCACCGTCGAAAACAGGCCATGGCCGCCCATGTGCACTTCGGGTTCCTGCGGGAGGATGGAGTCTTCGATTGCCGTCAGCGATCCATTCTCTTCACGCTGGTGCATGCCGGCCAGTCGCTCGAGCATCGACGGGGTCAGGGTAAAGCCGGTATCGGTCATGCCCAGAGGTTCGAAAATCCGCTCGCGCATGACGTCACCCAGGCGCTTGCCGGTGATGGCCTCTACCACAAGCCCGGCCCAATCCATGTTGGAGCCGTATTCCCACTGTTCGCCAGGCTCAAACAGCAAAGGTGTTTTCAGCGCGGCCAGCGACCCGCTGATGACGCTCGGCTGGCCATGTTCCTGAACCAGCCTGTTGTAGTTTTCGTTGAAGAATTCATAACCGAAGCCTGCCGTGTGAAGCAGCAGCATTCGGGTGGTGATGTGTTTTTTGGGGGCGCGAAGTCGTGGCGTGCCGTCGGCATCAAACCCGTCGAGCACCTGCAGTTCGCCGATCATCGGCACATAGTCTTTGGCAGGCGCGTCGAGATCGAGTCGGCCTTCTTCGACTAACTGAAGCACTGCCGTGGCGGTTATCGCTTTGGTCGTGGAGAACATGGCGAATACAGTGTCGGTCGTCATGGCGCCTGGTTGACCGGACATGCGTTGCCCTGAGGCTCCCTCGTAGAGCAAACCGTCGCGCCCGGTGATTGCGGCGACTACGCCTGGGACGCGGTGCTGTCCAGCCGTGACGAGTTCGAGCAAGTGGTTGGTTGATGATGTGAAACCCGGATTCATTATTTTTATTCTCCTGAAACCCGACCCATAGTCCGCTCGGCTGGGGGCTATGGCAGGGCGGTGGTTAGACTGACTGGGCCGACGTCCAGGGATGAGCGTCGGGCCAAGGGGAGAGTAAGAAAATAAAATCCGCGGGTTTGTCGGCTGCCGGCAGAGGGTGTCGGCGACGGGCATTTATTTAAGTGCCGCGCAGCTCAGACGGTTTCGAGCGTTGCAAGATTCAAAAGCGTGAAGTACCCAACCCCCGGCTTCCAGCCTGCGGTGTCGATATGAATCACGTTGCCCAATCGGATGGGTTGCTGCAGCGGTGTGTGCCCAACGATCAACGCGCGGAGGCCTTCAACGCCATGACTCTCAAACTGATCGATACGGCTTCGCGACCACATGATGCGGTTCTGCACCTGCCTCAGGCGTTGTTCGGATTCGGGAAATTGCAGTTCCTCGCGCAGCTGTTCCCATGAAGGGAAAGGGCAGTCGGCGTGGACGATGCCGATCAGGCCTTGTGCTGTTTCGACTTCGATCGCAATCGGCAGCCCGGCAAATTTCGCGGCGAACTGTTTGCGCTCCGACAGCGACAGCTTCGTAAACCATAAGCCGCCGTTGAAGATCCAACTGTCGACGTCGCACGTATCGAAATGAACCACGTAGTCGTCATGGTTTCCACACACGGGGTGGAACCATGGCTTGTCCAGCCAATCGAGTGCATCCAGGCACTCGGGGCCGCGGTCGATCAGATCGCCCACACTGAACAAGCGATCGACCAGTGGATTGAAACGGGCCGCCTCCAGCGCTGCCTGCAACCGGGCGAAATGGCCGTGAATGTCGCCGACGGCGATGTCCCGGCCGGCTGTGTTGGTGGCGAAGCGCTTTACGCGCGGCACCTCTGGCAATTGGTGCATGGAATACCCCGAGCGCCGCTTACCGGCGCGATGGTAGTCCATTGAGTTTAGGTCGCGCCGGCGCGAATCGCGGTAGAGCGCATCGGTTATTCGCGGGAGCGGTCACCGGACGGTGGCGCCGCTCCTCGACGAACAGGCGCTATCAGAGCGAAAAGCCGCTGGCTTGTCCGAGACTGTTCTCCTGCACTGACGCAATAAGGTGCAGTGGAACGTGCGGGTGTTCATTGATTGACGGGATTTCAACGCTGCCCACGATTTGAAGTGGTCGCTCACTCAGTCGGGTCGACTCTTGTGCCTTTGCCATAGCCATTCTCGCGTGGTTCGCTGCGATTTCATTGAGAGTTGACACGTTACATCTCCGGTGACTGACCAAGCGTATCGCTGGCGTCCTTAAGCATAGGTTGGGTTTTACCGCCGCGTCAGAAAGACGTCGTTGCGGGGCTGGCATGACCGGCCATTGCAATCCGTGAGCCAGACAGGAGGGTGCGCAAGGCGTCAGATTTTTGTTACCGACGAGTGGTATCGCCAACAACCGCCGCCCTGAACTTGACCGCGTGCCTTGAGCCAACTAGACCTTATAACCAAGTCTCGCGCAGGCAGTGGGCGGCCGTTCCCAGTCGCTTCATGCAGGGAAAGTGGACAGGTCTGCTGTCCTGCATTCTGATATCACTGCAACATTGCTGGCATGGCTTACGAGTGAATCTTGATCCGTCATTGGTTCTGGAGATCAGTCATGCCCACCGTCGAACCCGTCTCGAATCTTCCTCAACCGGATAAACCCCAACCTTTGCGCGAAAGCGCGGCGCTCGCACTGTCCGGCGGGGGGTATCGGGCGATGTTGTTCCATACCGGCACTCTTTGGCGGCTGGGGCAACTGGGTTTTTTTCAGGATAAGCCGCTCGAGCGATTCGGCACCAATGGCAGCGAAAGTGTCGGCAAGCTGGAGCGCATTTCGAGTGTTTCCGGCGGCTCGATCATCTCCGCGAAACTGGCGCTGGAGTTCAGCGCGCTGGAAAACCTGAGCGCTGTCGAATTCGACGGGGCTTTTGCAGAATTGGTGGTCGGTCCGATACGCCGTCTGGCCGCAGTAACGCTTGCGGGCATGTCGGCCAAGGGCGTTTTTCAAGTCATCAAGGACATCGCGCTGCCTGGCGAGGTCAACGCGCATGTGGCCAAAGCGCTCGATGATGCGCTGTATAACGGTAAGAAACTGCAGGATTTACCCGACCGCGTGCGCTTTATCTTCAACGCCTCAAACCTGCAGTCGGGGGCGGTCTGGCGATTTTCAAAACCATACATGGGTGACTGGAAGGTGGGCAGGGTCATGACCCCTGCGCTTTCGATCGCCCGGGCCGTCGGGGCGTCTGCGGCGTTTCCGCCGATCCTCGCGCCAGCCACGCTAGAGTTCAAGGACAGCGATTTTGCGCCTGACGACGGCACGCAGTTTCTGCGGCATCCGCCCTACACCACATCGGTCGCCCTCGCCGACGGCGGCGTCTACGATAACCTCGGGTTGGAGACTTGCTACAAATCCTTCAAGACACTGTTCGTCAGTAACGCCGGCAAGCCTTTTGCCGAGCAGCCCGACGTGTCCGTCAATTGGGTGTCCATCGGCAGTCGCTGCCTCGACGTGATGGACAACCAGGTGCTGAGTCTTAGAAAACGTCTGCTTATCCAGGCCTTCGAAGCCCGTGAGCGCTACGGCGCCTTTTGGGATATCAAACAGGACATCGCCGTTCACGCACTGGCCGATTGCCTGCCTTGCCCGCTTGAGAGCACACGCCAGCTGGCCCTGGTGCCGACTGATCTGGCGACCAAGGACACGCAAACCCAGAAACGCCTGATCAACTGGGGTTATGCGGTCGCCGATGCGGCCGTCCGGGCGCATTTCAATGGGCAATTGCCGCCGCCGATTGGATTTCCCTATCCCGAGAGCGCTTTGTGAAACGTCATTTTCAGGCCGATATCGAATGACCGCGCTAACGCAATAATCAGCCTCTGGCGTACGTGTTTCAAACGTTGGTCAGACAAGGAGATCTGGAATGGACACGTCCGACTACTCTCCACCGGCCATGCGCAAACTGCGGGTGTATGCCTTCGATCCGCAAGCCTCGACTCAAATGGAAACGGTGCAGATAAACCACGCCACCATCGAATTACCCTGGGAGCAACGATGGGAGCCCGACATCTTGCCGGGACCGGTGAACGAGTACCTGGAAGTCATTGATGTCGACCCTACCAGCGGCCAGTTCTATAAACCGGTGGACTTGAACGATCCACATTTGTTGGCCCAGGACGGCCTCGCGCCTTCCGAGGGCGATCCGCGTTTCCATCAGCAGATGGTCTTTGCCGTCGCGATGAAGACCATCAAATTGTTTGAGCGGGCATTGGGACGCAAGATGTTCTGGTCATCCAGAGCGGTCGAAGATGCCGTGACAAAGCGAACGACGTCTTACAGCTATGTCCGAAGGTTACGCATCTATCCCCACGCGCTACGCGAAGCCAACGCCTATTACAGCCCGGCGAAAAAGGCGTTGTTGTTCGGTTACTTCAAGGCCTCGATGACCAACGCCGGGGTGAACTTGCCGGGTGGCTGGATCTTTACCGCGCTGTCCCACGATATCGTCGCGCATGAAACGACCCATGCGATTCTCGATGGCTTGCACCGTCGTTACATCGAGTCGACCAACGTGGATAGCCTGGCGTTTCATGAAGCCTTTGCAGACATCGTGGCGCTGTTGATGCATTTCACCTTGCCCGAAGTGGTCTCCAGTCAGCTGGCGGCACGTCGTGGCAACTTGAGCGAGCGCTCCTGGCTGAGCGGCCTGGCTCGGCAATTCGGCGAGGCGTCGGGGCGTTATGCGGCCTTGCGCGACGCCATCGACGAAAAAGGCCAGGACGGCTTGCCAGACCCGACACGCCTGGCGCAGTTGAGCGAGCCTCATGAGCGCGGTGCGATTCTGGTTGCCGCTGTTTTCGACGCCTTTATCACTATCTACGAGCAACGCACGGAGGATCTATTTCGACTGGCCGGGCATGACAAGACGTCGACCGCCAACCTGTCGACTGAACTGATTGCACGCCTGACCCGCGAAGCGGTGAAATCGGCCGATCATGTCCTGCGCTTGTGCATCCGCGCACTGGACTACCTGCCACCGGTGGATGTGCACTTTGGTGAATTTCTGCGGGCCATCGTCACCGCCGATAACGACCTGGTGCCGGATGACCCGATGCACTATCGCCTAGCCGTCATTCAGGCGTTTCGACGGCGTGGCATTTTCCCGGACAAGTGTTTGTCGCTGGCACCGGACAGCCTGCTCTGGGAGTCAGTGAAGGGTGTGCAGTCAGAAGACCTGGCACTGACGGCCAATGACTTGCTCGACTTCCATGCCGCGGCAAAACCGAAACGCGGCTGGGCCGGTGGCGCGCTTGATCTCACGCCGCAATACGTGCGGGAGAAAGCCTTTCTTCAGGCAGAGCATAATCGCCAAGTGGTGTGGAACTGGCTGATGGCAGAGTCGGCACATGATGCGCAGTGGGAGAAGGTGCTGGGGATTTACTTCATGGCCCATCCCGGCGAATCAAGGAAACAAGGGGCGTTGTTCATCGGCGCGGACGGGGTTCAGCCTGCGGTGGAAGTGCACTCAGTCCGCACGTGTCGCAGGGCGGGTCCGGACGGGCAGGACCTGCGGCAACTGGTGGTCGAAATTGCCCAGCGCCGTCGCGGCTACTTCGATGCCGAGGAGCAACTCAAGGAAGACTTGAAGCCGGTGCGCGAAAGAGGTCACCGCCCCTATGACTTCACCTTCCGCGGCGGGGCGACGCTGATTATCGATTTGCGCGACGGCACGCTGCGGTATGTCATCCGCAAGCGCATCGATGACGATGAGCGTCTGGACGCGCAGCGACGCTTCCTCCAGGCCGGCAGTGATGGCCTGGCCATGACCTACCGCCGTCCGCGCCCGGACGATAACGCTTTCGCCATGACCCACCGTGGAGTCTGACGCCATGACGGATTCCGGTCTAAACGACAAGGTGGCGATCCGCATGTACCGGGGAATTCTGGGTGACTGCTTTTTGCTGCGCTACACGGAAGCCGGGGTGACGCGCCATCTGTTGATCGACTGT
This sequence comes from Pseudomonas sp. JAI111, assembly GCF_024809425.1. Lineage (NCBI taxonomy): Bacteria > Pseudomonadati > Pseudomonadota > Gammaproteobacteria > Pseudomonadales > Pseudomonadaceae > Pseudomonas > Pseudomonas sp. JAI111. Next base: position 40,524 of record NZ_JANUCB010000001.1, on the reverse strand, counting down.
GGTGTGCTGCAAGGGGAGAAGGACGGCAAGGAGCGAATGGCGCGCATTGTCGATGATGTTCACCAGACCACCGGTGGCGTGCTGGACCTGGTGGTGGTGACCCACGAGCACCATGATCACTTGTCTGGTTTTCTCTATGAACAGGCGCGTTTTATGGGCGACGATTTTCACATCGGTGAACTCTGGCTGGCCTGGACCGAGGACCTCAACGATCCACAGGCTGTCGCGCTGCATGCCCGTTTCAACAAGGCCAAGGTGGCATTGGCCGGCGTCGTCGGCCTCAGTGAAAGTGTCAGCGCATTGAATGAAGATGCGCGGATCAAAACCGTACAGGGGCTTTCCGCCTTTATCGAGCCGCTGGCCGAGCCGGCCAGCAAGGACAAGCGCACGACAATCGAAAAGCTCAAGGACAAGGTGGGCTCGAAAGCGACCCGGTATCTGGAGCCTGGGGACGTGGTGCAACCGGCCGCTCTCCAGACGCTCAAGGCATACGTCATGGGGCCGCCGCGCTCTGAAGATCGCCTGCGCAAGAACCTGCCCAGCAGCGGTGCGGGGAAAGAGGTCTACATGACCAGCCTGGACGACGCGATGGCGCTGGAGGAGCGAACACTGCGGCTCAAAGGCGTGGCTGCGCTCGATGTCGATACGCCGTTCGCCCGTCCTTATCAGCGCACGGCTCTGGACGCGCAAAAAGGAACCTACCCCCACCGCGCAACCTATGACAAAGCCGACAGCGTCGAACAGCGCTATTTCAGCCACGAAAACCAATGGCGCTGTATTGAAGATGAATGGCTGGACGGCGCGGAAACCCTTGCCCTGAAGATGGATTCGGACACCAACAACACGAGTCTGGTCCTGGCGTTCGAACTGCCTGACGGGCAAATCCTGCTGTTTCCCGGAGACGCCCAGGTGGGCAACTGGTTGTCCTGGGGAGACCAGACGTATCCCAAGGACAGCGCGCCCGGAGAGCCCGCGCCACTGACCCGAGACGAGATTCTCGCCCGGGTCACGCTCTATAAGGTCGGTCACCATTGCAGCCACAACGCCACCGCTCGTGCGGCGGGACTGGAAAAAATGCATGACCCCCGGCTGGTGGCGATGATCCCGGTGGACGCTGATGTTGCCAAAGGCAAAGACTGGAAAATGCCCTATCCGGATCTGTTGAGTGCGTTGCAAGAACGTACCCGACAGCGGGTCGTCAGCGGCGATGGGACGCCCGCGAACGAAATCAAGGCCTTCAACGATTCACCCACAGACCCCGATCACCCGGTCAGCCTGAGTTATGGCGCCGATGATTTGTGGGTGGAGGTGTCGATCCCGTATTGAGTCGGTTTCAGGGCGGCTGCGCAAAATACATAGCGCTGTTTAGAACGATTATTTCCTTCAGTTATTTATATAGGCTTGGGTCGCATATCCATAACCGGACAAAACACGCTCCGACTGATCGGGTATCTGTCACAACAGCCGAATCGTCGTGGCGAAAGACGTTGGTGTCCTGCGTATCCCCGTTAACGATGCTTGAGCATTCATTCCAGCTGCTTGGCTGCCATCTTGTTGCGCTTGGGCCAATGCATAGAATTCGTCCATCAGCTTCGTCCACCTATTCAATCCTTCGGGGAACAACACCATGATGAACGCCATGCAGATGCAAATGCCGATGAACGCCAACATGCCGATGATGCCAATGATGGGCATGCCGATGCCATCGATGAAGTGCGTGATGGAATGCACCCTGATGGACGACTGCATGATGTGCAAAATCATGCCGATGGCCGGCATGAACATGGACATGATGAAAAACTGCTGCACCCTGATGATGAAAATGATGAACGACTGCAGCATGCCGATGATGATGAGCTGCAATGGCATGCCACTGATGTGCTGCACCTGCTGATTCCGGGCAGCGCAAAAAAGCCCCCGCGGCCATCAGGCCACGGGGGCTTTTTCATTCATTCCCGATAACACCATAGACCCCTGTGGGAGCGAGCCTGCTCGCGATAGCGGCTTAACATTCAACATATTCGTTGACTGACACACCGCCATCGCGAGCAGGCTCGCTCCCACAGGGGCATGTGATTCAGTCCACGCGCTCCGGGTAAGTCACCACCAGATACGCCACCGCTTCACTGTCGGCAGGGTTGCGATAGCGGTGGGGCTGGTCCGCATAGAACAGAATCGAGTCGCCGGTGGAGAGCAGATAGCGCTCGTCGTTGACGCTGATTTCCAGCACGCCTTGAGACACCACCAGGTTCTCCTGAACGCCGGGCCCGTGCCCCTCGGAGACGTCCTCTCCCAACGGGCTCAAGCGCAGTTCGTAAAACTCCGATTGGCGTGCGACATCGAACGGAAACAGCGCACGGCTGATGAACGCGCCGCTGGCACTGACCAGGCGTTTGCTTTGACTGGCCGACAGCACCGCCACCCCTTCAAAGGCCCGATGTTCCAGAAACGCGGCCACCGATACCTTCAAGCCTTTGGCGATTTTGCACAGCACTTTGATCGACGGAACGCTGCGCCCGGATTCGATCTGCGCGAGCATCGCCCGGCTCACGCCGCACTGGCGGGCCAGGGCGTCGAGGGACAGACGACGCTTGCCCCGCAGACGTTGCAGATTCTGCGCGACCCGCTGGCAGATCGGGTCTTCTTCCAGTTGCTCGAGGCTGTTCAAATCCAGCACGGGTTCGTCGGCGCTCGCCAGAAAGCGCGAGGGTCCATTGGCGTTCACGCTTGACGTGTCTCGGTCGATTGGCATGCCTGAACCCATGGAAAAGCCTGTAGTCCGGCATTGCGTGCGTACATGTCCCACATGGCCCGTGCCCGTTGCTGAGCCTGTTTGCGTTTACGGTAGCTGGCGAAGTCGATGATGTTGTCAGTCGGATTCATGGGGCACTTCACTGTGGTGATCAATGACGGGATGAGCTGAGAGTACGCGGATATTTTTATAACGATAAATACTGATTTTGTATTTGTTAATTCATTTATGTTCTTAAAAGAGCGGCAATTGGGCGCAAGTGTTGGTGGAGCAACAGGGATTCGGCAGGCTGTGCTCAGGCAATACAGGGGAGGGGAGCAGTCGTAGTTCTTAACTTATTGATAAATATGTATTTGTTGTCTGGCACGGAGGCTGCAATGGCTGTTTGCAGACCGCCCTCCAAAGGACAACCCGATGACCCAGACACTGCCCCAGGCCTTGTTGCTACAAGCCCGGACCCGAGGTACGAAGACAGCCTTGCGTTACAAGCGCCTGGGTATCTGGCAGGCCCGCAGCTGGAGTGAAGTGGCGACGGATGTCAGCCGTCTCGCGGCTGCGTTGCAGCAACGAGGGTTCAGTCGCGGCGATGACTTACTGATTATCAGCCAGGCTCGGGCCGAGGCTCTGCTACTGGCGTTGGCCGCGCAGTGGTTGGGGGGGAGCGTCACACTGCTGGACCCTGAGCTCGACAATCGACCGCTGTTGGTCAGGCTCAAACCCGCCTTTGTATTGGCCGAAGCCCTGGATTCAGTGCAGCAAATACGCGATATCGATCAGCCGCCCCGTGTCTTGTTATACCTGGACGGGCGCGGCCTGAATGCCGCCGACGATCACGGGTTGAGTGGCTATGCCGAATTGTTCACAAGGAAAATCGCTGATGCCCCGGAGCCCGTCACTGAAGCGGCGGCCACAGCCTTTGTTTTCCATCCCGCCGACGGACAGCCCCGACCGTTGAGTCATGGGCAGTTGCTGGAAGGCGCGCGCAAATTGATAGCCCGGGAGAACCTGAGCGCTGGCGAAGAGGCGCTGGCGGCCCGTGTGTTTGCGGCCAGCGGTCAGGCGCGTTACCTGCTGGCGCCATGGCTGAGTGCCGGGTTCTGCCTGAACTTCCCTGAAGCCTTGGCGACACGCGACACCGACCGCCGCGAGCTTGGTCCCACTCTCGTATTGGGGACCCGCGAATCCTATGCCCGCCTTGAACACTGGGCCCGAGAACGCCTGCCGTTGCCAGGCACCTTGAGCCATCGTTTGTACCGCTGGGCGATGGCGCCGGATGCACAACTTTTTCGTCGTTGGATCGGTTACTGGCTGATCCGCCGGCCCTTGCTCGATGTGCTGGGCATGAGCCGTCTGCGCGTGCCTTTGTTGGTCGGGCCCGCGCTGAGCCAAGAGAGTGCCGCGTTCTTCGGCGCCTTGGGCATCCACCCCGGCAGTTGGCAGGAGCCATCGGTCCTGCGCGAACCCGCCCAGGCGCCTGCCCACCTGATTTCCCACTCCGTCTGACGAGCCCCCATGAGCGCAAACACTGAATCCGTCCTGCTGCGGCTCGATGACATCTCCCTGTCGTTCAAGGGCGTCAAGGCCATCACTTCCATCAGCTTCGCCGTAAAGACCGGGGAAATCTGCGCGCTGATCGGCCCCAACGGCGCCGGCAAAAGCTCGCTGCTGAATGTCATCAATGGCGTCTACCAGGCCCAGAGCGGCAGTGTCAGTTACGCCGGGCAGACGCGGCGACGCATGCGTCCGCACCAGGCTGCCGAGCGCGGCATTGCCCGCACGTTTCAAAACATCGCGCTGTTCAAGGGCATGAGCGTGCTCGACAACGTGCTCACCGGCCGCAACCTCAAGCGCCGCAGCAGTTGGGTCGAGCAGATGCTGCGCCTGGGGCGCGCGCCTCGCGAGGACGATGAGCAGCGCCGCCACGCCGAAACAATCATTGAATTTCTACGCATCCATCCTTGGCGCCATGTGCTGGTGGGCAAGCTGCCTTATGGATTGCAAAAGCGTGTCGAACTGGCCCGGGCCTTGGCGGCAGAGCCGACGTTGTTGCTGCTGGACGAGCCCATGGCCGGAATGAACGCAGAAGAAAAGACCGAGATGACCCAGTTCATCCGCGACATCAACCGTGAGTTCGGCACCACCGTCGTGCTGATCGAACACGATATCGGCGTGGTGATGGGGTTGTGCGACCACGTGGTGGTGCTCGATTACGGCCGCAAAATCGGCGATGGAACCCCCGAACAGGTTCGCGCCAACCCGGAGGTGATCGCGGCTTACCTGGGGACGCGACGTTCCCGTGCGGAGGCCAGCTGAGCATGGAATTTTTCTTTGAAGTGTTGATAGGCGGGTTGCTGGCGGGGGTCATGTATTCCCTGGTGGCCATTGGATTTGTGCTGATCTACAAGGCCTCCGGCGTTTTCAATTTCGCCCAGGGTGCAATGGTGCTGTTCGCCGCGCTGACCTTTGTCAGTCTGCTCGAGCGCGGCTTTCCCTTCTTCTGGGCGTTTGTCGTGACGCTGGCAAGCCTGGTGGTGCTGGCCTTGCTGATCGAGAAAACGGTGCTTCGACCCTTGGTCAATCGCCCGCCGATCATCCTGTTCATGGCCACGCTGGGCCTGTCTTACATGATCGAAGGTCTTGCGCAATTCCTCTGGGGCGCGCAGGTCCACGGCCTCGAATTAGGCATTGCCGATGAGCCGCTGGAAATACGCGGCATGTTGCTCTCGCAGTTCGACCTGTTCGCCGCGGGCACCGCCGCCACTTTGGTGATCGCCTTGTCATTGCTGTTCAACAAAACCCGGGTCGGTTTGTCCTTGCGCGCGGTGGCTGATGATCCGCTGGCATCCCTCGCCGTGGGCATTCGCCTGCCACGGATCTGGGCGCTGGTCTGGGCGGTGGCGGGTTTTGTCGGCCTGGTGGCCGGGCTGCTCTGGGGCGCCCGGCTGGGGGTGCAGTTTTCGTTGTCGCTGGTGGTGCTCAAGGCGTTGCCCGTGCTGATCATCGGCGGTTTCTCCTCGATCGGTGGGGCAATTGTCGGTGGATTGATCATTGGCGCCGCGGAAAAAGTCGCGGAGATCTATCTCGGTCCGGTCATCGGCAGCGGCATCGAAAACTGGGTGCCTTACGTCCTCGCCTTGTTGTTTTTGCTGGTGCGTCCTGCCGGTTTGTTCGGCGAACGGGCGATCGAGCGGGTCTGATTTTTTTCAAGGAATGCCTCCATGCTTTATCAAGAAGCGGGTCAACTGAGCACCAGCTACGCAGCTGAACGGCGTACGTTTCGCTTGCGCCAGGACCGCCTGGGTTTATGGCTGCTACTGGGTTTTGCCTTCATCGCGGTGCCGTTGCTCGGCAATGATTACTGGTTCAGCGCGATTCTGGTGCCGCTGCTGGTGTTGTCCCTGGCGGGGTTGGGTCTGAACTTGCTGACTGGCTACGCCGGGCAACTGTCGCTGGGTTCGGCGGCGTTCATGGCGGTGGGCGCATTTGCGGCCTACAACCTGCAACTGCGCGTGCCCGGTCTGCCGTTGCTGGTGAGCTTTGCGCTGGGTGGGGTGATCGCCGCGCTGGTGGCGGTGCTGTTCGGTCTGCCGAGTCTGCGGATCAAGGGTTTTTACCTGTTGGTGGCGACCCTGGCCGCGCAATTCGTCGTGGAATGGGTGCTCACCCGATTCAGCTGGTTTACCAACGACAACGCCTCCGGGGTCATCACCTCGCCGCCGCTGTTGATCGCCGGATGGGATTTCAGCTCGCCCCGTGGCCGTTATCTGTTGACCCTGGCGGTGGTCGTTGTGCTGTTCTGGTTGGGCAAAAACCTGGTGCGCAGCGAGTTGGGCCGCAACTGGATGGCGGTGCGCGACATGGACACCGCCGCCGCAGTCATTGGCATCCGCCTGTTCAAGGCCAAGCTGCTGGCGTTTGCCATCAGCGGTTTTTATCTCGGCATCGCCGGCTCGCTGTGGGCGTTCGCTTACCTGGGCACGGTGGAGCCTCACGGCTTCGATCTCAGCCGTTCGTTCCAAGTGTTGTTCATCATCATTATCGGCGGCCTGGGCAGTGTGCTCGGCAACTTTCTGGGCGCTGCATTCATCGTGCTGTTTCCGATTCTATTGGCCAACGTCTGCGGGTTTTTGCCTGCCGGGCTGATCGACTCCGGGCAATTGGAAAACATCCAGAAAATGCTCTTCGGCGCATTGATCATCGCCTTCCTGATCAAGGAACCCGAGGGGCTGGCCCGGCTGTGGCAGCGCTTTCGGCAACGGGCCAGGGTCTGGCCGCTGCGGTACTGAATTCTTTCATCCCTGACAAAACCATCATCGATCCTCACGAGGAATTGCCTTCATGACTCACCGCACTTCGCTGCGTCGCCTGGCGCTGGGCCTGGCCTTTATCACCGCCGGGCTCAGTGCCGGCGTTCAAGCTGCCAACGAACAGTATTTTCCGTTGCAGAGCTATCGGGTCGGACCTTACGCCGCCGGTGGCACCGGCTTCTTCGGTGGGTTTATCGATTACCTGCAATACGTCAACTCGAAGGGCGGGGTGAACGGGGTCAAGCTGACGTGGAGCGAGTGCGAAACCGAGTACGTGGTCGAGAAGGGCGTCGAATGTTATGAACGCCTCAAAGGGGGGCTCAATGGTGCGCCAGCGGCCGCCACCAACCCGCTGTCGGTGGGCATCGCCTACGCGACGCTCGATCGTTCGACGGCGGACAAGTTGCCGCTGATCACCATCAACCATGGTCGCACCGACTCCACCGACGGCAGTGTTTTCCCGTACGTGTTCCCGTTGCAGCTCAACCCCTATTCGGAAGTCTCGGCGATCATCAATTACATCGGTCAGCGTGAAGGCGGGGCCGACAAACTCAAGGGCAAGAAAATCGCCGTGCTTTACCACGGCTCGCCGTATGGCAAGGAAACCAACGGCGTGCTCGAGACACTGGCGAAAAACGCCGGGTTCGAACTCACGCTGCTGGAAGTGCCACACCCGGGCAACGAGCAGCAATCGCAATGGCTGAACATCCGTCGCCTCAAGCCTGACTGGGTGATTCTGCGCGGTTGGGGGGTGATGAACCCGGTGGCGCTGAAGTCGGCGCAAAAGGTCGGTTACCCGGTGGATCACATCATCGGCAATATCTGGAGCAACTCGGAAGAAGACGTGGTGCCGGCGGGTGCTGCGGCGAAGGGCTTCATCTCCATCACCACACACCCTTCGGGCACCGATTTCCCTGTGTTGCAGGGCATCAAGCAGAGCGTGGTAGACGCAGGCAAAGGCAACCTGGCCGATCCGAAGCGCTTCGGCACCGTGTACTACAACCTCGGTGTGGTGAACGGCATTCTCAACGTCGAAGCGGTGCGCCTGGCTCAGGAAAAATACGGCGACAAACCGTTGACCGGTGAGCAGGTTCGCTGGGGCTTCGAGCACTTGAACCTGGACGATGCGCGGTTGGCGGCGTTGGGCGCCAAAGGGCTGGTGCAGCCGTTGAAACTGTCTTGCGCCGACCATGAAGGCGGCGGCGCCGTGCGCTTCCAACAGTGGGATGGCCAGCGCTGGAACCTGATCAGCGATTGGGTCCAGGCGGACCGCGCCCTGTTGCGGCCGATCATCGAAGCCTCTGCGGCGCAATACGCCAAGGAAAAAGGCATCACCGCGCGCAATTGCAGCCAGGAGCAATAAAGTCCGATGAGCCAGAGCCTACAGGCCGACCCGCCGTTGCTGAGCGTGGAGCAGGTCGAAGTGTTTTACGAACAATCGATTCTCGCCTTGCGCGGCGTCACGTTGCAGGTCGGCCAAGGGCAGATGGTGGCTTTGCTGGGTGCCAATGGCGCGGGCAAGAGCACCACGCTCAAGGCGATTTCCAGTCTGGTACGGGCCGAACGCGGTGAAGTCACCAAGGGGCGGATTGTCTATCAGGGGCATGCGATCACCGATGCCGATCCCGCCAGCCTGGTGCTGGCGGGGCTGGCCCAGGTGCTTGAGGGGCGGCATTGCTTCACCCACCTGAGCGTCGAGCAGAACCTGCTGATTGGCGGGTTCGTCGGGCGACCGTCGCGCAAAGCGCTGAATCAGCGTCTGGAGCGCATCTACGGTTATTTCCCCCGGTTGCGCCTGCTGCGCAAGCGTCTGGCCGGCTACACCTCCGGCGGCGAACAGCAGATGATCGCCATTGGGCGTGCGCTGATGTCCGAGCCAAGCCTGTTGCTGCTGGATGAGCCGTCCATGGGGTTGGCGCCCCAGGTGGTCGAGGAGATTTTCGAGATCCTCGCCCGGCTCAACCGTGAGCAAGGGTTGAGCCTGTTGGTGGCCGAGCAGAACATCAACATCGCCTTGGATTATGCGCAGTACGCCTTTGTGCTGGAGAACGGTCGCGTGGTGGATGAAGGTTCGGCAGCCGAGTTGGCCGGTCGTGAGCAGCTGCAGAATTATTATCTGGGGGCGGTGGGGTAGGGAATGCATATTCTATTTAGTAATAAATAGATAATTATATATTCCTTTTGTTGTTTGTCCGTGTGGTGCACTTTGAGGGCCTGCGCATCCATGCGGATGTGCCCTACACCAGACAGGAAGCCTCGACATGACTATCAAAGCGATCAACGTCCGTAACCAGTTCAAGGGTGTCATCAAGGAAATTGTGCAAGGCGAAGTGGTGTCCGAAATCGATGTGCAAACCGCTTCCGGCATCGTCACCTCGGTGATCACCACGCGCTCGGTGCGCGACCTGGAATTGAAAGTGGGCAGCGAAGTGATTGCCTTCGTGAAATCCACCGAGGTCTCCATCGCCAAGCTCTGAATAACCCGTTTGATCGGTATTAGCGGCCTCGGCCGCTTTTTTTGTCGGTGCACACTTCCCATTACGTTGAGGTTTTCATGGCGACTCCCTTCAAGCGCTGCGCATTGACCCTGTTGGCAGCCTCCGTGGCAGCAGTGAGCGTGTTACTCAGCCCCGCTGTTCAAGCCGAAGGCAAAATAAGCATCGCCCAGCAATTTGGCATCGGTTACCTGATCCTCGATGTGGTGCGCGACCAGCAACTCATCGAGAAGCATGGCAAGGAGCAGGGCCTCGACATCAAGGTCGACTGGAACAGCATCTCGGGTGCCACGGCGATGAACGAAGCGCTGTTGGCCGGTGCGCTGGATGTGGTGTCGGCAGGCGTGCCGCCAATGCTGACGATCTGGGACCGGACCAAGGGCAAGCAGAACGTCAAGGCGATCGCCTCGCTGGGATCGATGCCCAATTACCTGCTGACCAACAACCCGAACGTGAAGAGCCTCAAGGACTTCACGGAGAAGGATCGCATCGCCGTACCGGCAGCGGGTGTCGGTTTCCAGTCGCGCACCTTGCAAATCGAAACCGCCAAGCAGTTTGGCGCGGACCAGTACAAGAAGTTTGATGACATCTCGATCAGCCTGGCCCACCCGGATGCAACGTCGGCGCTGATTGCCGGCGGCTCGGAAATCAACGCGCATTTTTCCAGCCCGCCGTTCCAGTACCAGGAACTGCAAAGTCCCAACGTGCACAAGGTGCTGAGTTCCTACGACGTCTTGGGCGGACAGGCCACGTTCAACGTGCTGTACACCACTGAAAAATTCCACGACGAAAACCCGAAAACCTACAAGGCGTTCTACGCGGCATTGGCCGAGGCCGAGAAAATCATCAAGGCCGACAAGCCCGCCGCCGCCCAGACTTATATCCGGGTGGAGCAATCTAAACTGGCGCTGCCACTGGTTGAGAAAATCGTCGCCGACCCGGAAATCGACTTCACCGTCGTGCCTGAGCGCACGTTTATCTACGCCGAGAAACTCCAGGAATTGGGCGTACTGAAAAACAAGGCCGCCAGCTGGAAGGACTACTTCTTTGAAGAGGCCCACGACAGCGCCGGCAGCTAACTCGGTCAGAGCCCCCGGCTGCTTCTGAGCCTGTGCAAACCGCTTGGCATCTGCTGGCCGTCGACACCCCGACGATGCCTATCGAGGCGCTGATTGAGGATCTTCAGCGTGGATTCGCTGCGTTACTATGAGGACTTCAAGGGGCCGTTCAGGCTCCACCGGCCAATAGACAGTAGCGAATCATGCAAGCCCCGACCTATCAACTGCTGGAAGTCGCCAACGGCAAACCGATCAAGCTCTGGACCGAAGGCGTCCCGGTGGAACACGAAGCCCGGCAGCAGTTGATCAACACCGCGAAGATGCCGTTCATCTTCAAGCACCTGGCGGTGATGCCCGACGTCCACCTGGGCAAGGGCTCGACCATCGGCAGTGTCATCCCTACGGTGGGCGCGATCATTCCGGCCGCCGTCGGGGTCGACATCGGCTGCGGCATGATCGCCGCGCGCACATCGCTGACGGCTGCCGATTTGCCGGACAACCTGCATGGCTTGCGCTGCGCCATCGAAAAAGCGGTGCCCCATGGCCGCACGATGGGCCGTGGCATCCGCGACAAAGGCGCCTGGGACAGCGTTCCCAAACAGGCTGATCACGCCTGGAGCGCGTTGCATTCACGGTTCAAGGCGATCACTGACAAATACCCGAAACTCGCCAGCACCAACAACCGTGTTCACCTGGGGACACTGGGCAGCGGCAACCACTTCATCGAAGTGTGCCTGGACGAAACCAACCGGGTCTGGTTCATGCTGCACAGCGGCTCGCGCGGGGTCGGCAACGCCATCGGCAACCTGTTCATTCAACTGGCCCAGGCCGACATGCGTCAGCACATCGCCAACCTGCCGGACCGCGACCTGGCCTATTTCAAGGAAGGCAGCCGGCATTTTGACGACTACGTCGAAGCCGTGAACTGGGCTCAGGACTTCGCCAAGCAAAACCGCGCATTGATGATGCAGGCGGTGATTCAGGCAACACGCAAGGTGATCAGCAAACCCTTCGACGTTGCCCTGGAAGCGGTGAACTGCCACCACAACTACGTGCAGAAAGAGCGGCACTTCGGCCAGGATATTCTTGTTACCCGCAAGGGCGCGGTGTCAGCGCAAAAGGGCGAGCTGGGGATCATCCCGGGATCAATGGGCGCCAAAAGCTTCATCGTCCGCGGCCTCGGCAATGAAGAGTCGTTTTGCTCCTGCAGCCACGGTGCCGGCCGCGTCATGAGCCGCACCAAAGCGAAAAGCCTGTTCACCGTCCAGGACCAGATCCGCGCCACTGCCCACGTCGAATGCCGCAAGGACGCCGCCGTCATCGATGAAATACCGATGGCCTACAAAGACATCGACCACGTCATGCACGCCCAGCGCGAACTGGTGGAAGTGCTGCACACCCTGCGGCAAGTGGTGTGCGTGAAGGGCTGAACGCAGTCATTAGCGGTACTTGATCACGATCCCCTTGAGCTTGCGCCCCTCAATGGTTTCGACATCGCGCGCCCACAGCGGCCCGCTGACATAGGCACCCACCGGCTGAATATGGTCATAGACCACCACCACGGCATCGCCTCCGAGCTTGGCCGCCTCATCCCGCAGTTTTTCTTCGACCTTGGTAATTGGCGGGGCAGGGTCGACACTCGCATCGATCAGCACTTCACCCAAACGAATGTGCGGGCGCATCGGCTCGGTGCGCAACACGACGACCTCGCTGGGCAGCGTCGGCGCAGGATGCTCGACGCCCACATACGCAGTGGTCTGCGCATCGACAGTGGCGCAACCACTCAGTGCGAGCAAGGCGGCGGTGAGTCCGCCCGCCAACATGGACAGTTTGAGACGGGTGGACCAAGGGGCGTCATGTGCAGGCATGGTGAAACTCCTCCGAAGTGTCCGCTGCTACGCGGGCTGCCTTGTTGACGGTAGCAGACGGTCCGGGAGTTTCCAGAAAGCCCAACCCTTTCAGGTTGGGCTTTTTCAATGTCTTGAAACGTCACTGATCCTTTTCACAATTCACCATCCACGACACACCGAACCGGTCCACCAGCATCCCGAAGCGCTCAGCCCAGAAGGTCTTGTCCAGCGGCATCTGCACCTTGCCATCCTCCGCCAACGCGCCAAAGACACGCTCGGCTTCGGCAACACTGTCTACATTCAACGAAACCGAACAGCCGCTCATATCATCCGTCGGACGATCCGGGGTGGTGTCCGACCCCATAATCGCCTGATCACCCACCGCCAGGCGGGTATGAATGATCAGATTATGCAGGTCGGCAGGAAACTGCTCGCGAGCCGGGCTTTCGCCGAAGGTCATCATCATTTCGATCCGGCCTAGCAGGGCTTGCTCATAGAAAGTGAAGGCGGCTTTGCAGTCGCCGTTGAAGATGAGGTAGGGATTGATTTTCATGTTTACTCCCGTTGACCGAGGCACCTGGAAGCGCCCTCTGGCCTATCAATTGACTCCAAGTAGCAAAGCCTTAGAGACGGGATTTTGCCGAGTTTGTTTAGACGTTTTTTCTATTGAAGGGGAATCGCTTATTGCCTGAAAACTCAGGCCACCGCGCGCGGGGCGCAGGATGGCCGCAGCAAGCGCTCAACGGCGCCACTCACCAGGTTTTCCAGCAGCTCATCACGCTGCGCGTCCTCCAGCGGATGCTGCGCCAGCCAGCCGGGCGCGCTGTTGAGCAGGTTGGCGATAGCGTGCCCGGTGGCCATCAAGCCCTGTTCGCCGAGACGCGATGGGACGCCGAGCATCTTCAGTAACGTGCGCTCGTATTGCTCGCGCAACAGCCGCACACGCGCCTGCTGTTCTTCGTTGAGGCAGCCGCTGTCACGTTCCGCCAGACGAAAATGCCAAGGCATTTCCCGGTGCAGGTTCAAATGCGCGCGGATCAGGTTGGGCAGTTTTTCGCGTTTGGCCGAGGCCTTTTGATCGATGCGCCCAAGGGTCGACAACAGTTCTTCATAGAACTCTTCGATCAGGTCGAGCAGCAAGTGCTGTTTGCTCGGGTAATGGTGATACAACGAGCCTGGGGACAGCCCCAGGCAGGTGGCCAGCTCACGCATGCCGACCTGACCGAAACCCTTGCTGGCGAACAACTCCAGCACCTTGTCCCGGTACTCGGCGAAGCGTGAGCAACGCTCATGCATAGGCATGGAAGCCACGTCCTGTCTTGCGCCCCAGATAGCCGGCGGCGACCATTTCCTTGAGCAGCGGGGCCGGGCGGTATTTGCTGTCGTTGAAGCCGTCGTAGAAGGCTTCGAGAATCGCCAGCACCGTGTCCAGGCCGATCAGGTCCGCCAATGCCAGGGGGCCGATCGGCTGGTTGCAACCCAGGCGCATGCCGGCGTCGATGTCTTCGGCGCTGGCCAAACCTTCCTGAAACACCAGAATCGCTTCGTTGATCATCGGCACCAAAATCCGGTTGACCACAAAGCCCGGGCGGTTGCCGGCGGTGATCGCGGTCTTGCCGAGGGTGGTGGCCATGTCCAGCGCTAGCGCGTGGGTCGCATCGCTGGTTTGCAGGCCACGGATCACTTCGATCAGGCCCATCACCGGCACCGGGTTGAAGAAGTGCAGGCCGATAAAGCGCTCAGGCTGGCTGACGCTGGCGGCCAGTTGCGTGATCGACAGCGACGAGGTATTGGAGGCGATCACGCACTCGGTGCTGACCTGCGCGGCGATCTGTTGCAGCACGCGCAGCTTCAGATCAAGGTTCTCGGTGGCGGCTTCAATCACCATCTGCGCGTTCTGCAGGCTGCTGTAGTCGGTGCTGGTGCGGATCCTGGCGAGGGCGTCGAGCTTTTGCGCTTCGCTCAGGGTTTCCTTGGCGATCTGCCGGTCGAGGTTTTTGCCGACAGTCGCCAGGGCCTTTTGCAAGGCGCTGTCGGAGATGTCGATCAAGGTCACGTTGAAGCCGGCGAGGGCGCAGACTTGCGCAATGCCGTTGCCCATGGTGCCCGCACCGATCACACCAATGTTTTGCAGATTCATCTTTGCGTCCTTCCGGTCAAACCCCGCGATACCTTGGCCGACTGGGTGGCCGAAGGCGTACTATTGGCCGCGAGTCTAGAACCGGCGGGGCAGTTGTCCTATGCCGCAACTGTTCAACGGTACTGGTGTTTTTTGCCATTCGGGCGATGGGGAGAGAAGCGTTCAAATGCGGGAAAAGGACTCGGTGGCGGCCTACTTCGTGCAGGCGATGATCCATGGGCAAGGGGACAATCCACAGCGCTCGCGAGCTGCGCTGGAAGAGGCTGGCATCGACCCGGCGTTGATCGAGCAGCCGACTGCGCGAGTGCCGGCGAGCGCGTTCGCTGCGCTGTGGCTGATTCAGATCCGCGACCTGAACGACGAATTCTTCCGCCTCGACTCCCACGGCATGCCGCCCGGCAGCTTCGCGCTGATCTGCCGCGCCTTGATCCAGGAACCCGACCTGCACAAAGCCATGCGCCAATGCCTGGCCAACTTCGCGCTGTTCCTGCGCGACTTTCGCGGCACCCTGTCCGTGCGCGGCAAGCGCGCCATCATCAGCCTGGAAAGCCATGCGCAGAGCGACGATGTCAGCCGTTTTGGCGAAGAAACCTTCCTGGTGTTGATGATCAGCCTGCTGTGCTGGCTTGGCGGACGGCGTATTCCCATCGACCGTGCCGATTTTCGCCACGAGCGTGTGTCCCTCAGCGATGACCGATTGCTCTGGGGCCCCAACCTGACCTTCGGCGCCGAGCGCACCGAAATCGAATTCGCCAGCCACTACCTGCGCCTGCCGGTGGTCCAGGACCTGGCCTCGCTGAAAGTGTTCCTGCGCACGGCGCCGCAATGGCTGGTGATCCGTTTCCGCAACCAGCACGGCCTTGCGTCACAAGTCCATCAGCGCCTGCGCAACAGCCATTACAGCGATTGGCCGACCTTGCAGGCCTTCGCCCTGGAACAACACCTGAGCCCGAGTACCTTCCGCCGCAAACTGGAGCGCGAAGGCTGTTCGTATCAGGAGATCAAGGATGAAGTACGGCGCGGGGTGGCGTTTGAGCAACTGCGCGAGAGCGGGGCGAGTATCAGTGACATTGCTGAACGGCTGGGTTTTCAGGAGCCGAGTGCGTTCCATCGGGCGTTCAAGAAGTGGACGGGGGAGAGTCCGGGGCGGTATCGGGCGCGGTTTCAGGGGGGAGTGGCAGGTTGACTCATTTGAGGTGATTTACCGCCGCGCACTATTTACGCGGCGGTTCACTGTTCATGCCTCATACGAAGGCGCAGCTGCGATCCCCAAAAATCGAACCATTTTTTTTGGTCACCAGCTGCCGTAAGGAATTCCAAATTGAGCTCAAGCACACCTGTTTCCTTGTAGGAGCTGTCGAGTGAAACGAGGCTGCGATCTTTTGATCTTGCTGTAGCTTTGCCCCACCGATGCAATGCTTGTGTTCTGCCTCTGGGAAATGGGCAGCAGATCAAGATCAAAAGATCGCAGCCTCGTTTCACTCGACAGCTCCTACAGGGGAACACGTGCTCCTGAGCCAGGCCGGAACTCCATGGGTCAAGCGAACAAACGCCAGAGTTGTTTCCCACCTGCACAATTTCCAGCTGAAGTACCATGTCGACACTGTCGCATTCAGCGGCCTTCCTCTGCCGAGTTCATCGATCCATGCCTGCGGCACTCTCTCGTTTCACCTCACTACTCGACCAGGCCCGGCGCGCCTTGCTGCTGGTCTGGGGCACTTCTCGCGGGTTGTTCCTCGGTCTGGTCCTGGCCACCCTGATCGCCGGTGTCCTGCCGGCGCTGGCCGCGTGGCTCGGCCAGCGCATCGTCGATGCCGTCGTGACCGCCATGCAATTGCACGCGCAGCAGGGCAGTGCGCCGTTGTGGCCGGTGGTGCGTTATGTGTTGTTTGAGGCGGGAGTGCTGGCGTTGTTGTCCGGGGCGCAGCGGGCGCTGTCGGTGCAGCAATCGTTGTTGCGGGTGCAGTTGGGGCAGAAGGTCAACACGATGATTCTGGAGAAAGCCCAGACGTTATCGTTGGTGCAGTTCGAGAATTCCGAGTTTTACGACAAGTTGGTGCGGGTACGTCGCGAAGCGTCGACCCGGCCCCTGGCGTTGGTGATGAAGTCGTTGGGGCTGATCCAGAACCTGATCGTGCTGATCAGCTTCGGCGTGTTGCTGGTGCATTTTTCGCCGTGGGCGCTGGTGTTGCTGGTGGTCGGCGCGTTGCCGGTGTTTTTCGCCGAAGCGCATTTTTCCGGGGACGCTTTTCGGCTGTTCACGCGCCGTGCGCCGGAGAGCCGGCAGCAGAATTACATCGAGACGCTGCTCTCCCATGAGGGCTACATCAAAGAGGTCAAACTGTTCGGCTTCGCGCCGCTGTTGTTGAAGCGATATCGCGAGACGTTTGCCCGTCTGTATGCCGAAGACCGGCGCCTGACCTTGCGCCGCGATGGCTGGGGATTCGTCCTTGGCCTGCTCGGCACCGCTGCCTTTTACCTGGCCTATGCCTGGGTGGTGGTCGATACCGTCCACGGCAATATCAGCCTCGGGCAGATGACCATGTACCTGGTGCTGTTCAAGCAAGGTCAGAGCGCAGTGAGCAGCAGTTTGAGCGCCATCAGTGGTCTCTACGAAGATGGCCTGTACCTGTCCAGCCTTTATGAATACCTCGCCGAACCGGTGGTCGCCGACGCCGGGCATCTGACCGTTGGTGCGGTGCCCGGCGATGGTTTGCGTTTCGAGAACGTCGGTTTCCGTTATCCGGGGGCCAGTCGCGCCGCCCTTGAAGGCATCGACTTGCACCTGGTGCCGGGTCGCAGCATGGCGCTGGTCGGGGAGAACGGCTCGGGCAAGACCACGATGATCAAGTTGCTGACCCGCCTGTACCGCCCCGATCAGGGCCGGATCTTGCTCGACGGCAGCGATTTGCAGGCCTGGGAGGAGGACGCTTTACGCCGGCGCATCGGGGTGATTTTTCAGGATTACATCCGCTACCAGTTTTCCGTCGGCGAGAACATCGGCGTCGGCGATACGCTGGCGTTCAACGATGAACAACGCTGGAAAGAAGCCGCCGCCGAAGGCATGGCCGCGCCGTTCATCGAAGGCCTGGATCGAGGCTACGCCACGCAGTTGGGCCGTTGGTTTGCCGGTGGGCAGGAGCTGTCGGGCGGGCAGTGGCAGAAGATCGCCTTGTCCCGCGCCTACATGCGCCGCAACGCTGACATCCTGATTCTGGATGAGCCGACTTCGGCCCTCGACCCGGCGGCGGAAGCGGCGGTGTTCGAGCATTTCAGCGAACACACGGAAGGTCGCATGACGCTGCTGATTTCCCACCGGTTTTCCAGCGTGCGCAACGCGGACCACATCATTGTGCTTGATCAGGGGACGATTCTTGAACGCGGTGAGCACGAAAGCCTGGTCGCGGCAGGCGGGCGTTATGCGCAGTTGTTCAACCTGCAAGCCCGGGGTTACCGCTAGGCCCGGCGACTCGCTGCGGTTTTGCCTTCATCAAACTGTCGATTGCCTGGCGATACTGGCTTCCACCCAGGCTCATGCTGTTGTTGTGCGTACCACCGGGCACCAACAACAAACGCTTGGGCTCGCTGGCGGCATTGAACAGTTGCTGGCTGAACCGCGAGGGCATGAACGTGTCGGCCTGGCCATGGACCACCAGCAGCGGCATATCGATGTCGACGATCTTGTCGATGGAATCGAATTTCTGTGACAGCAGCCAGCGCACCGGCAACCAAGTCACGGGCAAATTGTTTTCGGCCACTGCGGCCACGGCATCGCCGAGTGTGGTGAAGGTGGACTCGATCACCAGCCCGCGCACCGGTATCGCGCTGTGGTCTTTTTTCGCTTGCGCCGCCAGCTCGGCCGCGAGGTCGATCGCCACCGCACCGCCCAGGGAATGGCCATAGATCAGGCGCTTGTTGGCGTCCGGTTGCATCGCCTTGAAGCGCTCCCAGGCGACGCGGGCGTCCTCGTAGACACTGGCTTCCGACGGCAGGTCCCCCTTGCTTTGACCAAAGCCGCGGTAATCGATGGCCAGCACCGAATAACCCATCGCCCGCAACTGCTCGATGCGGAACGCCTGACCGGTCAGGTTCCAGCGCACGCCATGCAAATACAGGATCGACGGCGCATCGCGCCGGGCGGCCGGCCACCACCAGGCATGCAGGTTTTGCCCGGCCTTGAAGCTGGCAGGCTTGATGTCGAACTCCTGAACGTCCTGCGGCAAACCGTGATACCAGCCAGCGATGCCCGGCTCGATACGAAACAGCAGCTCACGCTCCTTGTACTTGAGCACGCCGCAACTCACGGGCAAGCCGAGGATCAGCGCGGCCATGCACAGGATTGGCAGCCAACGTCGGCTCATGCGGCTCATCAGGTTCGAAAACATGCAGTGGTCCGGGGACGGGAATCAAAGCTCGGGTTTTAACAGATGCGTGGCGGGGCGTGGGGATAAATTCGACAGTCGTGTGAATGGCCGGATTGGGCGGTGACTAATCGGGCCCCATCGCGAGCAGGCTCACTCCCACAGGGGATCGCATTTCAACGTGGGAGCTTTGCGGGTCGAACTGACGCTATCGCGGGCAAACCTGCTCGCCACATTGGAATGCGATCCCCTGTGGGAGCGAGCTTGCTCGCGATGAGGCCATTTCTGCACACACCTCTTTAAAGCCATGCGCAAAGCCATTCGTCTTTGCTTCAAAGGCCCATCCAACAAAAAGATTGAATAATCACATAAAATGTTATTTAAATAACAAAACAACAACGCCGGCATTAGCCTGGCAAGCCGGATCAAGGTGGGATAGCAATGAGCAAGATCGCAGTCATCGGCAGCAACATGGTGGATCTGATCACCTACATCGACCGCATGCCGGCCCAGGGCGAGACGCTTGAAGCGCCGGGGTTTGCCCTCGGTTGTGGTGGCAAGGGCGCCAATCAGGCGGTGGCCGCGGCCAAGCTTGGAGCGGATGTGCTGATGTTGACCAAGGTCGGTGATGACATGTTTGCCGACAACACCTTGGCCAACTTCCAGCGTTTTGGCATCGACACCCGTTACGTGCAGCGTGTGCCCGGCGTGTCCAGCGGTGTGGCGCCGATCTTCGTCCAGGCCGACTCCCACAACAGCATCCTCATCGTCAAAGGCGCCAATGCGCACCTCGCGCCGGCGGATATCGACGCTGCCGCGCAGGCGTTGCGTGAATGTTCGCTGATCGTTCTGCAACTGGAAATCAACGTCGAGACCGTTTACCACGCCATCGAATTTGGCCGCACGCACAACATCCCGGTGCTGCTCAACCCGGCGCCGGCCTTGTCAGGCCTGAGCCGCGAACACCTGGCGCAACTGGATTTCCTGGTGCCCAACGAGTCCGAACTGGCGCTGATCACCGGTCAGATCGTGGACTCGCCTGAGTCAGCCCACAAAGCCGCCCTGACACTGGTCGTCAGCGGCATCCGCCACGTGATCGTGACCCTCGGCCAGCAAGGCGCGCTGTATGTGGGCGAGGAGGGCGAGTTTCAGATTCCCGGCCTGTCGGTCGCCGCACGCGACACCGCCGGGGCGGGGGATGCCTTTATCGGTTGCTTCATTCATCACTGGAGCCGTGACCGCGACATCCGCGCCGCCATGACCCAGGCCGTGGCGTATTCCGCCTGCTCGGTCACAGGTCTGGGGACTCAAACCTCCTACCCGGACGCCACTGCATTCGCTGAATTCCAGCGCCGGTTCGACGCCTGACGCCGAGCTGATTCACCCCTCAACGCTTACCCCGGAGAACAACAATGACAAAGCCTCCGCTCCAACAGACGTCCGATGGTTTCTACCTGAACCGCACGCCCTGGTTCGCCTTCATTTTGCTGTGCAGCATCTTCGCGCTGTGGGCCGCCGCCGCGAGCATGAACGACGTGCTCATCGCGCATTTCAAGAAGGCCTTTCTGCTCAGCGATTTCCAGACGGCGTTCGTGCAATCGGCGTTTTACCTGGGCTATTTCTTCGTGGCGATCCCGGCTGCGCTGGTGGTCCGCCGTTTCAGCTACAAGACCACCATCCTCATCGGATTGATGCTGTACATGTTCGGTTGCCTGCTGTTTTTCCCGGCGGCGTCGACGGCCAAGTACGGCATGTTCCTGCTGGCTCTGTTTGTGATTGCGGCGGGGCTGTCGTTTCTCGAAACCGCCTGCAACACCTATTCGACGCTGATGGGCCCGCGTGAAACCGGCACTCGTCGCCTGAATATTTCCCAGACATTCCACCCGTTCGGCGCGATGGCCGGGGTGTATGTCGGCAGTTTTGTGATGTTCAAGGACACCGACGCAACCCGTGAGCAACTCACGCAAATGAGCGCTTCGGATGCGGCGGTCCAGCAACTGCAGATGATCCAGTCCACGCTATTGCCGTACAAATACATGATCGCGGTGCTGGTGTTGATGTTCATCCTGATCGCCGTCACCCGGTTTCCGAAGTGCAAGGGCAATCAACCGAGCAGCAAGAAAACCGCCAGCCTCGGTCAGAGCCTGTCGCGACTGTGGGGCAACAAGCGCTTTACCTTTGGCGTGCTCGCGCAGTTTCTGTATGTAGGGGCGCAGGTCGGGGTGTGGAGTTTCACCATTCGTTTGGCCATGCAATTGGGCGGCATGAACGAGCGCAGTGCCTCGTGGTTTTTGCTGACCACTTTCGCCGCCTACTTCGTCGGCAAGCTGATCGCCAACGTGCTGATGCGCAAACTGCACCCGGCCAAGGTGCTGGCGGTGTACGGCGTGCTGTGCATCGCGTTGCTGGCCTACACGATTCTGGTACCGAACATCACGGCGGTCTATGCGGCGGTGGGCGTCAGCGTGTTCCTCGGTCCTTGCTGGCCGACCATTTACGGCCTGACCATTGATGGCCTGGGCGAAGACACCGGCGTCGGCGGTTCGCTGCTGGTGATGAGCATCGTCGGTGGCGGGGTGATCCCGATCTTCCAGGGCCTGCTCTCCGACTACAGCGGCGGCAACATGCAATTGGCCTACAGCGTGCCGTTGCTGTGCTTCATCGTGATCGTGATGTACGCGGTGCGCTGCCTGCGTCACTCCGCCAGCGAACGGGCACCGGTCGGTGCGGTGGTCGCGTCATGAGTACGCGGATCAATCTGCATCCATCGCAGTTCGGTGAGGCGCGCAAGACCTTGCTCGAATCGCCAGCGTTCACCGTCAGCGCCTGGGTCTATCCCAGTGGTGTGCTGGCGGTGGAATTGGCCAACTCGCGCGGCAGTCTGGTGGTTTTGCCGTATCAGGGCCAGATGATCTGGTCCGCGGTGTTCGACGGTTGCGACCTGACCATGAGTAACCTGTTCAGCCAGCCTCGGCCCAGCCCGACCGTGATCGGCACCTACGGCTGCTTCATGTTCCACAGCGGCCTGTTGCGCAACGGTTGCCCAAGCCCCGAGGACGATCATCCGCTGCACGGCGAGATGCCTTGTGCGGCGATGGACCGTGCGTGGCTGGAGGTGGGTGAAGACAGCGCCGGCGGCTATCTTCGATTGGGCGGCGAGTACGAATATGCGCAGGGTTTCGGTGACCGATACCTGGCCAGCCCGAGCGTGACCTTGCATGCCAATTCAGGACTGTTCGACATCGCCATGCAAGTGACCAATCTTGCCGGTAAACCAATGGACCTGATGTACATGGCGCACATGAACTACGCCTATGTCGAAGGCGCCCGGTTCATCGAGCCCCTCGGTTTTGAGCGGGTGCGCGTGCGCAGCAGCGTGCCGGCCCACGTGAAACCGACGCCGGCCTGGACCGACTACATGCAAGCGTTGGCGCAAGATCCGCAGCAATTCAAGCGCCTGGATCAGCCGCAACTCTACGATCCCGAAATCGTATTTTTCTTCGACGATGTCCGGGCGGATGACAGCGGCCATGCGCATTTCCTGCTGAGCCATCCCGACGGCGCGGCGTTCTACACGCGCTTTCGACCGGATCAGTTCGAGCATGCCGCGCGCTGGGTCTTGCACAATCCCGATCAGCAAGTGGCGGCGTTCGTGCTGCCGTCCACCTGCGAACCGGAAGGCTATCGCGCCGAGTCCGCCAAGGGCCATGTGCGGTCGCTGGCGGCGGGGGCAACGGCGGACTTCAGCGTCACCACCGGCTACTTGAGTGCGGCGGAGCAACAAGCGCTGATCAGATGATCAGCTGCGCGCCGCTGGCGGTAATGGCGTCGCGGTAGGCCTTGGGGATTTTCTTGTCGCTGACCACGAACTGGAAATCCTCAAGGTTGGCGAAATGCGCGGTGCGCACGGTGTCGAACTTGCTGTGGTCGGCCAACAGCAGCCGCTGTTGCGCCTGGCGCAGGACTTTCTGCTTGACCTCCACTTCGTTGAAGTTGAAGCAGGTCACGCCGAAGTCCTGACTGACGCCGGCCGCGGAAACGAAGGCCCAGGTCAGGCGTACGCTGTCGAGAATGCCGGTTTCGCTGGTGTTCTCGAACACCTGGTTCTTGCGGTGAAACGTGCCGCCGCACATCACGACCTGGCAGTTGGGTTTTTGCGCGAGTTTGAGCAGCACGTTCAGGGAGTTGCACACGGCGGTGAACTCCAGCTCGTCGGGGATGAAATCGATCACGAAAGGCGTGGTGGTGCCGCAGTCGAAAAACACCGTGTCGCCCGGCTGGATAAACCCGGCGGCGAGTTTGCCGATGCGGCGTTTTTCCTCGACATGGCGGGTGTCCTGTTCGGCCACGCGGTAATCGCCGGGCTCGTTGCCATCGTGGATCTTGGTGATGTAGCCGCCGAGCAACCGCAGGTGGTCGGTGTACTTGCTGAGGTCGCGACGCAGGGTCATCTCGGACACGTCCAGCAATGCCGCCATCTCGCGCAAATGGATGGCGCTCTGGTCTTGCAGGGCTTGTTGAATCAGCTTGAGACGCTCGGCTTTTTTACTGTCCACAGGCATTCCGGGGGTTGATTGTTGGTGTTATTTAAGTAACATTATTTGTGAGTTTTGTAACGTTTTTGCGCGAATCACCCTCGATTGTGGCGCAGGGGCATTTGAATATACAAACAGGAGTTTTCGCGATGGCACACCTCGAACCCCAAGCGCTGGCGCAGTACATCGATCATACCTTGCTGGCGCCGGATGCCTCCCGCGAGCAAATCGCCACGTTGTGCCGCGAAGCAGCGGAACATGGTTTCTATTCAGTGTGCGTGAACTCGGGGCAAGTGCCCCATGCCGCGCAATGCCTGGCAGGGCAGCCCGTGAAAGTCTGCGCGGTGGTTGGCTTCCCGCTGGGCGCCGGGCTGAGTGACACCAAGGCTTTCGAAGCCGAGCGGGCGATTGCCGCTGGCGCAGGGGAGGTCGACATGGTGTTGAACATCGGCTGGCTGAAGGACGGCTTGTACGATCAGGTGCGGGACGACATTGCCCAGGTCTTGCAGGCGTGCGGCAAGGTGCCGTTGAAAGTCATCCTGGAAAACTGCCTGCTGAGCGACGCCGAAAAGGTCAAGGCCTGCGACATTTGCCGTGAGCTGAACGTCGCCTTCGTCAAAACCTCTACCGGTTTCAGCCGTAGCGGCGCCACCGTGGAAGATGTTGCGCTGATGCGCCGCACCGTCGGGCCTGACATCGGCGTCAAGGCCTCCGGTGGCGTACGCGATTACCCGACTGCGCTGGCGATGATCGAAGCCGGCGCCACGCGATTGGGCACCAGCTCGGGTATCGCGATCATCAGCGGCGCCCAAGCAGCAGGCGCCGGCTACTGATCAGTCGACTTTCAACACAATCTTGCCGATGTGATCGCCGGCTTCCATCCGCGCATGGGCCTGCGCCGCGTCGGTGTAGGCGTAGACCTTGTCGATCATCGGCAGGCAACGGCCGGCGGCCAGTACCGGCCAGACGTACTCGCGCAGCTGTTCAGCGATCGAGGCTTTTTCTTCGCGGGTGCGCGAGCGCAGCAGGGAGCCGGTGATTGTCGCGCGCTTGCTCATGATCCCCAACAAGTCGACGTCGTTGGCGCGTGCACCGCCGAGAAAGCCCAGCATCACCAATCGGCCTTCCATGCCCAGCGCCGCAACGTTCTGGTTGAAGTACGAGCCGCCCATGATGTCGAGGATGACATTGACGCCTTTTCCGGCGGTTTTCTCCTGGATGACCTGAACGAAATCCTGATTACGGTAGTTGATCGCTTCTGCACCGAGCTGGCGGATCGCCGCGCATTTTTCCTCGCTGCCGGCGGTGGCGAAGGCCTTGACGCCGAACTCGCGGCAGAGCATCAACGCGGTGGTGCCGATGCCGCTGGTGCCGCCGTGAATCAGTGCGCGCTGGCCTTTGCTGGCGCCGCCCATGTCGAACAGGTTGGCCCACACCGTGAAATAGGTTTCCGGGACTGCGGCTGCGTGGACCCAATCCATGCCTTCGGGTATCGGCAACGTCTGGCTGGCCGGGGCGACGCAATACTGAGCGTAACCGCCGCCATTGGTCAGTGCACAGACCTTGTCGCCGACAATGAATTCGCTGACGCCGGCACCGATGGCCACCACTTCACCGGCCACTTCCAGCCCCGGGATCGGGCTCATGCCGGGTTTCATCGGGTACTTGCCGGCGCGTTGAATCACGTCGGGACGGTTGACCCCGGCGGCGTGCACACGAATCAGCACTTCGCCGGCACCAGCGCTTGGAACCGGTTCCTGGCGCGGCTTCAGAACGTCGGGACCGCCGGGTTCGGTGATTTCAATCAGGGTCATGGTTTGAGGCAAAGTCATGTTGGGGTCCTGTCGAGAAAATTGTCTGTAAATGAGATCACATGAGCCAACCAATGATTCAGTCAAACCACCAATCCCTGTGGGAGCGAGCTTGCTCGCGATAGCGGTGTGTCAGTCAAATCGATGTTGGATCTGCCTACGTCTTCGCGAGCAAGCTCGCTCCCACAGGGGATTTGTCCAGCAAGCGCATTGCCTGTTCCAGCATCAGTGCAACCACAATGGCACCCGCCGCCACAACGAACAACAGCGCATGATGCCCGCCGCTGGCATTGAACAACGCCGAATAGGCAAATCCTGCGATCGCCTGGAACGTGGCGAACGACACCGTGGCGCGGCTCCAGGCAATCTGCTGCTCGTGATGGTTGGGGATCAGCTCATGCACCCGGGCCAGCGCCAGTGGCACGATGCCCGGCGGGAACGAGCCGAGGATCACTGCCAGCACAGCCAGCGCCGTGAAAGAACTCGCTATCGACAGCAAGCCCACTGCAATCGCCTGCACCACCAGCACCAGCCGGATACTCAACCGGGCGCCAAGCTTATCGGCCAGAAACCCGTAACTCACCGGCCCGATGATCGCGCCGAGGCCGTACATCACCCACATCAGAGCACCCACGTGCGCCCCGGCACCGAGCCCGCGGGCAACGTAATCCACCAGGAAGACCATCGCCGGCACCAGCCCGGCGGCCATGAAGGCGTATTGGGCGAACAACAGGTAAACGGCGGGATCGGTCGGAGTCGTGGATTTTTCATTCGACACTTCAGCGGCCTGAGGGTGCGCCGCTTTCGGCCAAGCGAACCAACTCGCGGCGGTCAGAGCCAGTGACAGAATGCCCAGGCCAAACCAGGTTTGCTGCAGCCCGAGGTTCAGCAACGGCGGGACAATCGTCCCCGAGCCGGCAATACCCAGGCCGATACCGAGGAAGATCGCGCCGCTGGCCAAGCCTCGGCGCGATGCTGGCACATGGGGCAATACCGTCGCAGCGACCAACACCATGATCGCGCCGCCCGCCACGCCGGACAGCAGGCGCCAGCCGAAGAACCAGCTCACCGACAAGGGAAAACCACAGGCAAAAAATGCCAGGGTCACGGCCACCATCATCAGGCGCAGGGCCGTGGTGTTGGAGGTGCGGTTGGCCAGCGGCCTGCCGATCAGCGCGCCGATCAAGTAGCCGACAAGGTTGGCGGCGCCGAGGTACACCACGTCGCTGGCGGAGAACCAGTGCGCCTGGATCAGCGACGGAATCAACGGCGTGTAGGCAAACCGCGCCAGGCCAATACTGACCAGGCTGGCGGCGAGGCCGGCGAAGATCGGCAGCCAGATTGCGCTGCGCGGGGTGGTCGATGTGCTGTGCATGAGAGCAGTCCTGTGAGGTTATCTCTGGCGTCCAGCGTATCGAGAATTATTGATGCAGTAATGCAGCGATTTCGCGCTACAGTGATGCGAATTTGCATCTGGAGGGGAGCCGCATGAATTGGGATGACGCACGGGTGTTTCTGGCGGTGTGCCGCGAATCGACGTTGCGCGGTGCGGCGCGGGTGCTGGGGGTCGATCAGGCCACGGTCGGGCGGCGGGTCACGGCGCTGGAAAAGTCCTTGAGCGCGACGCTGTTCCTGCGTACCTCCGAAGGTTACGCGTTGACGGCGGTCGGCGAAGCAGCCTTGCAGGCCGTGGAAAAAATGGAGGTCTCGGCGTTGGAGCTGGAACGGCAGATCCTGGGCCTGGACGATCGGCTCACCGGTACGGTGAGGGTCAGCACCACCGATTCGCTGGCCATCGATTTCCTGATCCCGGCGATTGCCCGGTTGCACGACAAACACCCGGATGTGCGGGTGCAACTGGACGCGTCCACGCAAATGATCAGCCTGGCCAAGCGCGAAGCCGACATCGCGGTGCGCAATGCCCGGCCGGACAACCCGGACCTGATCGCCCGGCGTATCGCCCGTTGGCCGGTGGGCCTGTTTGCCTCGCAAGAGTATGTCGACAGCCACGGCGTGCCGGAACCGGGGGCGGCGTTTGAAGGGCATGACCTGGTGGCTTACCAGCCGTATCTGGCGAGTAACAAGGAGATGACGCTGGTATCGGAACCGGTGAGCCGTGGGCGCATCGTGTCGAGCCTGGGCTCCGGCCTGCTGGTGCGTCGAGCCATTGCGGCGGGGCTCGGGCTGGGGGAAATTCCGGTGTACATGGGGGAGAGGGACGGGCTGGTCAGGCTGTGGCCGGAACGCACGCGACCGGTGCCCTATGACGTCTGGCTGGTGACCCACGCGGACTTGCGGCATACCGCCCGGGTCCGCGCGGTGATCGATGAAATTGTCGCGGGGTTTTCCGGCACCGGCGAATAAAAAAACGCGATCCCTGTCGCAGCTGGCTGCGACAGGGATCGCGGTTGACGGTTATGGCATTTCCGGCAGCTCTTGCGGCCGCAAATCAAACACCAACACTTCGGCATCCACGCCATTGCTCAAGGTCAGCACCTGTTCCTGGCGAACCCGCACGCCATCGCCTTCCTGCAACGGCACGCCGTTGAGTTCAACGCTGCCACGGGCCACGTGCACATAGGCGTAGCGGTCGGCGGCCAGTTCCAGAGTGGCGCTTTCCTTACCGTCGATCAGCGCGGCATACACCCGTGCATCCTGACGCACTTTCAGCGAACCTTTGTCCCCATCCGGGGAGATGATCAGTTGCAGGCGTCCGCGTTTTTTCTGGGTGCTGAAGTGCTCTTGCTGATAACGCGGTTTGGCGCCGCTGACTTCCGGCACGATCCATATTTGCAGGAAGTGCACCGGCCGCGTGGCCGAGTGGTTGTATTCGCTGTGCGCCACGCCGCTGCCGGCGCTCATCAACTGCACGTCACCGGGACGAATCACCGAGCCGGTGCCCAGGGTGTCCTTGTGTTCCAGCGCGCCTTCAAGCACGTAGGAGAAAATCTCCATGTCGCGGTGCGGGTGCTGGCCGAAGCCTTTACCGGCCGCCACGCGGTCGTCATTGATCACCAGCAGATCGGAAAAACCCTGTTCTTTGGGGTTGCGATAGTTGGCGAAGGAAAAGGTATGGAACGACTTCAACCAGCCGTGATTGGCGGCGCCGCGATCCGAGGCTTTGCGAAGGGTCAGCATGATGAAATCTCCTGTGGGGACGTTGATTCGTCCGAGTGAGGAGAAGGTTAATGTTTATCGGTTGGTGCAATAAGTAGATGGAAATTGAAATACTGTCTCTTTGGAGTTGACAGTTGTCTACAGGCTGCCAAGTATTTTCCTCCGACGCTGGCGTCATACTTGGCCATAATGCACAGCACTGTTTGAGGCCTGACACAAACCTCCTGTGGGAGCGGGCTTGCTCGCGAATGCGGTGTCACATTCAACATTTTGGGTGACTGATACACCGCTTTCGCGAGCAAGCCCGCTCCCACAGGGGATTGGTGTCTGGCAGATGGACTTTCTTTTGACTTCAGTGATTTTGAACCCATGAAAACCGTGGCTATGGTGTTGTTTCCCGACTTCCTCCTGCTGGACATGGCCGGCCCCATGGAAGTGTTTTCCATCGCCAATCGTTATCTGCCGGCGCACGAGCGCTACGAGCTGTCGACCATTGGCACTGAACCGGGCGCGTTGCGCGCCTCCAACGGCGTCAGCGTGCAAGCCGATCTGCACATCGATCAGGCGGCGCAGGCGTATGACTTGTTGCTGGTGCCGGGCGGTCCGGGGGCCTATAACGAAAAGCACCCGCCGTTGCTGTGCTGGCTCAAAGACGCCGTCGCACGGGCAGGGCGCTACGGTTCGATCTGCACCGGCGTGTTCGTGCTCGGGCACGCCGGTTTGCTGGACGGCTATCGCGTCACCACCCATTGGCATTACACGGAGCGCCTGATCAAGGGGTTTCCCGAGGCAACGGTGGAGACCGACAAGATTTACGTGCAGGACCGCAACCTCATCACCTCTGGCGGCGTGACCGCCGGCATCGACCTGGCGCTGGCGATTGTCGCCGAAGACCACGGCAAGAAAGTCGCCCAGGACGTAGCCAAGGTGTTGCTGGTGGTGATGAAACGCCAGGGCGGACAAGCGCAGTTCAGTCCGTTGATGGCCGCCGTCGCACCGCAGGAAACGCCGATCACCCGCGTGCAGAACCATGTGCTCGAACACCTCGATGAAGCCTTCAGCATCGAACGCATGGCCAGCTTCGCGAACATGAGCGAACGGCACTTTGCCCGCACGTTTGCCCGGGAAGTGAACATGACGCCCATGGAGTTTTTGCAGAGTGCGCGCATCGACAGCGCCCGCAACCTGCTGGAAACCAGCGACCTGCCACTCAAGACCGTGGCCTTTAAAAGTGGCTTCGGCAGTGTGCGGCACATGCGTTTTCTGTTCAGTGAAAAGCTCGGCCTGACCCCCAGCCAATACCGCGAACAGTTCAGCTAGAGCGATTGTGTCCGTCATGCGCACCGCGATGGCTGTGACACTCCTACCGTGGCAGTTGAACCGTCACTGTGGCCTGCCAAGATACTTGGCAACGCTTTGCAACGGAGGTGCGGGAGCCTGGAGGGCGCATGCGATGGGTGTTGTCGCACGGTGAGCCATGCCAGGTTGCAGCATGTGAATGGACATGAACAGCCTCATAGATCTGAACAGCGATGCGGTGCTGCGATTCGGCCCCTACGCCTTCCACCTGCAGCAACGGCTGATCCTGGAAGGTGATCGACCGCTGCGCATGGGCGGGCGTGCCCTGGACATTTTGCAGGTGCTGGTCGAGCGTGCCGGTGACGTGGTCAGCAAGGATGAACTGATTGCCCAGGTCTGGCCGACCTCCGTGGTCGAGGAAATCAACCTGCGTGTGCACATCGCGGCCCTGCGTCGGGCCTTGGGTGACGGGCAGGATGGCCAGCGCTACATCGTCAACATTCCCCAGCGCGGCTACAGCTTTATCGCCCCGGTGGAACAAGTGCCCGCGGGCATGCTGGTGTTGTTCGAGAACGTGCAAAAACACCAGCACAACTTGCCGGCCCGGTTGACGCCGGTGACCGGTCGGGATTCGATCGTCGGCAGTCTGGTCCGGCAATTGCCGGTCCGTCGCCTCATGACCCTGACCGGCCCCGGCGGCATCGGCAAGACCACGGTGGCGTTGCGTGTCGCCGAGCTGCTGTTGCAGCACTATGAAGACGGCGTGTGGCTGGTGGATTTCGCGGCGATCGATGACCCGGCGCGGGTGGTCGATCATCTGATTCAGACCCTTGAGCTGGAGGTCGGCACGACGCTGGACGTGCTGGCAAACCGACACACATTGCTGGTGCTCGATAACTGCGAACATTTGCAGGAACGCTGCCGGACCCTGGTCGAGGATTTATTGATCTCGGCGCCTCGCCTGTCGATTCTGGTGACCAGTCGCGAACCCTTGCAGGCGGTGGGGGAAACGGTCCAGCGCCTGGCCGCTCTGGCGGTGCCGCCCGCGTCGGCCTTGCACAGCGTCACCGAAGCCATGGGGTATTCGGCGGTGCAGTTGTTCGTCAGTCGCGCCCGAGCCCGTCAACAAGGTTTCGCCCTGCGCGAACAAGACCTCAAGGCTGTGCGCGAAATCTGCCAGCGGCTCGACGGTTTGCCGCTGGCGATCGAACTGGCGGCGGGGCAGATCGACGCCTTGGCGCTGGTGGGCTTGCAAGCGCAGCTCGACAACTGTTTTCAGCTGCTGACCCAAGGCCGGCGCACCGCCGTGCCCCGGCATCAAACCCTCAAGGCTGCGCTGGACTGGAGCTATGAACGACTCGGCGAACGCGAGCAAACCGTGTTGCAGCGCCTGTCGGTGTTCAAGATGTCTTTCACCCTTGATGCGGCGATTGGCGTGAGCAGTTGCGCAGTCCTCAAACCCGACGTACTGACGGCACTGGTGGAGCGACTGGTGGCCAAATCGTTACTGTCAAAGGATCAAGTCAACGGAACCAGCCGTTATCGTTTTCTCAACACCACCCGCCGCTATGCGCTGGAGAAGCTTGAGCTGAGCGGCCAACAGCGTCTGTTCGAGAGGCGTTACTCGCACTACATCAGCCGCGCGCGCAGAACCTCAGGGGCGCCATTGCCTATGGAGCTCGTCGAGTAAGCACCGGACTTTGTGCAAGTCCGGCGTCGCGAAACCTTCGGTGAAGCGGTTGTAGACCGGCGCCAGCAACTCATGGGCCTGCTGGTACAAGCCCTGACGCTGCCAGAGTTGCGCCAGTGAGGTGGCGCTGCGCAGTTCCCAGGCCAGGGCACCCTGATGCCTGGCCACATTCAATGCCCGAACCAGCATCTCTTCGGCCGCTTCGACATTGTGGGAACGAGCCTGCTCGCGATGATCCCCCTCCGACGGATTGTCCTGCGCCATCAACGCATCAGCCCTGGCGCGCAGTATCTCCGCCGTGCTCCATCCCGCCGCCCCGGTATCGGCCCGCTGCAGCAAGGTTTCATCGACAAAGCCGCTGTCGAGCGTAACCATGATTTCGCCGATCAAGCCCGCCCCCGGTCGAGCGGGCAACTGCGCTTCTTCGCGATCAATCACCTGCGCGTAATGCTGTGCCCAGTTATAAAACAGCAGCACCGAATGTCTTTGCGCCTGCTCTTGCAACAGGCGCAAGAGCTCGCGAGCGGTCTGAGGCTCGCCGTTGTAGTGGGCAATCAGGCACCCGGCCAGCGCCAGGGTGTAGCAGATCGACGTGCCGTGGTTGATCTGAATCGCGATGTCCAGCGCCTGCCGCGCGGTGCGCCAGGCTTGTTCCGGCTGGCCTTGCACCCAAAGGATGCGCGCCAGAATCGTCAGGGCGGCCACGCTCTGATCGTATTGCACGCCAAATCCGTGGGTGAAGCGGTTGAGGTGACCGCTCTGGGCCATGCGCTGGATGACCTGTTCGGCGTTCTCCCGCGCCAATGACTGATTACCGGAAAAGTGCAGCGCCAGAACGCGTAAGCGGTGTGTACTGAGTGACAGGACGGCGTCATCATCGCCTCCCAGTCGGTCGAATTGCTGGCTCTGCTCCAGCGCCATTTGGTAGTGACCGCAACTGAGGTTGACCGCCATGTGCCCCGACACCGCCCGGAGCTCACCTGCCACGTCGTTGGCGGTTTTGGCCAGGGTGCGGGCGCTGACGAACGCCTCGATGGTTTCGGCCGTGCCGCCCTGGGTGTGATAGCAGGAGCTGCCCAGCGCCAGCTTCAGGTCCATTTTCAGACGAGGGCAGGGCTCGGCGTTCGCGTCGAGCAAGGCCAGCGCCTTGCGCACGTAGACCCCGTGTTCCTTGAGCAGCGACAGTTCTTGCCAGAGTGGCGTAGACGTCGCCGCCAGACGGATCGCCAGCGCTTGCGGCCCCTGGCCATTCAAGCCCCAGTCGAGTGCCGAGCGAATGTCTTCTAGGCTGCGCGCGTAACGCTCGATCCACAGGCTAGTGGAAATCAGTTCCCAGTCTGCCCGGGCTTGATTCATCAAGGCCAGGCATCGTTGGGCGTGGCGTTCACGGGTGTCCGGCAGATCAGCGGCCTCGGCGAGTTTTTCCAGGGCATAACTGCGGGTCGTATCGAGCAATCGATAGAACACTTCTTCGTCGCCCACCTCGACATTCAACAGCGACTTGGCCACCAGTTGCGTGATCGAGCCAAACACCACGTCGGGCTCGATGTGTTCGCCGACGATCACCGCCGCTGCCGACTGCAACGTGAAACCACCCCTGAACACCCCGAGGCGGCGCAGGCATGTCTGCTCGCAGGCACTGAGCAACTGGAAACTCCAGTCGAGGGTGGCACGCAATGTCTGGTGCCGGCCCAGCGTCGACTGACAGCCCTGAGTGAGCACGCGGAAACTGTCTTGTAATTGCGCCAGCAATCCGTCGACACCAAAGTGTCCCACTTGCGCCGCCGCCAGTTCGATGGCCAATGGAATGCCGTCCAGGCGCCGACAGATCTCAATCGCCAGCGGCAGTTCTTCTTCGGTCAATTCAAAGCTGTCCTGGCTGGCCATGGCCCGTTCGACGAACAGCTGCAGCGCCGAAAACGTCAGCGCCTGCGCACGGTCGAGCACGGCGATGGGCGGCGGACAATCCAGCGAGTCAAGACGCTGAACGTATTCGCCCTCGGCGCGCAGGCTCTCGCGGCTGGTGGCCAGAATGTGCACCTGTGGGGCTGCGCGCAGGAGGCTTTCGCAGAGCAGCGCGATGGCATCGATCAGGTGCTCGCAGTTATCGATCACCAGCAGCATCTGCCGTTCGCGCAGATACGTCGCGAGGCCGCTCGCGGGTTCGGCGTCATGCAGCGACAAACCCAGCATCGTGGCCAGGTGAGTGCCGATCATCAACGGATCGCTGATCGGCGCCAGGTCCAGCAGGCGAATGCCGTCTCGATAGCGGCCAATCAATTGTTCCGCGACCCGCAGGGCCACGGTGGTCTTGCCGATCCCGCCCGGGCCGACGAGGGTGATGAAACGCTGGCGTGGCAGCTGCAGCATCAGGTTGTCGACCAGTGGCTGGCGACCAATCATGCGCGTGTGCCGGATGGGCAGGTTATGGCCGCTTGTTGCAGGTTCTTCGGCCTCGGGATGTTGCCCGATCTGTTGCAGTGAAAAGGGCGCCACAAAACTGTAGCCACGTTGGGCTACGGTGATGATGTAGCGCTGGCCGGCCTGGCCGTCGCCAAGGGCTTTGCGCAGCGCCGCCATGTGCACCCGCAGGTTGATGTCTTCGACCACGCTTTTGGGCCAGACCCTGGCGATCAGTTCTTGCTTGGCGACCACTTTTCCCGCGTGCTCCAGCAGGATCAACAGAATGTCGAGCGCACGCCGACCCAGGCGCAAAGGCTGGTCGGCCTCCATCACCAGACGTTGTCCGGGATAGACCCGGTAGGGGCCAAAATGGATGGCCTGTTCGGGGGAAAGGGTCAACGTGTCACTCCTGCTTGCAACCGTCTGGTACGCGATTTTCGAGCATATTCCTCAGGTTTTGAGGTGAACGCAACGCGGTGCCCGGAAGACTGTCGGGTGTTCGTCTGGACCGGTGCGTTCCCGGTGTCGTTCTCAAGCACCTGTTCATTGGGGGTGAGGGTAGCAAAGTACGTGTTACGGCTTTTGGCGCGCCAAGGAAAATTAACAACGTTTAACTCGTGCTCAATGTGGTCTACGCCCAAAACTCCCATCTGTAGGCGCTTTGCAGGAGCTGTCGAGTGCAACAAGGCTGCTATCTTTTGATCTTGTTTCTCAGGGGCAAAATCAAAAGATAGCAGCCTCGTTGCACTCGACAACTCCTACATCGCTGTCGCGAGGATCAAACATGTCATGAGGACGCTGGAATGAGCAACGTGGTGGTGGTCTATCACAGTGGCTACGGGCACACCCGTGTCTTGGCCGAGGCCGTCGCCCTCGGTGTCGAGCGGCACTTGGGCAGCACCAGTCTGCTGGTGCCGGTCGAGGACGTGGACCAGCACTGGGATCGATTGCACAGTGCCGACGCCATCATTTTCGGCGCCCCGACCTACATGGGCAGCGCTTCGGCGTCCTTCAAGAGCTTCATGGAATCCACGGCGGCGTTTTACCTGGCCCAGCCATGGCGCAACAAGCTGGCGGCGGGGTTCACCAACTCCGGCTGCCTGTGCGGCGACAAACTCAACACCTTGCTGCAGCTGGCGGTGTTCGCCGCGCAGCATTCAATGATCTGGGTCGGCCTCGACGTGCTGCCGGCACGTTCGAGCACCGGCGTGTTCGACGGACAGCTCAATCGCCTCGGCAGTTCGCTCGGGGTCATGGCCCAGTCGAATGTCGAACAGTCCCCCGAGCTGGCGCCTCCGCCAGAAGACCGCTGCACCGCCGCGCACCTGGGCGAGCGCGTGGCGCGACTCGCCGAACGCATGGGCCACTCACCGCTTTGAAACACCCCAACACTCGAAAAGGAGATATCGCATGAGTACATTCACGACCCGAGACGGCACCGAGATTTATTACAAGGACTGGGGCACCGGTCAGCCGATCGTATTCAGTCACGGCTGGCCGCTGAACGCCGACAGCTGGGAGTCGCAGATGATCTTCCTGGCCTCCAAAGGCTATCGGGTCATCGCCCACGACCGCCGTGGCCATGGTCGCTCCAGCCAGCCGTGGACCGGCAACGACATGGACACCTACGCCGATGACCTGGCGCAGTTGATCGAGTTGCTCGACCTCAAGGATGCCGTGCTGTTCGGCTTCTCCACCGGCGGCGGCGAAGTGGCGCGCTACATCGGTCGCCACGGCACTGGCCGCGTGGCCAAGGCCGGACTGATTTCCTCGGTGCCGCCGTTGATGCTCAAGACCGCAGCCAACCCCGGCGGCCTGCCGATCGAAGTGTTCGACGGCATTCGCCAGGCGTCCCTTGCCGACCGTTCGCAGCTGTACATCGACCTCGCCAGCGGACCGTTCTTCGGCTTCAACAAGCCGGACGCCAAGCCTTCCCAGGGCATGATCGACTGGTTCTGGATGCAAGGCATGTTGGCGGGCCACAAGAATGCCTATGACTGCATCAAGGCGTTCTCCGAAACCGACTTCACCGAGGACTTGAAGAAGTTCGATATCCCGACGCTGGTGGTGCATGGCGACGCGGATCAGGTGGTGCCTATCGAAGCGGCGGGCATTGCGTCGGCAAAACTGGTGAAAGGTTCTACGCTGAAGATCTATCCCGGTGCACCCCATGGCTTGACTGACACTCACAAGGATCAGCTCAACGCTGACCTGTTGGCGTTCTTGAAGGGATGAAGAACCCCGGCGCGGATTTAAATCCGCGCCGGTTTTCGCTGCTGGTGAGAGCAGCTAACTGTCGAGATCGAGTCCATGAAAAAGCTGACGAATGCCACCGGCGCACCGGTGGTCAATAACCTCAACATCCAGACTGCCGGCCCTCGTGGGCCGGCACTTTTACAAGACATCTGGCTGTTGGAAAAACTAGCCCACTTTGACCGCGAAGTCATCCCTGAGCGGCGCATGCACGCCAAGGGCGCGGGCGCTTACGGCACGTTCACCGTAACCCACGACATCAGCCGCTACACCAAGGCCAGTATTTTCAGTGCCGTGGGCAAGCAGACGCCGTTGTTCGTGCGGTTTTCCTCGGTGGCCGGTGAGCGCGGCGCGGCGGATGCCGAGCGCGATATCCGTGGCTTCGCGGTGAAGTTCTATACCGATGAAGGCAACTGGGACATTGTCGGCAACAACACGCCAGTGTTTTTCTTCCGCGACCCGCTGCGTTTCGCCGACCTCAACCACGTGGTCAAGCGCGACCCACGCACCGGTCTGCGCAACGCCACCAGCAACTGGGATTTCTGGACGCTGTTGCCGGAGGCGCTGCATCAGGTGACCATCGTCATGAGCGATCGCGGGATTCCCGTCAGTTTCCGCAACATGCACGGTTTCGGCAGCCACACGTTCAGCCTGATCGACCGCGACAACAAACGGGTGTGGGTGAAGTTTCACTTCGTCTGCCAGCAAGGCATCGAAAACCTTACGGATGCCGAGGCGCAAGCTGTGGTCGGCAAGGACCGCGAAAGCAACCTGCGGGACCTGTACGAGGTCATCGAGCAGGGCAATTTCCCGCGCTGGAAATTGTGCATTCAGGTGATGGAGGAGGAACAGGCCAACACCTACCGGCACAATCCATTCGACCTGACCAAGGTCTGGCCGCACGCTGAGTTCCCGTTGATCGAAGTCGGCATCATGGAGCTCAACCGGAACGCCGAGAACCACTTCGCCGAGATCGAACAGGCCGCCTTCTCGCCGGCCAACGTGGTGCCAGGCGTGAGCTTTTCGCCGGACCGCATGCTTCAGGCGCGGCTGTTTTCCTATGGTGACGCTCAGCGCTACCGCTTGGGGGTCAACTTCAATCACATCCCGGTCAACGCACCGCGCTCACCGTCCCACAGCTATCACCGCGACGGCGCCATGCGTACCGACGGTAACCTGGGTGGCACCGCCAGTTATTTCCCCAACAGCGTGGGCGAGTGGCCTGATTCACCGGAGCTGGCCGATCCGCCGCTGCCGCTGGAAGGCTTCGCCCAGCACTATGACCATCGGCTGGAAGAGGACCATTACGAACAGCCGGGCAACCTGTTCCGGTTGCTGGACCCGGTGCGCAAACAGTTGCTGTTCGACAACACCGCACGGGCGATGAATGGCGTGCCGCAGGCGATTCGCCAGCGCCACATCGACAACTGCACCAAGGCTGATCCGGCGTATGGGTTCGGTGTGGCTGAGGCGTTGGAGCGGCTTTCTCCGCTGGGCTGACGCAACCCACGTAGCAGCTGTCGTTCGACAGCTGCTACGAAGCGTGCGACACCGAATATTACGCGTGAAGTTCGGCGGCGTAGGCGGGGCGGCGGGGAAGGGGGCGCACCGTACGGCAACGCCAGGCGAACGGGGTGATACCTTCGCTGCGGGTGAAGATGTGACAGAAATGTGCCTGATCGCAGAAGCCGCATTCGAGGCTGATTTGCGTCAGGGTCAGTTCGGTGTCCTGGATCAATTGCTTGGCGCGGGCAATACGCTGCTGGCGAATCCAGTCCTGGGGCGAGAGCCCGGTGCTGCACTTGAATGCGCGGGAGAAATGACTGCGCGAGAGGGCACAGGCGTGAGCCAGCTCGGTCACTTCAATGGTCTCGTCGAGGCGCTCGAGGATCAGCTGCTTGACCAGGCTTTCGCGCCACGGGGTCAGGCCGCCGGTGGTTTTCTTTCGCGTTTGAGTGGCAGTCGCGCAGGCGACGTTTCGCTGAGATTGGGCCATGACAGATGTCCGTGTCGGTGAGCTTCATTCTTGGTCGCGACGCGCTGGCAGGCGAGTTAAACGTTGTTAATTCCGTCCGTGTACGAGGTGGGCAACAGCGCTAACTCAGCACATTGCTGCAATTTCCAAGGGCCTGTCCCGTGCACAATCGACGTCATCGTGCGGCGTTTGCATGGCCGCTTTTTTGACTCGATCAAGGTGAAAGTATGAAACATTCTCTGGCAAGTGCATTGGGGCTGGTGGTGGCGATGACAGCCGGAGTGTGTGCGGCGCAGGCGCCTGCACAGGTCGGCACACAAGCGCCGGGCTATTTCCGCCTGGCGGTGGGCGATTACGAAGTCACGGCGCTGTTCGACGGCTACAACGACCTGTCGCCCAAACTGCTCAAGGGCCTGACCCAGAGCCAGATCCGCGCGCTGCTGGCTCGCCGTTCGATTGAAACACCGGGCGTGCAGACCGCGTTCAACGCTTTTTTGATCAACACCGGCAAGCAATTGATCCTGGTTGATACGGGCGCGGGCCAATGCATCGGCGCCACGGCCGGCATGCTCTCGGACAACATGAAAGCCGCCGGTTATGAGCCTGCGCAAGTCGATACGATTTTGTTGACGCACCTGCACCTGGACCACGTCTGCGGGCTGGTCGACGCCCAGCACAAACCCGTGTTCGCCAATGCCACCGTCTTTGCGGCGAAGGCGGAAGCCGCTTACTGGCTCGATCCCCAGGCGCTTGCCAAGGCACCCGAGGGCGCCAAGCCGTATTTCAAAATCGCCCAGGACTCGACCGCACCGTATGTGTCCGAGGGACGTTTCAAGACGTTCGATGCCGGTCAGTCGCCGGTGCCGGGTGTAGTCGATGCGGAGCTGGAAGCGGGGCACACGCCAGGCAGCACCACCTACCGGTTCACTTCCCAGGGGCAGAGCATTCTGTTCATGGGCGATCTGGTGCATAACCTCGCGGTGCAGTTCGAACACCCTGAAGTGTCGATCGGTTTCGACGTCAACAGCCAACAGGCGATCAAGAGCCGCGCCACCGTATTCACGGCAGCAGCGGCGAGCAAGACCTGGGTGACGGCGGCGCACTTGCCGTTCCCCGGCATTGGCCACATCGCCGCCCAGGGCAAGCATTTCCAATGGGTGCCGGTGGAATACGGGCCTTACAAACGTGCGGCGAACGTGCCATTGATCGAGTAAAGTCGCCGGCTGAACACAACAAGGGAACCGTGCCTATGAACCGTAACGATCTGCGTCGCGTCGACATGAACCTGTTGGTGATTTTCGAAGCGTTGATGTTCGAGAAGAACCTCACTCGGGTGGCTGAAAAACTGTTCATGGGCCAGCCGGCAGTGAGTGCGGCGCTGGCACGGTTGCGTGATCTGTTCGACGATCCGTTGTTGCTGCGCAATGGGCGCGCCATGGAGCCGACGGCGCGGGCGCTGGCGATTCTCAAGGAGCTGCAACCGGCGATGGATGTGATTTCCGGGGCGGTGAGCCGGGCCAAGGAGTTCGATCCGACGACCAGCTGCGATGTGTTTCGTATCGGTCTGTCGGACGATGCCGAGTTTGGCTTGTTTCCGCCGCTGTTGACGCAGCTGCGCGAGGAGGCGCCGGGGATTGTCGTGGTGGTGCGGCGGGCCAATTATCTGTTGATGCCGGCGTTGTTGGCGTCCGGGGAAATTTCGGTGGGGGTGAGTTACACCACGGATTTGCCGGCGAATGCCAAGCGCAAGACCTTGCGTGATATTCCGTGCAAGGTGTTGCGTGGTGACAAGCGTCCGGCGCCGCTGACGCTGGATGAGTATTGTGAGCGGCCGCATGCGATGGTGTCGTTTTCGGGGGATTTGAGCGGCAACATTGATCTGGATCTGGCGAAGATCGGGCGCTGTCGGCGGGTGGTGTTGGGGGTTCCGCAGTTCAGTGGGTTGCGTGCGTTGTTGGCCGGGACTGAGATGATTGCGACGGTGCCGGATTATGCGGCGTGTGCGTTGGTTGAGGGCTGTGCGTTGAGGGCTGAGGATCCGCCGTTTCCGATTGAGGCTGCGCAGTTGTCGATGGCTTGGAGTGGGGTGCATGACAATGATCCGGCGGAGCGGTGGTTGCGGGCTCGCATTAGTCAGTTTATGTCGCTTCCTTTGGCTATTCCTGGTTGAGCGTGAACGTGGCGGCCTTTGGGCCGACCAATCTCTTTCGGGTGTACATCGAACCCTGTGGGAGCGGGCTTGCCCGCGATGGCGGCCTGACAGCCGACCAGTCTCTTTCGTGTGTACACCGAACTTGTGGGAGTGAG
This sequence comes from Pseudomonas sp. JAI111, assembly GCF_024809425.1. NCBI lineage: Bacteria > Pseudomonadati > Pseudomonadota > Gammaproteobacteria > Pseudomonadales > Pseudomonadaceae > Pseudomonas > Pseudomonas sp. JAI111. The sequence goes on along the minus strand of NZ_JANUCB010000001.1, from coordinate 171 downwards.
CCTGCTCGCGATGGCGGCCTGACAGCCGACCAGTCTCTTTCAGGTGTACATATCCGTTGCTGCGGTAACGGCCACCTAGGGTTTCGCCCTTATGTATGGACTCGCCCACACTGACTACCTGCTTTTCAAACACTGCTACCCGGTTGCATTTATGTATAAGGCCTGTCCGAG